>JADMJJ010000013.1 GCA_018780645.1 Burkholderiaceae bacterium
ATGCCGGGTGGTGTGGGAGGGGCTCGGCCGACAATGGCTGACCCCTATCCCGATGGGTCTTCAGTTCAGCATGGTGACCGCACCGCCATGTGCCGTCACCCGGACCACCGCGCCGGGGCCTAGCGCCTGCCAGCCTTCGCTGCCGTCTTCCAGCGGCTCCGAGGCGACGATGGTTCCCTCACGGTGCTGGCGCACATAGAGCGTAGGCGGCTTGTCATCGCTGGAGAAGCGGAAGGCGTGCACCGATTCGCCGTCGGACAGCGCCGCGGCAAAGCGCAGCGGCGCGTCGATGCCGTCGCGCCGCATCAGGGCCAGCGTGTCGTCCAGCACGCCCTGCACCGCCTCGGGCGCGGGCATGCCGCCATCCATGCGCTGCAAGGCCAGCAGGAACAGCAGCTCCGAGTCGGTGGCGCCGCGGCGGGCCGCATACATCTCGTCATTGAGCAGAGCCTCCAGCGTGCGCCGCACCTGGGCATAGCCACCGATCTGACCGTTGTGCATGAACATATGGCGGCCGTGGCGGAAGGGATGGCAGTTCTGCCTTGCGATGGCGGTGCCGGTGGCGGCGCGCACATGGGCGAAGAACAGGCTGGAGCGCACGCTGGAGCACAGGGCCAGCAGGTTCTCGTCCGACCAGGCCGGCATGACCTCGCGATAGACACCCGGCTCGCTTCGCTCGCCGTACCAGCCCACGCCGAAGCCATCACCATTGGTCACCGTCTTGGCCTGGTCGGCGCGCAGCGATTGGCGCACCAGCGAGTGCTGTGGTGCGCACACCAGCTCGTCGAGAAAGATCGGCTGACCGAGGTAGGCGACGAATCGGCACATGGGCGGGCACCTGTGAAGCTGAAGTCAAGGGACATATCGGCGTTTCACACCGGCACTGGACGGCGTGGGTATGCTCCAGCCTATGCGAAATTGGCTCAACGATCTGTCTGTTTCATCGGCGGTTGCCGGATTTGTCGCGGTATTGGTGGGTTTCACCAGTTCGGTGGCCATCGTCTTCCAGGCCGCCCAGGCGCTGGGGGCGACACCCGCACAAACAACCTCCTGGATGTGGGCCCTGGGCCTGGGCATGGGGCTGACCAGTCTGGGCCTGTCGCTGTGGTACCGCCAGCCGGTGCTGACCGCCTGGTCCACGCCGGGTGCTGCCCTGCTGGCCGGCACGGCCGGCGTGACCATGCCCGAGGCCATCGGCGCCTTTCTGATCTGCGCGCTGCTGATCACCTTGGCCGGTGCGACGCGGGCCTTCGAGCGGGTGATGGACCGCATCCCGCTGGCCGTGGCCTCTGCGCTGCTGGCCGGTGTGCTGGCCAAGTTCGGCCTGGACGCCGTGCTCAGCACCAAGAGCGCGCCGCTGCTGGTGCTTCCCATGGCCCTGGCCTATCTGGCTGGCCGCCGCTGGTGGCCGCGCTATGCGGTGCCCACGGTGCTGGTGGTGGGCGTGATCGCCGCCGCGCTGCAGGGCCGGCTGCAGATGTCGGCCTTGGTGTCGGCATCCAGCGGGGCCTGGGCGATGCCGGTGTGGACTACGCCGACCTTCAGCGTCTCGGCACTGATCGGCGTGGCCCTGCCGCTGTTCCTGGTCACCATGGCCTCGCAGAACCTGCCTGGCGTGGCCGCGCAACGCGCCTCGGGCTACCAGACCCCGGTCTCGCCGACGATCACCGTCACCGGCCTGGCCTCGATGGTGCTGGCGCCGTTCGGCGGCTATGCGCTGAACCTGGCCGCCATCACCGCCGCGATCTGCATGGGCCGCGAGGCGCATGAAGACCCGGCCAAGCGCTACACCGCCTCGGTGATGGCCGGCCTGTTCTATATCGCCCTGGGCCTGGCCGGCGGTGCCGTCGTCGGCCTGCTCGCCGCCTTCCCGCGCGAGCTGGTGGCGGCGGTGGCAGGGCTTGCCCTGCTGGGCACGATTGCCGGCGGCCTGGCCACCGCACTGAAGGTCGAGGCGCATCGCGACGCCGCGATCCTGACTTTTCTGGTCACACTGTCGGGCCTGTCGCTGGCCGGCATAGGCTCCGCTTTCTGGGGTGTGGTCGCCGGCAGCCTGGCGCTGCTGGTGCAACACTACCGCTCACGCATCTGATGAATCACAGGGACAAAACATGAAACTCCTCTTCGTCGCCGACCCGCTGGAGTCCTTCAAGATCTACAAGGACACGACCTTTTCGATGATGCGCGAGGCCGCCCGGCGTGGCCACCAGATCTGGGCCTGCGAGCCCAAGGATCTGGTCTGGCGCCAGGGCAGCCGGGTCGTGGCCCGGGCCGCACGCGCCATCACGCTGACCGGTGACGCGCACGACTGGTTCGCGGTGGCAACGACGGCCGAACTGGCCCTGGCCGACACCGACGCCATCGTGATGCGCAAGGATCCGCCCTTCGACAGTGAGTTCTTCTATGCCACACACCTGCTGGGCCAGGCCGAGCGCGAGGGCGCGCGGGTGTTCAACAAGCCGGCGGCGCTGCGCGACCACCCGGAGAAGCTGGCCATCCTGGAGTTCCCGCAATACATCACGCCCACGCTGGTGACGCGCAGCGAGGAGGCGATTCGCGCCTTCCATGCCGAGCACCGGGACATCATCCTGAAGCCGCTGGACGGCATGGGCGGCATGGGCATCTTCCGGGTCGGGCCAGACGGCCTGAATCTGGGCTCCATCACCGAGACCCTGAACAAGGGCGGCGCCGAGACGGTGATGGTGCAGCGCTACCTGCCCGAGATCGTCAAGGGTGACAAGCGGGTGCTTGTGATCGGGGGGCAGGTCGTGCCCTTCTGCCTGGCGCGAATTCCGCAGGGCTCCGAGGTGCGCGGCAACCTGGCCGTCGGCGGCAAGGGCGTGGCCCAGGCTATCAGCGCGCGCGACCGCGAGATCGCCGAGGCGCTAGGCCCCATCCTGGCCGCGCGCGGCCTGCTGCTGGTGGGGCTGGACGTGATCGGCGACTGCCTGACCGAGATCAACGTCACCAGCCCGACCTGCTTCCAGGAGATCCACGACCAGACCGGCTTCGATGTGCCCAAGATGTTCATCGACGCGCTGGAGGCCGCGCTGGCCTAGTCTTGATCCGGCTGATCAGCCGCGCAGGAAGTGCAGGCCGCTGAAGCGCTGGCGAAAGGCCGTGACCTGGGGCGCCAACGCATCGGCCAGCGCGTCTGACTCCAGCGCGCCGGCGATCAGCGCTGCCAGCCTGGGCATGTTTTCGGGGCCCATGCCCAGTCGCACGATCTCGGGCACGCCCAGGCGCAGGCCGTTGACATCGCCCTTGACGGCCGGCACCTTCGCCAGCGGCAGGCCGATGCCGCAGCTCAGCAGCCGCGCGCGCGCCAGGCGCTTGGCAGCGGCCTGGCCACCGCCCCAGTACCCGGCCTCGATGGCGAACTGGTGCGAGGTGGTGGCGCCGCGTTCGCGGGCGAAGACCGGCAGGCCCTTGTCGATCAAGGCCTGTGCCAGCGCTTTTGCCGTGGCTTGCATGGCCAGGCCGTAGGCGGCACCGTGCTCCTTCCAGTCCAGCAGGCCCAGGGCCAGCGCGGCCGTCTTGCCGGCATCGAAGTTGGCGGTCAGGCCCGGGTAGGCGATCGCATCCAGCCGTTCGGCCAGGGCCGCGTCATTGCTGACGATCAGGCCGCCCGGCGGCCCGCCCAGGCTTTTGTACGTGCTCATCGTCATCACATGGGCGCCCTCGCTGAGCGGGTTCGCCCAGGTGCCGCCGGCAATCATGCCGCTCAGATGGGCGGCGTCGAACATCAGCCGGGCGCCGACGCTGTCGGCAATTTCGCGCACCTGGGCCACCGGGTGGGCGAACAGGTTCAGGCTGCCGCCCAGCGTGATCAGCTTCGGCCTGACCTCTCGGGCCAGGGCCGCCAGTGCCGCGACATCGACGCTGTAGCCGTCGGCCTGCACCGGCGCCGGCACGGTGCGTAGGCCGTAGAGGCCTGCCGCACCGGCGGCATGGTGGGTGACATGGCCGCCGATCTCGCCGGGCGGGGCGATGAGGGTGTCACCCGGCTGGCAGGTGGCCATGAAGACATAGAGATTGGCCAGTGCGCCCGAGCCGACGCGCACCTCGGCGTAGCGGGCCTGGAACACCTGGGCCGCCAGCTCGGCGGCGATGACCTCGATGCGTTCGATCGCCTCCAGGCCGACCTCGTACTTGTCGCCCGGATAGCCCAGCGAGGCCCGCGCACCCAGACCGGCGGCCATCAGCGCTTCGGCGCGGGGATTCATCACGTTCGTGGCCGGGTTCAGGTTGATGCCCTCGACATCGTGGATGCGGTGGTTCTCGGTCACCAAGCGGGCGATTTCGCCATCGATGCCGGCGCTGTCCAGGGCCGCGGCAGCCGCGGCGATGGCCTGCACATGGGTCTCGACCGGGGCGGGCACCCAGGGGCGGGCTTGAAGCTGGGTCATGGTGCTGTTCTCCGTGGCTGAAGCAGGGCTTGATGCTGCGGCCTGCGCGCCGCTCGCTCAAGCAAGTTATTCTTGGCCTCAGGCCTAGGAAATCTAGGCCTTCAACCCTAGCGCCCATGGCCGTCAATCCACCCAGCCCCCGCCTGCCGCCCTACCTCGCGTTGCGCGCCTTCGAGGCCGCCGCACGCCACCAGAGCTTTGCCCGCGCGGCCGAGGAGCTATGCGTCACGCCGGCGGCCGTGGCCGCACAGGTCAAGGTGCTGGAACAGTGGCTGGGCGTCAGTCTGTTCGACCGCCACAGCCAGGGGCTGAGCCTGAAGCCCCAGGCGCATCGTGCGCTGCCGGCCCTGGCTGCGGCCATCGACCAGCTGGGCCAGGCGGTGCAGACCCTGCGCAGCGAAACCGGCGGCCAGCAGCTGCACGTGGCCGCCTTGCCCGCCTTGGCTCAGCTGTGGCTGACGCCGCGACTCCCGGCTTTGCAGCAGGCCTTGCCGCAGCTGCAGCTGTCGCTGAGCGCGCTCGAGGTGCCGCCGAACTTCAGCCGCGAAGCCTATGACCTGGCGCTGTTCTACGCACCGCGTCTGACCAGGGGCTGCCAGCGCATCGTGCTGGCACAGGACGCGTTGCTGCCGGTCTGCAGCCCGACGCTGCTGCGCGCGGGCCCGGCCCCGGAGCTGGCGGAACAGACCCTGCTGCACGACAGCGTCTGGAACACCGATTGGGCGCGCTGGCTGAAGGCCTCGAACCGCGGCGATGTGCCGGCCCGCGCCGGGCCGCGCTTCTCGCTGTACAGCATGGCCTTGCAGGCGGCGCTGGACGGGCAGGGCGTGCTGATGGGCCGCGCCAGCCTTGTGGCCGCCGCGCGGGCCGAAGGCCGGCTGGTCGCACCCTGGGGCGAACCGGTACCGCTGCCCGAAACCATAGATCTGCTGGTGCCTGCGGCCCGCGCCGGGCAAGACCTGACCCAGGCGCTGGTGCGCGCTCTGCAACGCTTGAGCGACCCTGCGCGACAGGGGTGAAACAAGGCTGTGCGAAGATCAGCGAAGAATCCTCAGGAGACCTCCAATGATCACCACCCGCGCCGCCGTGGCCTGGAAAGCCGGCTCCCCCTTGACGATAGAAACCGTGCAGCTCGACGGCCCGCGCGACGGCGAGGTGCTGGTCGAGATCAAGGCCACCGGCATCTGCCACACCGACTACTACACCCTGTCGGGCGCTGACCCGGAAGGCATCTTCCCCGCCATCCTGGGCCATGAGGGCGCCGGCGTGGTGCTCGAAGTTGGCGCAGGTGTGCCCTGGCTGAAGGCCGGCGACCACGTGATTCCGCTGTACACGCCCGAGTGCCGGCAGTGCAAGTTCTGTCTGTCGCGCAAGACCAATCTGTGCCAGGCAATACGCCCGACGCAAGGCAAGGGGCTGATGCCCGACGGCACCTCGCGCTTCAGCATCGACGGCAAGCCGATCTTCCACTACATGGGCACGTCCACCTTCGCCAACCACGTCGTGGTGCCAGGTATTGCGCTAGCCAAGATCCGCCCCGATGCGCCGTTCGACAAGGTCTGCTACATCGGCTGTGGCGTCACCACCGGCGTGGGCGCGGTGCTGTTCACGGCCAAGGTCGAGGCCGGTGCCAATGTGGTCGTGTTCGGCCTGGGCGGCATAGGCCTGAACGTGATCCAGGGTGCCAAGATGGTCGGGGCCGACAAGATCATCGGTGTGGACATCAACCCCAAGCGCCAGGCGCTGGCGCGCCAGTTCGGTATGACCCACTTCATCAATCCCAAGGAAGTGGAGAACGTCGTTGACGCGATCGTGCAGCTGACCGATGGCGGCGCCGACTACAGCTTCGAGTGCATAGGCAACACCCAGGTAATGCGGCAGGCGCTGGAGTGCACGCACAAGGGCTGGGGCCGCAGCATCATCATCGGCGTGGCCGAGGCCGGGGCCGAGATCAGCACCCGGCCCTTCCAGCTGGTCACCGGCCGCAAATGGGAGGGCTCGGCCTTCGGCGGCGCGCGTGGCCGCACCGATGTGCCCAAGATCGTCGACTGGTATATGGACGGCAAGCTGAACATCGACGACCTGATCACCCACAAACTGCCGCTGGAGCGCATCAACGAGGGCTTCGATCTGATGAAGAGCGGCGAGTCGATACGGTCCGTGGTGATGTTTTGAGCGCCTTGCCGTTCGAGGCCCCCGAGCTGCTGAGCGAGCACGCCTGCTTTGGCGGCGTGCAGCGCTTCTACCGCCATCACTCGCGCGAGATCGGCCTGCCCATGCGCTTCGGCCTGTTCCTGCCGCCGCAGGCGCTGGAGCTGGGCGCCAGGCCCGTGCCGCTGCTGGTGTTCCTGGCCGGGCTGACCTGTACCGAGGAGACCTTCGCGATCAAGGCCGGGGCCCAGGCGCTGGCCGCCGAGCTGGGCCTGGCGCTGTTGACGCCCGACACCAGCCCGCGTGGCGCCAATGTGGCCGGCGAGGCCGAGAGCTGGGATTTCGGCGTCGGCGCTGGCTTCTATCTGGACGCCACGTCCGAGCCCTGGTCGCGCCACTGGCGCATGGAAAGCTATCTGCTGCGCGAGCTGCTGCCCCAGGTGCAGGGCGAGTTCGGGCTCGATGCCCGCCGCACCGGCATCTTCGGCCATTCGATGGGCGGCCATGGTGCGTTGACGCTGGCGCTGCGCTATTCCGGCGTGTTCGCCTCGCTGTCGGCCTTTGCGCCGATTGCCGCGCCCATGCAGTGCCCCTGGGGCCAGAAAGCGTTCATGGGCTATCTGGGCGCCGACCGCTGCAGCTGGTCACGGCACGATGCCAGCGAGCTGATGCGCAATCAGAACCGTGCCCCCTATCCGGGCGGCATCCTGATCCACCAGGGCCTGGCCGACAAGTTTCTGGCCGAGCAGCTGCACCCGGAGCGGTTTGAGTCGGCCTGCCTGGCGGTGGACCAGCCCCTGACCTTGAAGCGCGAGCCCGGCTATGACCACGGCTACTACTTCATCGCCAGCTTCATGGCCCAGCATCTGCGGCATCACGCCGCGCAGCTGGCCGCCGTTGGGGCCTAGGGCAGGCGCTGCACCCGGGCCGTCTCGTTGCTGCCTTCCAGTTCAAGGACGAAGCTGCCCAGCACGCCGCGTCGGACCTTGACCTTGGGGTCCTTCAGGTAGAGCACCACCGAGCTGTTGTCCTTCACCTGCCAGACCTGGCCATTGGCCAGCCGGATCAGGCTGTTGGGCCCCCAGCCCTCGACCAGACCCTTGATCTGGCTCTCCACCACGTCCGCCTCGCCCGGGCGCTGTGCCGGCAGGCCGAAGGTGTCGGTCCTGGGCGGGGCGGCGGCAGCAGCGGCCGCCGGCCTGCCCTCGGCGTCACGGGCGGCCAGAGCGTCATAGCAGAGCACGCGCTGGTCCTTGTCGGGTATCGCCCGGCAACGTTGCAGTTCGGCGTTCTGGGCCAGGGCCGGGCCGGCCATCAGGGTGAGCAGCAGGAGCGGAGTGAATTTCATGTCGAGCAGGGCTGTGGGTCAGCGCTTCTTGGTGGTGGACTTGGTGGCTTTCTTCGCCGCCGTCTTGGTGGCCTCGGCCGCCTTGACGGGCGGATCTTCCTTCTTGTAGTCGCCCAACGAACTCTTCACCGGGCAGACCGAGAATACCGGGCACTTCTTGCAGCCCACGGCAAGGGCAATCGGGCAAAGCACCATGGCTGTCTCCTGTTTGTGGTCGGCCTCAGCATACAGGCCTCGGCGTCAGTAGTGTGGGGGCAACTCGTCCCTCAGGCTGCGGGTGCTCGTGCCATCGCTCGGTGCGCCCTGTTGGCCCAGCCGCGCGATCTCGCGCAGCAGCAGGTCGATCTGCTGCTGTTGCCGCACGATCACCTGGTTCAGCTGGTCCAGCAGGTCCTCGGTGAAGCTGGCCTTGATTTCCAGCTCGGTCAGTCTCTTGTCGGTATCTAGTGGTTTTTCCATGGCTCTATTGGACGCCAGCCGCGGGCCGGCTGTGGTTTTGATCACAACAAAGCCCGAGCGGGTGCGCGACAATTGACTGGATGAGCTGCTCGGTGGGCGTAGTCCAGGAGGTCCAGACCCATAGCATCGCCCGGTCGTGGGTGGCGCGGGCGGCGTTCGGCCTGGCGCTGCTGCTGCAGGGGCTGGTGGGTGAAGCGCAGGCGCTGCCGGCGCGCTCCGCTGCCGCCGAACTGGCGCCGCAGCGCTGGGCGGGGCTGACCGAACTGAGCTTTCGCCACCTGCGTCAGGAGCAGGGCCTGCCCAATGAGATCGCCACCGCGGTGGCCGAAGACGGCGACGGCTTTCTGTGGGTCGGCACCCTGGGCGGGCTGGCCCGCTGGGACGGCTATCGCTTCAAGGTCTACAAGGCCGACGGCCGCACGGCCGGCGCGCTGCCCGACAACGTCATCCAGACCCTGCACGGCGACGCCGCCGGCCGCCTGTGGATTGGCACCAGCGCCAGCGGTCTGGTGCGCTACGAGAACAATGAAGACCGTTTTGTGCGCTATCCCGTCGGGCCGCAGGGGCTCAGCCATGTCAGCGTGCGCGCGCTGATCGACGACGGCGCAGGCGGGCTGTGGGTGGGCACCGAGGGCGGGCTGGACCATCTGGACCCCGCCACCGGCCAGATCCGGCGCCACTCCGGCCAGGCCGCTCCCGGGCTGCTGGGCGTGCGCGCCCTGCTGCTGGATCGCAAGGGCACGTTGTGGGTGGGCACCCTGCAGGGCCTGTACCGCCGCGCGGCAGGTGCCGGCGGCTTTGTGCCGGTGGGCATGGGCGCGTCCGGCGCAGGTCTGCCCGATGCCGTCAGCCTGTTCGAGGACAGCCGCGGCAGCATCTGGGTTGGCAGCTCCCAGCATGGCGCCTTCATCGTCGAGAGCTCGGGCCTGCAGGCGCTGCCGGTGCAGGAGTCATCCTCGGCCGCCGGCGATGCGCTGCGGGTGCAGCCGGTGGTGACCATCGTCGAGACACGCCAGGGCGAGGTCTGGCTGGGCACCCTGGGGCAGGGGATTGTCTCGGTCGATCTGGCCACCCGCCTGACCCGGCGCATCCGCCACCAGTCGACCCTGCCGGTCAGCCTGCCCGACAACGCGGTGCGCGATCTCTACCGCGACCGCTCCGGCCTGATGTGGGTTGCCAGCAACCGGGGCCTGAGCCGCCACGATCCCAGCCAGGCGGCGATACTGACCATGTTCGGCACCCCGGCCTGCGACGCGGCGCGGCGTTGCGGTGATGCCGCGTCGCCTGCCAGCACCGAGGTCAGCTGGATACTGCCCATGCCCGATGGTCGCATCTGGCTGGGCACGCACACCCAGGGGGTGCTGATCGTGGACCCATCCGGTGCCCGCGTGGCGGCGCTGAGCCCCGACGCCTCCCGGCCCGAGCGGGCACTCCCGCCCGACATCGTGCTGGGGCTGGAGCTCGGCCCGCAGGGCCAGGTCTTCATCGCCACCAAGCGGGGCCTGTACCGGGCCAATGCCGACGGCACCACGGTGGAGCGGGTGCGCATTGCCGGCCGCGACCCCAGGGCCTCGACCTGGGCCCTGATGGCCGATGGCGACACGTTGTGGATAGGCGGCGAGACCGATGGCCTGTGGCGGCTGGACCTGCGCACCGGCAAGGCGGTGGCGCCGCTGCAGGATGCTGCCCAGCAGCTCACCGACGAGCGGGTGATCGCGCTGGCGCGCGGGCCAGCCGGCCAGATCTGGGTAGGCACCCGCAACGGCTTGAACCGCTACGAGCCGGCCAGTGGCGTGGTGACGCGCATCAGGCCCGAGCCCGAGCGTGCCCAGGGCCTGTCAGCCGGTTTCGTCACCGCCCTGTTCACCGACGTCCAGTCCCGCCTCTGGGTGGGCACCTATGGCGGCGGCGTCAGCATCCTGGAGCGCCTGGTCGAGGGCGAGGCGCCGCACTTTCGATCGCTGGCCACCGCCCAGGGTCTGCCCGACGACAGCGTGAACGCGCTGCTGGCCGATGCCGCCGGCCAGGTCTGGGTCAGCACCGACAACGGCCTGGCCACCGTCGATCCGCGCAGCCTGGCGGTGCGCTCGCTCAAGCGGGCCGAGGGCGTGGAGTTCCTGACCTACTGGACAGGCTCGGCCGCGCGCACGGCCGAGGGCGAGCTGCTGTTCGGCGGCGCCGGTGGCATGACCATCGTGCGGCCGGAGCGCCTCGCGGCCTGGACCTACCGGCCACCGGTGCGGGTGACCGATCTGCGCATTGGCGGGCAGGACCTGCCGGCCGGGCGCTTCCTCGCGGCTGTCGGCCCGGCGCGGCCGGTGCTGCCGGTGCCGGCTCAGGCCAACAGCCTGGCGGTCGAGTTTGCCGCGATGGACTACTCGGCGCCGGAGCGCAACCGCTATGCCTACCGGCTCGAGGGTTTCGAATCGACCTGGGTCGAGACCGATTCGACGCGCCGCCTTGCCTCCTACACCAACCTGCCGCCGGGCAATTACCGGCTGCTGCTGCGCGGATCCAACCGCGATGGCACCTGGAGCGAAACGCCGCTGGCCCTGCCGGTGCGGGTGCAGCCAGCCTGGCACCAGGCGCTGTGGTTTCGCGCCGCCGCCCTGCTGACCCTGCTGCTGGCCATCTTCGTGATCGTGCAGGTGCGCACGGGCTGGCTGCGCGCCCGCCAGCGCGAGCTGGAGCTCAAGGTCCGCGCCCGCACCGCCGAACTGGAGCGGGTGTCGCAGGCGCTGCAGGAGAAGTCCCGCGTGCTGGAGCTGGCCAGCATCAGCGACCCGCTGACGGGCCTGTACAACCGCCGCTTCCTGGCCGAACACATCGAGCCGGCCATCACCGCCAGCCTGCGCCGTGCCCGCGACAGCCGGCCCGACCATCCGGTGGACACCGACACCCTGTTCTTCCTGATCGATATCGACCACTTCAAGCGTGTCAACGACCAGTACGGCCATGCCGCCGGCGACGCGGTGCTGGTGCACTTCTGCCGCCGGCTGCAGGCGGTGATGCGGGCCTCGGACTATCTGGTGCGCTGGGGTGGCGAGGAGTTCCTGGCCGTGGCCCGCGACACCGACCGCGCCCGCGCCGAGGAACTGGCCGAGCGCGTGCGTGCCGCCGTCGCCGACGCGCCCTTTGTGCTGGACGATGGCCGTGCGCTGCACATCAGCTGCTCGATCGGTTTTGCCTGCGTGCCCTTCATCGCCCGCCATCCGCTGGCGCTGAGCTGGCAGGACGTCGTCAAACTGGCCGATACCGCCCTGCTGGGTGCCAAGCGCGCCGGGCGCAATGCCTGGGTGGGCCTGTCCGCCTCTCCCGATGCCGCCCCCGAGGCGCTGACCCATCGCGCCCAGCTCGACCCACAACAAGCCCTGCATGGTGGTGATCTGCTGGTCGCCAGCAACAAGCCCCTGCCAGTCGTGCTTGAGGCACTGGTGAAGCATGAAGCTGCGCCCGTCCATCCCGGCAAGGATGACGCCGCGACCCTTCCCTCAGGCAGTCTTTCCGGCTTCGTCTGATGCGGGCCTAATGTCGCCGCAGGCATAACCTCCTAAGTCGCGTGTGTGAAATCGCGTCAAGCTGGTTGACCTGACCCCCGCGTCCGATCAGCATTGGACGCCCAGCGGCGCATGAGCCGCCGGGCAAATCGTCGGCGTCAGCAGCAACGGTGGCGCCAGCCCACGCGAGTTCGGCTTTGTCTGGAGCGCCGGCTGTATGACGGGGCTGCCCTCGCTCGACGCCAACGGGGTTCAAGGCAGCATCGCCTATGGCATCAATGCGGCCGGCACCGTGGTCGGTTCGGAGAGCAATCAGGCCGCGCAGTGGAAGAACTGCGTCAAGACCTCGTTGACCGAAGAACAACGACCAGAACTCTATAGACCTGGGCACCCTGGGAGGCTCGGCCAGCGCGGCGCTGGCCATCAATGGTGCTGACCAGATCGTTGCCTACGGCAAGCTGGCGAACGGCAGCACCCAGGCCTTCCTGCTGACCCCGGTGCGGGAGCCCGAAGCCTATGCCCTGATGCTGGCCGGTTTGGGTGTGCTGGGGCTGGTGGCCCGCCGCCGCCGCGCCTGAGCGAAGTCCCTCGGAGCGCCTCAGACCGGGGCTCCGAGGGGTCTTTGCCCCGAGTCAACGACAATCGGGGCATGGCAGTCCTCTCAATCACCAATGCGCATCTCGCTTTCGGCCACGTGGCCCTGCTGGATGGCGCTTCGTTCTCGCTGGAAGTTGGCGAGCGTGTCGGCCTCATCGGCCGCAATGGCACGGGCAAGTCCTCGCTGCTGAAAATCCTCGCCGGCATCGAAAAGCTCGATGACGGCCTGCTGCAACTGCAGCAGGGCCTGACCAGCGTCTATGTGCCGCAGGAGCCCGAATTGCGTGCCGAGGCGACGATCTTCGACGTCGTCAGCGAGGGCGTGGCCGAGGCCAAGGCCCTGCGCGAGCGCTACGAGATCCACGACGAGAATGACGACCTGGCCTGGGTGCAGGAGCGCATCGAGCAGATCGGCGCCTGGAACTGGGAGCAGCGCGTCGAGGAGACCCTGCACCGGCTGGACCTGGACGGCGGTCGCGTCATCGGCACCCTGTCCGGCGGCCTGAAGAAGCGCGTCGCTTTGGCCCGCGCCCTGGTCGCCCAGCCCGACGTGCTGCTGCTGGACGAGCCGACCAACCACCTGGACCTGGACGCCATCACCTGGCTGGAAGAACTCTTGAACGGCTTCAAGGGCTCGCTGCTGCTGATCACCCACGACCGCGCGTTTCTGGACAACGTCGCCAACCGCATCATGGAGCTGGACCGGGGCCAGCTGCGCAGCTACCCCGGCAACTTCGCAGCCTTCACCGCCGCCAAGGAATACGAGCTGCAGAACGAGGCGCTGTTCAATGCGCGCTTCGACAAGCTGCTGGCGCAGGAAGAAATCTGGATTCGCAAGGGCGTCGAGGCCCGCCGCACGCGCAGCGTGGCGCGCATCCAGCGCCTGGACGTGATGCGCCAGGCCCATGCGGCACGGCGTGACGTGCAGGGCAAGGTCAAGCTGGACATAGACACCGGCGGCGCCAGCGGCAAGATCGTGGCCACCCTGGAGAATGTGTTCAAGAGCTATGGCGGCCGCACCATCGTGCGCGACTTCACCGCCACCATCCTGCGTGGCGACAAGGTCGGCCTGGTCGGGCCGAACGGCGCCGGCAAGACCACCTTGCTGAAGATGATCCTCGGCGAACTGAAGCCCGACAGCGGCAAGGTCAGCCAGGGCACGAAGATGAGCGTGGCCTACTTCGACCAGATGCGCGACACGCTGGACCTGGAGGCCACCTTGGCCGACACCATCAGCCCCGGCAGCGAATGGATCGAGATCGGCAATCAGAAGAAGCACGTGAAGAGCTATCTGGGCGACTTCCTGTTCTCGCCGGCACGGGCCAACTCGCCGGTCAAGAGCCTGTCGGGCGGCGAGCGCAACCGCCTGCTGCTGGCGCGGCTGTTCGCGCGGCCCGCCAATGTGCTGGTGCTGGACGAGCCGACCAATGACCTGGACATCGAGACCCTGGAGTTGCTGGAGGAGCTGCTGGACGAGTACGACGGCACCGTCTTCCTGGTCAGCCACGACCGGCGCTTTCTCGACAATGTCGTGACCAGCACCATCGTCAGCGAGGGCGATGGCCGCTGGCAGGAATACGAGGGCGGGGTAGAGGACTGGTTGCGACAGAGCAAGCGGGCGATGGCCATACGTGCCAAGGAGCAGGCGGCGGCACCAGCGCCGGCTCCAGTGGCCGCGCCTGCTCCCGCGGCCGCCGCTCCAGCAGCCAAGGTCCGCAAGCTCAGCTACAAGGAGCAGCGTGAGCTGGATGAGCTGCCGGCCCGCATCGCCAAGCTGGAGGCCGAGCAGGCCGAGCTGAACGCGCAGTTGTCGGGCACCGATCTGTACAGCCAGGGGGCGGCCCGCCTGGCCGAGGTGCAGGTGCGCTTTGCCAAGAGCGAGGAAGAGCTGCTGGCCGCGATGGAACGCTGGGAAGAGCTGGGTGCACGCTGAAGACGATCTGCAAGACGCCGAGCAGCGCTTTCTGGCGCTGCTCGGCGACAGCCTGGCCCAGGGCGGCTTTGCCCAGCTGCGCTTAAGCAAGCACCGCGGTGCCTCGCCCGATCTGCAGCGCGTCACCGTGCGCGAGGTGCAGCTGAAGGGCCAGCCGGTGCTGTCCTTTCTGTTCAAGCACCAGACCAGGGACATCACCAAGAATTTCCCGCGCGACGAGGGCCTGGCCCAGGTGGGCGCGTTGCTGTGGAATGACTTCCAGAATGCGCACCTGCACACGGCCGATCAAGAGATACAGCTGGCCTACAGCCGCAAGGGCAAGGCCAGCCTGCGCGTGGGCAAGGCCAGCGGAACTGTGGCCGAGGTTGGCGCCGGCCATGACAAGCAGAAGCACCGCTTCCTCGAACTGAGCCGGCCCTTTCTGCACGAGCTGGGCGTGACCAATGCCCAGGGTGAGCTGATCCCGGCGATGTCGCGCAAATGGCGTCAGATCAACAAGTTCGTCGAGGTGTTTTCGCACGCACTGGCTGCCTCAAGGCTGGCGACCGAGGGCGCGATCCACGTCGCCGATTTCGGCTCCGGCAAGGGCTATCTGACCTTCGCGATGCACGACTATCTGCGCCATGTACTGAACCGCGAAGCCACGGTCACCGGCGTCGAGCTGCGCGAGGACATGGTGGCCCTGTGCAGCGGCGTGATCAAGCGCCTGGGCCTGCAGGGCATGGACTACCACCAGGGCGATGTGCGCAGCTACACGCCTGCGGCCTTGAATGTGATGATCGCCCTGCATGCCTGCGATGTGGCCACCGACTATGCGATCCACCTGGGCCTGCGCGCCGGTGCCGACATCATCATGTGCTCGCCCTGCTGCCACAAGCAGCTGCGGCCTCAGATGCAAAGCCCCGGCGTTCTGAATGGCATGCTGCGCCACGGCATCCACCTGGGCCAGCAGGCCGAGATGGTGACCGACAGCCTGCGTGCGCTGCTGCTGGACGCCTGTGGCTACGACACCCAGGTGTTCGAGTTCGTGGCGCTGGAGCACACCAGCAAGAACAAGATGATTCTGGCCGTCAAGCGGGCAACACCCGGCCCCAATGACGAGGTTGTGGCGCAGATTCGCGACATCAAGGACTTCTATGCCGTGCGCGAGCAGTGTCTGGAGACGCTGCTGCGCGCGGACGGCATCCTGCCGGCCATCGCCTAGCAGGCTCGCGGTGCCTCGCGCGGCGCCTCCACCCGCTTGAGCATCACCGGTCCCAGCAGCAGGCGGCCATCGGTGGCGCGCAACTCCATCACCAGCTGATCGGCGGCGGCGCCCGTACCGGCCTTGAGGATCAGATTGGTCGCGACGTGCTGGATCTGGCCGGAGGTGGTGTAGCTGCCGAAGAACTGGCTCTCGCCGCTGGGCAGCTGTCCGAATTCACCGCTGTAGTCGAGCTTGGGGCAGCCGCGCTGCAGCACCACCTTGCTGGCGTCGAAGCTGACCAGCATGTCGGCATCCGGTGTGGCGCTGGCGTACTGGATGGGCTTGGTGCCCTGCCTGTCTTCGGCGGCCGCCGGTGCACCGGGGCAAATCAGCAGCGCCTGGAACTGCGCGGTGCAGACCGAGGCGGCCTTGGCGCCGGCGAGCCAGAGGTAGTCGGAGTCACCTCCGCCGCCGGTACCGCCGGTTCCTGGCCCGCATCCGCTGGCCAGCACGAGCAGCACGCTGAGAATGAGTTTGCGCACCAAGTCAGTCACGGTCGATCACCTTTGTCTGAATAGAAGTACACGCCGAAGCGGGCACGATGTGTTCTGTCCTCGGCCTTCGCGTTCAGCGCATCGCTGTCGAAGCGTTCCTGGGCTTCTGCCATGACGCTCTTGAAGGCCTGTTTCCAAGCGAGCACCGACACCTTTTGAAGCTGGGATGCGGAAATCTCTGTGATCTCGTCAACGAACAGCGCCTGTTCTAGGAAGTCCGTTTCGCCCTGCAGGTTGAGGCTTGCCGCCGCCAAATGGTCATGCAGGTTGTCAGCAAATAGCGATGCCATCTCCTGCAGACCTTTACGCGGAATGAAGCCGGCGGTCAGCATTCGCACGCCCTCGGCCTCCTCGGCTGCAACGCCCAGGCGCTGCAACTCATCCAACACGGCTCGAGGGCGCACATCACGGCTCACTTCGGTGACCAATTGATCAAAGCTGCCTTCGCCGCTGCGTGGCAAGACTTTGGCTTTGCCCGGACCGATCGAGAACGCGGCCGAGTGAAGCCAGCGTGCGACGACTTGGGACACCAGGCTGGCCGGTTCCTGGACGGTTCCGACTTCCTCGGGCGCCAGCCGCGTCAGATTGCGCACATCGCGCCGGTGCACGCCCGACAGCAGGCTCACCGCGCTGTCGGTGGTGGGGCGGCCCAGGCTGTTCAATTCGTCGTGCGCTGCCTGCAAAAACACCGGCTTCAGCGCCTGGGAGAAGGCGGTGTAGGTCACGCCGTTCCTCAGCAGCAGGCGCGCCAGGGGGCGCACGACCGTGAGCACGCAGGCGAGAACGATATGGGAGCTGGACTGACTCATCCGCGCGGACCTTAACTGATTTTTTGCAGCAATCTGGCTTGGGCCTGACCAGCAATTCGCAAACGCGATTGACCCGGTGAAATTGCGTGGGATATTATCCCACAACACCAACCCATGGAGTGAGTCATGTCTGTCAATCGTCTTTTCTTGATCAGTGCGCTGGCGTCCGGCCTGGCCGCCTGTGGGGGCGGCGGTGATGCCGGTCTGCCCAACAACCCCACGCTGACACTCAGCGGCACGGCGGCCGTGGGCCTGGCCGTGGCGAACGCGCCGCTGAAGGTCAAATGCCAGGGCGGCAGCGGTGCGGCCACCACCGGCGCCGACGGCAGCTACACCGTCAAGCTGGCCAGCGGCAGCCTGCCCTGCGCCGTCGAGGTGCAGCTGCCGGGCGATGGCGGCAAGCTGCATTCGGTTGTGGCCGGCACCGGGGCCATTGCGGTGGCCAATGTGACGCCGCTAACCGAGCTGCAGGCCGCGCGCGTGACGCGCAAGGATCTGGCGGCCTTCTTCGACGGCTACGACGCCGCTGCGGCCAAGCTCTTGACCCCGGCGGCGCTGAAGAACGCCCAGGTCGAGGTCACCAGCCTGCTGGCCGGCACGGTGGATACCACCAAGCTGAAGGACTTCGTCGCCGATCCACTGAAGGCCGCCACGCCGGCCAACCCGACCGGCGGCGACGCCCATGACAAGCTGCTGGACCAGCTGCGCGCCAAGCTCAGCAAGGAGAAGTTCAAGGAGATGGTGACCTTGCTGGCCTCGGGCAAGCCGCTGCCGGATCCAGCACCCGGGCCTTTTCAACCCGTTCTCGAGGTTCAGCCCACCACGCTTTCTCTAGGCATGGGCAGCACGCGCTATTTGCTGGCCTCGATCAACTACCCGGATGGCATCTTCTACATCCGCCAGCCGGTCAGTTGGTCGGTGGTCGAGGTTGACGGCGGCAAGGTCGATGCGATCAGCGGCCTCTACACCGCGCCGATGAAGCCCGGCACCTACCATGTGCGCGCCACGCGGGACGACTTCCCGGCCGTGGTCAAGCTGGTGACGGTGACCGTGACCTACCACGAGTCGCTGGAGCAGAGCAGCCTGTCCGGCATCACGATGGCACGCAATCTGGTCGTCGACAACGCCTCGTCCTGGGCCAATCTGTGGGCCGACCACAAGCGGCCGCTGAGCAACCCCGAGCCGGCACCGGCGGTGGACTTCACCAAGAACATGGTCGTGGGCGTGTTCACCGGCACCCGTCCGCTGGGCTGCTATGGCGTGACCATCACCCGCACCGAGCTGCTGGCCACCAAGCTGCGCGTCGAGTACCAGGAGAACACACCGCCCAGCGATGTGGTGTGCACAACGGTGATTGCCTCGCCGGCGCATATCGTCGCTGTGCCCAAAACGAACTTGCCGGTCGAGTTCGTGGCCAATCCTTGAGCCGTCAATCGACGAACAGCGTCGCCGGACACTCCAGCATGCCGCGAATGGCCTGGATGAACTCGGCGGCATGCTGGCCGTCGACGACGCGGTGGTCGAACGAGGAGGAAAGATTCATCATCTGCCGCCCGACCACCGCGCCCTGGCGCATCACCGGCCGCTCGACGATGCGGTTGACGCCGACGATGGCCACCTCCGGATGATTGATCACAGGGGTGGACATGATGCCGCCGAGTGCCCCGAGGCTGGTCAGGGTGATGGTCGAGCCTGTCAACTCATCCCGCGTGGCGCGGCCACTGCGCGCGGCCTCGGCCAGGCGGGCGATTTCGGCGGCGCAACTCCACAAGTCATGGCTTTCCGCATGACGCAGCACCGGCACCATCAGGCCAGCGGGAGTTTGCGCCGCCACCCCCAGATGCACCGCACCGTAACGCGTGACGACGCCCTGCTCGTCGTCCAGCCGCGCGTTGATCTGCGGAAAGTCGCGCAGCGCATTGACGATGGCACGTACCAGCAGCGGCAGCACCGTCAGCTTGCCGCGCTTGGCGGCATGCTGGGCATTAAGTCTTGCGCGCAGCAGCTCCAGCTCGGTGACGTCAATCTCTTCGACATAGGTGAAGTGCGGGATGCGGCGCTTGGACTCGGCCATCTTCTGCGCGATCTTGCGGCGCAGGCCCACGATCTTGATCGCTTCCTCGCCGCCGCGGGCGGCCATGGGCGCTGGGCGTGCCGCGACGGGCTGAGCAGAGGCTGAACCACCGTGGCGCGCTGCATGGGCCTCCAGGTCTTCATGCATCACCCGCCCGCCGGTGCCGCTGGGCCGCACCTGCTGGATGTCCACACCCAGCTCCCAGGCGCGGCGGCGCACCGAGGGGGAGGCGATGGCGCGCTCGGTCGGCGCCGGGCTGGCCGATGGCGGTGCCACTTGTTTTGCAGCAGCGGCAACGGGCGCGGGGGCAGGGGCTCGTGCGGCCGGCGCGGCAGCGGGCAGCGGCGCAGCGGCAACCGCGTCACCCTCGACCTCGATGCGCACCAGCTCCGACCCCACCGCCATCAGCTGCCCGGCCTCGCCACCGAGCGCCAGCACCTTGCCATGCACCGGCGACGGAATCTCCACTGTCGCCTTGTCGGTCATCACGTCGGCAACGATCTGGTCCTCGGTGATCTGGTCACCCGGTTGCACGCGCCAGGCCACCAGCTCGACCTCGACAATGCCTTCGCCGATGTCCGGCATCTTGATCACGTGAACTGACATCACGACTCCATCGCGCGTTTGAACGCGGCTGCGACCCGCGCGGGGCCTGGAAAGTAGTCCCATTCCTGGGCATGGGGGTAGGGCGTGTCCCAGCCGGTGATGCGCTCGATCGGCGCCTCCAGGTGGTAGAAGCAATGCTCCTGCACCAGGGCGCTCAGCTCGGCGCCGAAGCCGCTGGTGCGCGTGGCCTCGTGCAGCACCACGCAGCGCCGCGTCTTCTTCACCGAGTCGATGATGGCGGGCAGATCCAGTGGCCAGATGCTGCGCAGGTCGATGATCTCGGCGCTGATGCCGGTCTCGTTCGCGGCCGCCTCGGCAACGAAGACCATAGTGCCGTAGGTCAGCACCGTCAGGTCGGTGCCGGGTCTGAACACCGATGCCGTTTCCAGCGGCAGCGAGTAATAGCCCTCGGGCACCTGGCCCAGCGGGTGATTCGTCCAGGGCACCGACGGCCTGTCGTGGTAGCCATCGAAGGGGCCGTTGTACAGCCGCTTGGGCTCCAGAAATATCACGGGGTCGTCGCACTCGATCGCCGCGATCAGCAGACCCTTGGCGTCATACGGATTGCTGGGCATCACCGTGCGCAGGCCGCAGACGTGGGTGAACAGCGCCTCCGGGCTCTGGCTGTGCGTCTGGCCGCCGTAGATGCCGCCGCCGCAGGGCATGCGCAGCGTGATGGGCGCGGTGAAGTCGCCGGCCGAGCGGTAGCGCAGCCGGGCCGCCTCGGAGACGATCTGATCCGAGGCCGGGTAGAAGTAGTCGGCGAACTGGATCTCGGCCACCGGCCGCAGACCGTAGGCGCCCATGCCCACGGCAATGCCGACGATGCCGCCCTCGGAGATCGGTGCGTCGAACACGCGGGATTTGCCGTACTTGGCCTGCAGGCCTTCGGTGCAGCGGAACACGCCGCCGAAGTAGCCGACGTCCTGGCCGAACACGACCACATCGCCGCTGCGCTCCAGCATCACGTCCATCGCCGAGCGCAGCGCCTGGATCATCGTCATCGCGGTGGTCTTGCCCTCGCTGACGGTGGGCACCACATCGCTTTCGCTGCGCGCGTTCATGTCCGGCCTCCGAGCTTCTGCACCTGCTGCATCTGGTCGCGCAGATGCGGTGGCATGTCTTTGTAGACGTCCTCGAACATCGAGGCGATGCTGGGCACATGGCCGTGGCCCAGTGTGCCGAAGCGCTCGGCCGCCTTCAGGGCGGCGCTGACCTCGGCCTCCAGTTCCTTCTGTGTGGCCTCATGCTGGGCATCGGACCATTCGCCCCGCAGCGTCAGGTGTTGCCTTAGCCGGCTGATCGGGTCGCCGAGCGGGAACTTCGACCAGTCGTCGGCCGGCCGGTACTTGCTCGGATCGTCGGACGTCGAATGGGGCCCGGCGCGATAGGTCACCCACTCGATCAGAGTCGGTCCCAGGTTGCTGCGTGCCCGCTCGGCCGCCCATTTCGACACGGCGTAGACGGCCAGGAAGTCATTGCCATCGACGCGCAGCGAGGCAATGCCGCAACCGACGCCGCGCGCGGCGAAGGTCGTTGCCTCGCCGCCGGCAATCGCCTGGAAGGTCGAGATCGCCCACTGGTTGTTGACCACGTTCAGTATCACCGGCGCGCGGTAGACGTGGGCAAAGGTCAGCGCGGTGTGGAAGTCGGCCTCGGCCGTGGCGCCGTCGCCGATCCAGCCCGAGGCGATGCGCGTGTCGCCCTTGATCGCCGAGGCCATCGCCCAGCCCACGGCCTGTATGAACTGCGTCGCCAGATTGCCGCTGATGCTGAAGAAGCCTGCCCGCTTGATCGAGTACATCACCGGCAGCTGCCGGCCCTTCAGCGGGTCGCGCTCGTTGGACAGCAGTTGGCAGATCAGCTCCACCATGTCCACATCGTCGCGGGCCAGCAGCAGGCTCTGCTGGCGGTAGGTCGGGAAGCACATATCGCCTTGATCGATGGCCAGCGCGTGTGCACTGCCAATCGCCTCTTCGCCAAGGCTCTGCATATAGAACGACATCTTCTTCTGCCGCTGCGCGATCAGCATGCGGGCGTCGAAGATGCGCGTCTTCAGCATCGCGCGAAGGCCGCGGCGCATCAGCTCGGGTGTCAGCTGCGGGTCCCAGGGGCCCATGGCCTGACCGTTCTCGTCGAGCACCCGCACCAGGCTGTAGGCCATGTCGGCGGTGTCGCGCGGGGCGGCGTCCAGCGGCGGCTTGCGCACCTCGCCGGCGGCGGACAGATGAAGGTAGGAAAAGTCGGTGTGGCAGCCCGGTCGCCCGGTGGGCTCGGGGACGTGCAGGTGCAGTGCCTGACGCTGCGGTAGCGGCTCGCTCATGATCGCTGACTCCGGCGCCGGCTTGTGGCCGGCTCAGTGCTGAGAGGTGCTGCGTCGTCGGGCGGGTGGCCTGTTGGCGCAGTAGGCGGCGGGGCGGCGAGCGGGGTTGCCGCCGGCTGCACTGCTTGAGGTCAAGCGTAGCGGATTTTTGAGCGCTTTGGCTTCGGTCCGAACCCTCAGGCGCGGGGCTTCAGCGCTGCGCGTGTCTGATCCAGCCGCTGCCAGAAGCGCGGCTCCTGAGCCGTGGCGAAGTTGATGCGCATCAGCGTGCCGGCCTGTCGTGTCGGGCTGAACAGCACGCCGGGCGCGGTCAGCCAGCCTTCGTCGAGCAGCGCTTGCGCCAGACGCTCGGTGTCCATGCCCACATCGAGCCAGCCGAACAGACCGTTGGGCGGGGTGATAAAGCGGCAGCCGGCGTCCAGTGCCAGGCGCACCGAGCGCTGGCGGGCCGCCTCCAGCCGTGTCAGCACGCGCTCGGCGTGGCGGCGCAGCTGACCCTGCTCCAGGCACAGCGCGACGGCCCGCTCCAGCAGCGGGCTGGTGGTCAGCGTGCTGATCAGCTTCACGTCGGTGAGCTTTTGCACCTTGTCGGCGCTGGCCGCCAGATAGCCGACGCGAAAGCTCGGCGTCAGGATCTTCGAGAAGCCGGAAACGTAGATGGTGCGCCGCAGCCCGTCCAGCGCCGCCAGCCGCGGCGCATGGTTGGGCGCCAGAAAGGCATAGGTGTCGTCCTCGACGATCTGGAAGTTGTACTGCTCGGCCAGCTTCAGTATCTGGTGCGCCGCGGCCAGTGACAGCGTATTGCCGGTCGGGTTGTGCAGCACCGACACCGTCACATACATGCGCGGGCTGTGCTCGGCGGCCAGGCGCTGCATAGCCTCCAGGTCGGGGCCATGCTCGCCGCGCGGCACCGGCAGCAAACGCATGCCGGCCTGGGTCAGGCGCGCATATTCGATTGCCCAGCCGGGATCGTCCACCAGCACCGCGTCGCCCGGGTTCAGCAGGGTGCGCGTGATCAGGTCCAGCGCGTGGGTGGCGCCGACGGTGGTGATCAGCTGCGGCGCCGTGCAGGCAATCCCCAGATCGGCCAGGCGCTGGGTCAGCGCCGCGCGCAGCCGCGGCTCGCCGGCTGGCTCGCCGTAATGCAGGGCCAGCTGATCGGGGCCTGTGCTCTGGGTGATGACGCGGCGCATCGCGCTTTGCAGCATCGGCAGGTCCAGCCAGTCGGTGGGCAGGGTGCCCAGGCCCGGCGCAGTGCGCGCATCGGCCTGGAACATGCCGCGTATCAGCGCGGTGGCGTCTATCGGCGCCAGGCGGAAGGGCTCAGGCGCCGCTGCGGCGGCCTTGCGCGCTGCGCTGGCTGTGCTGGCGCGCACCATGGGTTCGCGCACGAAGAAGCCGCGCTGCTTGCGCGCCTCGACCAGGCCGGTGGCCAGCAGCTGGTCATAGGCGGCGACCACGGTGTAGGGGCTGACACCATGCCGGCGCGCGCACTCGCGCACCGAGGGCAGGCGGGCGCCGGGCAGCAGCAGGCGCTGTTGGATGCGCTCGGCCATGCGCTGGGCCAGTTGCTGTGCCAGCGGTGTGTCGGAACTGCGCGAGAGCGCGTGGGCGGCGGTGCTCATGAGGCTGCATGTGCCGGTCGAACAACCAGCACAGTTCGTGGAAATGTCAGGCAAAGTGTACTGGGTCTGTATTGGTTGTTGAGCATAGACTGGACGCATGACAGCCGACGAACTGCTTGCCCTGCTGACCCTGGCCACGGCCATGAGCTTCACGCCGGGCCCCAACACGACGATGGCCGCCAGCCTGGGCGCCAACCTCGGCTGGCGTGGTGCGATGCGCTTCGTGCTGGGCGTGCCGGTCGGCTGGACCCTGCTGATGCTGGCCTGCGGCCTTGGCCTGGGCGCTCTGGTGATGGCCCTGCCGGCGGTGCGCATTGCCACCCAGGCGCTGGGCCTGGCCTACATGCTGTGGCTGGCCTGGAAGCTGTGGGGCAGCGGCGCGCTGAACAAGGCCTCGAACATGGATCTGGACATCGGCTTCACCCAGGGCGTGCTGCTGCAGTTCGTCAACATCAAGGCCTGGATGCTGGCCCTGGCCATGACCTCGGGCTGGATCACCGTGCCGGGCCTGACCACCGACATGCTGACCCAGCGCCTGCTGATCGTCTGCGGCGTAATGATGGTGTTCGCGCTGACCAGCAATCTGCTCTATGCGCTGACCGGTTCGCTGCTGCGCGCCTGGCTGGGGCAGGGCGGGCGCCTGCTGGTCTTCAACCGTTGCATGGCCAGCCTGCTGTGCCTCACCGCCTTGTGGATGCTGCGCCTGTGAACACGATACGACTGAACACCGGACTCCAACCCGCCACGCAAGGCCTGCTGCTGGGTCTGCTCGGCGTCTTCATCTTCGCACTGAGCATTCCGATGACGCGGCTGGCCAGCGGCAGCAATGCAGCGCCCCAGCTTGATCCGGTGTTCGTCGCGCTGGGTCGGGCCGCGCTGGCCGGCGGGCTGGCGATGCTCTACCTGAAGCTCACCGGCGCCCGGCGGCCGACGCGAGCGCAGCTGCAGCCCTTGCTGCTGACCGCCGCCGGCGTGGTGTTCGGCTGGCCGCTGTTTCTGGGCCTGGCGGTGCGCTCGGTCGATGCCGTCCATGCCTCGGTGATCTCCGGCGTGCTGCCGCTGGCCACGGCCACCCTGGGCGCGCTGATGCTGCGCCAGCGGCCCAGCCGCGGCTTCTGGGCCTGCGCCATCGCCGGTCTGGGCCTGGTTATCGGCTTTGCCTGGTGGCGCGGCTCGGCCGGTCTTCAAGCGGCCGACGGCCTGCTGCTGCTGGCGGTGCTGAGTGCCTCGTACGGCTATGTCAGCGGCGCACGGCTGTCGCAGCAGCTGAAGCCGGAGCAGGTGATCTCCTGGGTGCTGGTGCTGTCGCTGCCCATCACCGTGCCGGTGGCGCTGTGGACCTGGCCTCAACAGCCGGTGGCGCCCTCGGCCTGGGGCGGCTTTCTGTATGTGTCGGTGTTCTCGATGTGGCTGGGTTTCTTCGCCTGGTACCGGGCGCTGGCCCTGGGCGGCACGGTGCGGGTCAGCCAGGTGCAGGTGATTCAGCCCTTCCTGTCCATGCTGCTGGCCGTGCCGGTGCTGGGCGAGCATCTGGATGGGATGACGGTGCTGTTTGCGGCGGCGGTGCTACTGGTGGTCTGGCTGGGCAAGAAGATGCCCGTTGATGCGAAAGTGAAGTGATGAAGACCTTGGGCATTCTGGGTGGCATGAGCTGGGAATCCAGCGCGCACCTGTACAAGCTGCTGAACCAGGGCGTGGCCGCCAGGCTGGGCGGGCTGCACAGCGCCGATCTGCTGATGCGCAGCGTCGACTTCGCAGCGATAGAGGTCTTGCAGCGCAGCGGCGACTGGGCCGGCGCGGCCGCCCTGCTGGGTGCCGCAGGCGCCGGCTTGAAGGCGGGCGGCGCGCAGGGGCTGCTGATCGCCACCAACACGATGCACAAGGTCGCCGACGAGGTTGAACGGCTGAGCGGCCTGCCGCTGATACACATCGTCGATGCCACGGCCGAGGCGCTGAAGGCTGCAGGCGTTCGCCGTGCCGGCCTGCTGGCCACCGCCTACACGATGGAGCAGGATTTTTATCGCGGCCGCATGGCCAGCCGTCACGGCATCGAGGTGTTGGTGCCGGAAGCGCCGCAGCGCGCCGAGGTGCATCGCATCATCTTCGAGGAGCTGTGCCGCGGCCGCATCGTCGACGCCTCGCGCAACTACTACCGCGAAGCGGTGCGCCAGCTGGCCGCGCAGGGCGCCGAGGGCGTGATCCTCGGCTGCACCGAGATCTGCCTGCTGCTGGATCCGGCCAAAGAAATCAGCCCGGTGCCGCTGTTCGATGGCACCGCCTTGCACGCCCAATGCGCCATTGATTGGTTGCTCGGTGGTACAACATTCCCCCCGACAGGCGCTTGAGCGCCTGCCTCACGACAAAGCGAGAGCCTTATGAGCACCGTCTGGAAACAAGCCCGCCGCGCCGCGCGCATGAACCCGTCCATCATTCGCGAGATCCTCAAGGTCACCGAGAAGCCGGGCATTCTGTCGATGGCCGGCGGCCTGCCCTCGGCCGACACCTTCCCGGTCGAGGCGCTGAAGGCGGCCTGTGACAAGGTCCTGAGCGAGAACGCCAGGGAAGCGCTGCAATACGCCGCCAGCGAGGGCTTCGGCCCGCTGCGCGAATGGGTTGCCAAGCGCGTGTCGAGTCTGGGCATCAACGCCGACCCGGACCAGGTGCTGATCACCAGTGGTTCGCAGCAGGGCCTGGATCTGGTCGGCAAGATACTCTGCGACGCTGGTGCACCGGTGGCCGTTGAAACGCCCACCTACTTGGGGGCGCTGCAGGCCTTCACGCCCTACGAGCCCATCTTCACGAGTCTGGCCAGCGACGACCAGGGCCCGCTGCCCGAGGCCTTTGCCAAGCTGCCGCATGACGCGCCGGGCACCAGGTTCGCCTATCTGTTGCCCAACTACCAGAACCCCACCGGCCGGGTGATGGGCCTGGAGCGCCGCCAGGCCGTGATGGCCGCGGCCAAGGCCGCCGGCGTGCCCATCGTCGAAGACAACCCCTATGGCGATCTGTGGTTCGACGAGCCGCCGCTGCCCTCGCTGACCTCGATGTGGCCCGAGGGCTCGATCTACCTGGGCTCCTTCTCCAAGGTGCTGACGCCGGGCTTCCGCCTGGGCTACATCATCGCGCCCAAGGAGTTGTATCCGAAGCTGCTGCAGGCCAAGCAGGCCGCCGATCTGCACACACCGGGCTTCAATCAGCGCGTGGTCTACGAGGTCATCAAGAACGGTTTCCTGGACGAGCATGTGCCCAAGATCCGTGCCCGCTACAAGGCCAACCGTGATGCCATGGCCGAGGGCCTGAAGCAGCATCTGCCCCCTGGCTGCGAATGGCAGAGCCCCAAGGGCGGCATGTTCTTCTGGATACGCCTGCCGGCAGGCATGGATGCGATGGCCCTGCTGCCTCAGGCCGTTGAGGCCAATATCGCCTTCGTGCCCGGCGCGGCCTTCTATGCACACACCCCGGACCCGCGCACGCTGCGTCTGTCCTTTGTGACCTTGACGCCGGAGCTGATCGGTGAGGGTGTGGCCATTCTGGGCCGTGTGCTGCATGAGGCGCTGGCCCTGGCGGACGAGCCTACGCCATGAGTCGTCAGCGTGCCTTCATGCAGGTCGATGTCTTCACCGACCGGCCGTTGCTGGGCAATCCGCTGGCGGTGGTGATCGACGGCGAAGGGCTGAGCGATGAGCAGATGGCGGCGTTCGCGCGCTGGACGAATCTGTCCGAGACGACCTTTCTGCTACCACCGACAGACCCTGCGGCCGACTACCGGGTGCGCATCTTCACCCCCGGCGGCGAGCTGCCGTTCGCCGGCCACCCGACCCTGGGCACGGCCCACTGCTGGCTGGCCCAGGGCGGTCAGCCCCGACTGCGGGACCTGATCGTCCAGCAATGCGGGATCGGTCTGGTGCGCGTCAAGCGCGACGGCACCCGGCTGGCCTTTGCTGCGCCGCCGCTGCGCCGGGGCGGCCCGGTGTCGCCCGAGCTCCATGCCCAGGTGCTGCGCACCCTGCGCCTGCCGGCCGAGGAGGTGCTGGACGTGGTCTGGGTGGACAACGGCCCGCACTGGATCGCCGCTCGCCTGAAGAGCGCCGAGGCCGTGCTGGCGCTGCGACCCGACCCTGCGGCGATAGGCCAGCTGGAGCTGGGCGCCATCGGCCCCTATCCGGCCGGCGCACCGCAGCAATTCGAGGTGCGCGCCTTCGTGCCCGATATGGGCGTGTTCGAAGACCCGGTCTGCGGCAGCCTCAACGCCGGCATGGCGCTGTGGATGATGGAGATGGGCCATGCCGGGGCGAGCTATGTCGTGAGCCAGGGCCAGGTGCTGGGCCGTGACGGCCGCATCCATGTGCGGCGCGAGGGCGCCGACACATGGGTGGGCGGCGACGTGACGCCGCTGATCACGGGGGCGGTGACGCTGTGAGCCAGGCCGCCGAACTCGATCATCTGGTGATAGGCGCGCGCACCCTGGACGAGGGCGTGGCCTGGTGCGAAGCGACCTTGGGCGTGACGCCCGGGCCCGGCGGCAAGCATGGGCTGATGAGCACGCACAACCGGCTACTGTCCATCGCCACACCCGAGTTCCCGCGGGCCTATCTGGAGATCATCGCGATCGATCCGCAGGCGCCGGAACCCGGTCGCGTGCGCTGGTTCGACCTGGACGAGGGGCGTGTGCAGCAGCAACTGAGCCAGGGCCCGCATCTGCTGCACTGGGTGCTGCGTGTGCCCGACATCAAGAGCGCCCACGCGCAATGGCGGGCGCTGGGTCTGGATGCGGGTGAGTTGCTGCAGGCCTCGCGACTCACGCCCCAGGGCGAGCTGCGCTGGCAGATCGCCGTGCGCAGCGATGGCCGGCGCCTGCTGCAGGGGGCCTTGCCGCTGCTGATCGAATGGGGCGAGGTGCATCCCGCCGATACCATGGCTATCAGCGGTGTGCAGCTGCGTTCGCTTGGTGTCGGTTCGCTGGACGCCGAGTTCGCCCGTCGCGCCCTGGCCAATCTGGGCCTGCAGGGGCTCGGTGGCCACTCGGGCGCCGCCCCGTTTGCCGTGCAGCTGGACACCCCCAAGGGCCTGGTGTCACTGCAATCTCTGAGCTGAAGGATAGACAAACATGACCGAAGCGCTGTTCCGAGAAGACTCCAGCCTGCGCGAATGCGAGGCCATGGTCTTGCGCGCCGATGCCCAGGGTGTGGTGCTGGACCGCACCGTGTTCTATCCACTCGGCGGGGGTCAGGCCGGCGACCGGGGCGAGTTGCGACTGGCCGATGGCACGGCACTGCAGATTGCTGATACCCGCAAGGGTGTCGAGCCCGACGAGGTGTTGCATGTGCTCGCGCCTGGGCAGGAGGATCAGCTGCAGCACTTCGCCCCCGGCACCATGGTCAAGGCGCAGATCGACTGGGGCCGCCGCTCACGCCATATGCGCTTTCACACCGCCACCCACCTGTTGTGCGCGCTGGTGCCGCAGCAGGTCGATGGCTGCTCGATCACCGCCGACTACGCGCGGCTGGACTTCCACATGAGCGAGCCGCTGGACAAGGAGGCGCTGACGCAGGGTCTGGCCCGGCTGGTGGCTGCAGGCCACCCGGTCAGCCACAGCTGGATCAGCGATGCCGAGCTGGACGCGAATCCGGGGCTGGTGCGCAGCATGAGCGTGCAGCCGCCGCGCGGCTCGGGCCGGGTGCGGGTGCTGAAGATCGAGGGCGTCGATCTTCAGCCTTGCGGCGGCACGCATGTCAGCAACACGGCCGAGATTGGAGCGGTGGTTGTGACGAAAATTGAGAAAAAGAGTGCAATGACCCGCAGGGTCGTGCTGGGTTTCGCGCAGTAGCCAACAGGCCGAGGGGCCTGTGGCTTCTACCTCACTCAGTTCGCGCTGTACTTCTCCGCGCGGTAGTTGTCGTGGCAGGCCTTGCAACTCTGGCCCACGGCGCCGACGGCGGCCTTGATCTGGTCCAGATTACCCCCCTTGGCGGCAGCGTCCAGCTTGGCGACCTCGGCCACCATCTTGTCGGAGGCCTCCTTGAACTTGGCGCTTTCCTTCCAGATCTCGGCCTTGGCGCGGTTGGGCAGGCCCTTGTCCGTACCTTCAGCAAAACCGGCCCATGGCAGCTTGGACAGGGTGGCCACAATGTCGGCGTTCTCGGCCGCCGCCTTGGCGTCGAACGGTGCACGGCCGCTGGCCATGGCGGCGATGCGGCCGAAATGGCTGGCCATCACGGTGAGGGCGCCTTGGCGGTACTTGATCGCGTCTTCGGGCTTCTGGAACTGTGCGGCCGCGGGCAGGGCGACGCAAAGGCCACAGGTCAAAGCAAGCAGAACTCTCTTCATGCGGGGTCTCCGGTGACGTGACGTAAGGGGTCAGGGCTCGCGGCCGACGGCCGCGCCGTGGCAGTGTACGCAGACTGGTTGAAATTTGCAGACCCTAGACGCGCCCACTGGTTTTGCGCCATCCTTGGCGCCTGTCACAGCTTTCGCAGGAACGTTCATGTCCCAATCCCCTGAGTCCGGCGGCCACCCGGTTCGTGTCTGGGACCTGCCCACCCGGCTGTTCCACTGGAGCCTGGCGCTGTGCGTGGTGGGCTCTATCGTCAGCGCCAAGATCGGCGGCAATCTGATGGACTGGCATATGCGCCTGGGCTATGCGGCCTTCACCCTGCTGCTGTTCCGCATTCTGTGGGGCCTGGTCGGTGGGCGCTGGTCGCGCTTCGCCAGCTTCATCTACAGCCCCCAGGCCCTGCTGCGCTATCTGCGGGGTCGGCCCTTGCCGGGCGATCACTTCGAGGTCGGCCACAGCCCGCTCGGTGCTCTGTCGGTGTTCGGTCTGCTGGCGATACTGGCCGCGCAGGTCGGCACCGGCCTGTTCGCCGATGACGAGATTGCCACCACAGGGCCCTTGATACGCTTTGTCAGCGGCGCCACCAGCAGCCTGCTGACCGGCTACCACAAGCACTGGGGCCAATGGATCATCTACGCCCTGGTGGCCTTGCATGTGCTGGCCATCCTTTTCTATGTGTTCAAGCGCGGCAAGGCGCTGGTGCGGCCCATGCTGGTGGGTGACAAGTTGCTGTCCACCGTGGTGCCCGCCAGCCGCGATGGCACGGGCCCGCGCCTGCTCGCCCTGGTCCTGCTGCTGGCCTGCGCCGGCTTCGTGGCCTGGTTGATAGGCCTGGGTGCGCAGCCGGGGTTTTAAGTTGCCCTAAACTGCGGGCCGGCCCTCCAATCCATTCCATGCAGCCTCCCGTCATTCAACTCCTAACGCCGGATACGGCGGAGCATTGGGACGCCAGCCGGGAGATCCTGCGCGAGTACGCCGCCAGCCTCGACTTCGACCTGGCCTTCCAGGGTTTCGAGGCCGAGCTGGCCGGCCTGCCCGGCGACTACGCCCCGCCCGGTGGCCTGTTCCTGCTGGCCTGGGTCGATGGCAAGCTGGCCGGTTGCGGCGCCTTCCGCAATCTGCCCGACGTGGACTATGCGAATGCCTGCGAGATGAAGCGGCTCTTTGTGCGGTCGGCCTTCCGCGGCTTCGGCCTGGGGCGCCAGCTGACCCAGGCGCTGATGGATGGTGCCTCGCAGGCCGGCTATTCGGAAATGCTGCTCGACACGTTGGATGATATGGAGGCCGCACGGGGCCTCTATGAAACCCTGGGCTTCGAGGAGGTGCCGCCGTTCTATTTCAACCCGCTGCCGGGTGCCCACTATCTGAAGGTCTCGCTGGCCTGATTGCCCTGCCCACCATGTCCGAAGCCCTGTATCAAGTCAGCCTGGCGGTCAACGCCCGCGCCCGCCTCGGTGAATCGCCGCTTTGGCACCCCACCGAGGAGCAGCTGTACTACGTCGACATTCCGTCGTGCCAGGTCTTGCGCTTCGATCCCTCGACCCAGGAGCTGCAGCGCTGGGATGTGGGCAGCGAGGCTGGCTGCCTGGCGCCGCTGGAGGATGGCGGCCTGTTGCTGGCCCAGCGCGACGGCCTGTGGCGGCTGGACACCGAAACCGGCCAGCGCACTCACATTGCCGCAGCTCCCTATGACACGGCCACACAGCGCTTCAACGATGGCAAGGCCGATCCGCAGGGCCGCTTCTGGGCGGGCACCGTTTACGAGCCGCGCGAGCCGGCCCTGGCCGCGCTGTACCGTTTTGCGGCCGGCAAGTTCACGCAGATGGTCGACGACGCCGTGACGGCCAATGGCCTGGGCTGGAGCCCGGACGGCCGCACGATGTACTGGACCGACACCCGCGCCCACACCATCTGGGCCTTCGATTTCGATGGCGCGGGCGGCGAGATCGCCAATCGCCGCGTTTTTGCCACATTTGCCAAGCGCGGCCCCGAGCAATCGCTGGACGCCTATGGCGGCCGGCCCGATGGGGCGGCCGTGGACATCGACGGTTGCTATTGGGTGGCGATGTACGAGGGTCAGCGCCTGCTGCAGCTTTCGCCGCAGGGTGAACTGTTGCGCGAGGTCGCGCTGCCCGTGCGCTGCCCGACCATGCCCTGCTTCGGCGGCGCCGACCTGCGCACGCTGTACATCACCAGCGCCAGCGACAAGCGACCGGCCGAGGAACTCGCGTTGCAGCCCTGGGCGGGCTGCGTGCTGCAGTTGCGCGTCGAGACGCCGGGCCTGCCGGCGAACTTCGCCCGCTAGTTAGGACACTGGATTTGACGCGTGACGACGCGGTGCGGCAATGACCTGAGGCGTCATTGCCGCGATTCCGTCAAGGCCACAGACTGCCGTCAAGGTCACCCAATCAGGCTTGCGCGCAGCTCGGGCCTTGGAGGATGACCGGGTTATCACGTATAATTCCGAGGCTTTGCTGCCCGCAGCCCCGAAATTCTTGTTGATCCCGAAGTGCAATGACGACCAGTGCCGCCATGAGTGATCTTGTCAAGAATGACGTAAGTGTTTTGGGGCCCAATGCGGCAGCGAAGGCGATCCCAAAAACGGTCGCGAGTTGGGAAGATGAGACCGAACAGCCTGCTTTCAAGCCCCTGACCCGCGAACAAGCGCAGGTCTTGCGGGCCGAGCAGCCGTCGATCTCTCCCTGGCGAGTGGTGGCGATGCAGGCCGCCGTGGGCGTGGTGTGTTGTCTGGTCGCGTGGCTGGCAACGGGCAAGGTCGGTGTGGCCTGGTCGGCGCTCTACGGTGTGGCTGCTGTGGTGTTGCCCAGCGCATTGCTGGCGCGAGGAATGACGAAGAGAGCAGGCTCGGCCGTTGGTGTTGCCATCGGCTTCCTGTTCTGGGAAATGTTGAAGATTGGAGCGGCGATCGCCATGCTGGTGATCGCTGCCAAGGTGGTACCCAACCTGAGCTGGCCGGCGCTGCTGATCACGATGGTTGTGTGCATGAAAGTGAACTGGTTCGCGCTTCTCTGGCGCGGCCGCTGATTGACGACGAGGCTCAAGACAAACATGGCAACCGAAGGCCACGCAAACGCCCCGAGCGCTGGTGAATACATCATTCACCACCTGCATCACGCGCAGAACCAGCCGCAGCACGGGGTCGTTGACTTCTCCGTCATCAATCTGGACTCGGTGACCTTCACCATCCTGATCGGCGCACTGGGTTGCTTCCTGCTCTGGCTGGCCGCTCGCTCGGCCACGTCGGGTCGCCCCGGCCGCTTCCAGGCCGCGGTTGAAATGCTGGTCGAGATGGTCGACAACCAGGCCAAGGGCATCGTGCACAACGCCAACAGCCGCAAGCTGGTGGCTCCGCTGGCCCTGACCGTGTTCGTCTGGATCTTCCTGCTGAATGCGATGGACCTGCTGCCGGTCGACCTGCTGCCCTGGGCCTGGCAGGCCATCACCGGCAACCCCCACGCCTATCTGCGCGTGGTGCCCACCGCCGACTTGTCCATCACCATGGGCCTGTCGCTGGGCGTGCTGATCGTCTGCCTGATCTACAACGTCAAGATCAAGGGTGCCGGTGGTTGGGTGCATGAGCTGTTCTCGGCACCGTTCGGCGACAAGTGGTTCCTGTACCCCGTCAACTTCGCGATGCAGATCATCGAGTTCGTGGCCAAGACCGTGTCGCATGGCATGCGGCTGTTCGGCAATATGTATGCCGGCGAACTGATCTTCCTGCTGATCGCCCTGATGGGCGGCGCCTTCGCCTCGGTCGGCCTGGCCACCGGTATCGCGCTGTTCGTGGGTCACATCATTGCCGGCTTCGTCTGGGCAGCCTTCCACCTGATCATCATCACGCTCCAAGCCTTTGTGTTCATGATGTTGACGCTGGTGTACATCGGGCAAGCCCACGACGCCCACTGATTTTTCAAGTTCTTTCTCTCACCCTTTCTCTATCCCTCTCTAAGGAAACACCATGGAAGTCATTAGCTTTGTTGCTCTCGCCGCTGGTCTGATCATTGGTCTGGGTGCCGTCGGCGCCTGTATCGGTATCGGCATCATGGGCAGCAAGTACCTCGAGGCGGCCGCCCGCCAGCCCGAGCTGATGAACGAACTGCAAACCAAGATGTTCCTGCTGGCCGGTCTGATCGACGCCGCTTTCATTATCGGTACCGGTATCGCTCTGTGGTTCGCAACGGCCAACCCGTTCCTGGCCCAGATCGCCAACCTGCCTAAGTAAGCAAGCCGCACTGCGGCTTGGGCCTGGGCGTCTTTGGCGCCGGGCCACGAGGCTGTGATGTATCCGATCCCCATAGTTTGTGAGGCACCAACGTGAGCATTAACGCTACGCTGATCGCGCAACTGATCGTCTTCCTGATCTTGGTCGGGTTCACGATGAAGTTTGTGTGGCCGCCCATCGTGAAAGCACTGGACGAGCGCGCCGAGAAGATCGCCGCCGGCTTGTCTGCCGCCGACAAGGCCAAGGCCGAGTTGAGCAACGCCAACAAGCGCGTTGAAGAGCAGCTGTCCAGCGCCCGCAACGATGCCGCCCAACGCCTGGCCGATGCCGAGCGCCTGGCGCAATCGATTGTTGAAGAAGCCAAGTCGCGCGCCAGCGACGAAGGCGCCAAAATCATTGCCGCCGCCAAGGCCGAAGCCGAGCAAGAGTCCGTGAAGGCACGTGAAGCCCTGCGTCAGCAGGTCGCCACACTGGCCGTCAAGGGCGCTGAGCAGATCCTCAAGCGCGAAGTCAACGCCGGCGTTCACGCCGAGTTGCTGACGCGTCTGCAGACCGAGCTGTAATCACCATGGCCGAGCTTGCAACCCTTGCCCGCCCCTACGCGGAAGCACTGTTCCAGGTCGCCAGCAAAGGTGATCTGAAGCAGGTCGTCGAGCAGATCGATGCAGTGGCCGCTATTGCGGCCGATGCTCAGCTGCGCCAGTTCGCCGACAACCCCAAGGCCACGGCCGAACAGGTGATGGATGTGATCGCAGCGGTCGTCAAGACGCCGCTGGGTGACACCGCCAAGAACCTGCTCAGCACCGTGATCGCCAACGGCCGCCTGACCGTGCTGCCCGAAATCGCCGCGCAATTCCATGTGCTGGTGAACGAGCGCTCCGGCGTGTCGGACGCGCAAGTGTTCAGCGCCTTCGCGATCGAGCCTGCCCAGATGGGTGCGCTGGTGGCGACGCTGGAGAAGCGCTTTGGCCGCAAGCTCAATGCCACGGTTCAGATCGAACCTGAGTTGATTGGTGGCATTCGCGTGGTGGTTGGAGACGAAGTGCTCGACACCTCGGTGAAGGCGCGTCTTGAACAAATGAAGGTGGCGCTGGCGGCCTGAGGCCTTTCGGCCCTGCTGCTGCAACACCTGACCCCTCATCCAAACTGCCCCAAGCCGACGGCCCGTGCCGGAAGTGCCAAGCAGACCGGAGAAAAGCAATGCAACTGAATCCCGCAGAAATTTCCGAACTGATCAAGAGCCGCATCGAGGGCCTTGGCACTTCGACCGACATTCGCAATCAGGGCACCGTGGTTTCGGTGACCGACGGCATCGTGCGCGTGCACGGCCTGTCTGATGCAATGCAGGGCGAAATGCTGGAGTTCCCGGCGACTGCCGACGGCACGCCGACCTTCGGTCTGGCCCTGAACCTCGAGCGTGACTCGGTGGGCGCCGTGATCTTGGGCGAATACGAGCACATCTCCGAAGGCGACACGGTCAAGTGCACCGGCCGCATTCTGGAAGTGCCGGTCGGCCCCGAGCTGAAGGGCCGTGTGGTCAACGCACTGGGCCAGCCGATCGACGGCAAGGGTCCGGTCAACGCCAAGCTGTCCGCTCCGATCGAGCGCATCGCCCCGGGCGTGATCGCCCGTAAATCGGTGGACCAGCCGATGCAGACCGGCCTGAAGTCGATCGACTCGATGGTGCCCGTCGGCCGTGGCCAGCGCGAGCTGATCATCGGCGACCGCCAGACCGGCAAGACCGCCGTGGCGATCGACGCGATCATCAACCAGAAGGGTCAGAACATGACCTGCATCTACGTTGCGATCGGCCAGAAGGCTTCGTCGATCAAGAACGTGGTGCGCGCCCTGGAAGCGAACGGCGCGATGGAGTACACCATCGTCGTGGCCGCCTCGGCCGCCGAATCGGCCGCGATGCAATACGTGTCGGCCTACTCGGGTTGCACGATGGGCGAGTACTTCCGCGACCGCGGCGAAGACGCCCTGATCGTTTATGACGATCTGTCCAAGCAGGCCGTTGCCTACCGTCAGGTTTCGCTGCTGCTGCGCCGTCCGCCGGGCCGCGAAGCCTACCCCGGCGACGTGTTCTATCTCCACAGCCGTCTGCTGGAGCGTGCCGCCCGCGTGAACGCCGACTATGTCGAAGCATTCACCAAGGGTGAAGTGAAGGGCAAGACCGGTTCCTTGACCGCGCTGCCGATCATTGAGACCCAAGCCGGTGACGTGTCGGCCTTCGTGCCCACCAACGTGATCTCGATCACCGACGGCCAGATCTTCCTGGAAACCTCGTTGTTCAACGCCGGTATCCGCCCCGCCATCAACGCCGGTATCTCGGTGTCGCGCGTGGGTTCGTCGGCTCAGACGAAGATCATCAAGGGTCAGTCCGGCGGTATCCGTACCGACCTGGCGCAGTACCGTGAACTGGCTGCCTTCGCGCAGTTCGCCTCCGACCTGGACGAAGCCACCCGCAAGCAGCTGGACCGCGGTGCCCGCGTGACCGAGCTGCTGAAGCAGGCTCAGTACTCGCCGCTGCCGATCTCGCTGATGGGTGCCACGCTGTTCGCCGTGAACAAGGGCTTCATGGACGATGTGGACGTGAAGAAGGTTCTGGCCTTCGAAGCCGGTCTGCACACGCACCTGAAGACCAGCCACGCTCCGCTGCTGAAGAAGATCGAAGACAGCAAGGCGCTGGACAAGGACGCCGAAGGCGAACTGTCCGCTGCGGTCGCTGCCTTCAAGAAGTCTTTCGCTTAATCGCCCATGAACCTGCGGGACCGAACTTCAAGCGCCAGCGCGCGGCAAGCGACGTCCCCAACTAGCTAGGAGCATTCATGGCATCAAGCAAGGAAATTCGCGGCAAGATCAAGAGCTTCGAGAACACGAAGAAGATCACCAAGGCCATGGAAATGGTCTCGGTGTCGAAGATGCGCAAGGCGCAAGACCGTGTTCGCGCAGCCCGCCCTTACAGCGAAAAGATCCGCAGCCTGGCCGCCAATCTGTCGCAGGCGACGCCCGAGTACAAGCACCCGTTCATGGTCACCAATGATGCGACGAAGCCGGCCGGCTTCATCGTCATCACGACCGACAAGGGTCTGTGCGGCGGTCTGAACACCAATGTGCTGCGCGCGGTGACGGCCAAGCTGAAGGACCTCGAATCCAAGGGCGTCAAGTCCAAGGCCGTGGCCATCGGCAACAAGGGCCTGGGCTTCCTGAACCGCATCGGCGTGCCGGTGGTGTCGCATCTGACGCAGATGGGCGATCAGCCTCATCTGGAGAAGATGATCGGCCCGGTCAAGGTCCTGCTCGACGCGTATGCGGCCGGTGAGTTGTCGGCGGTCTATCTGTGCTACACGCGCTTCATCAATACGATGAATCAGGAGCCGATGGTGCAGCAGCTGCTGCCCCTGTCGTCCGATTCGATGAAGGCGGACAAGTCCGAGCACGGTTGGGACTATCTGTACGAGCCCGATGCTCAAACGGTGATCGACGCGCTGCTGCTGCGTTACGTTGAAGCGCTGATCTATCAGTCGGTGGCCGACAACATGGCGTCCGAGCATTCGGCACGCATGGTGGCGATGAAGGCTGCGACCGACAACGCAGGCAATGTGATCGGCGAGCTGAAGCTGATCTACAACCGCACGCGTCAAGCAGCGATCACCAAAGAATTGTCGGAAATCGTGGCGGGTGCGGCGGCTGTTTAAGCCCGGCTCACCAGGACCAAGACTCAAGAATCTGCAAGATTGAAGGATACGAACATGTCGAACGTGCAAATGGAACAGAGCGCAGAGGGCAAGATCGTCCAATGTATCGGCGCGGTGGTGGACGTTGAGTTCCCCCGTAACGCCATGCCCCGCGTCTATGACGCGCTGAAGCTGGTCGGCTCGGACACCGGTCTGACGCTGGAAGTGCAGCAGCAGCTGGGCGACGGCGTGGTCCGTACCATTGTGATGGGCTCCTCCGATGGTCTGCGTCGCGGTCTGGCCGTGCGCAACACCGGTGCCGGCATCACCGTGCCCGTGGGTCGTGCGACCCTGGGCCGCATCATGGACGTGCTGGGCAACCCGATCGACGAGCGCGGCCCGGTTGGTCAGGAACTGACCATGCCTATCCACCGTAAGCCTCCGGCATACGACGAGCTGAGCCCGTCGACCGACCTGCTGGAAACCGGCATCAAGGTGATCGACCTGGTCTGCCCGTTCGCCAAGGGCGGCAAGGTGGGTCTGTTCGGTGGCGCCGGTGTGGGCAAGACCGTGAACATGATGGAACTCATCAACAACATCGCCAAGGCCCACAGCGGTCTGTCGGTGTTCGCTGGTGTGGGTGAGCGTACCCGTGAGGGCAACGACTTCTATCACGAGATGGCCGATTCGGGCGTCGTGAACCTCGAGAAGCTCGAAGACTCCAAGGTCGCCATGGTCTATGGCCAGATGAATGAGCCCCCGGGCAATCGTCTGCGCGTGGCCCTGACCGGTCTGACGATCGCCGAGTCCTTCCGTGACGAGGGCAAGGACGTGCTGTTCTTCGTGGACAACATCTATCGCTACACACTGGCCGGTACCGAAGTGTCCGCACTGCTGGGTCGTATGCCTTCCGCCGTGGGTTATCAGCCTACGCTGGCCGAAGAAATGGGTCGTCTGCAAGAGCGCATCACCTCGACCAAGGTCGGCTCGATCACCTCGATCCAGGCCGTCTACGTCCCTGCGGATGACTTGACCGACCCGTCGCCTGCCACCACCTTCGCCCACCTGGACTCGACCGTGGTGCTGTCGCGTGACATCGCCTCGCTGGGTATCTACCCCGCCGTGGACCCGCTCGACTCGACCTCGCGCCAGCTCGACCCGAACGTGGTCGGTGAAGAGCACTACAACGTGGCCCGCGCCGTGCAAGGCACGCTGCAGCGCTACAAGGAACTGCGCGACATCATCGCCATTCTGGGCATGGACGAACTGAGCCCGGAAGACAAGCTGGCCGTGGCCCGTGCCCGCAAGATCCAGCGCTTCCTGTCGCAGCCCTTCCATGTGGCCGAAGTGTTCACCGGCTCGCCCGGCAAGTACGTGCCCCTGAAGGAAACCATCCGCGGCTTCAAGATGATTGTTGCCGGCGAATGCGACAGCTTGCCCGAGCAGGCTTTCTACATGGTTGGCACGATCGACGAAGCCTTCGAAAAGGCTAAAAAGGTCTGATGGCCGGCGCATTAGGGCCTGATGCGTCGTTACGGTGCTCAGCGGGCAGGAAGCCCGCTTCCGCGCCGCGCCTAGCCTCAGACCCTACTGCTTGCCCATCCAACCTTTTTACAAGCTAAGGAAGATCCAGATGGCAACTTTTCAAGTCGACGTCGTTTCCGCAGAAGAGTCGATCTTCTCCGGCGAAGCGAAGTTCGTCGCGCTGCCGGGCGAAAACGGCGAGCTGGGCATCCTGCCCCGCCACACGCCGCTGATCACCCGCATCAAGCCCGGCGCGGTGCGCATCCAGCGCCCTGACGGCCAGGAAGAGTTCGTGTTCGTGGCCGGTGGCATTCTGGAAGTGCAGCCCGATCACGTGACTGTGCTGGCCGACACCGCCATCCGTGGTCACGACCTGGACGAAGCCAAGGCGACCGAGGCCAAGAAGATGGCCGAGGAAGCGATGAAGAACGCGAAGAGCGACATCGACTTCGCCAAGGCACAGGGCGAGTTTGCGGCCATGGCGGCGCAGATTGCGGCGTTGCGCAAATACCGGAAGAAATAATGTCCTTGGGGACAGACCTTGCTGTACCCGGCAAGCTCTGTCCTCAACTGATTGGACACTCCAGTTCAAAACCCGCCCGACGCGAGTCCGGCGGGTTTTGTTTCTTCTGAACCTCCCGAAGACGACCCTCCCCATGAGCAAAACCTTTGCCCCCTCCCTGCACCATGGCATGGATGCCATCACCATCAGCGCCCCCGATGGTGCGCGGGCCACCGTGATGCTGCAGGGCGGTCATGTGGTCTCGTGGCAGCCTGCCGGTGGTGCCGAGCAGCTCTACTGTTCACCGACGGCTGTGTTTGCCCCGGGCAAGGCTGTGCGCGGTGGTATTCCGGTGTGCTTCCCGCAGTTCGGCCCGCGCGGCCCGCTACCCCAGCATGGCTTTGCGCGCACCCTGCCCTGGCAGCTGGTGATGGCCGAGCAGGGCAAGGACGACGCACTGTGCGTGCTGCGCCTGGCCGATAGCGATGCCACCCGCAAGATCTGGCCCCATGCCTTTGTGTTGGAGCTGACCGTGCGCATTTCCGGCCGCCGCATCGACTTGGAGCTGGCCTGCGAAAACACCGGCGAGCAGCCCTTGGAATTCATGGCCGCGCTGCACAGCTATCTGCGGCTGGAAGATCTGACCGATGCGCGCCTGCATGGCCTGCAGGGCCTGAGCTTTGAGGATATGGTGGCCGGCAAGAAGGATCAGGTAGAGACCGCCGACGCGCTGCGCGTCAGCGGTGAAGTGGACCGCGTCTATGCCCATGCCACCCGCGCGCTGATGCTGCGCGAGCCCAAGCATGCGCTGCGCATCGAGCAGGAAGAGTTCACCGACGTGGTGGTCTGGAACCCCTGGAGCGACCGCTGCGTCGCCTTGCCCGATATGCCCGATGACGACTATCACCAGATGCTGTGCGTCGAGGCCGCCCGCATCAACGTGCCGGTGCGACTGGCTCCCGGCGAGGAGTGGGCCGGGCGGCAGAGCCTGAGCCTGGATACCTAATTTTGTGGCCCGGATGGAATCCGGGATCTATGGCGAGGGCGACGCGGGCCCCGGATTCCATCCGGGCTACATCAGTATCGGCTGATCGGGCAACTCGTTCGGGTTGTCTGCGCCAGCCGTCTGCGGAAAATGCTGCTGCAGCAGGGTGCAGACGGCGTCGATCGCCTGGCTCAGTCCATCCTCGAAGCGCCCAGCCTTGAAAGCGGTTCCCATGCGCTGGGCGATCTGCTCCCAGAGCGCCGGATCGACCTGCTTGCTGAGCCCCCGATCGGCGACGATCTCGATGCGGTGCTCGGCCAGCAGAAGATAGATCAGCACGCCGTTGTTCAGCTCGGTGTCCCACACGCGCAGCTTGCCGAACAAGGTCACGGCCCGATCGCGGGCCGTGGCGCCGCGCCACAGATAGCTCAGGGGCAGGCCGGCCTCGACGGCGATGCGCAACTCGCCGGTGTGCAGCCGCTCGCTGGCGGCCACGCGTGCCTGCAGCCGGGCCAGCGCGGCTGAGTCGAGCGCGCGGCGTGCGTCGGACTCATCGAGCCAGCGGTGTTTGAGCAGTCGGAGCCAACGGTTCATCGCCTTGCGCCTCACCAGTCGCCGGAGGCGCCGCCTCCGCCAAAGTCGCCGCCACCGCCGGACGAGAAGCCGCCGCCGCCGCCGCCAAACCTACCACCGCCGCCACCGCCACTGCCGCCCCAGATCACCGGCCCACTGCCGCGGCCGCGCCGTCCGGAAGAGGCACCGATGCCCAGCAGGCCCACCAGCACCAGCGAGACAATCCCGGCGGCGCCAGCCAGCAGCAGGCTCGTGCTCAACCACCAGGCCATGCCGCCGACGCCGGCGCTGGTCAACAGCGAGCCGAGCTTTCGGCCGAACAGGCCGGTCAGCACCGCGCCGATGATGGGCACGGCGACGAAGAAGAACATCGCCAGCTCTTCCCACTGGAAGCCGTCATCGCTCGCGGCCGCCTTGCGATCGGGCAGGGGCAGGTTCTCGCCCTTGATGCGCGCGGTCAGCAGATCGAGCCCGGCGTTCAAGCCGCGCGCATAGTCGCCGGCTTTGAATGCGGGGCTGATGGCGTTCTGGATGATCTGCCGGGCCGCGAGATCGGGTATGGCGCCTTCCAGCGCCTTGGCCACCTCAATGCGCAGCTTGCGGTCGTTCTTGGCCACCACCACCAGCACGCCGTCGCCGACCTCGCGGCGGCCTATCTTCCAGGTGTCGGCCACACGCTGGGCATAGGCGGCGATGTCCTCCGGCTGAGTGCTGGCGACCAGCAGTATGACAATCTGCGGGCCGGCCTCGGCCTCGAGGGCGGCCAACCTTGCCTCCAACGCCTGGCTGTCGGCGGCACTGAGCGTGGCGGTCTGGTCGATCACACGGCCGGTCAACGCCGGCACATCCTGCTGTGCCAAGGCCGCGCCGAGGCCTGCGGCCCAAAGCAGCAAGACCTGGCACCAGCGGCGCATGTACGGCATCAGCGGCTCGCGCGGAGCCTCACTTTGGGGCTGCGGGCGCAGGTTTGTCGAAGCTCACCGTCGGCGGGGCACTGATAGTTGCCTCGTTCTGCACCGTGAAGCTGGGCTTGACCTGGTAACCCATCACCATGGCGGTCAGATTGGTCGGCAGGCTGCGCACCTTGACGTTGTACTCGGCCACCGTCTTGATATAGCGGTTGCGTGCCACCGTGATGCGGTTCTCGGTGCCTTCCAACTGCACACGCAGATCCTGGAAGCCCTGGTTGGCCTTCAGATTGGGGTACTGCTCACTGACCACCAGCAGGCGGCTCAGCGCTCCGCTCAACTCACCCTGGGCGGCCTGGAACTTCTGGAAGGCCTCGGGGTTGTTGACCAGTTCCGGTGTGGCCTGGATGCTGGTGGCCTTGGCGCGGGCCTCGACCACCTTGGTCAGGGTTTCCTGCTCGAAGTTGGCCTCGCCCTTGACGGTGGACACGATGTTCGGGATCAGATCGGCTCGGCGCTGGTACTGGTTCAGCACCTCGGACCAGCCGGCCTTGACCTCCTCGTCCAGGCGCTGGAAGTCGTTGTAGCCGCAGCCCGACAGGCCCAGCGTGACTGCCACGGCAGCCAGGCCAACGCGCCAACGGGTGGAGAAGAGTGAAGTCATGCCTAGCCTCCTGATGGGAACTCGAATCTGCGATATGGGGCGCAGTGCGGCAAATTCAAGGCGTGCGATGCCGCGAACACCCGCACCGAGAGCGGCCCGATAATACGGCCATGAGCGCCACCCTTAAAAACGACACCTTTCTGCGCGCCTGCCTGCGCCAGCCCACCGACTACACGCCGCTGTGGCTGATGCGCCAGGCCGGCCGCTATCTGCCCGAGTACAAGGCCAGCCGGGCCAGGGCGGGCAGCTTCATGGGGTTGGCCACCAGCCCGGCGATGGCCACCGAGGTGACCTTGCAGCCGCTGGACCGCTACCCGCTGGATGCCGCCATCCTGTTCAGCGACATCCTGACCGTGCCCGACGCGATGGGCCTGGGCCTGAGCTTCGCCCAGGGCGAGGGGCCACGTTTTGCCAAGCAGGTGCGCGACGAGGCGGCGGTGGCCGAACTGGCCGTGCCCGATATGCACAAGCTGCAGTATGTGTTCGATGCCGTCTCGTCGATCCGCAGGGCGCTGGACGGCCGCGTGCCGCTGATCGGCTTCTCCGGCAGCCCCTGGACCCTGGCCTGCTATATGGTCGAGGGTGCCGGCTCGGACGATTACCGCCACGTCAAGAGCCTGATGTACTCGCGCCCGGACCTGATGCACAGGATCCTGGCCATCAATGCCGACGCCGTGGCCGCCTATCTGAATGCGCAGATCGATGCCGGCGCCCAGGCGGTGATGGTGTTCGACAGCTGGGGCGGTGTGCTGGCCGATGGCGCGTTCCAGGAGTTCAGTCTGGCCTATTCGCGCCGCGTGCTGGCGCAGCTGAAGACCGAGCACGAGGGGCAGCGCATTCCCAGCATCCTGTTCACCAAGGGCGGGGGGCTGTGGCTGGACGAGATTGCCGACGCGGGCTCTGATGTGGTCGGGCTGGACTGGACGGTCAATCTGGCCAAGGCCCGTGCACAGATCGGTGGCCGCGTGGCACTGCAAGGCAATCTGGACCCGAACGTGCTGTTCGCTCCGCCCGAGCGCGTGCAGGCCGAGGCGATCAAGGTCTTGGACAGCTTCGGCAACCCGCGCAATGCCGACGGCACTTGGGCGGGCCACATCTTCAACCTGGGGCACGGCATCAGCCAATTCACGCCGCCGGAGCATGTGTCGGCCCTGGTCGAGGCGGTCCACAGCCATTCGCGCCGTTTGCGCACGGGCAACTGAACAGGCGCGTGTATCCAGCTGTGAAATTTGCACTTGGGGCTTGACTTATCCCCAAAATCCGCTCTCACGTTGGCGCACGGATACCATGCGTCCAGGGCGCCGCAGGACTTGCAGAAAGTGTGCTAAGTATTTGATTTTGCGAGGGCTTTGCCAACTGCCTCGAAACTGTGCAGCGCAAGCCGACCCCCGGTGAATCAAGGACTTAGCGCCGCTGTCGGCAGCTTGTTCACAAAGTTATCCACAGCAATGGTGGATAGCTCGAAAAATCGTTCTGAATCAGGAGCTTGCCGTTGATTTCTAAGTTTGGGCGTAGCTTTCGGCGCTAAGCATCGGCAGGCGGACTCGGCATGGTCAGTCGCTGTTACCGGCGCCGCAACATGGCAGGCCGCCGAAGTAAGCACTCAGGGTGGCACTTATCCCCAAAAAGTGCGACCGTGCGAGAACGCTCTGGGGATGCTGCGATGCAGCTCAGTGTTTTCCCGCGATCACGCCAAGTTGTTGATTTATATGAGGCTGGCCGGAGCCCCCCGGGCAGGGTCTGCAGCGCTGGCGGGATCTCAAAGTCGGCACCGGGCGATTTGTCAGCTGTTTGCCCACAAAGTTATCCACAAGCTTGGCGGGGCATAGAAAGTCCTTTGAAATCAGCAGCTTGTCTCGTACTTGTAATTCACAGTCTAGAAAACGGCGGTAAGCAGTGGTTCAGAGGTGCTGGGCAAAGGAGGACAACTTTGGGGGAAGTGAGCACTAAGGGCTTGACTTATCCCCAAAATGCGTCAGGCCCGATAGAACTGCCAGGACTGCTGCAATGCAGCTGAGCGTTTTCCCTGCTGCGAGCTAAGTACTTGATTTATATGAATTTCGAGATTTGCACGGAAATGGGGCAGCGCCAGCTCCATCGAGAAAAATCAAGCACTTAGCGCGGCTGTGTGCAGCTTGCCCACAAAGTTATCCACAGAAAACATGAATAGTCTGGAAGGTGTTTGAAATCATGGGCTTGGCGCATGTCCTTGAATCGATGTCGAGCTTTGGCGGCTAAATGACAGGCACCCCGGCCAAGGCCGAGATCCGTGTCCGTATTGCCATTGATGCGCCCCAGCACAGCGGGCTCAGCGAGCCACTGGACTACCTCAGTGAGCGCCTCCTCGCGCCGGGCACCTTGGTGCAGGTGCCGCTGGGCAAGCGTGAGGTCACCGGCGTGGTCTGGCCCGATCCCGATGGTGGGGCGCCAGCGGCCGTTGATGTCAGCCTGCTGCGCTTGGTGAGCTCGGTGCTGGACGGGCTCTCGCCGCTGTCGGCCTCCTGGTGCGAGCTGGTCGGCTTCGCGGCGCACTACTACCAGCGCAGCGTCGGCGAGGTGGCCCTGTCGGTGCTGCCGCCCCAGCTCAGGCAGCTCGACGCGGCCCAGCTGCAGGCACGGCTCAAGCGCATGACGAAGTGGCTGGCGGCGCCCCCCGAGCCGGCGCCTGAGCCGCTCCGGCCGGAGCTGAGCGCCGACCAGGCCGAGGCGCTGGCCCAGCTGGACGCCGCGCTTGCCGCCGCGGCCCATCCGGATACCGCTGGTGCGCCTCCGCCCGTGCTGCTGTACGGCGTCACCGGCAGCGGCAAGACGGAGGTCTATCTGCGCGCCGCCGAGCATGCCTTGGACCGCGGCCAGCAGGTGCTGGTGCTGGTGCCCGAGATCAATCTGACACCGCAGCTCGAAGCCCGCTTCAACGAGCGCTTTGCCGCCCACCGCATCGTCTCGCTGCACAGCGGCCTGACGCCAGCGAATCGGCTGCGCAACTGGATGGCCGCCCACCTGGGCCATGCCGAGCTGGTGCTGGGCACGCGGCTGGCCGTGTTCGCCAGCATGCCGCGGCTGGGCCTGATCGTCGTCGACGAAGAGCATGACCCCTCGTACAAGCAGCAGGAGGGCGCCCGCTACTCGGCCCGCGACCTGGCCATCTATCGTGCCCACCAGCTGCGCATCCCGGTGTTGCTGGGCTCGGCCACACCTTCGCTGGAGAGCTGGCAACGCGCCGAGGAAGGCCGCTACCAGCGCTTGAGCCTGCCGCGGCGCATCGGCGGTGGCGCCCTGCCGCGGGTGCGCCTGTTCGACATGAACACGCTGCCGCGCGCCAAGGGTGTGACCACGGTGATCTCACCGCCGCTGCTCGATGCCCTGCGCGAGCGGCTGCAGCGCGGCGAGCAAAGCCTGGTGTTCCTGAACCGGCGTGGCTATGCCCCGGTGCTGCACTGCACCGAGTGCGGCTGGAAGAGCGGCTGCGCCCATTGCAGCGCCTGGCGGGTGTTCCACAAGCTGGACCGCACCCTGCGTTGCCACCACTGCGGCTTCACCGAGCGGGTACCCCGAGCCTGCCCCGATTGCGGCAACCAGGACATCGCCCCGCTGGGCCGCGGCACCGAGCGGCTGGAGGAGCAGATGGCCGAGCTGCTGCCCGGCGCGCGGGTGGCCCGCATCGATGCCGACAGCACCAAGCTCAAGGGCGCGCTGGAGACGCAGCTGAATGCCGTCCATGCCGGCGAGGTCGACATCCTGGTCGGCACGCAGATGGTCGCCAAGGGGCACGACTTCCGGCGCATCACGCTGGTCGCGGCCGTCAATCCGGATGGCGCGCTGTTCACCAGCGACTTCCGTGCGCCCGAGCGTCTGTTCGCGCTGATGATGCAGGCGGCCGGCCGGGCCGGACGCGATGCCGAACAGGCCGCGCGCAGCGAGATGTGGGTGCAGACCTGGCACCCGTTGCACCCGCTGTACCAGAGCCTGCGCACGCATGACTACGCGGCCTTTGCCGCCAGCCAGCTGGCCGAACGCCGCATGGCCGGCCTGCCGCCGTTCGCCCACCTGGCCCTGCTGCGCGCCGATGCGCGCACCCCCGAGCTGGCCAAGGCCTTTTTGCAGGCCGCCGCCGACTGGGCGGCCGCCATGCCCGAGGCCAGGCAGGTCACGCTCTATCCGCCGGTGCCCATGAGCGTGGCCCGTGTCGCCAATGTCGAGCGCATGCAGATGCTGGTCGAGGCGGGCTCGCGCGGCGCCTTGCAGCGCCTGCTCTGGCACTGGCTACCCGAGCTGCACGCGCTCAAGCGCGAGCACAAAGGCGTGCTGCGCTGGGCCGTCGATGTGGATCCGCTGGCGATCTAGGACCGCCTTGCCCGGATTGCCAGCAGGCCCAGGCCGGCCAGCAGCAGCGCATAGCTGCCGGGCTCGGGCACGGCCGCCACGGCACCGCCCAGGGTCAGGTCATTCGCCGCTGCCCAGCTGAAGTCGCCGTCGGGCTGCAACGCGCTGATCTCGAAGAATGTGATCTGGGTGTTCGAGCTGAAGCCATAGAAGGTGTTCGGCGTGGCGTTGTCTACCACCATCACCACCTCGTGGCCGCTGGCGTCCAGCGCATTCAGCTTGATCGACTGCCCTGGCATGAAGCTGCCGCCCGCATCGGTGGCGAAGAAGGAGCCGCCGACGCCAAACACCTTCTCGGACAGCTGAAAGCTGATGATGTCGGTGGCCTGGTTGGCGGACAGCCAGACATCGCTGTCCGTGCCGGCGTTGTAGAAGCTGGAGTAGCTGGCATCGGGCATCAGCGAGTAGGCGTTGTAGCTGTAGTCGCCCAGAGCGCGGTACAGATACTGAGGACCCTCGGCCCAGAACAGGTCGTCAAAGCTGTCCACCTGGGGGGCCGAGATGGCGGCCTGGAAGCTGGCCTGCGAGGTGTGAAAGGTCAGCGTGGCTTGCGCCGTGGCGGCGGCGGTGAGCAGGGCGGCGAGAGCCGCTTGTTTGAACAGATACATGGCATTTCCTTGGATTTTCATCATTGGTTTTCGCAGCGGCCGGCCAGCGCGCCGCCCTTGACGGCGTTGGCAAAGGCGATGGGGAAATCGGTCTCCACCGAGGCGCCGCCCTGGCAGACGAAGACCTTGTTCAGGTCCACATGCCAGGTCATGGACACACCGGTCAGGCCGCCGACGAGCGCCTTGCCATTGCCGCTGACGGCCAGCGGGTTTTCCAGCCCGTACAACGCCGCCTCGACCACGCCCTGCTTGCGCAGAAAGTCATTGAGCTTGATCCAGCCCGCGTCCTCCACCCACATGAAGCCGGCAAAGCCGGTCCAGAAGTCGCCGACCCGCGAGATGAGCACCCGGCCGTCGTCGCTGATGCCGGTGGCCAGCTGACCGGGCAGGCCGTAGTTGGCCTCGACCCAGGCCGGGCCTTCGATGCTGCAGTGGTCCAGGCCGTCCCAGGTGCTCAGGGGCATGTCGATGCAGTACTTGGGGCCGCTGATATTGCGGAAGGCCGAGGGCGCCGTGCCCTGCAGCGCGTTCCAGATCAGCATGCCGGTGTCGGTCGCCAGGGGTACCCGGCTGCCGTCGATATTGATCACCTCGGCGCTGCGTGCACCGGTCAACGGCGTCAGCTCGATCGGGTCGCCGCCATTGATCCAGGCAAAGGCGCGGCTGAAGTTGGCCTGGCCGACGACCACGTTGCCGTTGCCGGCCACGGCCGAGGCGCGTATCCAGGGCACCCAGGCCAGGTCCAGCCCCTGGGTGCTCAGCGCCCGCCCACCCTTCTCGCTCCACAGGTAGGGCACGATCTCAAGGCCATAGCCGGTTGCCCAGTCGATTGCACCGCAGGCGCCATCAGGCTTTTGCCAAGTGCTGCCGGCCACCGCTGCGGTGGCGTCGCTGTTCAGACCCCAGCCGTAGCTGCTGGTGACGCCGCCCGTGCCGCCCAGGCCGCACTCGTCGCTGAGTGCACCCAGCGGCTTGAGCGCATCGGTGTCGAGGTTCCACAGGCTCATCTGCTTGATCTTGTAGTCGCCCAGATAGGGGTCGCTGAAGACACGCCCGTCGAAGTTGGCCTGCACCAGCATCTGGCTGCCGTCACGCGAGATCGCGCTGTTGCCGGAGGACATCAGCTCCAGCTCCGGCGGCGCCAGGCGCAGGCCGGTCTGCGCGTCCCAGCTCATTGGCGTGGCCTCGCCCACGGTGCCACCGGCGCGTTGGCCGTCGGCCGACAGGCTGGTCAGGTAACCCGAGGTGAGGAACTTGTATTGCACGCCGTCGTTGTGGCCGTTGAAGAAGAAGTCGGTCTGGCGGGTCACGCCGGCCTCGGCCGTGATGGCGGTGGCGAGGCAAGGCGCATCGGCATCGGGATTGCTGGTCTCGCCGGCGTTCCAGTACTCGGCCTGTGACATCAGCATCGTCGGCGTCGTCGGATAGCCGCCGGCCCTGATCTCCTCCAGATAGAGACGGTACTGCTGCCCCGGCTTAAGGTTGTTGATGCGGAAGCGCCCGTCGGGGCCGAGCAGGCCCTGGGTCTGGTCGCCGGTGATCGCCGAGACGGCGTCGCCCAGCGGGTCATTGACATTGCGGGCGATGATGTTGATGCCGCTGTAGCCGGTCTGACCGTCCTTCAGGAACAGGGTGCCGGCGATGGAGCCGGTCTTCTCCAGATAGTCGGCGGTCGGGTAGAGGTTGGAGATCGCGGCAATGTCGTCGGCGCGGTCCACCGTGCTCATCTCCAGGCCGACGGAGCGGCCCCGCGCAACGCTCTGCGGATCGATGAAGGGGAACATCGTCTCCACATGCCTGGGGTCGATATGCGTCGCGGCCGGGCCGTACTGCCAGTGGTGCACCGGCGCCACACAGCCCTTCACGCCGGGGTACAGGTCGCGCCCGTAGTCCGGCAGGCTGTTGAAGGCCAGCGGCCCGTTGACCTGCGAGTGCGACAGGTTCAGCGCATGGCCGAATTCATGGGTGAATATGCCGGCATAGCGCGCGCCGTTCACATCGGCCGGCGGCAGCGCGCGCTGGCCCGGCGGTGGCGTCTCGCTGCTGACCATCCATCCGTTCATCAGGGCCGTGGCCTTGACGATGGTCTCCGGATAGCCATCGCCATCGCGGTCTTCGGCGATCTCTGGCATGGCGATGCCCAGGATCTGGTCGCGCGGCATACCGAAGTAGTCCTCGACCACCTTGCCGTCGACGTCGTAGATCACATAGAAGCCGCCCTGGTTGGCTTGGCCATAGACCTTCATCGCGCTGGCCGCGTCATTCACATCGACGCCGATGCTGGGCACGTCGGTGAAGCGGGTGAACTTGCTCGGGTCGGTCTCCGCGCGCCAGGTGGAGGTGGCGACCGAGCTCCATTGCTTCATCGCAAAGGCGGTGATGGCGTTGGCCTGCGCCTCGTTCAGGAAGACGCTGCCGTCCTTGCGTCGGGAGAGCGCGCCGACGTCGGTATAGACCTTGATCGGGCCCTGGCTGGTGTCCCAGCGCAGCGGCTTGGGCTGAGTCGGGTTGCCGTCCAGATACAGCGGACCGGCCGCTTGGGCGATGCTTGCAGCGGCAGCGGTGAGCAGGCCGACCGCGATCTTGAAGAAGTGTGGGGTGCTCATCAGCGCATCGCTCCGGTGGTGGTCCAGTCGTTCTTCACCGCCCGCTGCACCAGGCCTTGCAGCACGGCCAGTTCAACGCCGCCGTAGCGCTTGCCCAGCATCGCGGACTCATTGCTTTTCAGCAGGCCGGGGCTGACCTGCACGTTGTCGAACAGGCCCACGTTGTTGAAGCTGTTGGCGGCCTTGCTGCCGTTGATGGTCAGCTTGCCCTGCGCCAGGCCCACCGGGGTGACCAGGCCGGTCGTTGCGGCGGGACGGTTCATGAAGCTCATCACGTGTTCGCCGACCTGCCAGGTGGGCAGGCCCTCGATCTTGGCTGGCAGCAGATAGCGGCCATCGTCCAGCTTGCGGGCCTTCAGCAGCCCGTATTGCCTGAAGCTGTAGCTGCTGTTGGCGGGTAGCGCCTGCTTCGCACTGCCACTGAGCTTCAGCGTCACCTCGGTATACGGCACGCCGCCCTTGCCGATGCCGTCTTTGACCGCTGTGACCTGGCCGGTCACGATCAGGTCCGACTTGGCGATCAGCTGGGTCAGGTTCTGCGGCACCAGCTGGGTGGCCTGGGCCTGCGGGGCCAGCACGGCGCTGACGGCCAGGATTGCCAGGCTGCGCCTGAAAGGTGGCGGAAATGGGCGGAAAATCTTCATCGGTCGGTACTCCTGGAGAGCGAGGGCTTGTGATGCTGCTGACCTTATCGAGCCACCCCCATCGCGGTCCCCCCCCGGCGCGGGTGGGGCCAACCGGCCTGACTTCAGTAAAATCCCGGCCCTCAAATGAGGGGGGCTCAGGGTCAACGCGGGGGGGGCGGAGGGCGTCTTGGGCTCACGCGCGAGCGCCAGCCCCTAGACTTTGCCCATGAAGTTCAAGGTCACGGAGGAGGAACTCGCTGCGTTGGAGCTGGCGCTGGAGGAGGCCTCGCGCGAGGCGCGTGTGCACGCGCTGGTCGCGCTGGCCTGGCATCTGCGGCAGCGCGATAGCCAGCGCGCGCTGGCCCTGCTCGGCGAGGCCCAGCGGCGCCTGGACGCCCATCCGCTGGCCCTGGCCGCCCACCGCGCGCTGATGGCGCGCATGGCGCTGGCGGCTTGCGAGATCTCGGCCCTGTATTGCCGGCTGGAGGAGGGCGAGCACTGGCTGCTGCTGGCCCGCACCCACCTGCAGCCCGATCTTGATCCCCATGCCGAGGGCGACGCCTGGCTGGCCGAGGCCACCTTGGCCAAGGCCACCGCGCAACGCGCCCGTGAGCTCGAGGCGCACGAGCGTGGCATGGCCTTCTTTGCCGACAGCCCCGATCGCCAGCGGGCCGGCGTGGCGCGCGGCCGGGCGCTGTGCGAGCGCATCGTCAGCCCGGCCGCGGGCGCGGCATCGACTCAGGCCGCCGATGCCGGCGTCGCGCATTGGCCCGATGGCGGCCCGGCCAGCGACTGCCTGCGCCTGGCCCTACAGGCCTTCTCGCTGTCGCTGCGCGAGCCGGCCCAGGCTGCGGCCCTCTATGCACAGGCGGCACAGCTGGCGCAGCCCATGGGCATGTTGCGGGCCTATTGCATCCTTATGGTCAATGCCGGCAATTCCTGGCTTGAGCTTGGCGACCTGGAGCAGGCCGCGCACTGCCTCGACGCCGCCGCCAGCCAGGCGCTGAAGACGGGCTGGCCGATGCTGATCGGCATCTGCCAGACCCAGGTGGGCGGCGTGCTGCGCCACCTCGGCCGGCATCAGGACAGCCAGCGTGTGCTGAACGCCGCGCTGGCGCAGTTGCGCCTGGTGCCCGCCGGCATCAAGACGGCCATGGCCTGCAGCGAACTGGCCCTGACCCTGACCGAGGTGGGCCAGGAGCTTGAAGCGATCGAGGTGATGGAGGAGGCGCTGGGCTTCTACCGCGACTTCAACTCCTATGCCAATCTGGCGGTCAACCTGATCAAGCAGGTGCGCGCACTGGCCCGCATCCGCGACGCCGGACGGGCGCTTGCCGCCGCCGCGGAGGCGCGTGAGCTGATAGACCGCTATGGCTACTCGGCTTTGTCGGCCGAGCTCAGCGAGGCCCTGGCCCTGGTGTACAGCCGCTGCAAGCTGCCGCCACCGCCCGATATGACCGCGCCCAGCGCCGCCATCCATTTTGCGCAGAACGCGCTGAGCTGCGGCATGAGTGTTGCCGGCTGGAAGCCGCCGCCGGCATTGCTGAACACCATCGCCGAGGCCTGGGCCGAGGCCGACCACATGACGCTGGCCTATACCTTTGCCCGCCAGGCTTGCCTGGCCCAGCAGCAGGACGAGGCCTTCAAGACCATGAACCCCCAGGCGATGCTGCGTCTGCTGGGCAGCTACACGTCGGCCGTCGAGCCTGCGCCGATGCGCGAGCGCCCGGCGCAGCGCGTGCAGCCTGCCGTGCGGGAAGGGCTGACGGCCAAGGAGGCGGAGATTCTGCAGCTGCTGGCGCGCAACTACTCGAACAAGGAAATCGCCCAGGTGCTGGGCGTCAGTGCCGAAACGGTCAAATGGCATCTGAAGGGCCTGTACGGCAAGCTCGAAGCGGGCTCGCGCAAGCATGCGGTGACGCGGGCGAGAACGTTGGGCATGCTCAGCGTCGTCGCCTGAGCAGGCACAGGCTCTGCGACACTCGGCGCCATGAACCTCCTCGTCACCACCCTGTTGTGCCTGCACCTGCTTGCCGCTGCCCTGTGGGTGGGAGGCATGGCGACGATACAGCTGTGCGTGCGCCCCGCGGCGCTGCAGACCCTGGAAGCGCCCCCGCTGCGCCTGGGCCTGATGACCGCCACGCTGCGGCGCTTCTTTGCGCTGGTGCTGGGCGCCATCATCGTGCTGCTGCTCAGCGGCCTGGCGATGTGGGAGTTGAGCCCGGGCGCCATGCACTGGAGCGTGCCTGCGATGGCGGGCCTGGGCCTGCTGATGATGGGCCTGTTCGGCCATATCCGCTGGGCCCTGTTCCCTAGGCTGCAGAAGGCCTGCGCGGCGCAGGCCTGGCCGGTGGCCGCGGCTGCGCTGAACAAGATCCGGCGGCTGGTGGCTGTCAACCTGGGTCTCGGTTGCCTGGTGTTCGTCGTCGCCATCGTCGGGCGGACACTGTAGCCGTCCGGCAGAGTGTCCGGCCCAGTGTCCGCGGACACTGCAATCAAGCGGCGTGTAACTCCAAGTCCTTGATTCATAAGGCCTGAGCCGCTGGCCGCGGGCTGGCACGGGCATTGCAATGGAAAGTGGGAGCCGCGCTGTCGCGGCCAACCAGAACCTACCTCCATGATTCGTGACACCTCTGCCCAAGACCGCGTGATCGCCTCCGCTTCGCCGGGGCGCCGCCGTCTGTTGATGGCCGCCATCGCCATCGGCCTGCTCGCCCTGCTGGCCTTTGCCTGGCCCGCGCTGCAGCGGCAGTTCTCGGCCAATGCCTCGGTCAGCGAGGCGCGGCTGGGCTTTGCCGTGGTCGAGCTGGGACCGTTCGTGCGTGACATTGCCGGCGAGGGCAAGGTCGTTGCCGCCAACAGCCCGACCCTGTATGCCGCCAACGCCGGCACCGTGACCCTGCGCGTCCATGCCGGTGATGCGGTGAAGAAGGGTCAGGTCCTGGCCGAACTGGAAAGCCTGGAGCTCAACGCCCGGCTGGCCCAGGAGCGGTCGAATGCCGACGCGATGCGGGCCGAGGTTCTGCGTGCCCAGGTCGAGGCCCGCCAGCAGCGCGCGGCCCTGCAAAGCGCCTACGAGAACGCCGGCATCGACCTGAAGACGGCACAGAACGATCTGGCGCGGCAGACCAAGGCCTTCGAGGCCGGCGCCGCCGCCGGCATGCAGGTGGACCATGCCCGCGACACCCTGGAGAAGGCCCGCGTCACCCTGGCCCATGCCGAGGCCGGCCGCGGCCTGAAGGACGACAGCCTGAAGTTCGATGTGCAGGCCAGGCAGGCCGCGCTGGACCGGCAGCTGCTGCAGGTGCAGGACCTGCAGCGCCAGGTCGCCGAACTGGCCATTCGCTCGCCGGTCGATGGCCAGGTCGGCCAGCTGTTCGTGGCCGAGCGGGCCAGCGTGGCCAAGGACGCCAAGCTGCTGTCGGTCATCGACCTGTCCGCGCTGGAGGTGCAGATGCAGGTGGCCGAGAGCTATGCCCGCGATCTGGCCATAGGCATGCCCGGTGAGATTGGCGGCAATGGGCGCTCCTGGCGCGGCCTGGTCAGCTCGGTCTCGCCCGAGGTCGTCAACAACGAGGTCGCGGCACGGCTGCGCTTCGATGGCCAGCAGCCCGAGCAGCTGCGCCAGAACCAGCGCCTGTCGGTGCGCGTGCTGCTCGATCAGCGAGACAAGGTCTTGACCCTGCGCCGCGGCAGTTTTGCCGACGAGGGCGGTGGTGCGTTCGCCTACGTCGTGCGTGATGGCATGGCCGAGAAGACGCCGGTGCGCTTGGGCCAGCGCAGCCTGGACAAGATCGAGGTGCTGTCCGGCCTGAAGCCGGGCGACAAGGTGGTGATCTCGGGCGCCGATGCGTTTCAGGGCGCTGCGCGTGTAGCCATCAGCAATTGACTCTGAGAGGAATAGCTATGTTGAAGATGACTGCCCTGTCCAAGGTGTACCGCACCGAGATGGTCGAGACCTATGCTCTGCGCGATTTCAATCTGCAGGTGAAGCAGGGTGAATTCGTCGCCGTCACCGGCCCCTCGGGCTCGGGCAAGACGACCTTCCTGACCATTGCCGGCCTGCTGGAGGCTCACACCGGCGGCCGCTACGAGCTGGACGGCGTCGAGGTCAGCGGCCTGAATGATGACGCCCGTTCGCGCATCCGCAACGAGAAGATCGGCTTCATCTTCCAGGCCTTCAATCTGATCCCTGATCTGAATGTGCTGGACAACATCGAGGTGCCGCTGCGCTACCGCGGCATGAAGGCGGCCGAGCGCCAGCGCCGTGCCCGCCAGGCGCTGGAGCGCGTGGGCCTGGCCGCACGCGAGCGCCACTACCCGGCCGAGCTGTCCGGCGGCCAGCAGCAGCGGGTGGCGATTGCCCGCGCGCTGGCCGGCGAGCCGCGCCTGCTGCTGGCCGACGAGCCCACCGGCAATCTCGACAGCCAGATGGCGCGCAGCGTGATGGAGCTGCTGGAAGAGCTGCACCGCGACGGCGCCACCATCGTCATGGTCACCCACGACCCGCAGCTGGCCGCCCGCGCCCAGCGCAACGTCCATGTGATCGACGGCCAGGTGGTCGACGTGGCCGCCGAGCTGCATCTGGATCCCAGCCTGTTCCGCACGGCGGGGGTGGAATGAGCTTGCGCCATCGCGCCCAATGCCTGCTGGCGGCCGCGCTGTGCGCGCCGCTGCTGGCCTCGGCCGAGGACCTGCTGGAGGTCTATGCCCAGGCCCGCGCCAGCGATCCCATGCTGGCCATCGCCGCCTCGCTGCGCGGTGAGCACGGCGAACGGGTCACCCAGGCCCGGGCGGCGCTGCTGCCGCAATGGTCGTTGGGCGCGGCCGAGTTGCGCGGCCCGCAGAACGGCGGCCGCGAGCACCAGCTGACCAGCTCGCTGAGCCAGGTCCTGGTCGATCTGGGCCGCCTGCGCCAATGGGACGCCGCGCAGAGCCTGCTCTCGGCCGAGGAGGCCCGGCTGCGCGCCGCCGAGCAGGCACTGTGCGCCCGTGTGGCCGGTGCCTACTTCGGCGTGCTGTCGGCCCAGGCCAGTCTGGGCACGGCGCAGGCCAACGAAGACGCCTTTGCCCAGCAGGTCGGCCAGGCGCAGTCGCGCTTCGAGTCTGGCATCTCGGCCGCCGTCGATGTCGAGCAGGCGCGCACCTATCACGCGCTGTCGCAAGGGGCCACCGTGCAGGCCCGAGAAGCGCTGGCCGATGCCCGCGAGGCGCTGGCCCAGATCACTGGCCGTACGCCCGGCGTGCTCAGGCCCCTGGCCGCCGAGCTGCAGGCGCTACCGCCCGAGCCGCTGGCCGCCGAGGCCTGGGTGAATCAGGCGCTGCTGGCCAATCCGCAGCTGCAGGCCAGCCGCTATGGGCTGACGGCCAGCGAGCAGCGCATTGAGGCCGCCCGCGCCGCCCACCTGCCCACCTTGAGCCTGGGCCTGGACAGCGAGCGGCGCAGCGGCTCGGCCGTGGCGCCGCAGGACGCCGGCCGCGCCAACACCACGCTGGGCCTGCGCCTTAGCATTCCGCTGTTCGCCGGTGGCGCGACCGAGTCGCTGAAGCGCCAGGCCGTGCATCAGCGTGATGCCGCCCGCGAGGGCCTGGAGAGCGCACGCCGCGCGCTGGTACGTGAGACGCAAGGCCAGTACCAGGCGGTGATGTCGGGCGTGGCGCTGATGCGCAGCACCCGCGCTGCCGTCGACGCCGCCACCCGCGCGCTCGCCTCCACCCGCACAGGCCAGGCCCTGGGCACGCGCACGATGACCGATCTGCTGCTGGCCATCCAGAGCCAGACCGCCGCCCAGAATGCCCACGAACAGGCGCGCCATCGCTATGTGCTGGCCAAGCTCTTGCTGCAGCAGGCTGCGGGTGCCCTGGGCGAGGCCGAGCTGTCGGCGGTCAATCTCTTGCTGAAGGACTCATGATGCTGAGCTATTACCTTGAACTGGCCCTGCGCAGCTGCCGCTCGGCCCGCGGCCTGACCGCGCTGATGGTGGTGACCATTGCCATGGGCGTGGCCGCCTGCATGACCACCTTGACGGTGTTTCATGTGCTGTCGGGCGACCCGATTCCGCGCAAGAGCGGCAAGCTCTTCAATGTGCAGCTGGATGCCGAGCAGATGCGCGACTACCGGCCCGGCGAGGAGCCGACCTTCCAGCTAACCCGCTTCGATGCCGAGGCCCTGCTGAACGCGGCACGTGGCGCCCGTCAGGTCATGATGACTGGCGGCATGGTGGCGGTTGATCCGGCGGCTTCGGCGGGCGGCAATGCACGACCCTTCATCACCGGCTCGCGCTACGCCAGCGCCGACTTCTTTGCCATGTTCGACGTGCCATTTCAGTTCGGCAGTGGCTGGAGCGCCGCCGATGACCAGGCGCAGGCCCGCGTGGCGGTGATCTCGGCCGAGCTCAACGAGCAGCTGTTCGGCGGTGCCGACAGCCGCGGCAAGACCGTACGCCTGGGCGACAAGGACCTGCGCGTGATCGGCGTGATGAAACCTTGGCGGCCGGCGCCGCACTTTTTCGATCTGACCCTGGGCGCCTACAGCAAGGCCGCCGAGGTCTATGTGCCGTTCACCACCGCCATGGCGCTGCGGCTCAATGCCTCCGGCAATGTCAATTGCTGGGGCGATGGCAATGTCACCGATGTGCGCGCGCTCAACGCGCTGTGCTCATGGGTGCAGTACTGGGTCGAACTCGATGGTCCCGAGCAGGAGCGCAGCTACCGCGACTACCTGGTCAACTACTCTGACCAGCAGCGTGCCGCCGGCCGCTTCGAGCGGCCCAGCAATGTGCGGTTGCGCAACGTGATGGACTGGCTGTTCTTCAGCAAGGTCGTGCCCAGCGACATCCGCCTGCAGCTCTGGCTGGCTTTCGGCTTCCTGCTTGTCTGTCTGACCAATGCCGTCGGTCTGCTGCTGGCCAAGGCCCTGCGCCGCTCCAGCGAGATTGGTGTGCGCCGGGCCTTGGGGGCCTCGCGCCGCGCCATCTTCAGCCAGTTCCTGGTCGAGGCCGGCGGCCTTGGCCTGGCCGGGGGGCTGCTGGGCCTGCTGCTGACCTGCGCCGGCCTCTGGGCCGTGCGCCAGGGCCCCAGTGCCTATGCCCAACTGGCCCAGCTCGATCTGACCATGCTGGCCACCACCCTGCTGCTGGCCCTGGCGGCCAGCCTGCTGGCCGGGCTGCTGCCCGCCTGGCGGGCCTGCCAGGTGATGCCTGCGCTGCAATTGAAAACACAGTGAGGAACACGATGGACATCATGCCGATTCTCTCCACGCTGAAGCGCCACAAGATCGCCGCCGGCCTGATCGTGCTGCAGATCGCGCTGACCTGTGCCATCGTCAGCAACGCGCTGTTCCTGATCAGCCAGCGGGTGCAGAGCATCAATGCGCCCACCGGCATGGCCGAGCAGGAGCTGCTGGTGCTGCAGGTCTCGGGCCTGGTGCGGGTCGAGAACCCCGAGGTGCAGACCCGCGTCGACCTGCAGGCCCTGCGCGGGCTGGCCGGCGTGAAGAGCGTGGCCCTGCTCAATCAGATGCCGTTCGGCGACAACTCCAACACCAGCGGCATGCGGCTGACGCCGCAGCGCGCCGGGCGCTCCACCGGCGTGGGGGCCTACAACTCCGGCGAGGGCTGGTTGCCCACGCTGGGGCTGCGCCTGGTCGAGGGCCGGGACTTTGAGCCCGGCGAGTATGCCGAGGCTGCCACCGTGTTCAAGGACGATGAAGAGCCCAAGGTGCCGGCCGTGATCATCAACAAGCGCCTGGCCGAGCATCTGTTTCCCGGCCGTTCGGCGGTCGGCCAGGAGGTCTATGTCTATGGCTCGCAGCCGCAACGGGTGGTGGGCGTGCTGGAAACCCTGCCGGCCATACGTCCCAACGGCGACGGGGACGATCGCATGTACACGATGATGTTGCCGATCCAGTCGAGCTACCGCGGTGGCAGCTATGTGTTGCGCGTGCCGGCGGAGCAGCGTGACGCGGTGCTGAAGGCGGCCGTGGCGGCGCTGGAGCAGGCCAGCGGCGCCGTCAAGCGCATCGTGCGCGAGCAGCGCCGCTTCGAGGACATGCGGCGCAAGTACTACCGCCAGGACGTCTCGATGCTGTGGCTGCTGGGCGGCGTCAGCCTGGCGCTGCTGATCGTCACCGCGTTCGGCATCGTCGGCCTGGCCAGCTTCTGGGTGCAGCAACGCACGCGCATGATTGGCACGCGCCGCGCTCTGGGTGCCACCCGGGGTCAGATCTTGCGCTACTTTCAGGCCGAGAACTTCCTGCTCTCCAGCCTGGGTATCGCGCTGGGCATGCTGGGCGCCTACGGCCTCAGCCTGGCGCTGATGCAGCACTATGAGCTGCCGCGTCTGCCCTGGGTCTATCTACCGGTTGGCGCGATGGTGCTGTGGGTGCTGGGCCAGTTGGCGGTGTGGGCGCCGGCAAGGCGTGCGGCGGCCCTGCCGCCTGTTGCGGCGCTGAGGAGTTGATATCCTCCCTGGATGCGGACCGTACTGATTGTTGACGACAACCCCGGGGTCGGCGAGGCGCTCTCGCTGCTGCTGTCGCTGCGCGACATCCATGCGCTGTATGCGGCCAGTCCCGCCGACGGGCTGGAGCTGCTGGCCCGGCATCCGGTGAGCCTGGTCATCCAGGACATGAACTTCAGCGCCGACACCACCTCGGGCGAGGAGGGCGTGGCGCTGTTCCGATCGCTGCGCGAGCGCCATCCCGATCTGCCGGTGATATTGCTCACCGCCTGGACTCGGCTGGAGAGCGCGGTCGAGCTGGTCAAGGCCGGTGCCGCCGACTACCTGGCCAAGCCGTGGAATGACAGCAAGTTGCTGGCCACGGTGGAGAACCTGCTGGAGCTGGCCGAGTCCACCCACGAGGTCGTGCGGCTGCGCCAGGCGCAGCGCACGCGCCGCGACGCGCTGGCGGCGCGCTACGAACTCGAGGGATTGGTCTACGCTTCGGAGGCGATGCTGCGCACGCTGGAGCTGGCCTGCCAGGTGGCGCGGTCCGAGGTGCCGGTGCTGATCAGCGGGCCCAATGGCAGCGGCAAGGAGCGCATCGCCGCCATCGTCCATGCCAACTCTGGCGCGCGCGGCGGGCCCTTTGTTGCGGTCAACTGCGGCGCGCTGCCGGGCGAGCTGATCGAGGCCGAGCTGTTCGGCAGCGAGAGCGGCGCCTACACCGGCTCCAACAAGGCCCGTGAGGGCCGCTTCGAGGCGGCCGATGGCGGCACGCTGTTCCTCGACGAGATCGGCACCCTGCCGTTGGCCGGCCAGGTCAAGCTGTTGCGCGTGCTGGAGACAGGCCGCTTCGAGCGCCTGGGCTCCAGCCGCACGCGCCAGACCCGGGCGCGCATCGTCAGCGCCACCAATGCCGATCTGAAGGCCATGGTGCGCGAGGGCAGCTTCCGCGAAGACCTGTTCTACCGGCTGAATGTGATCGAGGTCGCGCTGCCGGCGCTGGCCGAGCGGCTGGATGATGTGCTGCCGCTGGCCGAACATTTTCTGGCCGGTGGTGCACGCCTGAGCGACGCCGCACGCGAGGCCCTGCTCGCCCACCGCTGGCCGGGCAATGTGCGGGAGTTGAAGAATGTGATGGCCCGCGCGGCGCTGCTGGCCGGCGACGATGCGATCACGCCGGAGCTGCTGGGTCTGCCGGCCGCGCCGCCGGCCGTGGCCCGCAGCCTCGACGAACCCAGCCGCGAGACCGTGCTGGCGGCGCTGGCGCGGGCGGACGGTGTGGTCAGCCGCGCCGCGCAGGCGCTGGGTCTGTCGCGCCAGGCGCTGTACCGGCGCATGGAGCGCTACGGTCTTGCGCAAACATGAGCAGCCTTTACTGGCGCCTGGCCCTGCTGCTGCTGGCGGCGGCGCTGGCCGGTGGGCTGATTCATGGAGGCCTGACTGTCTGGCCGCTGCCGCAGTTGCTGGCCGTGCTGCCAGGCCTGGGCTGGCAGGCGCCGGGGGTATGGAGCCTGCAAGCGGCCCTGCTGACCGCGGCCCTGCTGCTGCCGCTGCTGCTGTGGACGGCCGCCCTGGTGATGGCACCGCTGGGGCGGCTGCTGCGCGCGCTGGAGGGCTCGGTGCTGAGTTACCGCGATGGCGACTACAGCATGTCGATCGCGCCCCAGCAGGCCGGCGAACTGAGCCAGCTGGTGCGCCTGCACAGCGAACTTGGCCATGCCTTGCGCGAGCAGCGCCAGCACCTGGCCCAGCGGGAGCTGCTGCTCGACACCGTGGTGCAGAACACGCCGGTCGCACTGCTGCTGACCGATGCACAAGATCGCGTGGCGATCGCCAACCTCGCCGCGCGCCAGTTGCTGGGCGATGGCCGCAGCCTGGTCGGCGTGGACTTCAGCGAGCTGCTGGCTCAGGCGCCCGAGGCCATGCAGCGCGCGCTGGCCGCCGGCGACGACTGCCTGTTCAGTCTGACCCTGGACGGCGCCGAGGAGACCTTCCATCTGTCGCAGCGCAGTTTCCGGCTGCAGGGCCGGCCGCACCGGCTGCACCTCATACGTCGCATGACGCGCGAGCTGTCGCGCCAGGAGGTGGCGACCTGGAAGCGGGTGATACGGGTCATCAGCCACGAGCTGAACAACTCGCTGGCACCGATCTCCTCGCTGGCCCACAGCGGCGCCGAGTTGCTCAAGCGCGGTGACACCGAGCGCGCCGGCCGGGTGTTCGTCAGCATCGGCGAACGTGCCGCCCATCTGCACGGCTTTCTGGACGGCTACGCCCGCTTTGCCAAGCTGCCCGCACCGCGCCTGGAGCCGGTCGATTGGTCGGCGTTCCTGGACGGCTTGGCCGCCCATTGCGAGTTCCGCCTGGCGGGCGACCCGCCCACTGAGCCGGCCCGCTTCGATGCGGCGCAGATCGAGCAGGCGCTGATCAATCTGCTGAAGAATGCCCGCGAGGCGACCGCTGATGGCGCCAAGCAAGATGTGACCCTGGCCGTGAACCTGACTCGCCAGGAGCTGCGCTTCGAGGTCGCCGACCGCGGCCCCGGCATGAGCGAGGCGGTGCTGGCCCAGGCTCTGCTGCCGTTCTATTCAACCAAGCGCGCCGGCACCGGCCTGGGCCTGGCCCTGGCGCGCGAGATCGTCGAGGCCCATGGCGGCCGCATCGCGCTGGCCAACCGGCCCGGCGGCGGGCTGCAGGTCAGCCTGAGCCTGCCGGTCGCGGAGCGGACCTAGCGGGACGGCTCTCAGCGCATTGCCTGCAGCTGCTGGCGCAGCGCCTGCCACAGCGGCCGGGCCGCCGTCCAGTCGGCCTGTTCGGATCGGTCTTCCAGCGCGCCGGCCTGTTCGGCCGCCTGTGGCTGGCCCAGGGTCAGCAGCACACTCTTCAGACTGTGGGCCAGGCGCCTCATGGCCTGGGCATCGCCCTGCTCGCAGGCCGTATCGCCGGTCTGCACATCGATGAGGAACTGCGGCAGGCAACTGGCGCGGAAAGCCTCGTACAGTGCCCTGTTGCCGCCGAAGTGGCTGGCAACCGGGGCGGCGACGTCGGACCTTGGCTCGGTGGCGGTCGGGGCCGCCCCCAGCGCGTCCCGCACGCAGGCCTCCAGCTCCGCGATGGAGCAGGGCTTGGCCAGCATGCGCCAGACGTCCAGGGCCTGCAGCTGCAGCCGCACCGCCGGCAGCAGGCCGGCGCTGAACACCGCCAGCCTGGCGTCGGCACGCAGCGCCGGTTCGCGCTGCAGCTGTTGCAGCAGATCGAGGCCCGAGCGGCCGGGCAGCATCAGGTCGGTCAGCAGCAGGGCCACCGGCGCGTGCTGCAACGCGAGCAGGGCCTGGTCCACGGTGGTGCAGCTCAACAATTCGATCGGCAAGTCTTCCAGCGCCAGCTGCACAAAGCGCTGCAGCGAGGGGTCGTCCTCGATCAGCAGCACGCGGGGCAGTGTCACGCTCAGCCCCCGCTCTGTTGCAGGGCCCGGGCGAGCAGTGGCGGCAGGTCCATCACCAGGCGCGGCTTGTGCACCACCGGCACATCGGCCAGTGCGAAGGCGTAGGGCGCGCGCTGGGTTTGGTCCAGCGAGGTGACGACGATCAGCCGGCTGTGCGCGAACTGGGGCTGCGAGCGCAGGCTGGTGATCAGCGTCGCGCCGTCGATGCCGGGCAGCAGGATGTCGACGATCAGCACCTGGGGCTGCAGCTGCCCGTACATCGCCAGACCGACGATGCCGTCATGGGCGATGTGGAGCTCGACCTCCGGGAACTGCTGCTGGAGCAGCAGGCGGGTCAGGTTCTGGTAGTGCACCGAGTCCTCGATCAGCAGCACACGCCGGGTCGCCTGCGACACCGCTGCGCGCGCTGCCGGTGCCTCCTGGGCCGCGACACCCTGCGGAGCGCCGCGCCCTGCCAGCCAGGCCTGCACCGAGGCGCCGTGAATGCGGCGATGACCGCCGGGCGTCTTCCAGGCGGACAGCTCGCCGCGATCGACCATCAGCTGGACCGAGCGCACGGCCAGGCCGAGCATGCGGGCCACTTCCATGGTGCTGTAGTCGGTGGTGGCGTCGTCGGCCGGGGCGGGTGTTTGATGAGGCATATGCGCAATTTTGCCGAATTCTTGGGCAAATTGAAACGGCAATAATACTTTTTAAAATGATACAGATGATAATTATGTCAGCGCTCGGCCTTCCGGGTCGCACCGGAGTACCGACGATGAAGAAGATTGTGGTGGTCGATGACCACGCCGATATACGCCGCCTGATTCGCATGACGCTGGAGTTCGAGGACTATGAGGTCCATGAGGCAGCCGATGGCGAGTCCGCGCTGCGCCTGACGCACGAGCTGCGCCCGGACCTGCTGCTGCTGGACGTGATGATGCCCGGCGCGCTCGACGGCCTGCAGGTCTGCGCCGCGATCCGCGCCGATGCGGATCTGAGCCATGTGCATGTGATGCTGCTCAGCGCCCGCGGCCAGGCCCGCGACCGCGAGGCCGGTATGCAGGCCGGAGCCCATGCCTATCTTGTCAAGCCGTTCAGCCCCTTGCAGCTGATCGACCAGATTGCGGCCCAGTGGGTCAACGGCTGAGGACCCGCACCATGCAGCCAGAACCGTCAACCGCCGCCATTGTCAGCGAGAGCAATCGCTTCGACGATGCCGCCTCCGAGCAGATGGAATGCATCATTGCCGACCTGGGCCGCATGTACCAGGAGCGCAACGAGGCGCTGCGCGAAGTCGAACGAGCCCATCATGATGCCCTGCTGCGCCTGTCGCTGGCGGCCGACTTCCGCGATGACGACACCGGCGTGCACATCATGCGCATTGCCTTCCTGGCCGAGGCGCTGGCCCTGCACCTGGGCGAGCCGGCACGGTTTGCCCGGATGCTGCGTAAGGCTGCGCCCATGCACGATATCGGCAAGATCGGTGTGCCCGACGACGTGCTGAAGAAGCCCGGCAGCTACACCACCGCCGAGCGCGCGGTGATGAACCAGCATCCCGAAATGGGCGCCAAGATCCTCGGCAGGTCGCGCATCCCCCTGTTCCAGCTCGCCGCCGAGGTGGCGATGACCCACCATGAGCGCTGGGACGGCGGCGGCTACCCCAAGGGACTGTCCGGTGCAGAGATACCGCTCAGCGGCCGCATCGTCTCCGTGGTCGACTACTTCGACGCGCTGACCATGGACCGCTGCTACCGCAAGGCCTTCGACGATGAGGTGGCGCTGGCAATGCTGCTGGAGCAGCGCGGCGTGGCCTTCGACCCGCGCGTGGTCGATGTGTTCGTCGAGCACCTGCCCGAGATGGTGGCCATTCGCGAGCGCATCAATCAACAGCGTCCCAGCTTCGAGTCGCTGGTCGACCCGACCTGAAATGAGGAGCATCAAGATGAACAAGCTGTGCCTTGGCCTTTGGGCCGCCCTTTGGCTGAGCCAGGCCTCGACCGCCGCACAGGCCGGCCCGGTGGCCGAGCGCGTGCGCAACAGTGCGACGCTGAAGGTCTGCATCTGGCCCGACTATTACGGCGTCACGCTGCGCAATCCGCACACCCAGCAGCTCAGCGGCATCGACATCGAGCTGTCGGCCGAGCTGGCGCGCGAGCTCAAGGTCAAGCTGCAGTATGTCGACTCGTCCTTCATCACGCTGGTCGATGACCTGAAGACCGAGCGCTGCGATGTGGCCATGTTCGCCGTCGGCGTGCTGCCGCAACGGGCCGCGCAGCTGAGCTTCAGCCAGCCCTATCTGCAGAGCGATATCTATGGCGTCACCACCCGCGCCAACCGCACGGTGCGCCAATGGAGCGACATCGACCAACCCGGCGTCGTGGTCGGCGTGCAGGCCGGCACCTTCATGGAGCCGGTGATGACGCAGAGCCTGAAGCAGGCCACCATCGCCGTGGTGCGCCCGCCGGCCACGCGCGAGCGCGAACTGGAGGCAGGCCGAATCGATGTCTTCATGACTGACTATCCCTACAGTCGACGCCTGCTGGACAACGCCGACTGGGCCAAGCTGATCGCGCCGCCGCAACCATTCTTCGTGCTGCCCTATGCCTATGCGGTGAGGCAGGGCGACGCCGGCTGGCTGGGCCTGATCGACGACTTCGTCGGCCGCATCAAGCGCGATGGCCGGCTGCTGGCCGCGGCCAAGCGCAACGGCCTGGCCGAGATCGTCGTCAAGTGACGCGATGAACCAGCGCGACACCGGAACCTTCGGCTGGTACAGCAGCCTGACCCTGGCCGCGGGCCTGGTGCTGGCCTGCGCCGTGGTGGTGGCGACGGCGACCTTTGTCTGGCTTGAGCGGCGCGAGGCGCTGGAAGCGGCCGAGAATCGCAACGAGCTGCTGGCCCGGGTGCTGGAAGACCATGTGACCCGCACCGTCGATGCCGCCGGCACTGCCCTCGTCACCCTGGCCGACGCCTTGGTCCAGCAGCCAGACCTCAGTCCGCAGCGTCTGCAGCCGCAGTTGGCCCATGCCTTGGTGGGGCTGCCCTTTCTGCGTGGCGTGGCGCTGCTGAACCTGCAGGGCCAGGTGCTCGGCAGTTCGGCGCCGGCCGAGCTCGGCCTGAGCGTCGACCTGAGCCTGCTGGGGCCTGTTCCGGAGGCGGGCGCCGAACGGTTGCAGGCCCTGCGGCCGGGGCGCGGCCTGCGCGATCTGCGGCGGGGTCCCGCCGGTGTGGCCCCGCCGCATGTCAACCTGCTGCCGCTGCTGCGCCACCTGCGCCTGCCCGATGGCCAGCATCTGCTGCTGTTAGGCCTGATCAATCCCGATGCCCTGGCCAACTACCAGCAGACCGCCCTGTCCGACCTCGAAGGCGCCGCGCTGTTGACCAGCTACGACGGTCAACTGCTGGCCGCCACCGAGGCCTTGAACCTGCCCGCCGGCAGCCAGCTCGGTACGCATCCGGTGTTCAGCAAGTGGCTGCCCGACCGTGAGCACGGCAGCTATCAGGGGCCCGGGGCCCTCAGCGGGGCCCAGGTGGTCGCCTTCCGGGCGTCTCGCTCAAGGCCCCTGGTGATCATCGTCGAACAGCCTCGCGAGGTCGTGCTGGCGCGGCTGAATGGCGTGCTCGGCGGAGCCGTGATCGCCGGGCTGGGGGCCCTGCTGCTGATCGCCGCGGCCACCGCCGTGATCCGGCGCAGCCTGCACGCGCGGGAGCGCAACCGCGTCGAGCTGGACGCCGCCCACGATCAGGTGGCACGGCGCGAGCGCGAGCTCAGCGTGCTGATGAAGAGCGTGCAGGAGCTGATATTTCGCGCCGACAACGCTGGCGCCATCAGCTTCGTCAACGCGCGCTGGGGCGTCATCAGCGCCAACGGGGCGGATCATGCCCTGGGCCGCAAGCTGCAGGACCTGGTGGACCCTGCCGATCGAGCCGTCGTGGCCGGCTTGTTCAGCCTCAGCGACGACCGCGGCGTGCGCCAGGCCGAGGCCTCGGTGCCCGGCCGCGATGGCGAGCTGCGGCGCTTCGACTTTGCCGTCGTGCCGCTGCGCCAGCGGGGGCAGATCGTCGGCTTTGCCGGCAGCGCCGTCGATGTGACCGAGCGCTTCGTCGCACGCCAGCGTCTGCAGCACCAGCTGGCCTTCACCGGCCTGCTGCTGGAGATCAGCCCCCTGCCGGTGTCGATGTTCGACGCGCAGCTGAGGTATGTGACGGTCAATCAGGCCTGGGAAGAGTTCACGGGCCGCAACCGTGCCGAGGTCATCGGCCGGCAGGTAGGCTTCTTCACGCCGCGTGACGAGGCCGAGCTGCATGAATCGCAGGACGAGCGCTTGCTGCGCATGGGCGGCCGGGTGCGCTACGAGACCCAGGTGCAACACCGCGATGGCTCGCGCCGCGACATGCTGATCACCAAGGTCGCCGTGCCCGACGAGCAGGGTGGTATCGCTGGCGTGCTGTGTACCCTGATGGACGTCAGCGAGTTCCGCGACGCCGAGCGCGCCACCCGCGAGGCCCGCGACGTGGCCGAGGAGGCCTCGCGCGCCAAGTCGGAGTTCATCGCCAACATCAGCCATGAGCTGCGCACGCCCTTGCAGACCATTCTGGGCTTTTCGGAGCTGGGTCTGGTGCGCGGTCGCGACCAACCCAAGCTGGCCGGCATGTTCAGCGATATCCATGCTTCCGGTCAGCGCATGCTGGCCCTGGTGAATGACCTGCTGGACGTGGCCAAGATCGAGAGCCCGGTGGGCACCTTTGATCTGGAGCGCTGCGATCTGCGGGCGCTGCTGCAGGAGACGGTGCGCGAGCTGGGCCCGCTGCTGGCGCAGAAGCGTCTGCGGCCGCTGCTCCAGCTGCCCGGCTGGCCGCTCAGCGCCAGGGTGGATCCGCTGCGCTTCCAGCAGGTGCTGCGCAATGTGCTGGCCAATGCGATCAAGTTCTCACCCGATGGCGGGGTCATCGATGTGATGGGCGAGCTGACGGCCGAAGGCGAGATCCACGTCGCCATCGCCGACCACGGGCCGGGCATACCGGAGGCCGAGGTGGGCAAGATTTTCGAGGCCTTTGTGCAGTCCAGCCAGACCAAGGATGGCTCGGGCGGCACCGGCCTGGGCCTGGCGATCTGCCGCAAGATCGTCGAGATTCACGGCGGTCGCATCCATGCGGAGAACCGCGCCGGCGGCGGGGCGGTGTTCCATATCTTCGTGCCAGCCAGGGTGTCGGGCGACACCCAGATCGATGAGGCTATGTGAGCCGCGTCGGCCTCAGGGCCTCACGCCCAAGCCCCAGGCGAGCAGGGTGAAGCTCACGAAGGCCAGCACCGTGCTGGCCATGATGATGCGGGCCACGCGGCCGTTGTCGGCACCATAGCGCTCGGCCAGCAGCGAGACATTGCTGGCGCTGGGCAGGGCGGCGGCCAGGGTCAGCACCAGCAGCTGGGCACTGCTGATCGGCGTGCCCAGCGCATGGGCGGCGGCACCGAGCAGAAACACCAGCAGCGGGTGCAGGAACAGCTTGATCAGCGCCACCGGCAGATAGAGCTGGACAGGCGTGCGCGTGTGTGCATGCTGGCCGGCTCGCCACAGCACCGCGCCGATGGTGAACAGCGCCACCGGCGAGGCCGCATCGGCCAGCATCTTGACCACGGTGTCGATCGGCCCGGGCAGGCGCAGGCCGCTGATCGAGGCCAGCGCACCGAGCGCAATCGACCAGGGCAGCGGGTTGGACAAGGCGCCGCGCACCGCCTGCAGCGCCGCCTGGGCCGTAGAGCCGCTGCCGCCCTCGCTCATCGCCTCGTGGCCGCGGGCCAGCGCGATGCACAGCGAGCTGGTCACGAACAGATCGGCCAGGATGGTGCAGATCACGGGGCCGGCCGCCGACGGCCCCAGCAGGGCCACGAGAAGGGGCACGCCCATGAAGCCGGTATTGGGAAAGGCGGCGACCAGGGCACCGAAGGCCGCGTCCTTCAGCTGCACCCGCGGCGACAGGGTCACGGCGATGGTGAAGAACACGATCAGCAGCGCCGCGGCCAGATAGACCGTCAGCACCACCGGGTTCAGCAGTTCCAGCACGGGGGTGTTCATGCCGAAGCGGAACAGCATGCAGGGCAGGGCGAAGAACAGCACGAAGCCGTTCAGGCCGGGAATAGCGCTCTCGGCCAGCACGCCCTTCCTGGCGGCCAGGTAGCCGCACAGGATCAGCGCGAAAAAGGGCACGGTGACGGAGAGGATCGCTTGCATCGTGAGGCAAGTATCCCCCGCTCGGCTTGAAAGCCGCTGAATGGTCGGCCGCCATTCGCCCGGCATGGGCCCGCCGCCATTCGGGCCCACCTGCGTGCCATTCGTCGCAGGCCGGGCGCTTGATGCCGGGCCGATACCGTAAGCTGCATGCTGCACAAAACATTGGGAGTGCGCATGTCATCGTCTCGTTTCGCGCCGGTCGGGCGTTTCTTTGGTCGCCTGTGGTGGCTGCTGGACGCCAGCCGGCGCACTCTGCTCAACCTGCTGTTCCTGGCCCTGCTGGGCCTGCTGATCTATGGCCTGGTCAGCCGCGGCCCGGCCAGGCTGGAGGAGAAGACCGCCCTGGTGCTCAATCTCGGCGGCACCGTGGTCGAGCAGTACAGCGGCAATGCGCGCGACAACCTGCTCAACCAGGCCAAGGGCCGGGAGACCAACGAGACCCAGCTGCGCGATGTGCTGGCCGGCCTCGAGGCTGCGGCCAAGGACGACAAGATCAGCAGCCTGGTGCTGGCGCTGGATGACTTCCAGGGCGCCGGCCTGAGCACGCTGCGCGAAATGGCCGGGGCCATTGCCCGCTTCAAGGCCGGCGGCAAGCCGGTGTTTGCCTGGGGCTCGTCGTTTGATCAGCGCAGCTACTTCCTGGCCGCCCAGGCCAGCGAGGTCTGGCTGCATCCGATGGGCATGCTGATGATCGAGGGCTTCGGTCGCCCGCGCACCTATTACCGCGATGCGCTGGACAAGCTTGGGCTGAGCGCCAATGTGCTGCGCGTCGGCAGCTTCAAGAACTTCGGCGAGGTCTATTCGGCCAATGGCCCGTCCAAGGAGACCTTGGAGTCCGACCGCTACCTATATGACGCCCTGTGGAAGACCTATACCGACGAGGTCGAGAAGGCGCGCAAGCTGCCCGAGGGCAGCATCATGAAGGGTATCAACAGCCTGCCCGAGCAACTGGCGGCGGTCGGCGGTGATGCCGCCAAGCTGGCCTTGAATGCCAAGCTGGTCGATGCGCTCAAGACGCGCGACGAGATGCGCGCCCTGCTCAGCGAGCGCGGCGCCAAGGACGAGGCCAACAAGACCTTCCGCCAGATCAATCTGGGTGCCTACCTGGCCCATGTGAAACCCAAATTCACCGGCGACGCCGTCGGTGTGGTGATCGCCCAGGGCGGCATCAGCGACGGCATGGCGCCCTCGGGCTCGATTGGCGGGCGCTCCACCGCCGAGCTGATACGCAAGGCCCGCGACGACGACAAGATCAAGGCCATCGTGCTGCGCGTCGATTCCCCCGGCGGCAGCGCCTTCGGCTCGGAGCTGGTGCGCCGCGAGCTGGAGCTGACGCGGGCGGCCGGCAAGCCGGTCGTGGTGTCCATGGGCAATGTGGCGGCCTCGGGCGGCTACTGGATCTCCATGGCCGCCGATGAGGTGATGGCCAGCCCGGCCACCATCACCGGCTCGATCGGCGTGTTTGCGATGCTGCCCTCGGCCGACAAGGCGCTGGACAAACTGGGCGTTCATACCGGTGGCTACACCACCACCTGGCTGGCCGGCGTCTATGACCCGCGCCGCGCGCTGGACCCGCGCTTCGCCTCGCTGGTGCAGAGCAGCATCGAACACATCTATGCCGACTTCACCGGCAAGGCCGCCCAGGCGCGCAAGACCACGCCGGAGAAGATCAACGAGGTCGCCCAGGGCCGGGTCTGGACCGGGGCCCAGGCAAAGGAGCGCGGCCTGGTCGACACGCTGGGCAGCTATGGCGATGCGCTGAAGTCGGCGGCCACCCGCGGCAAGCTGGCCGAGGGCTACCGCGTCGTCTATATCGAGCGCGAGCGCGGCCGTGTCGAGCGACTGCTCGACATGCTGGGCGGCACGGCCGCCGATGTGGTGGTCGGGCAGGTCGAGCAGAAGCTCGGCGGCGCCGGCGTGCCGGCGGCCCTGACCCGCGAGGTGCAGAAGGACTTCGCCTGGCTGGGCGAAATGAGCGAGGGCCGCAAGGCCTTCGGCGCGGTGGCGCACTGCTTCTGCTCGGCGCCTTGATTGCCTTCAGAGGGGCAGCACCGCCAGCATGTCATCGCCGTCGGCATCCAGCCCTTGCTCGATGAAGCCGTGCCGCGCGTACAGCCGGCGCGAGGCCTCGTTGCCGGGGTGGTAGCAGATCTCCAGCTCGCGCAGGCCGGGCTGGGCGCGGATCTCGGCGATGGCCAGCTCCAGGGCCGCACTGCCTATGCCCCGCCCCTGGTGCGGGGCGCCGACCATGAAGCGCCAGATCGAGCAGCGTGAGCTGCTCTCGGGCACCCACATCATGAAGCCCACCACCGTGTCATCGAGGTAGATGGCGCGCACCTGGTAGCCCGTGTTGTAGGCGGCCTCGGCCAGTGAGTAGGCATTGTCGGCCAGCATCGCCTGCTGCTCGGGCGGCAGCGGCAGCGAGCAGATGGCGTCAAAGTTGTCGCGGCTCACGGGGCGCAGGCTGATGGATGGTGTCAAAGGCGTCTCCGAGGCGCGGGATCATAGCCGCCGATGCCGCTGCATGCCATTCATGACAAGGTTCCGACCGTTCGCCCGCGAGATGGCGCCGCTGCCGCAGGGCCTGCCTACACTGCCGCCATGTCTGAACCATACAAGCCATTCCCACCCGCCGAGCTGCCGCTGAATCGCTTCCAGCGCTGGTATTTCAATTGGGCCGAGAGCTACTACCAGAAGCTGCCGGTCGAGCAGCAGGAGCAGGCTCGCGCCATTGATCGCTTTCTGTACAGCCGCCGTGGCATGGGTGCCTGGCTGGGTGCCCTTGGGGCGGCCACCGGCTGCACCTTGGGGCTGCTGGCGGCGAACATGCCGCCGGCCTGGGCCATTCTCGTCAGCCTGTTGCTGGTGCTGGTGTTGACGCTTGGCACTGCGGCGGCGTTCTTGCTGCCGGCCAGGCTGCCCTCGATAGGGCGCGTGCTGCGCGGCGGTGTGCGCTTGATGATCGTCTTTGGCGTGCTGGGCGTCGGGCTGTTCGTGCTGTCCCGATTGCTGGGGCCCGAGCCGCAGGCGCTGGGACCGCTGCTGCTAAGTGCCGTCGTGCTGGTGCTACCTGTGGTGGCCGGTCTGTGCCTGGCCGGTGGCACGGCGTATCTGGTGGTGACTGTGGTACGGCGGGAGCAACTGCAGAAGGCCCTGAGCTCGGCCCTGCTGCAGCAGGAGCGCGATGCGGCGGCGCGCGAGGCTGCCGAGGCCAAGCTCAAGCTGCTGCAGGCCCAGGTGCAGCCGCACTTCATCTTCAACACGCTGTCGGCGGTGCAACACTGGGTGGACACCGGCGATGCCCGGGCCAGCCCGCTGCTGCGCTCGCTGACCGCCTTTTTGCGCAGCAGCGCTGAGTTGCTGGAGCGGCCGCTGGTGCCGCTGGGCGAGGAGCTGGAGCTGGCGCGCAGCTATCTGCAGATCATGAGCGCACGGCTGGGCGAGCGGCTGCGCTTCGAGCTGGACATCGAGCCTGATTGCCTGCAGCAGCAGCTGCCGCCGGGCCTGCTGCTGACCCTGGTGGAGAACGCGTTGGAGCATGGCATAGCGCCCAGCCTGAGTGGCGGAAGGGTTGACATCCGCGCCCGAGGTCTCGCCGGGGGCGGCTTCGAGCTGCAGGTAGTTGACGATGGCGTCGGTCTGCAGCCCGGTTGGCAGGATGGCATGGGCCTGGCCAATAGCCGTCTGCGCTTGCGCCACCAGTTTGGCGAACGTGCCAGCCTCAGCTTGACCATGCCGCAGCCTGCGGGCGGCTGCGTCGCCCGTCTTGAATTTCCTTGCGTACCGAACAGCCATGAATGAGACCGTGACGGCCCTGGTGGCCGACGACGAAGAAGCGCCCCGCGAGCAACTGCTGCTGGCCCTGCAGACCGCCTGGCCCGAGCTGGATGTCAAAGCCCGGGCCGTCAATGGCGCAGATGCCTGGGACGCGTACCTGGAGCACGAGCCGCAGGTCTGCTTCCTGGATGTGCGCATGCCCGGCCTGTCGGGCATCGAGGTGGCGCAGCGCATCGCCGGGCGTGCCCATGTGGTCTTCGTCACCGCCCATGGCGACCATGCGCTGGACGCCTTCAACACCGGCGCGGTGGACTATGTGCTCAAGCCGGTGGACGGCATGCGCCTGGCCCAGGCCGTGCAGCGGGTGCGCGCGCGGCTGAACCAGGCGCCGCCTGACCTGGCCCGCCTGCTGCAGCAGCTGGGCGCGCAGCAGGCCCGCAGGCCGGCACCGCTGGAGGTGATTCAGGCCGGCGTGGGCCGCGAGGTGCGGCTGATACGCGTCGAGGAGGTGTTGTACTTCGAGTCGGACACCCGCTACACGCGGGTGGTGCACGCCGATGGCGATGCGCTGATACGCACGCCACTGAAGGAGCTGCTGACCCAGCTGGACACCGAGCGGTTCTGGCAGATTCACCGCTCGGTGGTCGTCAACCAACGCTGCATTGCCTCGGCGCTGCGCATCGATGAGGGCAGCATGGTGATCACGCTGCGCGGGCGCGACGAGCGGCTGCCGGTGTCACGCCACTTCCAGGGGCTGTTCCGGGCGCAGTGATCAGGCGTTCTGCGCCCCCGGCTTGCCGGCTTCCACGACAAAGCGCTTCTCGACGCTGACCGGGCTTCGCGCATCCATCGCATCGTCCACCGTGCGCAGCTCGGCCGTGAGACGCTGCCTGTTGAGGTCGAACAGGGTGTAGCCGCGCTGGTCGCTGCGGGCATAGCGCAGATGGGCGTTCCAGGGCAGCGCGCCCTGCACCTTGTCATTGGCCAGACCATGGCTGCTGATCGAGGTGCCGCAGAACTCGGTGGCGATGGTCGCGGCCTTGGCGGCATCGAAGTCCTGTTTCAGGTCGGCCACATAGTTGGCATGCACGTCGCCGCCCAGCACGACCGGGTTGTTGGCCTTGGCGGCCAGCATATCGGCGAGCAGGCGCTGGCGGGCCAGCGGATAGCCGTCCCAGCCCTCGGTCCAGTATTGGCCGCTGGTGGTGGCCGGATCGGTCCAGCTGTAGCGGGCCATCAAGGTCTGCTGGCCGAGCAGGTTCCAGGGGCGGGTGCTGTCCCAGCTCTGTGCCAGCCAGCGTTCCTGGGCGCCGCCCAGCAGGCTGCGGCGCGGGTCACGAAGCGCTTCGCAGTCCTTCAGGTAGACGGTGTTGGAGCCGGCCCGGCCGGGCTTGGGACAGGCCTGGGGGTCGCGCCACTGGCGGTCGTCCAGCGTGATCAGGCGCGCCAGGCTGCCCCAGTCGTAGTGCGCGTGGATGCGGGTCTCGGTGCCGCGCGGGCGGGCGGATTTCGGAAACGGCAGATGCTCCCAGTAGGCCTGGGTGGCGGCGGCACGGCGCAGCTCGAAGTTCGGGTCCAGGTCCTGGGCGCGGCCGGGCGTGTAGTCGTTGGCGATCTCGTGATCGTCCCAGGTGATGATCCAGGGCGCCCGGGCGTGCATGGCCCGCAGGTGCGGGTCGCTCTTGTACTGGGCATGGCGGGCGCGGTAGTCGTCCAGGCTGCGCGCAGCACCGCCACTGTGGCGGCGGGTGGCGCCGGCAGGCGCCGAGCTGCCGGCGTACTCGTAGATGTAGTCGCCCAGGAACAGCACCAGGTCCAGCTCCTGCGTGGCCATATCGCGCCAGGCGGCGTACTCGCCATGGTCCCAGCGCTGGCAGGAGGCGGTGGCAAAGCGCAGCGGATCGGCGGTATCGGGTGCCGGTGCGGTGCGGGTGCGGCCGGTGACGCTGCGTGAACCCATCGCCGTGAAGCGGTACCAGTACCAGCGGCCGGGGCTCAGGCCGGTGGGTTCGGCGTGGATGCTGTGCGCCCAGGCCGCCTCGGCCGTCTCCGTGCCCTTGGCAACGATCTGCCTGAAGCCCTCGTCGGACGCCAGCTCCCATTGAACGGCCACCTGCTCGGGCAGGTCGGTGCCGATCAGCCGCGTCCACAGCACCACGCCGCCCGGGCGCGGGCAGCCGGAGGCCAGGCCCAGCGGGAAGCGGTCCACATCGGCGGCGAAGGCGAAACGGCTGAAGGCGGGTGCGGCGCCCAGGGCGAGCGCGGTCTGGAGAAGGTGGCGGCGGGTGGCGTTCATTCGCCGAGCTTAGCTGGATCCCTGGCCCCGGATTGCATCCGGGCTACACCCCTATCCGTAGCCCGGATGCAATCCGGGGCCGAGATCACTAGCACATCCTCGCGCCGCCAACTTGGCTATCATGCGCGGCCCTTCAGGAAGACCATGGCCAACGCTCCCCACTCACTCAACCCCGCCCAGATGGAGGCGGTGCACTATCTCGGCGGCCCCTGCCTGGTGCTGGCCGGCGCAGGCTCGGGCAAGACCGGCGTGATCACGCACAAGATCGCGCGGCTGCTGCAGGCCGGCTATGCGGCCAAGAACATTGCCGCCATCACCTTCACCAACAAGGCCTCGCAGGAGATGCGCGAGCGGGCCAAGAACCTGGTCGGCGCGCGCGCGGCCAAGGATCTGGCCATCAGCACCTTTCACTCGCTGGGGGTGCGCATCCTGCGCGAAGACGGCGTGCACCTGGGTCTGAAGGAGAAGTTCTCCATCCTCGACAGCGATGATGTGCTGAATGTCTTGAAGGACGCCGGCGGCAGCACCGACATCGCCCAGGCCAAGCGCTGGCAATGGACCATCAGCCTGTGGAAGAACCAGGGCCTGAACGCCGAGCGCGCGGCCAAGATTGCCGCCGATGACGACGAACGAGTGGCCGTGCGCGTGATGAAGCTGTACGAGGACCGGCTGGCGGCCTTCCAGGCGGTCGATTTCGACGACCTGATCAGCCTGCCTCTGCACCTGCTGACCACCAATGCGGAGGCGCGCGGCAAATGGCAGGACACGCTGCGCTATGTGCTGGTCGACGAATACCAGGACACCAATGCCGTGCAGTACGAGCTGCTGCGCGCGCTGGTGGACAACCCCGACGAGCGCAAACGCGGCATGTTCACCGCCGTGGGCGACGACGACCAGAGCATCTACGGCTGGCGCGGCGCGACGATCGAGAACCTGAAGCGCCTGCCCACCGAGTGGCCCAATCTGAAGGTGATTCCGCTGGAGCAGAACTACCGCTCGACCAGCTCGATACTGCGTGCGGCCAACAACGTCATCGCCAGCAACCCCAAGATCTTCGAGAAGAAGCTGTGGAGCGAGTTCGGCGACGGCGAACCGGTGGCGGTGCTGGAGTGCGACGGCGAAGAGCACGAGGCCGAACGCGCGGTGGCTCGCATCCAGGCGCAGCGGGCCCAGGGCGGGCAGGTGCAGTACAGCGACTTCGCCATCCTCTACCGCGCGAATCACCAGGCGCGAATCTTCGAGCAGGCGCTGCGCCGGGCGGAGATTCCGTACAAGGTGTCGGGTGGCCAGAGCTTCTTCGACCGCGCCGAGATCAAGGACCTCTGCGGCTGGCTGCGCCTGCTGGTCAATCAGGATGACGACCCGGCGTTTCTGCGCTCGGTGACCACGCCCAAGCGCGGCATCGGCCATCAGACCCTGGGCGCCCTGGGCGAGTTCGCCGGCAAGTGGAAGCTCAGCATGTACGAGGCGCTGTTCGCCGAGTCGCTGGGCACGGCGCTGAACGCGCGGGCGATAGGCTCGCTGCACGAATTCGGCCGCTATGTGAATGACCTCGAGTACCGCGCCCGCCACACCTCGGGCGCCGAGGACGCGCGCGCGCTGCTGCTGGAATGGCTGAAGGACATCGGCTACGAGCAGCACCTCTACGACGGCGAGGAGAGCGAGAAGGTCGCTAGCGCCAAGTGGAAGAACGTGCTCGACTTCATCGACTGGATGTCCAAGCGCTGCGGTGGCCAGATCACGCAGGACAGCGGCACCTTCGAGTCGCCGAAGCAGACCGTGCTGGAGGTGGCGCAGACCATCAGCGTCATCATCTCGCTGGCCGAGCGCGGCGATGATCAGGATCAGGTCACCCTGTCCACCCTGCATGCCTCCAAGGGCCTGGAGTGGCCGCACGTGGTGCTGGCCGGCGTCAACGAGGGCCTGCTGCCGTTCAAGAGCGAGGACGAGGACATGACGGCCGAGCGGCTCGAGGAAGAGCGCCGGCTGATGTATGTGGGCATCACCCGCGCCCGCACCACCCTGGCGGTGAGCGTGCTGCGCCGGCGCAAGAAGGGCCGCGACACGGTGCAGGGCATCCCCAGCCGTTTCGTGCTGGAGATGAAGCTGCACGAGGCCAGCACCCGGGAAGACCCGCGCGAGAAGCTGAAGCGCCTGCGCGCCGAGATGGTGCAGAAGCTGGCGGACAAGGCGGCTGCGGCCACCACGCAGATCTAGGCGTCTTCGCCAGAGGCCGGATCTTCGGCCTCCCGCCTCGGTGGCCGGCCGCGCGCAATCTGCTGCTGCGCCGGCTTGATGCCGCGCCGGGCCAGCGCCTCGCGCAGCAGATACTCGATCTGCGCATTGGCCGAGCGCAGCTCCTGGGCGGCCAGGCGCTCAATCTCGGCCCACAGGGCCGGATCGATGCGCAGGGCAAAGCTTTTCTTGTCAGGGCTGGCCATACGGCGACGTGATATCTACTGCTGCAAGGCTCAGTTGTACAACGTCCCGGCGTTGACGATGGGCTGGGTGTCCCTGTCGGAGCACAGCACCACCAGCAGATTGGAGACCATTGCTGCCTTGCGCTCGTCGTCGAGATTGACAATGGAGCGCTCGCTCAAGCCCTTCAGCGCCTCCTCGACCATGCTGACGGCGCCGAGCACGATTTTCTTGCGCGCGCTGATGATGGCCTCGGCCTGCTGGCGCCGAAGCATCACCTGGGCAATTTCGGGCGCGTAGGCGAGGTGGGTGATCTTGGCGTCAAGCACTTGCACACCGGCTTCCAGGAAGCGCGCCTGTAACTGCGTCACCAAGGCGGCGGCCACTTCGTCCTGACCGGCGCGCAGCGTGATCTCGCCGCTGTCCAGGTCCTCGCCCTCGTCATAGGCGAACTGGGCGGCCAGGTGGCGGATTGCGGCCTCGGCCTGGATGCGCACATAGGCTTCGAAATCATCGACCTCGAATACCGCGCGGGCCGTGTCCTGCACACGCCAGACCACGGCGGCGCTGATCTCCACCGGATTGCCGCGCTTGTCATTGACCTTCAAGGTGGGCGCATTCAGATTGCGCGCCCGCAGAGAAAGCTTGCGCTTGAGCAGCAAGGGGTTGGCCCAGCGCAGGCCCTCGGCGCGGTCGGTGCCGCTGTAGCGGCCGAACAGGGTCAGGATGCGCGCTTCGTTGGGCTGCTGCATGTACAGGCCGGCCAGCAAGAGGGCGGCAATCCCCAGCAGCACCGCAGCAATCAGCACGTCACCTGTCCGTCCCCTGGCCAGCATCGCTGCCGCCGTAGCAAGTCCCATGGCGCCCAGCAGCACGGCGATATAGCCGTTGGTGGTCTTGGCCGGCAACTCGGTGCGATTCACATGCACGGTATTCATTCTTGATCTTCCCTCAAGTTATTTAAGGTGATATCACTATAATCTCATTTCAAGCCAATGCAAGCGGCAGTTGGTCTTGCTCAGCCGACCGTCAAGTGCCGCCATGAGCCTTTTGGGCTTGGAGTCCTGCGCTAGTCAGTAGGGCCACCCGTCGGGGGCTCTCCGACGACTCCAACCCTAGGCAGGAACCCAACATGACGCGCATGGATGGCAATCTCGATACCCGCAGCAGGCTCGTTCTGCTGCTGGCCAGTTTGGCTCTGGCGGCGTGCGGGGGCGGAGGCGAGAGCAGCGCCCCCGTCGCACCTGCACCCGCACCTGCACCCGCACCTGCACCTGCACCTGCACCTGCACCTGCACCTGCACCTGCACCCGCGCCCGCACCGGCACCGGCACCAGCACCAGCACCAGCACCAGCACCAGCACCAGCACCAGCACCAGCACCAGCACCCACGACGATCAGCGGTTCCGTGGTCAAGGGGCCTGTCGCAGGGGCGCAGATCTGCGCTTTCTCCGTCGCGGTCGGTGGCCGGGGCGCTGCCGTAGGCTCGTGTACCACCACCGATGCCAGCGGCAAGTACACCCTCACCCTGTCGGTGGCCAGTCAGGCGCTGTGGCTGGAGGCCAATGGCGGCAACTTCACCGACGAGGCGAGCGGGGCCGTGACCGCGCTGCCGCCGGGCTCACCGCTGACGGCCCTGGTGATGGCCGATGGGGGCGAGGTCACCAGCCTGCTGACCCCGCTGACGACCCTGGCGCTCAATGCCGCCCGCGCGACGATCGGCGCCGCCGGAAAGCCCGACGCAGCGGCCTATGCGGCAGCGGCGGCGCAGCTGCTGAGCAGCTTCAGTCTGCCCGCCACGCTCAACATCAACACCACCTTGCCGACCTTCGGCGCCTCAGGCAATGACTACGGCCGGGCCCTGCTCAACATCTCGCGCATGGTGGCCAATGGCCTGCCCCTGGCGCAGATTCTGGCCACCACGCAGCCGAGCCAGCTGCAGGCCGCCTACAACGCGGCCGCCAACCCGCCGCCGCCGGCCGCCGCGCCCTTGGTGGTCACGCTGGCCACCACCGCCGGCTGGAACGGCACGCTCGACAAGGCCCAGGCCCAGTTCGAGCATGGCAGCAGCGACGAGACGGCCGGCCAGTTCCAGTCCACCCAGCCCTACTGCCGGGTGGCGGTCTATGGCCTGGTCAATGGCGGCGGCAAGTACTACCTTGAGATCCCGTTCAGAAAGGACAACAAGGAGATCGGCCTGCTGAAGTTCGGCGATGACGCCAGCTTGGCCACCCTGGCGCGGGTGCTCAAACCGGCCAGCGGTGTCACCATAGACACCGCCAACCGCCGCATCAGCTTCACCAACCTGCTGATCGGCACCGGCAGCGCCGGCATCACCTTGAACGGGACCATCGACTATCCCGCCAACGTGGCTCCGGAGAACCGCGCAGCTTGCGGCTGACCGGAACCTGGGTGGGGGTGATCAGTTCATCTCCACCCTGCTCAGGTTGTCGTCCGAGTTGCGGTCTATGCGCATGTTGTAGGGGTCGACGCCCACCCACTTCGGCTCCTGCTCCAGCACCAACGTGAACTGCTGCTGGCCGGATTTCAGTGCGCGGCGTTCCAGCATCAGCACCGAGGCCTTGCCGAAGCCTGGTCTGCCCGGCTCGGCGGTGAACACGCCGATCTCGAAACCCTCGGCCAGCGGGGCCTCGGTCTCCTTGCCTTTGCCGTCTGCATAGAGTTTCTTGGCCTCGATGCTGAAGGTGACTTCGTACTTGCCATCTGAGCGCTTCTTCGCCTTCGCATCGGTGGCCTTCAGGTCGTAGAGCGTGATCTTCTCGAACAGGTCGATGACCAACTGCTCGTGCTGGGGGCCGGCCTCGGCGCGCAGGATGCGCAGGAAGTCGGTCGAGGCCGGGTAGGGCGCGGACTTGAACGCATACTGCGCCAACAGCTTCTGCAGCGCGCGGTTCACGGCCGCCTCGCCGATCACTTCCTTGAGCCAGTACATCGTCAGCGCACCCTTGCGGTAATGCACATAGCCCTGGTTCTCGACCCGGGCCAGCGGCAGCTCCTCCACCGTCTCGGCACTGCGCAGGCGCAGATAGCGGTCCAGCTCCAGTTTCAGGAATTTGCGCAGCTGGTCGCGGCCGTAGAGCTTCTCCATCACCAGCAGGGCCGAGTACTGGGCGAACGATTCCGACAGCAGGGTCATGCCCTGCTTGTCGGCGCCCACCACCTGGTGCGCCCACCACTGGTGGCCGATCTCGTGGGCGGTGACATAGGTCACCAGGTCGATGTTCTCGTCGCTCTTGCTCTCGTCAAAGTCCTGGATGAAGCCTATCGCCTCCGAATAGGGCACGGTGTTGGCGAAGGCCTGGGCAAAGCGCTCGTAGGCCGGGAACTCCAGGATGCGTGCCTGGCGGAACTGGTAGGGCGAGAAGGACTGGTTGAACAGGTCCAGCGAGGTCTTCATCGCTGCCAGCATGCGCGGCGCATTGCCGGCATGGGGTGGGTGGAAGTAGACACTCAGCTCGACCGGCTTGCCGTCATTGCCGACCCAGGGCTCCTTGAGGATCTCGTAGCGCGCCGATTGCAGCGAGAAGAAGTTGTGGATCGGCGCCTCGGTCTTGGTCACCAGGGTGCGGCGACCTCCCGATGTGGTGTCGCTGACCGTGTAGCCCGGCGCCACCGGCACCTGGTCGGCATCGGTGCTGAGCGTGATGTCGGCCGTCACCCAGTCGCTGTCATGGCGCAGATAGTGATGCGCATCGGCGCTGGCGTCCTCCAGCTTGGCCACGCGCAACTCGGCCGGCAGGCCGTGCTTGCGGCGCTTGCTGCGGTCTTGCAGAAAGATCTGGCGGTTCACGCCCAGCACCGGCGTCAGTGCGAAGTTGTTGAGGAAGGTGCCATTGGCGACGATCTGCGTCAGCGGTTGGCCGTTGACGAAACCGGGCTCCTCCAGCTCCGTCTTGAAGGCGAGCCGGCGCTGCTCGCCGGCCTGCATCGGCTTGGCCAGCGTGTAGATGCGGTAGCCGAAGCTCTTGTACTCCTTCTGCAGAGTGGCGCCCTCGAGCTGCAGCTGCTGCTGCTTCAGATCGGGGTCCAGCCGCACGTGCACGGCATCGAGTGGCTTGCCGCTGCGGTTCTCCAGCAGATAGCTGCCCTCTGCCACGGCGCGTATCTGTTTCGGGAACAGATCGACCTTCAAGGTCACATGGGTGATCGTCGGCTGGGGCAGGTCCTCGTAGGCGAGCAGGGCCTTCTCGGCATCGGCCTGCCATTGTTCCCGATCGGGCTGGGTCAGGTAGCGGTTGAGGACATTGGTGTTGTAGAAGATCCAGGCGCCGCTGCCCATCCAGGCCACGGCGCTCAGCGCCAGCAGGGCGCCGGGCACGCCCTTCAACCGGGCGGGCAGACGGGCCAGTCGGGGGCGGAGCTCGGTGGCCGCGCCGCGGCGCCACATCAGATGCGTCAGTACCAGCAGCATGGCCGCGAAGGCCAGCCAATAGCCCTGATGCCAGGCCCGGCCTATCCAGAAATGGCCCATGCCGTTCATGTCGGACAGCGGCACGGCGGCCGTGTCGGCATAGTTGTAGAGCTTGTGCTCGAAGCCCATCGCGGCCAGGCTGGTGCCGATCACGGAATAGACCAGCATCAGCGCCCAGCCGACGAATTTATGCGGCACCAGGGCCTGGGCGAACACCGCCAGCACGCCCAGCAGAAAGGCGGTGATCAGGCTGGGCAGCAGGAACCACAGCAGATAGGCCTGTGGCTCGATGTGCGTGTAGCCGTGATAGAGCTGAAACAGCACGCCGGTCAGTGTGCCGACCAGCAGGGTCGCCAAGAGCACCAGGGTAATGGCCAGCACCTTGGGCACCAGAAAGGCCCAGCTCGGCGCGGCCGTGGCATCGACGATCTCGTGAATGCGGCGCTCGCGGTCGCGCCAGACCAGTTCGCCGGCGTAGTAGACGGCGATGATGGTCGGGATGATGTTGAAGCTGCCCAGCAGCGCCTCGACCACGGCGCGCGTCACCGGCAGGTAGTGCACGCCGCGCGTCTCGCCGGTCAGGCTGAGGCCGGCGATGGCATTGAAGATGCCCAGGGCCAGCAGCACGAAGAAGGCCGGGCTGCGGAACACAAAGGCCATGTCGAAGCGGGTCAGGGCCATGAACTGCAACCAGCGCGCGTTGCCGCTGGCCGTTGCGCCGGCCAGGGCCTTGAGCGCTGGCGCCGGATCGGCGGCTGGCTTCTTCTTCGGCGTGGCCGACTCGGTCTTGCTGCCCTTGACCTCGAAGCGGAACAGGCCGTAGGCCAGCGCGAACAGCGCCGCACCGACGCCCAGCCAGAGCAGGCGATTCCACAGCAGCACGCCGGCCAGCGCCGGCAGCAGGGTGTTGCGGTCGGCGGCGGTCCAGTACTTGGTGATGCGTGTCAGGGCGCCAACGCCGAACGGATCGGCCAAGGCCGAGATCGTGTCCAGGCGCGGCTCGTTCAGCAGGCCGCGGCTGAGCGCGAACAGCACGACGAAAGCCACCACGCCGACATAGGTCCACATCATCGAGCGGGTGGCCGTGGCCAGGGCGAAGAAGCCCGCGCTCATCACCAGCAGGGACGGCAGGCCGAACACCAGCAGTGCCCAGGCATAGTGACTGAGCACCATGGGCCCGACCTTCTCGCCATCGAGCCAGGGCATCAGCGAGCCGATGATCATGGCCAGCGGCACCGCGCAGGTGACCAGGAAGGCGACCGCGAAGGCGCCGATGAAGCGCCCGACCAGATAGTCGAACTTGCCTATCTGCGTGGCGCGCAGGATCGGCGCGAAGCCGGTCTCGTCATCGCGTATCACGACATTTGCGACGAAGGCGGTGACGACGAAGATCGCCAGAAAATTCATCACTCCGACGGTCTGCAGGATGGCGTAGGGCGCGTTGACGTTGACATTGCCTTTTGCGCCGATCTGGATGTCCTCGATCGTGACGGCGCCAAAGGTCAGCAGGAAGAACAGCAGGAAGGCGACCGCGAACAGTGGCGAGCGCAGCTGGTAGCGCGCCTCGAAGGCGGCGATTTGGGTGAGCATGGCCTGATTCCCTTCAGGCTGCCGCAGCTGCTGCAGTGGCGCGGCGCGACTGCACCAACGTGGCGAAGTACAGATCTTCCAGCCCCCCCTCGACCGGCTCGAAGCCGGCGGCCGGCGCGGTGTCAGCCAGCACATGGATGACGGTCTGGCCGCCGCGCAGGCGATTCGAGATCACATTCATCTCCGCCTGGTAGCCGGCCAGCTGACTGGACTCGATGGCGCGGCGCCAGACCCGGCCCTGCAGCTCGCGGGTCAGGTCTTGCGGTGCCCCGGTCTGCACGATGCGACCCTGGTTGATGATGGCCATGCGCGGGCACAGATCGGCCACGTCATCGACGATGTGGGTCGAGAGAATCACCACCACGTTCTCGCCGATCTCGGCCAGCAGATTGTTGAAACGGTTGCGCTCCTCGGGGTCCAGGCCGGCGGTGGGCTCGTCAACGATGATCAGCTGCGGCTTGCCGATCAGCGCCTGGGCCACGCCGAAGCGCTGGCGCATGCCGCCCGAGTAGCCGGCCACGGCCTTCTTGCGCACATCCCAGAGGTTGACCTGGGTGAGCAGGGTTTCCACGGTGTCGCGGCGCTCGCCCTTGCCGGCAATGCCCTTGAGCACGGCCAGGTGGTCGAGCAGGTCATAGGCCGAGACACGAGGATAGACACCGAAGTCCTGCGGCAGATAGCCCAGGGCGGCGCGCAGCCGCTCGGGCTGCTTGATGACATCCATGTCGCCGAACTGGATGCTGCCCGCGCTGGGCGTCTGCAGGGTCGCGATGCAGCGCATCAGCGTGGACTTGCCGGCGCCGTTGGGGCCCAGCAGGCCGAACATGCCTTTGGGGATGTCGAGGGTGGCGTTGTCCAGCGCCTTGGTGCCGTTGGCATAGACATGGGTCAGGCCTGTGAGCTTGAGCATGGTGGAGGTCCTCCGGTGTTTTTCTGAAGTGGCCGAGTTTCGTTGGCAATGGCGTCGAGGGCCAGCGGCTTGCGAGAGACAGCGCCATTGCGCGAATGGGCTGCACGTTGGGGCGCATGAGCGGCTGTCGGTGTAATCGGCAATTGAGTCCGGGCAATGACGTGGCCAGAATCGGGCATGCACATTCCCTACCGACTGCTGGCCCCGCTGACGGCGCTCTGCGCGCTGATCGCCATCCTGCCCCAGAGCGGCCTGTGGCTGCCGCGCGAATGGGGCTATGTGGCCAAGCCGCTGACGACGCTGCTGATCATCGGCTATGCGATGCAGCGCGGCCAGGCCACGCCGCAGCTGCGCCGCTGGGTGTTGGCCGGGCTGTGGTTCTCGCTGGTCGGCGACATCGCGCTGATGTGGCCCAAGGAGGGTTTTCTGCCGGGGCTGGTGGCCTTTCTGATCGCCCATCTCTGCTATCTGTGGGCCTTCACGCGGCTGCAAGGCCTGGCAGCCTGGCCCTGGCCATTTGTGTTCTATGCCTTGCTTGCCGGCGGCATCCTCAGCGGCCTGTGGTCCGGTGTGCCGGAGGCGCTGCGCGTGCCGGTGCTGGCCTATGTGCTGTGTCTGAGCGCCATGGGTGCCCAGGCGGCGGTGGTTGGCTGGCGTGCACGCGGCACCGCAGAGGCGCGCCGCCATGCCGTGCTGGCCCTGGGCGGCCTGTTGTTCGTGATCTCGGACGCGCTTCTGGCCACCAACAAATTCGCCGGGCCGCTGCCGCTGGCCAGCGTCTGGGTGCTGAGCACCTACTGGACGGCGCAGTGGTGCATTGCGTCGGCGCTGGCGCGGTCGCGCCCCGCGTCCTAGGGGTTGACGCGGCGCCTGCTCGGATCAAGATGGGGTCATCTGCCATCCTGCATCCTGGAGTGTCCTGATGAAAGCCCTGCACGCCCTCGCCGCCGCCTTGTTGCTGTCCGGGGCCGCCCAGGCCACCACCGTCTATACCCAGGACTTCGAGTCCGGCGCGGACGCCGCCTGGAGCGGCGCGGGGTTTGTGGCGGGCACGGCCGGCCTGGGCAGTTTCGGATTTGGTGCCCAGCATCTGTTCAATGCGACGCAGTCGGCCAGCCTGCTGAGCCTGTCGTCGCTGGCGTCCCACACCACGCTGACGCTCAGCTTTGATCTGGCGCTGTGGGACAGCGTCGATGGCAATCCCGGCAGCTTCCCCTATGGCGACACGATCGTCGTGATGGTGGACGGCAATCCGGTCATCAGCCAGCTGTTCGGCAACTACGGCACGCCGAACGGGCTTTCACTGGGCCCGGGCACGGTGATCGTCGAGAACAACGCGGATCGCGGCAATAACGCCGGCTTTGTGGACAGCGCCCGGGCGGTGTCCCTGACGCTGGCGCACAGCGGCGCCTCGGCGGTCATCAGCTTTGCCTTCCCGAACTCGCAGGGCGGCGGCGACGAGGCCATCGGCATCGACAACGTGGTGGTCGCCATCAATGCCGTGCCTGAACCATCGACCTATGCCTTGATGGGCCTGGGCTTGTTGGGGGTGGCGGGCTGGGCGCGGCGGCGCGGCTGACGTTCATCCGGGCCTGCCGGAGTACCGCCCAGTCAGTCGAGGACAGAGCGCTGTGCGGTCTGTCCCCGCATTCACTACATTCCCTTGAACAGGTGGGTGTAGCTGCGGCTCACTTCCAGCTTCTCGTTCAGGCCCTTGATGCCGACCATCTGGCGGCCGCGCAGGTCGCGGGTCACGCCGGCAATGGCCTTGGTGTTGACCAGGGTGGAGCGGTGGATCTGCCAGAACTGCTCGGGGTCCAGCTCGTCGACCAGTTCCTTGATCGGCTTGCGTATCAGGGCCTCGATGGTGGCCGTCTGCACCCGGGTGTATTTCTCGTCGGAGATGAAGAACAGCACATCGTCGACCGGAATCATCTGTATGGCCTGGCCGACGGTGGCCTGTATCCACTTCAGCGGCTGGGCGCCGGCCGGCTTGAGCTGCTGTGATAGGCGGTGCAGCAGCTGCTGCAGCTGGGGCGGCGGCGCATCGACCGGGGCCGTGTCAGGGGCATGGCGCTGGGCCAGACGCTTGCGTATGCGCTCCACCGTGATGGTCAGGCGCTCGCGCTCGGCCGGCTTCAGCACATAGTCCACCACGCCCTGCTCGAAGGCCTCGATCGCGTACTGGTCATAGGCGGTGATGAAGACGATCTCGCAGCCCGGCCAGTCGCCGCCTTCGTTCTGCTCGTTGTCCGGCAGCTGCGCGATCTCGCGGGCCGCCTCGACGCCAGTCATGCCGGGCATGCGGATGTCCAGGAACACCAGGTCCGGCTTGTGCTCGGCCACCAGCTGCACCGCCTCGATGCCGTTCTTGGCCTCGGCCACGATCTGCAGCTCGGGCCAGACCTCGGCCAGACGGGCGCGCAATTGCTCGCGCATCAGGCGTTCGTCGTCGGCAAGCACGGCGCGTGGGGCGCCGGAATCAGGAGTGGAGTGGGTTGCGTCGTTCATGGGCGAATCGTAGTCGCATTCGTAGCCCGGATGACAATCCGGGGCGGCGCCGTCGAGAGCCCCGGATTGCATCCGGGCTACAGAATCCCCGCGATCAGGGCTTTGCCCTGTTGCGCCGCGCCAGCCAGATCAGCGGCAGCAGCAGGAGCAGCACCGGCGACAGGGCCAGCGCGCCCACACCGACCAGTGCCAGCACGCCCAGACCGAGGCCCAGGGCCAGCATCAGCAGCGGCAGGGCCAGGCCAAGAATCAGCGACAGGGGCACGACCACGACGATGACCACGGCAGCGATGGCAATCCCCATCGCGCCCATCAGCAGATGGCCGGGGTGCAGCTCGGTGACGGGAAGGTCCCAGCCGTTGACGGTCACATTCATGTCCGGCAGGGTGAACAGATTGACGGTGACCAGCAGGCCGAAGGCCAGGGTGAGCAGCCCCATCACGATGGCGGCGCCGAAGATGAATTTGAGCAGTGATTTCATGCGAACACTCCTTCTCTGGCGCTGTAAGGCACGCTGATGCTGACCACCGTGCCGGACGGCGAGTTTTCGGTCACCGCCAAGGTGGCCTTGTTGCCATAGAGCAGCTGCAGTCGCTCGCGGATATTGGCCAGGCCCACGCCGGTGCCGGCGGTGGCGGCCTTGCCGAAGCCCAGGCCGGTGTCGGCCACGGTGACGCAGAGCTTGCCGTGGACGATCTCGGCCTTGACGGTCAGCGTGCCGCCCTCGGCCTTGGGCTCCAGGCCGTGCTTGATCGCGTTCTCGACCAGGCTCTGTATCATCATCGGCGGGAACTCGGCCGAGAGCAGGCCCTCGGGCACCTGGATGTCGGTCATCAGGCGCTCTTCCATGCGCACCTTGAGGATCTCCAGATAGGGCTTGATCACGGCCAGCTCGCGGCCCAGGTCGCGCACGCCGGTGGCATTGGCCTCGCGCATCGTCGGCATCGAGGCGCGCAGCAGGGCGATCAGGTTCTTCTGCATGATCGAAGCGCGTGGCGGGTCGGTCTCGATCAGATGATCGATCGAGGCCAGCGTATTGAACAGAAAGTGCGGCTCGACCTGGGCCTGCATCGCCGCCATCCGCGCCTCGACCACCTGGCGCTTCAGCGACTCGGCCTCGGCCGTCTCGGTCGCCTGGGCGGCCTTGACCTCGGCCTGGATGCGGCCCTTGTAGGTGACCTTGATGATCACCGAGCCCAGAATCAGCAGCAGGGACAACTGCATCAGGAAGTCGCCGAAGCGCACCACCCGCACCCGGCGGCGGGTACCTGGCTCGGCGGCCTGCATCTCCTCGAAGCTGCGCTGCTTCTCTTCCAGCGCCTGCTGGGCTTCCTCAATGGCCTGCTGCTTGTCGTCCAAGGCCTCCTGAACGGCCTGGCGCGCCTCTTCGACGGCCTCCTTGATCGCCTCCCGGTCCGCCGAGCTGGGCAGGTCGATGCGTATCGACGGCAGCTTGGAGGACTCGGATGCCGCGCCCTCGGGGGCACTGGCGGCGCTGCGCGGCAGCACGCGGATGCCTCGTTCGTCTATGGTCACGTCGTAGTGAACGGACGGGCTGCTGGGCTTGGCGGCCTTTTCCGGCTTCGCGGCTTTCTCGATCTTGGCCGGTTTCTGTGGCTTGGCCGCCTTGACGGGTACTTCCTCAACCTGCTCGTCGATGCGCCAGGTGAACGGTGGCAGGTCTTGCAGGATGCTCGACGCGATCAGCAGCAGCAGCGACAGCAGCACAAAGCGGGTCCAGGTGATGCTGACCAGCCAGCTGGCATAGACATGGAAGCCGCGCATCACATTGCTGGCGAAGCGCTGCCAACCGTGAACCGGGGCTGGCTTGGAGGGGTACTGCGCGTTCATCGGAGCGGGGCCTTGTTCATTGCAATCCGGGGACTGGTTTCATCAGGACTGGTTTGCACTGTACCGGCAGGGGGGCAGGGGCACGACGGCCAGGCGATGTAGTGCCCAGGTCGGGGAACAGGCTGCACGAATGGCAGACAGTCGGTGCGGGCGCTGGTGCCCGATGTCACGAATTTGTCATTTCTGCCGCAAATCCGGGTCGCGAAGGGCCTCGACCTGAATCAGCAGTCGAACCTTGTCCCCGACAAAGGGCAGACCGAAGGTGGCGCCAAACTCGCTGCGCAGCAGCGTGGCCTCGAAGTCGCCGCCGCAGACCTCGGTCTTCAGCCGCTCATCCTGGCGGCAGGCAAAGCGCAGCGCCTTCAGGGCCAGCGGCTGGCTGATGCCGCGCAAGGTGAACTCGCCGCGCACCTCGTCCACCCGGCCGTCCCGGTAGGCAAACCGGCTGGCCACGAACCAGGCCTGGGGGTGGCCGCTGCTGCCAAGCAGATCGGGCTGGCGCAGCCGGGCGTCGAGCACCTTCAGGCCGGTGTCCACCGTGGCGGTGTCAACGCTCAGGCCGACCTCGCCACGCTGGGCGGCGGCGTCCAGGGTCACCAGCCCGTTCAGCATGGCAAAACGTCCACGCAGGGTGGACGTATTGAAGTGCGAGACCTCGAACTGCACGGTGCTGTGCAGCGGGTCGAGCCGGTAGGTCACCGGCTGGGCCGCGAGCGCGCAGGGCCAGGCCAGGCAGAACAGCAGCCGGGCCGGCCCGCGTGTCATCGAACTTACTGTTGGCGAACGGCTTCGACCTGGATCACCAGGCGCACGGCGTCCGGGAAGCCCCAGTTCAGGCCGTAGTTGATGCCGTACTGGCTGCGGATGATGGTGGTCTCGAAGTCGCCGCCGCAGACCTCGCGCTTGAACATCGGGTTCTGGTAGCAGTTGAAGTTGGTGGCCTTCAGCGTCACCGGCAGGGTCTTGTCGCGCAGCGTCAGGGTGCCGGCCACTTCGGTGACCTTGTCGCCGTTGAACGTGAACTTGTCGCCAACGAACTTGGCGGTCGGGAACTTGGCCGACGAGAAGAAATCGTCGCTCTGCAGATGCTTGTCCATGGGCGCGACGCCGGTGTTGACGGCCATCATGTCCAGCGTCAGCTCGACCTTGCCGGTCTTGGCTGCGCGGTCAAGCTGCACCGTGCCTTCCTTCTTGTCGAAGCGGCCGCGATTCGTCGAGGTGCCGAAGTGCGAGATCTCGTAGCCGACGAAGGTGTGCGTCGGGTCTATCGTGTAGTTGACGGTCTCGGCTTGGGCCAGGGTGGCCAGGCTCAACAGGGCGGCGGCGATCAGGGTCTTGTTCATGGGTGATTCTCGTTGCAGAAGGGTTGGGATGGAAAAGGGATCAGAGCGGGGCCAGGCCGTTCAGGGTCAGCTTGAACTTGACCTGCACGTCGTTGGCGACCATCGAGGTGTCGGCCCATTCGCCGTCACCGATCTTGAACTCGAGGCGCTTGATGGCGAAGGCGCCGGTGGCGGTGCTGACGGCACCGGCCTGGGCAATCGTCACCGGCACCGTGATGTCACGCGTCTGGCCCTTGATGCTGAGCTTGCCGGTCACGTCAAACTTGCCCGGGCCGCTGGCCTTGATGGCGCTGCTCTGGAAGCTCGCCTGGGGGATCTTCTTGGCATCGAACCAGGCCGCCTTGGCCAGCTCGGCGTCGAACTCGGGGGCGCCCAGGGTGGCGCTGGCGATGTCGATCGTGAAGGCGACCTTGCCGGTCTCGGGCTTCTTCGGGTCGAAGGCGATCTGCGCATCGAAGCGCTTGAACTTGCCGTCCACCGGCACGCCCATCTGCTTGCTGGTGAAGCTGACGTCGCTTTGCGCGGGCACCAGCACGGCGGGCTTGGCCTGGGCCCAGGCGGCGCCGGCCAGGGCCAGCAGCAGGGTGCTGCCGAACAGCAGCTTGGAGTTCAGTGAAGTCATGATGGTCTCTATGTGGGTGGGTTTCAGCCGCGGCCGGGCAGCATGCGCCGCAGCAGCCCGTCGCGATCGATGAAGTGGTGTTTCAGCGCCGCGGCAATGTGCAGCAGCACCAGGGCGGCCAGGCCCTTGGCCAGAATGCCGTGCAGCGGCTTGATGGTCTCGGCCAGCGCCTTGTCGACACCCAGCAGATCGGGCAGCGGCAGCATGCCGAACCAGACGATGGGGAAACCGGCCGCCGAGCTATAGGCCCAGCCGGACAGCGGCACGGCGAAGAACAGCAGATAGAGCAGGCCATGGGTGACGTGCGCGGCCTTGTTCTGCCAGGCCGGGGCGGGCAGGTCGGCCGGCGGGCGGTGGGTCAGGCGCCACAGCAGACGCAGGGCCGACAGCGCCAGGATCGTCACGCCGGCCCATTTGTGCCAGCTGTAGAGCTTGAGTCGGCCGGGCGAGAAGGGCAGCTCCACCATGTACAGGCCGACGCTGAACGAGATCACGATGGCCACGGCCAGCAGCCAGTGAAACGCCATGGCGATAGGCGTGTAGCGCGTTGTCTGGGTGGAGATGGTGTTCATCGCTGGGGTCCTGTGGAGGTCTCGTTCGATGACTGAAGTGTCGGCCGGCGTTGCCACTCGGCGGTTCACCCAGCTTGACCCCTGGGTTCACATGATTTGAACGATGGGCTCCGACCGGGCCCGGGCCCGGTGGTTCCGCGACCCGCGAAAGAAAGAGTTACCGCCCGTAGCGGCGCAGCAGCGCGGCCCGGCGCGAGGGCTGCAGGTTGGCGCGACTCACGTCGCCGCCGTAGTGCGCCAGCAGGCGCTTGTCCATCACCGCAAACCACAGCGGTGGCAGATAGGCCAGCAGCAGCATCGCCGCGTAGCCCGAGGGCAGTTGCGGGCTCTGCTCGAAGTGGCGCAGGGCCTGGTAGCGCCGGCCCGGGTGGGCATGGTGGTCGCTGTGGCGTTGCAGCTGGTACAGGAACAGATTCGAGACGATATGGCTGGAGTTCCACGAATGCTCGGGCGCACAGCGCACCGGCCGGCCCCGCGCGTCGAGTTCGCGCAGCAGGCCGTAGTGCTCGATGTAGTTCACCACCTCCAGCAGCGAGGCGCCATAAAACGCCTGGATCAGCAGAAACGGCAGCACGCCCAGGCCCAGCCAGAGGCACAGGCCGCCGAACAGCACAACGGTCATGCTCCAGGCCTGCAGGCATTCATTGCGCCAGTGCCAGGCGTGCAGGCCTCTGGCGCGTAGCTTGGTCGCCTCAAGCGCCCAGGCCGAGGCCACGCTGCCGATCAGGGTGCGCGGCAGAAAGGCCCAGAAGCTCTCGCCCATGCGGGAGCTGGCCGGGTCCTGCGGCGTGGCCACATGGAGATGGTGGCCGCGGTTGTGCTCGACATAGAAGTGCCCGTAGGCGACAGGCGCCAGCGCCAGGCGTGACAACCAGCGCTCCCAGCGCGGCAGCTTGTGGCCCAGCTCGTGGGCGGTGTTGATGCCCACGCCGTTGATGCCACCGACGCTGAGTATCAGCCCGGCCCAGCCAAAGAGGGTCAGGTCGTGCGTGGCGGCAATCCAGGCGCCGTGAATCGTCAGCGCGAACTGGAAGGGAATGAAGGCCACGACGATGGCCCGATACCAGAAGTCACGCTCCAGGCCGGCCATGGCCTCGGCGGGCGGGTTGCGGGCATCGGCGCCGAGCAGCAGGTCCAGCAGCGGGATCAGGATGTACATCACCGCGCTGCTGACCCACAGCCAGTATTCCTGGCCCGTGGTCTGGTACTGGATCAGGTTCAGCCAGACCAGGCCCGGAAAGGCCGGTGACAGCAGCCACCACCAGCGCTTGCCATCACGCCAGGGGCGTGCGGGCAGGCGGGGTGGGGCGGCGGTGTTCATCCGCAGATGCTGATCCCGCTCCGGCTCCCGGTCAAGCCAGGGTTACCACTTCATCTCGCCCTTGTTGACCTTGGCGCCGATGTCCAGCGCAATGCCCAGACCCGCCTGCGGATAGGCGGCCTGCAGCGTCGCGATCAGCGCGGCGGCGTTGGCGGCCTTGGGCAGCTCGGCCTCGAAGCGCTGCAGATAGGCCCGGGTGTAGCTGACGGTCGACGCGTCCTGCGCCGTGCCTGGCAGCATATGGCCGGGCACTACGATGGCGGGCTGCAACGCGGCAATGCCGTCCAGCTTGGCGACCCAGGCGGCGCGCTCGGCCACCGTCTGCGTGTCGGCCGTCCAGGCATGCAGGCCGCCGAACACATTCACGCCGCCGACCACCGCCTTGATCGACGGGATCCACACGTAGCTTCGGTGAGCCAGGCTGTCGTCCAGGCCGCGCACTTCCAGGGTGCGCCCTTCCAACTGCAGGGTGTTGCCGGTCATCAGCTCGGGCAGCACCGGCTTGCGCGGCGCATTGGCGCCCAGGCGCGGGCCCCAGACCTGCAGCTTGGTCGGCAGCGAGGCCTCGATCTTCTTCAAGGTCGGCGCGGCGGTGACGATCTTCGCCTCGGGGAATTCCTGGCGCAGCACTTCGAGGCCGAAGTAGTAGTCCGGGTCGGCGGCGCTGACGTAGATGGTGCTCAGCTTCTTGCCGCTGTCCAGCACGGCGGCGGCCACGCGCAGCGCGTCGGCACGGGTGAAGCCGGCGTCCAGCAGGATGGCTTCCTTGGCGCCCGTGACCAGCACCGAGTTGACATGGAAGCTGGCCGGGCCGTGGTTGATGACCTTCAGCTCCAGCGGCGCCGGGGCGGCGGCGGTCTGCGCATCAGCGGCGACCATGGCGGTGGCGAGTGCGGCGCCAAGGCCGAGTTGCTTGAAGAGGCGGGGCAGGTGGTTCATGGTGGGTCCAGTCGGTGTGTGTTGCGAGGACTGAACTTTATTTGAGCTGGCTTGATTGATAAATAGCAGTCTGCGAGACTGTTTGTTGCAGAATTCGAGCAAATGAGTCGAGCAGCGCCATGGACCAGCTGAAAGCAATGCAAGTGTTTGTCGAGGTGGTGGATCGCGGCAGCTTGACGGCGGCCGCCGAGGCGCTGGACATGTCCCGTGCGATGACGTCTCGCCATCTGGAGGCGCTGGAGCAATGGCTGGGCGCGCGCCTGCTGCAGCGCAGCACCCGCAGACTAAGCCTGACCGATGCCGGCGCCGAAGCCCTGCCGCGCTGCCGCCAGATGGTCGAACTGGCCGAGGAGACGCGCCAGGTGGCCGGCGCCCGGCACCAGACCGTGAGCGGCCGGCTTCGCATCACCGCCAGCATGTCGTTCGCGCAGCAGCACATCGCCCCGGCGGTGGCCGAGTTCCTGGCCCTGCATCCGCAGACCGGCATCGAGCTCCTGGCCTCCGAGCATGCGGTGAACCTGGTCGAAGACCGCATCGATCTGGCCCTGCGCATCAGCAACCAGCTCGATCCGGCCCTGATCGCCAGGCGGCTGACGGTCTGCCGCTCGGTGGTCTGCGCCGCACCGGGCTATCTGGCGGCGCGGGGCACGCCGGCCGAACCGGCGGAACTGTCAGAGCACGCCTGCGTCGGCCACGCCCGCTTCGGCAGCGACGAATGGCTGCTGCAACGCGGCACCGAGCGCATCAGCGTGCCGCTGGCCCCGCCGCGCCTGCGCGCCAACGAGGCGATGGTGCTGCTGCAGGCGCTGCTCGCCGGCGCCGGCATCGGCCTGCAACCCACCTATCTGGCCGGCCCGCTGCTCGCCAGCGGCGCCCTGGTGCGGGTGCTGCCCGACTGGGAGCCGGAGCAGCTTGGCATACACGCGGTCTACACCAGCCGGCGGCATCAGCCGCTGCTGCTGCGGACCTTTGTGGACTTTCTGGCGGCGCGCTTTGATGCCGACAGGCCTTATTGGGACACGACGGCGGCCGGCTGAGGCTGCAGCATGCCGGCCAGGCTTTGCGCCATGCCGGTGATGCCCTCGTTGCTCAGCCCTGCATCCTTCATCACCGCATCGACGATGGGCTTGGCGATCTGATACTGCAGCGCCGAGTTCATCACCTGCTCGGGGAAGGTGGCGCCGTTGGCTTGGCCGCCGCCTTCGTTGGCCGCGCCGGGCATGCCGCCAGTCATTCCGTTCACCTGGAAGATGCGGATCGAGTCGATCTTCTCCATCGGGCGCACCGCCTGCTCGATGATGTTCGGTAATTGCTGCAGCAGCAGCGTGCGCACCTGCAGATCGATCTGCGCCGCCGACAAGGTGTTCAGCGCCTCGTTGATGGCGCGCTTGCCTTCGGCCTCGGCCATGGCGGCGGCCTGCTTGGCCTTGGCTTCGATGGTCACGGCCTCGGCGCGGTCCAGTGCTGCTGCCTTTTCCGCAGCGGCCGAGACCTTGACGCCGATCGCGCTCTGCTCGGCCTCCTTGCTGGCCTCGATCAGCTGGATGCTTTTCTCACGCTCGGCCACGGCAACCTGGCGTGCGGTGGTCACCGCTTCCTCGGCCTTCACCGCATCGGCCCGTGCCTGATCGGCCAGCGCGTCGGCCACCGATTGCTCGGTTGACTTGGTGGCAATGGCGATCTGCATGTCCTGCCGCGCGATCTCGACCTGCTTGCGCTGCTCGGCGCGCAGCATCTCGGTCTTGCGCTCCAGCTCGATTTCGCGCGTCTGCACCACCAGGTTCTTCTCGATCTCGGCCGACTTGATCTCGCGCTCGGCCTCGATCTTCTTCTGTCCCACCTGACGCTCGGCGCCGATCTTGGCGGCCTCGGCCTCCAGATTGCGCTCCGCCTGCTGGGTGGCAATCTGCGCAGACTGCTCGGCCCGCGCGGTCTCGATCTGGCGCTGCTGGGCCAGGGTGGCGAACTCCTGATCCTGCTCGATGGTCAGTTTCTGGCGTTGCGCGTCCAGGTTCTTGGCGCGCACCTGCATCTCGGTCTCCTGCTCGACGTCGTTGCGCTGCTTGCGCCGGGCCTCGGTCTGCTCGGTCAGGCGGGTCAGGCCCTCGGCGTCGAAGGCATTGTTGGGGTTGAAGAACTGCTTGTCGGTCTGGTCCAGGCTGGTTAGCGAGACGGACTCCAGCTCCAGGCCGTTCTTCTCCAGGTCCTCGGCCACCGCGTTCTGCACCGCCTGCACGAAGTCGCGGCGCTTGTCCTGCAGCTCCTGTATCGTCATCGTGGCGGCGGTGGCGCGCAGCGAGTCAACGAACTTGTCTTCCACCAGGGCCTTCAGCGCATCCGGGTGCAGGGTGCGCGTGCCCAGCGTCTGCGCCGCAGTGCTGACCGACTCGGCGGTCTGCTTGACGCGCACGAAGAAGGCAGCCGTCACATCGACACGCATGCGATCCTTGGTGATCAGGCTCTCGCGCTCGCGGCGCATGACCTCCAGCTTGAGCGTGTTCATATTCACCAGCACCCGTTCATGGAACACTGGCAGCACGATGGCGCCGCCGTCCATGATGACCTTCTGCCCGCCCAGGCCGGTGCGCACAAAGGCCGTCTCCTTGGTCGAGCGCTTGTACAGGCGCGCGAACACAATGCCTATCGTGAAAAGGCTCAGCAGCGCAATGCCGGCGATCATGCCCAGTTCCATCAATTCATTCATCTCCACTCCCATGGTGTTATCTATCGCATCAGTTCCGGATGCGGGTTGCGTATGGCGCGGTAGACCGCGCCCAGCTTCTTCACGAGCAGCAGCTCGCTGCCTTCATCAAAGGTCTCGTCGGCCAGGTCCGGTTCGACCAGAACGAAGTGGGTGCGGCCATGCTCGTCGCGCACCCGCGCCTGGGCGGCCAGGCCCTGGCGCGCAAGGCCCGCGCTGACCACCGCCACCCGGCCCAGCAGGGACAGCTCGCTGACCGCCGAGCTTTCGTCGCGCGGTACGATGTGCGCCACTAGCGCACCCAGCGCCCGCACCGTGGCCAGCCCCGCCGGCACCGCCGCCAGCCCGGCCAGCCATGCCGGCAGGTAGTGGCCCACCAGGCCGCGCATCACCAGTTGCAGGCTGTAGCCGAACACCGCATAGCCGCTAAGGAACAAGAGCAGCAACACCAGCGAGGGCACACGTCCCAGGTGCAGCCAGCCCAGCACCTTGTCCAGCCCGCTGTCGTGGTCGATATCGGGCAGCCAATCGTCCAGCATATTGCTCGGGCTCATCGCCAGCATCAGGCCCAGCCCTTCGAGCAGGGCCACGCCGACGATCATCGCGAAGGCAACGCCAAACGGCAGGTTCTCGGCGGTGGTGAAGAGACTCATGAGGGGTCCGGTTTGATCTTGAGTTGGGCGAGGCGCGCATCGATCTGGCTTTGCCGCACCAGATCGTCCAGCGATTGCAACTGCGCGACCTGCTCCAGCTTGCCCGAGCGGGCGACGCCGCTCAATCCGGTCTGACGCTCATAGACACGATCGAACGCGCCAGTGGCGGCGGCCAGCTTGGCCTCCACGCCGGAGTTGCCGGCGCTCGAACCGACTGCGGTATGCGCGGCCCGGCTCTGGCGGAACTGCGACAGCGCCGCCTCCATCTCGCGCCGCTTGGCCGCCAGCGCCTCGACATAGCGCTTGTGCTCCTGCTCCTGACGGGCCAGATCGGCCAGGCCGGTTTCCAGCAGCGGCAGTTGGGCCTCGATGTCCAGCTGCCGACCCACGGCCGCACGGGCCAGCTCGTCGCGGCCCTGGCCCAAGGCCACGGCGATTTGATCCTGCAGCGTTTCATGCTGCTGGTTCAGCTCGGCATGGCGCTGCTGCGTCAAGTGGCGGTTCGCGCTGAGCCGGCCCAGTTCGTGGCGCACCTCGTCGACGATGGCGTCCAGCTCACGCAGGGCCTGCTCCATCACCGCCTCCGGCGCGCGGTCTTCCAGTTTGTCGAGCAGGGCGTGCGCGCCAGAGGCCATCACGCGGGTGACGCGGGTTTTGAGGGAATCAGCCATTTTGGGCTCCTTTCAGGACGTGGATGGCCTGGGCCAGTTGCAAGGTGGTGTCCATGTGGCGGCGCACCACCTCGGGGTCGAAAGCGGCAGCCTTTGGCGTCATGGCCTGGCGCAGCAGGCCCTCGGTGAGGGCGAAGTTGCGGCGCACCAGGGCGTCTTCCAGCTGCGCGGCCTGCTCGGGCGTGCCCACCTCGGCGCTTACCAGCAGGGCCATCGCATGGCAGATGTGGTCCAGGCTCAGCGCCAGCACCTCGGAATGGGTGGTGCTGCGGTTGTCCAGCGCGGCCAGCGAGTCGCGCAGCCGCGAGGCCTGGTCGCGGCACCAGGCCAGCGCGGTGATGAAATCAAACGCCCCGTCATGCTGGCGCTTGAGCTGGCTCAGCAGCACACGCAGCTTGTCGCTGTTCGTGGTGGCCCCCTCGACCTTCAGCTGGGCCAGCCAGAGATAAAGATCGCTCGGTATCCGCGCCGACAGCGGCTCCATGCTGGGACTCGTCGTCATACTCATCTCCCGCTGCGACATATGTCGATGGGAGTGATTGTATTCATTTGAATTCAAATGGCAACGTGTGCATTCAATTGACTTGACACGCGGCACGACCCAAGAAGAAAGCGGCGGTGACTCTCATCACCGCCGCTTTGCGACTGACCTTGATTCAGGTCCGGGGATCAGGCCGCAACCTTAACGCCCTGACCACGCCACTGCCCCATCAACCCCGCCCACTTGGAGCGGGCCGCCACAAGGTGGCGTTCCTTCACGTGGCCGTAGCCGCGGATGTCTTCGGGGATGCGGGCGATGTCGGTGGCCAGGGCCAGCTTGTCTGCCGTCAGACCTTGCAGCACTTCGTCGATGCTGGCGCGGTATTCGGCGATCAGGGCGCGCTCCATCTTGCGCTCCTCGGTGTAGCCGAACACGTCGAAGGCGGTGCCGCGCAGGCCCTTCAGCTTGGCCAGCAGGTCGAAGGCGCTGCGCATCCAGGGGCCGAACGGCTGCTTGATCAGCTCGCCCTTGTCGTTCTTCTTGGCCGTCAGCGGAGGCGCCAGATGGTGCACCAGCTTGTAGTCGCCCTCGAACATGCCGGCGATCTTGTCGGTGAAGCTCTTGTCGGTGTGCAGGCGGGCGACCTCGTACTCGTCCTTGTAGGCCATGACCTTGAACAGGTAGCGGGCCACGGCCTCGCTGAGCTTCGTGCTCGTGCCGAGCTTGGCTTCCGCAGACTTGACCTTGTCGACGAAGGCCGTGTACTGCGCGGCATAGGCGGCGTCCTGGTAGTCGGTCAGGAAGGCGGTGCGCTTGGCAATCATCTCAGCCAGGCCGGGCTTCTTGACGAACTCGATCACCTGCGCGGCCTTGAACAGGGCCTGCACGGCACCCAGGTCATGGGCGCAGCGACGGCCCCACTCGAAGGCCGACTTGTTGTTGGCGACCTGCACGCCGTTCAGCTCGATGGCGCGCATCAGCGCGGCATGGCTCAGCGGCACGCGGCCCTTTTGCCAGGCGTAGCCCAGCATCAGCGGGTTGGTGTAGATCGAGTCGCCGACCAGCTGCACCGCCACCTGTTCGGCGTCGAACGAGCCGATCAGCTCCGGGCTCGCCGCCGCGGCAATCGCCGCATCGCAGTTGCCGCCGGGGAACTGCCAGTCCGGGTTCTTGACGAAGGCGGCCGTCGGCGTGCCGTGGCTGTTCAGCGCCACAAAGGTGCGGCCCGGCTGCATCACCGCCAGGGTGTACTTGTTGGCGCTGACGATGGGGTCGCAGCCGATCACCAGATCGGCCTTGGCCGTGTCCACCTTGGTGGTGAAGATGGCATCCGGCCGGTTCGCGATCTGGATATGGCTCCAGGTCGCGCCGCCCTTTTGCGCCAGGCCGCCGGCGTCCTGCGTGACCACGCCCTTGCCTTCGAGGTGGGCGGCCATGCCCAGCAACTGGCCGATGGTGATGACGCCGGTGCCGCCGACGCCGCCGACGACGATGCCCCAGGCCTGCTCGCACAGCGGCAGCGCGGGGTCAGGAATTGCCGGCAGGGCGCTCAGGTCGCCCTTGGCCTCCTTCTTCGCTTTTTTGAGCGCGCCGCCCTCGACGGTGATGAAGCTCGGGCAGAAGCCCTTCACGCAGGAGTAGTCCTTGTTGCAGGTGTTCTGGTTGATGCGGCGCTTGCGGCCGAACTCGGTCTCGACCGGCTCGACGCTGAGGCAGTTGCTCTGTACCGAGCAGTCGCCGCAGCCTTCGCAGACCAGCTCGTTGATGATGACGGTCTTGTCCGGCGTCTTCATCGTGCCGCGCTTGCGGCGGCGGCGCTTCTCGGTGGCGCAGGTCTGGTCGTAGATGATGGCGGTCGTGCCTTTGATTTCACGGAACTCGCGCTGGATCGCGTCCAAGGTGTCGCGGTGGTGCACGGTCACGCCCGGCTCCAGCGCCACGCCCTCGTACTTCTGGGGCTCGTCGGTCACGATCACCAGCTTCATCACGCCCTCGGCGGTTAGGCTCTTCATGATCTGCAGCACCGTGTGGCCCTCGGCCCGCTCGCCGACTTTCTGGCCGCCGGTCATCGCCACCGCGTCGTTGTAGAGCACCTTGTAGGTGATGTTCACGCCGGCGGCGATGCTCTGGCGTATCGCCAGCAGGCCGCTGTGGAAGTAGGTGCCGTCGCCGAGGTTGGAGAACACATGCGTGTCCGTCGTGAACGGCGCCTGGCCGACCCAGGCCACGCCCTCGCCACCCATCTGGCTGAAGGTGATGGTGCTGCGGTCCATCCAGGTGGCCATGTAGTGGCAGCCGATGCCGCCGAGAGCCCGTGAGCCCTCGGGCACGCGGGTGCTGGTGTTGTGCGGGCAGCCGCTGCAGAACCAGGGGGCGCGCTCGCCGGTGTCGGTCTTCAGCTCGATCAGGGCCCGCTCCTTGGCCTCGATCACGGCCAGGCGTTCGTCCATGCGGTTGACGATGTCGCGGTCCACGCCCAGCTTCTTCAGCCGCTTGGCAATCGCCTTGGCGATGATGGCCGGGGTCAGGTCGGCCTTGGGGCGCAAGAGCCAGTTGTCGCTCGGGTTAGGCAGGCCCCACTCGCCGCTTTCATTGCCGCCGGCCTCGTCGAACTTGCCCAGCACATTCGGGCGCACGTCGGCGCGCCAGTTGTAGAGCTGTTCCTTCAGCTGGTACTCGATGACCTGGCGCTTCTCCTCGACCACCAGCACCTCTTGAAGGCCCTGGCAGAAGTCGCGGGTGATCGTCGCTTCCAGCGGCCAGACCACATTCACCTTGTGCAGGCGGATGCCAAGGCGGTTGCAGGTGTCGTCATCCAGGCCCAGATCGGCCAGCGCCTGGCGCGTGTCGTTGAAGGCCTTGCCGGTGGCGATGATGCCGAAGCGATCGTTCGCGGTGGCGATGACGTTGTGGTTCAGCTTGTTGGCACGCACATAGGCCAGGGCTGCGTACCACTTGAAATCCATCAGCCGCGCTTCCTGCTCCAGCGGCGCGTCGGGCCAGCGGATGTGCAGGCCGCCGGGCGGCATCTGGAAGTCTTCGGGGATGATGATCTTGACGCGGTCCGGATCGACCGACACCGAGGCCGAGGACTCCACCACCTCTTGAATCGTCTTCATGCCCGACCAGACGCCCGAGAAGCGGCTCATCGCGATCGCATGCAGGCCCATGTCCAGGATGTCCTGCACATTCGACGGGAAGAACACCGGCAGGCCGCAGGCCTTGAAGATGTGGTCGCTCTGGTGCGGCGCGGTGCTGCTCTTGGAGACATGGTCATCGGCGGCGATGGCGATCACGCCGCCATGCTTGGCCGTGCCGGCCATGTTCGCGTGCTTGAACACATCGCAGGTGCGGTCAACACCCGGCCCCTTGCCGTACCAGATGCCGAACACGCCGTCGAACTTCTTGCTCTGCGGGAACAGGTCCAGCTGCTGCGAGCCCCACACGGCGGTGGCGCCAAGCTCCTCGTTGACGCCAGGCTGGAACACGATGTTGTGCGCGTCCAGATGCTTCTTGGCCGCCACCAGGGCCTGGTCATAGCCGCCCAGCGGCGAACCGCGATAGCCGCTGATGAAGCCGCCGGTGTTCAGCCCGGCCAGCTTGTCGCGCTGCTGTTGCAGCATAGGCAAACGCACCAGCGCCTGCACCCCGCTCATGAAGGCGCGGCCCGAGTCAAGGCTGTACTTGTCGTCCAGCGTGACCAGTTCCAGCGCGCGGCGGACGGATTCGGGCAGGGGTGCATTCATCGATGAGGCTCCAGGGAGTGAGCAGACGGGGCTGATCGGGTAGATCGGACAGGAGGCGCGGGCCTGGCTTGTGGCCTGGGCGCGGCTTCAGGATAAGAAAAAGGCGGTGCCGCGAGTGTAGGCAAAGGCCTGCGCGGGGTGCTTTCTTTCTGTGGCTGCAAAATAGGGTCTGGCGCAAGAATCTTGCTCAATAACCGCCTTGGAGTGACGATTGGCATCCAGAACCCCCAAAACCGGGCAAACCACTAGAAGTGTGCCGGGCACCAAGCCACGCGCTGATGCACCGGGCGCCGCCGATGAGGCCAGTCTGCCTGAAACGCTGGACCGTTACCACATCGCCATCCTGCACGAGCTGCAGCTCGATGCCCGCCTGTCCAACGCCGAGCTGGCCGCCCGCATCGGCCTGTCGGCCGCGCCGACCTGGCGCCGCGTCAAATGGCTGGAGGAGCAGGGCTATATCACCGGCTACCGCGCCGAGATCGACCGCCGCAAGGTGGGGCTGGGCGTGCTCGCCTTCGTGCGGCTGGACGCCGACCGCAACACCGGCGCCGCGACCAAGGAGTTGGAGGAAGCGATCCGCCGGCTGCCCGAGGTGATCTCCTGCCACTACATCTCCGGGGCGGGCACCTTCGAGCTGCAGGTGCTGGCCACCGATCTTGATGCGTTCTCGCGCTTCTCAATCGACACCCTGCTACACCTGCCGAATGTGAAGGACATTCACACCAGCTTCTCGCTGGGCGAGGTGAAGGCGGGGGCGGCGATGCCGCTTTCGCATCTGGGGGCGAGGTAACTGGCCTTTCTTCAGGGAAGTCGAGTTCCGTTGTTGCTCGCAGCGTAGTAAAAATTTATCATAGATGTGTTCAATTTTTGAATTGCTTAATAACTATGAATAAAAAATGTTGGTGGCTGCGTTCTTTTCCTCCTCACACCAGTGGCTCGGTCAATGCATGCCTGCCGGGAGTGATGGTAATTAATTACTCATAGGATTGCGTAAAATCTGAAATTATGTAATATCTATGCATGCCGCGACAAAATACCAGCCCCACTGACTACCCCCAGGCAGTCCTGCAAAAGATCGAGCAACTTGGGCAAAACATCGTCATTGCACGCAAGCGGCGTGGTGAAACGCAGGCGCAATGGGCGAAGAAGCTGGGGGTGTCGCAGCCGACCATGGCCCGTATCGAGCGGGGCGACCCAGCTGTGGCGATGGCCTCCTATGTGATGTGCATGTGGCTGATCAATCAGGCCGATGGCTTGGCGGATCTCATCGCCCCGCTCAAGGACCATGCGGCACTGGAGCGCGAGGTGCTCAAGGCACGCAAGAAGCGCAAGGCTCCGGCGCCGACTGGAACCCAGAAGAGTTCTGACACGAGAGAGCCCGGTTATTCCGAAGCGGGCGCGCTCACCACGCACCAGCAATATCCAGCGAGCGCTTCCAATGCAGTGCGTATCGCTGCGGAGCCACTGGCCGACGCCCGCGCGCTGCTGGGAGGCTCAAGCACGAAAAGCAATGCAACGGCCGAGGGCCTGGCCTCCCTGGTGTCGAAGACTAAAATCTAGATGTCTGAACCCGTCATCAACCCGCGCACCTACGTACCTCAAGACCAGTTGTACGTCTGGGCCATGGTGAATCCTGCGGCACCTACGCTGGTGGGGGAACTCAAGTTGTCGCAATTGGTCGCGAACTGCGCGACCTTTACCTACGACACGCAGTGGTGGCAGTTTCCGCTGAGCGAGGACCTGCCCTTGGTGCAGGGCCAGGAGTTCACGGCTGGCGACAGAGGCAGCGCCCCCGGCGCGATTGACGACGCCCGGCCCGACCGCTGGGGTGAGCGCATCATCCGCCACATCGATCGCCCGGCCCGTCTGTCGATTCTGGAGATGCTGCTGTTTGCCGGTGACGACCGTTTCGGTGCGCTGGGCGTTTCTGTCTCGGCGGATGAGTACATCCCCCGCTACCTGGGTCCCTACCCGCAATTGCGGGACTTGGCCGAGCTGAGCGCCGCAATCGAAGATCTGCAGACCCAGGCCCCCATCACGGCAGACATGCAGCGCCTGCTCCAGCCCGGCGTAACACTGGGTGGCGCGCGGCCCAAGGCGCTGCTGCAAACCGACGCAGGGCCGTGCGTCATCAAGTTCAGCGAACTGGACGATGCGGTGGATACTCCCCTGCTAGAGCACGCCACCATGACCCTGGCCAAGATGGCCGGCATCCAGGTGTCTGTCACCGGCGTGTTGCCCATTCCGTCGCGCCGCGGCAAGGCTTGCCATGCGCTGACCATCCAGCGCTTCGACCGCGCGGGCGAATACCGCATGCACTGCTTGTCGGCCAGAACCGTTTTGCGCGCTGCGCGCCTCAACGAAAGCTACAGCGCCCTGGCCACCGTGCTGCTGCGCCTGGGCCACCCCGACCGCCAGGGCGCCATGCGCGAAGAGCTGTTCATGCGCATGGTGTTCAACATCCTCACGGACAATACCGACGACCATGAACGCAACCACAGCCTGCGCCTGGGCTTCGATGGCTATTACGAACTGACCCCAGCCTATGACGTGGTGCCGACTCTGCAGAACCTGGGCTACCAGGCCCTTTCAGTGGGAACAGCCGGGGCGGAATCCAGCCTGGAAAATGCGCTGACTGAATTGAGCGAGTTCGGCATCAAAAGAGCACGCGCCATCGAGTTGATTCAGCAAGTGGCAGGCGTGGTCGATCAATGGGAAGACCACTTCAAGCAGCAAGGCGTGAGCCCTGCTGATATGGATCTGTTACGTGCGAGCATTGATCGAGATGCCCTGAAGCTGCAGCGAAGAGCCTTCTGCTGAAACAACGCAGTCTGCGGCCTGCCGTCCTACATCAGCAAACGTCGCCGGCCGATTCCGTGCCTGCCGGGTCTCGCTTACCTTGGGATCTAGCGGCCATGTAGCCGCTCCACTTTCAGGAGATCCCATGAACCGCTCAACTATTCCTTACACACTTGCCGCATTGATCATTGCCGTCGCCAGCACCGGTTGTTCGAGCATGAGCAGGAACACGGTGACCGGTGCAGGCATTGGCGGCGTCGCGGGTGCCGTGATGACGGGCGGGAGCCCGACCGGCGCGGCCGTCGGTGCCGTCGTTGGCGGCGTGATCGGCAATGAAATCGACAAGAAGAAGTAAGGATTCCAGACCTGGCCGTAGGCCCTGCCCTACAAGAGGTCTGGCTGCGGACTGATGGAGTCCGCGCCGATGCGAGGCCATAAATAGCCCACAGGCTGCAGGAATCCAACCGTTCGCCGCGGTCTGTTCCTTTCATCCACGTTCATTCAAGGAGGCTCACCATGAGCAGCAATCCCGTCATTTCCTCTGACAAGGTCGAAGGCACCTCGGTCTACAACAGCAACGGCGACAAGCTGGGCTCGATCGACGACCTGATGATAGACAAGCGCTCCGGCCTGGTGCGCTATGCGGCGCTGGAGTTCGGCGGCTTTTTGGGTATGGGCACCGACCGCTATCCGATCCCGTGGAGCATGCTGAAGTACGACACCACGCTCGACGGCTACGTCGTGCCGCTGGGCCAGGATCAGCTCGAGAAGGCGCCGCGCTATGAGTCCAGCAACGAGCCGACGTACTCGGACGAGTACGGCCGCAAGGTCTATGACTACTACGGCGTTGGCTGGTAAGCGTCTCGCCTGAGGCGCCGGCTTGTCTGAGCTACAGCAGCTCGGTGCTCTCGCAGACCTGCCCGTACTCGCCCTGCAGATTGGCCAGGGCGACGCGGTGCAGGTCTTCGGCGTTGCGCGGGCGGCCGTCGAGGTCGGGGCGGTCGTAGCAGTAGCAGGCGTCGGCGACGACCCTGCAGTCGAAGCCCAGGCAGCCGGCGCTGCGCACCGTGGCCTCGACCGACATATTCGTGCTGACGCCCACGAACACCAGTTGCTGGATGCCGCGCTGGTGCAGCCAGCGCTCCAGGCCGCTGTGGGCGAAGGCGTCCGTGACATGCTTGTCCACCACATGCTCGGCCGGCAGCGGCGCCAGGCGCGGCTGGAACTCGGCGCCGGCCTGGCCGGGCCAGAAGGGCGAGCCCGGCGTGCGCGACAAGTGGCGCACATGCACCACGGGCAGCCCGCGCTCGCGCCAGGCGGTTAGCAGCGCGGCCATGCGGGCCTCGGCCCCGGGATTGTTGCGCGGGCCGGTCGCCGCGGCCATGCCTTGCTGCATGTCGATGAGGATCAGGGCGGTCATGTCGTTCGGGGTGTTCTTCATGGCATTGATCCGGTGCATCCGGTCCGCCTTGGCGATGAAAGCCCAGCATTGTGCTTGTGCCCTCACCCGGCCCCTTCATTCGGGGGGGCGCCCGCGCGTTGACGGATGGCAATGCACAGACGCCGCCCGATACCTATACTTTGATCGGGTGCAAGCGCAGCTGGCGCTGACCTCCTTTGCTCACGATCAACTCAGGAGAAACCCATGTCCATTGCCCGCTGCGCGCTGGCCGCGCTGACCCTGGCGGCAACTCTGCCCGCCTCGGCCGCCACCGACGGCCTGGTCGCCGACTGGAACGGGGGCCCGAATCCCAACGGCGCCTGGTCGTTCCTCAGCGGCAGCACCCTGCTGCCCTACTGGGCCTCGATGGTGCCGCTCAGCGGCAGCGCAGGCTACGCACCCTCGCCCAACAACGGCTCGTTCCTGCCGGTGTTCTGGCAGCCGGGGGGCAGCGGCACGGACATCGCCGTCCACTCCTACGACGGCTTCAATGGGGTCGGCGCGTCCGGAGAGGCGGTGCTGAGCTGGACTTCGCCGATCACCGGCACCATCGACGTCAGCGGCTACTTCTATTACGGACAACCCTCTCTGCAACGTAGCAATGACGTCACCGTCACGCTGGGCGCCAGCACGTTGCTGTCGACCACGGTTTCCTTCGCCCAGCATCAGGACTATGCGAGCCGCTACGGCTTCGCGCTCAACGATCTGGCCGTGATGACGGGCCAGACCTTGAGCATCAGCTTCTACCGCAGCACCGGCTACGCGCCCGGCACGGTGACGATCATGGACGTCACCGTGATGGCAGAACCGGTGCCGGAGCCGGCTACCTACGCGCTGTTGCTGGGCGGCCTGGCCTTGGTCGGCTGGCTGGGGCGGCGGCGCCTCAGTTGAGGCGGCGGCGTCTGCGCCACAGCTTCTCCAGCTCAACCGCGACGCCCACCACCGCCGCAGCGCCAATGCAGATGCCCAGCTCGCCCACGCTGAGCGCCTGAGTCTTGAAGACGCCCTGCAGCACCGGCACATAGATGATGGCCAGCTGCAGCGCGAAGGTGAACAGCACGGCGCCCAGCAGCGGCAGATTGCTGCGCAGGCCGATGCGCCACAGCGGCAGGTGCTCGGAGCGTATGGCCAGCACATGGGCCATCTGCGCCAGGGTCAGCACGGTGAAGACCATGGTCTGCCAATGCGCATGGCCGCTGGCGATGGCCCAGTGCTGCACGCCCAGGCACAGCGCGGCGATCAACAGGCCGAAGGCGAGGATGTGCTGCCACATGCCTTGGGCGAACAGGCTTTCCGCCGGTGGGCGCGGCGGGCGCTGCATCAGGCCGGGCTCGGCCGGTTCGGCGGCCAGGGCCAGGCCGGGCAGGCCGTCGGTGACGAGATTGACCCACAGGATGTGGATGGGTAGCAGCGGTATCGGCAGCAAGAGCAGCGGTGCCAGAAAGATGGTCCAGACTTCGCCCGAGTTGCCGGTCATCGCGTAGCGCACGAACTTGCGAATGTTGTCGTAGATGCGCCGGCCCTCGCGCACGGCGCCGACGATGCTGGCGAAGTTGTCGTCCAGCAGCACCAGGCTGGCGGACTCGCGGGCGACATCGGTGCCGCCGCGGCCCATGGCCACGCCGATGTCGGCCCGCTTCAGCGCAGGGGCATCGTTGACGCCGTCACCGGTCATCGCAACGAACTGGCCGCCGGATTGCAGCGCCTCGACGATGCGTATCTTCTGCGCCGGATCCACCCGGGCATAGACGCGCACCTGCAGCACCTGCGCGCGCAGCTCGGCCTCGTCCATCGCCGCCAGCTGCTGGCCGGTCAGCACCGTGGCATTTGGGTCGGTGACGATGCCCAGCCGGTGGGCGATGGCCACGGCCGTGGCCGGATGGTCGCCGGTGATCATCACCGGCGTGATGCCGGCGCTGATGCAGTCCTGCACAGCGGCCTGGGCCTCGGGGCGCGGCGGGTCGATCAGCGCGATCAGGCCCAGCCAGTGCAGCTCGCTTTCCACTGCCTCGATCGAGTTGGTGTCGGGCAGCTGCCCGTGCTCGCGGCGTGCCAGGCCCAGCACGCGCAGGCCCTGGGCGGCCAGCGCATCGGCGGCGGCCAGCAACGCGGCGGCGTCCAGCGGTTGCGGGCCCTGCGGCGTCCACTGCGCGGTGCAGCAGGGCAAGAGCGATTCGGGCGCGCCCTTGGTGTAGGCCACGAGCTGTCCGGCGCCGATGCGGTGGAAGGTGGTCATGCGCTTGCGCTCGGAGTCGAACGGCTGCTCCTGCACGCGCGGGGCCTCGGCGTCGAGCCGGGCCTTGTCCAGCCCTGCCGACAGCGCCGCCAGTACCAGTGCGGTCTCGGTGGGGTCGCCGGCCCATTGATCGTCGTCGGCCGTGTCCTCGGCGCGGCGGGCGTCATTGCACAGCGCCGCGGCGCGCAGTGTCTCCAGCTGCCCCGGCGTTGCGGCGGCATCACCTGGCACCCAGCGCTCACCCAGGGCAAGCACCAGCTCGGCATGCATGCGGTTCTGCGTCAGCGTGCCTGTCTTGTCGGAGCAGATGGTGCTGACGGAGCCCAGGGTTTCCACCGCCGGCAGGCGCCGCACCAGCACCTGCACCGCCACCATGCGCCGCGCCCCCAGCGCCAGCAGCACGGTGACGACGGCGGGCAGCGCCTCGGGAATGGCCGCCACCGCCAGGCTGATGGCAGTCAGCAGCATCAGCAGTGGCGGCTCGCCGCGCAGCAGGCCCACACCGAAGATCAGCGCGCAGATCACCAGCACGCCAAGGCTCAGGCGCTTGCCGAAGGCGGCCAGGCGCTGCTGCAGCGGTGTGCTGCGATCGGCGCCATCGAGCAGCCTTGCCACCTTGCCCAGCTCGGTGTGCATGCCGGTGGCCACCACCAGGCCGCGGCCCCGGCCGCGGGTGGCGGTGGTGCCCTTGAAGGCCATATTGAGGCGGTCGCCCAGCGCCTGCGCCGCGGCCTCGCCGGCGGGCAGCGGCGCCACGGCCTTGGGGGCGGTGACCGATTCGCCGGTCAGCGCAGATTCATCGAGATGCAGCTGTGCGATCTCGAACAGGCGCAGATCGGCCGGCACCTGGTTGCCGGCCTCCAGCAGCACCACATCGCCTGGCACCAGGGTGCTGGCTGCAACCAGCCGCGGCAGGCCGTCGCGCAGCACGGTGGCCTGGGCGGCGGCGAGCTGCTGCAAGGCGGCCATGGCCTGGTCGGCGCGCCAGCTCTGCACAAAGCCGATGCCGGCATTGAGCAGCACGATGACGAGTATCACCAGCGTGTCGGTCAGGTCGCCGATCAGCCCCGAGATCACGGCGGCGGCCAGCAGCACCAGCACCATGAAGTCCTTGAACTGCTCGGCCAGCAGGGCCCAGCGGCCGGGCCTTGCCTTGGCCTCCAGCTCGTTGGGGCCGTGCTGCTCGGCCCGTTGCAGGGCCTCGGCATGCGCCAGGCCCTGGCCCAGATCGACGCCGTGCTGGTTGGCGATGTGCTGGGCATCCAACTGATGCCAGAGTTGCGGCACTGCCTTGCTGTTCATGTGTGCGATGGTTCTGCGCCGCCAGGGGCGCTTTGGCCGCAGCATAGTGCCGTCACCTGCGTCTGGCTTGATCCACCTCAAGCGGTCCGCTGGGGCCGGCCATGAAACTTCGCGATGGGTCCGCCGCTCGGCCCGCCTCGCGAGGAGTCCTGCTACGTGGCCGATGCCGATTTGACCTCATCCGCGAACGCAGCGCTTGCCTGGCTGCTGCTGCAGTTCCTGCTGTGCGCGGTGCTGATTGCCCGGGCAGGTTTCGAGCTCAGCCGCAGCGCCGACCGTCTCGCCGGTCTCTATGGCTGGGGGCGGGGTTGGGTTGGCCTGGCCCTGCTGGCGACTGTGACTTCGCTGCCCGAGCTGGCCTCTGGCATCAGCGCGGTGGCCCTGGTCGATGCCCCCAGCCTCGCCGTCGGCAACGCTCTGGGCGCCTGTGTCGTCAATCTGGCCTTTCTGGTGATCGTCGATGCGCTACAGCGCCGCCAGCCGATGTACCGCGACGCCAGCGCCACGCACCTGCTGTCGGCCGCCTTCGGCGTCGTCATGCTGGGCTTTGTGGCCTTGAGTGTGCTGGTGGGGACGCGCTCTCCGACGCTGCTGCATGTGGGCCTGTACAGCCCGCTGCTGCTGGGCCTGTACCTGCTGGCGCTGCGCAGCGTGCACGCGCTTGAGTGGCAGGCCTTGCGGGCCATGTCGAGTGGCGGCGCCGGGTCCGTGCAGCAGGGCACCCCGCCCGGCGCGCCACGCGAGTGGCGGCGCTTCGGCCTCGCCGCACTGCTCGTGTTGCTGGCCGGTATCTGGCTGCCCGAGGTGGCCGACGCGCTGGCCCAGGCGCTGGGCCTGTCGCGCAGCTTCGTCGGCACGGTGCTGATGGCGGTGGTGACCACGCTGCCGGAGATGGCCGTTACCCTCTCGGCGCTGCGCCTGGGCGCGCTGGACATGGCCATCGGCAATCTGCTGGGCAGCAATCTGTTCAACGTCATGATCCTGTCCATCGACGATCTGTTCTACACGCGCGGCGCGCTGCTGGCCCATGTGTCGATGGTGCATGCGGGCACGGCGATGACGGCCCTGATCATGAGCGGCCTGGTCATCGTGGGCCTGGTGATGCGGCCGCAGGGCCGCGTGCTGCGCGTGACCAGCTGGGTCAGCATTGGCCTGGTGTCGGCCTATGCCATCAATGTGGCGCTGGTCTATCTATCGGCGGGGTAAGAGTGTCGGACTCACCACGCTTGAAGGTGAGCGATGAGCCGAGATGAGGCCCGGCAACTGACCTGCGACAGGCGCAGCCTTCGTGCCTTGATCGAGCGCAAGGTGCAGCGCCTCAGGCGGCCCAAGAATGCCCGGACCGATTGCTCAGGAGCCGGCCATGACACTGATGAGAGCTGCCGTATTCGTCGAACCCGGCCGTATCGTGCTGGAGGACAAGCCGATTCCGGACGTCGGGCCGCTGGATGCGCTGATGCGCGTGACCACGACCACCATCTGCGGCACCGATGTGCACATCCTCAAGGGCGAGTACCCGGTCGCCCGGGGCCTGACGATAGGCCATGAGCCGGTAGGTGTGATCGAGAAGCTGGGCAGCGCCGTGACCGGCTACCGCGAGGGGCAGCGTGTGATCGCGGGGGCCATCACGCCCAGCGGCTGGAGCAATGCCTGCCTGTGCGGCGCCTGCTCCCAGGACGGCGCCGGCACCGCCCATGGCTGGAAGCCCATGGGCGGCTGGAAGTTCGGCAACACCATCGATGGCTGCCAGGCCGAGTACGTGCTGGTGCCGGATGCGATGGTCAATCTGGCACCGGTTCCCGACGCCTTGAGCGACGAGCAGGTGCTGATGTGCCCCGACATCATGTCCACCGGCTTCAGCGGCGCCGAGCGTGCGGAGATACGCATCGGCGATGTGGTGGCGGTGTTCGCGCAGGGCCCGATCGGCCTGTGCGCGACGGCGGGTGCCAAGCTCAGCGGCGCCGCGGTGGTGATTGCCGTGGATCGCCTGCCCGGCCGACTGCTGACGGCGACGCAGATGGGCGCGGACCATGTCATCGACGCCAGCAAGTGCGATCCGGTCGAGGAGATCCTGCGGCTGACCGGTGGGCGCGGAGTCGACGTGGCGATCGAGGCGCTGGGCACGCAGCAGACCTTCGAGGCCTGCCTGCGGGTGCTGCGGCCAGGCGGCACGCTGTCCAGCCTCGGCGTGTACTCGACCGACCTTCACATACCGCTCGGCGCCTTTGCAGCCGGGCTGGGCGACCACCGCATCATTACCACCCTGTGCCCGGGCGGCAAGGAGCGCATGCGGCGGCTGATGTCCGTGATCGAGAGCGGCCGCATCGATCTCGGTGCGATGGTCACGCACCGCTACAAGCTAGGCGATATCGAGGCGGCATACGAGCTGTTCGGCCACCAGCGCGATGGTGTGCTGAAGGTGGCGATCACGCCCTGAGCCGGGCTGTTTATCGCCCCAGCATGCCGGCTACCGCACCGGCGTGCGGGCCGGTCCTCGGCGCACGGTTGCGGTGCTCGCTTGCTCGATACACTGGACCGAACCCCTCACTCTCCGAGAGCTCGATCCATGCATATCGCTGTACGCCTTTCCACTCTGGCCCTGGCCGCGAACGCTGCGCTCGCGGGTGCTGCGGCCTTCGCGCAGACCGCGAACCCCGTTGCCGAAGTTGAACGCATTCTCGCCAGCCCGGCCTTCAAGACGGCCGCCGCGACGATAGACAAGGAGCATGGCCGTATCGTCGAGGACGGCATCAAGCTGACCGAGATTCCGGCGCCTCCGTTCAAGGAAGAGGTCCGCGCCAAGGCCTTCGAGCAGATGCTCAAGGCCGTGGGCCTGAGCGACGTGAAGATCGACGAGGAAGGCAATGTGCTGGGCCTGCGCAAGGGCACGCGCGGTGACGGCAAGCTCGTCGTCGTCTCCGCCCACCTGGACACCGTGTTCCCGCCCGGCACCGATGTGACGGTGAAGCGCCAGGGCACCAAGCTCTACGCGCCCGGCGTCGGCGACGACACGATGAGCCTGTCGGTACTGCTGGGCTTTGTGCGGGCCATGCAAGCCGCCGGCATCAAGACGCGGGATGACATCCTGTTCGTCGGAACCGTGGGCGAAGAGGGGCCGGGCGATTTGCGTGGCGTGCGCCATCTGTTCACCAGGGGCGCCTACAAAGACAAGATCAAGACCTTCTTCTCGGTCGAGTCCGGCAGCGTCAGCCAGATCACCAACGGCGGCGTCGGCTCCAAGCGCTATCGCGTCACCTTCAACGGCCCCGGCGGCCACAGCTTCGGCGCGTTCGGTCTGGTGAATCCGATGTTTGCACAGGGCCAGGCGGCGGTGGAGTTCTCGCGCATCCAGGTCCCGGCCACGCCCAAGACGACCTACAGCATCGGCCTGACCGGCGGCGGCACCTCGGTCAACTCGATTCCGTTGAGCAGCTGGATGGAGGTGGACATGCGTTCGGAGGCGGTGCCCGAGCTGAAGCGGGTCGAAGACCGCATGCTGAAGATCATGCAGGAGGCCGCCGATGGTGAGAACTTCGCGCGCTCGACCAAGGAAGGCAAGATCACCGTCGAGGCCAAGCTGATCGGCGACCGACCGGCGGGCAACACCGATGTGAAGTCCGAGCTGGTGCAGTTCGCCAAGGCGGCGATCGAGGCGGGCGGCTACAAGGTGAGCTACGGCTGGAGCTCGACCGATTCGAATATGCCGATGAACCTGGGCATCCCGGCCATCACGATCGGTCGCGGCGCGCCCGACAAGAGTGGCCGTTCGCACTCGCTGGACGAGTGGATCGATGTCGAGAAGGAGCCGATGGTCAAGGCCATCACCACGTCCTTGAGCATCGTGCTGGCTGTCACGGGCATGGAGTGACGAGATGTTGAGGCGACGCCATCTCGTGCTCGCGGCGGCCGTGCTGCCGCTGGCGTCGCTGGCCCAGACGCCGCCGCGCATCCGCATGTTCGAGCTGTACAGGGATGACCTGAGCTTCTCCGATCTGGCCAAGCGGCTGGCCGGCAAGCCGGTCACCATCCAGGGCTTCATGGCGCCGCATCTGAAGGTCGAGTCGGACTTCTTCGTGCTGTCGAACACGCCGGTGGAGACCTGTCCCTTCTGCGCGTCCGAAGATCAATGGATAGACACCATCATCTTCGTGCGCATGAAGAAGCGCCAGGAGGCGGTGCGGCCCGGTGAGCTGATACAGGTTGTGGGCCGGCTGGAGATAGGCCCGCAGACCGATGCGGCCACCGGTTTCGTCAGCCGCGTGCGCTTGACCGACGCCACCTTCCATCGGCCATGACGCTGGCCGCGCACTCGGTCAGCGCCAGCTTCGCGGATGCCGGTGGCATCGCCATCCGAGCGCTGCAGGACGTCAGCGCGAGCTTTGCGCCGGGGCAGCTGACGGCCATCGTCGGCCCCTCGGGCTCGGGCAAGACCACCCTGCTGCATGCGCTGGCCGGCATCGTCGTGCCGCAGCAGGGCCGCATCCTGTTTGGCGATGTCGAGCTGGCCCGCTTGAGCGAGCGCCAGCGCGATGCCTGGCGCCTGGCCCATTGCGGCCTGGTGTTCCAGGACTTCCGGCTGATCGATGAACTCGACGCGCTGGCCAATGTGCTGCTGCCGGCGCAGTTCAGCCGCCTGCATCTGCCGGCCGCGCTGCGCCTGCGCGGCCTTGAGCTGCTGGCGCGCTTCGAGCTGCCGCAGCGCGCCGGGCCGGTGGCCCGCCTGTCCCGCGGCGAGCAGCAGCGTGTGGCGCTGGCGCGTGCGCTGCTGTTGGACCCGCCCATCCTGCTGGCAGATGAACCGACCGCCAGCCTCGATGCCGACAACGGCCAGCGCATCGCCGCGGCGCTGCAGGACATCGCCCGACAGGGCAGGACCGTGGTGGCGGTCACCCATGACGAGCGCCTGTCAGCGCTGGCCGACCAGGTGCTGACCATGAAGTCGGGTCGGGTGCTGCCATGAGCATGATGAATCCGTGGCCGGTGATACGCGCCGCGCTGAGCCGCTACCGCTACAGCGCGCTGGCCTTTGTCCTGCTGGTTGCAGCCGGCGTGAGCCTGGCGGTGGCCATCGTGTCGCAGGAGCGCGCGCTGCGTTCGGGCAGTGCCAGGGCCGCCGACAAGTTCGACCTGATCGTCGCCGCACCGGGCAGCCGCACCGATGCCCTGCTGACCGCCGTGTTCCTGCGCCCCGGGGGCAGCCAATTGCTGAGCCCCGAGCTGAGCGCCCGCCTGCTGAACGACACGCGGGCGGGTTTCGTCTCGCCGCTGGCCTTCGGCGACAGCCACCGCGGCGCACCCCTGCTGGGGGTGACCGCAGCGCTGGTCGAGCATCTGTCGGGCGGCCTGGCCGAGGGCCGCAGGTTCGCTGCCCGCGAGGAAGTCGTTGTCGGTGCCGCCTCGCCACTACAGCTTGGCGAGCGCTTCCATCCGGCCCATGGCGTGCATCACGCCGGCGAGGCCCAGGGCGGCGACGATGCGCTGGACGCACACGAAGCGCTGCTGACCGTCGTCGGCCGCATGCGGCCCACCGGCTCGCCCTGGGATCGCGCGGTGCTGGCCCCGGTCGAGCAGGTCTGGGCGATGCACAAGCTGCCCAGCGGCCATGCGCCGGGCTCCGCACAGCTGGGACCGCCGTTCGACGCTGCCCACACGCCGGGCATTCCGGCCGCCGTGCTGCACACACCCAAGCTGGCCCAGGCCTACCAGCTGCGCAGCGCCTACACCGGCCGCGAGTCCATGGCCTTCTTCCCGGCCGAGGCCCTGCTGCAGCTCTATGCCGTACTCGGCGATATGCGCCAGCTGATGAGCCTGCTGGCCCTGGTCACGCAGGCGCTGGTGCTGCTGGCCATCATCGCCAGCGTGCTGATTCTGTTTCGCCTGCTGACGCCGCAGTTCGTCACCCTGCGCGCGCTCGGTGCCCCACGCCGCTATGTGTTCGCCATCGCCTGGGGCTTCACCGCCAGCCTGATGGTGTCAGGTGTTGCGCTGGGGCTGGCGGGGGGCTACGCGCTGTCGTTTGTCATCAGCCGCTGGCTGGCTCGCAGCACGGGCGTGGCCCTGCAGCCGGCCCTCGGTGAGGCCGAGCTGCTGATGGCGCTGGCCATGCTGGCCACCGGCCTGCTGCTGGCGACCCTGCCGGCCTGGCGCCTGCAGCGTGTGCCGCTGGCGCAGGCGATGAAGGACTACTGAGCGCTTGCGGGCCGGGACGGGGCATCAGCCAGGGCCAGCGCGGCCAGATCGGCGTCTTGCAGTCGCGCGCCCTGGGCCTTGAACCGTGCCACCTCGCTGTCGTGGGAGGCCGCAGCCAAGGTTTGCGCAGCCAGCCGCTCTGCGCGCTCGACCAGGCGCTGCTCGGCGGACTGGCGTGGCGTGCCGGCGGCGGCGAAGGCCGCATCGGCATAGCCCAGCAGGTGCAGGGCCACCGACGGGCGCTGTTCTAGTGCGGCCAGCAGCGCGGCGCAATCGGCCCAATAGGCCTGCATGTCGTAGCGCTGGGCTGCGGACCAGAACTCGGCCGCACAGGCCCGGGCCGGGGCCGTCAGATCCTTGGCCAGATAGGCACGGGTCAGGTGGTTCAAGACATGAAAATGCCGCTGGCCGCCGCGGTTGCGGGCGCCGGCCGAGCCCTCGATCAAGGCCTCGCCGGTGCGTATCGCCTCGTCGAAGCGGCCGGCCGCCACCAGCATCGGGATCGCATTGGCCTGCTGCGGCTCGTCGCTCATGCCGGCGGCGCGCAGCAGGCAGGCGTGGCGTTGCAACTCGGCCAGGCCGCCCGGCAGGTCATCGGTCAGCATGAACTCCCACAGCCTGGCCCAGGAGCCCTCGGCCTGCACAAAGCTCGACCAGCCGCGGTCTTCCACGCCGAGCAGCTCCTCGATCAAGCCGCGGTAGCTGTCGATCTCGTTGCTGGCGCCGGCGGCCCACGCGAGCTGCTCCAGAGCCAGGTAGCGGGTCTGTGTGTCGCCGGCAGCGACAGCCAGCTCATAGGCCTGGCGGCCCAGCGCCTGCGCGCGGCCAACCTGGGTGTTGCTCCAGACCCGTGCGCACTCCCGCACCGCCCGCGCCAGCAGGGCCGGCGGCAGGGGCGGCTCACTTGCGGGGGCGCCCAGCAGGGGCTCGACTTGCTCCCACAATGACTTGCACTCGGCGTGGCGGCGACCGGTCATATTGCGCGACAGCACCGGCGCGATGCTCAGCGCACAGGCACGGTCGTCGTGGGCCAGCGCCCATTGCAGCGCGGCCAGACCGTTGTCGACGTCCGGGTCCAGCTCGGTTTGCCATGCCTGGAACAGCAGCCGGCCTGCGTACAGCTCCGTTCGGCCCTGCTCCAGCAGAGTCCGCAGCGCCTGCGCATGGCGGCGAGCCAGCGCCGCACTCTCGTCGGCGGCCAGCAACTGCTCGCCGGCAAAAAGCCGGGCCGAGTTCAGCTGCCGATAGCGCGGCAGATCGTCGGGGCCGCCGGGGCCTTCGACCAAGTCCACCAGCGAGCGATCAACCAGCGCGCCCAGTGCGTCCAGCACCGCCCATGGGTCGAGCTGAGCGAGCCCGCCTGAAGCGTCGTCGGCCAGCACCTCCTGGGCCAGGGCCAGCGATGCCGAGCCGACGAACACCGAGAGCCGGCGGAACACGGTCTGCTCGGTCGGGCTCAGCAGGCCATGGCTCCACTCCAGCGTGGCGCGCAGCGTCTGCTGGCGCAGCGGCGCGTCGCGGCGCCCTTGCGTCAGCAGGCTCAGGCGCTGATGCAGGGCGCTGACCAGTTGCTCCAAGCCCAGCTGGGGCAGGCGGGCCGCAGCCAGCTCGATCGCCAGCGGCGCACCGTCGAGCAGCCGGCACAGCGTGACGACCTGCGCCACGTTCGCGGCGCCGACCTCGAAGCGACGATCCAGCGCCTGCGCGCGCTGGGCGAACAGGGCCACGGCACCAAATAGCAGCGCCGCCTCGGCGCCGGCATCGGCCGGCGGCAATGCCAGCGGTTCAAGCCGGTAAAGCGACTCCTCGCCGACCTTCAGCGGCGCCTGGCTGGTCACCAGCAGGCGCGCCCGGGGGGCACCAAGCAGCAGGGCCGATGCCAGCTCGGCCACGGCATCGACGACATGCTCGGCGTTGTCCAGCCCGATCAGCAGCTCCAGCGGCGCCAGCGCGTTCACCAGGGTGGCCAGCGGCGCGCTGCCGCCGGGCTGCGGCAGGCCCAGGGCGGCGGCCACGGCGCTCACGACCGCGTCGCCGCGTGCCAGCACCGCCAGGTCGATGAAGCACACGCCATGCTCGTAATGCGCAAGGCGCTGGTGCAGCAGCGCCTGGGCGAGCCGGGTCTTTCCCATGCCGCCGGCGCCGAGCAGGGTGACCAGCGGCCGGCGGTCGACCAGCGCCGCCAGCCCGCTCAGTTCGACGGAGCGGCCGATCAGTGGCGGCAGCAGGACGGGCAGATTGGTCTTGAGCTTGCTGACCAGGGACAGTGGCGTCGGTGCCTGTGAAGACCCCCAGACCTGCCGCTTGGCGTGAGGCCCCCCGAGTGGGGCAAACAAGGTCGGGGGCGGCCCGTCGTTGGCTTGTGCCGGGCCGGATTCGAGCGGCGCGGTGAAGCGATAGCCACGGCCCGGGATGGTGGCCACGATCTCGCTGCCCAGCACCTTGCGCAGGGCATTGATCTGCACGCTGAGGTTGTTCTCTTCGACCACCAGGCCGGGCCAGACCAGGTCCAGCAACTCCTGGCGGGTGACGAGGTGGCCGGCGCGCTGCACCAGCACGATCAGCAGCTCCAGCGCCCGGGCGCGCAACGGCGCCGGTTCGCCATCGACAAGCAGACGCTGCTCGCTGATCTGCAACTCGAAGCGGCCGAAACGCAGCCTCGACGGCGGCGCGTGCGCGGGGAATGAAAGCAGCTTGGCCATGCAGCGAATGCCGTTGGGGGCGGACATCGGGCGAAGCAGCGCTCCCGGATCGCGATCCGCACGGCATTGCGTGGACCGTCAGCAGTGTAGGCGACGCATGGCCGCCCCCCTGAACGCGGGGTGACGGGGCCCCGGGCCCGCCGATTTAACTTTGATTAAAGGACTTCACCGACCGCCCGTGAAATTCTCCAGCCATCGATTTCGGCACAGGTGAAAGCATGAAGAATCCAGTCCTCCACGGTCTTGCCTCGCTGCTGCGGCGGCTGGGCTTCTCGCTCTTCATGGGCCTGGCGGCCATGCTGATCATGGCCGGCGACGCCCAGGCCTTCAACTGCCCCGCCGGCAAGGTCAAGGAGGGCCTGCTGTGCTACGAAGCGCCGCGCGAGGGTTACTCCTGCACCGGGCTGGTCTGCTCGCAGAATTGCCGCGATGGTTATCACAGCACCGGCGCGCTGACCTGCAGCTTCAGCGGCTCGCGCACCTATACCGAGGCGCCGCATCGCAAGCACAAGAGCACGCCCAATCAATGCGGCGCCTTGTACTACCGCGACTGCCGCGACGGCTACCGCATGGATGTCTGTGGCATCTGCACCTACAACGGCGCCTGGGAAACCACTCGCAGCAGCTACACCCGCGGCATAGGCACCAGCCCTGATATGTCGGCCGCCTTCGTCAACATCAGCCATTTGACCCAGGTCGGCTGGCAGACATCGATACAGGCGGGCCAGGACGGCTACGCCAAGGCCCTGAGCGAGGTCAACAAATACGCCGACGGTCTGATGTTGGAGTTGTTCCGCAAGGCCGGCAGGGCCGCAATTGCCGACAACAAGGTCTTCTTCACCCAATTGACCACCAATTTCAAGGACATCAACGAGGACGCCGAACTGAGAAACGTGATGAAGCGGGTGTTGCTCGCTGCCGGCGCGAATCGGGTGGACTACCAGGTGGTAGAGGACATGAAGCAGATCGGCAAGAAGCTGCGGGTATTTTGCGGCCCCGAGGTGTATGGCGAGATTCCCGGCGCTTCACCCTATGTCTCCATCATCCCGAGCAATGCACGCCGCTCGTCCTGGGGCATCTACACCACCACCACCGGTGCGTTCATCGCGGGCACCACGTCTTCCGTGGGCATGGTCGCCAACTGCTTCCTGGATAAGGGCAACTCGCTGCAGATTCGCGCGGTGTCCAGCATTGGCAACGTGGTCGGATTGATTGCCGCAGCGACCAGCGAATTCGGCATCTCCTGGCAGCCGGGGGACGTTGACTCTCAGCGCGGCTGGTTCGTCGGCGTCGGCCTGGCAGGCGAGTTGGGCGCGGGCGTCGGGGTCGGCGTTCAGTGGAGCGTTTCCAAGGGCCTGCGCGGCGCACAACACGCGATTCCCGGCTTCAACTTCGGTCTTGGCCTGGGAGTAGGCGTCGACCTGGGCGGCCTGGAAGCCGGCAACACCTGGGTCGTCAGATAAGCGCGCCGCCACTACCCATCCAGCCATTCGTACATGCATACCTCATCAACTCGGGAGCTTCTCATGAGCAACATCAAACTCCGTGGCGCCAAGCGCCCCTCCGCGCGTGCAAGCTTCCGTCCGGCCCTGCGGCCCCTCATGCTGGCGCTGGCCGCCGGCGCCTCGGCACCTGCCGGAGCGGGCGACTGGGTTTGGGCTGGCAACGGCGCGAACGGTTCTTGGCAAACGGAGGGGAACTGGGTCAAACAAGGCGCGGCCACCTGGCCGGCTCTGGAGGACGGCAATACTTGGCTGCATTTCAAGAAGAGCAAGATCTCGGCTAACAACACGCATTTCTCGAAGAACGGCTACACCGTCGACGTCCGTGGCATCGTGTTCGAGTCCGACGCCGAGGCCATGACCGCGACGCAGGGCGCGCGGATCTACCTCAACGAAGGCATCAACAACTTCAGCGCCAAGCTGCAGACCTTCAACACCCTGGTTCAGGTCTATGGCGAAGACTCGAACTGGGAGGGTGGCAGTGCCGGCATGAGCTTCGCGGCAGTCATGCTCGGCAACGCCGACAAGTACCCGGGGGGGCAGGTCAAGCTGACCCTTAAGAACAAGGTCAAGGTCGATAACGTCGACCTGGCGGTCTACAACTACCCGAACAACAGCAGCGTCTCGACGATCGGCAAGGACGCCACTCATACGCTGAGCCTGCTGACCGGCAGCGAGTGGAAGTCGAATGGCACGACGCTGGGCGCGCTGTCCCTGGGCGTGGGCACGGTCAATGTCGATGGTGTCGGCTCCAGGCTGGTCAATGCCGCGCCGACCGGCACGCCGTTGGACTTTCAGATCGGCGTGCAGGGCGATGGCTATGTGAACGTGCGCAACGGCGGGGCGGTCTCCAGCCTGGGCAAGACGGTGCTGGGGGTGCAGGCGCTCAGCCGCGGCGCGGTGATGCTCGACGGCGCGGGATCGAGCTGGGCCAGCGGCGCCGACCTGACGGTCGGCCAGGCCGGCACCGGCACGCTGGACATCCTGAACGGCGCCGTGATTATCAGTGTTAACTCCATCCTGGGCGCGGCCCTGAATAGCGGCGGCTATGCCAGCCTCTACGGCGCCAATTCGGCGTGGAACCACAGCGGCGACCTCACCGTCGGTCAGGTCGGCACCGGCTATATGTCTATCGAGGCGGGCGGCGTGGTCCGCAACGTCAACGCCTCCCTGGGCCGCTTGGCCGGCAGTGATGGTTTTGCCAAGGTGTCGGGCGTGCAGTCGCGCTGGATCAGCTCGGGCGAGCTTAATGTCGGCTACGTCGGTGATGGCAGCTTGAACATCCTCGACGGCGGCCAGGTGAGCAGCGATTTCGCTTACCTTGGCCGCGATGGCGGCAGCGGCACGGTCACGCTGCTGGGAGCAAGCGCCGGCCTGGCTGTTGCGAAGGACATCGTCCTGACCCGTGGCTCACTGAGCATTGGTGCGGGTGCGGTGGTGAGCGCGCATGATCTGCAGGTGGGCAGCAACCTGGTGGGCGGGCCGGCCGTGACGATCACCGGCGCCGGTGCGAAGTTGACCGTCACGGATCGTCTGCTCCTGGGTGAAGCCGGCACTGCCACGCTGACCCTGGGGAGCGGCGCTCTGGTCGAGGCACCGAAGTTGACAGTCGGCGCGGCGGGCACACTCACGCTGGCCGGCGGCACGCTCAACCTCACCGAGGCCAGCAATGCCGGCCGCTTTGTCTGGACCGCCGGCAGCGTCGGTTTCAGCGGCGATGCGCGCCTGGGCGCAGGGCAATTGCTCGGCACCGACCTGAGCCTGCTGGCCGGCATGAATCTGGACGTCGCCGGCCGGTTGACGCTGGGCACCGACGATGCGTTGACGCTGGCCGGCGGCCAGGCGCAGGTCGGCTCCCTGGTGCAGGACGGCCTGCTGACGGTGGCGCGCTTCAGCACACTTACCGTTGGCGCCGGCGGCCTGAGCAACACGGGCGAGCTGTCGTTCGAGGGCGGCACGATAGGCGGCTCCGGCGCACTGATCAACAGCGGCTACATGAGCGGCTTCGGCCGGAAGATCGGCAGCGGTGCCTTCATCAACAGCGGGCTGTTCGAGCAGTCGGGCGGCGTCTTCGAGCTGGCCAACACCACGCTCAACGTCAACACCGGCAACTGGGACATGCTGGGCGGGCGCGAGCTGCGGCTCAGCGGCGCCAATCTGTTCAATGCCGGCGTGATGAGCATGAGCGGCGACACCGTTTCGGGCTCGGCCACGCTGATCAACAGCACGGCCGGCACCTTGACCGGCCGGGGCGTGATCTCGGCCAGGTTCGAGAACGCCGGCCGCCTGACGGTCGATGCCGGCAGCTTTCGCATCGAGCAGCCCTTCGGCAACCAGGGCCAGATCCTGATGGGCTCGACCATCGCCACGCTGGCCGGCGGGCCCATCACCAACACCGGGCGCATCAACGGCGTGGGCCAGATCAACAACGAGATCATCAACACCGGCAGCGTCGGCGCGCTCGGCGGCACGCTGACCCTGGACGGCCGGCTGACAAACACCGGCATTCTGTCTGCGGGCCCCGGCGCCACCCTGCTGCTGAACCAGGGCCTGGCCAGCAATGCCGGCAAGATCCAGTTGGCCGGAGGCACGCTGGACAACAACGGCAAGGCGCTGAGCAACGAGGCGCTCGGCGTGATCAGCGGCTTCGGCACGCTGAGCGGCGGGACCTTGACCAACAAGGGCCGGGTCTTGCTCAGCGGCGGCAGCTCAACGGTCTACACCGAGATCCTTGGCGCCAACGCGAGCCAGATCATCCTCTCGGGCCTGAGCAATACCAGCTTCTACGGCAAGGTCGATGTGCAGAGCGGCGCCGAGCTGCGCGTCTCGACCGGCTCGGTGGCCACCTTCTTCGAGCTGGTGCAGCAACGCACCGGCGCCAAGTTCACCGGCACGGGCACCAAGCGCTTCGAGGGGGGCATCTCTGTCGGCGCCTCGCCGGGCCTGGGCACCGACGAGGGCGATGTCGAGTTCGGTGACGACAACGTCTATCTGGCCGAGATCGGCGGCATCACCGCCTGCACCCTGCTGTGCGGCACCGATGATGGCTTGAAGAACCGCAGCTTCGACAAGTACATTGTCGACGGCAATCTGAGCCTGGGCGGCACGCTCAAGCTGGTGTCCTGGAACGGCTTCGTCGCCCAGACGGGTCAGCGCTTCGACCTGCTGGACTGGGGCAGCCTGACGGGCAGCTTTGGCAGCATCGACGCCAGCGGATTCAAGCTTGCCGCCGGCAGCGCGCTGGACTACAGCCAGCTCTACATGAGCGGCACGATCTCGGTCACGGCCGTGCCCGAGCCGGCCTCGCTGGCGCTGTGGCTGGCCGGCCTGGGCGCGCTGGTCACGCGGGCTCGGCGCCGCCGTACGACGCCGCTGCGCCGCTGATGTCCGGGGGCCTCCGCACGGGTTCGGCCGGGCCCAGCTCGGCCGGCAGCCGCATCTCGTAGCGGGTGCCCTCACCGATCACACTGTCCACCGTGATCGTGCCGCCGAGCATGCCGGTGACCAGGTTGTAGACGATGTACAGGCCCAGGCCGCTGCCGCCCTGGCCCAGCTGGGTGGTGTAGAAGGGCTCGAACACGCGCTTGAGCACATCAGCGGCAATGCCGCAGCCGTCGTCGCTGTAGCTGAGTTCGACGAAGTCGCCATCGCGACGCGCGGCGATACGGATCCGGCCCTTGCTGCGCCCGGTGAAGGCATGCTGGAAGGAGTTGCTGAGCAGGTTGCCGAGAATCTGCTCCAACGGTCCGGGATAGCTGTCCATGCGAATCTCGGGGGCGATTTCGAGCTGGATGTCGTGCTCGCCGAGCGCGGCCTCGGCGGGCAGCAGGCGCAGGGCCTTGTCGACGACCTCGCGCAGGGTGAAGCTCTGACGACGGGCGTTGGCCGGCGTGACGGCAACGCGCTTGAAGTCGGCGATCAGCTTGGCGGCACGGGCCGCGTCCTGCTCGATCAGCTGGCTGGCCTCGGCGATACGCGCCGTCCAGTCGGTCACCTCGGAGCGCCGCGCGGCGCCCGACAGCAGGCGCGCGCCATAGCGACCGACATCGTCCTTCAGGGTCGAGGCCACCATCAGCACATTGCCTATCGGCGTGTTCAGCTCATGGGCCACGCCGGTCACCAGGCTGCCCAGCGCGGCCAGCTTCTCGGCCTGCAGCAGCTGGGCCATGGCCTGCTGCAACTCCCGGCCTCGGGCCTCGACCCGCGCCTCCAGCTGATGGTTCAGGGCCTCCAGCTCCTGCTGCGAGCGCTTCAGCTCGGTCACGTCGCGGCCCAGCACCAGGCGAGCCGGCCGGCCGCCAAAATCCAGCGAATGCGAGGTGATCTCGACCAGGATGCGGCTGCCATCACTTCGCAGATGGGTGTGCAGGCCGGCGCTGTGCAGGCCGCCTGGCCGTCGCGTTGCCCGACTCAGCAGGGCCGCACGATCTTCGCTGGGTCGCATGTCGGCGATCGTCATGGACAGGAATTCGGCCTCGCTATAGCCGTAGTGCACGACCGCTGCGGTATTGACCGCCAGGAACGCCAGGGTCTCGTCATCGAACACCCACATCGGCTGGGGGTTGCTGTAGAACAGCTCGCGGTAGCGGGCCTCGCTGTCGCGCAGCGCGTCTTCCGCCTGCTTGCGCTCGGTGATGTCGACGCGCGTGCCCATCATCCGCGTCGGTCTGCCCTGGGCATCGCGATCCAGCACCTGGCCAGTGACGCTGACCCAGCGATAGCTGCCGTCGGCATGGCGCAGCCGTGCCTCGTAGTGGTAGGGCAGGTCGGCGCCGGCCAGCACGGCGGCAATGCGCTCGACCACGGCCGCCCTGTCCTGCGGGTGCAGGCGCTCGACCCATTCGTCGCGGCGCCCGACATCGGTGTGCGGGTCGTCGCCCATCATCGTGAAATAGGTCGGCGTTGCATACCACTGGGTGGCCTGGCGGGTGTCCCAGTCCCACACGCCTATGGTTGCCGCAGCGGTGGCCAACGACAGCCGCTGCGCGGCTTCGCTGGCCTGCTGCTCGGCCCGCCGGCTCGCTGCCCAGGCCCGGTCGAGAAAGGCACCCATCACGATCACGGCGGTGCAGGCCGCGGCCCAGACGACCACCGCGACAATCGCCAGCCAGCGCCAGGGCGCCAGCACCAGCTCCAGCGACTGGCCGGCGACGACGGCCAACTCCGGCTGTACCGACAGGGCACGGAATGCGAACAGGCGTGTGCGGCCATCCACCACGCTGGCACGCTGCAGGTTGCCGACGGTGGCGCCCTTCAGCCAGAGGCCGAACATCGGTGCCTCGGCGAAGGTCTTGCCCATGCTGGCCGGATCGAACGGGCTGCGCATCATCAGCGTGCCGTCCTTGCGGAACAGCGACACCGAGCCGCCGGCGCCCACTTCAAGGCCCCGCCAGAGGCTGTCGAAGTACGGTGGCTCGATCGCCGCGACGAGCAGCCAGGCGATGCTGCCGTCACCGCGCCGTATCGGCCTGGTGGCCGGGATGGACCAGGTGCCGGTGGTGCGACTGAGGATGGGCGCACCGAGTTGAAAGCCGGTGTCAGGATGTTGGCGGTAGGCCTGCACATAGGCCCGCTGGGACAGATCGACGCCGATATTGCCGGTGTCGGAGTCAAAGGCAATGCGACCCTGGGCATCGAGCACCCACATGGCGCGAAGGAACGGCAGACCCGTGAGCTGCTCGCGCAACAGCACGCGTGCCGATGCTTCACCGAGACCGCCCGAGGCCTCGAGCTGCGTAAGGCGGTTGGCCGCCAGCTGCAACTGCTGATCCACCGTCTGGATGGTGCGCGAGGTCTGCTCCTCGATCACCTGGGCCAGCGAGGCCGTCAGCCGCACGCCGGAGGCAATCGCCTGGGCGCGCAGATAGGCCAGGGAGGCCGCCAGCAGCCCGCCCGATACCAGCACCACCGCGGCCGCGAACAGCATCAGCGTGCGCCGCATGGGGCGTCGCGCCGACGGCGTCTGCCATGGCCTGGAAGGGGATGCTGCGGGCACTGAGGGCATTTGGGTGGGGGGTTAGCAAGCGACTGTAGCCCAGCCTCAGCCCCCCGCCCAGACAAAAAAAACCGACCCCATGCGGGGCCGGCCTGCAAGCTGGCAGCCGGGCCAGGCTATTGATGCTCGCAACGGCCCATGCGGGCGCCGCGCCTGACCTGATCGACGAACTCATCGGGGAAGGCGACTTCGGTCGAGTGGTGGTTCCTGCACACGAAGGCCTTCTTCATGTCCACATACCAGGTCAGCGGGTAGCCGGGAATGCCACCGACCATCTCGTTGCCGCGGCCGTTGATCGAGGCCGTACCGTCCATGCCATAGCGGTAGGCCTCGGCCACGCCCTGGGTGCGGAAGAAGTCGGCTAATCTGATCCAGCCGATGTCCTCGATCCACAGCATGCCGTGGATGCCGCTGTACCAGTTGCCGGCCTGGGCAATCAGCACCTTGCCGTCGTCGCTGATGTCGCTGGAGGTGATGGGTATCGGGCCGAAGTTCTCCTGGATATAGGCCGCGCCGTCGGTTTCGCAGCTGACGTCCAGGCCCAGCAGCGGGAAGTCCTCGCACCACTTCAGCAGTTTCGTCTTGCTGAATGCGTTCTTGCCCGTGCCCTTGGTGGCGTTCCAGAACACCAGGCCGTCCTTCTCGGTCTGCAGGGCCACACGGCTGGCATCGGGGGTCATCGCATAGGCGTCAACGGCGCCGACGATCTGGTACAGATCGATGGGTTTGCCCTCGTCTATCCAGGCATAGGCCTTCATGAAATTGCTGTTGCCCAGCACCACCCGGCCGTTGCCCGACACGGCGTGGGCGCGGTGCCAGGGTTCGTTGCCCAGGTCTATCCCCTCCAGGCTCAGCGGGCGGATGCCGCGCCTGGCGGTCCAGATGAAGGGAATGATCTCGCCACCACTCTGCCAGTCGCCTTCGCAGAAGCCATCGCCGTTGCGATCCACATAGGCCGTGCCCACCGCGGTGCTGGCCGTCGCGTCCAGGGCCCAGCCGTAGCTGGCCGAGTAGCCGACCTGGCTGCCGCCGCCGCAGCTATCGCCGTTGAGGTTGCCCAGATCGGTCAGGCTGCCGCGCTGGGTGTCCCAGATCGCCGCCGAGTTTGTGGTTACCGGCGTGCCGTCGTCGTAGTAGCCGATCACGTTCCTGTTCAGGTCGGCCTGCACGATCATCTTGCGGCCGTCGCGCGTGATGCTGGCATTCACGCCCAGCACGCCCTCGGGTGCCCACTCAACGCCCTTCTTCGCGTCCCAGACGAAGGGAATGTTGTTGATGGTGCCGGCGGCGCGCTCGCCGTCTTTGGACATGCTGCCCAGATAGCCATAGGTCACCGGGGTGTACTGGACGCCATCCTTGTAGCCGTTGAAATAGAAGTTGGCGGTCTTGGTGACGCCGGCCTCGGCGGTGATGGCGCCGGCCGTGCAGGCGGTGTCCTTGGCCGCGTTGGCCTGCTCGTTGGTGTTCCAGTACTCGGCCTCGGAGACCAGTGCCGTGGGCGTGGTCGGGTAGCCGCCGGCGACGATCTCCTCGGTGTAGAGCTGGTACCTCTGGCCCGGCTTCAGGTTGTTGATGCGAAAGCGCCCGTCCGGCCCGATGCGGCCCTGGGTCTTGTCGCCGGTCTGTGCCGAGATCGCATCGCCCAAGGGATCATTGATATTGCGGGCAATGATGTTGATGCCACCGTAGGGCGTGCGACCATCCTTCAGGTACAGCGTGCCGGCAATCGAGCCGCGGGTCTTGGCGTAGGCGGCGGTCGGGTAGAGGTCGGAGATCGCCGCGATGTCATCGGAGCGGTCGACCGAGCTCATCTCCAGGCCCGGATTGCGGCCCTTTTCATCGACCGTGGCCGGGTTGATGAAGGGGAACATGGTCTCGATGTACTTTGGATCGATCTTGTTCGCGCTGGCGTCCCAGTTGTGCCAGGAGTGGACCGGCTTCACGCAGCCGGGCACGCCGGGGTAGAGGTCGAAGTAGTAGGGCTCGCTAAAGTAGGCCATCTGGCCGTTGACCTGCGAGTGCGACAGATTGATCGCGTGGCCGAACTCGTGCGTGAAGACCCCGGCGATGCGCTTGCCGTCCACATCGGGCGGCGGCACCCAGGGCTGCTCGGGGTCCAGCGGCTGGTGGTTCACGACATAGCCGTTCATCACCGCCGTGGCCTTGACGATGGTCTCCGGGTAGCCGTCGCCATCGCGGTCTTCGGCGATCTCGGCGAAGGCAATGCCCAGCACCTGGTCCCTGGGTGCACCGAACACCTCTTCGATCACCAGGCCGTGCTGGTCGTAGATGACGTACATGCCGCCTTCGTTGTACTGGCCGTAGACCTTCATCGCGGTGGCGCCATTCTTGACGTCCACGCCTATGCTGGGCACCTGGCTGAACTTCTTGAACTTCTTCGGATCGGTGACGGCCTTCCAGGTCGAGGTGGCGACATTGCTCCACTGGCCCAATGCAAAGGCGGTGATCCTGTCGGCCTGGGCGTTGGTCAGGAATACCGAGCCGTCATCCTTGTAGGTGAAGTCGCCGATGTCGGTGTAGACCGGAATCGGCTTGCTGGTGTCCCAGCGCTGCGGCTGCGGATTCTTCGGATGGTCGGTCAGCATCAGCGGGCCGGCGGCCTGTGCCGCGCAGAGCATGGCCAGCAACGCGCCGGCCGCAGAAAACTTGATGGTTCTCATCAGCGCATTACTCCCTTGGCTATCCATTGCTCGTTGACCGCGCGTTTGACGAAGTTCGTCAGCACGCCGCCTTCCACCGCGCCGCCATGCTTGGCCAGCATGGCGGCCTCGCGGGCATTGAGCACGCTGGGGTCCACCGTCATGCCCTTGAACAGGTCGCGGTTGTTGAAGCTGTTGGCCAGCTGGGAGCCGCTGGAGGTGAACTTGCCCTGGGCCAGGCCCACCGGCGTGACCAGGCCGGTGCGCAGTGCCGGCTTGTTCAGGAAGGCGGTGACCTTCTCGCCCACCGTCCAGCTCGCCATGCCCTCGATCTTGCTGGCCAGCAGGTAGCGGCCATCGCTCATCTTGCGGGTCTTCAGCAGGCCGTACTGGCGGAAGCTGTAGCTGCTGTTCTCGGCCAGCTCCTGCTTGAGGCTGCTCCTGACCTTCAGCGTGACCTCGGTGAAGGGCACACCGTGGGCTATGCCATCGGTCAGCTGGCTGACCTCGCCGCTGACGATCAGGTCCGAGGCCTGGATCATCTGCTTCAGGTTCTGCGGCACCAGCTGCGAGGCCTGGATGGGGCTTGTCAGCAGACTGGCTGCGATGGCAGTCAGGCCGAGCAGAGCAGGCAATAGGCCCCTGCGCGACCGGAGTGAGATGTGTGGATTCATGGACCTTGCTCTTGCAATGAGAGTAGAGGTCCGGAAGGTAGCGACGGGGCCCGCGGGCCACCATCACCCGCGGCGGGGGGCCCCCGATCGCGGGAGGCACAAACCCGGAGTGGGCAAACCCCTGCTTGATCAGCTGGGGCCGGAATTGAAGCTGATCACGCCGAGGCTGCGCGCCCGCGTCACCGCATGCTTACGCGAGCCAGCGTCGAGCTTGGTGTAAATCTTCTTCAGATGCCACTTCACCGTTTCATCGCCAACTTCGAGCGCGGTGGCGATTTCCTTGTTCGAGTAATTGCGCGCCAGCAGCTGCAGGATCTCCCGCTCCTTCGGTGACAGCAGCTTGGCCGACAGCGGCTGCGCCTCGCCGGACTCGGGCGCGGGCCGCCACAGGCCCTCGGCGTCGAACGAGGGTGCGCTGCCCTGCTGGCGCAGACGCAGCACGGCCAGCGGATGGAGCAGCTTCAGCGCCGCGTCCTGGTCCTTCACGTCCAGCGCCTTGCGTGCGTAGTCGTAGGCGCGGGCCATGTCGCCGGTGGCCGCCCAGCCATCGGCCAGTTGCACATAGAGCGAGGCCGGCGGCTTCCAGCCGGCGATCTTCAGGCCCTCGCTCAGCGTTGCCGCGGCATAGTGCAGCGCGGCGTTGGGCGCTGTCAGGTCCGGCGGCGGTGGCAGCGCATGGCGTTGATGGATCTCGGCCAGCGCCTCGCAGACGCCGACCACCAGGGCCGAGAAACCATGGCGGGTGATCAGTGCCTGGGCCTCTTCGATGGCGGCCAGCGCCGCCGCGGCCCGGCCGGCGGCCGACAGCGCCCGGGCGTGGCCGATCAGGTTCAGTGCCAGGTTGTCGGTGGACTGGGCCTCGCGGTACATCGCGATGGCCTCGGCCATGGGTCCGACGGCCTCGATGCCGCGGCCCATGGACAGCAGCGTATGGGCCAAGGCGCTGCAGGCATTGGCCTTGTTGATGCCCACCGGCGTGACGGCCAGCCAGGCCAGTGCATCGACCAGCACCGCATGGCTGTCGTCCAGCCGGCCCAGCTCCTTCAGAAAGGCGCCGAGCCGGGTCTCGCTGGAGCCTATCAAAGCCGGCCAGCCGGTCTGGCGCGCCACCGTGGCGGCCACGTCGAAGCAGGCGGCGGCCCGGTCGAAATCGGACAGGCCCTGCAGCGCCGCACCGGCATTGATGGTGCAGATCACCGCATGGCGCACCAGGCCCACGCGTTGCGCCTGCTCGCTGGCATGCAACAGCAGCGCAGCCGCCTGGGCCGGCTCGCGGCGGGACAAAGCCAGGCCACGTGCGGCACTGCGCAGCGCATCAACGGCCGGGTCGGCCTCCGCCGCGGGGTGCCGGACGGAGGTCTCGGGCTCTGTGAACGCTCGCTCATAGGTGGCCCAGGCCTGGGCCACGGCCTGGCGGCGCGGGTCGGGCAGGGCGGCAAAGAAGGCCGCGCCGCGGTCATACGCCTCCAGTTCGCGCTCTCGCTGGCCTCGGGCCTTGGCCACCACCGCCTCGGCCAGCAGGGCGTCGCCCTCGGCCAGCGGGTCTGTCCCGGGACCCGGCAGCGTGCGGGCCTCGGCCAGCTGGGCCTCGGCGGCGTCGAGATGGCAGCTCAACGCGGCGATCTCGCAGCGCGTCAGCGCGATGCGGGCACGCTGTGTGGTGGAGGGCTGCAGGGCCTCGGCCTCGCTGGTCAGGCTCAGCGCACGTGCACTGTTGCGCTGGCGCAGATGCCAGGCCAGCTCGATCAGCACCGGGGCGCGTGCATCGGCAGGCGCTTCAACCAGCACATCAGCCAGCGCGATTTCCAGCGCGGCCAACCCGCTCTTTGCCACATAGAGATCCATGCGGCAAATTGTAGGAGGGCGGGCGCCCGCGGCTCATGGATTGTCTGCGGTCAGGGGCGCACCGAGCGCTGGCCGCTCAGGTAGTTCGCGTGAGCCGACGCCCGCTGCTCGGCGCGCCAGCGCGCACCCTCGTCGACCGAGGCATGACAGACCTGCACATAGGCCAGCAGCAGGCCACCGATCGCGACGGCAGCGCCCGACGCGAAATAACGCTGAGCGATGGGGGAAAGGGCGGCTTGGCGCAGGGCGTTCATGGTGTGATTCCGTTCAGGCTCCGGGGAGGAAACCCATCAACCGAAGTGTGCGAGGCGCAGGTGTGCGCCTCGCTTCATCGGTGTTTCACTTGTTGCAGGGCCTGACGGCCCTGCCCAGGTTCAGGCCTGCTTGCGGTTGCGACGACGCGCGACGAAGCCCAGCACGCCGAGGCCGGCGAACATCAGGGCATAGGTCTCGGGTTCGGGCACGGCACCGACCTGCACATTCATCGTCGTGCTGGCCAGCATCGACGTGTTGTTCCAGGCCTGCAGGGTCACGCTGTACAGGCCGGCCATATTCACGTCGAAGGGGCCGCCGGGCGTGCTGGCGAACAGCACGTTCTGCGAGTTCTGGAAACCGTTGAACGGAACCGGAGCGATGGCGTTGTCGGCCCAATGAGCGGCGGGATCGACCCAGGAGTAGCTGACGCCGGCGCTGGGATCATGGTCGATGCCCAGCAGATAGGTCACGCCGCTGAGGCTGCCGCTGTTGACAGAGAACTCGTAGCTCCACATCGCCTTTGGTGCGCCCGTGCAGGTGAGGCAGGCGCCCAGTTCGGCCATATAGGTGCCGCCGGAGCCGTCTATGGTCTGCAGGGTCTGGCGGTTTTTGGCGCGCAGGGCCACTTCAACGCCGCTGTCGGTGTCAATGGTCCAGTTGCCGTTGACATTGCCGGTGCCGAAATAGACGCCCGGCGCGGCGACGTCGCCGTAGGACGCGACGGCCATGGCGCTGGTCGAGGCCAGTGTCATCGTGGCCAGAGCGGCGGCCAGGGAAGGGGTGCGTGTGAGCTGCATAGGGAACTCTCTTATTGATGGGTCCGGGGCCGAAACATTCGGCTTGCCAGAGCACGTTCTTCCAGAACACGCATGGCGCATTCGGGAAGGCTCAGGCTAGGGCCGGCCGCCGCGGCTGTCGGTGCGCTGGCGCACCTACCGGGCCGTTCGGCAACGGTCTCGCAATGCTGTCAATGCGAGCATTGAATACAATGCCTGGCAGTCGAAAGACACCGAGAGACGCCGGGAGAGTCAGCATGGCCACACTCACCATTCGCGATCTGGACGAGGCGCTCAAGCAGCGCCTGCGCGTCCGTGCCGCGCACCGCAACCGCTCCATGGAAGAAGAGGCGCGTCAGATCCTGCGCGCAGCCTTGATCGAGCCGGCCGCGCCAACGGCGGACCTGGCCCAACGCATCCGCGCCCGGTTTGCGGGCCTGGGTGACGTCAATCTGCCGCTTGAGGTGCGCGAGCCCGTGCGCCCGCCGCCGGCCTTTGGAGAAGCCGCGGCGCCGAGCACCAGGCGGCGCGCCAAGCCTGCAGGCAAGTAGCGCACATGGCGACCCTGCTCGACAGCAACGTCCTGTCCGAGCTGCTGCGCGCCCAGCCCGACGCGGCGGTGCTTGCCTGGTTTGCCCGGCAGCCGCCCGACAGTCTGTTCGTCAGCGCCGTCACGCAGGCCGAGATGTTGCTGGGCGCCCGCTTGCTGCCTGCCGGCAAGCGCCGCACGCAACTGCAGCAGGCGCTGGACGGCCTGTTCGGCGAAGACTTTGCCGAGCGCCTACTGCCGTTCGATGGTGCCGCCGCGGTCATCTACGCCGAGGTCGTGGAGGCGCGGCGCAGCACCGGCCGGCCGATCTCGCAGTTCGACGCGCAGATCGCCGCCATCGCGCTGAGCCACCGCGCCACGCTGGCCACGCGCAATGTCAGCGACTTCGAGGGTGTCGGCCTGAGCTTGAGCAATCCGTGGGTTCCTGCCTGAACAGGCCTTAACAGGCCCCTGCTTGCGCACTGGATCCGTGCGCGCCGACCTGGTACGTTGCCTCCCGCGCCCGAGGACGGTGCACGCGTCTGGCAGGGCCTCCATATGCGTCAGGCCGAATCAGGGCGGCACGGGTCTTGCGTTGTGCCCGGCATGCGCATTGCGCCGTCCCAACCGGAGCCTCGAAGATGAATCTGTTGCATCAAGCCCTGTCCCGCCGCCTGCTGCTGAGCCTGGCCGCGGCCTTCTGCGCCGTCGGCGCCCAGGCCCAATCCGCGCTCGACGATGTGCTGAAGGCCAAGGTCCTGAAGGTGGCCGTGCAGACCGACTCGGCGCCCTACGGCTATGTCGGCACGGACCTGAAGCCCATCGGCCTGGACATCGACATGGCCAACTACATAGCCAAGAAGATGGGGGTGGCGGTGGAACTGGTGCCTGTGGTCAGCGCCAGCCGCATACCGGCGCTGCTGACGAAGAAGGCCGATCTGGTCATCGCCACCCTGGGCAAGAACGCCGAGCGCGAGAAGGTGATCGACTTCACCGCCGCCTATTCGCCCTTCTTCCAGGCGGTGTTCGGCCCGAAGGCGGCCACGGTGAAGAGCTTTGCTGATCTGGCCGGCAAGTCGGTCGGTGTGACGCGCGGCGCGATGGAGGATCAGGAGCTGGGCAAGGTCGCACCGCCCACCGTCGACACCAAGCGCTTCGAGGACAACAACGCCACCATCGCCGCCTTCGTCTCGGGCCAGGTGCAGTTTGTGGCGCTTGGCGCCTCGGTGGCCGGCAATATGCTGGTGAAGAACCCGCAGCTGGCCAGCGAGTACAAGCTGCTGCTCAAGGACAGCCCCAACTTCATCGGCGTCGCCAAGGGCGAAGACAAGCTCAAGGCCAAGGTCAACGAGATACTGGCCGGTGCCAAGAAGGCCGGTGATCTGGACGCAATGGCGCAGAAGTGGCTGGGCCGCCCGGCCGGCGACCTGCCGCTGTGAGCCGGCCATGTACGGTTACTGAATCCCGAGCCTGACCCCGAGTCATGCGCATCCAACTCGACTTCATGGCCGTGCTGGCCGAGTGGCCGCTGCTGCTCACCGGCGTGGCCTGGACCCTGGCGCTGACCTTTGCCGCGCTGGTCGTTGGCACCGCCCTGGGCGTGGGCTGTGCCTGGGTGCGCGCGCGCGGCTTTGGCGCAGGGCTGGCGCCGGGCTGGCTGCGTGCGCTGGTCGGCGGCTATGTCGAGCTGATACGCAGCACGCCCTTCATCGTGCAGCTGTTCTTCATCTTTTTCGGTCTGCCGGCGGCGGGCTTCAAGCTGACGGCGGAGGCGGCCTCCTTCATCGCCATGGTGGTGAACCTGGGCGCCTACGCGACCGAGATCATCCGCGCCGGGCTGGAGGCCACGCCCAAGGGCCAGATCGAGGCGGCGGTGAGCCTGGCGATGAACCGCTGGCAGACCTTCAGCCGCGTCGTGCTGCCACCGGCGCTGAAGAAGGTCTGGCCCAGCCTGGTCAGCCAGATCGTGATCGTGATGCTGGGCTCGTCGGTGTGCGGACAGATCTCGACGCAGGAGCTGAGCTATGCGGCCGACCTGATACAGAGCCGCAACTTCCGTTCGTTCGAGGCCTTCATCGTGATCGGCGTCGTCTATCTACTGCTATCCATCGCGCTGTGCCACACGCTGAACTGGGCCGGCGCGAGGTTCCTGTTCGGGAGGCCCTGAGCGATGGTCGATTTCAGCCTCTGGGACATCTTTCGCAATCTGCTGCTGGCCGGGCGCTGGACCGTGGGCCTGTCGCTGATTGCCTTCATCGGCGGCGGCCTGGTGGGTCTGGCCCTGCTGCTGCTGCGGCTCAGCAAGGCACCGGGCGCCGAGATCGCCATCAGCGGCTATGTGCAGCTGTTCCAGGGCATGCCGCTGCTGGTGCAGCTGTTCCTGGCCTATTACGGCCTGGGCCTGTTCGGCATCAACACCTCTCCCTGGGTGGCGGCTGCGGCCGGGCTGACGCTCTACACCAGCGCTTTCCTGACCGAGATCTGGCGCGGCTGTGTGGCCTCGATTCCGCGCGGGCAATGGGAGGCTTCGCAAAGCCTGGCGATGAGCTTTGGCGAGCAGCTGCGCCACATCGTCCTGCCGCAGGCGCTGAAGATCGCGATTCCGCCGACGGTCGGCTTTCTGGTCCAGGTCATCAAGGGCACGGCCCTGGCCTCTGTGATCGGCTTCATGGAGCTGACCAAGGTCGGCAAGACGATCGCCAACGCCACCTTCAGCCCCTTTCTGGTGTTCAGCTGCGTGGCGCTGATGTACTTCGTGCTGTGCTATCCGGTAAGCCTGTACGCCAAATCCCTGGAGAGGAAGATGCATGCCCAGCGCTGAACAAGCCGTCGTCAACATCACCGGGCTGCGCAAGTCCTACGGCAGCAACGAGGTGCTCAAGGGCATTGACCTGAAGGTCACGCCGGGCGAGGTGATCGCCATCATCGGCAAGAGCGGCTCGGGCAAGAGCACGCTGCTGCGTTGCATCAACGGCCTGGAGGAGTTCCAGGCCGGCAAGCTGACGGTGGATGGCAAGCCGCTGCTGCACGACAACGCCGCGGCGATGCGCGAGTTGCGCCAGCATGTGGGCATGATCTTCCAGAGCTTCAATCTGTTCCCGCACCTGAGCGTGGGCAGGAACATCATGCTGGCGCCCAGCCTGGTGAAGAAGAAGGACGCGGCCAGCGCCGAGGCCCATGCGCGCCAGCTGCTGGAGCGCGTCGGCCTGGCCGAGAAGTTCGACGCCCATGCCGATCAGCTGTCGGGCGGTCAGCAGCAGCGGGTGGCGATTGCCCGGGCGCTGGCGATGGAGCCGGCCGTGTTGCTGTGCGACGAGATCACCAGCGCGCTGGACCCTGAGCTGGTCGGCGAGGTGCTGCGCGTCGTCGAGAGCCTGGCCGAGGAGGGCATGACGCTGTTGATGGTCACTCACGAGATGAATTTTGCGCGCAAGGTCTCGGACCGCGTCATCTTCATGCATCAGGGCCGCGTGCACGAGATGGGGCCGCCCGCCGAGCTGTTCGGCAATCCGCAGACGCCGGAGCTGAAGACTTTTCTGTCCTCGCTGCACAGCTGAGTCACTGCATCCAATCACCCAGAGGCCGTCGAGGTGCGGCGCGGGCGAGGGTCGCGGCGAACCGGTTCGTGCTGCGCAGGCTGTGCCGTGACGCCGGGCGATGGCGGCACGCCAGCCACAGCCTGTGCGAGACCAGGCCTCGCCGCGCGCCAAAGCATTGCATCGGTGTGCGCATCGCAGGCCTCACTTTCGGCGCATCAGCAGCTTGACCGCCGAGCGCAGGCCGAACACCAGGGCCAGCACGACGCCGGGGAAGCTGGGCATCAGCCGGGCGATGTCGGCCACCTGCTGCGGGCCAGCCTCGGTCGCGAACATCCAGCCCGGCACCACCATGGCCCCCACGCAGCCGGCCATGAAGGCCAGCAGCGCCCAGTCCCTGAGCCTGGCCTTGCCGGCACGGCAGGCGGCCAGGCTCTGCTTGAGCAGATCGTCGGTGCCGGCCAGGTCGTTGAGTACCCAGAAGCCGTCATTGCGATAGAAGGGCACCAGATTGAAGGCTATCGCCACCAGGCTGAGCCAGAACACCTTCATCACGCCGATGTCACCGCCTGCCAGGCCGACCATGGCTTTGGCGCGGCGCGGCAGCAGATGGATGTCCGACACATCGCAATACAGCACCGGCGTGGTCATGAAGATGCCGAAGCCAATCGCCCCGACCGAACCGGTGTGGCGCCGGCAGGCCGCCGCATGGCCCAGCTCGTGCAGCAGGCCGCGGCCCACGGCTACCGCCACCAGCAGCGCCAGTTCCTGTGGCGCATAGGTGAGCAGGTCTCGGTAGCCGATCAGCTCGACGCTGTGCATGGCGCGCTGCCAGCGCATCGCGCCGGTGCTGGCATGGCCGCTCGGTGCCTCGGCCGCCTCGCCGACGGGCGCGATAATGCCCAGCGGGATCAGATGGCCCTGGACGAAGCTCATGGCGCTCGCCTGTTCGGGATGTTCGAGGTCGGGCGCTTCATCGCTCATCAGCTGGCGCAGCAGGCCGATGGTGGCGGTGTCGAAGCGGAAGTAGCGGCGTGCGCGGGTCTTGACGATCCACGCGTCGGCCGAGGGCTCGATGCGCTCGACCCGGCACTCAAAACACCGACCGGACAGCCAGATTCGTGCTTGCATGAATGTGCTCCAGCAGTGAGGCGACATCGGCCGGGCGGCCCTGCGAGGCCAGGCGACTCGACTCGAGCATCTGCTCGTACAGCGAGCGGTTGACCCGCGATACCTGCAGGCTGGCCATGTCGGCAACGTAGAAGTCGTTCGCCACCTTGAACGGCAGATGCGGGCGATCGCCGGACTGGCTGCTGTACTTGTGTATGTTGATCAGGCGTTCCCACAGCCAGGGTTTGTCGGAGACATAGCGCTCCAGCAGCGTGAAGCATTCGCTTTGCGAGTCGATCTCGTGATGGCGGATGACGGTGGCGCGCTGCGCCTCGTCGTAGTCGGCGACGAGCAGATGCGGCTGCAGGCCGGCGCGCTCGGCGAAGGTGAAGAGGGCCGACCGGGCATCGATATGGCCGGTGAGGAAGGGGAAGCGCTGGTCCGGCTCGCCGCCCATGCCCCAGGGCACATCGACCAGCACGAGTATCAGGGCGCCCTCGGCACGGGCCTGGCGCACACCGCGCAGCATCGCAATGCCGCCCGACACCAGCACGATCTCGATGCCGGCGGCGCGGGCCATCGCGGCCATGCGGTCGTTGTAGCTGGGGTGGATCTCGCCGACCAGGCAATAGACCTTGTGGCAGCCGGTGGCCTTGGCCATGGTCGCCAGATTCATGTACCACAGGCCGTAGTGGAAGGACATGAAGAGACGGTCGTGGGGCTGCGTGGGCAGGCCATCGTCGGCAGTCCAATCCACGCTGTCGGTGGTGCGTGCCTGCAGCACCTGCTTGGTGACGTTCTGGATGCGGCGCCAGCGGCGCAGTGTCGAGTAGGCATGCTGCCTGTCGGTCACGCCGAGGCGGACGATATTGGACAGGACGCTGACGTTGGTGACCTTGTGCAGGGGAGCTCCAGAACGGTGGCGATGAAGCGGCTGGCGGATGAGCGAGAAGGCCGCGGCGGCGTCCTTCTCGAAGGCCGGTCTTGCTTGGTGATCGTCGCGCAGGCCGCGTACTCTTCACGCGCGGCCAGTTCGTCGAGGCTTCATTTGTTTCCGGTCCGTTGTCTTCGCTGCGGTGGCTTGCCGCGGCAAAAGGGCGCACAGCGAACCCTTGAGCCCTACGGTTTTTGCTTGATGCGTAGACTGTGTCGATTCCCCCATCGAGAACTGCCATGAAGCCCCTGTCCTGCCGCAGCCCGCGCCCGCTGATGCCATCAACGACATGGTGTGAAAAATGAGCGGTGCCGCTCTGCCGCTGCGCCATCTGCTGGCGGCCCTGCTGGTGGTGGCCATCTGGGGCAGCAACTTCGTCGTCATCAAGTTCGCGCTGGGCGAGCTGCCGCCGCTGTTGTTCGCCGCGCTGCGCTTCGCCTTTGCGGTGCTGCCCGCACTATTCTTTCTGCCCCGTCCCGCGGTGGCCTGGCGCAATCTGGCGGCCTACGGCGTGCTGATCGGCGTGGGCCAGTTCGGCGTGCTCTATCTGGCCATGCGCACACAGATCTCGCCGGGCCTGGCCTCGCTGGTGATACAGACCCAGGTCTTCTTCACTATCCTCCTGGCGATGCGGGTGACGCGCGAGCGCGTGCAGGGCTACCAGTGGCTGGGCCTGCTGCTGGCCGCCTCGGGCATAGGCGTGATCGCCTCGCACACCGATGGCAGCACCACGGTGGCGGGCCTGGCCATGGTGCTGTTCGCGGCGCTGTGCTGGGCCACGGCGAATATGGTGGGCAAGCAGGCCGGTCGCGTGAATATGCTGGCCTATATGGTCTGGACCAGCGCCTGTGCGGTGCCGCCGCTGCTGCTGCTGTCGCTGGTGTTCGAGGGGCCAGCGGCCATCGTCTCCGGCGTGCAGCATCTGAGCTGGCAGGGCTGGGTGGCGGTGCTGTGGCAGAGCTGGGGCAACACCCTGTTCGGCTACGGCATCTGGGGCTGGTTGCTGGCCCGTCATGCGGCGGCCACCATCGTGCCCATGGCCCTGCTGGTGCCGGTGTTCGGCATGAGCGCGGCGGCCTGGCTGCTGGGCGAGACCATGCCGTCCTGGAAGCTGATCGCCGCCGCCCTGGTGCTCAGCGGCCTGGCGCTGAACCTGCTGTGGCCGCTGCGGCCCTGGCGCACTACCGTCAGCGCGGCCGGTACATCTTGAAGCGGTTCTCCGGCTTGATCTCGAAGTAGTCGGCCGGGCCGCCGCCGCGCAGTATCGGCTGTGCAGCGGCGGTGTCGTAGAGGCCGTCCACCAGAAGATGGCCGGCGATGTGCACGCCGACCACCTCGCCCAGCACCAGCCAGCTGTCCACGGTCGTGCCATCGGCGCCCTTGAGCTGCAGCAGCTGGCTGAGCCTGCACTCGAAGGCCACCGGGCTCTCGGCCACACGCGGCACGTTCACCAGCCGCGAGGGCTCGGCCGTCAGGCCGGCCAGCTCGAACTCGTCGACCTCGGGTGGCACGGCCGCGCAGGTCTGGTTCATCTGCTCGGCCAGCGGACGGGTGGCCAGATTCCAGACGAATTCGCCCGTCTGCTCGATATTGCGCACCGTGTCCTTGAAGCCGATGCTGGAAAAGCCGATCAGCGGCGGCGTGTAGTTGAAGGCGTTGAAGAAGCTGTAGGGCGCGAGGTTCAGCTGCCCGGTGGCGCTGCGGCTGGCGATCCAGCCTATGGGCCGGGGGCCGACGATGGCGTTGAACGGATCGTGCGGCAGGCCGTGGCCTTGGCGGGGTTCGTAGAAATGCATGGCTGCCTTTGGACTGCTGTTCGTGGGTTTTGCTGCTGGACAGCGGCGTATCCTGGGCCGCATGAAAGCGTTGTTCGCCATCTTCGCACTGATGTGCTCGGCGGTTGGGCCGGCGGCCGCACAACCGCCGCGCCAGAACCTCTGGGTCGAGCTGCGCTGGGTGGACAGCACGCTCAGCGGCGCGGTGATGGCCGGTGTGCGCGATGGCGCGATGGTGGTGGGCACGGCCGGTTCGGTGTCGCCGCGTGGCCAGGTCACGCTGAGCACCCAGACCCGCGACGATGCGTCGCAGCAGGTGCAGCGCCTGCTGGTGCTCAACGGCCAGCAGGCCAGCCTGCGCCTCACTGAGAGCACGCCGGTGCAGTGGGTGGACTACGGCGTGCAGTTCGATGCCGCCCAGCCGGCGTCGGCACCGGGCAAGGGCTGGGCGGTGCCGCGCCAGGGCCTGGTCGAGCAGACGCGGGGATTCACCGTCACGCCGCAGTGGCCTGGTGGCAAGCAGCCGGTGCGGGTGGAGTTCCGTGCGCTCGATGGCGGTTCTTCGCAGCAGCAGGTGCTCAGCACGGTGCTGATGCCATTGGACAGCTGGACCGTCGTGGCGCGCACGGGTCAAGGCTTGCGGCAACAGCAGCGCGGCGTGACCAGCAGCCACGATGCCGAGGGTGTCAGCACCCGCGAGCTGCAGCTGCGCGTGTCGATCGCGCCCTGAGTCAGCCCGGGCCGGCGATCAACGCCTGCGTCTCCTCGCGCAACATCACCACCAGGGCCTCGGCCGCCGGTGACAAGCGCCGCCCGCGCAAGGTCACCAGGCCCAGCGGTCGCGGCATCACCGGGCCGATCAGTGGCCGGCTCAGCACCTTGGGGCCCTGGGCCACCAATGCAGCCAGCTCCGGCAGTGCCGCGACGCCCAGGCCGGCGGCCACCATCGCGTTGATGGTGGCCAGGTGCTCGACCTCGTAGCGCGGCGCGAAGCGCAGGCCGTTGTGCAGAAAGGCCTCCTCGGTGTACTGGCGCACGCTGGTGGGCGCCGGCATCGAGATATGGGGCAGGTCCTGCGTCTCGTCCCAGCGCAGCGGCCGCCGGCTCTTGGCCAGCGGATGGCTGGCCGGCAGCAGCAGCACGAAGCGGTCTTCGCCCAGCGGCGCGTACTCCAGGTCGGCATAGGCCGGATTGGCCGCGGTCAGGGCGAAGTCGGCCTGGCCGGCGCGCACGCTGTCGAAGGCCGGGTTGGACAGGCTGTCCAGCAACTCCAGCCGCACGCCCGGATGGGCGGCGCCGAAGCGGGCAAAGGCGGCCGGCACGGCGGTGGCGGCCAGCGAGGGCAGGGCGGCCACGCGCACGCGGCCCTCGCGCAGCTCGCTGATGTCGCGCACCGCCTGCACCGCCGCGTCGGCCTGCTGGCGCAGCAGCCGTATGCGCTCGACGAACACCGCGCCGGCCTCGGTCAGCCGCACGGCCCGGGTGCTGCGCTCGAACAGCGCACTGCCCAGGCTGAGCTCCAGCCGCGTGATCACGCCTGAGACGGCCGGCTGCGACAGGTGCAGCCGTTCGGCGGCACGGCGGTAGTTCAGCGTCTCGGCCAGGGTCAGAAAGACGTCCAGCTCACGCAAAGAGCAATTGATCAGCATGGGCGATCAATTTATCCGAAATGGCGAATGGACGTATCAATATGGCAGACCTAGAGTGCGCCCAGGCCAAGAGTGGAGCGAGACATGCAGGATGGAACATTGGGTTTGACGGGTACGCGGGCGGTCGTCGTCGGCGGCGGCACGATGGGTGCCGATGTGGCCGTGGTGCTGCTGCGCGGCGGCCTGCAGGTGACCGTGATCGAGCGCCATGCCGAGCGTCGCGAGGGCCTGGTCAACCATGTGGCCGAGCGCCTGGCCCCGCTGGATCTGGGCCACTGCATCGCCGGACTGGACACCGTCGCCGCGCTGGAAGACGCCGTCTGGCCCGAGGTCGGCCTGGTGATCGAATGCATTCCCGAGCAGTTGCCGCTGAAGCAGGCCCTGTTTTCCGAGCTGGTGACACTGGCCCCGCCCGGCTGCCTGCTGACCAGCAACAGCTCCAGCTTTCCGATCAGCGCCATCGCCGCGAGTCTTGAATCGCAGGCTCGCATGTTCGGTCTGCATTTCTTCATGCCGGCCCATCTGGTGCCGCTGGTCGAGGTGGTGCTGGGGCCGCAAAGCGATGGGGCCGGTGCCGACGTGCTGTCCGAGGTGATGCGCGGCTGCGGCATGGTGCCGGTGCGGGTGCGCAAGGACAAGCCGGGCTTTCTGGCGAATCGCCTGCAGCATGCGCTGGCCCGTGAGGCCTTCGCCTTGATCGACGAGGGCGTGGCCACGGCCGAGGATGTGGACGCCGCGGTGCGCTTCGGTTTCGGCTTCCGCTTCCTGGCCGCCGGCCCGGTGCTGCAGCGCGATCACGCCGGCCTGGACGTGCATTGCGCCGCTGCGGCGACGATGTACCCCAGCCTGTCCAACACCGACAGGCCCGCCGCCGCGCTGCGTGAGCGGGTCGAGCAGGGCCGGCTGGGCATGAAGTCAGGCGGCGGCTTCTTCGACTGGCCGCACGAGAAGCGCCTGGCGGAGCGCAAACGCTATGACGACCTGCTGCGTCAAGGCCTGGCCCTGCTGGCCGACGAGCTGCCACCACTGCGCGCCCAGCCCAAGGAATCGACATGAACGAACTGATCATCACCGTCGCGCCCAATGGCGCCTACAAGCAGCAGCCCGACCATGCCGCGCTGCCGCTGACCGCCGAGGCGCTGGCGCGCACCGCCAAGCTGTGCTGCGACGCCGGAGCGGCGATGCTGCACCTGCATATCCGCGATGCCCAGGGCCGGCACAGCCTCGATGTCGAGGGCTACCGCGAGGCCTTGCGCGTGGTGCGCGCGGCCGTCGGCGACGCGATGGTGCTGCAGGTCACCAGCGAGGCGGCCAAGGTCTATCAGGCGCCGGCGCAGATCGCGATGGTGCGCGAGCTCAGGCCCGAGGCCGTGTCGGTGGGCCTGCGCGAGCTGGACCGGCCCGAGATCGGCGAGCAGGGCCTGGCCGACTTCTTCGGCTGGCTGGCCGCCGAGCGGGTGATGACGCAGGTGATCCTGTACGACACGCAAGACCTGGCACGCTGGCAGGCGCTGCGGCGCGCCGGCGTGGTGCCCGAGGCGCCCTGGTTCCTGCTCTTCGTGCTGGGCCGCTACAGCGCCGGCCAGGTGTCGTCGCCGCACGACCTGCTGCCCTTTGTGATGGCCCATACCGGGCCCGAGCCCTGGGCCGTCTGCGCCTTCGGTGCGGCCGAGCATGCCTGCATGACCACGGCCACCGCGCTGGGCGGCCATGTGCGCGTCGGCTTCGAGAACAACCTGTTCCTGAAGAACGGCGCACCCGCGCCCGACAACACGGCGCTGGTGCTGCAGGCCGCACAGGCGGCGGACTGCCTGGCGCGGCCGCTGGCCACGGCGCAACTGCTGCGCGAACGTTTTCGCTGAAGCCCTACAACAACGACCGGAGACAAGATGAACAACAAGCCCACCACCGTTCTGACGCTCGCCCTGATCGGGCTGGCCGTGCTGGCTGGCACGGCACGTGCCGATGAGCCTTACCCGATCAAGCCGATCCGTTTCGTCGTGCCCTATCCGCCCGGCGGCCCGACCGACCTGATGGCCCGCCTGCTGCAGCCCGAGCTGCAGCAACGCCTGGGCGTGACCATCGTGATCGAGAACAAGGGCGGCGCTGGCGGCAACGTGGGTTCGGCCGATGTGGCCAAGCAGGCGCCCGCCGATGGCTACACGATGCTGCTGGCCGCCAGCGGCCCGATGGCGGTGAACCAGACCCTGTTCAAGACCATGGCCTACAGCCCGCTGACCGATCTGGTGCCGGTGATACAGCTGTCGTCGTTCCCGCTGGTGCTGGAGGTCCATCCGTCCACCGGCATCAAGAACATCAAGGATTTCGTGGCCCAGACCAAGGTGCAGCCGGACGCCTTCACCTATGCCTCGGCCGGCAACGGCACGCCCCAGCACCTGGCCGGCGAGATCTACAACAAGGCGGCCGGCACCAGGCTGGGCCATGTGCCCTACCGCGGCGCCGGGCCGGCACTGAACGATCTGCTCGGTGGTCAGGTGAAGGTGATGTTCGATGTGCTGGGCAGCTCGATCCAGTACATCAACACCGGCAAGCTGACCCCGCTGGCCGTCACCTCGGCACAGCGCAGCCCCGCGCTGCCGAATGTGCCGACGGTGGCCGAGTCGGGCTACCCCGGCTTCGAGGTCACCGCCTGGCATGGCATCGCGATGCGCAGCGGCACGCCGCCGGAGATGGTCAGGAAGCTCAACACCACCCTGCTGGCCATCTTCAAGGACCCGGCCTTCCGCAAGAAATGGGAGCAGCTGGGCACGCCCATCGTCGCCGGCACGCCCGAGCAGTTCGGCCAGCTGATACGCACGGAGTCGGTGCGTCTGGGCCGCGTCGTGCGGGAGTCGGGGGCCAGCGTCGATTGAAATACGGCCACCTTGATGAAGTCTTGATAATTGGTATTTGATTGGCATCTAAATTAGGGTAGTCTTCAGTCCACTGGAGAGCCGCCTTGATACGAAACGCCCTGATTGCCCTGTGCCTGGCAGCCCTGCTGCCGGCGCACGCCGATACCGCCACCGATCAACTGTTCCTTGCCAAACCGCTGGACTTCGAACGCACCGGCGCCAAGGTGGTGGGCGTCTATGTGGCGAACTGGGCACCGATCAGCCATGTGGAGGCGATCAAGCCCGGTAGCCTGACGCACGTCCTCTATGCGTTTGTGCGTGCCTGCGGCCCCGGCCAGCTGCCGGCCGACACGCCCAAATGCCAGGGCAAGCAGGACTTTCAGCTGGCCACCGGCGAGATCGATCGCCGCTTCGACGCCGCCTTCGCGCGGCTGAAGGCCCGCGCCCCCCACGTCAAGGTGCTGGCCTCGGTCGGTGGCTGGGGCGGCTCCGACCCGTTTTTCCATCTGGCCAATGACCCGGCGCGCCGCGCCGTGTTCGCCGCCTCGGCGATGCAGTTCCTGCGCGACCACCCGGCCTTCGACGGCATCGACATCGACTGGGAGCACCCGGGCGGCAACGGCGCCGCCAATGGCGTGCAGCTCGGTTCACCGGCCGACGGCCAGGGCTTTGCCGATCTGATGGTCGACCTGCGTGCCGCGCTGGACCGGCTCACCGCCGAGAACGGGCGCCTGTATCAGCTGACGGTGGCCGTCAATCCGATCTCGCTGATCACCGACCGCATCAACTACAAACAGGCCGCGCCGGCGCTGGATCTGGTGTTCATGATGAGCTACGACTTCTACGGCAACTGGACCCCGGTGGCCGGCAACCACAGCACCCTGCGGAGTTCGGCTCCCACGGCCGATGACAGTCTCGAGCGCGGCGTGCGCAATCTGAGGGCGGCCGGCGTGCCCGCCGCCAAGCTGGTGGCCGGCGTGGCGATGTATGGCCGCGGCTTTGCAGGTGTGGCTCAACCCATCACCGGCGCCGCCAAGAGCGGCGGCTATCCGGGCACCGACGGGTCAACCGGCTACCGCGACATCGCCGCCCGCTACCTGGGTCCCAAGGGCCAGGGCTTGCGTGGCTACAAGGCACTGTTCGACCCCGTCACCCAGGCCTGGAGCCTCTACCACCCGCAGCTCAAACTCTTCTTGGGCTATGACGACCCCCGGGCCGTGATGGCCAAGGGCCGCTTTGTGCGCGAGCAGGGCTTGGCCGGTGTGTTCGCCTGGGAGCTGAGCCAGGACAACGGCGACATCCTCAACGCGATGAACCTGGGCGTGGGCAATCTGATACTGCCCTGATGCCGAGCGCGCTGCGCGGTCAACCCCCTGACCCGGGTGGCGCCAATCGGCCACAAACGCCTGCTTCGGGGGTGGGCGCGCCTCCCCTCAGGCCCGATGCTTGATTCAAGGCCGGTGCATGCACCGCCGTTGACTTGTCCTTGAATCTTGCAGGAGCAGTTGTGATGATGAAGCATTCCTTGTCTTTTCGTTCGATGGTTGCCGCCGGTCTGCTGACCGCCTCTGTGGCCGCCTCCGCCGGCAGCGTGTTCGCCAGCGCCAGCTACAACGCCAGCACCAGTTTTGCCGACGCGCTGTCGAGCACCACGATGACCATCGCCTTTGATGGTTCCAGCTACTGGAGCACCTCGGGTGGCGGTCAGGGCGGCACCCGTCTGGCTCAGTACGACGCCGGCGGCTCCTTGGTGGCAAGCTTCGCTCCCGGCCTGGACTTTCGCTCGGTCTTCACCGACGCGGCCAATAACGTGCTGGCCCGCCAGTACGGCGACAGCACGATCTACAAGCAGACCGCTCCCGGTGTGTTCACCAGCCTGCTGACGCTCAACGACGGCGTGCTGGACCAGCAGTCTTCGGTGGTCAAGGACGGCAGCAACTACCTGGCCATGGTGGACGGCACGGTGTCGCAATGGGATGCGGCCGGCAACTTCATCACCACCGTCAGCCTCAGCGGCTATGGTTCGGTCGGTGGCGAGGGTGGCTACCCGCAGAGCCGCGGCATCGCCGTCGCCGGCAACTACTGGCTGACCTACGACGGCGGTGCGTTGCACGCCTGGGACCACGCCGGCAACCGCGTGGACTCGACGGCGCTGAACGGCGCCACGGGCACCTTCGATGCCAACTTCAGCCTCAGCTACACCGACAACAAGGTCTTCGTTGTCAGCCAGAGCGGCGGCACCTGGAACGGTTACGACGTCGGCATCACCGCCGCCGTGCCGGAGCCCGAAAGCTATGCGCTGATGCTTGCCGGCCTGTGCGCCGTGGGCATGATTGCGCGTCGCCGCAAGGCAGTGGCCGCCTGAGCGGGCAACGACACCTGATCACGACGGCCCGCAAGGGCCGTTTTTCATGATGTCTGCGCCTTGCCCTGCATCAAGGCGCGACGGCAAGACCCGCGCCAAGATGATTGCATCCAGCAAGGGGAGCAAGCGATGGGCACAGGCAAACGCATTCTGATCATCCAGGGTCACCCCGACGCGCTGGCCCCGCACTTCTGCCATGCCCTGGCCCAGGCCTACAGGGATGGCGCAGAACAGGAGGGCCATGGCGTGCGCATGGTCGACGTCGCGGCGCTGGACTTTCCGCTGCTGCGCTCGCAGGCCGACTGGGAGCATGGCGAGTTACCGGCCTCGCTGCTGCCGGCGCAGCAGGACATCGCCTGGTGCGAGCACATGGTGTTCTTTTTCCCGCTTTGGCTGGGCGACATGCCGGCGCTGCTGAAGGGCTTTCTGGAGCAGGTGGCTCGTCCCGGCTTTGCGTTCAAGAAGGAGGGCGGCAACCCCTTCGGCAAGAAGGGCCTCACCGGCCGCTCGGCCCGGGTGGTCGTGACCATGGGCATGCCGGCCCTGCTGTACCGGTTCTTCTTCCGTGCCCACAGCGTCAGGTCGCTGGAGCGCAACATCCTGGGCTTTGTTGGCATCGCACCGATTCACGAGACCCTGATCGGCTTGGTCGCCAATCTCGACGAAGTCGGCGCCCTCAAGCATCTGGCCAAGCTGCGCAAGCTGGGGTCGCAGGCGTCGTGATATGGCCGAGCGGACACTCAGCTGTGACACTCACACGGCAGCTGAAACAGGCCGGCTGGCAGTCACTGCGACTGGCGACCCAGCGCAACTGCCAGCTGCCGAACCGCGGATTCGATCTGTGACTCATCGAAGGCCGCAAACCCGAGCACCAACCCAGGTGCGAGCCGGGCATCGGTCGCGTAACGCGACAGCGCGACTGCCTCGATGCCGGCCGCCATCAACTGCCGTTGAGCAGCGCGATCACTCCCCCGGGTTTGCAATCGAACCGCCACATCAAGCCCGGCATCGATAACGGGCGGCTCGACAAGACCTCGGGCATGACGTTCAATGGCGTGGCACAAGGCCTGCGCCCTTGCCGCATACTGCGCGCGAGACCGGCGCAGATGGCGCTCGAAATGGCCGTCAAGGATGAAGTGGGCGGTCATGTCTTGCTCCAGTGCCGGTAGACCGCGACCCAGAAGTGATCGAGCGCGAGTGAACGGCTCCACCAGCGCCTGAGGTAGCACCAGATATGCCAGGCGCAACGCGGGGAACAGCAGCTTGCTGAACGTTCCTAGCAGCAGCACACGGTCGTCGCAGTCCATGGACTTGAGCGCAGGGATGGGCCGGGTGCCATACCGATACTCGCTGTCGTAGTCGTCTTCGATCAAGAACGAGCCAGCGCGCGTTGCCCAATTCAGCAGCGCGCTGCGACGTGCCGCCGACATGGGCATGCCCAGCGGTGATTGCCGCGACGGCGTGACGCAGGCCAGCCGGGCGTGTGGTTCCAGACGGATGCCTTCGGCAACTGCCAATCCCTGGCCGTCCACCGGTACGTTAACCACCCGCAGGCCGTGCGCGGCCATGATGGCGCGGGCACCCACGTAGCCGGGGTCTTCCAACCAGACGGTCTGGTTGGGGGTGCACAGCAGCCGTACGCTCAGGTCCATGGCCTCTTGCGCGCTGGCGACGACGAGGATCTGCCGCGGGTCGGTGGACACGCCGCGCGCTGCGGCCAGGTGACCCGCGATCGCTTCGCGAAGCAAGGGCAACCCGGCGATCGATATGTTGGCCAAATCGCTTGGCGAGAGCGCCCGCGCGCCTCGCGCCGCGAGTTTTCTCCACACGTCCAGGGGGAACATGCGCGTGTCCGGCAGGTGAGCCCGGAATGGCACCGCTGCGCCCGCGTTCTCCTGCTGAGGGAACGGTGTGCGCGTCCAGATCTCGTGCACGCCCAGCGCCTCGCTCAGGGGTGTGCCGCGCACCGTCGCGGGGCGCAGCGAGGTGGTCCGTCGCGCAACTTGCGGGCGTTCGGGAAGAACTTCGGCAACAAACGAGCCACGGCCGACGGCGCACTCGAGGTAGCCCTGAGCCGCGAGTTCGTCGTAGACCGCAGTCACGGTGCCCCGCGCCACGCCAATCTGGCTTGCCAGCGCGCGACTCGAAGGCAACTTCAAGCCGGCGGGCAGGCGCGACTGCAGGATGCCGGCCCGCAGCCCGGCAAACAACCATTGGTGCAGCGATTCACCTTCGCCGCGCAGCGGCAGTGCCAGTGCGTCGGTGGCACCGATGTTCACGGTGATTGGCATAGCGAGAATTCGATAAATTGGCTCTGTTTATTGGACCATCAAATTTCGAAACTCGGTGCTCTGTTCACCACCGAGGAGCGGGTTCATGACGACCCAAGCATTGCAGGCCGTGCTGATCGAGCACGTTCGCGCTGAGACAGCGCATCAACTGGAGGCCACATTGGCCACGCTGCACCCGGAGTGCCTGTTCGAGGACTACGGTGCTCATCAAGTCTTTCGGGGCCGCGACGGGGCAGCCCAGCACTACACACAATGGTGGGGTGCGTTCGACTTGCTGTTCTCCCGTGGCGAGCACGGGTCCGGTCGCTGGACCACCGACGGCGACTACATCGCCGAGGGTGAGTTCAGCGGCAGACACGTCGGCCCTTTGGGTTCCTTGGCGCCCACCGGCAGGCCGATCAAATTCCGCTTCTGCGTCTTCGTGAGCTTTCGCGACGGCTTGCTGGCCTCGGAGCGCTTCTATTACGACCTGGCCGACCTGGCAGCCCAACTTGGGGTGGAGGCTGGCGTCTTGCTCGCCGCCTTTGCATCCGCGCATGCCGCGGGAGCGCGTGATTGAAAATGGCGCTGATCGGCGCCAACGGGCTGCTCGGGCGTCGTGCGCTGGACCAGTGGCGCCAGCGTGGCTTCGCTGCCCGCCTGTACCGTAAGCCGCCTCCGTACGCCCAATCGCCGTCGGCGCAGGCGTATTTGCCTCGCGACTTGAAGTCGCGCCAGGGATCATGGGCCTTCGCGCTGAGTGTGCTTGCCACGTGCCTGCCTCGGCGCGCCGACCTCTGATTGGCCATGCCTTCGGGTGCCGCTGACTTTATGTCCCTACAGCGCCTGTGCCCTATCAGCTTGACGCCCTTATCATGGCGCGGCGCGTAGCCACAAGCCGCGTTTCAACTGGGGACGCAACCATGCCGACAAGCTCTTTGCAGGCGCCCACCGGGGCCGCTTATGCCGAACTCCGCCAACACGAGCTGCGCAAGACCCGCATGCTGATGATGGACGGCAGCCTGACCCTGAACTCGCGCACCGCCGAGGGCGGCATCAGCGCCCGGGTCTATCAGGACGGCTACTGGGGCTTTGCCTCGGCGCCCGACGCCGCCCAGGCCGCCCGCGTGAGCGACAAGGCCCTGGCCAATGCCCGCGCGATGGCGCGCTTTGGCGCCAAGTCCAGCCTGGCCCTGCCCGGCGGCAGCTACCGCGGCGAGCATGTGTTTGCCGGCCGTTCGGCGCTGACGCCGGCCGAGTGCCAGCAGCGCCTGGCCGAGCTGCATGCCTGGTGCAAGACCCGCTTCCCGACGCTGAGGTCCACCCGCTTCCTGCTCGCCGACGAGCATCACAGCAAGCAGCTGGCCACCAGCCTGGGCGGCCAATCACTGGCCAGCATCCAGCGTGCGCTGTGCTACATCACCTTCATTGCCGAAGACGACCGGGGCGCGCCGGTCGAGCTGTCGCTGCCGCTGTCATGCAAGGGCAGCCTCGCCGATCTGGATCTGTCGATCGAGACCCTGGCGCCCGAGCTGGAGCGCCTGCACGAGCACCTGATGGCCAAGCGCCATGCGGTGGCCGCGCGCGGCGGCCTGCACACGGTGGTGATGGCCCCCGAGCTGGCCGGCATGCTGGCCCACGAGGCCATGGGCCACCCCTGCGAGGCCGACCTGGTGCTGGGCGGCGCGGTGACCCGCGACCTGCTGGGCCAGCGCGTGGCCAGCGAGCTGGTCAGCATGGTGGACCTAGCGCACAGCTACCGGGGCGAGGAGCTGATGGTCCCGGTCTATGCCGATGACGAGGGCGTGCCCGGACAGGACGCGGTGCTGATTGACAAGGGTGTGCTCAGCACCTTCATGAACAGCCGCGAGACCGCCGCCCTGCTGGGCCACGCGCCCACCGGCAGTGCCCGTGCCTACAACCCGAATGACGAGCCGCTGGTGCGCATGCGCAACACGGCCATCCTGCCCGGCACGTCCAAGCTCGACGAGATGATTGCCGGCGTCGATGATGGTTACCTGCTGATGAAGACCTCCAACGGCCAGGCCGACTCGACCACCGAGTTCATGTTCGGCATCAGCCTGGCCTATGAAATACGCGGCGGCAGGCTGGGCCGCGCGATCCGCGACACCACCCTGTCGGGCTCGGCCATCAAGGTGCTGCAAAGCGTCGATGCGGTGTCGGACGATATGCACTGGACCTGCTCCGGCTACTGCGGCAAGAAGCAGCCGATGGTGGTTTCGATGGGCGGGCCGGCGCTGCGCGCCCGCGCTCATCTGGGAGGCGAATGATGGAACAAGCCAATCGACTGAAAGACGCCGCCGAACAGGCACTGGCGCTGATGCGCGCCCAGGGCTTCGACCAGGCCCAGGTCAGTGCCTCGGCGGTGCTGCAGGACGAGCTCAATATCGCCCACAACCATGCCAGCCTGATGCGCAGCACCGAGTCGCAAAAGCTCTCGCTGCTGGGCCTGATCGATGGCCGCAAGGCCAGCACCGAGCTGACCGCGTTCACCGTGGAGGCCATGCGCGAGCGCATCGCCAGCCTGTTCGCGGACGCCGGCGGCGCACCGCAGGATGCCGCCAATGCGGTTTCTTCAGGTCAGCGGGCGAACATCGTCCAGGGCCCGCAGCAGGGCGATGTGGGCCAGTTGGCCGACACGGTGGCCGAGCTGCTGGCCTTTCGCGAGCGCGAGACCCCGCTGATGATGTTGGACGAGGGCGCGGCCGCCCATGTGCTGGCGCAAAGCCACACCTTGACCAGCGAGGGCAGCGAACTGCGTTGCAGCTTGGGGTGGTATGCCTTGAGCGCCTTTGGCACCGCGCGCGAGGGCAAGCAGTCCAGCTCCTTCAACTACGCGGGCGGCAGCACCGATGATTTGCGCTCGCTGCCGGCGGCCGAGCACTTCGGCATCGCCGACATGCTGCGTGACACCTCGCAGCAGATCCACACCCAACCCATCACCGGCAACTTCGTCGGCGAGGTGATGCTGACACCGCCGGCCGTGGCCGATCTGCTGGCCTGGCTTCAGGGCCAGCTCAGCGATATGCAGCTGATCAACGGCAGCTCGCTGTACCGCGACCAGGTCGGCGCGCAGATCGCCTCGCCGCACTTAAGCCTGCGCAGCCGCTTCGACGCCCCCGGCGTGGCCGCGATCTCGGGCGATGCCTTTGCCACGCCGCCGCTGGAGGTGTTGCGCGAGGGCCGGCTCTTGACCCTGACGCCCAGCCTCTACGCCAGCCGCAAGACCGGCCTGCCCCATGTGCCGGTGGCCGGCTCGGGCTGGGAGATCGCCGCGGGCCAGACCTCGCGCGCCGAGCTGCTGGGTGCCATTCCGCGCGGCGCGGTGGTGGGCCGGCTGTCGATGGGCAACCCGGCGCCGAATGGCGATTTCTCCGGCGTCATCAAGAACAGCTTCAGCGTCCAGGACGGGCTGATCGGCCCGGCCCTGTCCGAGGTGATGATCACCGGCAATATCGCAACGATGCTGCGTGAGGTACGTGCCGTGAGCCGTGAGCGAATCGACACCGGTGCCTTGCTGCTGCCCTGGCTGCGCATTGCCGGGCTGCATTTCTCCTGAAGCTCTGGCCGCATCTTGAGGCGACGCGGTAACTGCTGCGCCCTAAGATGCTGCCATGAAGATCGCGCTGATTGCCCACGACCGCAAGAAGGACGATATGGTCCGGCTCGCCCAGACCTTTATCGCATTCCTGCAGACCAGCGAGCTGATGGCAACCGGTACCACCGGTGGCCGCTTGCGGCGCGAGTTGGGGCTTGACGTGGAATGCCTGCTCAGCGGCCCGCTGGGAGGTGACCTGCAGATCGGCGCCCGCCTGGCGGTGGGCGAGGTGGACGTGGTGATCTTTCTGCGCGACCCGATGACGCCGCAGCCCCATGAGCCCGACATCAACGCCCTGGTGCGTGCCTGCGATGTGCACAACGTGCCCTGCGCCACCAATCAGGCCGGCGCCAGCCTGCTGTTGCGGCAACTGACCAGCCAGACCGGTTGATTCTGATATTTGCACTTGTGCGGCTTGCATCAAATATGCGGGCTAGCCCTTATTGCTGAGCCCCTGGGGCTGGAACACATTGGTTTGGCCGGTGTCCGGTCAAGGCGCAGCCATAGCGCCTGCCACTCTCGGCCATCCCTCGCCCATCAACAGCAGGAGACAAGCATGAGTCAGAGTTCGATCAAGCCGCCGGCCACCCGCCGCAAATTCCTCAAGCGCTCGGCCACCGCAGCGGGTGCCGTCGGCGCCCTGGCCACCCCGATGATCTCGACCGCGCAGACGGTCAGCCTGCGCTTCCAGAGCACCTGGCCGGCCAAGGACATCTTCCATGAGTACGCCCAGGACTTCTCCAAGAAGGTCAATGACATGGCCGGCGGGCGGTTGAAGATCGAGGTGCTGCCCTCGGGCTCGGTGGTGCCGGCCTTCCAACTGCTCGATGCGGTGAACAAGGGCACCCTGGACGGTGGGCATGGCGTCGTCGCCTATCACTATGGCAAGAACTCGGCGCTGGCACTGTGGGGCTCGGGCCCGTCCTTCGGCATGGACCCGAACATGCTGCTCGCCTGGCACAACTACGGCGGCGGCAAGGCGCTGCTGGACGAGATCTACAAGTCGCTGAGCATGGACGTGGTGTCCTATCTCTACGGCCCCATGCCCACGCAGCCGCTGGGCTGGTTCAAGAAGCCGGTGTCCAAGGTGGCCGACATGAAGGGCCTGAAATTCCGCACCGTGGGCCTAGCGGTGGACATTTTCACCGAGCTGGGCACGGCGGTGAATCCGTTGCCTGGCGGCGAGATCGTGCCGGCGCTGGACCGCGGCCTGATCGATGCGGCCGAGTTCAACAATGCCTCCAGCGACCGGCTGCTGGGCTTTCCCGACGTGGCCAAGAACTGCATGCTGCAGAGCTTCCACCAGAGCGGCGAGCAGTTCGAGATCCTTTTCAATAAGACCAAGTTCGACGCCTTGCCAGCCGAACTGCGCGCCATCATCGACTACGCCGTGCAGGCCGCCAGCGCCGACATGAGCTGGAAGGCGATACAGCGCAACTCGCAGGACTACATCGAGCTCAAGACCAAGGACAAGGTCAACTTCTACAAGACGCCCGATGCCATCCTGCGCGCCCAGCTCGAGGCCTGGGACAAGGTGATCGCCAAGAAGGGCGGCGAGAACCCGCTGTTCAAGAAGGTGCTCGACTCCCAGCGCGAGTTCGCCCGCCGCGCCGGCCAGTGGCAGAACGACTACACGGTCGACTTCAAGATGGCCTGGAACCACTACTTCGGGAAGAAGTGATCCTCGGCTCCGGCCCGGCGCCGCGCCGGGCCACCTCCCTCTCGTCGCAAAGCGAAGGTCGCAAATGCAAGCTGTACTGCTGGCGGTGGACAGGCTGTCCACCTGGCTGGGTCAACTGTTCGCCTGGCTGGTCGTTCTGCTGACCGGCCTGATCACCTGGGAGGTGTTCTCGCGCTACGCGCTGAACGAGCCCCATGCCTGGGTGCTTGACGTGCAGATCATGCTCTACGGCACCATGTTCATGATGGCCGGCGCCTACACGCTGGCCAAGAACAACCATGTGCGCGGCGACGTGCTCTACAGCTTCTTCATGCCGCGCACCCAGGCCTGGGTGGACCTGATCCTCTACGGCCTGTTCTTCCTGCCTGGCATCGTCGCCCTGACCTGGGCCGGCTGGAACTATGCCTCGGAGGCGCTGGCCATTCGCGAGCAGACCTTCTCGGCCTATGCGCTGCCGCTGTATCCGTTCAAGTTCGTGATCCCGATCGCCGGCGGCATGCTGCTGCTGCAGGGCCTGGTCGAGATCGTGCGCTGCCTGAGCTGCATCAAGACCGGCGAGTGGCCCTCGCGCGGCGAGGATGTGGTGGAGGTCGATGTGGAGAAACTCAAGGCCATGGTCCACGTCAAGGACGAGGACATTGCCGCCCTGGACCAGTATGTCGCGCCCGGGGGCAAGCCATGAAGATACGCAAGGAACTCTGGTTCGGCTTCAGCCTGATGGCGGTGATACTGCTGGGCGTGGTCTATATGCTGGTCTCGGCGCCCGAGGTCACCCGCGGGCATCTGGGCCTGCTGATGCTGTCGCTGGTGGTGGTGGCCATCATGCTGGGCTTTCCCACCGCCTTCACGCTGATGGGCATGGGCATGATCTTCACATGGCTGGCCTATGACAGGGACACCGGCAAGACGCTGACCCTGATGGTGCAATCGGCATTCAAGGTGATGAGCAACGATGTGCTGATCTCCATCCCCCTGTTCGTCTTCATGGGCTATCTGGTCGAGCGGGCCAATCTGATCGAGAAGCTGTTCCGCTCGCTGCACCTGGCCCTGGCCCGCGTGCCGGGCTCGCTGGCCGTGGCCACGCTGTTCACCTGCGCGGTATTCGCCACCGCCACCGGCATCGTAGGCGCCGTCGTCACCCTGATGGGTTTGCTGGCCTTGCCGCAGATGCTGAAGTCGGGCTATGACGTCAAGCTCTCGGCCGGCGTCATCACCGCCGGCGGTTGCCTGGGCATCCTGATTCCGCCCTCGGTGATGCTGATCGTCTATGGCGCGACGGCCGGCGTGTCGGTGGTGCAGCTGTACGCCGGGGCCTTCTTCCCCGGCATCATGCTGGCCGGGCTCTACATCCTCTACGTCATCATCATCGCCAAGCTCAAGCCCCATCTGGCGCCGCCGCTGTCGGCCGAGGGGCGTTTCGTGCCGCTGCCGCCGTTGACGCAGCAGGTCTCCGACGCCATTTCCAACCGCGCGCTGCCCGCACTGCTGGGCGCACTGAAGGGCCGACGCAATCTGCGGGTGCCCACGGCCTATGTGCTTCGCCAGCTGATCGTGACCCTGCTGCCGCTGCTGTTCTTCGCCGTGGTGGCGGGCCTCAGCTACCGCGCTGCCACGGCCCCACCGGAGGCCGTGGCGGTGTTCCAGCCCGAGGCGGAAGAGAAGGTTGACGAGGGCAGCACCGGCCTGAAGGAGCCCGGCGGACTGCAGGAGCCCCCCGGCAGCTCGGCGGCCGACAGTGGCGGCGGCGCGCTGGCCCTGCCACCCGGCGCCGAGGACGAGGCGGCCAGTGCGCCGGCGGCGCAGGCCAGCGCCCCAGCCGAAGCCCCGGTGGCACCGCCGGAGCGTCATCCCGCCTCGGCCGGCTTCTGGATCGGCCTGGCCGTGGGTGCTGCGGCGCTGATCGGCTTCTACGCGATGCTGAGCTTCCAGCGGCTCGAGATCTTCAAGATGCTCCTGGCCTCCTTCTTCCCGCTGATGGTGCTGATACTGGCCGTGCTCGGCTCTATCGTGTTCGGCCTGGCCACGCCCACCGAGGCGGCGGCCGTCGGCGCGGCCGGCGGCCTGCTGCTGGCGGCGGCCTACAGGCAGCTCAACTTCAGCGTCGTCAAGGAGTCGGTATTCCTGACCGCCAAGACCAGCGCGATGGTCTGCTGGCTGTTCGTCGGCAGCGCCATCTTCTCGGCCGCCTTTGCCCTGCTCGGGGGCCAGGAGCTGGTCGAGCAGTGGGTGCTGGGCATGAACCTCACCAAGACCCAGTTCCTGGTGCTCTCGCAGGTGATCATCTTCGTGCTCGGCTGGCCGCTGGAGTGGACCGAGATCATCGTCATCTTCATGCCCATCTTCATCCCGCTGCTTGACAACTTCGGCGTCGATCCGCTGTTCTTCGGCCTGCTGGTGGCGCTGAATCTGCAGACCGCCTTCCTCTCGCCGCCGGTGGCGATGGCGGCCTTCTACCTGAAGGGCGTCAGCCCGCCCCATGTGACCTTGAACCAGATCTTCCTGGGCATGCTGCCCTTCATGGGCATACAGGTGGTCGCCATCGTGCTGCTCTACACCTGGCCGCAAATCGGCCTGTGGCTGCCGCAGGTGCTCTACAAGTAGCGAGGCACCCATACCCGGCGTCTATGGCCGGCCCGTGATTTGGAATCACGGGCATGGCCTGACCCCGGGCTTTCTCGCACAGGGCGCCGCCGCCGTGGTGCCACAATCGGCGGCACCGCCAACGAGGAGCCGCCCATGACGTTTGCCAAGACCTCTGCCATCACCCGCCGCGCCGCCGGCACCGTGCTCGCCGCCAGCCTGTTTGCCGCCTACGGCCTGAATCCGGCGCTGGCCGCCACGCCCAAGGACACCCTGGTGGTGGCCTTCGCCTTCGATGACATCATCTCGGTCGATCCGGCCGAGGTGTTCGAGATTTCCGGCGGCGAGATCATGGGCAATACCTATGACCGCCTGGTGCGCTTCGATGTCAGCGACCCGTCCAAGCTGATCGGCGACCTGGCCAAGAGCTGGACGGTCTCGGCCGATGGCAAGACCTTCAGCTTCGAGCTCAAGGACGGACTCAAGTTCGCATCGGGCAACCCGATCACGGCCGAGGACGTGGTGTTCTCGCTTCAGCGCTCGGTCATGCTCGACAAGACCCCGGCCTTCATCCTGACCCAGTTCGGATGGAGCAAGGCAGCCGTGGCCGACAAGGTCAAGCAGACCGGCAAGCTGACACTGACGCTGGAGACCGACAAGACCTATGCCCCCAGCTTCGTGCTGAACTGCCTGACGGCCAATATCGCCGCCATCGTGGACAAGAAGCTGGTGATGAGCAAGGAGGTCAATGGCGACATGGGATACGCCTGGCTGAAGACCAACTACGCCGGCTCCGGCCCGATGAAGCTGCGTGAGTGGCGTGCCAACGAGATCGTGGCGCTGGAGCGCAATGACAACTACTGGGGCGCCAAGCCCGCGCTGGCCCGGGTGATCTACCGCCATGTGAAGGAATCGGCCACTCAGCGCCTGCTGCTGGAAAAGGGCGATGCCGACATCGCGCGCAACCTGACCCCGCAGGACCTGGATGCGCTGGCCGCGAACAAGGGCGTCTTGACCACATCCACGCCCAAGGGCACGGTCTATTACATCAGCCTGAACCAGAAGAACGCGAACCTGGCCAAGCCCGAGGTCCGCGAGGCCTTCAAGTGGCTGGTCGACTATGACGCCATCGGCGCCACCCTGATCAAGAACATCGGCGTCGTGCACCAGAACTTCCTGCCGGTGGGCCTGCTGGGTGCCAGCACCGTCAAGCCCTACAAGCTGGACGTTGACAAGGCCAAGGCCCTGCTGGCCAAGGCCGGCCTGCCCAATGGCTTCAAGGTGACCATAGACACGCGCAGCATCCAGCCGGTGCAGGGCATCGTCGAGGCGATACAGCAGACCGCCAAGCGCGCCGGCATCGAGATGGAGATCATCCCTGGCGACGGCAAGCAGACCTTGACCAAGTACCGCGCCCGCACCCACGATATGTATGTCGGCCAGTGGGGCGCCGACTACTGGGACCCGCACACCAATGCCGATACCTTCGCCCGCAACCCCGACAACAGCGACGAGGCCAAGAGCAAGCCGCTGACCTGGCGCAATGCCTGGGCCATCCCCGAGATGACCAAGAAGGCCGACGCCGCAGTGCTGGAGCGCGACGCCAACAAGCGCAGGGCCCTGTACACCGAGATCCAGGACGAGTTCCGCAAGACCAGCCCCTTCATCATGCTGTACCAGCAGACCGAGGTGGCGGCCTACCGCAGCAATGTGGATGGCCTGAAGATCGGCCCGACCTCGGACTCGACCTATATGTTCAAGGTCGTGAAGCGCTGACCCAGAGGTGACTTCGTCGCTCTTGAAGGGTCAGCTGAACACGCTGGGCCGTTTCCTGCTGGTCATCGTCCTGACTTATCTGGGTCTGCTGGCGGTGACCTTCTTCATCGGCCGGGTGATACCGGTCGACCCGGTGCTGGCCATCGTCGGCGACCGCGCGCCCGAGCATGTGATCGCCCGCGTGCGCGAGGAGCTGGGGCTGAACAAGCCGCTGTGGGAGCAGTTCTACATCTACGTCAGCAAGGTGCTGCAGGGCGACTTCGGCACCTCGGTGCTGACCTCCAACCCGGTGATGCAGGACATCCGTCGCGCCTTTCCGGCAACCTTGGAGCTGGCCACCGTGGGCATCGTCATCGGCGCAGGCCTCGGCGTGCCGCTGGGCGTGTGGGCGGCGGTGCGGCGCGGTGGTCTGGTGGACCAGGGCGTGCGCATCATGGGCCTGGTCGGTTACTCGGTGCCCATCTTCTGGCTGGGCCTGATGGCCCTGGTCGTGTTCTATGCCAAGCTGGGCTGGGTCAGCGGGCCGGGCCGCATCGATGTGGCCTATGAATTCACCTTGACGCCGGTGACGGGGCTGATGCTATTGGACACGGCCATGGCCGGTGAGTGGGAGGCCTTCCGCAACGCCTTCTCGCACCTGATACTGCCCGGGGCGCTCTTGGGCTACTTCTCGCTGGCCTACATCAGCCGCATGACGCGCTCCTTCATGCTCAACGAACTGGCGCAGGAGTATGTGGTGGCGGCGCGGGCCAAGGGCCTGAGCGAGGCCCGCATCATCTGGCGCCATGCGCTGCGCAACGCGATGGTGCCGCTGGTCACCGTGATCGCGCTGTCCTACGCCGGCCTGCTGGAGGGCTCGGTGCTGACCGAGACCGTGTTCGCCTGGCCGGGCCTCGGGCTTTACATCACCAACTCGCTGCAGAACGCCGACATGAATGCGGTGCTGGGCGGCACCATCATCGTCGGCTCGATCTTCATCGGGCTGAATCTGCTGTCCGATGTCTTGTACCGGCTGCTCGACCCGAGGACGCGCATCAAATGAAGGCGACCGCAGACTTGCATCAGTGGCTGATGTCGGACCGGCCGGCCTCGCGGCGGCAGGCCGCGCTGGGGCGTTTCTATGGCGGCTGGCGCGTGTTTGCGCGCAACCGGCTGGCCATGCTCGGGCTGTTCATCGTGTTGGCCCTGGTGCTGATGGCGATCTTCGCGAATCAGCTCGCGCCCTATGCGCCCAGCGTCGGCGACCTGATGACGACACGGCTGCTGCCGCCGTCGAGCGCGCACTGGTTCGGCACCGATGACCAGGGGCGCGACATCCTGTCGCGCCTCATCCATGGCTCGCGCATCACGCTGTTCGTGGTCGTGCTGGTGGCGGTGCTGGCCGCACCCATAGGCCTGATCGTCGGCACGGTGGCCGGCTATGCGGGCGGCCTGCTCGATGCCACGCTGATGCGCATCACCGACATCTTCCTGGCCTTTCCGCGGCTGATACTGGCGCTGGCCTTTGTCGCCGCCCTGGGCCCGGGCATAGAGAACGCGGTGCTGGCCATCGCCATCACCTCCTGGCCGCCCTATGCGCGCATCGCGCGGGCCGAGACCCTGACGATTCGCCAGACCGACTACATCGCCGCCGTGCAGCTGATCGGCGCCTCGCCCTGGCGCATCGTGCTGCGCCACATCATGCCGCTGTGCGTGTCCTCGGTGATCGTGCGCGTGACGCTGGACATGGCCGGCATCATCCTCACCGCCGCCGGCCTGGGCTTTCTGGGCCTGGGCGCCCAGCCGCCCAGCCCCGAGTGGGGCGCGATGATCGCCGCCGGCCGTGCCTATGTGCTGGACCAGTGGTGGGTGGCCGCCGGGCCGGGCCTGGCGATCTTCGTTGTCAGCCTGGCCTTCAATCTGCTGGGCGACGGCCTGCGCGATGCGCTTGATCCGAAGGGCACGAAATGAGCGGCGCTCCCCGTAGCCCGGATGCAGCGCAGCGCAATCCGGGGCCACCATTGCTCGAAGTCGAAGACCTGCGCGTCAGCTTCCCGAATCGCGACGGTGGCCTGCTTGAAGCGGTGCGCGGCGTGTCCTTCACCTTGGGCCGCGAGCGGCTGGGCATCGTCGGCGAATCGGGTTCCGGCAAGTCGCAGACCGGCCGGGCCATCCTGGGCCTGTCGGCCGCCGAGGCGCAGATCAGCGCCAAGCGGCTGGCCTTCAAGGGCACGGACCTGCTGCGCTGCTCGGCGCAGGAGCGGCGTGAGCTGCGCGGCGGGCGCATTGCGATGGTGTTGCAGGATCCGAAGTACTCGCTGAATCCGGTGATGAGCATCGGCGACCAGATCGTCGAGACCCTGCAGGCCCATGCCCGGGTGTCCGGCGCGCAAGCCCGCGCCAAGGCCCTGGCGGCCCTGGCCGCGGTCAGCATCGAGGACCCGGCGCGGGTGTTCAAGCTCTATCCGCATGAGGTCTCCGGTGGCATGGGCCAGCGGGCGATGATCGCGATGATGCTGATCGCCGACCCGGAGCTGCTGATCGCCGACGAGCCGACCTCGGCGCTGGACGTCACCGTGCAGCTGCAGGTGCTGGCCATTCTCGACAAGCTCGTCGCCGAGCGCGGCATGGGCCTGATCTTTGTCTCGCACGACCTGCGCCTGGTGTCCAGTTTCTGCGACCGCATCCTGGTGATGTATGCCGGCCGCGTGGTCGAGGAGGTGCTGGCCAAGGACCTGCATCTGGCGAAACATCCCTATACCCGCGGCCTGCTGAACTGCCTGCCGGTGCTGGGCGCGGCCCGCCATCCACTGCCGACCCTGGACCGCCAGCAGGAGTGGAAGCTGTGAGCGCCGCCGTGGGCCTGGAAGTCAGCAAGCTGCGCGTGCAGTTCGGCACCTTCGTCGCCGTCGAGGACACCTCCTTCGCCGTGCAGCCGGGCGAGAGCTTCGGCATCGTCGGTGAATCGGGCTCGGGCAAGTCAACGGTGCTGCGCGCGATCTGCGGGCTCAATGCCCGGACCTCCGGCGAGGTGCGTTTGATCGGCGAGGGCACGCTGCCGGCCCCCGGTGACAAGGCCTTCCGCCGCCGCGTCCAGATGGTGTTCCAGGACCCCTATGGCTCGCTGCACCCGCGCCAGACGGTCGATCGGATACTTGCCGAGCCGCTGGCCATTCATGGCATAGCGGATGCGGAGGCGCGCATCGAGCGCGCGCTGGCCGAGGTGGGCTTGAGCGACGGCTTCAGATTCCGCTTCCCGCACCAGCTGTCCGGCGGCCAGCGCCAGCGCATTGCCATCGCCCGGGCGTTGATACTGGAGCCGCAGATCCTGCTGCTGGATGAGCCGACCTCGGCGCTCGACGCCTCGGTGCAGGCCGAAGTGCTGAACCTGCTGGAGCAGTTGCGGCGCGAGCGCGGCCTGAGTTTCATCATGGTCAGCCATGACCTGGCCGTCGTCACCCATCTGTGCGAACGCCTGATGGTGATGCAGCGCGGCCGCACGGTGGAACTGCTGTCGGCCGAGGACCTGGCCGCCAGCCGGGTGCGGGACGACTACACCAAGGCCTTGATGCTGGCTTCGAAGGGATTTTCGCGCAGGTAGCCCCCCGGATTGCATCCGGGCTACCTGGCTGCCGTAGCCCGGATGCAATCCGGGGGGGCAAGTTAGCCAGGCAACATCTCGATCAACTCCTTCGTGAACTCCAGCGCCTCCTCCGGCGTGGCGAAGAAGTACTCCTCGCCCAGGTCCTGCCCGCGGCCGCTGGGCCCGATATGGCTGATGGACCAGCCCTCGGCGCCGCCGCCGATGGCGCAGATCACAAAGCTGCCCGGGGCGTAGCCGGTGTCGGAGCCGGGGCTGATGAAGATGTTGCGGCCGGCGTGCTGGTGCTGGAGTTTCAAGGGCGGGTGTCAGGCAGGAAGGGATGCGCAGCCTAGCATCCCGGCCAAGGCGCCAAGATCGGCAGCCACGAAGTCCACCTGCACCGTGGGCGCCGACTCACCGAGCCCCGGGCCGCGCTCGTCGGGTCGGGCGATGAAGGCGGTGCGCAGGCCCGCCTGTGCCGCCGCGGCCAGATCGGACGAATGGGCGGCCACCATCATCACCTGTTCGGGCCGCAGATCGAAGGCCGACACGGCGCTGAGATAGACCACCGGCTTGGGCTTGTAGTCACGTGCCAGCTCGGCGCCGAGGATGGCATCCCACAGCAGTCCGTTGCGCCGGGCCAGATCAACCATCAGCGAGATATTGCCGTTCGAGCAGGGCGCCAGCAGATAGCGCTGGCGCAGCAGGGCCAGGGCCACGGGCACGTCGGGCCAGCCATCGAGCCGGTGCCAGGCCAGGTTCAGGGCGACGCGGGTGGTCTCATCAACCCGCTCGCCCAGGCCCATACGGGCCAGCACCACATCAAGGTTGCGCCGGTGCAGGCCGTCGAGCTTGCCGAAGGCGATGCGGCCGCTGCGCACCTCTTCCATGGCCGGCTGGTATTCGTCGCGCCAGGCGTCGGCAAAGGCCGGCCAGTCTATGGTTATGCCCAGCGGGGTCAGGGCTTGCCTTGCCTCGCGCGCGATCGAGCTGCGCCAGTCCACCAGCGTGCCGAACACATCGAATATCAGGGCCTTGATCGGTTCACGGTCGGATTGCATGGGAGACGAGCCTTTGTGCTGCGCGGAGCCGCTGCCCAAGCATAGCGGCACCGCGCACAAGGACTCATCAGCTGTCCGAGAAGTTGATCGCGAACTGATGTTGCTGGGCCACCTGGCTCTGGCCCTGGCATTTCAGATCGGCCACGGCCGTGCGCACGCGGGCACGGTAGCGCGCCGGCCCTGCGGTGGCCTGCACGTCGCTGATCTGCTGGCCGACCAGGGTGAAGCGCACCTGCATCACGCCCTCTTCGCGCAGGCGGTGCACGGTGCTTTCAAGCGCCTCCTGCAGCACCTCCGCAGCTTGCGGGCAGGTGGCCTTCAGACTGGCACTGCCCTGCAGGGTCACGGTGGGCAGGGTCTTGATTGCGGTGTCGGCCTGTGCGGTGCCACCGAGGGCGGCCAGCAGCAGGGCGATGGGCATGGCGGCGCGCTTGAGCGTGTGTGTCAGGGACGCCGATGAGGTGGTGGTGTTCATGGAGAATCTCCGTTCGGGTGGGTTGAGGCAGCGAACTTTAGGAACACCGCTGGCCATGCCCCAGCCACATGCGACAGAGTGCGGACTAGCGCGACAAACGGCCAAGGCCGCAGGCTGGACTGCAGATGTCAAGCAGTGAACGAGCGCTCTGGCAAACCCTCAGCTGCGGCCTTCGCGCGGCCACAGCGCCCACATGCGCAGCGGCTGCTTCATGCGGCCTGCCTGCTGCTCGGCCGTGCTGCCCCAGCCCCAGAAGAAGTCGGCGCGCACCGCGCCGGTGATGGCGCTGCCGGTGTCCTGGGCCATCACCAGGCGGCGCAGCGGGGTGTTGCTGAGCGGCTCGGTGCTGTCCAGCCAGACGGGGGTGCCATAGGGCACGCTGGCGGTGTCCACGGCGATCGAGCGGCCCGGCGTCAATGGCACGGCCTGGCCGCCGCGTGGCCCGGCATTCGGGTCGGGTAGCGGCTCCTCGCGGAAGAAGACCACGCGCGGATTGCTCCACAGCAACTCGTTGATCCGCCCCGGATTGCGCCGCGCCCAGTCCTTGATCGCCGGCCAGTTGGCCCCCTCGGGTCGCAGCTCACCCTGCTCGATCAGCCAGCGCCCGACCGATTTGTAGGGCTGGTCGTTGTGGCCGGCAAAGGCCAGGCGCACCAGGCGTTGCGAGCCATCGGGCTCGGTCAAATGCAGCCGGCCCGAGCCCTGGATCTGCAGCACCAGCGCGTCCAGCGGGTCTTCGATGAAGGCGATCTCGCGGCCCAGCAGGGCCTGGCGGGCCTGTGTCTCGCGCTCCAGCTGCTGGCGTGTCCAGTAGGGCCGGCGCGTGGCCAGATCGGCCGGCGGGCGGTGCAGGGCGGTGCGAAAGCCGGCCTGGGGCCTGCGGCTGGCAGTGACCAGGGGCTCGTAGTAGCCGGTGATCAGGCCCTCGCGCTGGCCCTCCATCGATTCGATCCGGTAGGGCTGCAGGCGGGCCATCAGCCAGGCGCGGGCCTGCGTATCGTCCGGGGTGCCGAGTGACCGGGCCTGCGCGCAGACCGAGGCCCAACCTGCAGCAGGGCGCTCGCAACCGCGCAGCAGGGCGGGCCACAGCTCGCCGGCGCGGTCAAGCTCCCAGCCGGGCAGATCGCCCCAGCCCACCGCCACCCAGCGCGAGCGCTCGCGCAGCAGGTCCGGCTCGCGCCGGCTGTAGTCGGGTGGGTAGGGCTTGAACACATCCTCTGACGGCGGCGCCGAAACACCAGGTGGCGGCGCCGGCGTTGGCGGCGGTGTGGTGCTGCAAGCCACCAGCAGGCCTAGAATCGCCGCCGCTGTGCCGTTCCGAAACTGACCGATCGAGAAGACTGCCATGTGGGTGATTTTGCTGGAGGCGCTGGGTGCGCTGCTGCTGTTCGTGCTGATCATCTGGTGGACGATGTTCTCGGGACGCAAGAAGGGCGAGCGGCCCGGTAACCATGACGGGTCTTAGGTCTGTCCCCGACTGATCAGGTCTTTGGCGGCAGCACAAAGCTCCTCGGCTCGGTGCGCAGCCGCCGCCAGATCGCGCCGCGCAGCCGGGCCCGGTCGGCCAGCTTGACGCCTCGTGAGCGCAGCGCCACCTTCAGGGCCAGCCAAAAGCTGACACCCAGGTTCAGCAGGCCGATGAACGGAATGCTGGCCAGGCACCACCAGAAGGCGCTGTGCCGGAACACATCGACACCGAGTGCCCCCACGGCCGCGGCCAGCTGACCGGTAGACAGGGTCACGTGCCTGACCTCGATGCCGAGGCCGAAGAAGGCCAGCAGCACCGGCACCAGGCCCAGCAGGAAGCCCAGCGAGATATTGGCGGCCAGGCCCGAGACATTGTTGCGCCACCACTGCGCCCAGCGCTGGGCGCGGGCCTCGCCCAGGCGGGCCACCAAGCTAGGGTTCCAGGCAATCGCGCTGTCCAGCCGGTGGAACACGAACCAGTTCTCGGCCCAGCCGGCGATCAGGCTGCTGGCAAACAGCAGCACGCCGGTGAAGGCCGAGAAGAACAGCGTCGGGCCCAGCAGGGTCAACGTCTCCAGCACATGCTCGGCGTCGTGCTTGCCGATCAGGGGGGCGCCCAGCAGCAGCCAGCCCAGACCCTGACCGACCAGCACGACCGGTATCACCATCGCCAGATTGCCGACGATGCCGGCGAACTGTGAGCGCAGCAGATGAGCCACCTCATCGACGAAGTCCTCCAGCTCGGCTTCCTGATCGATGCTCTTGAGCTTGTGCGCCATCGCCGGCGCCGTCATTGCCGGCTGCTTGGTCGCAACCGTCCAATGCAGCACATGGATCAGCACAAAGCAGGCGGCATAGTTGACGCCGGCCCAGAAGCCCGCCCAGAAGGCCGACAGCGTGAGCGCCATCAGGGCGAACTTGATGAAGGTGGTGATGGCAATCGCGCCGCCGCCGCCAGCCGCACGCAGCAGCATGTCCCGATACTCGGCGGCATTGCGGGTGATGTAGTGCTCGCCGGTCGCGGCGCTGCGCTCGGCCACCTTGCGCGCCAGCATCGAGTAGTGTTGCGCGAACAGGCCGCTCAGGCTGCGCTGCTCGTGGACCACGCGCACCAGATCGGCGGCCAGGCGGGCCAGCTCCTGCTGCGGGGTCTCGGAGACCAGGCAGTCGAGCAGGGCCTCGATGCGCTGGCAGCGCCGCACCAGCTGATCGATCTCGAACACGATGTCCACCGAAATGCCATGCGCTTCCAGATGCTCGGAGGTGCTCAGTGCCGCGCGCTGGCAGGCCTCCAGCAGTGCGCGCAGGTATTGCAGGTCCTGCTTGAGTACCGCCTCGTCGCGCCCCTGCAGCGCCTGGGTGACGCGCTCGGTGGCCCGGGCCAGCTGTACAAAGGGCTGGTCCGCTATCAGCTCGGGGCTCATGCGCTGGCGCAGCGGGGCCGACAGGCCTGTGGAGCGCACGGCGCTGGCCAGCACGGTGATGCTTTCCAGCATCGGCTGGCGCCAGCGGGAGTCGGCGTCGCCATCCGCATCGGCCGGTGTCAGCACCTGGCCCAGGCGGCGCAGCAGGTCTTCGTCCATGGCCAGCAGCCACTGCTCGTCCTCGGGTTGTGGGAACAGCAGATGGAACAGCTCGCCCAGGTCGGCGGTGTCCACCGTGCCGGGCAACAGGTTCTGGCGAAGGCGGTGCATCAGCTCGCCCCACAGCACCATGCGTGGGGCAAAGCCGACATAGGCGAACAGGCCCAGTGCGTCGATCTCGCGCCAGAAGGCCGTCATGATGGTGCGCACGGCCCGGGCACTGTCCGGGTTGCGCTCCAGCATCTGGAGCAGGTGGCGCAGGCGCAGCACTGGCAGCGGCTGGCTGCCCTCGGTTTCGCTGCCCCGTGGTGCCGGATGGCGCAGCCATTCCAGCAGGCGCACCAGCCACAGATGGCGCTGTGCGCGGGTCAGTTTGGCATTGGCTGCGTTGAGCAGCGCGGTCAAATCCCAGTTGCCGTGTTGCTTCGTCATGCCTTCAATGCAGCACGCTGGTGTCGGCGAGCAGGAACTCATGCACCGGGGTATCGAAGACCTCGCCGAGCTCGGTCACGCACAGAAACGAGCCCTGCATCGTGCCCTGAGGCGTGCGCAGCTGCGCCCAGCTGGTGTATTCGAATTCCTGCTCGGGCTGCAGCACCGGCTGGTGCCCCACCACGGCCAGGCCTCGCACCTCGTCCACATGGCCGCGGGCGTCGGTGATGGTCCAGCGCCTGGCGATCAGCTGGGCGGTGATGTCGCCGCTGTTCTTGATGTTGATGGTGTAGGCAAAGGCATGCAGCCCCTTGCCGGCGTCGGTCTGCTCGGGCAGAGGCTGCACCGTGACGGTGCAGGTGAACTGAGGGTTGGCCATGAGGGGCATTCTAGGCATCTGGTGAGTCAATCGTCCGCTGATTGATTTACCCTTCGCAACCATGAGCGACACAGACCTCCCTTACCTGCCCGCCGACGGGCGCCCGCGTTGCCGATGGTGTGCCGCCGCGGCCGACTATCCGCCCTATCTGCACTACCACGACACGGAGTGGGGCTTCCCGGTTGCCGACGAGCGCCGCCTGTTCGAAAAGCTCTGCCTGGAGGGCTTCCAGTCCGGCCTGAGCTGGCGCACGATCTTGGCCAAGCGCGAGGCTTTCCGCGCCGCCTTTGTCAATTTCGAGCATGCCAGCGTGGCCGGGTTCGATGACGGCGACGTGACGCGGCTGCTGCAGGACGCCGCCATCGTGCGCCACCGCGGCAAGATCGAGGCCAGCATCAACAATGCCAGGCGGGCGATCGAGCTGGTGGCCGAGACCGGCTCGCTGGCGGCCTATCTGTGGCGCTATGAGCCTGCGCCGGGCAGTTACGACGAGCCTGTGGTGCGCGCCACCTCCCCCGAGTCGGTGGCCATGTCCAAGGACCTGAAGAAGCGGGGCTGGAAGTTCGTCGGCCCGACCACCATGTATGCGTTGATGCAGGCGATGGGACTGGTCAACGACCACTCGCTGGCTTGCGTGACCCGCGAGCAGGTGAGCGCGGCGCGACGCGCCTTTCGCTCACCCGCGGCCTGAGGGGCCAGGCCGAACCGCGCTTACTTGGGCATGATCACGCTGTCGATGACGTGAATCACGCCATTGTCGGCCGCGATGTCGGTGGCCGTGACCTTGGCCTGGTCGACCATCACGCCGCCGCTGGTGCTGATCGTCAGCTCGCTGCCCTGTACCGTCTTGACCTTGCCGGCCTTGACGTCCTTGGCCATCACCTTGCCCGGCACGACGTGATAGGTCAGCACGGCGGTCAGCTTGGCCTTGTCGGCCAGCAACGCGTCCAGATCGGCCTTGGGCACCTTGGCAAAGGCCGCATCGGTGGGCGCGAATACGGTGAATGGGCCCTTGCCTTTGAGCGTGTCAATCAGGCCCGCTGCCTGCAGCGCGGCGGCCAGGGTCTTGAAACTGCCCGCGGCCACCGCCGTGTCGACGATGTCCTTGGCTTGGGCGGACAGGGCGGCGAGGGTCAGCGCGCCAACAACGAACAACTGCTTCTTCATGGTATTGCCTTCGGTCAGGGTGGAGGAAAAGGGAAGTGGCTGGACGAAGTGCCTCAGCGTGGGGGTGGCATGAGCGCCTGAGTCAGCGGATGCAGCACGCCATTGCTGGCATGCAGTTCCCGGCCCGGGAGCACAGGCAGAGGCTCTGAGTCGGTGCTGCCGATCAGGCCCAGCGCACTCAGGCGCAGCGGCGCGCCCTGTGCGGTGGGCAGTTGGCTGCCCCAGGGCAGGTCGGCAAAGGCCACCCTGCCGCTGACCAGGTGGTAGCGCAGCACATCGAGCAGCAGCCCGGTGTCGGCAAGCAGGGCGCGTCGCCGCAGGCCCAGCCGGGCCGCCAGGCCGTCGAAGGCATCGTTGCTCGGAGCGAACAGCGTGAACGGCCCCTGGCTGCGCAACACGCAGGCCAGTCCGCTGCGATCCAGCGCCTCGGTCAGATCGCAGAAATCGCTGCGATGCGCCAGCAACTCCAGCAGGCTTTGCTGAGGCGCCAGCAACACCCTGTCGATCAGGTGCACGCGCAGCGCGCCGAGCCGCAGGTCGCCGCGCAGCAGGCGTGCGCGTCGCTGCTGGCCGTCTACCAGCATCGGCCCCTGCATCGTCGCCTCGACCCTCAGCGGCACACGACCCAGGCTGGACAGGGCCTGGGCCCGCAGCAGCTGCGCCTCATCTATCGGTCTGGGCAGCAGGTGATCAAGTAGCAGTCGGCGCACGAACTCGGCATCGGTCAGCCAGTCGGCCTGGCTGCGACCGCGGTTCGCCAGCCAGCGGTGCAGCGCCGCTTCGCTGGGCGCCAGCAGGGTCAGCCCGGCGCCGTGGCTGAGCAGACTGCCCATGCCGGCGTTCTGCAGGGCGGTGGGCAACCAGGCCAGCGACGGATCGGTTCCATCGTTCGCACTCAAGTCCGGGCGGCTGTGCGAAGCGATGAAGTCGGTGGTTTGCGGCGTGAGCCAGTTCAGCATGATCTTGCCCCAGACATAGGAGACGGCGGGGGAACCACCATCGTTGGGGCGGAATTTGAACTAACGAGTTCACAAAGTCAACTGTATGGTCTTTATGTGAACTTTGTGGTAACAACTGGACTTGCCAGTCTGTTTCTGGCCTGAGGCCGCCTAGAATGCCGGCATGGCAAGAGTTTCATTCCGTGCACAGGTGCTGCAGGCTCGCGAGGACGCGATCGTTGACGCGGTCAATCGGCTGCTGGCCGAAAAGGGCTTCGACCTGATGACGGTCGACGAGGTGGTGGCCGACGTGGGCATTGCCAAGGCCAGCCTCTACAAGCACTTCACTTCGAAGGAAGAACTGGCTGCGGCGGCGATGGTGCGGGTGCTCGAGCGCGCACTGGCCTTCGTGACCGAACTGCAGGCGGATGCGGGCTTGGCACCGCTGGACGCCCTCAAGGCCGTGGCCCGCTGGACGATGCAGGTGCAGCTGGCCGGCGAGATGCCCTCTCTGCCGGCTCAGAATTCCAGCCTTCGTGCCGCCCTGGTGGCTCACAAGGTCTATATGGACCGCCTGCTGACGCTCAGCGACCGCCTGGGCGAGTGGATCGCCGCCGCGCAGGCCGCCGGCACGCTGCGCACCAGCCTGCCGCCCGAGGTCGTGCTTTACACCCTCTATGCCCGTGCCTGCGACCCCGTGCTGGGCCTGCTGAAAATGAGCGGCCAGTACGGACACGAGCAGATCATCGAGATGCTGCTGAGCACCTGCTTCGATGGCCTGGCCGCCGGCTGAAGCGTTCGGCTCCTAGAATCGACGCTTCACTTGCCGCATCCATTGCCGCCGCAGCCACCATGAGCACCACCTTCCGCATTGCCCCCAGCCTCCTGTCCGCCGACTTCGCCCGCCTCGGCGACGAGGTGCGCAACGTCATCGCGGCCGGCGCCGACTGGATCCATTTCGACGTGATGGACAACCATTACGTGCCCAACCTGACCTTCGGACCGATGATCTGCGAGGCGCTGCGCAAGCATTCGGTCACCGCCGCCGGCGTGGCCGTGCCCATCGATGTGCACCTGATGGTGCAGCCGGTCGATGCGCTGGCCGTATCGTTCTGCAAGGCCGGTGCTGACCTCGTCAGCTTCCATCCCGATGCCTCGGCCCATGTGGACCGCACCTTGCAGCTGATCAAGGCCGAAGGCAAGCAGGCCGGCCTGGTGTTCAACCCGGCCGAGTCACTGGACGTGCTGGAGTGGGTGATAGACAAGGTCGATCTGGTGCTGATCATGAGCGTCAACCCCGGCTTCGGTGGCCAGAGCTTCATCCCATCGGCGCTGAAGAAGCTGGAACAGGCGCGGCGCATCATCGACAAGAGCGGCCGCGACATCCGGCTGGAGATCGACGGCGGCGTCAAGGTCGACAACATCCGCCAGATCGCCGACGCGGGCGCCGACACCTTCGTCGCCGGCTCGGCGATCTTTGGCAAGCCGGACTACAAGGCCGTCATCGACGCGATGCGGGTTGAGCTGGCGCGCTGAGGCTCAAGCCGCACTCTTGCCCAGACTCTCTGCCACCTCGGTCGTGATCGGCCCGCGGCCGCTATAGCGGTCCAGCGCCAGATAGATCACCGGGGTGATGTACAGCGTCACCATCTGCGAGACGATCAGGCCGCCGACGACGGCCAGGCCCAGCGGCTGGCGCAGCTCGGCGCCGGCGCCGAGGCCCAGCGCGATCGGCAAAGCACCCATCAGCGCGGCCAGGGTGGTCATCATGATGGGCCGGAAGCGCAGCACGCAGGCTTCGCGTATCGCCGCATGCGGCGTCATGCCCTGATTGCGCTGCGCATCGAGCGCGAAGTCGATCATCATGATCGCGTTCTTCTTGACGATGCCGATCAGCATTAGGATGCCTATCGTGGCTATGAGGGTCAGGTCTTGCCCGAAGAGCTGCAGGGTGATCAGCGCGCCCATCGCCGCCGAGGGCAGGCCGGCGAGTATGGTCAGCGGGTGGATGTAGCTCTCGTACAGCACGCCCAGCAGCACATAGATCACCAGCACCGCCAGCACCAGCAGCAGGGCCTGGCCGCCCTGCGAGTCCTTGAACACCGCGGCATCACCGCCATAGCTGGTGATGATGCTGGCCGGCAGCTTGATGTCCTTGACCATCTGGTCCAGCTTGGCCGTGGCATTGCCCAGCGGTATGCCGGGGGCGAGATTGAAGCTCAGCGTCACTGCCTGCAACTGGCCCTGGTGGTTGACCGCCGTCGGCCCCAGGGTGCGCTGCACGCTGGCAAAGGCCGTCAGCGGCACCAGGGCGCCGTTCTTGCCGCGCAGCGAGATCTTGCCGAAGGCGTCCTCGCTGGCGCTGTCGGCCTCGCTGGCCTGCATGATCACCTGGTAGGAGTTGCTCTCGCCATAGATGGTGGAGACCTGACGCTCGCCGAAGGCGCTGTAGAGCGCGCTGCGGATGTCGCCGATCTGCACGCCCAGCAGATTGGCCCGCTCGCGGTCGATGTTGAGGCTGGCCTGCAGGCCTCGCATCTGCGAGTCGGAAGTGATGTCACGGAACAGCGCCTCGCCGCGCATCTTCTCCTGCAGGCGGTTGGCCCAGTCGTTGAGTTCGCCGGTGCTCACGCTCTGCAGGGTGAACTGGTAGCGGCTCTTGCTCTGGCGGCCGCCCAGCTGAAGGTTCTGCACGGGGCTGAGAAACACCTGCATGCCGGCCTGGCCGCGCAGCTTCTTGCGCAGGCCCTCCAGCACCTCCTTCATCGGCGGGCGTTCGTTGCGGGGCTTCAAGTTGATGAACATGCGGCCGGCGTTCAGGTTGCCGCCACCACCGCCGCCACCCACCGCCGAGGCCACGCTGGCCACCGCAGGATCGGCCTGCACCAGCGCCGCCACGCGGTCCTGCAGCTCCAGCATGCGCGTGAACGAAATGTCCTCGGCGGCCTCTGTGCTGGCACGGATCTGGCCGATGTCCTCCTCGGGGAAGAAGCCTTTCGGAATGACGGTGAACAGGTAGGCGGTGATGGCAAAGCTGCCCAGCGCCGCGCCCATCACCCAGCGGCGATGCAGCAGGGCATAGTCCAGCGAGCGGGTGTAGGCCGAGAGCACCGCATTGAAGCCGCGCTCGAACCAGCGGCCCAGTGCCGACTCCTCCGTGGCCTCGTGCCGGTGCAGGAAGCGGCTGCACAGCATCGGCACCAGGGTCAGCGACACCGCCGCCGAGACCAGGATGGACAGCGATACCACCACCGCGAATTCGTGGAACAGCAGGCCGATCACGCCCGGCATGAAGAAGATCGGTATCAGCACCGCCACCAGCGAGATCGAGATGCTGACGATGGTGAAGGCCATCTCGCGCGCACCGCGCACGGCGGCGGCGAAGGGCTCCATGCCGGCTTCGACGTGACGCATGATGTTCTCCAGCATCACGATCGCGTCGTCCACCACCAGGCCCACGGCCAGCGTGATGCCCAAGAGCGAAATATTGTCCAGGCTGTAGCCGAGCGCATAGAGCAGGGTCAGTGCGCCGATCAGCGAGATCGGCAGTGACAGCGTTGGTATCACCGTGGCCGCCATATGGCGCAGGAAGATGAAGATCACCATCACCACCAGGCCGACGGTCAGTGCCAGCGTCAGATAGACGTCGTGCAGGGCCTCGCGCACCGACAGCGAGCGGTCGTTCAAGGTGCTCATCTGCACCGAGGCCGGCAACTGGCTCTGGAAGCGCGGCAGCATGGCCTTGACCGAGTCCACCACCTTGACCGTGTTGGCGTTGGGCTGGCGCTGCACTGCCAGCACGATCGAGCGTTCGCCCTGGAAGCTGCTGGAGGTTTTGACGGTCTCGTAGCTGTCCTGCACATCGGCCACATCGCGCAGGTACAGCGGCGCGCCGTCGCGCGAGGCGATCACCAGCGCGCCGAACTCGCGTGCATTGCGCAGCTGCTTGTTGGCCTGGATGGTCAAGGTCTGGCGTGAGCCGTCCAGCACGCCCAGCGGCGTGTTGGCATTGGCGCTGCGGATTGCGGCCTGCAGCTCGTCAAGGGTCAGATTGCGCTGCTGCAAGGCCTCGTTGCGCACCTTGATGCGCACGGCAAAACGCTTCTGGCCGAAGATCGAAACCTGGGCCACGCCGTCTATGGTCGACAGGCTGGGCGTGATCAGGTTCTCGGCAAAGTCGTTCAGCTCCGACAGATTGATGGACGGCGAGGTCAACGCCACCAGCAGCACCGGCGCATCGGCCGGGTTGACCTTGCGATAGCTGGGCGGCGAGGTCATCTCGGCCGGCAGGCCGCGCTGCGCGCGGAACAGCGCCGCCTGCACGTCCACGGCGGCGGCATCGATGTCGCGCGAGGACTCGAACTCCAGGGTCAGCGAGGTATTGCCCAGCGTGCTGGTCGACGAGATGGTGGCCAGGCCCGAGATGGTCGAGAACTGCTTTTCCAGCGGCAGGGCCACCGAGCTGGCCATCGTCTCCGGGCTGGCGCCGGGCAGGCTGGCGCTGACATTGATGACCGGCGTGTTGTAGCTGGGCAGGGCGGCGACCGGGATCTTGCCCCAGGCCGCCAGACCGGCGATCACCAGCGCAATGTTCAGCAGCACGGTCATCACCGGCCGGCGGATGAACAGCTCGGTCAGACTGGAGCCGGCTTTCACTTCGAGGCTCCCGAAGCGGGGGCACTGGCGGCGCGCCGGCCGCGGCCTGCGTCCAGTGTTGCCGGCACATCACGTACGGTGGCGCCCGGGCGCAGGTTCTGCTTGCCCTCCAGCACTACCTTGTCGCCGGCCTGAATGCCCTCGACCACGGCCATTTCACCGAAGGGATAGCGTACCTGCACCGGCACCAGCCTGGCGGTCTTGTCCTCGCCGACGACGTAGATGGAGCGCTCGGTGCCGCGCAGGATGATGGCGGCCTGCGGCACCACCACCGCATCCGGGATGTTGCGCAGTATCAGCCGCAGCCGCACATACTGACCCGGCCACAGCTGGCCGGCGCTGTTGTCGAACTCGGCCTTGACGCGGATGCTGCCGCTGCTGGCATCGACGCTGTTGTCGACGAAGCTGACCTTGCCCTTGATCGGTGCGGCGGCGTCGGTGCCACGGCCGGCACTGCCGGTCAGCACGATCTGCGCCTCCAGCGGGGACTTGTCCTTGCCGCTGCTGCCCAGATTGACTGCTTGGAGCAACGCACCCAGCTGCGTCTCGGGCAGCGTGAATGTCACGCCGATCGGATTGATCTGCGCAATGCTGACCAGCACCGTGCCGCTGGGTTGCACCAGGCTGCCGACGAACACATTGACGGCGCCGGCACGGCCATCCAGCGGTGAGCGGATCTCGTTGTAGCCCAGGCTGACCTGGGCGGACTGCAGCGCCGCCTCGTCGGACTGCAGCAGCGCGCGCTGCGCTTCCAGCTGCGACTGCACGGTGTCCACCGCGCTCTGGGCGATGAAGTTCTGTGCGCGCAGGTCCAGTGCGCGCTTGTACTGGCGGTCCAGATCGGCCAGGGTGGCGCGGTCGCGGGCGATCTGCGCCCGGGCCTTGTCCAGATTGGCACGGTCGCCACGGTCGTCGAAGCGGAACAGTGGCTGGCCCTTCTTCAACATCTGACCGTCCTTGACCAGTACCTCGCGCACGATGCTGGACACCTGGGGCCGTATGTCGACCGTGTTCAAAGACACCACGGTGCCGCTGGCCTCGACGCGCACCGGCACGTCCTGGCGCAGGGCCGCCACCACGCCGACGGTCTGCACACCGCCACGGGCGGCTGACGCGCCGGAGGCCGCAGGCCCGGCAGACGCGGCATCGCCGGCCGGCTTGGGGGCCCGCATCTGCCACCAGTAGGCTCCGCCGGCAATGACGGCCACCAGGGCCAGCACGGCGGCCGCTTTTGTTCTGCTCATGCTCAAGCCCCAAGCGATTCTGTATTGATGGTTTCAGCTTACCCCAGCACCCCGCGGGCGGGTATTGCTCGTGGGTAAACGTGCCGTGCGCAGGCCGCACCTGAATCCTCGGGCATAGTCGCTGCCATTCCGGCAACCGCAACTCGACCATGCAATTGCTCAGCGGCAAGCCCGCGCCCTCGGCCCTGATCATCGATCTGGACGGCACCCTGATAGACACCCAGGGTGACTTCGTCGCCGCGCTGAACCTGATGCTGGACGATTTGCGTCTGCCCCATGTGGATGGCGCCTTTGTCTCGCACACGGTGGGCAAGGGCAGCGAGCACCTGGTGGCGCAGACACTGCGGCACTGCTGCGCCGATGCCGCCCGCTTCGAGCTGGCAATGCAGCGCTACCAGCGCCACTACCTGGCCATCAACGGGCGTTTTGCCCAGGTCTATCCGGGGGCGCTGGAGGGCTTGCAGCGCTTTGCCGACATGGGCCTCGCCATGGCCTGCCTGACCAACAAGCCCACCGATTTCGCCCTGCCGCTGCTGGCCAACAAGGGCCTGTCCCGCTTCTTCAGCCATGTGTTCGGCGGAGATGCCTTCCTGCGCAAGAAGCCCGACCCGCTGCCGCTGCTGAAGACCTGCGAGGCGCTGGGCACGGCGCCGGCGCAGACCTGGATGATCGGCGACTCCAGCAATGACGCCCAGGCCGCTCGCGCCGCCGGCTGCCCTGTTGTGCTGGTCAGCTACGGCTACAACCATGGCCGGCCGATACGTGAGGTCGATGCCGATGCCGATGCCTTTGTTGACCGGCTGGACGAGCTGAACTGGAGCTGAGATGCCAACACTGCCCTATCCCGTCATCAACGCCCTCGGCGTGCTGACCAACCCGAACATTGCCCTGGAGGCGGCCAAGGCCGGCACGCAGGATCAGATCGGTGCCTTCGCGACGCAGCGGGTGGATGCCCGGGCGTTGGCAGATGCGCGCAGCTCCGGTCTTTCGGCGGTGAACATGACGCTGGGCCATGTGGCCGGGCCCAGCGATCCCTACGAGCTGACCTTGAACGACATCCAGGTGTGGGACGAGTTCATCGCCACCCATCCGGCCGACCTGCTGAAGGTCATCAGCGCGGCCGACATAGCGGCCGCCCATGCCGGTGGCCGTGTTGGCGTGATCTACGGCTTCCAGAACAGCGAGATGCTCGGCGACGACCCCGAGCGTGTGGCCGAGTTCGCGTCGCTGGGCGTGCGTGTGATACAGCTGACGTACAACGGCCGCAACCCGGCGGCCGATGGCTGCATGGTGGCCGACGACGCCGGGCTGAGCGCCTTCGGCATCGAGGCCGTCGCGCAGATGAATGCACAGCGTGTGCTGGTGGATCTGAGCCACAGCAGCGAGAAGACCTGTCTGGACGCGCTGCACCATTCGATCCGGCCGATCGCCATTACCCACTCCGGCTGCAGGGCGCTGGCGAATCTGCCGCGCAACAAGACCGACGCCGAGTTGCGGCTGCTGGCGCAGCGGGGCGGCGTGGTCGGCATTTACGCCATGCCGTTCCTTCGCGAACAGGGCCAGCCGATGGCGGAGGACCTGCTGCGGCACATCGAGCATGCGATACAGGTCTGCGGCGAAGACCATGTCGGCTTCGGCAGCGATGGCCATGTCACCGCGGTGGACGATATGGCGAGCTATCTGCGCTTTCTGGCCGAGGAGGTCGCCCAACGCAAGCAGTCGGGCATCGGCGCGGCGGGCGAGAGCGCCGCTGTGGTGCTGTTCGCGCCGGATCTGACCGGTCCGACGCAATTCCAGGCGCTGGCGGAGATGCTGCAACAGCGCGGCCACGGCGCGGGCCGCATCGAGAAGGTCCTGGGCGGCAATTTTCTGCGGCTGATGCGCGAGGTCTGGGGGGCGTAGCTTGTCTGCCACAAAGCCCTGCTACACTTTTCCCATGTTCACGTCGCGCAAGCACATCACCGAAGGGTCGTATGACCGGGGAGCCTGGCCCTGGCGTCGCCCGCTCAACACGCTCTGATGCCAGCGCTGCGCTGAACCCTGCCGGTCACTCCCCGACCGCAGGCGTCGCAAGCCCCGCCGGCATCGCCACGGTGGCTTGCAGGGTCTGATCCCCGCTCCGATCTTCGAGCCACCTCCGACAAGATTGATGCCGCGCCATGCTCCAGGTTTGGAGCCCAGGGCCTGCGGCCACGGAAGGTTCAGACAGTGATCACCGAACTCGAATTCCAAAGCCTGGCCACCGAAGGCTACAACCGCATTCCGCTGATTGCGGAGGCCTTTGCCGACCTCGAAACGCCGCTCTCGCTGTACCTGAAGCTGGCCGCCTATTCGGGCCAGGCGGGCAGCCACCGCAACAGTTTTCTGCTGGAGTCGGTGGTCGGCGGCGAGCGCTTCGGGCGCTACTCCTTCATCGGCCTGCCTTCGCGCACCCTGCTGCGCGCCACCGGCCGCCACATCGAGGTCGTCACCGACGGCCTGGTCGTGGAAAGCCATGAGGGCAATCCGCTGGACTTCATTGCCGAGTACCAGAAGCGCTTCAAGGTGGCGCTGCGCCCCGGACTGCCGCGCTTCTGTGGCGGTCTGGCCGGCTACTTCGGCTACGACGCCGTGCGCCATATCGAGCCCAGGCTGGCCGCGACCAACAAGCCCGGCGGCCTGAACACCCCCGACATCCTGCTGCTTCAATGCGAGGAGCTGGCGGTGATCGACAACCTGTCGGGTCGCCTCTACCTGATCGTCTATGCCGACCCGGGTTCGCCCGAGGCCTATTTCCGCGGCAAGAAGCGTCTCACCGAACTGCGCGACAAGCTGGGCTACAGCGTCTCGGCGCCCCAGGTCAAGCGGGTGCAGCAGCACCCGGTGCAGCGCGAATTCGCCAAGGACGACTACATCACCGCCGTGCTCAAGGCCAAGGACTACATCGCCGCCGGCGACATGATGCAGGTGCAGGTGGGCCAGCGCCTGTCCAAGCGCTACACCGAGTCGCCGCTCAGCCTGTACCGCGCGCTGCGCTCGCTGAACCCCTCGCCGTATATGTATTTCTATGACATGGGCGACTTCCAGATCGTTGGTGCCTCGCCCGAGATCCTGGTGCGCCAGGAGCACACGCCGGAAGGCCAGAAGGTCACGATCAGGCCGCTGGCCGGCACCCGCCCTCGCGGCAACACAATCGAGCAAGACCTGGCCCTTGAGGTTGAGCTGAAGGCCGACCCCAAGGAGCGCGCCGAGCACCTGATGCTGATCGACCTGGCGCGCAACGATATCGGCCGCATCGCCAAGACCGGCAGCGTCAAGGTGACGGATGCCTTCGTCGTCGAGCGCTACTCCCATGTGATGCACATCGTCAGCAATGTCGAGGGCATCTTGCAGGACGGCACGACCAGCCTTGATGTGCTGAAGGCAACCTTCCCGGCCGGCACCTTGACCGGCGCGCCCAAGGTCCGCGCCATGGAAATTATCGATGAGCTGGAGCCGGTGAAGCGCGGCATCTACGGCGGCGCCTGTGGCTATCTGAGCTTCGCCGGCGACATGGACCTGGCCATCGCCATCCGCACCGGCATCATCCAGGATCAGATGCTTTATGTGCAGGCTGCGGCCGGGGTGGTCGCGGACTCTGTTCCCGAGATGGAATGGAGGGAGACGGAAGCGAAGGCCAGGGCGCTGATACGCGCCGCCGAATTGGTGGAAGAGGGGTTCTGACATGCTGCTGATGATCGACAACTACGACAGCTTCACCTTCAACCTGGTGCAGTACTTCGGCGAGCTGGGTGAGGAGGTCAAGGTCTTCCGCAACGACCAGATCAGCCTGGAAGAAATCGCCGCGCTGAAGCCTGACTCGCTGGTGCTCTCGCCCGGCCCCTGCTCGCCGGCCGAGGCCGGTGTCTGCGTGGCGGCCATCCAGCACTTCATCGGCAAGCTGCCGATTCTGGGTGTCTGCCTGGGCCACCAGAGCATTGGTGCGGCGCTGGGCGGGAACATCGTGCGGGCGAAGCAGCAGATGCATGGCAAGGCCAGCACCATCACGACCGACCAGAAGGGCGTGTTCCACGGCCTGCCCAAGGACTTCAGCGTGATCCGCTACCACTCGCTGGTGATAGAGGAGGCGACGATGCCGGCGGCGCTGGAGATCAGCGCCCGCTCCGAGGACGGTGAGATCATGGGCGTGCGCCACACCGCGCTGGCCGGCACGGCCACGCCGTTGGAGGGCGTGCAGTTCCATCCCGAATCGATACTCAGCGAGCATGGCCACGCGATGCTGCGCAACTTTTTGCAAAGAGTGCTATGAACAAGCTTGTCGATCTGCGCAGTGACACGGTCACGCAACCCACGACCGCAATGCGTGAGGCGATGATGGCAGCCTCGCTCGGCGACGACGTGTTCGGTGATGACCCGACGGTCAATGCCCTGCAGGACAAGCTGGCCGCGACGCTGGGCTTCGAGGCCGCGCTGTTCATGCCCACCGGCACGCAGAGCAATCTGTGCGCGCTGATGAGCCATTGTCAACGCGGTGACGAATACATCGTCGGCCAGATGGCGCATACCTATCGCTGGGAGGGTGGAGGCGCCGCTGTGCTGGGCAGCATCCAGCCCCAGCCGCTGAACCACCAGCCCGATGGCTCGCTGGCGCTCGCCGATATTGAGGCTGCCATCAAGCCCGATGACGCGCACTTTGCCCGCACCCGGCTGCTGGCGCTGGAGAACACCATCGGCGGCAAGGTGCTGCCGCTGAGCTATCTGGCCGCGGCCGGCCAACTGGCGCGCAGCCGCGGCCTGAATGTGCATCTGGATGGCGCACGGCTGTTCAATGCCGCGGTGGCCCTGGGCGGCGATCCCTACGCCCAGGCGCGCACCATCTGCAGCCATTTCGACAGCGTCTCGGTCTGCTTCTCCAAGGGCCTGGGCGCACCGGTCGGCTCGGTCTTGTGCGGCTCCAAGGCCTTCATCAAGGCGGCCCATCGCTGGCGCAAGATGGCCGGCGGCGGCATGCGCCAGGCCGGCGTCTTGGCCGGCGCTGCGCTGTACGCGCTGGACCACCATGTGCGTCGACTGGCCGACGACCATGCCCTGGCGCAAACCTTGGCTGAGGGCTTGCAGGGTCTGCCGGGTCTGACGGTGGAACAGCCGCAGACCAATATCGTCTTCGTCGATGTCGCGCCGCAGCGGGCCCAGGGTCTCTTGGACCATCTGAAGGCGCGCGGTGTGCTGGCCACGGGCCTGTATCGCTTGCGCTTCGTCACGCATCTGGATGTCGATGCGGATGGCGTGCAACAAGCCGTTGCTGCAATTCGTGAATACCTGAGCTGAGGAAACAGTATGCCCATTTCCCATACCGAAGCACTGACCCGTGTCATCGAGCACCGCGAGATCTTCCACGACGAGATGCTGTCGCTGATGCGCGCCATCATGAATGGCGAGATGACGCCGGTGATGTCGGCCGCCTTCCTGACCGGCCTGCGCGTGAAGAAGGAAACCATAGGCGAGATCACCGCCGCCGCGCAGGTGATGCGCGAGCTGTCGAACAAGGTGCCGGTGCCGCCTTCGCCGCACCTGGTCGATGTCGTCGGCACCGGCGGTGACGGCGCCCACACCTTCAATATCTCGACCTGCTCGATGTTCGTGGCCGCCGCGGCTGGCGCCAAGGTGGCCAAGCATGGCAACCGCAGCGTTTCCAGCAAGACCGGCAGCGCCGATGTGCTGGAGGCGCTGGGCGTCAACATCATGCTCAAGCCGGCGCAGGTGGCCGAGTGCATTGAGCGCACCGGCATCGGCTTCATGTTCGCGCCGAATCACCATCCGGCGATGAAGAACATCGCGCCGGTGCGCCGTGAGCTGGGTGTGCGCACCATCTTCAACATCCTGGGCCCGCTGACCAATCCGGCCGGCGCCAACAACATCCTGATGGGCGTTTTCCACCCCGATCTGGTCGGCATACAGGTGCGCGTGATGCAGCGCCTGGGCGCCGAGCATGCGGTGGTGGTCTATGGCAAGGACGGCATGGACGAGGTGTCTCTCGGCGCGGCGACCATGGTCGGCGAGCTCAAGGACGGCCATGTGCGCGAGTACGAAATCCACCCGGAGGACTTCGGCCTGCGCATGGTCTCCAACCGCACGCTGAAGGTCGAAGGCCCCGAGCAATCGCGTGTGATGCTGATCGATGCGCTGGACAACGCCGAGGGCCCGGCACGCGAGATCGTCACGCTCAATGCCGGCGCCACCCTGTATGCGGCCAATATCGTCGGCTCGATAGCCGAGGGCATTGCCGCCGCACGCGAGGCCATTGCCAATGGCTCGGCACGGGCCAAGTTGAACCAGTTTGTGGCTGTGACGCAGGAGTTGGGGGCGTGAGCGATATCCTGAACAAGATCGTCGAGGTCAAGCGCGAGGAGATTTCGTCGGCACGCCGCAAGCGGGACCTCGCCTCGCTGCGCCGCGACGCTGAGGCCTTGGGAGGCCAGCGCGATTTCGTCGGCAGCCTGCGCCAACGCATCAAGGCCGGCAAGGCCGGCGTGATTGCCGAGGTCAAGAAGGCCAGCCCGAGCAAGGGCGTGCTGCGCGCCGACTTCCGTCCGGCCGAGATCGCCAGGAGCTATGCCCAGCATGGGGCCGCCTGCTTGAGCGTGCTGACCGACGAGCAATTCTTCCAGGGCTCGCAGGCCTTTCTGGAGCAGGCCCGCGCCGCCTGCACGCTGCCGGTGTTGCGCAAGGACTTCATGGTCGATGCCTACCAGGTCTACGAGGCGCGGGCGATGGGCGCCGACTGCATTCTGCTGATCGCCGCCTGCCTGGACGATGGCCAGATGGCCGAGCTGGAGGCCCAGGCCATGGAGCTGGGCATGGCGGTGCTGGTCGAAGTGCACGACGGCCCCGAGCTGGACCGAGCGCTGCGCCTGAAGACGCCGCTGGTGGGCATCAACAACCGCAATCTGCGCACCTTCGAGGTCACGCTGGACACGACTCTCGGGCTGTTGAAGCACGTGCCGGCCGACCGCCTGCTGGTCACCGAATCCGGCATCCTGGGCCGAGCCGACGTCGAGCGCATGCGCGCCGCCGCGGTGCATGCCTTCCTGGTCGGCGAGGCCTTTATGCGCGCGCCCGATCCCGGCGTGGCGCTGGCCGAGCTGTTCGCCTGATGGGCTTTGTTCAACAAGCCGATCTCGGGCTGGATGCGCCGAATCGCCTGACCAAGCCGCTGACCTCGCTGCTGGGCGCGCTCGATGCGGGCTGGCAGCCGGTGGTCGATGCCTGGCGCGAGAGTGCGGCGGGGCAGGGCTTGCTTGCCTATGTTCAAGCGCGCCAGGCGCAAGACGCGGTGATCTATCCGACCGACCCGCTGCGCGCGCTGCGCCTGACGCCGCTGGCCGACACACGCGTCGTCATCCTTGGCCAGGATCCGTATCACGGCCCCGGCCAGGCCGAGGGCCTGGCCTTCTCGGTACCGGCCGGCCTGAAGCTGCCGCCCAGCCTGCGCAATATCTTCAAGGAGTTGCAGCGTGACCTGGGTCAGCCCATGCCGGCCGGCGGTCATCTGCTGGCCTGGGCCCAGCGCGGCGTGCTGCTGCTCAACACCTGCCTGACGGTGGAGGATGGCCAGGCCGCCAGCCATGCCAAGCGGGGCTGGGAATCATTGACCGACGGCTTGATCGCCGCTGCGGCGGCCGATGTCGCGCCCAAGGTCTTCATGCTGTGGGGTGCCCATGCGCAGAGCAAGCTGGGGCTGATCGAGTCCAGCGGCGGGGCGCACCTTGTGCTGCAGTGCAACCACCCGTCGCCGCTTTCGGCCACGCGCGGACCGGTGCCCTTTGTCGGCTGCGGCCACTTCTCGCAGGCCGCGGCTTTTGTGGCGGCGCAGGGCGGCGCGCTGGCCTGGTCCTTGTAAGCGCTTGCAAGGCCTGTCTGCCGGGCGGCGGATATCGGCCTATCCAGTGAGATACCAATTGACCATTTGGTTTTTTTGGTACTACACTGGTATTAGATGAGCACCCGAACCCAAACCTCAGCCACGTTCTCGCCGAACGCCGTCAGCTATCTTGTAGGCATCGATGGCGGCGGCACCGGCACCCGCGCCCGGCTGGCCTCGCGCGACGGCAAGGTACTGGGCTTCGGCGCTGCCGGGCCGTCCGGTCTGGCTCAGGGCATAGAGCAGGCCTGGACCCATATAGCCCAGGCGATTGTCGCAGCCTTCGCCGATGCCGGCCTGGAGCCGGCCCCGCTGGACGCTTGCGCGCTGGGGCTGGGTCTGGCGGGCGCCCATCTGGGCAGCCGTGCCAAGGCCTTTCTGGACGCCGCGCCGGCCTATGGCCTGGTCGCCGTCGATACCGATGCCTATACCGGACTGCTGGGCGCCCATGATGGCCGACCCGGCGCCCTGCTGGCCGCAGGCACCGGCAGCATAGGCGAGGCATGGCATTTTGATGGCCGCCATCTGTTCGTCAGCGGTTTCGGCTTTGGTGTTGGCGACGAGGGCAGTGGCGCCTGGCTGGGTGTGGAGGCGATGCGTGTCGCCCAGCATGCCCAGGACGGCCGCCAGCCCGCCGGTGCGCTGGCCCGGGCCGTCTGGGCGCTGACCGGCCCCGGCCGCGAAGACCTGCTCGCCTGGTGTGCGAATGCCGGCCAGCATGAATTTGCCCAGCTCGCGCCGCTGGTGTTCGAGGCCGAGGCCAGCGATCCGGTGGCCGCGCAGCTGCTGGCACGGGCTGTGCATGAGCTCGAAGCAGTGGTGCACGCGATGGACCCGGAGGGGGCACTGCCGCTGGCTATCAGCGGCAGCATTGGTCTTCGATTGGCCTCACGCTTCTCAGGCATCATCCAGGCGCGCTGCGTCCAACCGGTCGGCGATTCCGCCGATGGGGCGCTGCGCCTGATCGAGCAAGCGCTCAGCCGAACCCTGTGACGAAAAGCGTGATGAAACAGCCCTTTACCTTCAAGCCCGACGAACGCGCCGCCTCGCCCCTTTATATGCAGCTGGCCCAGAAGCTGGCTCAGGCAATACGCGACAACATCTACAGCGCCGACGAGGCCCTGCCCTCGGAGCGCGTGCTGTCAGAGTCGCTGGGCCTGTCGCGGGTGACCGCGCGCAAGGCCATAGACCGCCTGGTCGAGCAGGGCCTGATCGTGCGCCGCCGTGGTTCGGGCAATTACATCGCGCCCAAGCTGGAGCAGCCCCTGTCGCGCCTGACCAGCTTCTCGGAAGAGCTGGACCAGCGCGGCTTCAAGCCCAGCTCGCGCTGGCTGACCCGCGGCTTCAGCATTGCCGCACCCGATGAGCAGCTGAGCCTGGGCCTGACCACCGGCGAGCGTGTGGCGCGGCTGGAGCGTCTGCGCCTGGCCGACAAGGTGGTGATGGCCTACGAGGTCTCGGTGCTGCCCGAAAGCGTGCTGGCCGACCCGGAGGCGGTGGACGCCTCGCTGTATGCCTATCTGTCGCGCAACGGCCGTGCGCCGGTGCGCGCGCTGCAGCACATCCGCGCCATCAATGCCGAGGCCAAGCTGGCCGATCTGCTGGGTGTGCCGCTGGGTCAGGCCGTGCTGTTCATCACCCGCGTGGGCTATCTGGAATCGGGTCAGGCCGTCGAGCTGACCCATTCCTACTGCCGCAGCGATTACTACGACTTTGTGGCGGAAATGAGGCGCGAGGGATGAGTGTTCTGGGACGAGTTGAGGGGCACATCCTGACCCCTCAGGGCTTTGTGCAGGGCTATCTGGAGCATGAAGCCGGCCGCGTGCTGCGCATCGAGGGCGATTCGGTTAGCGAATCTCGTGTGCGCCTGGAGGCACTAGCCATCGTCCTGCCCGGTTTCATCGACCTGCATGTGCACGGCGGTGGTGGCCACGACATCATGGAGGGCGGCGAGTCGGCGCAAAGCGTGGCGCGCTCCCACGTCAAGCACGGCACGACGGCGATGCTGGCCACCACGATGACCGCGCCGATGAGCGAGATCGAGGCCGCGATGCGTGCCGTGGGCGCCGTCTGCCGCACCCGCGCCCCCGGCTCGGCCCGCCTGCTGGGCGTGCACCTCGAAGGCCCTTACATCAACTCCGGCAAGCTCGGTGCCCAGCCGAATTTCGCCAAACCCGCCAACCTCGATGAGCTGATGGGCCTGCATGCGCTGGCGCCAATCAAGCTGATCACGCTGGCGCCCGAGCTGCCCGGCAATCTGGAGCTGATCGCCCCGCTGCGCGCGGCCGGCTTCCAGGTGCAGATCGGCCACACCTTGGGCACCTACGAAGACGGCGTGGCCGCGCTGAGCGAGGGCGCCGGCGGCTTCACCCATCTGTTCAATGCGATGACCGGCATGCACCACCGCGAGCCCGGCATGGTCGGCGCGGCGCTGGCCCACGCCAAGTACTCCGAAATCATCCCCGATCTGCTGCACGCCCATCCGGGCGCGATACGGGTGGCGCTGCGCGCCATCCCCTGCCTGTTCTGCGTCACCGATTCGACCGCCGCCGCCGGCATGCCCGATGGCGAATACAGCCTGGGCCGCCACCGTGTTACCAAGTGCATGGGCGGTGTGCGCCTGGCCGACGGCACTCTGGCCGGCAGCACCCTGACGATGGATCAGGCGCTGCGCAACCTCGTCGGCCTGGGCCTCGAGATTGAAGACGCATCGCGCCGCGTATCGACCTACGCGGCCGAGTATTTGGGCTTGGACGACCGTGGCCATCTGGCCCCGGGCACGCAGGCGGATTTTGTGGTGATGGACCGTGACTTGCAGCTGCAACGCGTGGTCGTTGAAGGAGAAGAGATTGACCTCGCTTGAAACCGGCGCGTCGCGCATGCTGCAGGAGGCGCTGTTCGCGCCGCAGGCCGTGGCCCGCATGCTGGCCAATGACGCGGATGCCTATGCCGCCCTGGGCCGCTCGCTGCGCGAGCAGCCGCCCGCCGCCCTGCTGACCGTGGCCCGCGGCAGTTCGGACCACGCCGCCCACTACATGGCCTATCTGATCATGGCGCGGCTGGGCCGGCTGGTCACCTCGCTGCCGATGTCGGTGGTCACGCTGTACCAGTCGCAGCTGGTCTGCGAGGGCATTGTCTCGCTGGCCTTCTCGCAATCGGGTCAGAGCCCCGATCTGGTGGCCCCGACGAATTTCTTCCGTGCCGGCGGTGCCCGCACCGTGGCCTTCGTCAATGACCCGGCCTCGCCGTTGGCCCAGGCCTCGCAATTCGTCTTCCCGCTGCATGTCGGCGCCGAGACCAGCGTGGCCGCGACCAAGAGCTATATCGCCCAGCTGGTGGCCGGCGCACGGGTTGTCGCGGCATGGTCCGGCGACGATGATTTGCTGGCCGCGCTGCAGCAGCTGCCCGAGGCGCTGGAGCGCGCCGCGCACCAGGACTGGCGCGTCGCCGTCGACGTGTTGAAGGACGCGGACCGTCTGTTCGTCATCGGCCGCGGCACCAGCCTGCCGATCGCCCAGGAGGCGGCCTTGAAGTTCAAGGAGACCTGCGGCATCCAGGCCGAGGCCTTCTCCGGCGCCGAGGTCAAGCACGGACCGATGGCACTGGTGGAGGAGGGCTATCCGATGCTGGTGTTCGCGCCGCGCGGTCCGACCCAGGCCAGCCTGATCGCGCTGGCCGAGGATATGCGCGGCCGTGGCGCCCGCGTGCTGCTGGCCGCGCCCGAGGGCATGGAAGGGACAAAGGGAGCCGAGCTTCCTTTGGCCACCACCGGCAACGAGGACCTCGATCCGATTGCCGCGGTGCAGAGCTTTTATCCGATGGTCGAGGCGCTGGCCCGGGCCCGGGGGCTGAACCCCGACCAGCCGCGCCATCTGGCCAAGGTCACCAAGACACATTGATTGACGCCGGCGGCCGGCTTCGACCGCCGCCGGGTTTGTTTTTTGCCGGCCCGCCGCATGCGCGCGACCGGCCTGTTCCCACCTGCCCCGGGTTTGCACATGAACGCCAGCACCACGACTTCACAGCTTCTCAGCCCCGCGGCACTGGCCGGTCCCCTGGTGATGGTGGACATGGAGGGCACCAGCCTCAGCGCCGCCCAGGCGGAGTTCCTGCGCAGCCACCGGATCCGTGGCGTCTGCCTGTTCCGCAAAAACCTGGGCACCGAGGCCGAGGTGCGCAAGCTGACGCAAGACCTTCGTGCTGTGCTGGGCCCGCAGGCGCTGATCGGCCTCGATCAGGAGGGCGGCTCGGTGGCCCGCGCCACCTTCCTGCCGCAGGCACCCTCGGCGATGGCGCTGGGCGCGGCCGATGACGAGGCGCTGGCCGAGGCCGTCGGCGCGGCGGTGGCGCGCGGGCTGCGCAGCATAGGCATCAACTGGAACTTCGCGCCGGTGCTAGACGTCAACAACAACCCGGCCAATCCGGTCATTGCCGAGCGCAGCTTCTCGCAAGACCCGGCCGCTGTGGCGCGCCTGGCCGGCGCCTGGTTGCGAGGCTCGCTGCGTGAAGGCGTGGGTTGCTGCGTCAAGCACTTCCCCGGCCATGGCGACACCCATGTCGATTCGCACCTGGCCCTGCCGACGGTGGACAAATCGCGCGCCGAGCTCGATGCGCTGGAGTTGCTGCCGTTCAAGGCGCTGAAAGACCAGGCGCCGGCTGTGATGACGGCCCATATCGTCTATCCGCAGATCGACCCCGAGCATCCGGCCACGCTGTCGAAGAAGGTGCTGGGCGGCATCCTGCGCGACGAGTGGGGCTATGACGGCGTGGTCATCACCGACGCGCTGATGATGAAGGCCATCTTCGAACGCTATGGCTACGACCGCGCCGCGGTGATGGCCCTGCAGGCTGGGGTCGACATGGTGCTGGCCCAGGGCTCGCTGGAGGAGCAGGCCGCCTCGGTGCAGGCATTGGCCACCGCCTTCGGCAACGGCACGCTGAGCGCGGAGCAGGGCCTGCGCGCCCGCGCCCGGCTCGATGCGCTGGCCGCCGCCTACCCGGTGCGCCATGACGACTATGCCGCCCCGGCGCGCACCGACGATGATCAACTGATGCGCCGCGCCTGGGCGAGCGGCTTGACCGCCTTGGGCGGAGCCAAGGCCCCCGCCCTGGCCCAGCGCCTGCGCGTCTATACCCAGGCCAGCGTGCCCGGCGACGGGGTGTCAGAGGCCGGCCCCTCGGGCGAGCAGGTGGCCTCGCTGTTCGAAGGCTTTGCCGACGTCGAACTGCTGGCGCTGGACAATATCGACCTGCTGGACTGGGCCCAGGTGCCGCAGGACGGCCGCTTCACCATCCTGGCCTCCAACCATCGCGCGCGCTACCCGGCGGCCGCGGCCGCCTGGCGGCCCGATCTGCACCTGGTGCTGTGGAATCCGTTCCAGGCGCTGGACGTCACGGCACCTGCCGTCGTCACCTGGGGTTATGCCGATGGCGCGCTGGCCGCGCTGAAGGCCTGGCTGCACGGCGATGCCGCCGCCACGGCCACCTCGCCGGTGGCATTGACCGCCGCCTGATCTTTCCTCACCTCATCCATCACCCGGGACCTTCGCCATGCAAAGCCCTGCCAGCCCCAAGCGCTCCCCCATCAGCTGGATCTCGAGCCTGTACTTTGTGCAGGGCATGCAGTTCTTCGTCGTCATGCTGATCGCCGGCCTGATGTTCAAGAACATGGGCGTGGCGAATGACCAGATCGCGCGCTGGACGGGCTTGCTGGGCATCGCCTGGGCGATCAAACCGCTGTGGAGCCCCTTCCTTGAAATGGCGCGTAGCAAGAAGCTGATCGTCGTGGCGATGCAGTTCACCGGTGCTGTCGGACTGGGACTGATGGCGGTGGCCCTGCAGCTCCCGATCTGGTTCGGCGCCAGCATTGCTGTGCTCTTTTTGCTGGCCTACGCCTCGGCCACCCACGACATCGCCTGCGACGGCCTGTATATGGCGGCGCTGGACACCAAGCAGCAGGCCGCCTATGCCGGCTGGAACGGTGCCTTCTTCAATGCCTCGAAGTTCCTGACCCTGGGCGGGCTGCTGGTGCTGGCCGGCCATCTGGAGAAACAGATCGGCGTATTCAACGCATGGTCGACGATCTTCTTGCTGCTGGCTGTGTTGCTGGCGTTGCTGGCCAGCTATAACGCCTGGGCCCTGCCGGGCACCCTGAACACCGACCATGCCGACCTGACTGCCTCCAGCGTGATGAAGACGCTGGTCGAGGTGGTCGTCGACTTTCTGAAGAAGCCCGGCATCTGGATGGCCATCCTTTTCATCGTCCTGTTCCGCTTTGCCGAGGGCCAGGTGCAGACGATAGGCCCGTTGTTCCTGATCGAGGCCCGTGACAAGGGCGGCCTGGGCCTGACCACCGAGCAGGTCGGCGGCATCTACGGCACGGTGGGCACCGGCGCCTTCCTGGTGGGCAGCATCCTGGGCGGCTACTTCACCTCCTGGCTGAGCCTGAAGCGCGCCATGCCCATCCTGATACTGATGATGGCCGTGCCCAATGTCGTCTTCTACTACCTGAGCGTCGGTCTGCCGACCGATATGTTCCACATTGGCTTGGCCGTGGGCGTCGAGATGTTCGGCTATGGTTTCGGCTTCGTCGGCATGATTCTGTACATCATGCAGGCGGTGGCGCCGGGCAAGTTCCAGACCGCCCACTACGCACTCGGCTCGGGCGTGATGCAGCTGGGCTTCATCCTCTCCAAGACCATCAGCGGCGACATCCAGCTGGCCATGGGCTACCAGCAGTTCTTCCTCTGGACCATTGTCTGCGGAGCGCCGGCGCTGATACTGATGTTTTTCGTCAAGATCCCCGGCGGCAAGCATGGCGCTACGCCTGCTGCGGCCGATGGCAACGCAGCGCAGCAGGCTTGAGCGCCCATGTTCGGCCGCCACCTGCTCCTGCCCGCGCTGATATGCCTGGGGCCGATGAACACGCCGGCCCAGGCCGCCGAGCTCTTTTTCGATGACTTCAGCTACGCCGACACCGCAGCGCTGACGGCCCAGGGCTGGACCCTGCGCAGCAAGGCCGGCCACCCGGGCGTGGCGGGCGCGGCCTGGGCCGAGTCGGCGGTCATGCTGGCGGACGATGGCCAACAGCGCGGCAATCGCCTGTTGCGCCTGCAGGCCAGCACCGACGGCACCGGCCCGGGCACGCGCCAGGCTCAGCTGTGCCATCAGCGCAAGTATCTGGAAGGCACGTACGCCGCGCGCATTCGCTTCACCGACACGCCGGTGTCGGGCGTCGATGGCGACCCCATCATCCAGACCTTTTATGCCGTCAGCCCGCTGCGGTATGACTTCGACCCCGAGTTCAGCGAGCTTGACTGGGAATATCTGGCCAATGGCGGCTGGGCCAGCGAGAAGACGCGGCTCTACGGCATCAGCTGGCAGACGGTGCGGCTGGACCCCTGGCAGTCGCACAACCAGGCGCACGAGGAGTTTGTGCAGCTCGGCGCGGCTGATGGGCAACAGGGCTGGCATGTGCTGATGATGCAGGTGGCCGAGGGCCGCACGCGCTGGTTCCTCGACGGGCGCCAGCTGGTCCAGCACGGTGGGCGCAACTATCCCGTCGTGCCGATGAGCATCAACTTCAACCTCTGGTTCTCGCCGGGCGGCCTGCTGCCGGCCAGCAGCGAGCCCCGCGTCTATCAGCAGGATGTGGATTGGGTGCTGCACGCCCGCAATGTGGTCTTGACGCCGGACCAGGTGCTGGCCCAGGTGAGCACGCTGCGTCAGGCAGGCACCGCGCGGCTGGACCAGGTGCCACCGGCCCGGCCCGCGCTGGACAGCCGCTGCGACTTCTGAGCGCTGCCACGATGAGCAAAGCCGCAAGTCCGCGCCTGGCCTCGGTCGATGCACTGCGCGGCCTGGCCGTGGCGGCGATGCTGCTGGTCAACAACCCGGGCGACTGGGGCCATGTCTATGCGCCGCTGGAGCATGCGTCCTGGCACGGCTGCACGCCGACCGACCTGATCTTCCCGTTCTTCCTGTTCATCGTCGGCGTCTCGCTGGCGCTGAGCCTGGGCCCGCGGGTAGAAGCCGGCTTGCCGCCTGCACCGCTGGCGCGTGGCGTGCTGGAGCGTGCGCTGCGCATCTTCGCGCTGGGCGTGGTGCTGCACCTGCTCGCCTGGTGGCTGATGAACAAGCCGGAATTCCGCCTGCTCGGCGTGCTGCAGCGCATAGGCCTGTGCTCTGCGCTGGCGGGCGGGGTGCTGCTGTACTGCCGCGGACGCACGCAGTGGCTGTTGCTGCCGGCGCTGCTGGGTCTGCATGGGGCCCTGCTGCTGGGCGGCGGCACGCTGGACAAGGCCGGCAGCCTGGCCGCGCGGGTGGATACGGCTGTGCTCGGCCGCTTCGCCTATGAGTGGAATGGCCAGCTGGCCTTCGACCCAGAGGGCATTGTCTCGACCCTGGGTGCGCTATGCACCTGTCTGCTGGGCCTGCGTGCCGGCGAGATGCTGCGCCAAGGTCGGCAGACGCAGTTGGTCTTGCTGGGTATTTCCGGGCTGTTGCTGGGCTATGCGCTGACCTCCTGGCTGCCCTTGAACAAGCAGCTGTGGACCAGCAGCTTCGTGCTCTGGACCGGCGGCTGGGCCTGCCTGACCCTGGCCCTGGCCCATCACCTCGTCGACCAGCGCGGCTGGCCGGCGCTGGGCCGCAGCTTCGGCGTCAATGCCATCGCGGCCTATGCGGGCGCCTGGATGTGCACCGTGCTGCTTGAGGGCCTTGGCCTGATGGCCCCGCTGTACGCCTGGGCCTTTGGCGGCATCCAGCGGGGCTGGGGGGCGGAGCAGGCCTCGCTGGCCTTTGCCCTGGCCTTTGTGGCGGTCTGGACCTTGATCGTCCGCCTGCTCGACCGAGGTGGCGTATACATCAAGATCTAAGCAGCCACCGCTAACATCGGCCAGGCTTTGGTGCGCGAAGAAGCTATCCCTGTCTGCGAGCGCGCTGGCGCGGCCAGTCACTGCGACTTATGAACACTCTTGGAGCAAGCGACATGCAACAGCAAGCGTTGCGCAATATCGTCATTGTTGGTGGCGGCACGGCCGGCTGGATGGCCGCCGCCGTGATGGCCGAACTGCTGCACGGGCCCTGGAACATCACCCTGGTGGAGTCGGAGGAGATTGGCATCGTGGGCGTCGGCGAGGCGACGATTCCTTATCTGAAGAACTTCCATGCCGAGCTGGGCATTGACGAAGACGAGTTCATGCGCGCAACCCAGGCGACCTTCAAGCTGGGCATCGAGTTCGTCAACTGGGGGCGACAGGGGGACTCCTACATCCACGGCTTCGGTCCGCTGGGGCAGGATGTGGGCACGACCAAGTTCCATCTCTACTGGCTGCAGCAATATCTTCAGGGCAAGGCGGCGGGCATCGAGGACTACTCGATCAATCTGGCCGCGGCGCGAGCCAACAAGTTCATCCGCGCCCGCACCGACATGCCGGATTCGCCGCTGGGCAAGATCGCCCATGCCTTTCACTTCGACGCCGGGCTTTATGCCAAATTCCTGCGCGGCTTCGCCGAGAAGCTGGGCGTCAAGCGCATCGAAGGCAAGATTCGCGGCGCCACTCAGCGCGCCGACGACGGTTTCATCGACGCCGTGGTGCTGGACAGCGGCCAACGCATCGAGGGCGACTTCTTCATCGATTGCTCGGGGTTCCGCGGCCTGCTGATCGAGCAGACTCTGCACACCGGCTACGAGGACTGGAGCCACTGGCTGCCCTGCGACAGCGCCCAGGCCGTGCCCTGCGAGTCGGTGACGCCACTGCTGCCTTACACCCGCTCGACCGCGCGCAGCGCTGGCTGGCAATGGCGCATACCCCTGCAGCATCGCATGGGCAACGGTCACGTCTATTGCAGCCGCTTCATCAGCGACGAGGAGGCGGGTCGCACCTTGATGGCGAACCTGGACGGCAAGGCCCTGGCGGACCCACGCCAGCTGCGCTTCGTTACCGGCAAACGCAAGAAGCTGTGGAACAAGAACGTCGTCGCCGTCGGTCTGGCCAGCGGCTTCATGGAACCGCTGGAGTCGACCAGCATCCACCTGATCCAGACCACCTTGATGCGCCTGGCCAGCTTCTTTCCCGACCGCGGCTATGACGCGGCCGATGTGGATGAATTCAACCGCCAGGCCGATGTCGAGTTCGAGCGGATCCGTGACTTCCTGATACTGCACTACAAGGCCACCGAACGCAGCGACAGCGAGTTCTGGAACTATTGCCGCACGATGCCCGTTCCCGATGCGCTGCAGCACAAGATGGACCTGTTCCGTAGCAAGGGCCGCATCTTCCGCGACACCACCGACCTGTTCTCCGAGGTCAGCTGGTTCTCGGTCATGTTCGGCCAGCGCCTGCGCCCGCGCGGCCACCATCCGCTGCTCGATGCCGTGGGCGACGACAAGATCGCAGCCTTCCTGGCCAATACCCGGCACATCACGAGGAAGTGCGTCGATGCGATGCCGCTGCATGCCGACTACATTGCCGGCACCTGCAAGGCGCCCGCGATGTAAATTGACGGGCCTGCGCGACGCTGATTGCCAGGGACGAAAAAAGGGGCCTCAATCGAGGCCCCTTCTTGCTTGCGTTGAACGATCAGTACTTGACGCGAGCGGTCAGGTAGAACTGACGGCCGTTCTGGTAAATCGAGCGCGGCTGGTCCATATTGGCGCCGTAGTACTTGAGCAGCGGGTCGTTCAGGTTCTGACCATCCAGGCTCAGCGAGAACTTGTCGTTGATCTTGTAGTTCAGCGAAGCCGAGATCACGCCGCCTGCCTTCTGGCGGAAGTCATAGCCACGGTCCTGGCCGACATACATGTCGGAGCGGTAGCCGTAGTTGACGCGCACGCTCCAGGCGCCGCTCTCATAGTAGCCACCCAGGTTGAAGTTGTGCTTGGCGGCACCCTTCAGGTCATGGCCGTTGGCTTCCTTGGCGTCGGCGTAGGTGTAGTTGGCATTGACGCCGAAGTCACCCAGCACCGGTGTTTCAAACGCCACTTCCAGACCCTTGACCGAGGCGTTCGTGTTGACCGGGCCGGTCAACAGATAGGTCGCCATATAAGTCTCTTGCGAGTTCGGCTTGTTGGTCAGGTACTGGGCCGTGAAGTTGCCATCGGTGACATAGCCCTTCAGGTCCATATAGAACAGACCGGCCGAGACGAAGGCACGCGGCGCGAAGTACCACTCCAGGTTGGCGTCGATATTGGTCGAGCGGATGGGCTTCAGGTCCGGGTTGCCGGCGGTGCCGCTGCCTTGCTCGTTCAGCGTCTTGGGCGGCGTCAGGCTCACCGCACCGGCCAGGGCCGTGTAGTCGGCGCGTGTCATCGTCTTGGAGACTGCGACGCGGGCGACCATGTCCTTGTTCAGGTCGAACTTGAAGCTGGCGCTGGGCAGGTAGTCGGTGTAGCTGCGATCCACATCCAGCGGCGCGAAACCGCCAAAGGCCGAGTCGCCGTTGTAGCCGGGAATGCCAGCTGCCGCGGGGATGTTGAAGCCGGCAGTCGACTTGGTCTTGACCGCACGCAGACCCACATTGCCGCTCCAGTCCTTGCCTTCCAGCTGGGCCTGGATGTAGCCGGCCGTGCTGGACTCGGTGACCTTGTATTCCTGACCCCAGTCACGACGGCCCGGCAGGTCGCGGCGCGTGTACTTGGCGTTGAAGGCCTTCAGCTGCTCGGTCGTGTAATAGGCGATGCCGGTGGGGAAGCCCGAACCCAGGCCCGAACCGAAGTTGCTCGGGTAGTTCTGGCCCTGGGCCGGCAGGTTGGCCGGATTCCACGGCGAGGCGGCGCCGTTGTTGCAGTTGAAGTTGTTGCCCCAGTCCACCACATGGGTGTCCGAGCAGGCAGGGCCCTGGCCGACCACCGGATCCTGGGTGCGGCGGTCATGCTTGGCCGAGCGCAGGCCGAACTTCAGGCTGGACAGCAGGCCGGCGTCGAGCGTGTACTCGCCATCGAGGTGCAGCCAGTCTTCCTTGTCCTTGACTGTGATGTTCTGTGCGCCCCAGGCCCAGCCGAATTCGGTGCCGGTGCTGGTCGATGCGACCTGGTTGCCCAGATTGAAGGCCGGTGCCGAGTTGGCACCGTTGAGCTTCCAGCCGGCACCCGAGCCATTGATATTGAGCTGCAGCACGTCTTGCGTCAGCGTCTTGCCGGTGCCCTCGGAGGTGCCGATCTTGCCGTTCAGCACCAGGGCGGAGTTCACGCGCCACTTGCCGTCCAGGTTGACGAAGTTGGCCGCGGCCGAGGCATCCGGGCGCGAGATCGGGTCGATCTCGCCGTAGGCATTGCCTGCGATGGCGCGGAAGTTCGCTTGCGTCAGCGTCTTCACGCCATTGGTGGTCGTCACCACATAGCCGGCATCCGGGGCTTGACCCGCGCCACCGTTGATGATGTTGTTGCCCATCAACAGGTAGTTGTTGTTGTAGTTGCTCGCGTCCATCTTGGACGTGAAGCCCGACAGATTCAGGTTCACGTCGTTGCTGGGCTTGAGCTCAATCGCGATCAGACCGCCGGTGCGCTTGCGCTCCTGCTGGAACAGTGCAGCGCCGATGGAACGCGGGTAGTAGACGTTGGCCAGGTTCGGATCGGCCAGAGCCATCGGGCTGTTCGGTGCGATCTTGTCGTAGCTCAGCGTCTCGACGCCGTCGCGGCGCAGGTGGCGGGTTTCGGAGAAGGCCTGAATCATCACACCCAGCGTTTTGGCCTCGTTCTTGAAGGCGGCAAGCGCACTCAGCTGCGGGTCGGTCTTCTTGGCCAGGGTCGAGTGCACCGCACCGATACTGGCTTCCAGGGTCATCGGGCTGCGGAATTGCAGGGGGGTGCGGGTGATGATGTCGATCGAGCCGGCTGTGCCGCCTTCGACCAGGGACGCCTCCGAGCTCTTGCGCACGACCACGCGCTCCACCAGTTCCGACGGCAGCAGCGAGTAGCTGACGCTGCGGCCGACGCCAGCGCCCGTCTGGCTCAGCACGAACCAGTCGCCGTTGGCGATGCCGTGGCCATTGACCAGGGTCTGGGTCAGGCTGGGGTTGGTACCGCGCAGACCGACACGGTCACGCTCGTCGAAGCCGCCTTCGCCGGCCACTGCGTTGCTGACGTTGACACCGGGCACGCGGGCCAGCGAGTCGGCGACGTTCTTGTCCGGCATCTTGCCGATGTCTTCCGACGTGATCACGTCAACGTGGGCTTCGGCATTGCGCTTCTGGCTGAGCGACTTCTCCTGCGATGCGCGGATGCCGGTCACGACCACTTGCTCAAGTTGAGCCGAGTCGTCCTTCTTGGCTTGCTGCGCCTGCAACGGCAGCGCAAGGCCCACCAGGGCGAGTGCAACAGCGGTTGCGACGGGTGTTTTTCTAACCTTCATGAACGGCTCCTAGAGCTTGGCCTGTGGATTCGGAACGTGGCCTGTTTAGACTCAGAATCTGTCGATACGCCTCGGGGCGGCGGCTCGCTAGATCCCCCAATTAAAGCTGCTTGCTACAACCAATGGCGTGCCACTGTGCTACCGGGGCATGCCACTTTGGTACCAATTCTGAGCGCTTCGTGAGCGCGGTGCAACGGGCAAATGGGGGGATTAAGGGATAGCCCTAGGAATCCAATCCAACACCAGTTGGCATTTCGCGGCCCATATCGCTTGCTATAGGTGCAAACGCGGACAGTCGAGAAGAATTGCCTCGGTCATCGGCGTCATCGGCGCGGATCGAACAGGATGGAATGAGGCTTTGGCGCGCCGGTCTTGTCGAGCAATACCAGTCGTGGGCCAGTCAGCTCGGTTGTTTGTAAAGGGCTCGTGGCGGCGGAGCCCGGGCTTGGTTCAGCTGTCACGCAAGTGCGGCAGAATGGCTCGCTGGCCTCGGCTCGCTCAGGGAGTCAGGCAAATCTTTTTCGCCGACATTGTGGAATTTCTGAAAACCCTGTTATAGTCTGAGGCTCACCTCGGAGGGGTGCCCGAGTGGCTAAAGGGGGCAGACTGTAAATCTGTTGGCTTACGCCTACGCTGGTTCGAATCCAGCCTCCTCCACCAAGGTGACCTAATTTAGAAAGAAGGGTTGTTGGCCAGAAGATGGGCGGTCAACGGCGCTGCAGGTTGCTCCCGGGCGGGAGTAGTTCAATGGTAGAACCTTAGCCTTCCAAGCTAATGACACGGGTTCGATTCCCGTTTCCCGCTCCATACGGAGTGGGTTTGGAAGGTGGAAGCGTCGATAGCGGTTTGAAGTCTCGTCGAGTTCAATCCAGTGTCGATGCCCATGTGGCTCAGTGGTAGAGCACTCCCTTGGTAAGGGAGAGGTCACGCGTTCGATCCGCGTCATGGGCACCACCTCTTTTCTCATTTCTTCGTAGCAAGGTCGGACTGACCGCCGGGAGCAAGCAACATGGCAAAAGGCAAGTTTGAACGCACCAAGCCCCACGTGAACGTGGGCACGATTGGTCACGTTGACCATGGCAAGACGACGCTGACGGCGGCGATCACCACGGTGCTGGCGACGAAGTTCGGCGGCGAAGCCAAGGCGTACGACCAGATCGACGCGGCTCCGGAAGAGAAGGCACGCGGCATTACCATCAATACCGCTCACGTCGAGTACGAAACGGCCAATCGCCACTACGCTCACGTTGACTGCCCCGGCCACGCTGACTATGTGAAGAACATGATCACCGGCGCCGCACAGATGGACGGCGCGATCCTGGTGTGCTCGGCCGCTGACGGCCCCATGCCCCAGACCCGCGAACACATCCTGCTGGCCCGCCAGGTGGGCGTGCCTTACATCATCGTGTTCCTGAACAAGTGCGACATGGTCGACGACGCCGAGCTGCTCGAGCTGGTCGAAATGGAAGTGCGCGAGCTCCTGGACAAGTATGACTTCCCCGGCGACGCCACCCCCATCATCCACGGCAGCGCCAAGCTGGCCATGGAAGGCGACAAGGGTCCCCTGGGCGAACAAGCCATCTTCAAGCTGGCCGACGCACTGGACAGCTACATCCCCACGCCTGAGCGTGCAGTGGACGGCGCCTTCCTGATGCCCGTGGAAGACGTGTTCTCGATCTCGGGTCGCGGCACCGTGGTGACCGGCCGTATCGAGCGCGGCATCATCAAGGTCGGCGAAGAAATCGAAATCGTCGGTATCGCTGACACCCAGAAGACCACCTGCACCGGCGTGGAAATGTTCCGCAAGCTGCTGGACCAAGGTCAGGCGGGCGACAACGTGGGCATCCTGCTGCGCGGCACCAAGCGCGAAGACGTGCAGCGCGGCCAAGTGCTGTGCAAGCCCGGTTCGGTCAAGCCGCACACCCACTTCACGGCAGAAATCTATGTTCTGTCCAAGGAAGAGGGCGGCCGCCACACACCGTTCTTCAACAACTACCGTCCCCAGTTCTACTTCCGCACGACGGACGTGACCGGTGCCGTGGAGCTGCCGAAGGACAAGGAAATGGTCATGCCTGGCGACAACGTCAGCATCACCGTGAAGCTGATCGCACCGATCGCCATGGAAGAAGGTCTGCGTTTCGCCATCCGTGAAGGCGGTCGTACCGTCGGCGCCGGCGTCGTGGCCACCATCCTGGCCTGATAATCGAATTTGGCAGCAGGGGCGTAGCTCAATTGGCAGAGCGCTGGTCTCCAAAACCAGAGGTTGGGGGTTCGAGGCCCTCCGCCCCTGCCAACACCAGAAGCTGATTCACTGGTGTTGATGAGCCAAATAAAAGCAGCCCGCGGGGGTCAAAAGCCCGGCGGGCTTTGCTGCTGGTGGGTAGGCAAGATTGAAGCTGGGCTGGCGCAAGGCCGGTCCGGCATGGAAGCAGAGAAACGATGAGTAATTCCCAAGTCGAGACAGTCAGCACGTCGGCCGACAAGGCGCGTGTTGCCGCTGCCATTGCGCTGGTGGTGGCTGCGCTGTTCGCGTTCTATGCGCTGAGCAAGCAGGGCCCGATCGCGCAGTGGGGTGCTCTGCTGGTCCTGCTGGCGGCGGCCGCTGGCGCCTTCCTGACCTCCGAGTGGGGTAAGGCGCTGATTGCCTACGGTCATGAATCCACCCGCGAAGTGCGCAAGGTGGTCTGGCCCAGCCGCAAGGAAGCGATGCAGATGACGGGCTATGTGTTTGCCTTCGTGTTTGTGATGGCCTTGTTTCTGTGGTTGACCGACAAGACCTTGGAATGGGCCATTTTTGACCTGATCCTGGGCTGGCGCCGCTAACAGCCTCATAAGGCTAAGGAAAACGAATGAGCGAACAGCAAGCAGCAGCAAGCCCGGAAGCGGTTGGCCCGGCCAAGCGTTGGTATGTGGTGCACGCCTATTCCGGCATGGAAAAGGCCGTTGAGCGCAATCTGCGCGAGCGCATCGACCGCGCCGGCATGCAAGACAAGTTCGGCCGCATCCTGGTGCCCACCGAAGAAGTCGTCGAGCTGAAGAATGGCAAGAAGGCCGTCACCGAGCGCCGTTTCTTCCCCGGCTATGTGCTGGTGGAAATGGCCATGGAAGACGACACCTGGCACCTGGTCAAGCACACCTCCAAGGTGACCGGCTTTGTGGGTGGCGCGAAGAACCGCCCCTCGCCGATCTCCGAGGCCGAGGTGATGAAGATCGTCAACCAGATGCAAGAAGGCATCGAGAAGCCCCGGCCCAAGGTCGAGTGGGTGGTGGGCGAACTGGTGCGTGTCAAGGAAGGCCCGTTCACCGACTTCAACGGCGCGATCGAGGAAGTCAATTACGACAAGTCCAAGGTGCGCGTCTCGGTCACGATCTTCGGCCGCGCCACACCGGTGGAGCTGGACTTCTCCCAGGTGGAGAAGGTTTAAGCCAGCGAGAACATGGGCCTGACAGGGCCCGCTGGCGGTGCAAACCGCCAGTGTCCTGTCCGTAGCCAGCCCGCGACGAGATGCGGGCAAGAGGAGCAAGGGTAACCAATCCCTTGCGTTAGCACTCAAGGATCGCAGCCCTCAGGGCTGTCGGTTCTTACTGGAGAAATAAATGGCAAAGAAGATTGTCGGCTTTATCAAGCTGCAAGTCGCTGCCGGTAAGGCAAACCCTTCGCCCCCGGTCGGTCCCGCGCTGGGTCAGCGTGGCCTGAACATCATGGAGTTCTGCAAGGCGTTCAACGCCCAGACCCAAGGCTTCGAGCCGGGTATGAAGCTGCCGGTGGTCATCACCGCCTTTGCAGACAAGAGCTTCACCTTCGTCATCAAGTCGCCCCCGGCGACCGCGCTGATCAAGAAGGCCGCCAAGATCGACAAGGGTTCGGCCAAGCCGCACCTGGAAAAGGTCGGCAAGGTGACCCGCGCTCAGCTGGAAGAAATCGCCACGACCAAGATGAAGGATCTGACGGCCGCTGACATGGACGCCGCCGTTCGCACCATCGCTGGTTCCGCCCGTTCGATGGGCATTTTGGTGGAGGGTGTCTGACATGGCAAAGCTGACTAAGCGTCAAAAGGCCTTGCAGGGCAAGGTCGAGTCCACCAAGCTGTATCCCCTGGGCGATGCCCTGGTGTTGATCAAAGAGTGCGCCACCGCCAAGTTCGATGAATCCATCGACGTGGCCGTGCAACTCGGCATCGACCCGAAGAAGTCGGACCAGGTCGTTCGCGGTGCTGTCGTGCTGCCTCACGGCACCGGTAAGACCAAGCGCGTGGCCGTGTTCGCCCAAGGTGCCAAGGCTGAAGAAGCCAAGGCCGCCGGCGCTGACGTGGTTGGCATGGAAGACCTGGCCGAGCGCATCAAGGCTGGCGACATGCCTTTCGACATCGTCATCGCGTCCCCGGACACGATGCGAATCGTCGGTACCCTGGGTCAAATCCTGGGCCCGCGCGGCCTGATGCCTAACCCCAAGGTTGGCACGGTGACCCCGGATGTGGCCACGGCTGTGAAGAACGCCAAGGCCGGTCAGGTGCAATACCGCGTCGACAAGGGCGGCATCATCCACTCGACCATCGGCCGTCGTTCGTTCGACAACGAGCATCTGCAGAACAATCTGCGCGCGCTGATCGAAGCACTGAACAAGTCCAAGCCTGCAACCAGCAAGGGTATCTACCTGCGCAAGGTGGCGGTCTCTTCCACGATGGGCCTGGGTGCTCGCGTGGATCTGGCCAGCATCAACGGCTGATATTGATTGACGGTGCCGCGCGAAGTCTGGCGCAGCACTGAAGAATTTGGTGGGGCGTGGCAAGCAATTGCTGCGCGTCATCCAAGACCGTTGGTGTGAAGCCACTCAGCTGTATCGAGAGGTTTTGCTTAATCGAGGGGTTTGCCCCGCAACCAACGCAGATGGCGGTCCCGCTGTAAAGAATTTGGGTTTTGGGTGCTCTTCAGGAGTGCGGCAAGGCCCGGGTTTCTGCACAGAAGGTCGCTGAACCCGGTGTGCCCGGAGTGCGCAAGCGCAAAGGGCACGTAATTGTGAGGAGAAGGCCTTGAGTCTTAATCGCAACGAGAAAGCAGCCGTAGTCGCGGATGTGGCAGCCCAAGTGGCCAAGTCGCAGACCCTGACGCTGGCCGAGTACCGTGGCCTCACCGTTACGCATTTGAACAAGCTGCGCGTCGAAGCGCGTGCCAAGGGTGTCTATCTTCACGTGCTGAAGAACACCCTGGCCCGTCGCGCCGTCGCCGGTACCCCGTTCGAGTGCGTCGCGGAGAGCATGGTCGGCCCGCTGATCTATGGTTTTTCTGAAGACGCTGTCGCCGCGGCCAAAGTCATGTCCGACTTTGCCAAGGGCAACGACAAGCTGATCGTCAAGGCAGGTGCTTTTGCTGGCAAGGCGCTCGACGCCAACGGCGTCAAGGCACTGGCTTCCATCCCGAGCAAAGAAGTGCTGCTGGCCCAGTTCCTGGGTCTGCTGCAGTCGCCGATCTCGCGCACCGCGCGCGTGCTGGCAGCTCTGGCCGAGAAGCGTGGCGAAGGTGCACCGGCCGCTGCGGCCGAAGAACCCGTCGCTGCTTGATCCACACGATCAGTACAAGCAACTACCCATATCTAGGAACCCAAAATGGCATTCGATAAAGACGCATTCTTGACCGCCCTGGACAGCATGACTGTTCTGGAACTCAACGACCTGGTCAAGGCAATTGAAGAGAAGTTCGGCGTGTCCGCTGCAGCCATGGCTGCTCCGGCCGGCGCTGGTGGTGGTGCTGCTGCTGCCGTGGCAGAAGAGCAGACCGAGTTCAACGTCGTGCTGCTCGAAGCCGGCGCGAACAAGGTGTCCGTCATCAAGGCCGTGCGCGAACTGACGGGCCTCGGCCTGAAGGAAGCCAAGGACCTGGTCGACGGCGCTCCGAAGAACGTGAAGGAAGCTGTTGCCAAGGCCGACGCCGACGCAGCTCTGAAGAAGCTGGTGGAAGCCGGCGCGAAGGCTGAGATCAAGTAATGCTTTGGGGTCAGACCTGCGAAGCAGCTCTGACCTCACTGACTGGAAAGGGATGGACCTGCGGACGGGCGAAGCCCCCCGCAGCTCCGTCCCCCACTGACTTTAGGTTTTGGTTTTTGGAAGGGACAGCTCTGACTAGGCCTCGTAAAAAAAGGCCAAGCCAGACCTGTCCCCCCAGCATTTGTAATTTGCTGTAAAAGAGCCCACCTGCAAGCGCCCGTCCCCAAGACAGACGCTTGCAAGTGTTCTCTGATCCGACTGCAGAGAACGGGTTTGGTCGGGCCTCGGTGCAATGCCGGGGTTGTCCGCCAGCGGTTGGTAGTGGCCAACCACCAAGCGTCGAACGCAATGTTCGAAAAGCCAGTCGCCGACGAAGCTCGTCCCACGGCCAGGGATGGGCTCTCGACACGGAGTGTTTATGGCGCAAGCATCCACCTATAGCTACACCGAGCGCAAGCGAATTCGCAAGAGCTTCGGAAAGCGCGAAAGCGTTCTCAACGTTCCTTATCTGCTGACCATGCAGAAAGAATCGTACGTTGCCTTCCTTCAGAAGGACGTACCACCGGCAAAACGCAAGCCAGAAGGTTTGCAAGCCGCGTTCCTGTCCGCGTTTCCGATTGTTTCGCACAACGGTTTCGTGGAAATGAAATTCCTCGAATTCAACATCGCCAAACCGCCGTTCGACACTCGCGAGTGCCAACAGCGTGGCTTGACCTATGCAGCGGCCGTTCGCGCCCGCCTGCAGATGATCATCTATGACCGTGAGTCTCCCGGCACCAAGACGGTGAAGGAGATCAAGGAGCAGGAGGTTTATATGGGCGAAGTTCCGCTCATGACCGACTACGGCTCCTTCATCGTCAATGGCACCGAGCGTGTCATCGTGTCCCAGTTGCACCGTTCGCCCGGCGTGTTCTTCGAGCACGACAAGGGCAAGACGCACTCGTCCGGCAAGCTGCTGTTCTCGGCGCGCATCATCCCCTACCGCGGCTCCTGGCTGGACTTCGAGTTCGACCCGAAGGACGTGCTGTTCTTCCGTGTCGACCGTCGCCGCAAGATGCCGGTCACGATCCTGCTCAAGGCCATCGGCCTGAACCCCGAGCAGATCCTGGCGAACTTCTTCGTGTTCGACGGCTTCCGCCTGATGGACACCGGTGCACAGATGGAATTCGTCGCCGACCGCCTGCGCGGTGAAGTGGCACGTTTCGACATCACCGACAAGAGCGGTGCCGTCGTCGTCGAGAAGGACAAGCGCATCACGGCTCGCCACACGCGCGCCATGGAGCAGTCCGGCACCACGCACATCACCGTGCCGGAAGACTTCCTGATCGGTCGTCTGATCGCCAAGAACATGGTCGATGCCGACACCGGCGAGATCATTGCCCGGGCCAATGAAGAGCTGACCGAAGCGCTGCTGAAGAAGCTGCGCGCCGCCGGCGTCAAGGACCTGCAGTGCCTGTACACCAACGAGTTGGACGAAGGCGCTTACATCTCGCAGACCCTGGCCAGCGACGAAACCGCTGACCAGACCGCTGCGCGCGTGGCCATCTATCGCATGATGCGCCCCGGCGAGCCGCCGACGGAAGACGCGGTGGAAGCCCTGTTCAACCGCCTGTTCTACAACCCGGACACCTACGACCTGTCGCGCGTCGGCCGCATGAAGTTCAACGCCCGCGTGGGCCGCGACATGCCGGAAGGCCCGATGACCTTGTCCAACGAGGACATCCTCGACGTGGTCAAGATCCTGGTCGAGCTGCGCAATGGCCGCGGTGAAGTCGATGACATCGACCACCTGGGCAATCGCCGCGTGCGCTGCGTGGGCGAACTGGCCGAAAACCAGTACCGCTCGGGCCTGGCACGTATCGAAAAGGCAGTGAAGGAACGTCTCGGCCAGGCCGAAACCGAAGCCCTGATGCCGCACGACCTGATCAACTCCAAGCCGATTTCTGCGGCTCTGAAGGAGTTCTTCGGTGCGTCGCAGCTGTCGCAGTTCATGGACCAGACCAACCCGCTGGCCGAGATCACGCACAAGCGCCGCGTTTCTGCCCTGGGCCCGGGCGGTTTGACCCGCGAACGCGCCGGCTTCGAGGTGCGCGACGTGCACGTGACCCATTACGGCCGCGTCTGCCCTATCGAGACGCCTGAAGGTCCAAACATCGGCCTGATCAACTCGCTGGCTCTGTACGCCCGCCTGAACGAGTACGGTTTCATTGAAACCCCGTACCGCCGCGTGATTGAAGGCAAGGTCACGAACCAGATCGATTACTTGTCGGCCATTGAAGAAGGCAAGTACGTCATCGCGCAGGCCAACGCCACGCTCGACGGCGAAGGCCGCCTCACTGGTGACCTGATCTCTGCCCGTGAAAAAGGCGAATCGATCCTGACGCCGTCCGACACCATCCAGTACATGGACGTGTCGCCGGCGCAGATCGTGTCGGTCGCTGCATCGCTGGTGCCTTTCCTGGAGCACGATGATGCCAACCGTGCGCTGATGGGCGCCAACATGTCGCGCCAGGCCGTGCCCGTGCTGCGTCCTGAAAAGCCGCTGGTGGGCACCGGTATCGAGCGCGTTGCCGCGATCGACTCCGGCACCGTGGTGACCGCGACCCGCGGTGGCAAGGTCGACTACGTGGACGCGACCCGCATCGTGGTGCGCGTGAACGACGCCGAGGCGGTGGCCGGTGAAGTGGGTGTGGACATCTACAACCTCATCAAGTACCAGCGTTCCAACCAGAACACCAACATCCACCAGCGTCCCATCGTGAAGAAGGGCGACATGCTGGCCAAGGGTGACGTGATCGCCGACGGCGCATCGACCGACCTGGGTGAAATCTCGATCGGCCAGAACATGCTGATCGCCTTCATGCCCTGGAACGGCTACAACTTCGAAGATTCGATCCTGATCTCCGAACGCGTGGTCGCCGAAGACCGCTACACCTCGATCCACATCGAGGAACTGGTGGTGATGGCGCGCGACACCAAGCTCGGCTCCGAGGAAATCACGCGTGACATCCCGAACCTGTCCGAGCAGCAACTGGCTCGCCTGGACGAGTCCGGCATCGTCTACGTCGGTGCCGAAGTCGGCGCCGGCGACGTGCTGGTCGGCAAGGTCACGCCCAAGGGCGAGACCACGCTGACTCCGGAAGAGAAGCTGCTGCGCGCGATCTTCGGCGAGAAGGCTTCGGACGTGAAGGACACCTCGCTGCGTGTTGACCAAGGCACCAGCGGCACCGTCATCGACGTGCAGGTCTTCACCCGTGAAGGCATCCAGCGTGACAAGCGCGCCCAGCAGATCATCGACGACGAGCTGAAGCGCTTCCGCCTGGACCTGAACGACCAGCTGCGCATCGTCGAGGCCGACGCCTTCGACCGTATCGAGAAGCTGCTGGACGGCAAAATTGCCAACGGCGGCCCGCAGAAGCTGGCCAAGGGCACGGCGCTCGACAAGGCCTATCTGGCCGGCATCGAGAAGTACCACTGGTTCGACATCCGTCCCGCAGAGGACGAGATCGCCAACCAGCTGGAAAGCATCAAGAACTCGCTGGAGCAGACCCGCCACAGCTTCGACCTGGCTTTTGAAGAAAAGCGCAAGAAGCTGACGCAGGGCGACGAGCTGCCCGCGGGCGTGCTGAAGATGGTCAAGGTCTATCTGGCCGTCAAGCGCCGCTTGCAGCCTGGCGACAAGATGGCCGGCCGTCACGGCAACAAGGGTGTGGTGTCCAAGGTCGTTCCGGTCGAAGACATGCCTTACATGGCCGACGGCACCCCTGCCGACATCGTGCTGAATCCGCTGGGCGTGCCTTCGCGGATGAACGTGGGTCAGGTGCTGGAAGTCCATCTGGGCTGGGCCGGCAAGGGCATTGGTCAGCGCATCGGCGACATGCTGCAGCAACACGCTGCGGTGTCCGAGCTGCGCAAGTTCCTGGACGAGCTCTACAACAAATCGGGCGGCAAGCCCGAGCGTCTGGACGAGCTGACCGATCAGGAAGTGATCGAGATGTCGCAGAACCTGAGCAAGGGCGTTCCCTTTGCCACCCCGGTGTTCGACGGCGCTGCCGAAGAAGAAATCCGCGGCATGCTGAAGCTCGCCTATCCGGACGACATCGCCAAGGCCAAGGGCCTGACGGCGACGCGTACGCAGGCCACGCTGCATGACGGCCGTACCGGCGATGCCTTCGAGCGTCCCGTCACGGTCGGCTATATGCACGTGCTGAAGCTGCACCACTTGGTGGACGACAAGATGCACGCCCGCTCGACCGGTCCGTACAGCTTGGTCACGCAGCAGCCGCTGGGCGGCAAGGCCCAGTTCGGTGGCCAGCGCTTCGGTGAGATGGAAGTGTGGGCACTGGAAGCCTACGGCGCCGCTTACGTGCTGCAGGAAATGCTGACCGTCAAGTCCGACGACGTGAACGGCCGCACCAAGGTCTACGAGAGCATCGTCAAGGGTGAGCACGCCATCGAAGCCGGCATGCCGGAATCGTTCAACGTCCTGGTCAAGGAAATTCGTTCCCTTGGCATCGACATTGAACTCGAACGCAATTAAGGAGACGCTGCATGAAGGGACTACTCGACCTTTTCAAGCAATTCACCCCTGATGAGCATTTCGATGCCATCAAGATCGGCCTGGCTTCTCCGGAGAAGATCCGCAGCTGGTCGTTCGGTGAAGTGAAGAAACCCGAGACCATCAACTACCGGACTTTCAAGCCCGAGCGCGATGGTCTGTTCTGCGCCAAGATTTTCGGTCCCATCAAGGACTACGAATGCCTGTGCGGCAAGTACAAGCGCCTCAAGCATCGCGGTGTGATCTGCGAGAAGTGCGGCGTTGAAGTCACGCAGACCAAGGTTCGCCGTGACCGCATGGGTCACATCGACCTGGCCGCGCCCTGCGCACATATCTGGTTCCTGAAGTCCCTGCCTTCGCGCCTGGGCCTGGTGCTGGACATGACCCTGCGCGACATCGAACGCGTGCTGTACTTTGAAGCGTATGTCGTTGTCGATCCCGGCATGACCCCGCTGAAGAAGTTCTCGATCATGAGCGAGGACGAGCACGACGCCAAGCGCGTGGAATTCGGCGACGAATTCATCGCGCTGATGGGCGCCGAGGGCATCAAGCACCTGCTAGAGGACATGGACCTGGACGTTGAGATCGACAAGATCCGCAACGACCTGACCGGTTCCGAGCTGAAGATCAAGAAGAATTCCAAGCGCCTCAAGGTCATGGAGGCCTTCAAGAAGTCCGGCATCAAGCCGAACTGGATGATCATGGAAGTGCTGCCGGTGCTGCCGCCGGACCTGCGTCCGCTGGTGCCCCTGGACGGTGGCCGCTTCGCGACCTCCGACCTGAACGACTTGTATCGCCGCGTCATCAACCGCAACAACCGCCTGGCGCGTCTGCTGGAGTTGAAGGCCCCTGAAATCATCGTGCGCAACGAAAAGCGCATGCTGCAGGAAGCCGTTGACTCGCTGCTGGACAACGGCCGCCGCGGCAAGGCGATGACCGGTGCGAACAAGCGTGCCCTCAAGTCGCTGGCCGACATGATCAAGGGCAAGAGCGGTCGCTTCCGTCAGAACTTGCTGGGCAAGCGCGTCGACTACTCGGGCCGTTCGGTCATCGTGGTCGGCCCGACGCTCAAGCTGCACCAGTGCGGCCTGCCCAAGCTGATGGCGCTGGAGCTGTTCAAGCCCTTCATCTTCTCGCGCCTCGAGGCGATGGGCATTGCCACGACCATCAAGGCCGCGAAGAAGGAAGTCGAATCCGGCACGCCGGTGGTCTGGGACATCCTTGAAGAAGTCATCAAGGAACACCCGGTGATGCTGAACCGTGCGCCTACGCTGCACCGTTTGGGCATCCAGGCCTTTGAGCCGGTGTTGATCGAAGGCAAGGCGATCCAACTGCATCCGCTGGTTTGCGCGGCCTTCAACGCCGACTTCGACGGTGACCAGATGGCCGTTCACGTGCCGCTGTCTATCGAAGCGCAGATGGAAGCCCGCACCTTGATGCTGGCCTCCAACAACGTGCTGTTCCCGGCCAACGGCGAACCGTCGATCGTGCCGTCGCAGGACGTGGTGCTGGGTCTGTACTACGCCACCCGTGACCGCATCAACGGCAAGGGCGAGGGCATGATCTTCTCCGACGTGCAAGAGGTGCAACGCGCCTTGGACCACGGCGTGGTCGAAGTGGCTGCGAAGATCAATGTGCGTCTGACCGAGTACACCAAGAACAAGGAAACGGGCGAGTGGATCCCCGAGACCAAGTTGGTGGAAACCTCGGTCGGCCGTGCCTTGCTGTCCGAAATCCTTCCGAAGGGCCTGCCGTTCAGCAATATGAACAAGGCGCTGAAGAAGAAGGAAATCTCGCGGCTGATCAACACCTCGTTCCGCAAGTGCGGCCTGAAGGAAACGGTGGTCTTTGCCGACAAGCTGCTGCAGTCGGGCTTCCGCCTGGCCACGCGCGCCGGTATCTCGATCGCCGTGGACGACATGCTGGTACCCAAGGAGAAGCCCGCCCTGATCGAGCGCGCCGAGAAGGAAGTCAAGGAAATCGAGCAGCAGTATGTCTCGGGCCTGGTGACCGCCGGCGAACGCTACAACAAGGTGGTGGACATCTGGGGCAAGACCGGCGACGAAGTCGGCAAGGTCATGATGGCCCAGCTGTCCAAGCAGAAGACGGTTGACCGTCACGGCAAGGAAGTGGATCAGGAGTCCTTCAACTCCATCTACATGATGGCCGACTCGGGCGCTCGCGGTTCTGCCGCGCAGATCCGTCAGCTGGCCGGCATGCGGGGCCTCATGGCCAAGCCTGACGGCTCCATCATCGAGACTCCGATCACGGCGAACTTCCGTGAAGGTCTGAACGTGTTGCAGTACTTCATCTCCACCCACGGTGCTCGTAAGGGCCTGGCGGACACGGCGCTGAAGACCGCGAACTCGGGCTACCTGACGCGCCGTCTGGTCGACGTGACCCAGGACTTGGTCGTGACCGAGCTGGATTGCGGCACCGACAACGGCATCAATATGCGCGCCCTGGTCGAGGGTGGTGAAGTCATCGAGAGCCTGCGCGACCGTATCCTGGGCCGCGTGCCAGCGACGGACATCCTGCATCCCGAGAACCAGCAACTGCTGTGGAAGGCCGGCGACATCCTGGACGAAGACGCCATGGATATGCTCGAGGCGGCCGGCGTTGACGAAGTCAAGGCCCGCACACCGCTGACATGCGCCACGCGCTTCGGCCTCTGCGCCAAGTGCTATGGCCGCGACCTGGGCCGTGGCGGCCTGGTCAACCAGGGCGAGGCGGTGGGCGTGATTGCCGCGCAGTCCATCGGTGAGCCGGGTACCCAGCTGACCATGCGTACCTTCCACATCGGTGGTGCGGCGTCGCGTGCGGCAGTGGCTTCCAGCGTCGACGCCAAGTCGGACGGCCTGATCGGCTTCAACCCGACGATGCGCTACGTGACCAATGGCAAGGGCGACCTGGTGGTGATTTCCCGTTCCGGCGAAATCATCATCTCCGACCCGCACGGCCGTGAGCGTGAGCGTCACAAGGTGCCTTACGGCGCCATCCTGAGCATCAAGGCGGACCAGGCCATCAAGGCTGGCACCATCCTGGCCAATTGGGATCCGCTGACCCGCCCGATCATCACCGAGTTTGCCGGCAAGGCCCGTTTCGAGAACGTCGAAGAAGGCGTGACCGTGGCCAAGCAGGTGGACGAGGTGACCGGTCTGTCGACCCTGGTCGTGATCGATCCTAAGCGTCGTGGCTCCACCAAGGTGGTGCGTCCGCAGGTCAAGCTGCTTGACGCCGCCGGCCAGGAAGTCAAGATCCCCGGCACCGATCACTCGGTGACGATCGGCTTCCAGGTCGGTTCGCTGATCCAGATCCGCGACGGTCAGGACCTGTTCCCCGGCGAAGTGCTGGCACGTATCCCGGTTGAAGGGCAGAAGACGCGAGACATCACCGGCGGTCTGCCGCGTGTTGCCGAGCTGTTCGAAGCCCGTACGCCCAAGGACAAGGGCGTGCTGGCCGAGCAGACCGGTACGATCTCCTTCGGCAAGGAAACCAAGGGCAAGACGCGTCTGCAGATCACCGATCACGAAGGCAACGTCTACGAAGAGCTGGTGCCCAAGGAAAAGAACATCCTGGTGCACGAAGGCCAGGTGGTCAACAAGGGTGAGTCCGTCGTCGACGGCCCGGCCGATCCGCAGGACATCCTGCGTCTGCTGGGTATCGAGGAACTGGCGCGCTACATCGTCGACGAAGTGCAGGACGTCTACCGTCTGCAGGGCGTGAAGATCAACGACAAGCACATCGAAGTGATTGTTCGTCAGATGCTGCGCCGCGTGCAGATCGCCAACGTCGGGGACTCGACCTACATCTCGGGCGAGCAAGTCGAGCGCTCCGAGCTGCTGGACACGAATGACCGCCTGCGCGCCGAAGGCAAGATGACGGTGACCTATCTGGACCTGCTGCTGGGTATCACCAAGGCCTCGCTGTCGACCGACTCGTTCATCTCCGCGGCTTCCTTCCAGGAAACCACACGCGTGCTGACCGAAGCGGCCATCATGGGCAAGCGCGACGAGCTGCGCGGCCTGAAGGAAAACGTCATCGTCGGCCGCCTGATTCCCGCAGGTACCGGCATGGCCTTCCACGATGCCCGCAAGGCCAAGGAAGCGATGGACGACGCCGAGCGCCGTTCGATCGCCCAGCAAGAAGCCGAGGAATTGGCTTCCGCCCAGCTGGCCAGCATGGATGCTGCCAGCGACGGCGAATCCTGAATCACTGCTTTACCGTAGTGACCGAAAGGCTGCCTCCGGGCAGCCTTTTTTCATGGGGCTACGGGTTGTTGTTGACTCTGCAGCTTGGCCCAGGCCAGCGGTGTGATGATTTGTATGCCATGGGCGCGCGCGCGCTTGGCCAGGGTCAGCACCGCGCGGTCGCGGCTGAACAGCCAGCGCGCCTTCACCGCGACGGCCAGGTCCAGAAACATTTGGTCGTCCGGATCACGGCAGCGCAGCAGGTGCAGGGCGCTCGGGGCCTCGTCGGACAGGCGATGGGCGTGACGCTCGAAACTGTCCGCAATCAGGGCCAGATCCGGCTGCCAGGCGGCGGCCACGCCGCGTCCCAGCACATGCAGCAGCTCGGCGTACATTCTTGGCGTGGCGCACCAGTTCAGCCGCGACCGCATCACGGCCTCGCTCAGCGCCAGGCAGGATGGATCCCGGAACACCAGCCAGTCCATCACGATCTGGGTGTCGATGACCACGGGCGTGTCAGCGGATTGAGTGTGCTCGGCTTGCATTGGGTAAGGATTGGGCGCCTGATGCGTCGCTCGGGTGGGGGCGCATTGTCGCGCATCAGGGGGCCAAAACCGGCCAGGCTTGCGGGCAAGGCCCTGCCCACATATAATGGAAAGCTTTTCGGCAGTTTCTGCTGCGCTTTTGCGTCGCCAACTGATTGAACACTGGACGCTCCAGGCCAAGCTTGGAGCGCTTTGCTGTTTTCACGCTGGCCCCAAGAGTGCTGTTTTCGCAGGCGCTGTGTCGAAAAGAATGTGTGACTTCAAACGGGAACAAGTTACTTATGCCAACCATCAATCAGCTCGTGCGCTTCGGTCGTCAGACCGAAACCACGAAGTCCAAATCGCCGGCGATGCAGGGCAGCCCCCAGCGTCGTGGCGTGTGCACCCGCGTGTACACCACCACTCCGAAGAAGCCGAACTCTGCGCTGCGTAAAGTTGCCAAGGTTCGTCTGACCAACGGTTTCGAAATCATCTCCTACATCGGCGGTGAAGGCCACAATCTGCAAGAGCACAGTGTCGTGCTGGTGCGCGGCGGCCGTGTCAAGGACTTGCCGGGTGTGCGTTACCACATCGTGCGCGGTTCGCTCGACTTGCAAGGCGTGAAAGACCGCAAGCAGTCGCGTTCCAAGTACGGCGCGAAGCGCCCGAAGAAGGCCTAACAGCCAAATCGTCTTGGTCTGGAATTCGTCCAGGCCTGGTTTTTTAGCGGTTCGTGCTCCATTGAGGATGCTCGACCGAGTAAGTGAATGGCCCGCTTGCAGTAAGTGGTCGTTCGCGGTCCGGGATTCATCCCGTGCCAACTGAAGCAAAAGGAAGTGTGATATGCCACGTCGTCGCGAAGTACCCAAGCGCGAGATCCTGCCTGATCCGAAATTCGGCAGCGTTGATCTCTCGAAGTTCATGAACGTTGTGATGGAGTCGGGCAAGAAGGCTGTTGCAGAGCGCATCATTTACGGCGCGCTGGAACAAGTCGAAAAGAAGGCCGGCAAGGACCCGCTGGAGGTCTTCATGGTTGCCTTGAACAACGTCAAGCCCATGGTCGAAGTGAAGTCACGCCGCGTCGGCGGTGCGAACTACCAAGTTCCCGTGGAAGTTCGTCCCGTCCGTCGCGTGGCCCTGGCCATGCGTTGGTTGAAGGAATCGGCCCGCAAGCGTGGCGAGAAGTCGATGGCTCAGCGCCTCGCCGGTGAACTGCTGGAGGCCTCGGAAGGCCGTGGCGGCGCCATGAAGAAGCGTGATGAAGTCCACCGTATGGCAGAAGCCAACAAGGCCTTCTCGCACTTCCGCTTCTAAACTACACCGTTCTGGCCGCCTCGGGTTTTCACTAACCCGATGGCGGCTCACTGCATTTGGAGTCACACCATGGCCCGCAAGACCCCCATCGAGCGCTACCGCAATATCGGTATCTCCGCGCACATCGATGCTGGCAAGACCACAACGACCGAGCGCATCCTGTTTTACACGGGTGTCAACCACAAGATTGGTGAAGTGCATGATGGCGCAGCCACCATGGACTGGATGGAGCAAGAGCAGGAGCGTGGCATCACGATCACCTCGGCTGCGACGACCTGCTTCTGGAAGGGTATGGACCTGGCGCGCCCCGAGCACCGCATCAACATCATCGACACCCCCGGACACGTGGACTTCACGATTGAAGTCGAGCGCTCGATGCGCGTGCTGGACGGTGCTTGCATGGTCTATTGCGCCGTGGGCGGCGTGCAGCCGCAGTCGGAGACTGTCTGGCGCCAGGCCAACAAGTACAAGGTGCCGCGCCTGGCCTTTGTCAACAAGATGGACCGCACCGGTGCCAACTTCTACAAGGTCGTTGAGCAGATGAGGTTGCGCCTGAAGGCCAACCCGGTGCCCATCGTCTTGCCGATCGGCGCCGAAGAAAACTTCAAGGGCGTGATCGACCTGATCAAGATGAAGGCCATCTTCTGGGACGAAGCGTCGCAGGGCATGAAGTTCGACTACCGAGAGATCCCGGCCGAACTGCTGGCCGAAGCTCAGAAGTGGCGCGAGAACATGGTCGAGGCTGCGGCCGAGTCCAGCGAAGACATGATGAACAAGTACCTCGAGTCGGGCGAACTGACCGAGGCGGACATCATTCTGGGCATTCGCACCCGCACCATCGCGGCCGAAATTCAGCCTATGTTCTGCGGCACCGCGTTCAAGAACAAGGGCGTGCAGCGCATGCTGGACGGCGTGATTGACTTCATGCCCTCGCCGATCGACGTCCCGCCCGTGCCTGGCACGGACGAGGCCGATCAGCCGACCACGCGCGAAGCGTCCGACGAAGCGAAGTTCTCCGCTCTGGCCTTCAAGCTGATGACCGACCCGTACGTCGGTCAGCTGACCTTCGTGCGCGTCTATTCCGGCGTGCTGAAATCGGGCGACTCGGTTTACAACCCGATCCGCAGCAAGAAGGAGCGTATCGGCCGCATCTTGCAGATGCACGCCAACCAGCGCGAAGAAATCTCGGAAATTCTGGCCGGTGACATCGCTGCTTGCGTCGGTTTGAAGGATGTGACGACCGGCGAAACGCTGTGCGATCCGGAATCGATCATCACCTTGGAAAAGATGGTGTTCCCGGAGCCTGTGATCTCGCAGGCTGTCGAGCCCAAGACCAAGGCTGACCAGGAAAAGATGGGCATCGCCCTGGGCCGTCTGGCCAAGGAAGATCCGTCCTTCCGCCTGCGTACCGACGAAGAGTCGGGCCAGACCATCATTTCCGGCATGGGCGAGTTGCACCTGGAAATCATCGTTGACCGGATGAAGCGCGAGTTCGGCGTGGAAGCCAACGTCGGCAAGCCGCAAGTGGCCTACCGCGAAACCATCCGCAAGTCGGTCACCGACGTGGAAGGCAAGTTCGTGCGCCAGTCGGGCGGCAAGGGCCAGTACGGCCACGTCGTGCTGACCGTCGAGCCGCAGGAGCCGGGCAAGGGCTTCGAGTTCGTTGACGCGATCAAGGGCGGTGTGGTGCCTCGCGAATTCATCCCCGCCGTCAAGAAGGGCGTGGAAGACTCGCTGCCCAATGGCGTGCTGGCCGGCTTCCCGGTGGTAGACGTCAAGGTCACCTTGACCTTCGGCTCGTATCACGAAGTGGACTCGAACGAAAACGCGTTCAAGATGGCAGCCAGCCTGGGCTTCAAGGACGGCTGCCGCAAGGCTTCGCCGGTGATCCTGGAGCCGATGATGGCTGTGGAAGTCGAGACGCCTGAAGACTATGCAGGCAACGTGATGGGCGACCTGTCCTCACGCCGCGGCATGGTGCAGGGCATGGACGACATGGTCGGTGGCGGCAAGGCCATCAAGGCCGAGGTTCCGCTGAGCGAAATGTTCGGCTACTCGACCACCCTGCGTTCGATGTCGCAAGGTCGCGCCACGTACACGATGGAGTTCAAGCACTACAGCGAAGCTCCGAAGAACGTCGCCGACGCGATCATTACCGCACGCGGCAAGTAATGTCTTGGGGTCAGACCTGCGCAGCAGCTCTGACCTCACTGACTAGATAGATGAATTGAATCGTCTTCGCAGAGGCTTTCCCGGTTGCCAGTCGCCGGGGCTCAAAAGCACTGCGGAAACGCTAAACCCACAGACTGGCGCATGCTCTTTTTGGAGATTAGAAAATGGCAAAAGGTAAATTCGAACGCACCAAGCCCCACGTGAACGTGGGCACGATTGGTCACGTTGACCATGGCAAGACGACGCTGACGGCGGCGATCACCACGGTGCTGGCGACGAAGTTCGGCGGCGAAGCCAAGGCGTACGACCAGATCGACGCGGCTCCGGAAGAGAAGGCACGCGGCATTACCATCAATACCGCTCACGTCGAGTACGAAACGGCCAATCGCCACTACGCTCACGTTGACTGCCCCGGCCACGCTGACTATGTGAAGAACATGATCACCGGCGCCGCACAGATGGACGGCGCGATCCTGGTGTGCTCGGCCGCTGACGGCCCCATGCCCCAGACCCGCGAACACATCCTGCTGGCCCGCCAGGTGGGCGTGCCTTACATCATCGTGTTCCTGAACAAGTGCGACATGGTCGACGACGCCGAGCTGCTCGAGCTGGTCGAAATGGAAGTGCGCGAGCTCCTGGACAAGTATGACTTCCCCGGCGACGCCACCCCCATCATCCACGGCAGCGCCAAGCTGGCCATGGAAGGCGACAAGGGTCCCCTGGGCGAACAAGCCATCTTCAAGCTGGCCGACGCACTGGACAGCTACATCCCCACGCCTGAGCGTGCAGTGGACGGCGCCTTCCTGATGCCCGTGGAAGACGTGTTCTCGATCTCGGGTCGCGGCACCGTGGTGACCGGCCGTATCGAGCGCGGCATCATCAAGGTCGGCGAAGAAATCGAAATCGTCGGTATCGCTGACACCCAGAAGACCACCTGCACCGGCGTGGAAATGTTCCGCAAGCTGCTGGACCAAGGTCAGGCGGGCGACAACGTGGGCATCCTGCTGCGCGGCACCAAGCGCGAAGACGTGCAGCGCGGCCAAGTGCTGTGCAAGCCCGGTTCGGTCAAGCCGCACACCCACTTCACGGCAGAAATCTATGTTCTGTCCAAGGAAGAGGGCGGCCGCCACACACCGTTCTTCAACAACTACCGTCCCCAGTTCTACTTCCGCACGACGGACGTGACCGGTGCCGTGGAGCTGCCGAAGGACAAGGAAATGGTCATGCCTGGCGACAACGTCAGCATCACCGTGAAGCTGATCGCACCGATCGCCATGGAAGAAGGTCTGCGTTTCGCCATCCGTGAAGGCGGTCGTACCGTCGGCGCCGGCGTCGTGGCCACCATCCTGGCCTGATTTTGCGTGACTCGCCCCAAGCCGCAAGGCCTGGGGCGTCCACAAAACTATGCGGCCGTTGCTGGTAAGTTGCCCACAACGGCTGATCGCTCTTTGAAGGAATCGTCATGCAAAAGCAAAAGATCCGCATCCGCCTGAAGGCATTTGATTACAAGCTGATCGACCAATCGGCTCTGGAAATCGTCGAGACCGCCAAGCGCACCGGCGCCATCGTCAAGGGCCCTGTGCCCCTGCCGACGCGCATGCAGCGTTTTGACATCCTGCGCTCGCCGCACGTCAACAAGTCCTCGCGTGACCAGTTCGAAATCCGCACCCATCAGCGCCTGATGGACATCGTCGATCCCACCGACAAGACGGTTGATGCTTTGATGAAGCTCGACCTGCCGGCCGGCGTGGACGTCGAAATCAAGCTGCAGTAATGCACTTGTCTGGCCGGTGCCTTCGGGTATCGGCCAGCTGCAATCGATAACGCTTGCCCTGCCGCTTGCGGGTTCATCCCCAGGCGGTATATACTCGCAAGCTTTCCCGCGATAGCTTCGGCCTTCGCGGGTTGAGCGCTTCAGTGATTCAATTGCTGAAGCACCTAGTCAGCCCGGCCAATCGATGTCGGGCATATGAAACAAAGGCTCCTAACGGGGCTGGAGAAAAACCATGAGTCTTAGCAATCGTCTCGGATTGCTGGGCCGCAAGGTGGGCATGATGCGCATCTTCACGGACGACGGCGACGCCGTTCCTGTGACAGTGCTCGATGTGTCCAACAACCGCGTGACCCAGGTCAAGACCGCAGAGATAGACGGCTACAGCGCCATTCAAGTGGCGTTCGGCTCGCGCAAAGCATCGCGCGTGACCAAGCCCGAAGCTGGCCACCTTGCGAAAGCAGGCGTCGAAGCCGGCGAAATTCTCAAAGAATTCCGCGTGACCGCTGAAGTCGCTGCCGAGTACAAGGCAGGCGCAACCCTGCCCGTGTCGATGTTCGTCGTGGGCCAGATGGTCGACGTGCAGGGCACCTCGATCGGTAAGGGCTTCACCGGCACCATCAAGCGCCACAACTTCAAGTCACAGCGTGCGTCCCACGGCAACAGCCGTTCGCACAATGTGCCTGGTTCCATCTCGATGGCCCAGGATCCGGGTCGCGTGTTCCCGGGCAAGAAGATGTCGGGCCATCGCGGTGATGAGACCGTGACAACGCAAAACCTGGACATCGTGCGCATTGACGAAGCTCGTCAACTGCTGCTGGTCCGCGGCGCGGTGCCGGGTGCAAAGAACGGCCATCTGGTCGTGCACCCCGCAGTCAAGGCCAAGCTCAAGAAAGGGGCCAACTGATGCAGCTCGAGCTCCTGAATGAGCAAGGTCAGGCCACCGCCAAGGTGGACGCTCCTGATACCGTGTTTGCTCGCGACTACAACGAAGCCCTGGTGCACCAGGTGGTCGTGGCCTTCCAGGCCAACGCCCGCCAAGGTACCCGCGCTCAGCTGGACCGCGCCCAAGTCAAGCACTCCACGAAGAAGCCCTGGCGCCAAAAGGGCACCGGCCGCGCTCGTGCGGGTATGACGTCCTCGCCCCTGTGGCGCGGAGGCGGTCGTATTTTCCCGAACAGCCCGGACGAAAACTTCACGCAGAAGGTCAACAAGAAGATGTATCGCGCCGGTATGGCCGCGATCCTCTCGCAGTTGGCCCGCGAAGGCCGTCTGGCTGTGGTGGACTCGATCTCGATCGAAGCCCCCAAGACCAAGCTGCTGGCTTCCAAGCTGAAGGCCATGGGTCTGGACTCGGTGTTGCTGATCGCTGATCAAGTGGACGACAACCTGCTGCTGGCCTCGCGCAATCTGGCCAACGTGCTGGTGATCGAGCCTCGCTACGCCGACCCCCTGTCGCTGGTCTTCTACAAGAAGGTGCTGGTGACCAAGGGTGCGATGGAGCAACTCAAGGAGATGCTGGCATGAGCGCAACCAAACTGAAACAAGACCGTTTGGCCCAGGTTCTGCTGGCACCGATCGTGTCTGAAAAGGCCACCATGGCCGCCGAGAAGCACAACCAGGTCCTGTTCAAGGTCCTGCGCGATGCGACCAAGCCTGAAATCAAGGCCGCCGTTGAACTGATGTTCAAGGTCGAGGTTGAAGCGGTGAATGTGGTGAACGTCAAGGGCAAGGTCAAGCGTTTCGGTCGTTCGATCGGCCGCCGTGACCATGTCAAGAAGGCGTATGTTTCGCTGAAGGCGGGCCAAGAGCTCAACTTCTCCGGGGAGGCTGCGTAATGGCTGTCGTAAAAGTCAAACCCACTTCCCCCGGCCGCCGTGCCGTTGTGAAGGTGGTGCACAAGCATCTGCACAAGGGCGCGCCTGAGGCGTCGCTGCTGGAGCCGCAGATGCAGAATGCTGGCCGAAATAACAACGGTCACATCACCATCCGCCATCGCGGCGGTGGCCACAAGCATCATTACCGCGTTGTCGACTTCGTGCGCAACAAGGATGGCATTCCTGCCAAGGTCGAGCGTATTGAATACGACCCGAACCGTACGGCCCACATCGCTCTGGTGTGCTATGCCGACGGCGAGCGCCGCTACATCATCGCTCCGCGTGGTTTGGAAGTCGGTGCAAAGATCTTGAGCGGCTCGGAAGCGCCGATCAAGGCCGGCAACACCCTGCCGATCCGCAACATTCCCGTGGGCTCGACGATGCATTGCGTCGAGATGCTGCCTGGCAAGGGTGCGCAGATTGCGCGCTCGGCCGGTACCTCGGTGGTGCTGCTGGCGCGTGAAGGCACTTACGCTCAGGTCCGCCTGCGCTCGGGTGAAGTCCGCAAGATCCACATCGAGTGCCGCGCCACGATTGGCGAGGTCTCCAACGAAGAGCACAGCCTGCGCCAGTACGGCAAGGCCGGCGCGATTCGCTGGAAGGGCATCCGCCCGACGGTTCGTGGCGTTGCCATGAACCCGGTGGATCACCCGCACGGTGGTGGTGAAGGTCGTACCGGTGAAGGCCAGGCACCTGTGTCGCCGTGGAACACCCTCACCAAGGGCTACCGCACTCGTAACAACAAGCGCACGCAGACATACATCGTGTCGCGTCGCAAGAAGTAAGGGGTAGCGCACCATGACTCGTTCATTGAAGAAGGGCCCGTTCGTTGACCATCACCTGTTGGCCAAGGTCGACAAGGCGGTTGCCAACAAGGACAAAAAGCCTATCAAGACTTGGTCGCGTCGCTCGACGATCCTGCCGGAATTCATCGGCCTGACGATCGCTGTGCACAACGGCAAGCAACACGTTCCGGTGTATGTGTCTGACCAGATGGTCGGCCACAAGCTGGGTGAATTCGCGCTGACCCGCACCTTCAAAGGCCATCCGGCCGACAAGAAGGCCGGGAAGAAGTAAGGATGCCAACGATGGAAACCAAAGCAATCGTTCGCGGTGTTCGCCTCTCGTGCGACAAGGGTCGCCTGGTGGCTGACCTGATCCGCGGCAAAAAGGTGGACCAGGCGCTCAACATCCTGACCTTCACCCAGAAGAAAGCGGCCTTGATCATCAAGAAGGCGGTCGAGTCGGCAATTGCCAACGCTGAGCACAATGACGGCGCCGATATTGACGAACTCAAGATCACGTCGATCTATGTGGAACAAGGTGCCACGCTGAAGCGTTTCTCCGCCCGTGCAAAGGGTCGGGGCAATCGCATCAGCAAGCCCACGTGCCACATCTTCGTGTCGGTCGGCAACTGAAGGCTGAAGGAAGACTATGGGACAAAAAATCCACCCGACCGGCTTCCGGCTGCCAGTCACCCGTAATTGGGCCTCGCGCTGGTACGCGTCGAACCAAAACTTCGCCACGATGCTGGCTGAAGACCTGAAGGTGCGTGAGTTCTTGAAGGCGCGTCTGAAGAATGCCGCGGTTTCGCGCATTCTGATCGAGCGCCCCGCCAAGAACGCCCGCATCACGATCTACTCCGCCCGTCCGGGTGTGGTGATCGGCAAGAAGGGCGAAGACATTGAAAACCTGAAGGCCGAGCTGACCAAGCGTCTGGGCGTGCCGGTGGCAGTCAACATCGAGGAAGTGCGCAAGCCCGAAATCGATGCTCAGCTGATCGCCGACTCGATCACCCAGCAGCTGGAAAAGCGCATCATGTTCCGCCGCGCGATGAAGCGCGCGATGCAGAATGCGATGCGTCTGGGCGCTCAAGGCATCAAGATCATGTCCTCGGGCCGCTTGAACGGCATTGAAATCGCTCGTTGCGAGTGGTACCGCGAAGGACGCGTGCCGCTTCACACCCTGCGTGCTGACATCGACTATGGCTTCTCCGAAGCCAAGACGACCTACGGCATCATCGGCGTGAAGTGCTGGGTCTATCGTGGTGACCGCCTGGCCAACGGCGATGCGCCGGTGATCAAGAGCGAAGCCGGTGACGATGATCGCCGCCCGCGCCGCAACACCCGTCCGGGCGCACCTGGTGCACCGAGCGGCCGTGGTCGCCCTGGTGGTGATCGTGGTCCCCGTGCCGACGGTCCCGCCGCTGCCGCCCCCGCTGGCGATGCAACCAAGCCCGCAGCCAAGCGTGTCGTGCGTAAGCCCGCCGCTCCCGCTGCTGGCGAGGTCAAAGGAGAATAAGCATGCTGCAACCCGCTCGTCGCAAATTCCGCAAGGAGCAGAAGGGTCGTAACACTGGCGTTGCCACTCGTGGCGCCAACGTGTCCTTCGGTGACTTCGGTCTGAAGGCGACCGAACGTGGCCGTCTGACGGCCCGCCAGATCGAGGCTGCACGTCGTGCAATCTCCCGTCACGTGAAGCGTGGCGGCCGCATCTGGATCCGCATCTTCCCCGACAAGCCCATCTCTCATAAGCCTGCCGAAGTCCGTATGGGCAACGGTAAGGGCAACCCTGAGTACTACGTCGCTGAAATTCAGCCCGGCAAGGTGCTCTATGAGATCAATGGCGTGGCGGAAGAACTCGCCCGCGAAGCGTTCCAGCTGGCCTCGGCCAAGCTGCCGCTGCGCACCGTGTTCGTCACGCGCCAAATCGGCACTTGACGCGCCACATCGGAGAATCCTATGAATGCATCTGAACTGCGCAGCAAGGACGTGGCCGCCCTCGAAAAGGAAGTGTCCGACCTGCTGAAGGCCCATTTCGGCCTGCGCATGCAAAAGGCTACCCAGCAGCTGACGAATCACACAGTGCTGGGCAATACCCGTCGCGACATCGCTCGCGCCAAGACCATCTTGGCCGAGAAGAAGAAGGGAGCGGCGAAATGACGCAAGCTCAAGTCCAAGAGAAGAACACCCGCACCCTGGTGGGGCGTGTGGTCAGCGACAAGCGCGCCAAGACCGTGACCGTGCTGGTGGAACGCCGCACGAAGCACGAGCTGTACGGCAAGATCGTCGCCCGTTCGCGCAAGTACCACGCGCATGACGAGACCAACGCTTACGGCCTCGGCGACGTGGTGGAAATCTCGGAAAGCCGTCCGCTGTCCAAGACCAAGAACTGGGTCGTGACCCGTCTGGTCGAGAAGGCGCAGGTCGTCTAAAGCCCTTGGTGCTTGAGGTGTTCGCACCTCTTTGCGCCGGAACGGCCGGAACGCTGGAATACTGGCGTCCGGCCGTTTTGCATTTTTCATGCCCCGCAGGCCAATCCGTCGGGGATGTTGTTTCAACTCAAGGAGACCGTTGTGCTCAAAGTTGGTGACAAGCTGCCCGCAGGCAGCCTGCAGGAATTCGTTGAAGTCGAAGGCAATGGCTGCTCGCTGGGCCCCAACAGCTTCGACATCGAAAAGGCCACCGCTGGCAAGAAGATCGCCATCTTCGCGCTGCCGGGTGCCTACACGCCTACCTGCTCGGCCCAGCATGTGCCAGGTTACAAGCAGCAGGCCGAAGCGCTGAAGGCCGCTGGCGTGGACGAGATCTGGTGCGTGTCCGTCAACGACGCCTTCGTGATGGGCGCTTGGGGGCGCGATCAAGGCGCGGCCGGCGCTGTGCGCATGATGGCCGACGGCAGTGCCGACTTCACCAAGGCCACCGGCCTGACCTTGGACCTGGGGGCGCGTGGCATGGGCCTGCGTTCGCAGCGCTACTCGATGCTGGTGGTCGATGGTGTGGTCAAGACGCTCAACGTCGAGGCTCCAGGCAAGTTCGAAGTCAGCGATGCCAACACCATGCTGGCCCAGGCCAAGCAGTTGTTCGCCTGAGTTGTTGATTTACGGAGGGCCCCTGAGGGGGCTCTCTAGATTGATGCAAGAAGCTTGTTGACACCAAGTCACAAACTGCTGCATAATCCAAAGCTTCGCCGGATCTGCCGGCTGCGTCGAACGGCGCAGTCGCACTGGCAGCACCCCAGCGGTGTTGCCGCGATCCGGTTCCGCCCAAAACCGCCGGGCTCGTGGGATCCTCATCAATGATGAGCGATGTCGCAAGACTGGTCCTCGGGCCCAAGACTGACCGCTGCAGCCGGCATGAGCCAGGCGAACGCGGGAGAAGTTGGGGACAGACATGATTCAAATGCAATCGCGACTCGAAGTCGCGGACAACACTGGCGCCAAGTCCGTCATGTGCATCAAGGTGCTTGGCGGTTCCAAGCGTCGGTATGCCGGGATTGGTGACATCATCAAGGTCAGCATCAAAGAAGCTGCACCGCGTGGCCGCGTCAAAAAAGGCGAGGTTTACAGCGCTGTGGTGGTGCGTACCGCCAAGGGCGTGCGTCGTCAAGACGGCTCGCTGATCAAGTTCGATGGCAATGCAGCAGTGCTGCTGAATGCCAAGCTTGAGCCTATCGGCACCCGTATCTTCGGCCCGGTGACGCGTGAACTGCGTACCGAGCGCTTCATGAAGATCGTGTCGCTGGCGCCCGAAGTGCTCTGAGCGCAGCCACAGTCAAAGGTATTGCCATGAACAAGATTCGTACAGGCGACCAGGTCATTGTTTTGACCGGTCGTGACAAAGGCAAGCGCGGCACCGTGTCGCAGCGAGTCGATGACGCACACCTCGTGGTGGATGGCGTCAATATGGTCAAGAAGCACGTCAAGCCCAACCCCATGAAGGGTACCACCGGCGGTGTGGTGGACAAGACGATGCCCATTCATCAATCCAACGTGGCGATTTTCAACGCTGCATCCGGCAAGGCCGATCGCGTGGGCATCAAGTTGCTCGCCGATGGCAAGAAGGTGCGCGTTTACAAGTCGACCGGCGAAGAGATCAAGGCTTAAGAGGTTCGACATGGCTCGTTTGCAAGCGTTTTATCGCGAGAAGGTGCTGCCGGACCTCGTGCAGAAGTTCGGTTACAAGTCCGTCATGGAAGTGCCGCGCATCACCAAGATCACCCTGAATATGGGTGTCAGTGAAGCCGTCGCCGACAAGAAGGTGATGGACCACGCTGTGGGTGACTTGACCAAGATCGCCGGCCAAAAGCCCGTGGTCACCAAGTCGAAGAAGGCAATTGCCGGCTTCAAGATCCGTGACGGCGTGCCGATCGGCTGCATGGTCACCCTGCGCGGTGTTCGCATGTACGAATTCCTGGACCGTTTCGTCACCATCGCGCTGCCGCGCGTTCGTGATTTCCGCGGTATCTCGGGTCGTTCGTTCGATGGCCGTGGCAACTACAACATCGGCGTGAAAGAGCAGATCATTTTCCCGGAAGTGGAATATGACAAGGTTGATGCTCTGCGTGGTCTGAACATCAGCATCACGACGTCGGCCAAGAATGACGACGAATGCAAGGCGCTGCTGGCTGCCTTCAAATTCCCGTTCAAGAACTGAGGTGACACGTGGCTAAGACTTCCCTCATCCAACGCGAACTGAAGCGCGCCAACCTGGTTGCCAAGTACGCAACCAAGTACGCTGCACTGAAGGCGATCATCGACGACTCGAAGAAGTCGGACGAAGAGCGTTACGCAGCGCGCCTGGAACTGCAAAAGTTCCCCCGCAACGCATACCCCACCCGTCAGCGCAATCGTTGCGCGCTGACTGGCCGTCCTCGCGGTACGTTCCGCAAGTTCGGTCTGGGCCGCAACAAGATCCGCGAGCTGGCCTTCAAAGGCGACATCCCTGGTGTCGTCAAGGCCAGCTGGTAATCGGCTCGATTAGGAGAAATCGCAAATGAGCATGAGTGATCCTATCGCCGATATGCTGACCCGTATTCGGAACGCCCAAAGCGTGACGAAGGCCAGCGTGACGATGCCGTCCTCGAAGGTAAAAGTGGCGATCGCCCAAGTCCTGAAGGACGAAGGCTATATCGACAACTTCGCAGTCCGTGGCGAGTCCGCCAAGCCGGAACTCGAGATCGCGCTGAAGTACTACGCCGGCCGTCCGGTGATCGAGCGTATCGAGCGCGTCAGCCGCCCCGGCCTGCGCATCTACAAGGGCCGTCACGATATTCCTCAGGTCATGAATGGCCTGGGTGTGGCGATTGTCACCACTCCGCAAGGCGTGATGACTGACCGCAAGGCACGTCAGACCGGTATCGGTGGCGAAGTGCTCTGCTACGTCGCCTGACGCAAGGAGATAAGACAATGTCCCGCGTTGGAAAAATGCCGGTCGCCGTCCCACAAGGTGTGGACGTCGCGATTACCGCAGAACAAATCAGCATCAAGGGTGCGATGGGTACGCTGGTGCGTGCCGCCAATCCCCTGGTTGCCGTCAAGAACGAAGCCGGTCAGCTGACATTCGCTCCCGCGAATTCGTCGACCGAAGCCGATGCCATGAGTGGCACGATGCGCGCGCTGGTGGCCAATATGGTCAACGGCGTGAGTAAGGGCTTCGAGAAGAAGCTGACCCTGGTTGGCGTGGGCTACCGTGCCCAGGCTCAAGGTCAGAAGCTGAACTTGCAAATCGGGTATTCGCACCCGGTCGTCAAGGACATGCCCGTTGGCATCAAGGTTGAGACTCCGTCGCAGACGGAAATCCTGATCAAGGGTGCGGACCGCCAGGTGGTGGGTCAGATCGCCGCCGAAGTGCGCGCCTTCCGGCCGCCGGAGCCCTATAAGGGCAAGGGCATCCGCTACGCCAACGAGAAGGTCTCGATCAAAGAGACCAAGAAGAAGTAAGGAGCAGCGATATGTTGAACAAAAAAGATCAGCGCATCCGCCGCTCGCGTCAAACCCGTGTGCGTATCGCTTTGCAACGTGTGGCACGCCTGACGGTGTTCCGCTCCAACCTGCACATCTACGCTACCGTCGTTTCCGACGATGGCACCAAGGTGCTGGCGACGGCCTCCACTGCCGAGAAGGAAGTGCGCGACGCACTGGCCGGACATGGCAAGGGTGGCAACGTGGCAGCAGCCGCGATCATCGGCAAGCGTATCGCTGAAAAGGCCAAGGCCGCCGGTGTCGAGAAGGTTGCCTTCGACCGTGCAGGCTTTGCCTATCACGGCCGTGTCAAGGCCCTGGCTGAAGCCGCTCGCGAAGCTGGCCTGCAGTTCTAAGCGCCGAACAAGCGCAGTAGCGACTAAGGATTTCGAAAATGGCAAAGTTTCAACCCCGCGCGGCCGCTGAAGGCAATGACGACGGTCTGAAAGAGAAGATGATCGCCGTCAACCGCGTCACCAAAGTGGTGAAGGGCGGTCGTACGCTGAGCTTCGCAGCACTGACCGTGGTCGGTGATGGCGATGGCCGGGTCGGCATGGGCAAGGGCAAGGCCAAGGAAGTGCCGGTTGCGGTGCAGAAGGCCATGGAGTCGGCTCGCCGCAACATGGTCAAGGTCAGCCTGAAGAACGGCACCATTCACCACATGGTGAAGGGTGAGCATGGCGCAGCCAACGTGATGATGATGCCGGCCCCCGCCGGTACCGGCATCATTGCCGGCGGCCCGATGCGCGCCGTGTTCGACGTGCTGGGCGTGACCGACATCGTGGCCAAGAGCCATGGTTCGAGCAATGCCTACAACATGGTGCGTGCCACGCTGGACGCCCTGAAGCACTCGATGACGCCGGCCGACATCGCCGCCAAGCGCGGCAAGTCTGTTGAAGACATCTTCAACTGATCGCGGTAGGAAAGAGACCATCATGTCTGAGAAGAAAACCGTCAAGATCAAGCTGGTTCGCAGCCCCATCGGTACCCGCGAGTCGCATCGTGCGACCGTGGTCGGCCTGGGCCTGCGCAAGCTGAACAGCGAAAGCGTGTTGGAAGACACGCCGGCTGTGCGCGGCATGATCAACAAGATCGCCTACCTCGTGAAGGTGCTGTAAGCACTTCACGAACAGAGGACAAGCACATGCAACTGAATAACATCAAGCCCGCCTCGGGCTCCAAGCATGCCAAGCGCCGTGTTGGCCGTGGCATTGGCTCGGGCATCGGCAAGACTGCAGGTCGCGGTCACAAGGGTCAGAAGTCGCGTTCGGGCGGCTACCACAAGGTCGGTTTCGAAGGCGGTCAAATGCCTTTGCAACGCCGTCTGCCCAAGCGCGGTTTCAAGTCGATGACGCTGAAGTACAACGCCGAAGTGACGCTGGCCGACCTGGAGGTGCTGGGCGCTGACGAAGTCGACATGCTGACCCTGAAGCACGCTGGCCTGATCGGCCAGATGACCAAGGTTGTCAAGGTCATCAACACTGGCGCCATCACCCGCAAGGTGAAGCTCAGCGGTGTTGGCGCAACGGCTGCGGCCAAGGCAGCGATCGAAGCTGCTGGCGGTTCGTTCGCCTAAGGCGTTCGGTCGGATCAAGCTCTAACGGAACCTGTTCATAGTGGCAACCAACGCAAACCAGCTGGCCAAGAGTGGCAAGTTCGGCGACCTCCGTCGCCGGCTTGTCTTCCTGTTGCTGGCTCTGGTGGTGTACCGCATCGGGGCCCATATCCCGGTGCCAGGCATTGACCCGAACCAGCTGCAGCAGCTGTTCAAGGGTCAGCAGGGCGGCATCCTGAGCTTGGTCAATATGTTCTCGGGTGGCGCGCTGTCGCGCTTCGCCATCTTTGCGCTGGGCATCACGCCCTACATTTCGGCTTCCATCATCATGCAGCTCATGAGCTATGTGGTGCCGAGTCTGGAAGCGCTGAAGAAGGAAGGCGAGTCGGGTCGTCGCAAGATCACCCAGTACACGCGTTACGGCACGCTGGGTCTGGCGCTGTTTCAGGCCTTGAGCATTGCTCTGGCGCTGGAGAGCTCGGCTGGTCTGGTGACCAACCCGGGTTTCAGCTTCCGCATGACCGCCGTGACCAGCCTGGTGGCCGGCACGATGTTCTTGATGTGGCTGGGTGAGCAGATCACCGAGCGCGGTCTGGGCAACGGCATCTCGATCCTGATCTTCGGCGGGATCGCCGCAGGTCTGCCGAGCGCGATTGGTGGCTTGCTTGAACTGGTGCGTACCGGTGCGATGAACGTCGTTTCTGCCATCATCGTTGTGGTGATCGTGATTGCGGTGACCTATGTGGTGGTGTTCGTTGAGCGAGGCCAGCGCAAGATTTTGGTGAACTATGCCAAGCGTCAGGTTGGCAACAAGGTGTATGGCGGTCAATCGTCGCACCTGCCCCTGAAGCTGAACATGTCGGGTGTGATCCCGCCGATCTTTGCATCGTCGATCATCCTGCTGCCCACGACAATCGTGAGCTGGTTCGCCACCGGTGACAGCTTCCGTTGGTTGAAGGACATCGCCTCGGCGATGAGCCCTGGCCAGCCGATTTATGTGATGTTGTACGCCTCGGCGATCATCTTCTTCTGCTTCTTTTACACGGCAATGGTGTTCAACAGCCGCGAGACTGCTGACAACCTGAAGAAGAGCGGCGCTTTCATCCCAGGCATCCGCCCGGGTGACCAGACCGCCAGGCACATTGACAAGATTCTTTCGCGTTTGACCCTGGCCGGCGCCATCTACATCACTGGGGTGTGTTTGCTGCCGGAGTTCCTGACCTTGAAGTACAACGTTCCCTTCTACTTTGGTGGCACCTCGTTGCTGATCATCGTGGTTGTGACCATGGACTTCTGGGCTCAGGTGCAGTCTTACGTGATGAGCCAGCAGTATGAATCGCTGCTGAAGAAGGCAAATTTCAAGGCCAGCTAAGCTGACCTATTTTTAAAACGAAGTAGAACGCAACAGAAACGAAGGCATGGCGAAAGACGACGTCATTCAAATGCAAGGCGAGATTCTTGAGAATCTTCCTAATGCAACGTTTCGCGTGAAGCTAGAGAACGGGCATGTTGTTCTCGGCCATATCTCCGGAAAGATGCGGATGCACTACATTCGCATACTTCCAGGTGACAAAGTGACGGTCGAGTTGACCCCGTACGATTTGAGTCGTGCTCGCATCGTGTTCCGGGCGAAGTGAGCGTTGTATGAAACCCGGACGCGCAGTAAGCGCTAATGTGAAGGTTTAGGAGCAGACCATGAAAGTTTCGGCATCCGTAAAAGTGATGTGCCGCAATTGCAAGATCATCCGCCGCAAGGGTGTGGTGCGCGTGATCTGTACCGATCCCCGCCACAAGCAGCGCCAAGGCTGATCGCCGCACGACAAGCGAATAGAGGAAGCAAATGGCACGTATTGCTGGTATCAACATTCCGCCGCAAAAGCACACCGAGATCGGTCTGACTGCGATCTATGGCATTGGCCGTACGACCGCGCAGAAGATCTGTGAGACCTGCGGCATCCCGTTCGACAAAAAGGTCAAGGACCTGAACGATTCCGACCTGGAGAAGATCCGGGAAGAAGTCGGTCGCATGACCATTGAAGGCGATCTGCGTCGCGAGATGTCGATCAACATCAAGCGACTGATGGACTTGGGCTGCTACCGCGGCTTCCGTCATCGCCGTGGTCTGCCGATGCGCGGTCAACGCACCCGTACGAATGCCCGCACCCGCAAGGGTCCGCGCAAGTCGGGCGCGACCGGCAAGAAGTGATCCGTCGGCATCCACTGAAAGAAGCTCATTATGGCTAAAGCACCAAATAATTCGGCTGCCCAGCGCGTTCGCAAGAAGGTTCGCAAGAATGTGGCCGACGGCATCGCTCACGTGCATGCATCGTTCAACAACACCATCATCACCATCACGGACCGCCAAGGTGGCGCTCTGTCGTGGGCATCGAGTGGTGGCCAGGGCTTCAAGGGCTCGCGCAAGTCCACCCCCTTCGCAGCCCAGGTGGCCGCTGAAGTGGCGGGCCGCGCTGCTCAAGAGCAGGGCATCAAGAACCTGGACGTGCGGATCAAGGGCCCCGGCCCCGGCCGTGAGTCCACCGTGCGTGCACTCGGCTCGCTGGGTATCCGCATCACGTCGATCTCCGACGTGACACCGGTGCCGCACAACGGCTGCCGTCCCCAAAAGCGTCGTCGTATCTAAGGCCACCGGCCCTTGATGCAGCGCGTTAGCAGCGTCCCTTCGGGGAAGCGTCTGCCCTGATTTCCGGTCGCCGGCGGGCACGAGAGTGCCGCGCCGGCGGTTTTGTTGAAGCCCACCGTCTGAGCCCCATAAAAACATCGGCCAGACTCGCGCGCAGTGGCTGACCCCCTCGCGTCAGATTGAATAAGGACACGCAAAGTGGCACGTTATCTAGGCCCCAAGGCCAAACTTTCCCGCCGTGAAGGCACCGACCTGTTCCTGAAGAGCGCCCGTCGCTCGATCGCGGACAAGGCGAAGATGGACTCCAAGCCCGGTCAGCATGGCCGTACTTCGGGTCAGCGCACCTCGGACTTCGGTCTGCAACTGCGTGAAAAGCAGAAGGTCAAGCGCATGTATGGCGTGCTGGAGCGTCAGTTCCGCCGCTACTTCGCCGAAGCCGAGCGCCGCAAGGGCAACACCGGTGCCAACCTGCTGATGCTGCTGGAATCGCGTCTGGACAACGTCGTCTATCGCATGGGCTTCGGCTCCACGCGCGCCGAGGCACGCCAGTTGGTTTCGCACAAGGGCATCACCGTGAATGGCGAAGTGGTCAACATCGCTTCGTACTCGGTCAAGGCCGGCGATGCCGTCGCCGTGCGCGAAAAGGCCAAGAAGCAGCTGCGCATCGTTGACGCGCTGAAGCTGGCCGAATCGATCGGTCTGCCCGCCTGGGTGACGGTCGACGCGACCAAGCTGGAAGGCGTGTTCAAGAAGGCCCCGGACCGTGATGAGTTCGGCGCCGAGATCAACGAATCGCTGATCGTTGAGCTGTATTCGCGTTAATTGGCTTGGCTGATGCCGACCTCGTTCCTCTGCTGTGGGACGAAGTCGGCATTTCGGCGTTCCTCGTCTGGGGCTGTGTCCCGCTGCCCCGGTTGGTCCCTCAGCCTTATCGGTGTAACGAACCGAGGGTATTGAAAGAAAGACCTCATGCAAACAAACTTGCTCAAACCCAAAACCATCAACGTCGAGCCTCTGGGCGGCCACCGTGCCAAGGTGACGCTGGAGCCGTTTGAACGCGGCTATGGCCACACGCTGGGCAATGCCCTGCGTCGCGTGCTGTTGTCTTCGATGGTGGGTTATGCGCCGACGGAAGTGACGATTGCCGGCGTGCTGCACGAGTACTCCAACGTTGACGGCGTGCAAGAAGACGTGGTTCACATCATGCTGAACCTCAAGGGCGTGGTGTTCCGCCTGCACAACCGCGACGAAGTGACCCTGGTGCTGCGCAAAGAGGGCGAAGGCCCCGTCACCGCCGCCGACATCCAGACCCCGCACGACGTTGAGATCATCAACCCAGATCACGTCATTGCCCATCTGTCGCAAGGCGGCAAGCTGGACATGCAGATCAAGGTCGAGAAGGGCCGCGGCTATGTGCCCGGCAGCATGCGCCGTTTCGGCGACGAAGCGACCAAGTCGATTGGCCGCATCGTGCTGGACGCCTCGTTCTCGCCGGTCTCACGCGTCAGCTACACGGTCGAAAGCGCTCGCGTCGAGCAGCGCACCGACCTGGACAAGCTGGTCATGGAAATCGTCACCAACGGCGCGATCTCGCCCGAAGAAGCGATCCGCGCCTCGGCCAAGATCCTGGTCGAGCAACTGGCCGTGTTCGCACAACTGCAAGGCACCGACCTGGTCGATGCCTTCGACCAGCCGCCGCAGCGCAGCAGCTCGTTCGATCCTATCCTGCTCCGCCCTGTGGACGAGCTGGAACTGACCGTGCGTTCGGCCAACTGCCTGAAGGCCGAAAACATCTATTACATCGGCGACCTGATCCAGCGCACCGAGACCGAGCTCTTGAAGACCCCGAATCTGGGTCGCAAGTCGCTCAACGAAATCAAGGAAGTGCTGGCTTCGCGCGGCCTGACCTTGGGTGCTCGTCTCGAGAACTGGCCGCCCCAGGGTCTCGATAAGCGTTAATTTTTAAAGATGGATGGGGTGCTGACCAACCCCATCCGGTGCACCCGGCAGTACCTGATACGGCTGTCGGCGATTATTCAGTGAAAGGAAAAGCACCATGCGTCACGGAAATGGACTCCGCAAACTCAACCGCACCAGCGCTCACCGCAAGGCGATGCTGCGCAATATGTGCGTCTCGCTGCTGCAGCACGAAGCGATCAAGACCACGGTCCCCAAGGCCAAGGAACTGCGTCGCGTCGTCGAGCCGCTGATCACCCTGGCCAAGGTCGCGACCGTCGCCAACCGTCGTCTGGCGTTCGATCGCCTGCGCGACCGTGACATCGTCACCAAGCTGTTCAACGAACTGGGCCCGCGTTACAACGCACGTCCCGGCGGCTACACCCGCATCCTGAAGATGGGCTTCCGTGTTGGCGACAACGCGCCGATGGCCTATGTCGAGCTGGTGGATCGTCCTGACGTCGCTGCCACCGAAGGCGAAGAAGCTTAAGTCTTTGCGGGACAGACCTGATGCTTCAGCATCTGCTCTGTTCCCAACTAAGCTGATGTCCTTGCGGGACAGACCTGATGCTTCAGCATCTGCTCTGTCCCCAACTGACTAGAAGAAGGCCAGCCCCGTGCTGGCCTTTTTTCATGCCGGTGGGCCAAACCCGCTGACTGTTTGGCACACTGCGAAGCCATGCAAAAACCTCCCGTGCTGTTGAAGATCGAGCACCTCAGCAAGAGCTTTGGCGCCAACAAGGTCGTCGATGACCTGAGCTTCGAGATCGCGCCCGGTGAGTGCCTGGGCGTGATTGGCCCCAACGGCGCGGGCAAGACTACCACCATACGCATGTGCCTGGGCCTGACCGGGCCCGACGGCGGCAGCATCAGTGCCTTCGGTCTGCCCATACCGGCGCAGGTGCGCGAAGCCAAGCAGCGCCTGGGCGTGGTCAGCCAATTCGACAGCCTGGACCCCGACTTCAGCTGCATCGAGAACCTGCGCGTCTATGGCCGCTACTTCGGCCTCAAGCGCGCAGAGATCGAAGCACGGATCCCGAAACTGCTGGAGTTCGCCTCGCTGCAGAGCAAGGCCACGGCCAAGCCGGGCGAGCTGTCGGGTGGCATGAAGCGCCGCCTGAGCCTGGCCCGTGCGCTGATCAATGACCCCGATCTGCTGTTGCTGGACGAGCCCACCACCGGCCTGGACCCGCAGGCCCGCCATCTGATGTGGGAGAGGCTGCAGAACCTGCTTCAGCAGGGCAAGAGCATCCTGCTGACGACCCACTTCATGGACGAGGCCGAGCGCCTGTGCGACCGTCTGCTGGTGCTGGACCACGGGCGCAAGATCGCCGAGGGCCGGCCGCGCGAGCTGATCGCCGCCCATCTGGAGAGCGATGTGGTCGAGGTCTACGGCGATGGTGCCGCGGCGGCAGCCTCGCAGCATGGCGCCTTGGCCGACCGTGTCGAGACCAGCGGTGAGACCCGTTTCTTCTATCTGCGCGAGCCCAAGCCGCTGCTGCAGGCGCTGAGCACCGACCACAGCATCCGCTACCTGCATCGCCCCGCGAATCTGGAGGACCTGTTCCTCAAGCTGACCGGCCGCCAGATCCGCGACGAAGCCTGAGGCGCCAACCACCATGCTCGTATCCGCCTATGCCTTGCCCCGCGTCAGCTGGCGCTTCCTGCCGGTGTTGCAGCGCAATCTGCTGGTCTGGATCAAGCTCGCCGGCCCCAGCATCCTGGGCAATATCGCCGAACCGCTGATCACTCTGGTCGCCTTCGGCTATGGCCTTGGCGCAATGATCGGCCAGATCGACGGCCTGCCCTACATCCTCTATCTCGCCTCGGGCAGCATCGCCGTCAGCGCCACGATGGCGGCCAGCTTCGAGGCGCTGTACTCGGCCTTCTCGCGCATGCAGATGCAGAAGACCTGGGAGAGCATCATGAACGCGCCGGTGTCGCTGGACGACATCGTCTTTGCCGAGATGTTGTGGGCCGCGCTCAAGGCGATGTTCTCGGTGGCCGCCATCCTGATCGTGCTGTTTGTGATGAACATCAGCCGCGCACCGACGATGTTGCTGGCCCTGCCGGTGCTGGGCTTTGTCGGTATCACCTTCGCATCGATGGCCCTGGTCTTCAATGCGCTGGCCAAGGGGTACGACTTCTTCACCTACTACTTCACCCTGGTGCTGACGCCGATGACCTTTCTGTCCGGCGTCTATTTCCCTATCAGCCAGATGCCGGAGTGGCTGCAGATGATCGCTCATGTGCTGCCGTTGTCGGCAGCCGTCGAGCTGGTGCGGCCGCTGATCATCGGCCAATGGCCCGAGCACTGGCTGGGCCCGCTGGCCGTGCTCGCCGCCTATGCCCTGGTGGGCTACTACATCGCCCTGGTGCTGACGCGCCGGCGCTTTTTTCGCTGACATTTCGCTGAACCTCTTTCCGAGGCCGGCCGGAACCAATCCGGACTCCTCGCTGTCTGCCGTCCTATGCTGAAACTCCTGCTCCGATCCTTTCTGACCCTGCTGCTGAGTGCCGCCTCAGCCGCCCATGCCGCCGATGACTTTCTGGAGCCCGAACAGGCCTTCAAGCTGGCGGTGCGGGCGCTCAACCCGACCACCCTGGAGGTCAGTTACGCGATTGCACCGGGCTACTACATGTACCGCGAGCAGTTCAAGTTCGAGGCCCAGGGTGCGACGCTCAGCACGCTCGACTACCCCAAGGGCAAGGTCAAGTTCGACGAGACCTTCCAGAAGGAGGTCGAGACCTACCGCGAGCGTTTCGTGCTGCAGGTGCCGGTCACCCCTGTCGGTGGCGCGTTCAAGCTTTCGGTCACCGGCCAGGGCTGTGCCGACCAGGGGCTGTGCTATCCGCCTCAGACACAGGTCGCCGAGGTTGACCTGTCCAATCCGAACGCGGCACGAATCACGCTGGTCAGCGCAGACGGCCAAGCTGAAACGGCCGCCGCAGGCCCCAGCGGCGCGGGCGGCGAGGGCTCGCACCTTGATGCCGCGCTGCAATCGGGCCGCTTCTGGACCGTCGTTGGCGTGTTCTTTATCGCCGGCCTGCTGCTGTCTCTGACGCCCTGCGTGCTGCCGATGCTGCCGATACTGTCGTCCATCATCGTCGGCCGCAGCGGTGCATCGGCGTCCCGTGGCCGATCCTTTCTGCTCGCTGTCAGCTACTCGCTGGGCATGGCCTTGATCTACACCGCCCTGGGCGTGGCCGCGGGCCTGGCCGGTGAGGGCCTGGCCGCGGCGCTGCAGAAGCCCTGGGTGCTGGGCCTGTTCGCGCTGGCCCTGGTGGGCTTCTCGCTGTCGATGTTCGGCGTCTACGAGTTGCAGCTGCCGCAGGCGCTGACCGGTGGCCTGTCGAACGCCTCGCAGCGCCTGCCCGCCGGCCAGTTCGCCGGTGTGTTCGTGATGGGCGGTGTGTCGGCGCTGATCGTCAGCCCCTGCGTGGCGGCGCCCTTGGCCGGCGCCTTGGTCTACATCAGCCAGAGCCGTGATGTCCTGCTCGGTGGCACCGCCCTGTTCGCCCTGGCCTGCGGCATGAGTGTGCCCCTGCTGCTGCTCGGCGCCTCGGCCGGTGCCTGGCTGCCGCGTACCGGCGCCTGGATGGATGGCGTCAAACACTTCTTCGGCCTGCTGCTGATGGGCGTGGCACTGTGGACGGTGCAGCCCGTGCTGCCGGCGGGTCTGGCGCTGGCCCTGTGGGGCGCGTTGCTGATTGGCGGCGCCATCGTCTTCGGCCTGTTTGAGCCGGCACACGTCCATGGTCGCCCGCGCCTGTGGCTGCGCAAGACGGCGACCGCCGTCGCCGCCTTGTTCGGTCTGCTGCAGCTGATCGGTGCCGCCTCCGGTGGCCATGACCCGCTGCAGCCGCTGCGCCATTGGGTCGGTGTTGCCGGCGCGGCCAGCCCCGCCGGTCTGCCAGTGGCCTTTCAACGCGTGCGCAGCGTGGCCGAACTGGACGCGGTGCTGGCCAGCGCCAACCGACCGGTGATGCTGGACTTCTATGCCGACTGGTGCGTGTCCTGCAAGGAGATGGAGCGCTTCACCTTCAACGAGCCGGCCGTGCGCCAGCGTCTGGGCAAGGCCCTGCTGCTGCAGGCCGATGTCACGGCCAATAACGAGGCCGACAAGGCCCTGCTGCGCCGCTTCCACCTGTTCGGCCCGCCCGGCATCATCTTCTTCGACGCCCAGGGCAAGGAACTGGACGGTGTGCGCGTGATCGGCTTCCAGGACGCCGAGCGCTTCGCCACCTCTCTCTCCGCTGCCGGCATCTGAGCAGGCTCGCCGAAGCGTGCTATAATTCGAGCTTCAGTCGCGGGGTGGAGCAGTCTGGTAGCTCGTTGGGCTCATAACCCAAAGGTCGTAGGTTCAAATCCTGCCCCCGCAACCAAAATTCGAGGTTCATGCCTCAGGAAAAGCCGCTCACCAGTCGGGCGGCTTTTTTATTCGGAGAGTCAACCGAATCAACCGATCAGTCGCGGGGTGGAGCAGTCTGGTAGCTCGTTGGGCTCATAACCCAAAGGTCG
>JADMJJ010000008.1 GCA_018780645.1 Burkholderiaceae bacterium
CGCTGCCGGTGGAGGCCTATGCGGACAACCGGGTTGGCGGGGCGCTGATCGTCGTGGACCCCACCACCAACCGGACCAGCGGCGCGCTGCTGGTGCGATGAGTTCAAGCCAAAAAGTAGATATGGATACGAATAAGGAAGGTGCCATGCAGCTCAGGACTTTGTGGCTGACCGGCCTGTCCGGCTCGGGCAAGACGACCTTGGCCCTGGCCTTGTCGCAGCGCCTGACCCAACTGGGGCAGTTTCATTTTGTGCTTGACGGCGATATCGTCCGCACGGGCCTGTGCAGGGATCTGGGCTTTTCCGAGGCAGACCGGCACGAGAACATCCGCCGCGTCGCCGAAGTGGCTCGTTTGATGAATCTTGCCGGACTCACCACCGTCTGCGCGCTGATCTCACCCCGGCACGCCGACCGCGAATTGGCCCGGGGCATCATCGGCGCCGATCGCTTCATCGAAGTCCATATCAGCACCGCGCTCGAAGTCTGCGAACGCCGCGACCCCAAGGGTCTATACCGCCGCGCACGGGCCGGTGAGTTGGCCGGCTTCACCGGCATCTCGGCGCCCTACGACGCCCCCGCACATCCCGCCCTGCGCCTGGACACCAACCTGACCACCGCAGCAGACGCGGTCAAGGCGCTGGAGCAGTTACTGGGCCTCTGAGCCAGTGCAGGCAGCGGCCACCTGCTCGGCATGCACGCGCAGTTCCGGGACTGCAGTGGCTTCCCAATACTGCGCCTTGAGCAGCGGGCCCACGTAGTAAAGGCCCGCCTGTGGTCGCCCCTGGGCATCAAGAACGCGATGCTGAATGTCCACCTCCAGACCCAGGCCCAGCGGGCAGCGTCGCAGCCTGCCTTGTTGGTGCAGACCCCACAACAAGCTTGAGCTCTTCTCAGTAATGCTGGAGCCCGGACCAGAGCAGTTGATTACACGGTCGGCGGCAAAAACCTTGACCTCTGACGTTCCCCGAGGCTGCCACGGCAAGTCCAATTTGATACCAGTTGACGAAGCATCGAGAACCCTACCGGCGCGCACCGTCAGCTGCCCACGGTCCACCGCAGCGTTCAGTGCATCAATGGCCGATGGTGCTGCGCGATGCCGGTGCACATCCCAGTAGGGCTGCAAGTGACGCAGAAACTGCCGGCGCTCCTGCTCGCTGAGTTGGCCCCAGGCGGCGGGCGTTGCACTTCTGAACGCACCCCAGACATCGCGCCAGTCATGGCCCAGCTTGCGCGCACGCTGCACCTCGCCTCGGAACTCGCGCAGCAAAGCGCGTAGCGGCATTGTGATTGATATCAGGCTAGGGCTGATCCGCCAGGTTGGCGGTGGAAGCTCATTGTCGCGATGGCCCAGGGGCAGCATTCCCCGCCTGGACAGTGCCAGCACCTGCCCGCGGTGACCGCGCTGACGCAGCGACAACAGCACGTCCAGCATGGTCAGGCCGGTGCCTATCAAGGCGACTGCCGCGTCGGGTGCCAGTCCTTCCAGGGTCTGCGGCGACCAGGGGTCATTCGCATACACTTTCGCAGGCAAGTCAGCCAGGGCTTGATGCGGTGGGCGCGGGGCGAAGTGGCCCAGTGCGAGCACAACATGCTGACACTCCAAGACCACCCCTGACGCCCAAACCCGGTGCCGGCCATCTGCCTTTGCCTCAAGTCGAGAGACCCGCGTCACGTGGGTCGCCACCTCAATATCGGGGCGAGACCGTACGGCCTCGTCCAGGCAGGCTTGCAGGTAGTCACCATAGAGACGTCTTGAGACAAAGTCACTCTCTGCGACAGTCGCGTCATGGCGCCTTGCCCAGGCCACAAAATGCCCGGGCGCCCCGGGGTAGAGGCTCATGCGTGCCGCCGGCACATTCAGCACATGCGCGTCTGACTGCGTTCCATAGGCCAAGCCCCTCGCCATGGCTCCGGACGCATTGAACAAAGTGAGCCGGCTGCCAGCGGGCAAACGCTGGAGTAGCTGACATGCTGTGGCGACGCCGCTGAGGCCCGTACCAATTACCGCCACATGCATGGCTTGTCCCAATCTCTTTGTGCTCGTCTGTGGTGCATGTGTGGCGGCGATGCCACGCGGGAGCGATGAATTCTATGTGGCCCCACGCCCAGAGTCTGTGGCGCATCCAGGCCTCTCTAGGGATTGCCGCCATCGTCGCAGAGGCCTTAGCCTGGGTTCTCTACGTCTTATTTTTGCGACAGCGTGACTTTTGCTAGGGATTTCGATGAAGCGACGCTTCCTTTTCGCTGAGAAACCTCTGCTAAGATTGCCCCCGTCTCACTAGCACGCATCTGTAACTCTCGCAGGGGAGGGAGGTCGTGGAGCGAGATGAAGTTCGTTGCAATCCGGTTGATGAAATGTTAGGGTGGCAACTGCCTGAGGTTTCGGATGCTTGATTGATGCCTTGAGATGCGAACTTCGAATCAGGGCAACGTGCTTCATGCGTGCGATATTCGCGAAATAGTGCGTTCTTGTTCCAATAATTTGTGGAGTTATAGATGAAAAAATTCTCGTTTAAGGCTGTTGCCCTGGCTGCCGGCTTGGTTGTTGGCGGCTCGGCTTTTGCTGCTATCGATCTGGATGCTACTTCCGGTTCCGGTACGCCTGCTCCGGTGAAGATTGCGTCGGAATCGACCATCAACGGTACGACGGGCACCGCTTTGACGGACGCTGCGACCTTTGACGCGACTGCCGCTCTGGGCAGCGCAGTTGCGGTTTCCACCACTCGCTACATTCGCGTGACCCTGAGTTCTGGCACTTTCACTGCCAACCCGGTTGTGTCCACTGCGACCGCCAACGACACCGTTAGCCTGCTGCAAGGTGGTATTGGTGAGTCCTATGCCATTTTCAGCATGGTGACTGGTGCTGGCGATGCCGCAGCTGCAACCGATGTCGTGACGATCGCTCCGGCTGGCGTCACGGTTAAGAACCAGTCCCTGGTTACGATGACCTACGGCCTGTACGAGACCCAGTCGCAAGCAGCGAATCAGACCACACCGCTGAAGACTGTCACGGCTAACTTCATTGAGTTCGTGGCTGGTGTGAAGACGACGATCACTGCCAACACGGTGACCGCTGATGTGGAAGCTTCGCCTTCGTTCACCAAGTTCACGGGCGCTGCCGCCACCAAGGCTTTGGCCGACTACACCGTGGCAGCTACTGCTGGTGTGACTGGTGCTGACGCCGTTGCTACCACTGCGACGACCGTCTTTGCTTCGGCCAAGCTGGTTGCCAATGGTGACTTCAGCGCGGCCAAGAACGACGACGGGACCTATACGGGCGACGCTCTGAACCGTGTGTTCATTGCCAGCGATGCAGCTTGCACGACCTCGATCGCAGCTTCGACGGCCCTGACGGCCACCAAGGCTACGTTTGCGACTATCACGGGTGCTACCCTGACTGCAGACGGCACGAACTTCTTGTGCCTGACCGCCGAAGGTACGCCTGAGATTCCCGTTGGCGACTACACGCTGGATGTTGACTACACGGCAGCCGCCGCGCACACTGTTGCCGACATCACTGCTGCCCCCGCCGGTACCGTGAATCGCAATGGCGTGACCCTGGTTGCTCCGCTGGTGAATCAGCCGGCTGGCTGGTACAGCCGCTTGGTTCTGTCGAACACCAGCACGGTGGCCCGTCCTTACACGGTGACTGCCGTGACGGAAGCTGGTACCACGATCGTTCTGACCGGTGACGCAATGGCCGGTACGCTGGCTGCCAGCTCGACCAAGGTCATTGACTTGGCTGCTCTGGCAACGATCACCGGTGGTGCTCCGCGCGCTTCGCTGAAGGTGGTTGTGAACGGCCCGACGAGCCACATCAGCGGTCTGTACCAGATCGCCAACGGCACGACCGGCATGATCAGCAACTACACGCTGGTTCAGAAGTAATTGACTTGATCGAAACCCCGCGCTCGGCGTGCCGAGCCTGGGTTGAGATGGAGCAAGAGGACCCCGCAGCAATGTGGGGTCTTTTTTTTTCTCGTCAGATATCTGGCATGGTCCGGTATCGAAACGCCTATGCGCCTTGGAAGACTGGGGCCTAAGTGGCGGCATCAATACCTAGATGAAACTCATGAATACTCAGCAAGATACTGTGTTGCCATATCGAAGATCGATGGTTGTCGGCGGCTTTACGCTGCTGGAGATGCTGGTCGTTCTGGCCATCATTGCCTTGCTGGCTGGCTTGGTGGGTCCGAGGCTGTTTTCAAAGGTGAATCAATCCCAGATCACGACGGCGCAGACTCAAGTCAAGCTCTTGCGTGGTGCGGTCGAGAATGTTCGCCTGGACATCGGGCGCTACCCGACAGCCGAGGAGGGGCTGAGCCTGCTCAGCAAGGCGCCCGGCGAGCCCACATTGGCGGCGCGCTGGCGTGGCCCGTATCTGGATGATGTGATGCCGGTCGATCCCTGGGGTAATGCCTATCAGTACGCACTGCCCGGCGCCGACAAGCAGCCTTTTGCCTTGTTTTCGTTGGGTGCCGACGGCAAGCGTGGTGGCGATGGCGACGCGACGGATCTCGGCATACTGCCTGCCGCACCTTGACTGAATGAGCGGGATTCGCTGCTGGCCGGCTGCCAGGGGTTTCACACTGCTTGAGCTTCTGGTGGTGATGGCCCTGGTCGCCATGGTGCTTGGGCTGGTCGGCCCCGCGTCCATGCGGGCGATTGATGCTGCGCAGGAGCGTGGCATTGCTGCAGACCTTGAAGCTGCCTTGTCGGGCTTGCCGCTGCAGGCGTTTCGGTCAGGGCAGGAGTTGACACTGGACGGCGGGCAGATTCGCCAGTTGGTGCCCGATCTGCCGAGCACCTGGGACATCAACCTTGACCGCCCATTGCGCTATGGAAGCTCCGGTATGGCAGCCGGCGGACAGGTGACGATGCGTGTGCCAGGGCGCGCAGCGATGCGCTGGCATGTGACGGCGGTGACGGGCGACGTCAGGGCGGTGTCTCCATGAGGGGGCATCACCCGTGGCAGGTTCGAGCGCGATCGAAGTTGCGAGGCTTTGGACTGCTGGAGGCTATCGTCGCCTTGACGATCTTGGCCAGCAGTGGCATGGCGCTGTTCGCCTGGGTCAATCAAAACATGCAGACCGCCTCCAGACTCAAGGTCAAAGAGCAGCAGGCGCGGCTGAAGCTGTCTGCGCTGGCTCTGCTGGAGACGGTGAACCCCGCAATCAGACGCACGGGCAGCATGGAGCAGGGGGGCATCCGACTCGAGTGGAGTGCAAGCCTGGTGGAGCCGGAACGCGCCAACGCCACCTTCAGTCCGCCGGAGACAGGGCCGTGGATGGTGGGTCTGTACCGCATGCAGGTCAAGGTGCGTGATGCCGCGCAGACAGTTGATCTCGAGTTCGGCCAGCTAAAGGCGGGTGCAAGACGCCCTGACGTACCGACCGGGCCACCATGAGTTCGCGTGCGGGATTCACGCTACTTGAGATGCTCGTTACGCTGGTGCTCGTCAGTCTGGTGAGCTTGCTGCTTTCGCAGGCAATGTGGCAGATCAGCCGGGTCGAGCATCTGATGTCTGGGGGGCAGGTCCGCAGCATGGCGAGTTCGCTGCATGGCGAATGGACCCGCAACGCGCTGGAGGGCTTGTTGCCTGGGCAAGCCAACACGCCAGAGCGATTCAAAGGCGATGCCTTGATGTTGACGGGCTTGTCGTCGGCGGTGCCGCGATTTCCGGAGGCAGGCGTAGGTGGCCTGAGCTTGAGCCTGCAATTCGACCCTGCACGGGGCTTGACCGAGCTCGTTCTCGACCCATTGGTAGCCGGCAGCAGCTTCGGCGCGGCAGGAGTCGCAACTCCCGTCGTGTTGTTGAACTGGCCCGGTCAGGCGGGGCGGTGGCGCTACCAGGATGCTGCCGGCGACTGGCACGACAGTTGGCCTCCGCCCTTGGCCAATGTGGCGCCCGCCTTGCCCGTCTTGATCGCCTTGGATACCGGGCTGCCAGATCTTGCTGTGCTCTACGCTGCCCCGCAAGGCAAGGACGCTGGTCTTCCCACGCGCCGCGCGATGGAGGGCCAGTGACAGATGCATTTGCCGGGCGCGCCGTCGCGCCAGTACACCGGCAGGGCGGCTTTGCCTTGGTGATGGTGCTGGCGGCGCTTGTCTTGATCGCGCTGGTGGCTGGCCGCTTTGCTTCGCGTGTGGATGCCCTGCGCACGCAGTCGCTATCGTTGGACGAGTATGCCAATGCCAAGATTGAGGCAGCATCGGCGTTGAACGCGGGTGTCTACTGGATCACCACACGGCACGGTGGACCCGGAGGCTATGGGCTTTTCCCTCAACCGCAAGTGAGGGCGGACGGGCGCCCCTATGCCGTAGGCCATGGGGCCGAGCTTCGCGTGCAGGACCTGCGTGGTCTGTACCCGCTCAATGCGGTGAATCGTGAGTCATTCAGCCGGGTGCTGCTGAAGTTGGAGGCTCGACCGACTATGGTGGACGGTTTGGTCGATGTCTTGATGGACTATCAGGACACCGACAACCTGAAACGCCTGAATGGCGCGGAAGCGGATGACTATCGCGCCGTGGGATTGGGCGCGCCGCGCAATGACTGGTTGCTGGCCGCCAATGAGTTGAGAAATCTGCCGCTGTGGCGGGATGAACGGGAACTGACCGAACGGCTGCTGCGTTTGGGGTCAACCAGCCGAGATGCTGCCATCAACCCAAACACGGCTCCCAAGGCCTTGTTGCAAGCCCTGCTGCCACAGGCCAGGCCCGAGCAGTTGGAGTTGTTCGAAACGCTCAGGCGATCGGCGCCCTTCGACACGGGCGCGGCCGTGCTTGCGGCAACGGGGCTCAATCTGAAGGGCGAGGACTATATGTTTCATGTCTCCGACCGTCAACGCCTCATCGTCTGGGCCCCCGGCATGCCGCATGCCCTTCAGTACAATCTGGTGTTGGTTCCGGGTGGGACGGTCTCCCCATGGCTGATTATCGATGCTCAGCCCGAAGGCCGAGATAAACAAAGCAATGGCAACACTGAGAGCGCGACTCCCTTCCCTCTGGCAATCACGCCCGTTCAGCCTTGAGGCCTATCCGCGTTTGCTTCGTAGCGGCTTGCAGTTGTCAGCGCAAACCAAGCGCGTGCAGCGCTTGCTCCTTTCCAGGGCGTTGTATCGGGTCAAGAGCTATCCACTCAGCGACGTCCCGGCGGCAGAGCGTCGGTCGGTGCTGCGCAATCTCTTGCTGGCATGGGGGCCTTTTGACCAGAGCGACTATGCGGTGGTGATCGGTGCCGATTCGGCGCTGGCATTTGCTTGGGACGCCCGAGTGATCGCTGATGCGATGCAACAAGCGACACCGGCTTCCACCTGGACTCCCACCCCGGAGGGGCTGCTCAGACCGGTGATGCAAGGTGGGCAAGGCTTGCGTCTGATCGCCTGCCTTGAAGGCTATGAATTGCAGCAGTGGCGCGATGGCGCCTTGCTCGCTTCACGCTGGTGGTCACATCAGCCGTCGGTCGCTGAGCAGATAGAGTTCCTACGGACAGTCGGTGAGGACGAGTCGGCCGGCATTTCCAGGGTATCTGACACCCCATGGCAAGGGCAACCCTGGGCCGAAGCACTGGGTGTGGACGAGTTGTCCAGCAACTGGTCCCGCACGGAGCGACTCGCGGCCGGCGCCACGTTGATCTGCCTGGCGGGGCTGACTGGTGTGATGGCCTCGGACATGCGCAGCGCCTACCACAGCAAAGAGGTGGCATCGGCAGAACTGGACCGCGCCAAGCTTGCGGCGGCGCCGGTCTTGAGCGCGCGCGACCGGGCGCTCGAGCAGGCGCGTGCACTCGACGGCTTGGCACGACAGCTGACCGGTGCCCAGCCCCTTGAGGTGATGCAGCACCTGGCCAGGCTGCTGCCTCCTCGCGGCGCCGTGTTGAAGGAACTTGAACTCAACGGCAGCAAGCTGAGAGTAGGTTTGGAGTTGGCCCCAGACGTTCAACGCGGCGCCATCGTCAAGGCCTTGCAGGCGGGGGCCTGGTTCACCAATGTGGGCGAGGTCCGTGAGTCTGGAGGACGCAATTGGGTAAGCTTCGAGATGACCTTGTCCTCGCTGCTACCCCCGGCGGATAGGCCTGCAGAGCCTCCCCCGAGCGCCAACTCGCTGGTGGCGCCGGGTGGAGCCAAGCAACCATGAGCAAGACCAAGCTACATGCCGCCTGGCTTGAGCTGCGTGCGCAATGGACCGCCAATGCGCGCTTGCGCATGGGCGGAATGGTCATGGTGGCAATCGTGTGGGTCTATGGCCTGCTGCTCGGCTCGGACCAGGCAGACGCCTGGCGGATTGCTGCGGAGGGACTGCGTGGGGAGATCTCACGCGTGCAGCCACTGGCCAAGGAACAGGGCTGGCCGCAGCGTGCAGAGGATGCGCGTCAGCAACTGGCTGCGATCAGGGCCATGCTGTGGACGGAAACCGAACTGGGGCTGGTCGAGGCCAGGTTTCAGGATTGGCTGCGCAGCACGGCGGTCAAATCTGGTTTAGTGGTGCGTGATATTGCGGTGCTGCGGGCAGTGCCGACGTCGCCGACTGAGGGCATAACGGCGACGCCAGGGCCGCAAGTCATCAAGGCCCGTGTCGTGTTCGATCAGAACCGTGTGTCATTGGTGGGGTTTCTGGCCGAATTGGGGCGCAGCGAAAAGGTCGTGGTCGTAGACCGTATGGCTTTGCGCTTGAGTTCGCAGCCTGCATTGGTTGAGATGGACTTGCACATCCTCGGGGTCGCACAGATGGCGCCAACCGAGCAGGGAGCCAAGCCGTGAACGGTTTGCCTAAATGGAAGCTATGGGTCTTTCTGACCGCGTGCTCGGCCTTGTTTGGGTGGCTGTTGATGCCCGAGCCCGCACCCAGTGTCGGCCTGACCAAGCCGCGTCGCGACGAATGGCTGCTGGCCGCATTGCCCCGACGCTTCGACCAAACGACTCTGGCGGGCTTGATTCTCTCCGCGCCCTACTGGGGCGCACCGGACGCTTCGACCATGGTTGCTACAGCGCCACCGCCGCCGGATCCACGATGGCGTATCGCTGCAGTGTTTGGGAGTGGTCGGGAGGCTGGTGTGTTGATCATGCACTCGGCGCCAGACAAGCCGCCCGAGCGCTTGCGCGTTGGCGAGGCATTGCCCAGCGGCCATCGTATTGTGAGTATTGGTGAACGAGATTTTTGTGTGCGTATAGACAAGAAGACCTACCGGTTGGGAGTGGAGCGTCGTGATGAATAAGACCTGGAGCAAGGACTCGCCCCGCGAAGACCGGCAGTACGTACCAGTGGCGCGAGCTGCCGTTTCGGCGGCAGCTGCGATGGCCTTGTTGGTGGGCTGTCAGACACCGGTGCGCCCGTTCATTCCTGCGGCCTTGCAGGTGCGTGGAGAAGGGCCTGCCGCGTCCGCGGCCGACGCAAACGCTGCAGCGCGCGATACCCGCATTTCCCCCTTGCCCGTGGCTCCTGAAGCTGCACCCAGTGCAAAGACGGCCAGCAATGCTGCGGCAGATAGAGCAGCGCAGCCGCGCATCGGCAATGAGGACCTGGCCAGTGTCAATCTGGAGCAGGTCAGCATCGGCGTGTTTGCTCAACTGGTGTTTGCCGACATCCTCAAGAAGAACGTCAATATCGATCCTCAGGTTCAGGCGCGCAAGGACCTGGTGACCTTCCGCTCAGGGAGTTCCCAGTCTGCCGCTCAATTGGAAAGTGCTGCCAAGCTCTTGCTCAAGAGCTATGGTGTGACCGCCGTTGATCTGGGCGGCTTGGTGCGGGTGGTCCCGGACACCGCCAATGTCGGCAACATGCCGGAAATCCGCCGCGGGGCTGCCCTGCCTGATACGCCCATGCCTTTGCGGCCGGTGTTCCAGCTGGTGGACTTGAAGGCAGTGAGGACCGTCGAGGTCGCCGGCTGGTTGCGCACGATGTTTGGCGACCGTATCAAGTCGCAAGAGGACGGAGGCCGCAATGCGATCCTGATCAGCGGCACACCGGACGCCATTGAGGCGGCGATCGAGGCCATCCGCGTCTTGGATCAACCGGTGCTCAGCGGCGTGGAGAGTGCGGCTATCACGCCGGCCTATTGGTCGGCCGACGAATTGGCCCGCCGCCTGTTTGACGTACTGACTGCCCAAGGCTATTCCGTTCAGCCCTTGAATCAGCCCCCCGGTGGTGCCAGGTATCCGATCATCCTGCTGCCTGTCCCGGGCCTGAATTCGGTGTTCGTGTTTGCTCGTGGCGCAGATTTGCTCAAGCATGTGAACGATTGGGCCCGAACCCTTGACCGACCCAGTGAGCGTGGCATTGGCAAGAATTTCTTCACCTATGCGGTGAAGCACAAGGATGCCGGAGCGATGGCCACCACGCTGGAGCAACTGTTGACGGGTGTGCGGGCCGGTGCTTCCAACACCGCTGCCGCCGGCGCAGCAGCGACCCAGGCTGCCGCGCGTAGTGGGAGTTCGGTTGTGGTGGACAAGTCCAGCAATATGCTGATCTTCCAGGCCAGCCAGGACGAGTATCCGCAAATCATGGCCCTGCTGCAGACCTTGGATCGCCCCTCCAAATCGGCCCTGATCGAGGTCACCGTGGCCGAGTTGAAGCTGGATGATTCCAATCAGTTGGGTGTCGAGTGGCTGGCCACCAAGGCCCTGTCCAGCGGCGCAACCATCATTGGGGGCACATCAGGAGGTCTCTCCGTCGGTTCGGCTGGGGCCACCTTTCGGGTGTTCGACACCATTGGCGGTGTGCGCGCCGTGCTGAATGCGCTGGCCTCGGAGAACCGAGCCACGGTGCTATCCAGCCCGCGCCTGATGGCGCGCAACGGCGAGACGGCGACCATACAGGTGGGCGATGAGGTGCCCATCGTGACCAGCCAGTTGAACACCGGCACCGGCGTGGCCACCAATGTCGGGACTGCGCCCACGAATCAGGTGTTGCAGACCATCCAGTACCGCACCACCGGTGTGCTGCTGAAGATCAAACCGGTGATTCATTCGGGCGATCAGGTCGACCTCGACGTGACCCAGGAGGTCAGCTCAGCACGTTCCACCAATACCGGGGTCAACAATTCGCCGACCTTCGGCACGCGCAAGGTGGACACCAAGCTGACCTTGCGCAACGGCGCCACCGTGCTGCTGGGAGGCTTGATCTCGGAGGAGGGTAGTCTGGGCAATGCGGGCATACCTCTGTTGAAGGACGTGCCCGTACTTGGCACTCTCTTCAGTAACAAGACCGCCAAGAACCTGCGTACCGAGATGATTGTCTTGATCACGCCTTACGTTATCAACGACGAGCGCGAAGCGGAGTCTGTGACCTCTGCCTTCCGCAAGATGCTGGGCCCGTGGGCCGGAGCGATGCAGGGCCTTGCGCCGGCGCCCGCGCTGCCTACGCCGGGTGCCGTCGAGGCCAAACCTGCGCCCGCTGCACCGGCGGTGCCTGCCCCCGCCGCATCCGCCCCCCGCTGAGGCCCGCAGACCGACATGAGCGAACGCGAAATGCCCCAACGCCTGGGCGAGTTGCTGGTCTCCACGGCCCAGATCGGCAGCAGCGAGCTGGCCCAGGCGCTGGACTTCCAGCGCGCTCACGGCGGCCGCCTGGGCGCCATCCTGGTGCGCATGGGGGCCCTGTCGGAAGAGTCGCTGTACCAGGGGCTGGCCAGGCAGCTGGGCCTGAGCCTGATCGGCCCGGCCGAGATCCATGAGGCCGAGGTACAGGCCGGGCTGGCCGCCTGGGGTTTCAGCCGTGATTGGTGGGTGCGCCAGCAGGCGCTGCCCTGGGTTGATGCCGATGGCCTGCGGCATGTGGGTGGCAGCGACCCACAGCAGCTGGACCTGCGCGAGACGCTGGAGGCCCAGGGCGGCGAGACCGCGCTGCAGTGGCACTTCATGCTGCCCGCCACCCTGGAGCGCTGGCACCAGGGCCTGAGCGCGCCGGGCCAGGGCGGGGTCGATATGGATGCCCGCACCTTGCGCGAACTGGCCGAGGACGCGCCGGTCATTTCTTTCGTCAACAATGTGCTGGCCCAGGCAGTCGAGGCACGTGCCTCGGACATCCACCTCGAGCCCGGCGAGCGCGAGTTCGATGTGCGCTTTCGCATCGACGGCGTGCTGCATACGCGCATGAGCATGCCGATGTCGCGCTACCCGGCGATTGCCTCACGGGTCAAGCTGGTGTCGCAGCTGGACATTGCGGAGCGCCGCCTGCCGCAGGACGGGCGCACCTCGATACGCGTCGCCGGCGAGGAGATGGATGTGCGGGTGTCGGCCATTCCGGCCGTGCATGGCGAATCGCTGGTGATGCGGCTGCTGCCCAAGCAGCGTGCCGACCTGAAGCTGGAGCGCCTGGGCATGGAAGCCGACCAGCTGGCGATGTTTCGCCAGTGGCTGCAGCTGCCCAATGGCCTGGTGCTGGTGACCGGGCCGACCGGCAGTGGCAAGAGCACAACGCTGTACGGCGCGCTGGCGGCCGTCAATGACTTCAGCCGCAAGATCATCACGGTTGAGGATCCGGTCGAGTTCCGCCTGCCCCATGTGGTGCAGATCCAGACCCAGACCGAGATCGGCTACACCTTTGCCCGGGCGCTGCGCAGCATTCTGCGGCACGACCCGGACATCATCATGGTCGGCGAAATCCGCGACCGCGAAACCGCCGAGATCGCCGTGCAGTCGGCCTTGACCGGCCACCTGGTGCTGGCAACGCTGCACACCAATGACGCACTCTCGGCCGTGACCCGGCTGGTGGACATGGGTGTCGAGCCCTATCTGGTGGCGGCGGCACTGAAGGCGATGATGGCCCAGCGCCTCGTGCGGCGACTGTGCCCCGAGTGCTCGGTGCCTGCGCCCGATACGGCGCTGGACGAACGCTGGGGCCAATTGTTGCCGCGTTTGCAGCATTCCGATCTGCAGGGCAAGCCGGCCAATTGGCGGCGAGCCGTTGGTTGCGCGCACTGCCAGCAGACCGGCTTCCGTGGCCGTATCGGCATCTACGAGCTGGTCACCGTGGGCGCCGAGATGCAGCACCGCATCGCGGCGGCGGCGCCGCAGTCGGAAGTGCAGGCCCTTGCCGATGCAGCCGGGCGGCGCAGCCTGGTCGAGGATGGCTTGATCAAGGTGCGGGCCGGCCTGACGACCTTTGACGAGGTGCTGCGCGCCAGCGGCGGCTTGGCGCTGGAGTGATGGGCGAATCCATGCACGTCGATTCATCCTCCGCCCAGAGCTACAGCTACCGCGCGCTCGATGCCGAGGGAGCTATGCGCTCGGGCAAGCTCAGTGCCATCAGCGAGACCGAGGCCGTGCGCGAGTTGCTGCGTCAGGGCTACAAGCCGGTGTCGGTGCAGGCCGATCAGCCGGCGCTGGTCAAGTCGGCGCGCTCGCGCCGCGCGCCCGGCCTGGCCGATCAACTGGTGCTGATACGAGAGTTGTCCACCCTGCTGGGCGCGGGCATTTCGTTGTCGGAGGCCCTGCCTTCGCTGGCCCAGGCCTATGCCGACCAGTCGCTGGGCCCGGCGCTGAGCAGCGCCGACCGTGACGTGCGCTCAGGCGCCAAGCTGTCGGAGGCCCTGCGCCGCAGCGGCCTGGCGCTGCCGCCCTATGTGCTGGCCCTGGTCGAGGCCGGGGAGGCCAGCGGCGCCCTGTCGGCGGCGCTGAACGATGCCGCCTCGCAGATGGATCACGAACGCCGCATCGATCAGGAACTGCGCAACGCGCTGGTCTATCCGGCCGTGCTCGTCACCACCGGGGTGTTGGCGGTGACGGTGATCTTTGTCGGAGTGGTGCCACGTTTTGCCAGCCTGCTGAAGAGCTCACGGGCCGATGTGCCGGCCTTCTCGCGCTGGCTGATCGAGTCGGGCCTCTACGTGAAGCAAAACCTGCTGCCTTTCGGTCTTGGCGCGATGGCCCTGGTGGTGCTGCTGGCCATGCTGCTGTCCAGCCCCAGCTACCGCGCGCGCGGCTTCGAGGCGCTGTCGCGGATGCCGATGATCGGCCCCTGGCTGATGCGGGTGGACATCGGCCGCTGGGCCACCGTGCTGGGTACCCTGCTGGCCAATCGCGTGCCCATCATCACGGCGATCGATCTGTCGGCCGGTGCGCTGCGCCTGCAGCGGCTGCGCAGCGATCTGGCCAGTACCTCGCGCGAGCTGGAACGGGGCCGCAGCCTGTCGGACGTGCTGGGCTCCAAGGGTTGGTTCCCGCCGGCGCGACTGAATCTGGTGCGCGTGGGCGAACGCTCGGGCGAACTGCCACGCATGCTCAGCACCCTGGGCGCGATGGAAACCGAAGCGGCCCGAGTGCTGCAAAAGCGGGTGCTGGCGCTGATTGAGCCGGCGGCCATTTTGCTGATCGGCGCGGTGATCGGCGTCATCATGGTCGCCGTGATGATGGCCATCACCAGCCTGAACTCGGTCGTGGCCTGATGGCTGGGCGCGGAGCCGTCGCGCACGACGCCACGGCCAGCCTGGATGGCCTGCGCGGCCTGGCTGCGCTGATGGTGGTGGCCAGCCATGCCAGCGGCCTGGGGCTGAACCTGGTGCCCGGGCTGTCGCTGGCCGGCATGGGCAAGTACGGCGTCTATCTGTTCTTCGTGCTGAGTGCCTATCTGCTCAGCGCGCAATGGCTGCAGGCCTGGGCGCAGGGGCAGGTTTCCTGGTCCTACCTCGGCCACTATCTGTCCAAGCGCGTATTGCGCATCTATCCCTTGTACGCGCTGGTGCTGCTGATCGGCCTGGCGCTTGCGCCGCGCGGCCTGGGCGTGCCGCTCGATGCGGCGGCCGTCTGGCGGCATCTGACCCTGCAGGAAGGGCGCGACATCTACTGGAGCGTGCCGGTCGAGTTTCTGTACTACCTGTGCATTCCGCTGCTAACGGGCTGGCTGGCGCTGCGGTGGCCCGGCGGTCTGCGCGTGCTCGGTGTGCTGCTGGTGCTGGCGGTCGCGCATGCGCTGTTTCCGGCGGCCGCGACGCCGATCAACAGCAGCAATCTGGGGTTTTACCTGCCGGTCTTCGTTGCGGGCTCTCTGTGTGCCTGGTGGATGCATGCGACTGCGCCTCGCGCCTCGACCGCGCCACGCCTGCTTGGTGTGCTGGATATGCTCGCCCTGCTCGCTCTGCTGTGCTCGGCCCCGGCGGTGTACCACGCCGCCGGTTGGGCGCGTGGGCCGGACGCCCTGCATCGCAGTTTTGTCGCCTGGGGACTGTTCTGGGGCTTGATACTGGTGGGCATGCTGCGCGGATTGCTGCCCTATTGGGTGCGTGTGTTGCAGCAGAGCCCCTGGCGTGCCTGCGGCCGCTGGTGCTTCGGAATCTATCTGCTGCATATGCCCGCGCTCTACGCCGCCAAGCGCCTGCCTCTGCCCGAGACGCTGCGCGCCTGGCTCGGCTTGGCGTTGGCCTTGACGATTGCCGCATTGGCCTACCGATTGATCGAGCGGCCGGCCGTGAACTTGTGGCGCGGCCGTGTCCCGTCCTGATCCGCGACCATGGGTCAGCTGTCGCGGAACCTCAGCTGAGCGCGGGCCTGCGCGGCTTGCAGCGCCTGCAGGGCCGGCTTGATGGATGCAGGTGCTTTGGCCTCGTAGCGGTCTACCTTGCCGCGCTGAGTTCGCTTGATTGCCGCCTGCAGGGCCGCAGGCCCGACGGTGTCAGGCAAGCCGAGTTGCTCGCACACATGGCGGATCGTTGAAGCAGGATCGCGAAGCAGCTCGTCTTGGCCGCAGACCACCAGCGTCCCAGGCGCCATGTGGTGGTCCAGCCAGTCCAGCGTGTCGGCGCTAGCCAGAAGCGCACGGCCCAGGAAGGCCTGCAGATCGTTGGTTCCCGCCGGTTCCAGCGCATGTTCGGTAAACATGGCGCGCCACATTTTTTCATTGGAATGGAAGGTATTGGCCGGGTCACGGCTCATCCAGACTACTTGGGCATCGGGGAAGCGCCGCAAAATGGCTTGCAGCCTGAAGGTATGGTTCGGTGATTTGAGTATCAACCGCTCGCCGGCACGGCCTTGACTTTGCAGCACGCCTTGCAAAAAAGCCTCCCAGCGGGGCAGCCAGGTGCCGTCGTTAAGCCAGTGCTGCTGATCCAGCGTGTGGGCCAGCTCGGCCAGTCGCGAAGGCATCAGAAAGGCTCGGTAGGCCGAGGCTACGCCCAGGCCGAGCAGGGCGAACTCGTCTTCCTGCGGCGTGTGGGCGCCAATTTCCAGGCCGTCCATGGGCCGGGCAATCGGTGCCTGCTTCGGGCCGCTGCCCAGCAGCTGGAACGCGCAGGGGTTCATGCACTGCCAGGTCAGCGGGGTGGGCAGGCCGGTGGCCGCGGTCAGCAGCTCATGCATGACGGTGGTGCCGCTGCGCCAGGGGCCGACGATCAGCAGCGGTGCCCGCAAGGGCGGGGCGTCGCGCAGCTGCGCATGGCTGAGCCGGCTGTTCAGATCGGCCCAGCCACTCTTCCAGACCAGGGCGGCACGCAGGCGCCAATCAAGCTTGGCCCAGGGCTCGCCTGCACGCAACCAGCGCAGCAGGTCGCCGGACAGCGCCAAGGTCGGCATGCGCGCGCTCACGGCTTGTTGGCGAACCAGCGCTTCCGCCCAGCTTCGGCGCTGGCGATGGCGGCCTCGAGCTGCTGGCGCAGCCGCTTCGCGGTCGGCGCATCGCTGGCACTCAAATCCTTCAGTTCCAGCGGGTCCTGGCGCAGATTGAACAGCTCGCTGCGCGCTTCGGCCAGGTGCAGCACCAGCTTGTGATCGCCATCAATGATGGCGTAGTGGCCGGCACGTATCGCCTGGAAGCGGCTTTGCCGCTCCATGGCCATCGCGAACACCGGCCGCGGGGTCAGCGGCTGGCCCTCCAGCGCGCTGCGCAGCGAACGTCCGTCGGCATGGGGCAGGGCCGGCGCAGCCGCCAGGTCGACGATGGTAGGGGCCAAGTCGGCCAGGCTGACCGGCGTGTCGACCTGAATGCCCTGGGTCTGACCCGGCAGTCGTATGACCAGGGGTACCTGCAGCACGGCGTTGTGGATAAAGGCACCGGCATGCCCCAGAAAACCCCGCTCGAACGATTCTCCATGGTCGGAGCTGATCAGCACCACCGAGTTGTCCAGCCGCCCGCGGGCCTTGATCTGCTTCAGCAACTCGCCCAGCGAGGCGTCGGCGCCCATGATGCTTTCCTGGTAGCGCAGCCGGTGTTTGTCGATCCAGCTTTGTTCCTCGGGCGGATAGGGCCGCATCCCCATGAAGTCGGACCAGCGGTCGAGCACACCCTTGGGCAGCAGGCTGTACTTGGTGCTTGGCGGCGGCAGAAAGGGGTCGTGTGGCGGCAGGGTGTGCACCCAGATGAACTTGGGCTTGCCGCTGCGCCTGTCATCCAGCAGGGCCAGCATGGCGCGGTAGCTGTACTCGGCGGCATAGGGGTGCTTCTCGCCGTGCCAATAGATGTCGATGGTGTCCAGAAACGGCACGATGGCCGAAAACCAGAAGGGCAGAGTGGTGTCTGGGAACAGCGTCAGCACCTCGCGCGGCTTGCTGCCAAGCGACGTGGAGTCGGAGATGATCTGCGTGTCATACCCGGCTTCGGTGCCATGGTGGCGCGGGCTGGCCAGCAGATTGGCGCTGATGGAATGGGTTTCGTAGCCCGCCTTTTGCATCTGCGCCGCCAGTGCCTGGGCCTGCACCGGTTTGGCCACCGGGGACACGATCTGCACGGCCCAGTGGTTCCAGGGCAGGGCGCCAGTCTCCATCGTCGCGGTGCTGGGTGTGGTGAAGTTGCCGCTGGTGTAGTGGCGTGAGAAACAGCTGCCCTGCTGGGCAAACTCGCGCAAGCGCGGCATCAGCGTCGGGCCGTTGCCACAGACCCGGGCATCGGGCTCGGCCAGGGTGTCGATGGTGATCAGATAAATGTCGGGCCGGGCGTCGCGCTGAGCTGCTAGCGCCGCAGCCGATGGGCCAGCGGTATCGAGCAAAAAGCGCGGTGGCGAGATGATCAGGCACACCAGTGCCAGCGCGAGCAGCAGCAGGGCGGGCCGACGCAGGCTGCTCAGGCGCGAGACGATGGCCAGCATCAGACCCTTCATGCCGATGGCCTTGATCAGCCAAATCATGGCCGCGAGCAGCACGATGCTGGCGATCAAGCGTCCGTGGGCGCCGATGCTCAGATTGGCCCCGCTGGTGGCCTTCAACCAGGCCCAGGCGCTGCCAAAGAACTGCCAGGTGCAAACCCAGACCGTGGGCACCAGCACGATGCACCAGGCCAGCATGTGGGATGTCGGCGACGAAACGCGGCACTTTCGCAGCAGGCCGCGCGAGCCCAGGGCCAGCAGAGTCAACAGCGCCGCCGGAATGGTCAGCAGCACATAGGCCAGCGCGGCGTCACGCAGCAACTCCAGCGGCGTCAGAAATGCGACAAAGGCATCGATCTGACGAAGCAGGACCAGCGGTGTCCAGAACAAGCCCAGAGCCGCGAAGCTGCACATGAACATGGCCCAGCCGCCACCGGGCTCACCGCGCTTGTTCGAGAGCGGCGCCTGAGGAGCTTGCAAACTCATTTCGGATCCTGGCCCGACAGCCTGCGCCAGAGGCGGCGCGCCAGATCAGCAATCCAGCGGCGCAGAAACAACCAACCACCGATCAGGGCTGCGAGCATCGGGGCGAGCAACTGGAACAGCATGCCGCCCGCATTGGGGTCGATATAGGCCTGCGCCGAGCCCATGGTGGCAATCAAGGCAAGAACGATGAGCAGTGTGTGGCGAAGGAGGCGAGGCATGGCAGCGAGGAGGTGGGGGCCGAAATCCGTCAATGCAGACGGGGCAGCGCGGCGTCAAGCGGCGATGTTACCAGTGCGGCTCGCCATGCCATTTCCCAGGCGAGCTGCCTCGCCGCAACGGTTGAAATGGCGCACTACAATGCGCTCTCGTCGATTTCTGGGGCTCTGGCGCGTTCGGGCCGCCGGCTCGGTCGGTGTCACCAGAATCTCATGTCGGGGGCACTGCGGTTTCTATGGCTTCACTTCATGAGCACAGTCCCCCTGGTCAGCATTGTCATCCCGGCCTACAACCAAGCCGAGTATCTTGAGGCCGCGATCGAGAGCGTGCTGGCACAGGACTATCCGGCGCTGGAATTGTGTGTCGTCGACGACGGCTCCACCGACGGTACAGCCCAGGTGCTGGAGCGCTATGCAGGTCGTGCCATTTGTCTGAGACATGCCAATATGGGCCAGGCTGCGACGCTGAACAAGGGCTGGGCGCTGTGCAAGGGCAGTTTGTTGGGCTATCTGAGCTCGGACGATGTGTTGAACCCGCAAGCCGTCAGTACCCTGGTTCGAGCGCTGATCGATGCGCCGACCTGCCTGGTGGCATATCCTGATTTCGACCTGATCGATGCGCGAGGCATTCGCCTGAGGACGGTACTGGCCGAAGACTTCTCCCTGTCTCGGTTGACCGAGGAGTTGGTCTGCCTGCCTGGTCCGGGAGCCTTGTTCCGGCGTGAGGTGTTGCTTGGCACCGCCGGCTGGAGCAGTGAATTCAGGCTGGTGCCAGATTTTGAGTTCTGGCTGCGTGCTGCCAAGCTGGGCCCGTTTCTGCATGTGCCCGGCGTACTGGCTCAGTACCGCGTGCATGATGGATCGGCATCTTTTCGTCCGGCCTCCAGCAAGGCCGCCGGAGAAATCGTTCGCGCGGTGGCCTCGTTCTGGGGTGAGGCGAGCGGGGCAGGGGCCGCACGCGCGCTGTCCAATGCTTATCTGATATCGGCCAAGACTCATGCCTTGTCGGGTCGAGCCGGTCAGATGCTTGGAGCCCTGTTGCAGGCGACCAAGCTGAGGCCCTTGCTGCTGCTGACGCCCAGGGCATGGCGCATCGCCTTGTCGGGCACCTATCGGCGGCTGCAGCAGCGTCTGGAGCGCTTTCAATCAAGGGCTGCCCACTGATGCCAGAGACGCGCCGCCTCGTCAACACGCAGACCTTCACCTTGTGGGCCTGTGTCGTCCTGTCCAGCCTGGTGCTCCCGGCTGGGGGGTTCGCTTTGGGCCTGCATGTGTTGCTACTGCTGGGTGTGGCTGGATTCCTGCTGGCCAGCGGCGCCCAGACCCGTTCATTGGGGCCTTGGGAATGGACATTTGCGCTGACGCTCGCAGCCCACAGCATCTACATGCTTGGCTTCTCGTTCTGCGCCGATCTTCAAGCCAAGTCCTTGCTGAGTCTGGCCTTGTTTGCTGCCGTCCTGTTGGCCTTGCGCCTGCTGGCTCAGCAAGCTGGCGCACCTGAACTTGCCAAGCCCTTGCGGGTGATCCTGTTGGTCTCGGTTGCAAGCGTTGTCATCGATCGCGTGTTCCTCACCGTTACCGGCGCCTCGGCGGCGATCAGGCCGTCCGGCATCTTCAAGGAGCCCAGCCACCTCGCCTTGGCCGTGACCCCCTTGCTGCTCGCCATGTTGTTCTCGCCGCGCCGCCGTGATGCCATCTGGGCCTTGGTGGGCTTTGCCGTGCTTACCACCCTGTCGGCATCGAGCACCCTGATTGTCATGTTCCTGCCACTGGCGGTGGTGGTCTTCCTGCTGCGCTACTGGCGCGAACTGAAGTGGATGACGGTCTTGAAGGCCGGGCTCATCGCGGGGCTGCTGGGGACTGCCTTGGCGGCTTCGCCGTACCTGGACGAGTTTGGTGCGAGGCTGGAAGGTCTGATAACCCAGGACGAGTCGTCCAATCTGTCAAGCTTGGTTTACTTGTATGGCTGGGATGCCGCGCTGATCAACTTTGAACGCACCTCCGGGTGGGGGCTTGGATTCAATCGCATGGGCTGCTCGCCGATCCCCGACAGCGACTTTGCCTCGATCATTGATTTGATCGGCGATCTGAATGCCAACTACAACGACGGTTCCTTCACCTTTGCCAAGGTGATGAGTGAAGCGGGTTGGTTGAGCGTGGTCTTGTGGTTGGGACTTGCCCTGGCCTTGATCAAGCGGGCCTGGACGCTGGCCCATTGCGACCGTCTGTTCTTCCAGCGCGAGGTGCTGGCCTTTGCGGCGATCTTTGTGCTCGTCGTCGGGGGCCTGGTGCGTGGCTCCAACTACTTCGCCGGGCCGGTACTGCTGGGTGTCTACGCGCTGTTCCTGGCCCACTCGCCGCGGCCCGGGGCCAGGCCCCGGGCGCAATCATCGTCAGGCCTCGTGCCAGACGCGGCGGCGGACAAAATCGGTGTAGCTTAGGATGATGCGCAGCACCTTGTCCGACACATTGTCGACCTGGTAGTCGCGCACCATATGCAGCAGGCGCTGCTCGCCGCGAGGCTGGTCGGCCAGGATGTCGACTGCCTGCATGACGCGCTCCAGGCTCAGGCCGGTCATCATCACCGCCGCTTCCTCGAAGCCCTCCGGGCGCTCGTGCGACTCGCGGATATTGAGCGCCGGGAAGTTCAGTATCGATGACTCCTCGGTGATGGTGCCGCTGTCGGACAGCACCACGCGCGCGCTCTTCTGCAGCCTCACATAGTCCAGGAACCCGAAGGGCTTGCAGAAGCTCACCTTGGCGTGCGGCGTGTGGTTCAGTTGCTCGATGCGCTTGCGTGTGCGCGGGTGGGTGGACACGACCACCGGGATGTCGAAGCGTGCGGCGAGGCCGTCCAGGATGCCCAGCAGGCGCTGCAGATTGCCCAGGTCGTCGACGTTCTCTTCGCGATGCGCGCTGACCAAGAAGTAGTTGTGCTCGCCCAGGGACATGCGCTCCAGCACATCGGACGCATCGATCGCCGCCGCATGGTGGTTCAGGATTTCGCGCATCGGGCTGCCGGTGCGTATCACCTGATCGGGCGCCATGCCCTCGCGCAGCAGATAGCCGCGGGCGATCTCGCTGTAGGTCAGGTTGATGTCGGCGACATGATCGACGATGCGGCGGTTGATCTCCTCCGGCACGCGGAAGTCGAAGCAGCGGTTGCCGGCTTCCATGTGAAAGATCGGGATGCGGTGGCGCTTGGCGGTGATCGCCGCCATGCAACTGTTGGTGTCGCCCAGCACCAGCAGGGCGTCGGGCTTCTCCTGCAGCATCACCCGCTCGGAGGCCACGATCACATTGCCGATCGTCTCGGCGGCGGTCTTGCCCGCGCACTCGAGGAAGTGATCGGGGGCGCGCAGGCCGAGATCCTTGAAGAAGACCTCGTTGAGCTCGTAGTCGTAGTTCTGACCGGTGTGCACCAGCACATGCTGGGTGTGCTTGTCCAGCGCGGTGATCACGCGGGACAGGCGGATGATCTCCGGCCGCGTGCCGACGACCGTCATGACCTTAAGCATTGACGGCCTCCTGGATCAGCTCAAGACCCAGCAGGGTGCGCTTGACGCCCTCGACATCAAGGCGCTCGGTGTTGTGCGAGGTGTAGTCCTCGAACGAGGTGATGGCGGCCTCGCCTTCGACGAAGTACTTGTTGTAGTTCAGGTCGCGTCCGTCGGCCGGGATGCGGTAGTAGCCACCCATATCGTCGGCGCGTGCCATCTCCTCGCGGGACACCAGCGATTCGTAGAGCTTCTCGCCGTGGCGGGTGCCGATGATGTTGATCGGCGTGTCGGCCTTCAGCAACTCCTTCATTGCCTGGGCCAGATCGCCGACGGTCGAGGCAGGCGCCTTCTGCACGAAGATGTCACCCGGGCGGGCGTTCTCGAAGGCGAACAGCACCAGATCGACCGACTCTTCCAGGGACATCAGGAAGCGGGTCATGTTCGGATCGGTCAGGGTCAGTGCCTGGCCGGTCTTGATCTGGTTCAGAAACAGCGGGATCACCGAGCCTCGCGAGGCCATCACATTGCCGTAGCGGGTGGCACAGAGCACGGTCTTGCCGGGGTCGCAAAGCCGCGAGTTGGCGACCATGACCTTTTCCATCATCGCCTTGGACAAGCCCATCGCATTGATCGGATAGACCGCCTTGTCGGTGCTCAGCACCACCACCTTGCTGACCTCGTGCCGGATCGCCGCGCGGATCACGTTCTCGGCGCCGATGACATTGGTCTTGACCGCCTCCATTGGATAGAACTCGCAGGACGGCACCTGCTTGAGCGCCGCCGCGTGGTAGACGAAGTTCACGCCCTGCATGCAGTCGCTGACCGCGTCAGCGTCACGCACATCGCCGATGTAGAACTTGACGCGGTCGTTCTTCAGCGCGATGCGCATGTCTTCCTGCTTCTTCTCGTCGCGGCTGAAGATGCGGATCTCGCGCAGGCCGGTGTTCAGCATGCGTTGCAGCACCGCATTGCCGAAGGAGCCGGTGCCACCGGTGATCATGAGAACTTTGTTGTCGAGCATAGGAACGCGGGATGGAGAGAAGTGAGGTACGAGGGTCGATGTCTGGAGCCGGGCTCAGACGATCATCGGGAAGGTGTCGGGGCGGGCCGGATCGAAGAACTCATTCGTCCAGAACAGCGTGGTCAGCTCGGTGTCGCCGGTATTGGTGATGTTGTGGGTGTGCAGGGTGGGGATGTCGACCACCACCGGCGCCTCGCCGCTCACATCGAAGGTCTGCACATGCTCGTCGCCGAGCTTGCGCAGGCGAATCGTGGCCTGGCCCTGCAACACCACGAAGCGCTCGATCTTGCGCAGGTGGTAGTGATTGCCCCGCGTGATGCCAGGGCGGGTGCTGGAGACAAAGGTCTGGCCTCCGCCGTGCGCCCTGACGACCTCCACCAGGCGCCCGCGCTGATCGGTGCGGGGCGTCAGCGAGGTGGGGTACATGTCCGGGTAGAGATACGAGCGGTAAGTGTTGAACAGCGCCCGGTCGAAGGGTTCTGCCACCAGGGGCAGTTCCCCCCGGGCATACGTGCTCGACAGATCCCGCAGCTTGGCGAGCAGATCGCTGACCCGCAGGGTCGTGCCTTCAAAGCCCTTGGTACCCGGGGAGACGGGGTCCAGCGCCGACAGCATGGCCTCGGCCACATCCAGCGCATGGACCAGTGACAGTTCACGATCCACCAGCACCGATGGCTGCTCGCCTCGGGCCAACTGGTGGCAAAAGGTCGAGACGACCGAGTTGTAGAAGGGTTTGCCCCCTTCGCCAAAGACGTTGGGCACGATCAGGTTGGTGAAGGGCACCTGGTGCTGACTGCACCACTGCTCCAAGATCTGCGCCGCCTGCTGCTTGGAGCGACCATAGGGCGTGTCGGTGCCGGCCTGAGTCGAGTTGGTGTAGACGATATGGGCGCGCGTGCCCGTCCGCTCCAGGGCATCGACCAATTTCTGGGCGATGCGCGGATTGGCCGTCTCGACCACATCCGGGTCGGCGCGGTTGACGCCGGCGCAGTGCAGCACGGCATCGCAGCCCCGCAGTGCCTCGGCCAGGGCCTGCGCGTCCTCGAAGGTGGCGCGGGAGATGCGTATCGGCGTTGCGCTCCCTTGCGCGGTCAGCGCGCAGAAGGCGTGCCATCCGAGCAGTCCTGCAGCGCCGGTAATTGCAATTCTCTTCATGGATGGGTCTTGCGGTTCAGCGTTGCGTTGCATGTCGAATCGTCGCCATCAGGCGTGCCACCACGCCGTCCAGCCGGAAATGCGCTTGGAAGTATTGTTGGCCATTTTCGCCCATTCGCTGGCGCGCCTGCGCCGACATCGCGGCGAACTGCCGCAGATTGGTCAGCAGGGCCTGAGTATCGTCGGGCTCGCTGACCAGTCCGCTGCTGCTGCGCGCAATCAGATCGGCGGCCTCGCCCTGGATGGTGGCGATGATCGGTTTGCCGGCCGCCAGAAAGGATTGAATGCGTCCCGGCACGGTCAGGGCCGCGATCTGCGACGCTTTCAGCGACACCAGCATCGCATCCGCGCAGGCAAAGAAACCCGGCATGCGCTGCTGAGGAAAGCGGCCCAGCAGGTGGATCACGCCCTCCAGGTCGAGCTCGGCGACGCGCCGGCGCAGTGAGGGCAGCCCTCGGCCGTCCCCCAGAAACACCCAGGTGAAGGGGGCGCCTTCCTGCTTGAGCTGATGTGCCGCCTCCAGCACCGCTTCCAGGCCCTGCGCCTCGCCGATATTGCCGGCGTACATCAGGGTCAGGTGCCCCGGCTTCAGTATGCCGGCCAGTTCTGCCGGCGGGCCGTCGGCGGCTGCCGTGCTGCTGTAGAGGTCTTCGGCGTAGTTGGGGAAGTCCACCAGCGCCTGCTCGGGCATGCGGCGTTGCCGCAGTATGGGCAGATAGGCGCTGGACTGCAGCAGCAAGCGGCTGCACTTGCCGTAGAGCCAGTCGGACAGGCGGCCCGCAACCCGGTAGATCGGCGACGTCGGCGCAATGCCCACGACCTGCAGGCTTTCGGGCCAGATGTCCAGCACCCAGGTCAGCACCGGCGCACGCTTGATCGCACCGATCAGCAGGGCCGGCGCCACGGCCAGCACCGGGCTGGTCTGGAACACCAGAATGGCGTCGAAGCGCGCGCCCAGCAGCCGTGCAGGACCCAGCAGGCAGGCGCTGAACGCATAGCTCACATAGTTCAGCACCAGCCGCAGCCGCCCCGAACTGCCTCGGGCCACCATCGGCACGCGCAGCACCTTGGCGCCGAACAGCGATTGCGTCCACGGCCCCCGCCAGCCATAGCCCGGATGCACGGTGCCGCTGGGGTAGTTGGGCAGGCCGGTAAGCACGGTGACTTCGGCACCCAGCTCGGTGAGCCGCTCCACCAGACCGTTGACGCGAAAGTCCTCGGGGTAGAAATACTGGCTGACGACCAGCAGACGCAGGCCCCTGACCTGCTCCAGATCGGCAAGGCTGGCTTTGTTCATGTTTGTTGCGGTGCTTGCATGAGCGCGGAAAACAGCTGGATATGGGCCTGGATCGCCGTCTCCCGTCCCGCACCGGCGGCCAGGCGCCGGGCGCCGTCTCGCAGCACCTGACGGGCCGCTGGTTTCATGGCGTCGAATTGCCTGAGCGCCTGGGCGAAGGATTCCAGTTCCAAGGGCAGATCCCAGCCCGCCAGGCTGCGTTGCAGGTCGCGCCAGGGGGTCTGATCGCTGATCAGGACCGGCAGGCCGGCCGCCAGCGCCTCATGGATGGCATGTCCGAAATTTTCGCCCCGTGTGGGCAGGACGAACAGGTCGTAGCCAGGCAGGGCCGCGGTGATCTCCTGCGGCGGCAGGCTGCCCAGCTGGCGCACGGTGATCTGGGTGGGCAGCGCCTCGATCAGGCGCTGGCAGTCGGCCCAGTAGGCGGCGTCCTCGACCGGGCCGATGATGTCCAGGCTGGCCGTTACCCCGGCCTGCTGCAGCACCTGCAGGGCGAAGCGCAGATTCTTGATCGGTGCGATGCGGGCCACCAGCACCAATCGCAGGGGGCGGCCTTCGTTTTGGCGCTGCTCCGGCACGGTCTGTGCCGATGGCGGCGCGCCCGGGATATCCATCGCGATGTCCGGCGCCGGAGCGTTGAAGCCGAAGGACTTCAGCACCGCCGCGATATCTTTGGCCTCACGCTCGGTCGAGGCCTGCCACCTGGCGCCGCGCTGCAGCCCAGTCGCCGCCATCAGCTTCAAGGCCAGGCGCTTCTTGCCGGCCTTCAGGGCCAGGGCGGAGGCCGCAAATTCGCCGCGTGGTGCGATCAGCAGTGGTGCGTCGCCACGCCGTCGCAGCATCGCGGGCAGCAGCGAAAACCAGGGGTCGAAGCTGCTGTTCAGATAGAGCAGCTGATGCGGCAGGCGCTGCAGCGCCCGCCACTGCCGCAGGCCCTGGATCGAGCCCGGCAATGTGTAGTGGATCTCGGCGCCATGCACGCTGGCGGTGTCACCCGGCCGGTGGTGCGGCGTGCCGTCGATATCGGTGTGGCCGCAGTAGATCACGAAACGAAAGTGCTCGGCCAACGCCTCGGTCAGATTGGCCAGCGAACGCGCGACCCCGCCTGCCTTGTAGGCGGGATGGAAGTAGCGGGTCGGCACCAGCACGGTCGGGCGTGCAGCTTGCGCAGTCACGGTCTGCGCTCCAGGCCGGTGGATGGCAGTTGCAGGGCGATATGCCGGGAGGCGATGTGCTGCTCCAGCGCCTCGTAGGCGGCTTCCATCGTCGGCAGATCACCGTAGGCCGTGGCTCCGCCACCCGGGCGCGGATGCAAGACCCGCTTGCCGACCCGTGCCGCCAGCTCCAGCAGTTCCTGACCGGCGCTGATGGCGATGCTCAACCAGGCCTGCAACTTGCCCTTGCCGACGGCCCAATGCCGGATGGCCTCCAGCGTGGGCGCGCGATAGGCGCGGCTGAACAGCAGGCACCTGGCGTACAGGCGGGCATAGGAGGGCGTGACCGCCGACTCGGGCAACTCGTCCAGGGCCTTTTGCAGCGAATAGGCCCAGACCGTGTGCGGCGAGTAGAACTCCGGAATTCGTGCATCCCAGCGCAGGCCCGCACCGAAGCGGGAGATGTGGTCGGTGTCGCGCAGGCCGGCCCGGTCCGACCGTTCGGCGCCCTGACCGGCGGTGCTGGTGGCCGAGGCGCCGGGAATCAGGAAGGGATAGTTGACGACATAGGCCTTGCGGCACTCGGCGGTGATCAGGGTGGCGCTGAAGATGTCCGGGCTGACGCCGCCGAACACATGGCCGTGTCGCGCACGGATGCGATCCAGCAGCTGGCGCGACACCAGGCCGTGATAGGCACGCGGCAGGCTGCCGAGGCCGCCTCCGAAGCGGCTGGCCACATGGCTCAGCGCCTGACGGCCATCAATGGGCTTTGCCGCGCCGTCAAAGGCGGTGACGAACAGCTTGGCCGAATAGCCCAGGCCGAAGTACTTGGAGCGAACGCCGGGCCAGAAATAGCTGGCGACAAACGCATCGGTGTAGGAGACGACCGCCTCGACCGATTCGCGTTGCGCCCATTCGGCGATCTGCCACAGGCCCGGGCCCACGCTGTCGTCATCACCGATGAAGGCGATATAGCTGCCGGTGGCCATCTGCAAGGTGCGCTCGAAGTTGTCGACGACGCTGAGGTGCTCGCTGCTGTAGGCATAGCGAACCCGTCCGCTGGCGATCTCGTCTGCCAGCTTGTGCCGCAGCGCATCGCTGTCGCTGTTGTCGGACACGATGATCTCCGCCTCGGGCAGCTGCCGCAGCGCGATGCGCACCGCGCACAGCAGGCAGTCGGGGCGGTTTCGGGTCGGGATCACCACCGAGATCAGCTTCATGCGGACCTCCCGGGCGTGTCTGGGTGGGCCGGCGGGGTGGGGTGCTGGGTTCGTATCATGGGGGCAGTTCTTGCTAGCCGAGGACCTGGCTGAGTATCCAGCCCAGTCCGATCAGTGGGGTGGTGGTCCATAGCTGTGTGTGCAGGGCCGCTTGCGCCATGCGCCGGGTCGTGGGCAGCATCAGCGCGCGGGCCAGATAGAGCAGATAGGACAGCAGGAAGTGCATCGCGTAGACCCAGCAGACCAGATCAATGCGCCCCAGGCTGGAGGCGATCAGCAGCAGCACCAGGGTCAGGATGGCCTGGAGCAGGGCGGTGCGGGCGTGGAAGTGGTACTCCCCGGCCGAGATCAGCAGAATCACCGGCACATAGCCCAGCGCCCCCAGGGTAAAGGCGGGCAGCAGGATGGCGGCGTACTCGGCGATCAGGCGATTGTCGTGGCCCGAGGGCAGCCACAGATCGACCAGCGGGCGCCTGAACAGCCACATGGCAAGGGCGGGAACCACCACCGCGCCGGCCAGAGCCAGGCTGAAGTTGCGGATGCCCTTGACCTGGTCGGCCTCGTTGGCATGGCTGAGCAGGGCCACGATGCGTGGCTGGAAGAACTGCGCGATCGGACCCGCCAGGATGCCGGCGGGTGTGCTGCACAGCGAGTAGGCGAGGAAGTAGTAGCTCACGGCCTCCGGTGACACCAGTGCCGCGATCAAGGGCTTGTCGATCTGCGTCACTGCGGCGCCGGCGATGCCCGCCAGGGCCAGCGGACGAATGGCCAGGAACAAGGCGCGCAGGCTGGTCGGCTCGGCCGTGGGAGCACCCTCGGGCGGCGAGCTGCCGCGCTGCAGCGACTGTCTGAGCATCAGGCGGCTGGCGGCCAGGTGCATGGCCAGCACGAGGCTCTGAATCAACACAAAGGTCTCGACCGTGCTCGACAGGTAGTGCAGCCCCAGCAGACTGAGGCCGGCGCGCAGCAAAACGAATACAGACTGCACGGCGCTGGAGCTCAGATAGTTCTTGCGCGCGACCAGGCAGCTGTAGGCCAGATTCTGCAGCACGGTGAGTGCCACCAGCACACCTGTGCCCAGGATCAGCATCACCTGCCCGGTTTCCTGAAAACCGAGGTAGGCGACCAGGGCCGCCGCCAGGGACAGACCGGCAGTACCGGCAAGCAGCAGCTTCTCCAGGCCATGCCAGGCGCGGAGCAGGGTCGCGGTCCGTTTGCCCGGAACGGCCATCTCCCGCGTCAGATAGGCGGAGGCACCGAAGTCGGCGATGGTGAAAAAGGTCTGCACCGCGATGATCACGGTGACGATGCCGAATCGAGCCGGCCCCAGCACCCCGGCGATCAGGGGCAGCAGGAGCAGGGCGACGAACAGGCCGCCCGTCTTGCTGGCGAACAGCGAGGCCAAATCGATCAGGTTGCGCGACCGGGCGAGCATCACTGGCGCGCAGGCGCGTCGCAACCCACTTCTTCAAGAACAGACTTCAGCGTGAGCACGAGGTAGTCAATGTCGTCGTCGTTCAACCACCAGCCGCAGGGCAGTGCCAGCACACTGGCAAGGAAGGCGCTGGTGCCTGGCAGCTCGCGTGGCGCGGCCCCGAAGCCGCTGTAGCTGTCGGTGCGGTGGTGCAGCTTCGAGCACTGCACGCCCCTGGCCTTCAGCGCAGCCATCACCTGGTCCCGCTTGCCAACCCGTGTCAGCAAAGCCCAGTAAGAGGGCGTCGCGCCAGGCATCGGCCGAACCAGGGCCAGCTGCGGCAACTGGGCGAGGCGTGCGCTCAGGGCCTGCGCCACGTCGCGTGTCCGCGCCACACGCGCTGCCACCGATGCGAGCTGGCTGGCGCCCGCGGCCGAGCACAGATTGTTCAGCGTCGCCGCCCAGCCGATTTCGGCGATATCGCAGTTGGGGTCGATCTCGCCCAGGGCGTCGCGGAAGCGGGTCAGGTCGATGCCATAGCGGCGCAGGCGGATGGCACGCGCCACATGCTCGGGGCTCTTGCAGACCATGGCGCCGCCCTCGGTCGCATTGATCTGCCGGTTCGGATAGAAGGAGTGGATGGCGAAGTCGCCGAAGCTGCCGACCTGGGCGCCGTCTATCGTGGCGAGCAGTGCGTTGTCGCAGTCCTCGATCAGCACGATGCCTCGCTGGCGGCAGATCTCGGCAATTTCCCGTACCGGGCCGGGGTAGCCGGCGAGGTGGTACAACAGGGCGGCCCTTGTGCGGGGCGTGATCGCGCGTTCGAAATCCCTGGCGTCCATGACCCCGGTCGCGGGATCGACATCGACCCAGGCCGCCCGCGCGCCCGAGGTCGCTATGGGCGCGTTGCTCGACATGCAGGAGTAGGCGGCGGTGAGCACCTCGTCGCCGGCGCCGATGCCGCTGACGTGCAGCGCAATCTGTATGGCGCTGGACATGTCATTGGTGGTCACCACATTCGGGTTGCCGACCAGTTCGCCGAAGCCACGGCGGAACGCCTCGACATGGCCGCCCGAGGCGATCTGCCCGGACCGGATGACCTCGATCACGGCCGCTTCCATTTCAGCGCTGCGGAAGATGCCGAAGAGCGGTATTGAACGTGTCATTTCAAGTCAGCCCTTGCGCAGTGCATCCACGATGCGCTCGCGGGTCTCGGCGTCTACCCACCAGCCGCAGGGGATATGGGTCAGGCGGCGGTAGTAGCTGTCCAGGCCCGGCAGGGGACGCCGCATCGGCTCGAAAATGGAGTGATAGTGGTTGGGCCGGTGGAGCTTGGAGGCGGCGACGCCAATGCTGGCCATGCGCTTTTCGATATCGGCCGAGTCTTCGGACAGTACGGAATACAACCAGTAGGATGGGTCGGCCGCGGCGTCGAAACGGGTGACCGAGAGGCCGGGAATCGCGGACAGGGCGTCATCAAAGAAGCGGCCATTGGCCACATGCTTGGCGATCAAGGCGTCAATGACCTTGAGCTGGGCCAGGCCGATCACACCGGCCACGTTGTGCATGTTGTACTTGTAGCCCACGGTCTTGATGTCGACCTCGGTTCTGGGCACGCCCTTGTCCATGCCGAACCAGCGGAAGCGCTTGGCCTCAGGCACGCGTTCGGCGTCGGCGAGGTGGAGGGCGCCGCCGTCGACGGTGGTCATGTGCTTGATGGCCTGGAACGAGAACAGGCTGAATTCACTGGTGCGGCCGATGCCGTGGCCGGCATAGCGCGCGCCCAGCGCATGGGCGCAGTCTTCGATCACCGGCAGCTGGTGGCGCCGCGCAATCGCCTGGATCTCGGCCAGGCGCACCGGAAACCCGGCGTAGTGAACCACCAGAATGGCCTTGGTCTTGGGCGTGATCAGCGCCGCAACAGAGGCCGGATCGATATTGCCCGAAGCCGGGTCCACATCTGCAAACACGGGCGTGGCGCCGAGTTGCAGGATCACGACATTGGTGGGCTCGGCCGTCATAGGCGTGCTGATCACTTCGTCACCGGCGCCCACACCGGCCAGGCTGAGCGCCGCATGCAGTGCCGCAGTGCCGCTGCTCATGGCCAGCGCCTGGGGCAGGTCGAACTTGGCCGCGAACTCCCGCTCGAAGCGGTACACATACTCCCCCTCCGCCACCATGCCGCTGTACAACACCTGCTCCAGTTCCGGCATCAGCATCTCTTTGGGCGGCATGCCTACCTTGACGAGGGGAACAAGCGGAGTTGGATTCATGACGCAGAATGGATGGCTTGAGCCGCGCGGCTGTTCAGCTGCTGGCGATAGGCGCTTTTTGGGAGTGCCGATTCTAACGAGTAAGGCCCGCCGGCCCGGGAAACGATGAGCAAGCGCTTTGAACAGCATGGACAGGGGGAAGTGACCCTGGGGCACCGCACCAGCGTGAGCGCCGACGTGCAATTCATCTTCAGCAAGCCGGGGCGGGTGCGAATCGGGGACTACTGCGTGCTGGGGCCGGGTGTGAAGTTCGTCTGCAACGGCGGCGATGTCACCCTGGGCGACTGGTGCAGCATCCATGATCGTGGTCTGGTGCTGGCCGAAGGGCCGGTCGACATCGGGCCGCATTGCTGGTTCGGGCAGAACGCGGTGCTGGACGGTACAGGCGGCCTGACGATCGAGTTCGGCGTGCGCGCCGGCATGAACACGCAGATCTGGTCCCATGTCGCGACCGGCGAGCAGATCGAGGGTTGCACCCTGTATGGCATGGATCCGGTGCATATCGAGCCGGAGGTCTGGCTGGTGGGCGGCAATGCCGTGGCGCCCGGAGTCCGCCTGGGGCGACGTTCGGTGATTCTCAGCGGCGCCAATGTCACCCGTTCTTGCGAACCGCTGTCGGTCCTGGCCGGCCTGCCCGCGGTGCGCAAGCCCGGGCTCAGCTTCTACGAGCCGGTGACCCTGGACCAGAAGTGGCAGATGTTGGGCGCTTGGCTGGAGCAACTGAGCGCCGAGCTGCAACTGGACCTGCGGGCCTTGGGAGAGGACCAGTACCTGGTGGCGTCCGAGGACGCCGCGCTCCAGGGTGTGGCGTTCGCCAGGCGGGCCGAGGATGCGGCCGCACTGCGTGCCATGCATGCGGACTGGACCGTGTGCTGCGTGCAGAGCAAGACCTACAACAAGCAGCGATCGGAGCTGGAGTATCGCGTCCTGAAATACCTGGCCGGCAACAAAGCCAGATTCTTTGCCCTGAGTTGAGTTTGCCGCTGGCCTTATATTTCCGACCTATCCTTGGCGCTCTTTGTGGGCCTTGGGCGTTTCGGCTGATCAATGAATCAAGATGACATTTAAACAAACGAGGCTGCTGGTCCTGGGCGCAAACGGCTTGCTTGGCAACGCCGTGACCCGGTGGTTCAGTGCGCAGCCTGAGTTCGAGGTGGTAGGCACGGTGCGCAGCCTGGCCACGACCGCAGGCTTATTCGACGGCCTGTCGGTGCGCCTTGTTGCCGGCATCGAGGCCGAAAGCCCGGATTGCCTGTCTCGCCTGTTCTCTGACGTGGACCCGGATCTAGTGATCAATTGCATTGGCGTGGTCAAGCAACAGACCTCGGCCGACGATCCGCTGATCGCCATTCCGGTCAATTCGCTGCTGCCCCACAGACTGGCCCGCTTGTGCGAAATCAGTTCAGCGCGCCTCATCCACATCAGTACCGACTGTGTTTTTTCGGGGCGCAAGGGCGCCTATGTCGAGGACGACGTGCCCGACGCCTGCGATCTGTACAGCCGCAGCAAGTTGCTGGGCGAGGTGGACAGGCCCAATACCGTCACCTTGCGCACCTCCATCATCGGCCACAAGCGTGGCACGGCGCAGGGCCTGGTCGACTGGTTCTTGGCCCAGCCCGGTCATGTGCGGGGCTTTGCAAAGGCCGTGTTTTCAGGTCTGCCGACGGTGGAGCTGGCCCGTGTGATTCAGGAGTTCGTGCTGCCCAGGCCCGAGCTGCAGGGCATATACCATCTGTCGGTGGATCCGATCAGCAAGCATGACCTGCTGCAGTTGGTGGCCAAGGTCTATGGTCGCAGCAACCTGATTGTGTCGGACAGCAATTTGGTGATCGACCGCTCGCTGGACTCCAGCCGCTTCCGCAAGGCCACCGGCTATCAGCCGCCAAGCTGGGATGCGCTGGTGCAGCGCATGCACGAATTCGGCTGATGTTCCGGCGAGCCTAGGCCGGGGCGAAGGGCTTGGCGTCCTTGAGCGAGGGTGCCTGCAGATCCTTGGGTGACAGCAGCGGCGCCATGCCCACGTCGGGCCAGGAAATGGCCAGCGCGGGGTCGTCCCAGCGCACCGAGGCCTCCGACTGTGGCGCGTAGGCCGAAGTGGTCATGTACAGCACCTCGGCGATATCACTCAGCACCAGAAAGCCATGGGCGAAACCGGGCGGCAACCACAGCTGCTTCTGGTTCTGGGCGCTCAGCTCAACGCCCTCCCAGCGCCCGAAGCTCGGGCTGCCAGGGCGGACGTCGACGGCGACGTCCCAGATCGCCCCGCTGGCTACGCGCACCAGCTTGCCCTGTTCATGAGGGGGCAACTGGTAGTGCAGGCCGCGCAGCACGCCCCTGCTCGAGCGCGAGTGGTTGTGCTGGACGAAGTCCAGGTCCAGACCGGTGGCCTCCAGAAAGGCGCGACGGCTGTAGCTCTCGAAGAAGAAGCCTCGTTCATCGCCGAACACCTTTGGCTGCAGGATCAGCAGGCCGGGGATCGAGGTGGGGGTGTATTCCATATCAGGTCAGTGGGTCGTTGATCAGACGCATCAGGTACTGGCCGTAGCCGTTCTTCAACATGGGATGGGCCAGCTGCGCCAGCTGAGATCCGTCAATCCAGCCGCTGCGATAGGCGATCTCTTCCGGGCAGGCGACCTTGAGGCCCTGGCGCTTTTCCAGCGTCCCGATGAACTGGCCGGCCTCCAGCAGGCTGTCGTGGGTTCCCGTGTCCAACCAGGCGTAACCGCGGCCCATCAACTCAACGTGCAGTTGCCGCTTTTGCAGGTACCAGGCGTTGACGTCGGTGATCTCCAGCTCGCCACGGGGCGAAGGTTTCAGGTTTGCCGCGACGTCGCAGACCTGTTGGTCATAGAAGTACAGACCGGTGACCGCGTAATTGCTCTTTGGTTTGCTGGGTTTCTCTTCGATGGACAAGGCTCGAAACCCCTCATCAAAGGCGACCACACCATATCTCTCCGGATCGGTTACGTGGTACGCAAACACACTGGCTCCGCTACTTCGTCCATTGGCTCGTGCCAGCAGTGCCGTCAACTGCTCGCCATAGAAGATGTTGTCGCCCAGCACTAGCACGCTGTGGTGGTCGCCGATGAAGCTGCGGCCGAGAATGAAGGCCTGAGCCAGTCCGTCGGGGCTGGGTTGCACGCAGTAGCTGAGGTTGATGCCCCAGCGGCTGCCATCACCGAGCAGTTCCTGGAAGCGGGGCAGGTCGGTGGGGGTGGAGATCAGCAGGATGTCGCGCACGCCGGCCAGCATCAGGGTACTCAGCGGGTAATAGACCATCGGCTTGTCATAGACCGGCAGCAGTTGCTTGCTGACGGCCAGGGTGGCCGGGTGCAGGCGGCTGCCCGCGCCTCCGGCCAGGATGATGCCTTTGCGTTGCATGGGGTCTCCCCTTGTTGCGGATGCTTGAATCAGTTGGGCAGCAATTGCTGCAAGGTGCGCAGTGCGCCCTGTTGCCAAGGCGGCAGGTTCAGATCGAAGCTGCGCATGAGCTTACTGCAGTCGAGCCTGGAATTGAGTGGGCGCCGGGCCGGCGTCGGGTAGCCACTGCTCGGGATGGGCGCTATGGCTTCGGGCCGCAGGCGCAAGTCCTGGCCCCTTGCAAGTGCCTGCTCGACGATGAAGCGCGCGAAGCCATGCCAGCTGGTGTGGCCTGCGGCGCTGAGGTGGTACATGCCGGCCAGTTCCGGCTGCCGCAGCGCCTGGCGCAGCGCATGGGCCGTGACGTCGGCCAGCAGATCGGCGCCGGTCGGGGCGCCGATTTGGTCGGCCACCACGTTCAGCTGCTCGCGCTGCGCGGCAAGCTTGAGAATGGAGCGCACGAAGTTGCCTCCATGGCCCGAATGCACCCAGCTGGTGCGAAAGATCAGGTGTTTGCAGCCGCTTGCGCGTATCAACTCTTCGCTGGCCAGCTTGCTGCGGCCATACACACTGAGCGGGGCCGGTGCGGCCTGTTCGTCGCGCGCCTGCTCGCCCGAGCCGTCGAACACATAGTCGGTGCTGTAGTGGACCAGCCAGGCGCCCAGCCGGGCCGCTTCCTCGGCCAGCAGGCCGGGCGTGCCGGCATTGACCTGAGTGGCCATGGCCTCGTCGCTCTCCGCCTTGTCGACCGCCGTGTAGGCGGCGGCATTGACGATCACGTCCGGGCGCAGGCGGCGCACCAACTCCAGCAGCGCGTCGGGTTGACTCAGGTCGGCAACGAGCCCGCCATCGGCCTGGCGGCCCTGCGAGTTCAGCTCTCCCAGCAGCGCCAGCGAGCGCTGCAACTCATGGCCGACCTGGCCATCCTTGCCCAATAGCAGGATCTTCCGCATGGGCTCAGGCCTGACCGGGCTGGCGGTAGCTGCCGTCGCGTATGGCGGCCAGCCAGGGCTGATTGTCCAGATACCAGGCCACCGTGCGGCGCATGCCGTCCTCAAAGCTGCTGCCGGGTCGCCAACCGAGTTCGCGCTCGATCTTGCGGGCGTCGATGGCATAGCGCCGATCGTGGCCTGGGCGATCGGTGACGAAGCTGATCAGCCGGCTGTAGGGGCCTTCGGCACTGGGGCGCAACTCATCCAGCACCGCGCAGACGGTCTTCACGATTTCCAGATTGGTCTTCTCGCTGTTGCCCCCGATGTTGTAGGTTTCGCCCAAACGGCCCCGGGTCAGCACCGTGCGTATGGCGCTGCAATGGTCGCCCACATAGAGCCAGTCGCGGACATTCAGGCCGTCGCCATAGATGGGCAGCGGCTTGCCGGCCAGGGCATTGGTGATCAGCACCGGAATCAACTTCTCGGGAAACTGCAAGGGCCCGTAATTGTTGGAGCAATTGGTGGTCAGCGTCGGCAGGCCATAGGTGTGGTGCCAGGCGCGCACCAGATGGTCGCTGGCGGCCTTGCTGGCCGAATAGGGGCTGTTGGGGGCGTAGGCGTGGGTCTCGGCAAAGGCCGGGTCCTCGGGCTGCAGTGAGCCATAGACCTCGTCGGTCGAGACATGCAGGAAGCGGAAGTCGCGCTTGGCGTCGGCCTGCAAGCCGCCCCAATACTCACGCGCGGCCTCGAGCAGGCCGAAGGTGCCCTCGATATTGGTGCGCAGGAAGGCGCCCGGGCCTGAGATGCTGCGGTCGACATGGCTCTCGGCAGCAAAGTGGAGCACGGCACGGGGCTGATGCCGGGCCAGCAACTCGCCGACCAGCGCGCGGTCGCCGATGTCGCCACGGACAAACACATGGCGATCATTGCCCTGCAGCGGCGTCAGGTTGTGCAGATTGCCGGCGTAGGTCAGCGCGTCGAGGTTGATCACCGTCTCGTTGCTGTCTTTGAGCCAGTCGAGCACGAAGTTGCTGCCTATAAAGCCTGCGCCGCCGGTCACGAGTATCGCCATGGACTTGTACCCAGGTTGGAACCACCAATGAGTGGCAGACCTTTGGGGTCCGCCGGGTCTGCGCCGCCCGTTCACGGGACCGAGGTCGGCGTCGATCGGGAAATTGTAGGGGTGGCGGGGCCATCCGATTCACCGTCAAGCGACCGAAACACGGCTTTATCCGTCGAGGCGCTCGGCTAGAATCGCGCCACTTCGAAAGGCACGGACGCTCCGCTCCTGCGGCTCACTCGAGGGTGGACTACACCTTTCGGGGGGCGGGCTCGATCAGTCAAGCGTACATCTGTTCTCATGAATCTTCACGTCGTCAATTTGGTATCCGCACTGTCGCGCATTGGGGCCGTTCGTGCCTGTTCGGTGCGGTGCGGCGGGATGTTGGCCGGCCTGTTGCTGGTGAGCGTCTTGGTGTCCGGCGAGGTCTCGGCTCAGGCCAACGTTGCCGCCATCGCCGAGGCCAGCCTCACGCCTGGCGGCCCGGTCAAGCTGAGTCAGCCGACGGCGCCCAAGGCCAGCAGCGCCAAGGGTGCCGAGGGCAAACGCCAGGCGCCCGTGGGCGATCGCAACGTGCGCGAGGTGTCTGAGAAGGTGACGCGAGAGGAGGGGATCACGGTGCGCCCCGACCCCGGACTTTCGGAGTTCGAGTTGTTCGTCAGCCGCATGGCGGCCAACGGAAAATCGGTGCGCGACAAGGATGGCGAGCCGGTGATTCAAGTCAGGCGCTATGGCATCGACCTGGCTTTGGGAATCGTAGCCGAGGAAGCCGACGAGGGGCCGACACTCGTTCCCGAGGACTATGTCCTAGGTGCTGGCGACGAAATTCTGCTTAATTTGTGGGGCGGTGTTGAAGCAAACCTGCGCCTGCGTGTGGATCGCACCGGGGTCGTGGCGATTCCTCGGGTCGGCTCGGTCGCGCTCAATGGTGTTCGTTTTTCAGACCTGAAGAAGGTCCTGGCACAGCGCGTTGCCACGCAGTTTCGCAATTTCGACCTGTCGGTGGCCTTGGGCGAGGTGAAGGCGATGCGGGTTTATGTCACCGGCTTCGTGCAAAAGCCCGGTGCCTACTCGGTGAGCGGTTTGTCGACCATGCTGCAGGCGGTGATGCAGGCTGGCGGACCGACTTCGGTTGGCAGCTATCGCAACATCCAGCTGCGTCGTGCCAATGCCGTCATCAGTACCCTTGATCTCTACGACTTCATGCTCAAGGGTGACCGCAGTGCGGACCGGCTGCTGCGTAGCGGCGATGTGATCCATGTCGGCGCGATTGGGGCGCAGGTGGGCGTGGTCGGCAGCGTCAACAATCCCGCCGTTTTCGAGGTTCATGGGTCCGAGACGGTGGCCGATGCCTTGCGCATGGCGGGGGGGGTGTCGGCGGTGGCTAACCGGGTTCACGCTGCGCTGCACAGCTTTGACGACAAGTCCGGGCAGGCCTTGAGAGACCTCAGCCTGAAGTCCGATTCGGGTTTGCCCTTGCGTCATGGCGACGTGCTGCGCGTGTTCAGCGCGGCCGATATTTCCCGCCCGAATCAGGGCGCGAGCAAGAAGGTCAGGGTCGAGGGGGAGGTGCAGCGCCCCGGAGACTACGTTCTCGCCGCGGGTAGCACCTTGCGTGATGCTCTGAAGGCGGCAGGCGGGCCGACTTCAGGGGCCTTCCTGTTCGGTGCCGAGTTCAACCGAGAGTCCGTGCGTGTCGCTCAGCAGGAAAGCTATGAACGCAGCTTGCGCGACCTGGAGACCGAGTTCAAGAAGGCTGCTCTCGGGCCCAAGAGCGATGAGGCTCCGGAAGACACGGTCATGCGGAGCGTGGGGCAGGGCAAGCTGATTGAGCGCTTGCGCGCGGTGAGACCCAGTGGGCGCGTCGTGCTTCAGTCCGCGGGCGCTTCCAATGAGCTGCCCGACATGCTGGTCGAAGATGGTGACCGGCTTTACATTCCGGCTCAGCCGACCACGGTGAGCGTGTTTGGCAGCGTCTTCAATGCCGGCAGTTACATGTACACGGCGGGCCGCGACCTTGACGAGTATCTGCGGCAATCCGGTGGCCCGACCAAGACGGCCGACAAGGGCAGCGTGTTCGTGATCCGCGCCAATGGCAGTGTGGTGAGCAGTCTGGCACGCAAGAGCGGCTGGTTCACCGATGGCAGTATCGATGGCGTACAGGCCATGGCGGGTGACACGATCTTTGTGCCCGAGAACATCTACAAGACGTCCAGCATGCGCGAGACCAAGGACTGGGCACAGATCCTGTACCAGTTCGCTCTGGGTGTGGCGACCATCAAGAGCATCAATTGAGCATGGCAGAGAACCAAACACGCGAGGTCGCGCCCGAGGGCCAGGCCGCAAGCGGCGACACGGGCATGCTGGACACCGTCCTCACCTTGGCTCAGCACCTGCGGCTGATTGTGGGTGGGGCGCTGTTCGTGGGCGTTGTGACGCTGGGTGCGAGCTATCTGATCAAGCCGACGTTCACGGCCCGCACGCTGCTGCTGCCGCCGCAGCAGCAGGGCTCGCTGGTGGCTTCGGCGCTGTCATCGCTGGGCTCTCTGGCGGGCCTTGCCGGTGGGGCCGGGGGCGTCAAGAGCCCCCTGGACCAGTACGTCACCCTGCTGCAAAGCACCAACATTGCCGACCGCATCATTGCCCGTTTCAAGCTGGCCCACGTGTATGACGATCAGCGCCCGTCCGTGCTGCGCACCGAACTGGCGGCCAATCTGCGTGTCGCCGCAGGGCGCCGCGACGGCCTGATCACGATCGAGGTGGACGACCATGATCCCCAGCGATCGGCCGATATGGCCAACGCCTTTGTCGATGAGCTGCGACGCCTGACCTCGGTGCTGGCCGTGACCGAGGCGCAGCAGCGCAAGCTGTTCTTCGAGGCGCAGCTGAACCAGACCAAGAGCAAGCTGGCCCAGGCGCAGGTCGCGCTGCAGGGGAGCGGGTTTTCTCCCAATGCACTGAAGGCCGAGCCGCGCGCCGCGGCCGAGAGCTATGCCCGGCTCAAGGCCGAATTGACCTCGGCCGAGGTGCGTCTGCAGACCCTGAGCAGCAGCTTCTCGGCTCAATCGCCGGAGGTCATGCAGCTGAGCAGCACCGTGGCCGCATTGCGCGGGCAACTCGACAAGCTTGAGCGCACCAGCGACGCTTCTGGGGATGCTGACTACGTTGGCAAGTACCGCGAGTTCAAGTATCAGGAGACGCTGTTCGAGCTGTTCGCGCGTCAGTACGAGTTGGCCCGGGTGGACGAAAGCCGTGAAGGCAGCCTGATCCAGGTGGTCGATGCGGCTCAGGTCCCGGACCGCAAGTCCAAGCCCAAGCGTGCGATCGTAGCCTTGGTGGCCACACTGCTCGCCGGCCTGGCGCTGACAGGTTTTGTGCTGATTCGCCAACAGCTGCGTCGAGTGCGGCAAGACCCTGAGCGCGCTCGCAAGCTCACGCGACTGGGCGCGCTGCTGCGAGGGCGCCGCGACCCCGATGCAACGGCCCGCTGAAAGCACGGCCATCAGCCCCTATGGCCGCATGGCCCTGAGGCACCACGGATCTAGCTCATGCTTTCTACATTTGCCCTGAGTTTTGCCGTCGCCGTCGTGGCGACGCTGCTGATCGTCCGCTCGGCGCACCTGCATGCCGGCATGTCGGCGGACCACGATCTGTCCGGTCCGCAGAAATTCCATGCCCGCCCGGTGCCGCGAATTGGTGGCCTGGGCATTTTCGTGGGCGCTTGTGCCAGTGCGGCTTTTCTGGCGTACAAACAGCCCGAGTTCCGGCTTCAGATCGCCGCCCTGCTGCTGTGCAGCCTACCGGCCTTCACGTCGGGGCTGATCGAAGACTTCACCAAGCGGGTCAGCCCCTTGCGCAGATTGCTGGCGACCACGATGGCTGCAGCTCTGGGCGTCTGGCTGCTCGGCGCCGACATCGACCACACCACCATCCCGGGGCTGGATGCAATTGCCGCCACCAAGGTTGGCGCCTTCATGCTGGCCGTGCTAGTGGTCACCGGCGTGTCCAATGCCATCAACATCATCGACGGCTTCAATGGCCTTGCCTCGATGTGCTGCGTGGTCATGCTCGCCGGTGTTGCGGCGGTGGCGATGGCGGTTGGCGACGGCCTGGTGGCCAGCATGGCCCTGCTGGTGCTGGCGGCGGCGCTGGGCTTTTTCGTCTGGAATTATCCAATGGGCCTGGTCTTCCTCGGTGATGGCGGGGCCTACTTCCTGGGCTTCATGCTGGCCGAGCTGAACATCATGCTGATCGACCGCAATCGCAGCGTTTCGCCACTGTTCCCGCTGCTGCTGTGTGCCTACCCGGTGATCGAGACGGTGTTCTCGATGTACCGGCGCAAGGTGGTGCGAGGCCGGCCGGTGGGCATGCCCGATGGCGTGCACCTGCACAGCCTGGTCTATCGACGGCTGATGCGCTGGGCCATTGGCTCGCGTGATGCGCGCATCCTGACCCGGCGCAACTCGATGACCGCGCCCTATCTGTGGGTGGTGTGCTCGCTGGCCGCGATACCGGCCGTCATCTGGTGGGACGACACCTTCATGCTGGCCCTGCTGCTGGGGCTGTTCCTGGTCGCTTATGTCAGCATGTACTGGATGATCGTCCGCTTCAAGACGCCGCGCTGGATGGTCTTCCGGCGCTAAGCCACAAGCGGTCGAATCGGGGCTTTCCCGGGTTGGTTTTTCAATAAGTGGATAATCGGGGGCTATGACCGAACAAACAGTCCCTGAAGTATTCGCCACACGTTTTGACTCGCTCGCGCTGGACGCGAAGCTTTTGCGGGCTGTGATCGACTCCGGCTACACGGAGATGACCCCCATCCAGGCCAAGGCGATCCCCCTGGTTCTTGACGGCCGTGACGTGATGGGCGCCGCCCAGACCGGCACCGGCAAGACGGCTGCCTTCTCGCTGCCGCTGCTGCAACGCATGCTCAAGCATGAGAACGCCAGCACCTCGCCGGCAAGGCATCCGGTGCGCGCCCTGGTGCTGGCGCCCACGCGCGAGCTTGCCGACCAGGTGGCCAACAACGTCAAGGCCTATTCCAAGCACACCCAGCTGCGTGCCACGGTGGTATTCGGCGGCATCGACATGAAGCCGCAGACGGCGCAGCTGAAGGCCGGCGTCGAGGTGCTGATCGCCACGCCGGGCCGCCTGCTGGACCATATCGAAGCGAAGAACTGCTCGCTGGGTCAGGTCGAGTACGTGGTGCTGGACGAGGCCGACCGCATGCTGGACATCGGCTTCCTGCCGGACCTGCAGCGCATCCTGAGCTATCTGCCCAAGGCCCGCCAGACCCTGCTGTTCTCGGCTACCTTCTCGCCCGAAATCAAGCGTCTGGCCGAGAGCTATCTGCAGAACCCCATCCTGGTCGAGGTGGCGCGTCCGAACGCCACGGCCACCAATGTCGAGCAGCGCTTCTATAGCGTGGCCACCGATGACAAGCGCGGCGCCGTGCTCAAGCTGATCAAGGACCGTGCGCTGACCCAGGCCATCGTGTTCGTCAATTCCAAGCTCGGTTGTGCCCGCCTGGCCCGCTCGTTCGAGCGCGATGGCCTGCGCACCAACGCCCTGCATGGCGACAAGTCGCAAGACGAGCGCCTGAAGGCATTGGAGGCTTTCAAGCGCGGCGAAGTCGACGTGCTGGTCTGCACCGATGTGGCGGCCCGCGGTCTGGACATTGCCGATCTGCCGGCGGTGTTCAACTTCGATGTGCCCTTCAGCGCGGAAGACTATGTGCACCGCATCGGCCGCACCGGCCGTGCCGGCGCCTCCGGCCTGGCCGTGACCCTGGTGACGCGCGAAGACCAGCGCCTGGTGGCCGATATCGAGAAGCTGATCAAGAAGAAGATCGAGCTCGAGGCGATCGAGCTGGACGATCAGCGCCCGGCGCGTCCGCCTCGCCGCAGCTATGAAGAGTCGCCGGCGGTTTCGGCCGATGCGCCGCGCGGCGAGCCGCGCGAAGTGCGCGAGCGCAGCGCCCCGGCACGCTCAAGCTACAGCGCACCGCGTGCGGCTCCGCGCAACAGCGACCCCTTCTTCGACAAGCCCTACGAGCCCAGCAGCGCGTCAAGCGATGCGCCGGCCTGGGAGTCGGGCGCCAATGCGCAAGCTGCGGGCAAGACCATCTCGGCCAATATCAAGCCGAAGAAGAAGGTCGCCGCCCTGTTCGGCGCCAAGGTCGCGGAGACCTCGGCCTCGTCCTGAGCCGTGCCGGCCTAGCTGGCCAGCAGTGCAAACACCGCCGGCACCTTGTCCGGCATTGCCTTGGGCTTGGCCTTCCACTGGGCCACCGTGCTGGTCCGCGTCCAGCCACCTGGCAGTGTCAGCCCGCAGCTGACCGACAGCTGTGTCTGCGGCTGCAGGCCAGCCAGCAGGCCGTCCAGCAAGGCCTGGTTGCGGTAAGGCGTTTCAATCATCAGCTGGGTCTGGCCCAGCCGACGCGACAAGCCCTCCAGCTCGCGCAGCTTGGCTATGCGTGCGGCCGCGTCGACCGGCAGGTAGCCGACAAAGGCAAAGCTCTGGCCGTTCAGGCCGCTGGCGCCGAGAGCCAGCAGCAGGGAGCTTGGTCCGCTCAGCGGCGCAACCTCAATGCCCTCGGCATGGGCCGCGGCTACCAGCAAGGCACCCGGATCGGCGATCGCGGGCAGGCCGGCCTCTGAGATCAGGCCGATGTCATGCCCGGCTCGTACCGGTGCGAGCAGGGCCGGCCAGGGACTGGCCGAGGTGTCCAGCTGAGCCCGGCCCTTGGGCGGGCGGGGCATCTCGACAATGTTCAGGCTTTGCAGCGGCTGGACCAGCGGCTGGATGGCGTCGACCCGCTTCAGGAAGGACCGTGTGGTCTTGGCATTCTCGGCCACCCAGTAGGTGAGCCTGGCGGCGGTGCGTATCACCTCCAGCGGCAGCACCTCGTGCAAGTCCACCGCCGCGCCGTCCACACCAAAGTCCAGCGTGTTCGGGATGAGTATCAGGCGGCCGCTCATGCCAAAGGATCCAGGCCGGCGGCGCGCAGCATATTGCACACGCGTATCAGCGGCAGGCCCACCAGGGCGGTCGGGTCGTCAGACTCCATCGCGCTGACCAGGGCGATGCCCAGTGCCTCGGACTTGGCGCTGCCGGCGCAGTCGTAAGGCTGCTCGGCGCGTAGATAGGCCTCGATCTCGGCGTCACTCAGCTCACGAAAGCGCACCGTCACCGGGGCCAGGTCTTGCGCCTCGAAGCCCGTCGCCTGGCAGACCACGGCCACGGCGGTCTGGAACACCACCGCCTGGCCACGCATCGCGCGCAGCTGCTCGACCGCGCGCTCGTGGTTGCCGGGCTTGCCCAGGCTTTGGCCATTCAGGTCGGCGACCTGGTCGGAGCCGATCACGATGGCCTGCGGATGCAGGGCCGCCACGGCGCGGGCCTTGGCCTTGGCCAGTCGACGGGCCAGTGCGATAGGCGTCTCGCCGGGCAGCGGGGTCTCATCGACATCGGGCGCGGCCACGGTGAAGGGCAGGCGCAGGCGCTCCAGCAGCTCGCGGCGGTAGCGCGAGGTGGAGCCCAGAATGAGGGCAGGGCGTGTTTGCATGCCGGCATTGTCCCATCCGGGCACGGCACCGCGCGTGGGCCAGCCTTTACACTCGAGCCATGAGAGTTCGTGTATTTGATCCCCTGAAGCTGGACATGGAGCTGTTCGCGCGCGATGGCGCCGAGCTGTCCGGCACCTGGCCCGCTGCCTCCCTGGAGCGTCTGGCCGAAGATGCCGCGCCGGAAGCTCCCGCCAGCGGCTGGCCCGAGGTCACCTGGTCGGCGCGTGGCGAGGAGCGCCAGCCGCGTGGCGGCGAGGCGCAGACCTGGCTGCATCTGCAGGCCGGCGCGACCGTGGCCCTGACCTGCCAGCGCTGCCTGCAGCCGGTGCGCGCGGCGCTGAAGCTGCAGCGCGAATTCCGTTTCGTGCGCGACGAGCAGGTGGCTGCCCAGCTCGACGCCGATGCCGAAGAGGACGTGCTGACCCTGCAGCGCCATATGAGCCTGCTCGAGTTGGTGGAAGACGAGCTGCTGCTGGCCCTGCCCATCGTGCCGCGCCACCAGACCTGCCCCAAACCCCTGCCAATGCCGATCGACGACCTGGATATGCCGGCCCTTGAAGGCGAGCGGGACGGCGAGAAAGAGCGCAAAAATCCCTTCGCGGCGCTTGCGGCGCTGAAGAAGACGGAGCCCAATGATTGAGGTACGGCACGGCTATATGGCCATGTTGACCGAATCGTGCTAGAATCTTTGGCTTTCCCCGGTGCGAAGAACTTGCAGGCATGTTGCCGCGAGCGGGCCCGGGAGTCGGAAGGCAGGCGGCTTGTGGGCCGAACAGACCAGGCTGGTCTGTTTCCAGAGCCACCCCGCCGCATTGTTAGGAGAATCCCCATGGCCGTTCAGCAAAACAAGAAGTCGCCTTCCAAGCGTGGTATGCACCGTTCGCACAATGCCCTGGTCACCCCGGGCACCGCGATCGAGCCGACCACCGGCGAGCAGCATCTGCGTCACCACATCAGCCCCAACGGTTTCTACCGTGGGCGCAAGGTCCTGAAGACCAAGGCCGACGCCTGAGTTGAAACTCAGCACGGGCGGTGGGTGCCAGGCACTCATCACTCGTCGGACATGTCCTCGTTGACCGCTTAAGATCACCCGGCCTGCAATCCCCGCAGCGCCGGGTTTTTGCGTTGGCGTGTCGGGTTTGGAGCGGCGCAGGGTCGCCCCGCTTGCTCTATGCTCGGCGCTCGCGTACCTTCTGCGTCCCACGCAGCGCCTTGCCGAGTTTCACTATTCCCCGCGGATGCCTATCTCCACTTCTACGTCCCCTGCTGTGATCCGTCTGGCCATTGACTGCATGGGCGGCGACCACGGCCCGTCGGTGACCCTGCCTGCCGCGCAGGCCTTTCTGGCCGCACACCCCGAAGCCGAGGTGGTGCTCGTCGGCCTGCCCGAGGCGCTGCAAGCCGCGGCCCAGTGGCCGCGCTGCCATCTGCTGGCCGCGTCAGAGGTCGTCAGCATGGACGATTCTGTCGAGGTGGCGCTGCGCCGCAAGAAGGACTCGTCGATGCGCGTGGCGATCGCGCAGGTCAAACAGGGCGCCGATGTCGCGGTTCAGGCGCACGCCTGCGTGTCGGCCGGCAACACCGGTGCGCTGATGGCCGTGGCCCGCTATGTGCTGAAGACGCTGGAGGGCATTGACCGCCCGGCGATTGCCGCGGTGCTGCCGAATCAGCTGAATGGCTTCACCACGGTGCTCGATCTGGGCGCCAATGTGGATTGCACGGCCGAGCACCTGCTGCAGTTCGCGGTCATGGGCAGCGCCCTGGTGGCAGCCGTCGATGGCAAGGAGAATCCTAGCGTGGGCCTCCTGAACATTGGCGAGGAAGCGATCAAGGGCAGCGAGACGATCAAGCGCGCCGGCGAGTTGCTGCGCGCAGCGGACGCCGCGGGCCACATGAATTTCTACGGCAATGTCGAAGGCAATGACATCTTCAAGGGCACGACCGATCTGGTCGTCTGCGATGGCTTCGTCGGCAATGTCGCGCTGAAGACGGCCGAGGGCGTGGCTGCGATGGTCTACAACATCATCAAGGACGAGTTCACCCGCAACGCCTTCACCCGCCTGGCGGCAGTGGCTGCGATGCCGATGCTCAAGCGCTTCAAGGCCCGTGTCGACCACCGGCGCTACAGCGGCGGCGCGCTGCTGGGCCTGCGCGGGCTGGTGTTCAAGGCCCATGGCTCGTCGGACGCCTTCGCCTTCGAGCAGGCCCTGAACCGCGCTTATGATGCCGCCCGCAACCATCTGCTGGAGCGGGTACACGACCGCATTCTTTCCACGCTCTCATCGATGCCCGCCAGCGCGGCCGACGAGGCGCCACAGACCGTCAAGGTCGCGACCGCCGCATGACTACCTCATCTCCCCGCTACGCCCGCATCACCGGCACCGGCAGCTACCTTCCGCCCAAGCGCCTCAGCAACGCCCAACTGGCCGAGGAGCTGGCCAAGAGCGGTGTGGAAACCTCCGACGAATGGATCGTCGAGCGCACCGGCATCCGCGCTCGCTACTTTGCCGAGAGCGATGTGGCGTCCAGTGATCTGGCCCTGCATGCCTCGCGCGCTGCGCTTGAGGCCGCCGGCATCGATGCCACACAGATCGATCTGATCATTGTGGCCACCTCGACCCCCGACATGGTGTTCCCGTCCACCGCCTGCCTGCTGCAGCACAAGCTCGGCGCACCGGGTGGCGCCGCCTTCGACGTGCAGGCTGTCTGCTCGGGTTTCGTCTATGCGCTGACGATTGCCGATTCGATGATACGTACCGGTGCCGCCAGCAAGGCGCTGGTGATAGGCGCCGAGACCTTCTCGCGCATTCTCGATTTCAAGGACCGCACCACCTGCGTGCTGTTCGGCGATGGTGCCGGGGCCGTGGTGCTGGAGGCCAGCGACACGCCGGGCATCCTGGCCTGCGAACTGCATGCCGATGGCCGCCATGCCGACATCCTGTGCGTGCCGGGCAATGTGTCGGGCGGCCAGATCCTTGGCGATCCGCTGTTGAAGATGGACGGCCAGGCGGTGTTCAAGCTCGCCGTCGGCGTGCTCGAAAGCGTCGCTCGCTCGGTGCTGGCCAAGGCCGGCAAGACGGACGCCGACATCGACTGGCTGATTCCGCACCAGGCCAATATCCGCATCATGCAGAGCACGGCCAAGAAGCTGAAGCTGTCGATGGACAAGGTGGTCGTCACCGTGGCCGAGCACGGCAACACCTCGGCCGCGTCGATACCGCTGGCGCTGGACCATGCGGTGAAGAGTGGCCAGGTCAAGAGAGGCGACACGCTGATGCTCGAGGGCGTCGGTGGCGGCTTCACTTGGGGCGCTGTCCTCGTTGACTACTGATTCAGCCTAGAGACACATCATGACCGCGAACTTCGCATTTGTATTCCCCGGCCAGGGCTCGCAAGCCGTTGGCATGCTGGACGCCTGGGGCGACCATCCGGCCGTGCGCAGCACCCTGGATGAAGCCTCGGCCGCACTGGGCGAGGACATGACCCGCCTGATCCACGAAGGTCCCAAGGACCAGCTGGACCTGACCACCAACACCCAGCCGGTGATGTTGACCGCCGGCATCGCCTGCTACCGGGCCTGGATGCAGGAAACGGGCCTGGCGCCTGCTGCCGCCGCCGGCCATTCGCTGGGCGAGTACACGGCCCTGGTGGCCGCCGGTGCGCTGAGCCTTGTCGATGCCCTGCCGCTGGTGCGATTTCGTGCGCGGGCGATGCAGGAGGCCGTGCCGGTCGGCGTGGGCGCCATGGCGGCCATCCTGGGCCTGGAGGCGCAGGTCGTGCGCGAGGTCTGTCTGCAGGCTGCAGGGGCTACCGGCGAGGCGGTCGAGGCGGTCAACTTCAATGATCCGAAGCAGACCGTCATCGCCGGCACCAAGGCGGGCGTCGAGAAGGCCTGCGAGCTGCTGAAGGCGGCCGGTGCCAAGCGCACCTTGCCGCTGCCGGTGTCGGCGCCGTTCCACTCCAGCTTGATGCGCCCGGCCGCCGAGGCGTTGAAGGACAAGCTGCTGACGACGAACTTTGCCGCTATGCAGTTCCCTGTCGTCAACAACATCGACGTGGCAGTGGCGACCGATGCCGATGGCCTGCGTGACGCGTTGTACCGCCAGGCCTTCGGTCCGGTGCGCTGGGTCGAGGTGGTGCAGGCCTTGAAAGCCCGTGGTCTCACACATGTGATTGAATGCGGCCCTGGCAAGGTGCTGGCCGGCATGGTCAAGCGCATCGACGGTGAACTGCAAAGCGCCACCCTGCTGGACCCGGCCTCGCTGGCCGAGGTGAAGACCCTGCTGGCCTGAACACGAAGACTATGAGCGAATCACAATTCAAGGGCCAGGTCGCCCTGGTCACCGGCGCCAGCCGCGGCATCGGCCGCGCGATCGCGCTGGGCCTGGCCCAGGCGGGCCTGACCGTCGTCGGCACGGCCACCTCCGAGGCGGGCGCTGCCGGCATCACCGAGGCGCTGTCGCCGCTGGGCGGCCGCGGCATGGTGCTGAACGTCAATGACGTGGTGGCCATCGACGCCGTGCTGGACGACATCACCAAGACCCATGGCGGCCTGCATGTGCTGGTCAACAATGCCGGCATCACGCGCGACACCCTGTCGATGCGCATGAAGGACGATGACTGGGACGCCGTGCTCGACACCAACCTGAAGGCCGTGTTCCGCATGAGCCGCGCGGTGATACGCCCGATGATGAAGCAGCGCTACGGCCGCATCATCAGCATCACCTCGGTGGTCGGTGCCTCCGGCAATGCCGGCCAGGCCAATTACGCCGCCGCCAAGGCCGGTGTGGCGGGCATGACGCGCTCGCTGGCCCGCGAACTGGGCAGCCGCGGCATCACCGTCAACTGCGTGGCCCCTGGCTTCATCGCCACCGACATGACCGAGGTCCTGCCAGAGGCGCAAAAAGCGGCGCTGCTTGCACAGATTCCGGTCGGTCGTCTGGGCCAGCCACAAGAAATTGCCGATGCCGTGGTCTTTCTGGCATCGCCCCAAGCCGCCTACATTACCGGCACCGAATTGCATGTCAACGGAGGCATGTTCATGAATTGAGGAGAGGGCATTCCGCCTTCGCCCGCCGGTCCCGCCCAACCGGTAGGCCTGAGGGGCGACACCCCTGACCCGGACCCCTGCGCTGCGGGTGTCCTAGGGGTGTCACTCTACAGGCCTTAGAATCCTGGGCTGTACCTAGCTAAATCCCTCCCGGAGGAGTCATGAGCGATATCGAAACACGTGTCAAGAAAATCATTGCCGAGCAACTCGGCGTGCCTGAGTCCGATGTGACCAACGAGAAGGCCTTCGTGGCCGATCTGGGCGCCGACTCGCTCGACACGGTGGAACTGGTGATGGCACTCGAAGACGAGTTCGGCATCGAAATCCCCGATGAAGAAGCCGAGAAGATCACCACCGTGCAGCTGGCCATTGACTACGCAGTCAAGAGCCAGAAGAGCTGAGCGCTGATTCTTCAGCGCCCGTGTCAATCTACTGATCCCCTTACCGCATGACCCGTCGTCGCGTTGTCGTTACAGGACTTGGTCTCATCAGCCCCGTGGGTAACACGGTGGCCGAGGGCTGGGCCAACATCCTTGCCGGCCAGTCCGGCATCGATCGCATCACCAAGTTCGATGCATCGGCCTTTTCCTGTCACTTCGCTGGCGAGGTCAAGGGTTTCAAGATCGAGGATTACATCCCCGCCAAAGAAGCCCGCCACATGGACACCTTCATCCATTACGGATTGGCGGCGTCCATGCAGGCGGTCCAGGACGCTGGACTGCCGACCGGCGACCAGCTCAGCGAAGAACAGGCTGAGCGCATCGGTTGCATGATCGGCTCGGGCATCGGTGGCTTGCCACTGATCGAGGAGACCCATGGTGAGCTGGTAGCCCGTGGCCCGCGCCGCGTGTCGCCGTTCTTCGTGCCGGCCTCCATCATCAATATGATTTCCGGCCATGTGTCCATCAAGTATGGATTCCAGGGTCCGAACCTGGCCATCGTCACCGCCTGCACCACAGGCCTGCATTGCATCGGCGAAGCCGCTAGGCTGATCGAGTATGGCGATGTCGACGTGATGGTGGCCGGCGGCTCCGAGGCGACCGTGTCGCCGCTGGGTCTGGGTGGTTTTGCCTCGGCCCGTGCGCTGTCAACGCGCAACGACGATCCCAAGACGGCTTCGCGCCCCTGGGACAAGGACCGCGATGGCTTTGTGCTCGGTGAGGGCTCCGGCGTGCTGGTGCTCGAAGAGTACGAGCATGCCAAGCAGCGCGGGGCCAAGATCTATGCCGAGCTGATCGGCTTCGGCATGGGTGCCGATGCGTATCACATGACCGCGCCGAATGTGGATGGCCCCAAGCGTTCGATGAAGGCTGCGCTGCGCAATGCCGGCATCAACGCAGATCAGGTGCACTACATGAACGCCCACGGCACCTCGACGCCGCTGGGTGATGTGAACGAGAGCAATGCGATCAAGCTGGCGTTTGGCGAGCATGCCAAGAGCCTGGTAGTCAGCTCGACCAAATCGATGACCGGGCATCTGCTCGGTGGCGCGGGGGGCATCGAATCGGTGTTCACCGTGCTGGCCGTGCGCGACCAGATCGCGCCGCCGACCATCAATATCTTCAACCAGGACCCCGAGTGCGACCTGGACTACTGCGCCAACGAGGCGCGGCCGATGAAGATTGACATTGCCGCGAAGAACAACTTTGGCTTCGGCGGCACCAACGGCACGCTGCTGTTCAAGCGCGTCTGAAACCTTTCTCACCCTGGGCAGGCCATGCGCCACCCGCCGGCGTTTCAAGCTGAAGTGGCACCAGGCCGGGCCTGGTGCCTGGCCTGGGCGCTGCTGGTGATGCTCGCCTCGGCCAGTGTGCTGGCATGGGTGACGGCGCTCAAGGGCCTTCCGCCGGCGCTGCTGCTGCTGCTTGCTCCGCTGTCAGGACTGTGGGCCGGTTGGCGGTTCCAGCGCCAGCCCCCGCAGAGCCTTCGCTGGGACGGTCAGACGTGGCTGCTGGGGCAGGCCGCCAGTCGTGGCGGCGAAACCCGCCAGGGCAGCTTGCAACCGATGCTCGATCTGGGCGGTTGGCTGCTGCTGCGCTTTGCCGACCGCCCCGAGCGCCGCTTGGGTCAGGGCCGTAGCTACCTGGCCTTGTCCCGCGCCGATATGCCCCAGCAATGGCCGCTGTTGCGCCTCACGCTATATTCGACGGCAGGCCCTTCCGAGCCGGCCCGTCACCCAGAGTCTCCCCCCATCCGATGAGCACCGAAGATTCCGATGTCTTGCTGGTCGAGCGCGTACAGCGCGGCGACGTCAAGGCATTCGAGATGCTGGTCGTCAAGTACCAGCGCCGCGTCGAGAGGCTGATTGGCCGCATGGTGCGCGATGTCGATCTGGTGCAGGACATCGCCCAGGAAACCTTTCTGCGCGCCTACCGCGCGATGCCCAAGTTCCGTGGCGACAGCGCCTTCTACACCTGGCTGTACCGCATTGCGGTGAACACGGCCAAGAAGTTCTTGCTGGAGCTCAAGCGCGATCCCACCGTCTCCGAGTCTTCCCTTAGGTCAAAGGATGACGATGACGAAACTTCCCGCACCGAGAACGAACTAAGCGATGCCTCCACACCTGAAGCTGAGCTGGCTAGCAAGGAAATTGCGACGGCGGTGAATGCAGCGGTGGAGGCCCTGTCCGAGGACCTGAGGCAGGCCATCGTGCTGCGTGAGATCGAAGGTCTGAGTTACGAAGAGATTGCCGAAGCGATGAATTGCCCGATAGGGACCGTCCGGTCGCGTATTTTCCGCGCACGTGAAGCGATTGCTGCACGGCTGCGGCCCTTGCTCGACACGCGAGACGGCGCACGCTGGTGAGGCCCTGCCATGAATAGTCTGGAGTCAAGCATGTCACCCCAAGAATCTCCCTCCCCGAAGGCGCAGGGTCTGTCGGCCCTTATGGATGGGCAGGCCAGCGCGGCCGAGGTCAAGGCCTTGTGCGAGGCCTGGGGACAGGACGAGGGGCTGCAGCAGGACTGGCAGCTCTTTCACCTGATCGGCGACACCCTGCGCTCCGATGAGCTGGCTCAGCAGCCGGGGCACGATGCCCGCTTCCTGAGCCGTCTCAGCGCCCAGCTGGCGCTGGAGCCGGTGGTGCTGGCGCCGCGGGCCGCGGCGGCGCCGGCGGCCGCCGTCCAGGTCCGCAAACGCGCCCGCTGGGCTGCGCCGATGACGGTGGCCGCCGGCTTCATGGTTGTAGCCGGCGCCCTCGTGGTGCTGCAGGGCAAGGGCATGTGGGAGCAGGGCGCCGAAGCGACGCTGGCGCAGGCTGGCAACCCCGGGGGCAGGGCCATTGCCGCCTCCTCGCTGGCCGCCACGCCGCAGCCGGATGTGGGCTTCGTCGCCGTGGGCGGGCCGGTCAACGCCTTGGTGCAGAGCTATCCGGCCAACCAGCAATTGGTGCGCGATGCACGGCTGGACCGCTATCTGCAGGCGCACAAGGAAATCGGTGCAGGCACGGCGCTGGGCGTGTCCACCGGCTATCTGCGCAACGCCAGCTACGATACGCCGCAACCCTGAGCCCAAGCCTGAACCTCTACATGCGCTTTTCCGCGATCGCC
>JADMJJ010000053.1 GCA_018780645.1 Burkholderiaceae bacterium
CCTATGCCCATTTCGTCGGGCTCGCAGCCGGCCACGGCAAAGCCGAGGAAGCGGCCCAGCGGCTTCAGGCCATGGGTCTCGGCATACTGCTCGCTGACCACCACGCAGGCACCGGCGCCGTCCGAGAACTGGCTGGCATTGCCGGCCGAGATCACACCGCCGGGCAGGGCCGAGCGCAGGTCCTTGATGCCGTCATAGGTCGTGCCCTCGCGCAGGCCTTCGTCGGCACTGATGGTGACTTCCTTGGTCATCAGGCCCATCACCTTGTCAGCCACGCCAGCGGTGGTGGTGACGCTGATCATCTCGTCGGCAAACTTGCCGGCGGCCTGCGCGGCGCAGGCGCGCTGCTGGCTCTGCGCACCGTACTGGTCCATGCGCTCGCGGGAGATGTTGTAGCGCTTGGCCACCTGCTCGGCCGTCTGCAGCATGCTCCAGTAGATCTCGGGCTTGTTCTTGACCAGCCAGGTGTCGGCGTACATATGGCGGTTCGCCTCGTTCTGCACGCAGGAGATGCTCTCGACGCCGCCGGCCACATAGACATCACCTTCGCCGGCGATGACGCGCTGCGCGGCCATCGCAATGGTCTGCAGGCCGCTGGAGCAGAAGCGGTTGATGGTGACACCGGCCACCGTGATCGGCAGACCGGCGCGCAGCGCGATCTGGCGCGCGATATTGCCGCCGGTCGCGCCCTCTGGCGTGGCGCAACCCATCAGCACGTCCTCGATATGGCCGGCCTCGATGCCGGCGCGCTCGACGGCGGCCTTGACGGCAAAGCCGCCCAGGGTCGCGCCATGGGTCATGTTGAAGGCGCCCTTCCAGCTCTTGGCCAGCGGGGTGCGTGCGGTGGAAACAATGACTGCTTTACTCATGATGTTCTGTTCTCGCTTGAATGGTTGGGCTCAAGAGAAACTCTTGCCTTCGGCGACCAGGCGCTTGATCAGCGGCGCCGGCTCCCAGAAGGTGGCGTCATCGAGCGGGTTCTTGGCAAAGCGCTTCATCGCCTGCACGACGTTGAACAGGCCCACCGTGTCGGCGTAGCACATCGGGCCGCCGCGCCACAGCGGGAAGCCGTAGCCGGTCAGATAGACCATGTCCACATCCGACGCGCGCTGGGCGATGCCCTCTTCCAGCAGATGCGCGGCCTCGTTGACGAGCGCGAACACCAGGCGATGGACGATCTCGTCGTCACTGATCTGGCGCGGCGTGATGCCCTTGGCGGCGCGGTGCTTCTCCAGCATCTCGGCGACCACCGGCGACGGGATCGCGTCGCGCTTGCCGGCCTGGTAGTCGTACCAGCCAGCGCTGGTCTTCTGGCCGTAGCGGCCCAGCTCGCACAGCAGGTCGGCGCTCTTCGAATAGACCAGATTCGGCTTCTCCTGATAGCGGCGCTTGCGGATTGCCCAGCCGATGTCATTGCCGGCCAGATCGCCCATGCGGAACGGGCCCATCGCGAAGCCGAACTTCTCGGCCGCCTTGTCGACCTGCTGAGGGCTGCAGCCCTCGTCCAGCAGGAAGCCGGCCTGGCGCGAGTACTGCTCGATCATGCGGTTGCCGATGAAGCCGTCGCAGACGCCGGAGACGACCGCCGTTTTCTTGATCTTCTTGGCCAGCTGCATCACCGTGGCCAGCACGTCCTTGGCCGTGGCCGCACCGCGCACCACTTCCAGCAGCTTCATCACATTGGCGGGGCTGAAGAAGTGCATGCCCACCACGTCCTGCGGACGCTTGGTGAAGTTGGCGATTTTGTTGACGTCCAGCGTCGAGGTGTTGGAGGCCAGGATGGCGCCGGGCTTCATCACCTCGTCGAGCTGCTTGAACACCGCTTCCTTGACGCCGATCTCCTCGAACACGGCCTCGATGACCAGGTCGGCGCTGCCGATGTCGGCATAGTTCAGGGTCGTGCTCAGCAGGGCCATGCGCTGCAGGTACTTGTCTTCTTTCAGCTTGCCCTTCTTGACCTGGGCCTCGTAGTTCTTCTTGATCGTGGCCACGCCGCGGTCCAGTGCCTCCTGCTTGGTCTCCAGGATCACGACCGGAATGCCGGCATTGAGGAAGTTCATGCTGATGCCGCCGCCCATGGTGCCGGCGCCGATCACGGCGACCTTCTCGATCTTGCGCACAGGCGTGTCATCGGGCACATCGCCAATCTTGCTGGCGGCACGCTCGGCGAAGAAGGCATGGCGCAGGGCCTTGGACTCCGGCGTCTGCATCAGCGCCAGGAAGCCCTCGCGCTCGGCCTTCATGCCGTCCTCGAACTTCATCGAAACCGAGGCCGCGACGGCTTCCAGGCAGCGCAGCGGCGCCGGGAAGTTCTTGCTCATGCCGCCGACCATGTTCCGGGCGAACTGGAAGTAGGCCTCGGGGCTGGCATGGCGGGCCTTGAGGTCACGCACACGCGGCAGCGGGCGCACATCGGCCACTTCGCGGGCCAAGGCCAGCGCGCCTACCATCAGGTCGCCCTCGATGATCTTGTCGAACAGCTTCTGGCCGGGCACCATGGCCAGCATCTCGCTGTTCACCGGCTCGCCACTGACGATCATGTTCAAGGCGGGCTCCACACCCAAGGCACGCGGCAGGCGCTGCGTGCCGCCGGCGCCGGGCAGCAGGCCCAGCTTCACTTCCGGCAGCGCGATCTTGGCACCGGGCGAGGCCACGCGGTAATGGCAGCCCAGCGACAGTTCCAGGCCGCCCCCCATGCAGACCGAGTGGATGGCAGCCACCACCGGCTTGCTGCAGCCCTCGACCACGGCAATCAGGCTGTGCAGATTCGGCTCGGCCAGGGCCTTGGGGCTGCCGAACTCCTTGATGTCGGCGCCGCCGGAAAAGGCCTTGCCGGCACCGGTGATGACGATCGCCTTGACGGCGGCATCGTCCTCCGCCTGCTCGATGCCGGCGGCTGCGGCCCTGCGGGTCTCGTGGCCCAGGCCGTTGACCGGCGGGTTGCTCAATGTGATGACGGCAACGTCACCCCGGACTTCATAGCTGGCGCTCATGCATGACCCCTTTAATTCCGCGAATGCAACCGAAAGGCCCTGGCACTGCCAGGGCCTCGAAATAGAACGACCGTTCGATTCTAGGACGAAGCTTTGAACTGTCCATGTCCCGGCCGTGACAGGGCGGCTGGCACGGTTCTCCCGATTGAGGCGCCGTCGCCACGTGTCGCAAAGCAGGTGCGGGCTGCTTGATCAAAATTACTGATTTCAAGCGCCGGGGACTTGTATAGAGTCGCTGTTGTCTTTTGCGCTGCCGGCTACCGGCGAGCAGAAAAGGGGACAGCATGGTCAGGCTCCCGCGATTGATAGGTGCCACACTCGCCATTGCGATGCTGGCGTTGCCGGCCGCACAGGCGCAGACGCCCGGTGGTACCAAGCAAAAGTCTTCATATCCGCTGATGAAGAAGCTGTCCGCTGGCGCGCCGCAGGACTTCATCGTGGAATTTGCGAGCGGCGACAACGACACGCGACGCACCGCCCAGTCGGCCTCAGCCAGCCTGGACTCGAACGGGGCCCCCGATGCCAAGGCCGCCAAGCTCCAGATGCAGAAGCAGCGTGTGTTCGCCAGCTTGGCTGCGGGCGAGCTGTCGGTGCTGAGAAACTACAACCACCTGCCCCTGGAATATGTTCAGGTGCGCAACGCAGCCGCTCTGCAGAAGCTGCTGGCCAGCCCCGAAGTCTTGCGCGTGCATGAAAACCGCCAGGAGCGCACCTATCTGGCCGAGAGCCTGCCCCTGATCGGCGCGAACCAGAGTAATGCGCAGGGCAACGCGGGCGCGGGAACGGCGGTGGCGGTGTTCGATACCGGCGTTGACTACACCCGCAGCGCCTTCGGCAACTGCACGGCCGCCGGTGTGCCGGCGAGTTGCAGGGTCGCCCATGCCCAGGACATCGCACTGGACGATGGCAGTCTGGACAACGATGGCCATGGCACCAATGTCGCGGCCATCGTGCTGGGCGTTGCGCCCGCCACCAAGATCATCGCCCTGGATGTGTTCACCGGCTCGCCAGCCAATGACGACCTGAGCGCCTCGTCGGCGGACATACTGGCCGCCATCAACTGGGTGATCGCGAACAAGGCCAGGTACAACATCGTCGCCATCAATATGAGTCTGGGTGGCCGCAAGTTCACCGCACCCGACACCAACGGCGTTTACACCGCAGCGGTGGCCCGAGCCAGGGCGGCGGGCGTGTTGACGGTAGCGGCTTCAGGCAATGACGGCTTCACGAACGCCATGGGCAGCCCCGGCGCAGCGCCGCAGGTCATCTCGGTGGGCGCCGTGTACGACGCTTCCGTAGGCGGCATGAACTTCGGCCCACCCTCGCGCTGCCAGGACGGCCGCACGGCCGCCGACAAGGTCACCTGCTTCTCCAATAGCGCCTCGTTCCTGAGTCTGCTGGCCCCGGGTTCACAAATTTCAGCTGGCGGGACGACGGGGAACGGCACCTCCCAGGCCTCCCCCCATGTGGCCGGCGCGGTGGCCGTGCTGCGGGCGGCGCAGCCCAATGAGTCGCTGGACCAGACGGTGGCCCGGCTGCTGAAAGGGCCGGCGGTCATTGATACGCGCAATGACCTCAGCAAGCCCCGGCTGTCGCTGCCGGCAGCGCTTGATCTGGGCCTGCCCTGCACCTACGCCCTGTCGGTAGGCTCCAGGAGTTTTGAGGCCACGGGCGGCAGCGGCAGTGTCGGCATCGTGACTGGCGCGGGTTGCCCCTGGACGGCAGCCGCCATCGCCAGCAGCGTTGATTGGATTGTGCTGTCCGCCCCCACCTCGGGCAACGGCAGCGCCAGCCTGGCCTACACGGTCAAGGCCAACGCCAATGTGTCTTCACGCAGCGGCGCCATCACCGTCGGGGGGCAGACGCACACCGTCACCCAGTCCGGCTCGCTGGAGTTGACGGTCAATCTGCTGAAGAACCCGGACTTCGAGAACGGGCCCACCTCCTGGATCTCGTCCACCGCCAATGGCCTGGACGCCATCACCACCTATCTGAAGCCCTCCACCACCAATGCCTGGTACGCCTGGCTGTGCGGCTATGACAGCTGCGTGGACAGCATCTACCAGGACATCAGCATTCCGGCCGACACCCGCGAGGCCTATCTCCAGTTCAATTACTGGGTGAGCACGAACGAGGTGACCAGCCTGAGCCGATATGACTCGATGACGGTCAAGGTGCTGAGCCCGCCCGGCTCGGCCGCCCCGGCGGTCCTGGCCACGCTGTCCAACCTCAGCTCGACCAATGGCTGGATACCCAGCGCCCGATACGACCTGACTGCCTACAAGGGCAAGACCATCAGGCTGCAGTTCACCGGAGTGACGGACGCCTCCTTCGAAACCAGCTTCTACCTGGACGATGTGGCGCTGATGGCCACCGGCGCCGCGCCGGACCGGCAGCCGCCCAGCACGCCCGCAGGGCTGGCGGCGAAGGCGCTCAGCACCACGGCAATCTCGCTGTCGTGGCAGGCCGCGCAGGACAATGTCGGTGTCACCGCCTATCAGCTGCGCCGCAACGGCGAGCTGATCGCCACTCTGGGCCCCAGCACGGGCTTCATCGACACCGGGCTTGGCGACAACAGCCAGCATCGCTATGCCATCACCGCCTGTGATGCGGCGGGCAATTGCTCGCCGCAGAGTGCGGAGGTGGTGGCGAGCACGCTAAGCAGCGTAGTTGACACCCTGGCGCCCAGCGCACCCGGCCTGCCCAGTGCCAGTGCCACCAGCGCCTCGACGATGACGCTGTCGTGGCAGGTCTCGACCGACAATGTCGGCGTCATCAATTACCAGATCTATCGCAATGGCGTGCTGATCGCCACCATAGGCAATAGCACCAGCTACGCCGACAGCGGACTGGTGCCCGCGACCCGCTATAGCTACACCGTCGCAGCCTGCGACCTAGTAGGCAATTGCTCGGCGCAAAGTGTGGCGGCCGCAGCCACCACGCAGTCGGCCTTTGCCAATCTGAGCTCGATCAGCTTCTCCGGCAACGCCTCCTACAGCACCCAGGGCGGCAACGTGACGATCAAGATCGACAAGATCGTCAACTCCTCTGCGACCTACAAGTCCGGCTCGCTGCGCCTGGCCCTGTGGGCGCTGCAAAGTCCCTATCTGGGCGGCTCGGCCAATGGATATATCGTCGCCTCGGTTCGCACATCGTCCGTCAACGGCCTCAGCGATCAGCTATCGGCCAACTCGAGCTTCAGCAATATCAGCCTGAGCCTGCCCTTCACGGCACCGCCCAGCACGCACAAGAGCTATGTGTTGTTCCTCGAGGAGTACATCCCATCACGCTGCGATGACGCCGACAAGTTCTGCTTCATTGCCTATATGCCCTTCCATGAGATCGAGAAGCCCACCGTGCCGACGGGGCTGCGGGCGGCCGTCGTCAGCCGCTCGCAGATCGACCTGGCCTGGAATGCGTCGAGCGACAACGCCGGCGTGGCCACCTACAAGATCTCCCGTGACGGTCAGCTGCGCGCGACCGTGGGCAATGTCACCTCCTTCAGCGATGTGGGACTGCTGGCCGCCAGCACCTACCGCTACGGGATCGCGGCCTGCGACGTCTGGGACAACTGCTCGGCCGAGGGCGCGGCGGCCAGTGCCACCACCCTGCCGGCGCCCGACACCCTGGCCCCCAGCGTGCCGCAGGGCCTGGTGGCCACGGCAGTGGCAAGCGATCACGTGCTGGTGTCGTGGACCGCCGCCCAGGACAATGTGGCCGTCACCGCCTACAAGCTCTACAGCGGCGACCGCCTGGTGGCCACGCTGGGCGGCTCGGCCACCAGCTCATTCCGCAGCAACACGCCCCAGAGCAACTACAGCTACACCGTCAGCGCCTGTGACGCGGCCGGCAACTGCTCGGCGGCGAGCCCGCCCGCCGTGGTCACGACTCCCGCAGAAGGCTCACCGGCGAACAGCACCGGGACCTACTACGTCCCCTGGCTGAGCAACGCGAGCGGCTATGTCAGCCGGCTGGTGCTGTCCAACCGCGCCGCGTCGGACGCCAGCTACCAGATCCAGTTGCTCAGCGAAAGCGGTAGCGCGGTCAACATCAACAACAACTTCGCCTCCGGCACCTTGGCCGCGAAGTCGGAAACGGTGATACGGATCAGCGATCTGCTCGCCGCAGGCCAGCCCCAGGCCCAGGCGGCGGCCGTGCTGACCATCACCGGCGCCATCGAAGCCATCAGCGGCCTGTACAACATCGTCAACCCGATCACCGGCTCGATCTCGAGCACCGATATGCTGAGAGCCAGCGCGTCCAGTTCCGCCACGGCCCTGCTGCCGACCTTCAGCACCGCCATTGAGACCAGCAACAAGCTGGTGTTCATGAACGCCGGATCCAGCAGCGCCAGCCTGTCGGCCAGCGTCATCACGACGCCCGGCGTCGCGGCACAGATGCGGCGCAACAGCTGGACGATTCCCGCCCGCACCCAGCTGATCTTCAGCACCGCCGACATGGTCAGCCTGACCGGCGGCCAGCAGGCCTCGGCCATCTTTGATCTGGGCAGCAGCGCGGCCAGCGTCAAGGGGCTCTACCTGACCAGCAGCCCGGCGACCGGCTCGGTCAGCAATCTGGCCCTGCTGGCGCCGTCCAGCTTGGGCAGCTCGCCAACGACCCTGATGATGCCCTGGTTCAGCACCACCCCCGGCTACAACAGCCAGTTCTTCCTGCTCAACCGGGGCGACAGCCCGGCGCCCTACAGCGTCACCGTGCTGAACGAACCCGGCAATGCGCCGACCCTGGGCACGACCACGGGAACGATACCGGCCCGCAGCCAACTGGTGGTCGACGCCCGAAGCATCGTCACCAGCTTTCCCGGTGCGACGCGCGGCGCCGCCATCTTCACCATCCAGGCGCCCAATTCGCAGATAGCGGGGGCCTACCAGATTGCCAATCCCAGCACCGGTTCTGTCAGCAACACGGCGATGATTGGCCCCAGCACCTCGCTGGCAGCCACCACCCGGCTGAGCACGCCCTGGTTCACCACCGACGCCAACTACCTCAGCCGCTTTGTGCTGGTCAACCGCAGCAGCACGCCTGCGGCGGTTGGCATTACGATACAGACGGAGAAGAACAATGCGCCGACGCAGTTGCTCAACTCCCTGGTCATTCCGCCGCGATCGGTCCATGTGGTGGCCTCCAGCGCCATCGTGTCCTCGTTCTCGGCAGGCACCCGGGCGGCGATCGTGTTCGATATCGCAGGCGCCGATGCGCAGATCGACGGGCTGTACAACGTCGTCAACCCGGTCACCGGCTCGATCAACAGCAGCCTGATGGTGCGGGACGGGGTCGATTGATCATTCCAGCAAGCCCAGATTTCTTCATATGCTTATTCTGGAATAAGCAATCTACGATTCGGTTGTTTCACCGCATATAAAGCTTGAGTACAGTCCGCACCCTAGGGTTGCCACTGAGGCGACCCCCATCAAGGGGCTGATTTGGACTGGATTGCAGTAGCAAGCGGATTTGGCGTCGGCGCCATCGTCGGTCTGACCGGCGTTGGCGGCGGGTCGCTGATGACGCCACTGCTGCTGTCGGTGTTCAAGCTGAACCCGGCAGTGGCCATAGGCACCGACCTGTGGTTTGCGGCGCTGACCAAGATGTCCGGCTCGGTGGCGCATGCGCGCCATGGGCATGTCAACTGGCAGATCACCCGCCGCCTGCTGGCCGGCAGCATTCCGGCCTCGCTGGCCACCGTGGCGCTGATGCATTTCACCGGCATCACCAAGGGCTGGGCGGCTGCGCTGACCTTCTCGCTGGGCATCGCCCTGCTGCTGACCGCGGTGGTGGTAGCCTTCAAGAAATCCTGGCAGATCGTCGGCCTGAAGCTGGAGCGCTACATCACCGAGCCGCGCAAGCCGCTGCTGACCGTGCTCTCCGGCGTGCTGCTGGGCGTGCTGGTGTCGCTCAGCTCGATCGGCGCCGGCGCCATCGGTGCCACCCTGATTCTGCTGATCTACCCCCGTTTGTCGGCCCGCCAGATCGTCGGCAGCGACATCGCCCATGCCGTGCCGCTGACCCTGGTGGCCGGCATCGGCCACGCGACGCTGGGCAACGTCAACTGGCCACTGCTCGTGCCGCTGCTGATCGGCTCCATTCCGGGCATCTGGCTCGGTGCGCAGCTGACACGCAAGCTGCCCGAGGGCCTGGTGCGCGGCCTGCTGTGCGGCTCGCTGGTGCTGGCCGGCCTCAAAGTCATCCATTAAGAACGCTGATCTAGAACGCTGAAAAACGATGTACCACTACAACGATTTCGACCGCCAATTCGTCCATGCGCGCGCCGCGCAGTTCCGCGATCAGCTGGAGCGCAATCTGGCCGGCTCGCTTAGCGACGACGACTTCCGCCCGTTGCGCCTGCAGAACGGCTGGTATGTGCAGCGCCATGCACCGATGCTGCGCGTGGCCGTGCCCTACGGCGCGCTGAGCAGCAAGCAACTGCGTGCCTTGGCGGTGATCGCCCGCGAATACGACCGCGGCTACGGCCACTTCACGACCCGCCAGAACCTGCAGTACAACTGGATCCCGCTGGTCAAGAGTGCCGACGTGATGGACGCACTGGCCGCTGTCGATATGCACGGCATCCAGACCAGCGGCAACTGCATTCGCAACATCACCAGCGATGCGCTTGCCGGTGTGGCCGCCGACGAGATCGTGGACCCCCGCCCCTACTGCGAAATCCTGCGCCAGTGGAGCACCCTGCACCCCGAGTTCGCCTTCCTGCCGCGCAAGTTCAAGATCGCCGTCAGCGGCGCCGTCGAAGACCGCGCGGCAATCGCCTGGCATGACATCGGCCTGCAACTGCTGAAGAACGAGGCCGGCGAGGTCGGCTTCAAGGTACTGGTCGGCGGCGGCATGGGCCGCACGCCCATCATCGGCACGGTGATTGCCGACTTCCTGCCCTGGAACCAGATCCTGGTCTTCATCGAGGCCATCGTGCGCGTCTACAACCGCTACGGCCGGCGTGACAACGCCTACAAGGCGCGCATCAAGATCCTGGTCAAGGCCGAGGGCCAGAAGT
>JADMJJ010000058.1 GCA_018780645.1 Burkholderiaceae bacterium
CGACGTGCGCTACCCATGCGTTCGTACTCGGCAGATAAACGCTATCCGTTAGGGCTCTACATTGCGACTCCTGCTCATTCCCCTTCTTGTCTGTTCGCTCGGGTTGCCCGTAGCTCTCGCGGAGGAGACTCCGTACAACAAAGGCGTTGCAGCGTGGCGTGCGAAGAACTTCGCCGAGGCGCGCAAGCAGTGGGAACAGTCACTCGCGGAAGGTGGGCCGGATGAAGCCCTCAACAATTTGGCCTTCCTTCTCTACAACGGGCTAGGCGGTGAGGCGCGTCCGGCCAAGGCTGTCGAGTTGTGGCGCAAGGGAGCCGCGTTGGCCGTTTCTGAAGCACAGCTGCACTTGGGGCAAGCGTATGAGGCTGGTGTCGGCGTCGATAGAAACCTCGCAACTGCGTATGCTTGGTATCGCTGCGCCATTGCTACCGCAGCCAAGCTGAGTAAGAAGGAACCGACGGAAGCTGAGATAGAGAACGACGCCATTGCTGCGCTGGCCAAGTTGTCACCTAGACTTTCAGTCTTGGAACGCAACGCCGGCGAAAAGCTGGCAACCACATGGATTTCCAGGTATGCAAATCGCCTCTCAACCGAGCCCTAACCAATCCATCGAGGGGACAGCCAACGGCGAGCATGGTTTGTGCTGGTTGCCAAGGCCTGTGCCGCCGTCGTCTGCCCCTCATGTCAAACGTTAGAGCGCAACGAATTCGTCTCTCATGCTATCCAAAGCTATTCTGTTCATCGGCGGAACGATCGCCATGTCGCTTGTCTGGCTCTTTGCAGCAGTATGGCTAGCAGAGGCATGTTGCAACCTAGCAGTGCAGGATGGCCTGCTTGCTTCTGTCTTCTGCGCATTTTTGGTTGGCGCAGCTGCGGTGTCTTGGAAGCTTTTCGTTGCGCCAAACAAGGCGAGGCGAAATGCGCTCTAACCATTCGCTCGAGCCGACTCGCTACGGCAGGCCGCTCCAGGCCCTCATTTCATTCTGGGCCTTACGCAGCCTACCTGCGCTCGCGGTTCAGCTCGGACGTTAGGCCACCCAAAGTCATGCGCCTCAGCGGAATCGGTCATGTCGGACTTAGTGCCCTCGATTTGGTGGAACTATCCGCCTTCTATGAAATGCGCGTGGGTCTACACCAAATCCAGAGAAGTGACGGCTGCCACATCTTTGACATTGGATCTGGATCACTCTTGGAGATTTGGGCCGGTGGCAAATCGTCTCCAACGCGCAAGTCGCCGGAACAGCAGTCTGTTCGAGTTTGCTTCAAGGTCGACCGGCTTGAGTCGGCGATAGAAGACCTTAAGTCACGAGGTGTTGTCCCGGCTGGAGAAATTGGCAGCTTCCTCGGAACGCGCTGGGTTCATTACACTGATCCCGAAGGCAACGCTTTCGGGTTTGTTGACCAACATGGCTAAATTCATTGTTCGTGCCGCCGGTGCGTGGCCTAACCATTCCATCGAGGGGACGTCCAACGGCGAGCATAGTTGGTGCCGCTTGCCAAAGCAGGTGCCGCCGTCGTCCGCCCCTCATGTCAAACGTTAGGGCTCGTTGAATGCGCTCCAGGTACTCGTTCGTGGTGTTGATCTCGCTGCTTCTACCGCCACTGCTTATGGCAGTCAATCCACACGGGCATGGTCTCTCATCGATGATCGATGATCCAGCGCTTCTTCCACTCAACTGGCTCTACATGGTGACCTGCTCCCATCCAGCCGTACCAATCTAAACGAGCAGGAGTCCGCAATTCAGGAGAATCGCGGACATGAGAAAAAGCAAATTCACCGAGGAACAGATCATCGGGTTCCTCAAGCAGGCTGAGGCCGGCATGGCCGTGGCGGAGATCTGCCGCAAGGGCGGGTTCTCGGATGCCACGTTCTACAAGTGGCGGGCCAAGTTCGGCGGCCTGGAGGTTTCCGAGGCCCGACGGCTGCGCGAGCTGGAGGCTGAGAACGCCAAGCTCAAGCACCTGCTGGCCGAGGCTCACCTGGACATGCATGCGCTCAAGAGCGTGCTCGGTGTAAAAAGATAGCCCCACAGGCCAAGCGCGCGGCCATCACTCAGCTGATCCAAGACCATCAGTTGTCTGAACGCCGCGCCTGCAGGCTTGTGGGGCTAAGCCGAGACAGCTACCGCCACCCACCGGTGAGCAGTCCTCAAACGCTGGCATTGAAGGCCAAGATCGTCGAGATCGCCCATGTGCGCAGGCGCTTTGGCTACCGCCGCGTGCACGATCTGCTGCGCCCGGAGTTCCCAGGCGTCAACCACAAGCGGGTGTACCGGCTGTACAGCGACGCCAATCTGGCCGTGCGCAAGCGCGCGAAGGTCAAGCGACCCATTGGAGAGCGCACGCCACTGAACGCAGCGACCAAGGTCAACGAGGTGTGGAGCATGGATTTTGTCAGCGACAGCCTGGCCAACGGGAGGCGTCTGAAGTGCCTGACCGTTGCCGATGACTACAGCCACGAGTGCGTGGACATTGCGGTGGACTACGGCATCAGCGGCTTGTACGTCACCCGATTGCTGGACCAGGCCGCGCGGTTCAGAGGCTACCCGGCAGCCGTTCGTACGGACAACGGTCCAGAGTTCACCAGCCGGGCCTTCATCGCTTGGACGCAGGAGCATGGCATCAAGCACATCCTGATCGAGCCTGGGCGCCCCATGCAGAACGGCTACATCGAAAGCTTCAACGGCAAGTTCAGAGACGAGTGTCTCAATGAGCACTGGTTCCAGAGCCTGCACCAAGCCCGCACCGAGATCGCCAGCTGGAGACGCGACTACAACGAGGTCCGACCCCACAGCAGCATCGGTCGGATACCGCCGGCCCGGTTCGCCGAGCAGCATCGCCGGCATGCCGGCGATGCTGCTCGACACCCGACACCAACCGAAATCCATTAACCTTCAACCCAGGACTCCGGCTGAATCATTGGTACGGCAAAAGGGGGCAGGTCAGTCGAACTCAAGCAGTTGCGCATGCACGGCATGGCCGGCGCGTGGTCCGATCTGGTGGAGCAAGGCGGCAGCGCTGCGCTGGAGAGTTCGCGCTGGCTGCTTGAGCATCTGTTGCAGGCCGAGACCACGGACCGCGCCATGCGTTCGGTGAGCCACCAGATGCACACGGCCAAGTTCCCGGTGCACCGCGACCTGGCGGGCTTCGACTTCGAGGTCTCGCCGGTGGACCGCAAGTTGATCCATACGCTGGCCGAGCTGACGTTCACGGACGCGGCGCACAACGCCGTGCTGGTCGGTGGGCCGGGCACGGGTAAGACGCACCTTGCCACGGCCATCGGCGTGGCCGGCATCACGCGGCATGGCCGGCGGGTGAGGTTCTACTCGACGGTGGACCTGGTCAATGCGCTGGAGCAGGAGAAGGCAAAGGGCAAGGCTGGGCGCATCACGGCGAGCTTGCTGCGCATGGACCTGGTCATCCTCGATGAGCTGGGCTACCTGCCCTTCAGCCAGGCTGGCGGGGCGCTACTGTTCCACCTGCTCTCCAAGCTGTACGAGCAGACCAGCGTGATGATCACGACCAACCTCGACTTCGCCGAGTGGTCCAGCGTGTTCGGCGACGCGAAGATGACGACGGCCTTGCTGGACCGGCTCACCCACCATTGCCACATCATCGAGACCGGCAACGAGAGCCATCGCTTCTTGCACAGCAGCGCCGTGGCCAAGAAGCGCATCAAAGCGCGTGAGCAGGCTCGCCGGACCGATAAGCAGCCACCACCGGAGGCTGACATCTGAGCGCCAACTGACCAGCTTCAGGAGGCCAACGAAACAGGCATAGACCTACACTTATCCACAGCCGACCCTCAAGCGGTCGGCATCCATCCCCGGGTCAATATTGGATCGGCGCTGACACTTGTGGACGTTCAAACCGACGAACAAGGTGCTAGATTTACTCATGGCCCGACTCCTTGCTAACTTGCAACGCCCCGGCAGTCCGTCTGCCGGGTGCATTGGTGTAGCTCTGCAGGCCCAGTGCCTGCAACCTACGGCATCGCAGGAGTCGGGCCGCCCGGCGTCACGAAGCCATCTTGTCTAGCCCGCAGAAAGAGCGATGGTGCGCTTCGGAAATGCTCGCAGCAGCTTTTTGTCCATGGTGACCAACTTCGTGTCGAGCTTCATTGCGAGAGCAACAAACTCGCAATCGTATGCGGAGCAGTCGCTGTCGCGAACGAGTTCCAGCACGGCCGAGGACTCGACCTCGAACTCTGCACCTTCAAGTAGGCTCTCTGCCTCTCGCTGGAGGCTGTTCGCTTGCTCGAACGAAATGGCTTTGCGTCGCATGTATCCCGCCAAGATATTGCGAAACTCGCTGCGCCAAAGGATTGGGGAGGCCCAATCGGGATCCTGCTCAAGCAATGCCTCAGCTGCAGCTGTGTACTCGCCAGGCAGGTACAAGTACGCAAGCACATTCGAATCGACCACGATCATGGCCGGTCCTTGCGCTTCGCCGCATCGATGTCACGCGCACGGAACTTGCCGTCCGGCAAAGCCGCCCGCAGTTCGCGAGCCCGAGCAATCCGCTCGCTCGGCATCATCTTGGTTGGTAGCAACACCGACTCAAGGCACACGATGGCCTCGCTATTTAAGCTTCGGCGATGCATTTCTGCAGCAAGCTTCAGCCGGTCGTACACGGCGTCGGGGATATTCTTCAATGTCAGGGTTGTGGGCACGGCGCTCTCCATCCATAATGGAACCATTATGGTTCCACCCTGTGGTTCAAGTCAAGGCGCTGCGGGCTAACCATTCCATCGAGGGGACAAGCAACGGCGGTTCGGCTTCTGGCATTCTGTCCAAGCTGGTGCCGCCGTCGTCTGCCCCTCATGTCAAACGCTGATATGGCTTCTTCTTGTCAAGAGGAAATGCCTGACCCTCTGCGCTGCAGATGAATGATGGAACCCGTTGCCGGACGGGGAACGCGACGGAGCCCGTTGAATGCCACCCGATGTGGATGCAATAGCGACGGTTGCTCATGCTGATATTCGAGGGTTGGTTACCTTCAAGACAAGTGTTCGTCGCAGGGCTGCCTTCGGTCTAGGGGCTGTCTGTCCAAGCCGGTGCCGCCGTCGTTTGCCCCTCATGTCAAGCGGTAGCCATCAAGACTATGCTCCTCAAGCTGATCATGTTGATTCTCGGCCTAGCAGTAATTGCCATGGGCGCGCGGAGCATCCTCAAGCGAGAAGCAAAGTTCTGGGGATCGGAAGACGGGGATGACCATCGGATCGTTGAAGGACTGCCGGCTGTGCTCGTTGGCGCGCTGGAGGTCGCCATTGGCGTCTACATTATTGTTTACCAACGTTATCCGGCTCTGTTCTGAGCGCCGTCTGCCACGTGCATCAGTGCAAAGCAATCCAGCCCCCCAAGGCGCCATGGCTATCGGCATCTTCCGCGCATCGGCACACCCCGCGACTCCGCACCGAGGCGTAGAGCCAAGCCATGATGTTGCGCCAGTCCTTGCGTCTTTCGCCGAAAGCAAGCTTCAGCAATATGGCTTCTCTTCGGAGGAAGACCTGAATCTTGCCTTCAAGTCGGCTGTTGCCAGTGGGCACCGCCTCTATTCAAGTCAACGGTAAAACGCCTCGACCCGGCCCTTCAGCTTGATCATCATCGGGTTTCCCTTGCGATCACGGGTCTTGCCCGCAGGAACCTTGACCCAGCCTTCGCTGATGCAGTACTCCTCGACATCAAAGCGCTCCTTGTCGTTCAGGCGGATACCGATCTCATGCTCGAACACGGCCGCAATGTGATGCGGGCTGCGCGGATCCACGGACAGGCGGTCGGGCATGGCAGGACGATTCGTGGCTTCAGTCATGGGAGATTTCTCTTGGGTTTGCTCATACAGCCCGCGATTCTCCGTGATTTGAAGATGTCGAGGCCGGCGGGCCGCGACTGGGCGTTTGAGGCCTCCACCTAGGGTAAGTGCCAGGCCATGCATCGACAGCCGTGAGGACGGCTAAAAATGTTTCCGATAGATATTGCCTTGTCATGCGCTCAAGTGCAGAATCATGCGAGCGAACAATGAATCTTTCGGCACTTCATCGCGATGCTGCCGCAGCAGTTCAGATGGTGTAGGGGTATCAAGCCCGCTGTTCCGCGACCTGAGGAAGCAATCCCACTCACAGGGAGCCGAAGGTCCTCGACTCGACACAGGCGTGACTGCGCCTATGAGGGAGGTGGAAGCCATGCATGCTGACTTGGCTCTGCAGATGATGTCGGCCCTTCTATGGACCGGCTTGTTGATCTGCCTGCCCGTCTTGGGGCCGACAATGATTGTCGGGCTGCTGATCAGCATCGCTCAGGTCGTGACCCAGGTTCAGGAGATGTCCCTGACCTTCGTGCCCAAGCTGATCACGGCCGCCGTGGCCCTGATTGTGTTCGGGCCATGGATCTTGCGAGTTCTCGCGAGCTACATGACCCGGCTCTGGCTCGACATCCCCCGCATGTTCTGACTGACACCATGAACGCGCCCGCCTTGGCTGCCGACATGTTTGACCCAAACCGGGTCACGGCCCTCTATCTGGTCTTCATGCGGCTCAGCGGCTTGATGCTGATGTCGGCCCCCTTTGGCGCCGCGATACCGCTGCTGGTGCGATTGACAATTGCGCTGGCCCTGTCCGCCTGCCTGGGCCAGGGCATTGAGATTGCCTCGCCGGCAGCGGGAGCCAGCGCCTGGGAGTCGGCGGCGGTGGCGCTGCGGGAGCTGGGCCTGGGTGCGGTGATGGCACTTGGCGTGAACCTGGCCTTTGCTGCGTTCGCCATGGGCGGACGCCTGCTCGACGTCCAGATCGGCTTCGGAATGGGCCAGGTGCTCGATCCTGTATCTCGGCACCAAGTGCCGATATTGAGCGCCGCCATGAGTCAGTTGGCCCTGGTCGGATTCTTCTCCAGCGGCGCCTTTGCGACACTGCTGATCGGCCTTCAGATGAGCTTTGAGCGCTTTCCGCCGGGTGCCTCCTGGCCGCTGGAGGCAGCCCTGTCCGTGCTGGTCAAGCAGGGTGGCGGCATGTTCAGCCTGGGCTTCGCGCTGGTGGCGCCGGTGGTGTTCTGCCTGATGCTGCTGGAGTTCGCTCTGGGTGTCCTGGCACGCAGCGTGCCACAGATGAACATGTTCGCGCTGGCCCTGCCGATCAAGGTGCTGGCCGGCATCGCCGCATTGTCACTCTGGCTTGGCGGCGCAGGCGGGGTCATGAGCCGCGCCTATGCGTCAATCTTCTCGTTCTGGAATGGAGTGCTGCGCTGATGGCCGAGCAGGATCTTGATCGCAGTGCCGCGGCCACGCCCTACAAGCTGTCCGAGGCACGCAAGCGAGGCCAGGCGGCCAAGAGCGCCGACCTTGTATCGGCGCTGGTGTTCGGCGCGGCCATCGTCTTCCTGCAGATTTACGGCTGGGACCAGGTTCGCGAGCAGTTCCAGTTCGACCGCCTGCTGCTGGTGAGTCTGGGGCATGTCGATCAGCACGGATGGGCGCTCTGGAGTTTGACCCGGCATGCACTGACGCAGGCCTGCTTGCTTGCAATGCCGCTTCTTTTATCAATTATGCTGGCAGCCATTGCGGCGAATCTGCTGCAGACCGGCCCCTTGCTCAGCTCGCATCCGATCAAGCCGGATTGGAGCCGCCTCAGCCCTGCGACCGGCTTCAAGCGGGTCCTTTCGACGCGCACGCTGTTCGACACGATGCGCACGCTGCTGAAGCTGTCGCTGCTGGGCTATGTGGTCTGCGGCGCGCTGACTGCGCTGATGCCGCAGTTTCACCAGATTGCCGGCATGCCCTCGCAGGGCTTTGCGCGCTTGCTGGTCGATGACCTGTCAGCGGTGGGCCTGAAGCTGACCGTGGCCATGCTGGTGATCGCTGCACTTGACCACGTATATACCCTGCGAGAGTTCTCCCGGAAGATGCGCATGAGCCAGCGCGAACTCAGGGACGAGCACAAGCACAGGGAGGGAGATCCACGCATCCGCGCCCGCATCCGGGAGCTGCGCCGCGAGTTGCTCAAGCGCAGCCGGATGCTGAGCCAGACCCGCATGGCCGATGTACTGATAACGAATCCCACCCACCTTGCCGTCGCCCTGCGCTACGAGCACGGAGCCATGACGGCCCCGGTCATGCTCGGCAAGGGCCGCGGCGTGATGGCCGACACGATGCGCAAGATCGCCGCGCTGCACCGCATTCCCGTGGTCGAGAGCCGCAGCCTGGCCCGTGCGCTGTATGCGGAGGTGGCCACCAATGCATCGATTCCCGAGCAGCACTATGCTGCGGTGGCCCGCCTGATGGTGTGGGTACTGGCGATGCGCGAGGCCAGCAGGCGGGCCGCAGCGCCAGAGGGAGCAGTCCGATGAGCGGGCTGGAGCGCTTCTTCGGCCGGCAAAGCGATGTGGCCCTGGTGTTGCTGGTGATGGGCGTCATGGTGGTGCTGTTCGCGCCCATTCCTCCCGGCTTGCTTGACTTCCTGATTCTGGCGAACTTCGGCTTCGCCTTCTTGGTCCTGCTGCTGACGTTCTACATGCCCAAGCCGGTGGAGTTTTCCACTTTCCCGTCGCTGCTCTTGATCGCCACACTGTTTCGTCTGTCCCTGAATGTGGCCGCAACGCGCCTGATCCTTTCAGACGCCAGCGCCGGCCAGGTCATCGCGGCGATCGGCGCCCATGTCGTGGGCGGCAACTATGTGATCGGACTGATCGTCTTCTTCATCCTGATCGTCGTTCAGTACGTGGTCGTGACCAGTGGTGCGCAGCGCGTCTCGGAAGTCGCCGCCCGATTCACGCTGGACAGCATGCCGGGCCAGCAGATGAGCATAGACGCGGACGTCAATATGGGCTTTATCGACCAGGCCGAGGCGCAACGCCGGCGCAAGACGCTGGAGAAGGAGGCCGGGTTCTACGGCGCCATGGACGGTGCCAGCAAATTCGTCAAGGGCGATGCCATCGCCGGCATCGTCATCCTCTTGATCAATATCGTCGGCGGCATGGTCATAGGCACGATGCAACTCGGCATGCCATGGTCCCAGGCGCTTCAGACCTACACGCTGCTGACCATAGGCGATGGCATCGTGACCCAGGTGCCGGCCCTGGTCATTGCCGTGGGCACCGGCATCATCGTGACGCGATCGGCTTCTGACAGCGATCTGAGTCGCGAGGTGTTCCGGCAGATCAGCTCCCACCCCAAGACCCTGGTGCTGGTCGCCGCAACGCTGGCATGCCTGCTGCTGTTGCCCGGCATACCCCTGTGGCAGGCCCTTGCCTTGAGCGCACTGGCCTTGCTCGCTGCCTGGCTCTCCAGCCGAGCCGGCATCCGCGCCAACCGGCAGACACCAGTTCCAAGGCCTGACGATTCGCACGCTGCCGCTCGGGCCGATGTCGACCCCTATGCGGAGCTGAAGCTGGCGCCGATCGAACTCAGGGTCGGCTCACGCTGGACCGCGCTGATCAAGACGGATGGGGGCGGGGGCATGTTCATGGAGCGGGTCGCCACCTTCCGTCGGCAGCATGCGCTCGACTACGGCCTGGTGCTGCCGCCCATCAGCGTGATCGACGGCACAAGGCTCGGCGCTCAGCACTATGAAATCCATATTGATGGCGTGCTGCTGGGTCGCGGCGAGGCGCCACCGGACAAACTGCTGGCCATACACCCGGCAGGTGACGTGAGGTCAGTTCCCGGTGAGATCACCAAGGACCCGAGCTATGGCCTGCCCGCAGTATGGATAGACCCGCAGCATCGCGAGCTGGCCGCGGCAGCGCGCTACACCCTGGTCGATGCAGAAACCGTCATCCTCACCCATTTGACGGAGGTGCTGCGGCGCGAGTCGGCGACCCTGCTGACCCGCGCCGAGACCGACCGGTTGCTGAGCCGCGTGAGAGAAAGTCAATCGGCACTGGTCGAGGAGTTGATCCCCACCTTGCTGTCAGTGAGCGAGATTCAGCGGGTCTTGCAGGCCCTGCTCAGAGAGAAGGTCAGCATTCGCAATATCGAGGCCATCCTGGAGGTATTGTCCGAGAGCGCCCGCAGCTGCAAGGATCTCGGGCAACTGAGCGAGCGGGTCCGTCAGCGCCTTGGCCCGGCGATCTGCCAGGGGTTGATGGGCGAGGCCCAGGCGCTTCAGGTGCTGACACTGGACCCCTTGATCGAGGGCCAATTGGTGTTGGCGGTGCGCGGACAGGACCCTGGCGCCGGCCATGGTCTGGATCCCAAGCTGACGGAGCAGATGCTGGGCAAGCTCGCCCACGCCGCCGAGCGGATGATGAAGAGCAACACCCTGCCCGTGCTGCTGTGCTCGCCCGAGTTGCGCCGGCAGATTCGCGGCCTGTCCGAGCGCGTGCTGCCCCATCTGCGCGTACTCTCGATGGCCGAGGTGCCCAACAACGTCGAGCTGAAGTCCTTCGCCGTGGTGGCGCTGTAGGGACGACGGCGGGGAGCCATGCATCATGCAGGAACTGATGTTCGCCAGCCTGACAGCGATGCAGCGCAACGTGGCTTCGCTCGAACGGATAGCCAACAACCTGGCCAATCAATTCACGCCCGGATACAGGCGCGAGATCCTGGCTGAGCGCAGGCTCGGCAGCGTCACACCGCCGTTCCCGGCATTGATGCCCGCATCGGAGGCCCTTTCCACCGACGGCGGCAGCGCTCACCGCGCCGAGGTCCTGCTTGACCTGCGGCCGGCAAGCCTGAAGCAGACCGCGCAGCCGCTTGATCTGGCCATCACCGGCGCGGGCTTGTTTGAAGTCGCCACACCTCAAGGGCCGGCCTATACGCGGCGCGGGCAGTTCCAGCTCGACGCGCAAGGCCGCATGGTCACCGCATCGGGGTGGCCCGTCATCGGCCACGCCGGTGAACTGCTGCTGAATCCGGGCCCGGTGGTGATCACGCCCGATGGCACGCTGAGACAGGATGGACAGGCGCGGGGTCAGCTGCGCCTGCTCGTCGCCGAGGAGCCAACCCGGCTCAGCGGCATAGGCGACGGCCTGTATGTCGCCGAGGGCGCAATGCGGCTGATGGCCGTCGGCGAGGTGGCCATCAAGCAGGGGTTCCTCGAGGGTTCCAATGTCGACACGGCCCATGAAATGGTCCAGCTGCAGCGTACGGTCCGCCACTTTGAGACCCTGCATCGCGTCGCCCAAGGCTACGACGAGATGATGGGCACGGCGCTGCGCAAGCTTGGGGAGCAATGACATGTTGAACGCACTTCACATAGCGGCCACGGGCATGGCGGCCCAGCAGCTCAATGTCGAGACGATTTCCAACAATCTGGCCAATATGAACACGCCGGGCTTCAAGCGCTCCCGGGTCGACTTTGCGGCCCTGGTCAGCCAGGGGACTGATGCCGGCTTGGTTGACCGGTCGAAGCCCGTCATGCAACTGGCCCCGACGGGTCACCGGTCGGGTGGTATCGGTGTCAGCGTGGCTTCGGTGAAGACCCTGTTCGATCCCGGCGAGCCCAAGAGGACCGACAGGCCTCTCGACTTGATGATAGAGGGCGACGGATTTCTGGAGGTCACGATGCCGGACGGCTCGCGCGCGTTCTCGAGAGGCGGCAGCCTGAAACTGGACGCCGACGGCGCGCTGCTGACCCAGGGGGGATTCCCCCTCAAGCCAGCGATCTTCGTTCCAGAGGGGGCGCAGTCCTTGACGATAGCCGCTGACGGCAGCATCTCGCTGCGCTCATCCGCCCAGGGCCAAAGGGTCGGGCTGGGGCATCTTCATCTGGCGCGCTTCGCCAATGCATCGGCGCTGGAGCCGATGGCCGACGGCCTCTACCGATCGAGTGAAGCCAGCGGCGACGCCATTTCCGGGCTGCCGGGCGACGTCGGCTTTGGCACCATCAAGCAGGGCCATGTAGAGGCCGGCAACGTCAGACTGGTGGACGAGTACGTCGGGCTGATGCTGGCCCAGCGCGCCTATGAGGCCAGCGCCAAGGTGGTGCAGGCCTCGGACGAAATGCTGGCGATGGCGAACAACCTCAGGAAGTGATTCCCATGCTCGCCCAACTACTCACTGGGACGGTCGCCCTGGCGTCAGGCGCCCTGTTCGCTGGCCCGATGCCGGAGCGACTTGAGCGTCAGCTGCCCATGTCGACCCTGCAGGATGCAGCCACCGCCGCGATCGTTGAATGGCTCGGCACGCCGGACCTGCGGATCGAGTTCGCCTCGCCCCGGCAACGTTCGGCGGCACTCGCTCCCGCAGGCCCTTTGACGCTGCGGCTGCGGGATTTGCCGAATACCCGTGGCCTGATTCCGGCCCATGTCCAGGCGGCGATGGAGGTCCGGGTGGGAGGCAAATTGATCGCCGTGGTTCCGCTCGCCGCCAGGATCCGCGCGCCTCGGCCGGTCTGGGTCGCGGTGCGGTATCTGCGGGTCGGCCACGCACCTCAGCCGGACGACTTCCGGGCCGAGTCGCTTGATGTGGCCGGTCTGCCGCGCCAACCCTGGCTTGCGACCATCCCCCAACGCCATCGCTTGCTCATGTCCATCAAGCCGGGTCAGATGTTGAGCCAGGAGATGCTGGCGCCCGAAGTCGACGTCGCTACCGGCGACGTCGTGACGCTGCAAGCGCAACAGGATTCGATCACCGCCAGCCACAAGGCCCTGGCCCTGCAGAGCGGCAGCACAGGGGACTGGCTTTTGGTGAGGCCACTGGGATCGACCCGCCCGGTGACGGCTCGCGTGATCGCTGGCGGAAGGCTGGAGGCACGATGAAGCAGCAAGCACAAAGCTCTGCTCTGTACGGCCTCTCGCTGGCCTGCGCGCTGGCCTGTTTGATTGCGCCAGACTCGTGTGGGGCGCAGAGCCTCTACGACGAATCGACCTTCCGCCCCCTGACCGGCGACCGCAAGGCCTATCGGGTGGGTGACGTATTGACGATACAGGTGCTAGAGAATGCGTCCGCCGCTGCCAGCGCGGACTCCGGCACGCAGCGCAAGAGTGACCTCAGCGTCGGCAGACGTCAGCACGAGCTGAACCTGGCAGCCAGCAGCGAGTTCGACGGCGGAGGCCGCACGGCCCGTACCGGCCGCCTGCTGACGCAGCTGTCGGTCCATGTGGTGGCCGTGCTGGCCAACGGTGACATGCGCGTGGCCGGCGAACAGCTGCTGGTCATCAACCGGGAGCAGCAGCGCATTCGCATCGAGGGCCAGGTGCGTGCGCAGGATATTTCCGAGGGCAATGTCGTGCTGTCCAATCGGCTGGCCGAGGCCAGGATCGATTACGTCGGTGCCGGCGACATGACCGAGAGCCAGCGGGCGGCCTGGTGGCACCGCGTCATGAACTGGTTGGGCCTGTAGATGAGCCGCGTCATGCCTATCGTCCGAGCGCTGCTGCTGGCCTGCTGCCCGGTGCTGCTCTGCCCCCTGGCTGCGGGCGCGTCAGTGGCCGGCGAGGCCATGCGCGCCAAGGACATAGCCAAGATCCAGGGTTGGCGAGAGAACGCCCTGGTGGGCTACGGCATCGTGACCGGCCTGGCTGGCACCGGCGATGCGCCCGGCAACCGCGCGACGCGGCAGGCACTGGCCAACGTCCTGTCGCAGTTCAACCTGAGCGTCGCGCCGGATCAGGTGCAGAGCCGCAATGTCGCCGCCGTGCTGGTTGCGGCACAGCTTCCGCCTTTCGCCCGGCCCGGCGATGCCGTTGATGTGACCATCACCTCAATCGGCGACGCACGCAGTCTCGTCGGCGGCTCACTGCTGCTGGCGCCGTTGAAAGCGCCCAATGGCAGGGTCTATGCGCTCGCGCAGGGCGCACTCTCCGTCGGCGGCTATCGATACGACGCCAACGGCAACGTGGTGCAGAAGAACCACCCGACCGCAGGCGCCATTCCGGGCGGGGCCACCATCGAAGCGGCGCTGCCGCAAGTGGCTGCGCCTCTGACCTCGGTGACTTTCGTCCTGCATGAACCCGACTACACGACCGCGGCCCGACTGGCCGAGGCCGTCAACCGGCAGATCGGCGGCGAGCTGGCCGAGGCTCGCGATGCATCGGGTGTCGAGGTCCAGCTTCCCGAAGCACACCGCGAGCATCCGGTCGCATTTCTCGCCCTGCTGGAAAACGTATCCGTCACTCCCGACCGACGCGCCAAGGTCGTCATCAACGAGCGCACGGGCACCGTCGTGGCGGGAGGCCATGTGCGCATCTCCAGCGTCGCCGTGTCACACGGCGAGTTGCGCCTGTCGATTGCGTCAGAGACCCATGCAGTCCAACCCCTGGTGCTGGGCGGCTCGAACCCGGCGGTCCACACCGCCCTCGTCAGAAACCACCGCGTTGACGTCAGCGAAGGCGAGGCAGCGGCCTTCGTCCGCGGCGGCAACACGGTCGCCGACCTGGTGCAGGCGCTGACACGCATGCGCATCGGCACGCGGGACATCATTTCGGTGTTGCGCGCAGTCAAGGCGGCAGGGGCCCTGCACGCCGAGTTGATCATCCAGTAATCCCCAACTCAGGTTCAGCCCATGAACATCGAAGCCCTCAATCTGGACCTGCTGCGATCGGCGCTGGACCTCGCCAGCCTGCGCCAGCAGGTCATCGCCACCAATATCGCCAACGCCGGCACGCCCGGCTACGCGCGACAGAGACTCAGCTTCAGCGACCAGTGGCAGGCGCAGCCGCCGTGGACGGGCAATCAGCGTCCCGCCGAGACCATACGCCAGCACATCGAGGCCGCACGGGTGGGTCCCGATCTGGGCGCCGACGGTCTGGTGCGCGCGGTGCGGCTGGACGAGGAGGTGGCCGAGATGGCGCTGAACAGCCTTCACTACCAGGCCCTGATGCGAGCCCTGTCCCGGCATTTCTCCATCCTGCACAGCGCAGCCACCGAGGGCCGTCGCTAAGGAGCCGATATGGACTACCACAACGCCTTCGCCATCAGCGCCGCCGGCATGAGTATCGAGCGTGCACGCTACGAGGTCGCGGCCACCAATCTGGCCAACGCCGGCACCGTGTCGGGCAACGAGCAGACCGGCTACCAGGCCAGACGGCTGGTCGCGGCGGCGTCGTCGCTGGGGACGGACAGCAGCTCGGGCGGCGCCTTTCTCAATCTGGTGCGCCAGGGACTGACCGTACCCGGCTACCAGATCGAGAGCCGCCCCGGTGATGCGCGTCGCGTGCTGGATCGAGGTCATCCATGGGCCGACACGCAAGGCCATGTCTACCAGCCGGACATCGACATCGCCGCCGAGATGATGACACTCGCGACGGCCGTGCGCATCTACGAGGCGAATGTGGCGGCCCTGAGCGCCTCACGCACGATGGCCCTGCGGGCCCTCGACATCGGATCGACCTCATGAGCGCGTCGATAGATTTTCTGCCCCCGCTGGCCGGCATCCGCCCGCCCTTGCCAATGGGGTCACCGGACGGCGGCAAAGACACGATGCGCGTCGCGGCTGGCGTCGATTTCACCGAGCTTGTGACGGCCGGTCTGCAGACCGTGAACTCGGACTGGATGCGCGCCCAGCAAGGCCTCGGAGACCTGGCCCAAGGCGGCATGGGAAACCTGCACGAGGTGATGATCAGGCTGGAGGAAAGCCGCACCTCCTTCCAGCTGTTGCTGCAGGTCCGCAATCGCCTGGTGGAGTCCTACCAGGATCTGATGCGGATGCAGATCTAGAGGCTCAGAGGAGGACCCCAGGTGCTGCGACAACTCCTGACCGGACTGAGCGGGCGAGCACGCCTGGGTTTCGGCACCGGTGTGCTCGTCATCGCCGCAGCGCTGACCTGGGCGGCCCTGCCCCTGCTGCACCCTGAGCAGCAGACACTGTTCTCCGAGCTGACACCCCAGGATGCATCGGCGATGAGTGCGGAGCTGGACCGCCTGAAGGTGCCCTACAGGCTCGGCGAAGACGGCGCCTCGCTGATCGTCGACAAGAGCATCGTGCATCAGACCCGCCTCAAGCTGATGGCCAGGGAGCTGCCCCTGCATGGCGCCGTCGGCTTCGAGCTGTTCAACAACAACGACTTCGGCATGACCGAGTTCGCCCAGAGGGTCAACTATCAGCGCGCACTCCAGGGCGAGATCACCCGCACCATTCTGTCGCTGACCGAGATCGCCTCCGCCCGCGTGCACATCGCCTTCGCCGACGAAGGCCTGTTCAAACGCCACCAGCAGCAGGCCAAGGCCTCAGTCACGGTCGGCCTCAAGCGCCATCAGTCGCTGAAGCCGGCCCAGGTGCTGGGCATCCAGCGCCTGGTGGCGGCCGCCGTCACCGGCATCAAGCCAACGGACGTCACGGTGCTTGACCAGCAGGGTGTGGCCCTCACCCCGGACCCGCTTCAGGAGGAGACGGGAGCGGCCGGCACGAGGCTGGAGATCCAGCAGGAGGTCGAGCGCCATCTGAACCAGAAGGTGTCGGACATTCTGGCCCAGGCCTACGGCCCGGGCCGCTATGTCTCCAGCGTCAACGTCACCCTGGATATGAACCAGGTGCGCGTGACCTCGGAGGATGTGGTCGGCGCCAACGCAAAGGGCGAGCCGCCTGCGGGCATCGTGGTGCGGGAGCGGGAATCGCTCAAGGATGCCAGCACCGGCGTGGCCGGCAAGGACGGCGCGGTCACCCCACCCAGCAGCTCGGTACGCGACATCGAGTACCAGGTGGGTCGGCGGGTGGAACAGGTTGTCGGGCGCCCCGGCAGCATCACACGGCTTCAGGTGCTGGCCGTCATCAAACAGGGCCTCCAGCCGGCCCAGCTCGAACAGCTGCGCTCGCTGGTGGGCGCTGCTGTGGGCGCATCGATAGAGCGCGGTGACTCGGTCATCGTTCAGTCGCTGGACATGCTGGGGGCATCTGCACCCCGATCCGGCGACCTGACTGCCACACCTTCGGCGACAGAGCATCCAGCGCCCAATGGTGAGCCCTACACATCGCCCGCCGCCGACCGCGAGCCGCAGCAGCCGGCCCCCTCTCTCATCGCCCTGGCCAGCCTGCTGGCCTTGGGCCTGCTGGGAGGGCTGGCGTTCCATCTGAGTTCGCTGGCACGCGACAAGCGAGCACCAGGGGTCCGTCCACCCGCCCTTTCCACCATCGAGCGCGAGCAGGCGCTGTTGACGATCCGGGGCTGGATGGACGAGCCCCGGCCGTTGGCGGGACGGCATACCGGGGTCTCGTCATGAGCGCTGCTCACGGGCCAGCAGTGGCCGAGACCCAGGGTATGCGACGCAGCGCGCTCTTGCTGCACTCGGTCGGCGCAGACGACCAGGACTGGCTGCTCGATCGCCTGGCCGATCAGCAGCAGTCCGCACTGAGAGGCCTGCTGGCCGAGCTTGATCACCTCGGGATCCCGAGCCAGCCGGATCTGCTGCGCGAAGCCCTACCCGCAACACCGGCGGCAAGCCCGGTGCCGGTCGATCCCGCACAGGCGCTGATTCGTCGGCTTTCAGCGCTGTCCGTCGACCGCGTCGAGGGGCTGCTGCGCGAAGAACCGATCGATGTCATCGCCCGCCTGCTGGCCATGGCGCCCTGGCCCTGGGAGGCCGCCTTGATGCAGCGGATACCAGCGCTGAAACAGCAGGGCGTCCAGGAACACCGTCCGTCGTGGACCGCTGAATACGCAGCGTCTCTCGCGCCACGTCGCGTCGACCAGGCCCTGCTGAGGGCCCTGCTTCAGCGGGCCGACGAGCACCCGGCCGTCCCCCCAGAACGTCGCACGGCAGCGGCAGGGTTTCGGTCACGCGCCGGCACATGGCTCGCACGTCTGCGCAAGATCGGAGGCCGGCCATGAGCCCCAGGCACAGTGAACCGGTGGTGCTGAAGGGCCTGCACCTGCTTGCTCAGCCGCGCCGGCTGGGGCATCCGCAGCAACGGGATGCGACCCTTGCTCAGGACGAGCCGAGGGGTGCGGACATCAGGCCCTTGCTCGCTGCGACGCCCGATGCGATCCATCCCGCGACCATCGCGCCCGAGCCGACGCGCGCCGACGGCTTCAGCCTCGGCTACGAAGAGGGCCTGACGCGGGCGAGCCAGGAGATGGAACAAAGGCTTGAAGCACTCAGGCGTGAGCTGGTGGCCGACTTCGCCGAGCAGAACCGGCAACGCGCGAGGCAGCTCGCGGCCGGGGTCGATGCGCTCAAGGCGGCACTGCGTCAGCAGCAGGAAGCCTGCTCTGCCGAGCTGCGCAGGATCGAACCCCTGAGCGTCGCCCTGGCCTTTGAGGCGCTCTGCAAGCTGCTGGGCGACCAGACGCACAGGCGGGAGCTCCTCAAGGCATTGATTGCGCAGGGGCTGAAGGCGTTTCAGCAGGGCGCCCCGGCCAGGATTCTTCTGAATGCCCAAGACTGGCAGCTGATCGCAGACAGCGCGCCCTCCACCTGCCTGCCGCAGCCCACCGATGAACTCGAGATCAGTGCCGACAGCAGCCTGGAGCCTGGCTGCTGCCTGCTGCAGATCGGCCGCCTCCAGCTGGATATTTCCATGAGTACCCAGCTGGACCGGCTCATGCGGCTGTGGGCAACGGCGGCCGACATTCCCGCTGCTGCCACTGCCGACGAGGAGCCAGGCTGATGCTGGCCGAGCTGCAAGCCATGACCTCGGCCGTGTCGCTGCCGGCCAGGGTCGGTCGCGTCGAACGCATCTCGGGACTGATCGTGGAGGCGGTTGGCCTGCGCGCCGCGATCGGAGATCTGTGCAGCCTGGGAGCATGCGCCGGCAGCCCCGGGTCGAACCTGGCCGAGGTCGTCGCGGTGCGGGCGGACACCATCACCCTGCTGCCCTTTGCGGAGCTGCGGGGCTTGGCCGTGGGCTCCCTGGTGCACGCCTCCGGGCCATCGTCCGACATCGCCGTCGGGACCGAACTATTGGGCCGCGTCATTGACGGCCTCGGCGCCGCGCTTGACGGCAAGCCCATGCCCCGACTGGGCGCCCGCCAGCCCCTCAGGCGTGAAGCGCCCGCCGCGCTGCAGCGACCTCGCATCGACACCCTGCTGGAAAGCGGCGTGCGCTGCATCGATGCCCTGCTGACCCTGGGGCGGGGCCAGCGAATGGGCATCTTTTCCGGCAGCGGAGTGGGGAAGAGCACGCTGCTGGGCATGATGGCCCGGCAGGCCGACGCCGATTTCAACGTCATTGCGCTGATCGGCGAGCGTGGGCGCGAGGTCCGGGAGTTCATCGAGGAGCAGCTGGGCTCCGAGGGCCTGAAGAAATCCATCGTGGTGGTCGCCACCGCCGACCAGGCGGCGCCGATGCGCATTCGCGCGGCCTACACGGCGGTGGCGCTGGCCGAGTGGCTGAGGGATCGCGGCGCCGGCGTGTTGCTGACGATGGACTCGATCACGCGCCTGGCCATGGCCCGCAGGGAGATCGGCCTGTCGGCCGGCGAGCCCCCAACCGCCCGGGGCTACACGCCGTCGGTGTTCGCCGAACTCCCCGCCCTGTGCGAGCGGCTGGGCGCGGCGGGGGGCGGTGGCTCCATCACCGGCCTGCTGACCGTGCTGGTCGAGGGGGACGATTTCAATGAGCCGATCTCGGACTGCCTGCGTGCCACCCTGGACGGCCATATCGTGCTCTCGCGCGAGCTGGCCCACCAGGCGCACTACCCCGCCATCGATGTGCTGAAGAGCAGCAGCCGCGTCATGGACGGACTCATCTCGGACGCCGACCGCCACACGGTCCATCGCGCCAGGGCCACGCTGGCCCTGCTGGCGCGCCATCGGCAGATGATAGAGATCGGCGCCTATGACGCCGGCTCAAACGCCGCACTCGATCGTGCCATTGGCATGGAGGCCGCGTTGCGGGACTTTCTGTGCCAGGGGCGTGAGGTCCTTCCGCGCGACGCCGCCATGCAGCGCCTGCAAGCCATCGTCGGCCGCGGCAAGGACGGCGAGCTATGAGCTCCGACCTGCGCGGCTTCACGGCTCCCGCATCGGGTATCCGGCAGGTCCTGGAGTGGCGGCTGATCAAGCTGCAGTCTCGGCGGAGGACAGCAACTGATGCCCGCGACGCGGAACAGGCCGCGCTGCAGGCCGCGCAAGCCCAGCTCCGGGCTGGCGTCGCGGCGATGCGCCCGGTCCATGCCCAGGCCGCCGCCGTCCACCCCCTGCATCTGGAGCGGGTTGTCGCAGGCATCCGTGCCGAGTCGCTGGCCAGGCAGGCCTTTGAACTGGCCCAGGAGCAGCTCCGCATGGCGCAGCGGGACTGTCAGGGTTGCCAGCTGCGTCTGCTGGGCATAGCGCGGGTTCAGCGGGTGGCGCAGACCGCCTTCATCGCGCAGGCCCTGCAGTCATCGGCCAACAGGCTGGATGCCGATGTGCTCGGGCGCAGCGCCTGGCAGCGCATTCAGGAGGGTGACGAATGATGGTTGATCGCACTCTTGCGACGCGCCAGCTGTCGCGCTCCGAGGCCGGCGATCGGCGTGCGGCCGAGCCGCCGGCCGCCTCGGTCTGGCAACGCGAGATGGAGAAGGCTCAAGCGCAGATGTGGTTCAAGGAAGCAACATGGCAAGAAGGGCCGGCTTCTGCTGCCGAACAGGCAGGTGACGGCCGCAGTCCCGTCTCGTCATCAGCTCCAGCCAAGCCCCTGCTTGCGGGCCGGGATGCTCCTCCTGCCGCACACCACACGCCCTCTGGTTTGAGCGAGTACCACCAGCATGTTTTCGCCTTGCCAGAGCCTCAGGCGCATTCAGCCATCGAAGCGCGGCGCGTCGACCAAGATCATCCGGTCGATTCGCCGCGCCTGACCCATGAGCCATCCCAGGCGGTGCTCATCGCCCGAACCGAGGTGGCGGCCGCCCCGCAGCAAGACAGGAGGAGCCCGGTGGCGCGCCACACCAGCCACGCCGTCAACACCGCGCAGTCCGCGCCACACCTCGAATCGGCCTCGCCTGCGGATCGAGCCAGACCCGACGTCGCGGCGACCGCAAGCAAAGCGAAGCAAGCCACCTCGCAAATCTTGGGTTCACGGTCCGCTGCACCCGCAGTCGCACCGGGTGCACAGACGATGCCCGTTCAACCGCATGCGCGGGCAATGAGCCGCCCCGCCGAGCTCCTTCGCCGCACCGACACCAAGTCACCAGATACCGAGCCGAGGCCGCCAGACAAGGCCCCCGATCCGACGACATCGCGACCATCGGCCCGCGCGTCCATCGAACCTCAGCAGGCCCTGCGCCTGCATGCCGAGTATCACGGCGATGAGATTCATGTCTGGGTGGGCAAGGATGGCAGGGTCAATCTGTCGCACACGCAGCTGCGCCGTTGGGTCGGTGAGGCACTCGTCCCGGCCCAGCTCCGGCTGGCGTCACTGACCTGCAATGGCATACCGATCTCCATTGACGGCAAATCGGTCTCGCGTGGACGACCCGACCCTACCCCCACGACCGATGACGGCCGGCCCTACCCGACGGACGAGCAAGTGACGCAAGACCGAGGAGCATCAAGATGGCCGACATAAGCGCGATATCACCCGGTGTATCAACCGCCTCGGCGGCCAGTGGCATCGGCCTGCAGGACTTCCTCAAGATACTGATCACGCAGCTGAGTTTTCAGGATCCGCTGAAGCCCATGGACAACCAGGCCTTCATGGCGCAGATGGCGCAGTTCACGGCACTGGAGCAGGCGCAGCAGCTGAACAGCAAGATGGACTCGCTGCTGACCACGCAGGCCTCATTGCAATCGGTCGGTCTGATCGGCCGCTCGGTCGACGTCAGCACCGAAAGCGGCACGCTCTCCGGCACCGTGCTCGCGCTGTCGCTGTCCGGTAGCCAACCCAGCATCTCCGTGCGCGCCGGCGACGGCACGGTCACCGCGGGCATTCTGCTGAGCCAGATCGCCACCGTACGCACCAACAACTGACTGACGAGGACATCCCATGCTTGACTCCATCTATATCGGAATGGCGGGCCTGGCGGGCTTCTCCAAGGGCATCAAGGTCATTGGCAACAACACCTCCAATATGAACACACCGGGGTTCAAGGGGGCGCGGCTGCAGTTCGGCAATATGGTGTTCGCCGGATCGCAATCATTGACGGCGGATGCGTCGCGCTATGGCGCGGGCATCAGCACCTATGCCACCAGCCTGAACTTCGAGGCCGGTGATCTGCGTCAGACCGGCGCCAACCTCGACCTGGCGATCGACGGCCTTGGACTGTTCGTGCTCAAGAACCTCGCGGGTGAAACGCGCTACACGCGGGCCGGCCAGTTCGAGTTCGATGCCACGGGGGTGCTGGTGAATCGCAACGACAGGGCCGAGGTGCAGGGGCTGGACGCCGATGGCCGTGTGGGCAGCATCGCCCTGTCGGGGCTCAGGGTCAGCGCGCCCAAGGCCAGCAGCAGTGTTGCCTTCAAGGGCAATCTGTCCAGCTCGGCCACGGACCAGACGGTCTCCAACGTGAATGTGCTGGATGCTGCGGGCGGCAACCACGCCTTGTCGGTGAAGCTCACCAGCGAGAGCCCCGCCAAGCCCGGCTCCTGGCTGGTGTCGGTGCTGGACGGCAGCACCGAGGTCGGCGCCGGGACGATTCTCTTCAAGGACGGCCTGCCAGTCACCGGCAGCAGCGATATCAAGATCAGCTACAAACCCATAGGCCAGGCCGAGATGCCGCTGACCTTGAGCTTCGGAACCGAGGTCACGTCCTACGCCACCGGCAATCTGTCCACCCTGGCATTCGCCAGCCAGAACGGCTTCCAGGCGGGCAGCCTGAGCAAGGTCACGTTCGATGCCGCCGGCCTGCTGAGCATCGAGTACTCCAACGGACAGACGGCCAAGGGCAAGCGCCTGGCCCTGGCCCGCTTCGAGTCGGATGAAGCGCTGGAAGCCTCGGGAGACAACCAGTTCCAGGCCTCAGTTTCCGCCGATGCGCAGCTGGGTCGTGCGCAGACCGGCGGCTTCGGCACCCTGCGCCCGGGCTATATCGAGTTCTCCAACGTCGACCTGTCCAAGGAGTTCGGCGAGCTGGTCATCATGCAGCGGGGCTACCAGGCCTCCTCGCAAATCGTCTCGACCGCCAATGAAATGATCGAGCAGCTCTTCGCCATGAGGGGCAAATGAACACCGCCACCGTGCGCACTATCGCCCGTCTTCGCCGCGAACAGCGGGCTCATATCAGGTCCATGGTGGAGGCCGCCTGGACCGATTGGTGCGCCGAGTGGCGCATGGGCCAGGCCGAGGCGCAGGTGGAGCATCTGGTCCCGGTGCCTGCGCCGACAGACACGCCGCCTTGGCAGCCCCTTGGCTCGCATGCCGGCGAGCCGGCCTGGGTCCGCGGCCACCATCAACTGATCACGGCGGTGATCGGCAGGCCGGATCGCAGCCCTTCCGCCGTGGAACGACTGGTGCAGAACGAGGCCTTGGCAAGCTTCACCGACAACTGCTGCAGGGTGCTGGGGCTCGCACCGGCGAACGAGCCCGCTCTGCACCCAGCCGCAGCGCAGCGGCTCGTGCAGTTCGGCGACCTGCGGATTGGTCTGGCACTGCCGGGCAGACAGCATCTGGAGCCGGCCGAGATCTGGCTGCCGCAGCAGGCCGCACTGGCCCTGCTCCCAGGCGGCGGACTGCCCTGCCCGTCGACATCACCACCGCAGCCCGGCTTGGTGCCGGTGGAGCGCGCTCTGGCCGAAAGGACCCTGCTGCTTCGCATCATGCTGTCGCCCGTGCAGCTGAGCCTGGGCGCGATCACTGAGTTGCGGGTAGGCGATGTCATCCGGCTGGACCACCCGCTGGACACACCCGCCCTTGCCACGCTGGCAGCAGGCCAAGGCAAGGCGACGGCTCCGCTGGCCAGTGCCCACCTGGGACAGCTTGGCAGGCAGGTCGCGGTTCGCCTGGACGCGCTCACCGCCACCGAACAACTCCATGCCCCGGCACTTTGATCGATAGCCTCGAACCCACCATGACCAGTGGACTGCACAAGATCGAGTTCCCCGAGCTCGCCTCGAACAACAGCACCGGGCCGGACCCGGGCCTCATCTCACTGGAAGGCCTGCGGGCCGTACCGGCTCGCCTGGAGGTCCACGTGGGCGCGGTGCAGCTCACGGTGGGTGAACTGCTGTCGGCCCAGGCCGGCCAGGTGCTGCGCCTGGATCGCGAGGTCAACAGCCTGGTCGACCTGGTGCTCGAGGGCCATGTGATTGCGCGCGGCCGCCTGGTGGCGGTGGACGAGCACTTCGGCATACAGCTGACCGAGCTCCCACGCAAGGACCCCTGATCGCCGAGCCCGACCATGGCCCAGAGCGCACCAACCCCTGGCCTGCCGGCCGGCCCATCCTGGCCCGACATTCCCGGGGCCGGCCTGGCGTTGCTGGGCGTTCTGGCGCTGGTGGCGCTGGCCTGCTGGCTGCGCGTCTGGTTCTTGCGGCGGGGCCGCCGGCAGACTCCATCCGGCGCGGACAGACCGGCGGCTTCGGTGCTGCAACTCAGGGCGCAGCTCAGGCTGGATGTGACGACAACCCTCTATGCCATCGAATGGGCCGACGGCCGCCAGGCCCTGATCTCGATCTGCAGGGGCCATGCGCCGACGCTGCTGGACCACGCCCCGCCCGCTACGCAAACCCCTCAGCACGAGGCATCGGACCGATGAGGGCCATACCTGCCCGCAGCATCGCGACCGCCGCGCTGACGATCTGCTGTCTGCTGCCGGCCCTTGCGCAAGACCTCGCACCCAGGCAGCAGCCATGGGGCACGCCGATACAGATGGTGCTGGGCCTGACCTTGCTGGCGATGTTGCCGGCGCTGCTGGTCTGCCTGACTTCCTTTCTGCGCGTCGTCGTCGTGCTCTCCATGCTCCGGCATGCCATCGGCCTGCCCGAGACACCGCCGAACGTGGTGCTGATCGGCATGGCCATGTTGCTGACCGCCTTCACGATGGCCCCGGTATGGACGCAGGTCAACGAGCTGGCGGTGCAGCCCCTGATGCAGGGCCGGATCGACACGCTGGCCGCGATCGACCGAGGCATCCAGCCGCTGCGCGGCTTCATGCTGCGCCAGACGCAGGAGACCGACATAGCCCTGATGCATGAGCTGTCCAAGAGGCCACCGCCCGCCAGCCTCGACGACGTGCCCCTGCCCCAGCTCGCTGCGGCCTTCATGGTGTCTGAGCTGCGTGCGGCCTTCCAGATCGGCTTCGTGATCTTCCTGCCCTTCCTGCTCATCGACCTGCTGGTTTCCAGCATTCTGATGGCCCTGGGCATGATGATGATGCCGCCGGTGACGATCGCCCTGCCTTTGAAGATACTGATGTTCGTGCTGGTGGATGGCTGGGGGCTCCTGCTGCGCGCCATCGTCGGCTCGTTCCATTGAGATCGTGGGCGCGCCGTGCTCGACCCGGAACCGGCCCAAGACCCGTTGCCGCGCGGCGACAACGAGGCCGAGATGTGGTGCAGCTACACCCGGCACCGCGACCCCGCCATGCGCCAGCGCCTGATACAGCACTACCTGCCCTACGCCCGCATGCATGCCGCCACCCTGTACGCCGGCCGCTTCGGTGACGCCATCGAGTTCGGTGACTACTTCCAGCTGGCCTCGCTGGCCCTGGTCGAGGCCATCGACCGCTTCGATGCCGGGCGCGGCGTCAAATTCCAGACCTTCGCCGCCTACCGGATTCGCGGCGCCATCCTCGATGGCGTGGAGTCCCTGACCGAACGCCACTGCCAGATCGCCGCCAGGCGCCGCATCCAGCAATCCCGACTGGCTTCGCTGATGGACGCCAGCGACGATGGCGAGCGCGGGGTGCTGGCCCAGCTGTCGGAGATCGGCATCGGCCTGGCCCTGGGCTTTCTGCTCGAGGACAGCGGCATGATCGCCGAGGGCGACAGCGCCGTGCACCCCGGACCGATACCGCAGTACGCCGAGGTCGAGCTCGTCCAGCTGAGGCGGTGTTTGCTGGAGGCGGTGGCACAGCTGCCGGACCAGCACAGGCATGTCATCACCGGCCACTACCTGCAGGCCCAGCCCTTCGAGCAGATCGCCGCCGAGCTGGGCCTGAGCAAGGGCCGCATCTCCCAGGTGCACAGGGCCGCCCTGCTGAGCCTGCGCGAGCAACTCGGCTAGGGCGCTGCACAATCCCACCAACCCAAGGAATCCCGCGATGGCCGTGAGCAGCCGATTCTCCCGCCTCAACAGCTATCTGCAGCAGGATCCCGGCAACGCCGGGCTGCTGCAGGACGCCTTTGCCGCGGCCTGCGCGGAGTCGCTGTGGGATCAGGCCCAGGCACTGCTGCAGCAGGCCCAGGCGCTGGGCCACGCGCCACGGCAATGGGCCTTGCACCGGGCCCATCTGGCGATGGCGCGCCAGCGGTGGCCCGAGGCGCTGGCGCAGCTGGGCGAGCTGCAGCGAGACCCGCAGCTGGATGACCCGGCCCGGCTGGTACTGGCCACCGACGTGGCACAGATCCATCTGCGCCAGGGTCGGGTCGCCGAAGGTTTTGCCGCACTTGAGGCGATGGTCAATGCGCTGCCGCCCGGCGCATCGTTGGATGCGATCGTCGAGGAAACCTGGCTGCGCCTGCTGCACCGGGCCGGCCGTCTGGATGCAGCGCTGGAGTGGGGTCAGTCGCGCGAACAGGCCGGCAAGCTGAGCCCCACCGGCGCCGGGGTGCTCAGCCTGGTGGCGCTGGATGCCGCCCAGTTCGGTCACTGCCGGCGCTGGGCCGATCAGGCGCTGGCTGCACAGCCCGCCCAGATGGAGGCCGGCCTGGCGCGGGCCAGCCTCGCATTGGCCGGCAGCGATCCGGCCGAGGCGCTGCAGCGCTGCGAGCGGCTGGCCGCCGGCCGCGAGAACGACGGCCGAGTGCTGTCCACGCTGGGCGCCGCACGCCTGCTGAATCAGGACCTGCCCGGCGCTCGCTCGGCCTACGAACAGGCCGGCCGGTTGATGCCGGAGCACATCGGCACCTGGCATGGCCTGGCCTGGACCACGCTGCTGCAGGGCGATCTCGCGCTGGCCGAGGCCACGTTCCGCCACGCCTTGAGCCTGGACCGCAACTTCGCCGACAGCCATGGCGGCCTGGGCGTGGTGCTGGCCGCCGCCGGGCGGCGAGCCGAGGCGTCTGAAGCGATACGTCGCGCGCTGGGGCTGGACCCGCGCAGTGTCGCCGGCCACTATGCGCAACTGCTGCTCGACGATCCCGAGGTCGATCGCACCCGCCTGCTGGCACTGGCCAGGCGCCTGTTCGGCTCGCAGGCAACGCCCGGCGGCGAAAGCATCGTGGCCCTGCTGGCCAGGCGGGCGGGCGGGCCTTGACGGGCGACGGCCGTGCCAGAATCCGGCAGTCTTCTCCAACGCCCAGGCCCATCATGTCCCGACGATTGATCAGTTCCGGCTCCACTTTCGAGCACGATATCGGCTACTCGAGGGCCGTCGTCGATGGCGACTGGGTGTTCGTCTCGGGCACCACCGGTTTCGACTACAAGACCATGACGGTGGCCGATGACCTGCTGGAGCAGACCGAACAGTGCCTGAAGAACATAGGGGCCGCGCTGAGCGAAGCAGGCGCCGGGTTTGCTGACATCGTGCGGGTCACCTATGTTCTGCCCAATGCCGCCGAGTTCCCGGCCTGCTGGCCGGTGCTGCGCAAGTATTTCGGCGAGGTGAGGCCGGCGGCGATGATGATCTCGGCCGGCCTGGCCGACCCAAGGATGAAAATCGAGATCGAGGTCACGGCCCGCAAGCGGGCATGAGTTTCGACTTGCACACCGCCTCGGTGCCGGTGTTCCAACGTTATCTTGAGCGCCTTGACGGCCTGGTCCTGACCGCCCAGCGGCACACCCAGAGCCACAAGCTGGCAGCGCACGAACTGTTGGGCGCACGCCTGGCCTCCGACATGGCGCCATTCTCCGGCCAGGTGGAGATGGCCGCCCACTTCGCGCTGCGCGCCTGCTTCCCGCTGGCCGGCCGGCCGGTGCCGGCCCATGGCGAGTTCGCCTCCGACTTCGAGGGCCTGCGGGGCCGCATCGCCCAGGCGCTGGCCCTGCTGGCCGAGCTGTCGCCGGCTGACTTCGACCTCGCGCCCGGGCGCAGGCTGGAGAGCCAGGCGGGCAGCGCCCGCGTCTCGCTGCCGGCGGCGGAGTTCCTGACGCTGTACGCGCTGCCCAACTTCTTTTTCCATCTCGGCAGCGCCTACGCCGTGCTGCGCAGCCTGGGCCTGCCACTGGGCAAGCAAGACTTCGATGGCTTCCACCACTATCCCTCCAGCCCGCCATGACCGCGCCTACCCGCACCGATCTGCCCGTTGACGCCCTGCTATTCGATGTGGGCGGGGTGCTGATCGACATCGACTTCAAGCGGGCACTGCGCCACTGGGCCGGGTCCTCGGGCCTGGACGAGGCCCTGCTGGCCCAGCGCTTCTCGCCCGACCGCGACTACGAGGCCCATGAGCGCGGCGAGCTGGCCTCGACCGGCTTCTTCTCGGCGCTGCGCGGCAGCCTGCAAGTGGAACTGAGCGACGCGCAGCTGCTGGCCGGCTGGAACGCCATCTTCATCGGGCCCTTTGCCGGGGTGGCCACCCTGCTGCAGCAGCTCGGCACGCAGCTGCCCATCTACCTGTTCTCCAATACCAACCGGGCCCACTACGCCTTCTGGGGCAGCGAGTACCCGGACTTGCTGGCACCGGTGAGGCAGGTGTTCTGCTCGCACGAGATCGGGTTGCGCAAGCCGTCGGTCCAGGCCTACGCCCATGTCATCGCCCAGATCGGTCTGCCCGCGCAGCGCATCGCCTTCTTCGACGACTCCGCCCTCAATGTCGACGGCGCCCGCCAGGCCGGCCTGCAAGCCTTTGTGACGGCCGGTCCCGATGCCCTGCGCCAGGCGCTGACCCGCGATCTGGGCCTCTCCTTGGCACGCTGATCGCACAAAACGTTACCTTCAGACCACTCGGACGGCTGGGCAATGGCGCGCTAACGGCATAATCAAACCCACAGGGAGGTTCAACTCGTTGTTTTGAGGAACCTCATGAAATTCAGAGAAGTCATTCTTTTTTCCGGTGAACGATTCGAGGTGCCCCAAGGCATCCAGCGCATTGACCACAACGCCACCCATGGTTGGCAGCTGCGTTACGCGGGCACCAAGCTTTTTTCGGACCACAGCCAGGACGGCACCGGTGCCGCCGAGGCCCTGGCCAAGGCGACCAAGGAATTGCTGCGGCGCATCACCAAGCTCCCTGCACCCTCTCGGCTGCGACGCAGCCCCAATGAGAACAAGACCAATGACCTGCCCGTGGGCATCTCCGGCCCGATCGTGCGCCAGCGCAAGGGCATGTCGGTGCGGGACTGCAGTTTCTCGGTCTCCCTGCCGCGCTTTGGCGAGACGGCCAAGCGCCGCAGCGTCTATATCGGCACCGAGAACACCTATACGGTGGAACGCTACCACGCAGCGCTGGCCAAGGCCGTCGAGTTGCGCACCAAGGCGGAGGAGACCTATCAGCGCGCCGCCACCAAGGCCAAGCGCGCCGAGGGTCAGGTGCTGAAGGTCAAGTGAGGCGATAGCCTGGTGAGGCCCGGCGATGCCGGGGCGATAACCATTTTGTCCAGGACAAAGCCGTGGTGGCGCACAATCGTGCCATCACGGCTTTGGGCCCACTATGTCACGACCCCTCATCTTCATCGCAAGGGCGCTGCTGCTCACGGCTGCGCTCACGCTCGGCGCCTGCTCCGCCGGCCTGCCCGAGGGCATCAGCGCGGTCACGCCCTTCGACTTGAAGCGGTATGAAGGCACCTGGTACGAGATCGCCCGGCTCGACCATTCCTTCGAGCGCGGCCTCAGCGATGTCAGTGCACGCTACCGCGCCAAACCCGATGGTAGTGTTGAAGTGATCAACCGAGGTTTCGATTCCAAGAGCGGCGAATGGCGCCAGGCGACGGGCAAGGCCCAGTTCACCGGCCCCTCTGACCGGGGCTCGCTGAAGGTCTCGTTCTTCGGCCCCTTCTACGGCGGCTATCACGTCATGGCGCTGGACCAGCAGGCCTACCGCTGGTCCATGGTCGTCGGTCCGGACCGGGACTATCTGTGGATACTGTCCCGCGACAAGCAGCTGAGCCCGGCCGTGCGCGAGGATCTGCTGCGACGGGCGAAGGCGGCAGGCATCGCGGTGGAGCGCCTGATCTGGGTCGCCCACACCCGCCAGGACGGCTGAACGCCGGCTGCGCTCAACCCATGCGGCGGCGGCACCAGTAGCTCAGCGCATCGACCAGGGCCACCAGCAGCAGCATCGCGCCCAGCACGGTCGCCGTCTTACCCATCTGGAACAGGCCCATGTGAAAGGCCAGCAGCTGGCCCAGCCCGCCGGCCCCGACCACACCCAGCACGGCGGCGGCGCGGATATTGTTCTCCCAGCGGTACAGGGTGTAGCTGAGCAGCTGCGGCAGCACCTGGGGCAGGCCGGCATAGAGCAACACCCGCCCCTTGCCCACCCCCTGCGCACGCAGCGCAAGGCTTGGGCCGGGCTCGATATTCTCCAGCGCATCCGCGAACAGCCGGCCCAGCACGCCGGTGGTGTGCACGGCCAGCGCCAGGGTGCCGGCCAGCGGCCCGAGACCGGCCGAGATCAACAGGAGCGCCGCCCACACCAGCTCGGGCACCGAGCGCAGGGCATTCAGCAGCAGGCGCAGCGGCATCCGGCCGGTGAAGGGGCCGATGGAGCGCCCATCGCCTGGCAGCCGGCTCGCCGGCCAGGCCAGCAGCAGGCCGGCCGCCGCTGCGATCAGGGTGCCCAGGGCCGACATGGCCAGGGTCTCCAGCGCGCCCCAGCCGACCTTGCGCACAAAGGCCGGACTCAGATCGGGCGGAAAGAACTCAGCCAGGAAGCGGCCCATGCTGCGCGCGGCATCAACAGAGAAGAACTGCGCCCATTGCAGGTCCAGCGACCAGAAGCTGGCCAACACCAGCAAGGCCAGGGCGGCCAAGAAGACTCGGCCTCGGCTCATGCCAACACCCTGCGCAACCAGGCGCTGCTGCGGTCGGCCAGGGCCACCAGGGCCATGAAGACCAGCAACATCGTCGAGACTTCGGCGCCGTTGAACATCTTCATGGAGCCATCCAGCTGCTGGCCCAGCCCACCGGCGCCGACAAAGCCGAGCACCACCGAGGAGCGGATCGCACACTCCCATCGGTAGACGGTGTAGGAACACAGCTCGGCCGCGTTCTGCGGCAGCAGCGCGTAGAAGAAAGTCTGCAGCCGCGAGCCGCCGCAACGCAGCAGCGCCTCGCCGACCTGGCCGTCACCGCTTTCCAGGATCTCGCCATAGACCTTGCCCAGCATGCCGCCGTAGGTCAGCGCAATCGCCAGCACGCCGGCGGTGGGGCCGAGACCTACCACGCGCACGAACACCAGCGCCCAGACCAGTTCGGGCACGCTGCGCAGGGCGATCATCAGCCAGCGCAGCAGTTGCCTGAGGTAGAACGGCCCCAGGGCCATGCGCCCGCTCAAGGCCGAGATCGACAGCACGCGGGTCGAAAGCAGGGTCAGCGGAATGGCCAGCAGCAGGGCCAGCGTGATGCCGGCGGTGGCCATGGCCACGGTGCGCCAGGTCTCGCGCGCTACGAGCAGCAGGAAGTCCGGCTGCAGCGATGGCGGAAAGAAGTCGCCCAGAAAGCGCGCACTGACGCGCAGGCTGTCCGGCTCCAGCAGAACCCAGGGCCGGAACTCGGTCGCCAGGCCCAGCGGCCACAGCAGCACCAGGCCGGTGCCGAGCCAGAACAGCCGGCCCAGCCAGGCCGGGTCGCGCAGGGCCGCGTTGCCCGCGGCACTCATCGACAGGTGGCGCCCACCAGGCGCGCGGCGTCGCTGTTCACTAGCGGCGGTGCGGGCGCCGTGTCGTGCAGCTCGTCCTCATGCTGGGCATACAGCGCGGTCAGCCGGGCCGGCGTGACCTCGGCCGAAGGCAGATCGAAGGCCAGCACGCCATCGCGCAGGCCGACGATGCGCGGAAACTGCGTCAGCGCCATCTCGACCTGGTGCAGCGAGGCCACCAGCGTCACACCGCGAGCCCGCGCCTCATCGACCAGGGTCGCGCAGGCCTGGGCGGCGCGGGTCGGGTCGAGCGCGGACAAGGGCTCGTCGATCAGCCACAGCCCGGCCGGCGCCAGCAGCGCCCGCGCCAGGCCGACGCGCTGGCGCTCGCCGCCGGACAGGCGATCGACGCGCTCGAACAGCTTGTCCGCCAGATCGAAGCGGGCCAGCGCCCCCTGCGCCGCGGCCATGTCGATCGGATGGAGCAGCGAGCGCAGGCTGGCCCACAGGCTCATCGCCGGCAGCCGCCCGGCCAACACCGCGGTGACGACGCGCTGGCGCGGCGGCAGCGGCGGCACCTGAGGCGCCAGGAACAGGCGGCCGCGCAGTCGCTGCAGCGCGCGCCGCGGCAGGGTCCAGGGATTGATGCCGTCCAGCTGCAGCTCGCCTTCGGCCGGCGGCAGGGCGCAGGCCAGCAGCTGCAGCAGGGTGGTCTTGCCGGCACCCGAGGGGCCGATCACGGCCACGGGCTCGCCCTGCGCGATGCGCAGCGTGATCGGCTGCAAGGCGGGGGCGGCACCGGGCCGGGCCGCCGGATGGCGCGCCGCCGCCGCAACAAGCGCGATCTTCAACGGCCGTCGCTCAGAGCAGGCCGGCGCTGCGCGCAGCGGCCTCTATGCCCTTGTAGTTGTCCGCCTTGCTCGGCACGAAGCGGGTGGCGCGCTGCAGCTCCAGGATTTCCTTGCCTTCGGCGTTGTCGCGGCTCAGCGCCAGGAAGGCCTGGGTCAGCTTGTCGCGCAGCGCCTGCGGCATGTCGGCATGCACGCTCCAGTTGTAGTCGTAGTAGGGCGGCGTGGTGTAGATCACGCGCACCTTGCTCAGGTCCACCTTCTTGTCGGCGACGAACTTCTCCCAGACCGAGATGTTCAGCGCGCCGCCCTGCACCTTGCCGGCGGCCACGGCGGCGATGGTGGCGTCATGCGCGCCGCTATAGGCCACGCGCTTGAAGTCCTTCTCGGGGTCTATCTTGGCCTGCAGCAGGAAGCTGCGCGGCATCAGATGGCCCGAGGTCGAGCTCTGCGAACCGAAGCTGACGTCCCTGCCCTTCAGGTCGGCCAGCGACTGTATCGCCGGCTCGCTGGTGATGAAGACCGAACGGAACTTCTCGTCCTCCTCGCGCTGCACCAGCGGTATCACCTTGCCGCCCGAGCGGACGTTGGCCTGCACAAAGGTGAAGCCGCCGAACCAGGCCAGATCGACCTTCTTGTTGACCAGGGTCTCGACGGCGGCGGCGTAGTCGGTCACCGGCGTGTACTCGACCTTCATGTTCAGCCGCGTCTCGAGGTACCTGATCAGCGGTCCGGCCTTGCGCGCCAGCTCGGTGGGCGACTCGTCGGGGATGGCGGTGACGCGCAGCAACTGCTGGGCCTGCGACAACGCACCCACGCTGAACAGGGTGCAGGCGATCAGGGCCTTGAGGATGGGCGTGTATTTGGGCATGGTGGCTTCTCGGATGAATCGAAAGGTGCAGACCGCATTGGACAGCAAAGCGGCCCGGCTCAGCGCGCACAGCTGCGAAAGCCGGCAAAGATGTCGTTGCGCTCGGCGCTGAAGAAGTTGCGATAGCGTGGATGGTGCATGGACGGCTGGGTGCCGAACGAGGCACCGCGCAGCACCGGCCGGCCATCGAACCAGGGGGCCGAATAGTCCTGGTAGGGATGGGGGCGAAAGCCGGGGTACGGGGCGAAGGCGCTGGCCGTCCACTCCCAGACCGCACCCCAGTCAAAGACCTCGCCCGAGGTCAATGACGCCAGCGCCGCCCTTTCCCATTCGGCCTCGGTCGGCAGGCGCCGGCCGGCCCAGGCGCACCAGGCCTGGGCCTCGTAGGCATTGAGGTGGCAGGCCGGCAGGTCCGGGTCAAGCGGCTGCCAGCGCCCCCACAGCCACTGCTCCCAGTGCTTGCCCGCACGGCGCAAATAGCGCGGTGCGGCTGGCGCCTGCTCGCTCAGCCAGCGCCGGCCCGGCTCGCTCCACCAGTGCGGCTGCCCATAGCCACCCGCCTCGACAAAGGGCAGGTACTCGGCCCAGCTGACGACGCGGCTGTCAATCTCGAAGGCAGCCAGCGGCTGGTCGTGGGCGGCCAGCTCGTTATCGAACGCAAAACCCGGCCCCGGATCGCCCAGGCGGTGGATGGCGGCGTCCAGGCGCAGCGGCTGCCGGGGCTGGGGCAGGGCTGCGGGCTGCCAGCGCGGGTCGCTCAGGCCAAGGCCCAATGCCTGCGCCATGTAAAGACCGGCCTCGTGGTGCATGTCTTCGTGGAACAGCGCCAGACGATAAAAGTACAGCGCCTCGTCGGTGGCGTCGGCCCGGTCCAGCAGCGCCAGCGTGGCCTCAAGCTGCCGCCGCAGATCGTCACGCGTGGCCGCGGCATCCGGCAGCGGCAGCGACCAGCGGCTGGTATGGGGCACCAGGCTGGAGTCATACAGCGCATCGGCGATGCCGCGCCGCGCGGGCAGGCGCGGCGCCTGCGGATCGGCCCGCGGGCCAAGCTGCCGCTGCGGGTTGCGCGCGATCCAGAACTCCTGGAACCAGCCGATATGGCCCAGCTCCCAGCGCGGCGGATTCAGGCCGGCGCGCCGGGGCACCTCGGGGCCCTGCTCGTACAACGCCGCGACAGCCAGCGTGTCGGCGCGGCTTTGCCGAAGCGCCTCGGCCAGCAGTTCGGGCGCGGCACAGCGCAGGGCCTGGCCGGTCGGGCGGTGAACGCTCATTCGCTATAGTCCTCGGACATGCAGGCGCCCTCACTGGTCATCGTCACGCCGGCCCTGGCCGCGGCCAACAACGGCAATTGGCAGACGGCGCGGCGCTGGGCCCGCTTTCTGTCCGGCGATTATCGGGTGCGGCTGGTGCCTGCCTGGCCGGATGCCGGCGATCACGATGCCGACATCATGATCGCTCTGCATGCGCGTCGCTCGGCCGCCAGCGTGGCCGCCTGGAAGGCCCGCCATCCGGAGCGCCCGGTGGTGCTCGTGCTCACAGGGACCGATCTCTACCGCGACATCGCCAGCGATGCCAGCGCGCAGGCCTCGCTGGCGCTGGCCGATATCCTGGTGGTGCTCAATGAACTGGGCCTCGACAGCCTGCCCGCCGCGCTGCGCCGCAAGGGACGTGTGCTGCTGCAGTCGGTGCCGGCGCGCCGCGTCCGGATCAAGACCCGGCACCACCTGCGCGCGCTGATGGTCGGCCACCTGCGCGACGAAAAGTCGCCGCAGACCTATTTCGAGGCGGTGCGACTGCTCAGCGTTCGCGATGACATCGTGTTCGACCATATCGGCGCCGCGCTGGACCCCTTGCTTGGCCAAGCGGCGCAGGCGCTGCAGCAGGCATGCCCGCACTACCGCTGGCTGGGCGGCCTGCCCCATCAGGCCACGCGGTCCCGCATCGCGGCCGCCCATCTGCTGGTCCACCCCAGCCGCATGGAGGGCGGTGCCCATGTGGTGATAGAGGCGATAACCAGCGGCACCCCGGTGCTCGCCTCGCGCATCGCCGGCAATCTGGGCCTGCTGGGCAGCGACTACGCCGGTCTGTTCGACCACGGGGATGCCCGGGGCCTGGCGGCCCTGCTGGCGCAATGTCGCGACGATGCGGCTATGCTGCCGCGGCTGATGGCTCAGTGTGCGCAGCGCGCGCCGCTGTTCCACCCAGATCAAGAACGCCAAACGCTGCGGGCCCTGCTCGCCGAATGCAGTGCCCGACTTGGAGACCCACGATGACTGCCACCGAACCCTACCAACAACCCGCCGGTGAGCCGCGCCTGACCTCGCTGTCCCACGGCGGCGGCTGCGGCTGCAAGATCGCCCCCGGCGTGCTGACCGACATCCTGCGCAGCATGCCGGCCATGCCGATACCGAAGGAGCTGCTGGTCGGCATAGAGACGGCCGACGACGCCGCCGTCTACCAGCTCAACGACGAGCAGGCGCTGATCGCCACCACCGACTTCTTCATGCCCATCGTCGATGACCCCTTCGACTTCGGCCGCATCGCCGCCACCAATGCGATCAGCGATGTCTATGCGATGGGCGGCCGGCCCATCTTCGCGCTGGCCCTGGTGGGCATGCCGATCAATGTGCTGTCGACACGCACCATAGGCCGGGTGCTCGAAGGCGGAGCCTCGGTCTGCCGCGCAGCGGGCATCCCGATCGCCGGGGGCCACACGATCGACTCGGTCGAGGCCATCTACGGCCTGGTGGCCCTGGGCCTGGTGCACCCGAAGCGGGTCAAGCGCAACGCCGATGCCCGGCCCGGCGACGTGCTGATTCTGGGCAAACCGCTGGGCGTGGGTGTGCTGTCGGCGGCCCTGAAGAAGGAGAACCTTGACCCCGCCGGCTATGCGCAGATGCTGGCCGTCACCACCCAGCTGAACACCGCCGGCCCGGCGCTGGCCGAGCTTCCCGGCGTGCACGCGCTGACCGATGTCACCGGCTTCGGCCTGGCCGGCCATGCGCTGGAGCTGGCCCGCGGCGCCGGCTGCCGGGTGCAGCTGGACTGGGCGGCCGTGCCGTTGCTGGACGGCGTGCAGGGCCTGGCCGAGCAGGGCTTCATCACCGGCGCCTCCGGCCGCAACTGGGCCAGCTATGGCGCCGATATCGCCCTGCCCGCCGGCTTTGCCGCCACCGCCCAGGCGCTGCTGACCGATCCGCAGACTAGTGGCGGCCTGCTGGTCAGCTGCGAGCCGGCGGCCGTCGATCAGGTGCTGGCAACCTTCCGTGCCCATGGCTTCGGTGCCGCCGCCTGCATCGGCCGGGTGGTCGGCGCCGAAGCCGGTGCGAGCCCCTTGCAGGTCATTTAACTCACCAGCTGCCAGCCCGCCCGGCTCAAGGGCAGCCGGGTGACGGGCTTGCCGGTGGCGGCGAACAGCGCATTGGCGATGGCCGGCGCTATCGACGCCGGTCCCTCTTCGCCGGCGCCGCGCGGCCGCTCGCCATTGCCCAGCACCAGCACATCCAGCGGCGGCGTCTGCGCCAGCGTGACCAGCGGGTAGCCGTCGAAATTGCCCTGCTGCACCCCGCCCTTCTTCAGCGTGATCTCGCCGGCCAGCGCGGCCGATAGGCCGAACAGCGTGCCACCCATCATCTGCGCCTGCACCGCGTCCGGGTTGGCGACCACGCCCACATCGATGGCCGCGAAGATCTTGTCGATCCGAAAGCGCCCCTCGCCCAGCACCGCAAGCTGCACCACATGAGCGCTGCGGGCGGCATTGCCGGCGCTCATCGCCAGCCCGCGAAAGCTGCCGGCCGGCAGGGGCCGACCCCAGCCGGCCCGCTCGGCCAGCGCTTGCAGCAGCTTCTGCGTCTGCGGCTTCTTTGCCAGCAGACGCAAACGGTAGTCCAGCGGATTGATGCCGGCCAGGGCCGCCGCGCGATCGATGCTGCACTCGTAGAAGAACACATTCTGCGACGCACCGACCGAGCGCCAGTAGCCGCAGGGCACGCCGGGATCGACGTCTGTCCAGTTCAGGTGCAATGCCGGCACGGCGTAGTCATGCCGCGTCCAGCCCATGCCCATGGTCCAGTCGAGCTCGGGATTCGGCGGGCCGTTCGTCAGGCCGCTATAGGCCAGCAGGGAGGGGTTGGCGCCATCGACGCGCAGGGCCGTGGGCAGGCCGTCATCGCCCAGCGCGAGGCGCACGCGCGCCGCTGCGGCGGGGCGGTAGCCGCCGGCACGCATATCGGTCTCGCGCGACCAGATCAGCTGCACCGGCTTGCCGACGGCCCTGGCGATCAGCGCCGCCTCGATCGCGAAGCCATGCTCCAGCCGCCGACCGAAGCCACCGCCTATCAGCTGCGGATGCACGGCCACCTGGGCCGGCTGCAGGCCCAGCGCCCGGGCCACTCCGGCCTGGGTGTCCTGCGCACTCTGGGTGGACAGCCAGAGCGCGGCGCCGTTCTTGCCCACCTCGGCCACAGCATTCATCGGCTCCATCGTCGCGTGGGCCAGAAAGGGCACGTCGTAGCTGATGTCGAGCAACTGCTTGGCGTCGGCCAGCGCCGCGGCCACGGCCGGCGGGTCCATCAACGGGTCATCGCGTTTGTCGAAGTCCACGCCCTGGCCGCGCACGGCGGCGGCCAGCAGCTCGGTGCGCAGCACCTCCGAGTCGGTTCCCGCATGCGGCCCGTCGGACCACCTGGGCTTGAGCGCCAGCAGGCCCTTGCGCGCCGTCCAGTAGCTGTCCGCGACCACGGCAATCGCCGCCGTGCCCTTGGCTGCGCCCTTGATCACACCGGGTAGCTTCACGATCTGGCGTACGCCCTTGATCGCCTTGGCCGGGCGTTCGTCCAGGCCGATCAACTCGGCGCCAAAGCGGGGCGCATGCAGCAGGGTGGCGACCAGCATGCCGGGCCGCCGGACGTCGATGCCGAACCGGGCCGAGCCATCGACCTTGGCCGGGATATCGCCGCGGGCCGCGCTCCGGCCCATCAGCCGCCACTCGGTGCGGGGCTTGGGCTTGACGTCCTTCGGCGGCGTCAGCCGGGAGGCCTCGGCCAGCAGCTGGGCATAGGGCAAGGCCTGCTTGCCATCGGGGTGGTGCACCTGCCCATCGGCGGTGCGGCAGGCCTCGGGCGCCACACTCCAGCGCTGCGCGGCGGCTTGCATCAGCAGGTGGCGAGCTGCAGCGCAGACCGGGGCCAGCTCGCGATAGCTCAGCGGCAGGCCCAGGCTGCCGAAGCTGGCGTAGTTCCGCAGCAGTGGGCTGGCGAAGGCAGGCTCCACCGGCGCCTGGGCCACGGCGACAGCGTTCAGCGGCAGGTCCAGCTCCTCGGCGGCGATCTGCGCCACGCTGGTGTGGGTGCCCTGGCCCATCTCGACGACATTGCTGAGCACGGTCAGGCGGCCATCGGGAGCAAATCGCAGCCAGACGGCGAAGCCGGGCGCGGCCGCCGCGGGCGGCGCTGCACCCTGGGCCATCACAGTCGCAGGCAAGACTCCACCCAGCGTCCATGCACCCAGCGCGAAGCTGGACTTCAGCCATTCGCGGCGGTGCATCATGACCTGGCCCCGATCGCAGCGGCCGCGTGGATGGCCGCGCGCACGCGCGGGTAGGTGCCGCAGCGGCACAGATTGGTGATCGCTGCGTCGATTTGCGCGTCGGTGGGTTTCGGGTGTTCGGCCAGCAGGGCGGCCGCGGCCATCAGCATGCCGGACTGGCAGTAACCGCATTGCGGCACCTGGCCGCTGATCCAGGCCTGCTGCAGCGCATGACTGCGATCGGGTGACAGCCCCTCGACCGTGGTGATGCGCTTGCCGGCCACCGTCTGTACCGGCACCACGCAGCTGCGCATGGCCGCGCCGTCCACATGGACGGTACAGGCGCCGCACTGCGCCGCGCCGCAGCCGAACTTGGTGCCGGTCAGGGCAAGGTCCTCGCGCAACACCCACAGCAGCGGTTTGTCGGCCTCGGCCTCGACGGGGTGGGCGCGGCCATTCACTTGCAGCTGGTGCTTCATGCTTGCATCACTTGGTTTTGGGGCTCGCATCGTAGGCCGGACCTGCATCTACCCCGGCGTGGCATTGCGATGAAACGCGGGTTGACCGCCCTGAGACGAGGCTAGTGGAACACCGGCGTCAAGCACAAGCCAAAGGCAGGTCCAGGCACAGCGTCGTGCCGCTGGCGCTGCTGGCGCGCAGGCTGAGGCTGCCGCCATGCAGGCTGGCGATGCGCTGGGCGATCGCCAGGCCCAGGCCGCCGAAGCCGCCGCCGGGGCGCAGCATGGGCGGATCGCGCAGGGCGCCACCGCTGGCCAGGCGCTGGCGCAGCTCGGCAGGCAGGCCTGGACCGTGGTCTTCGACGACGAGGCTGACCTGACCGGCCCCGCGCTCCAGACTGACACGTACCGGTTGATCGCTGGGCGCATGGCGCAGCGCGTTGTCGATCAGATTGGTCAGCGCGCGTTCGATCAAGTGCAGGTCACCGTCGAGCTCCACCGGACCGGGCGCCGGGCCTGCAAGAGCCACCGCCGGCGCGCCGGTATCGAAGGAGAACTTCTGCACCGCATCGGCGACCAGCTCGTCGAGCCGGAAGCGCTCGACATGGACGACCTGGTCGCCGGACTGCAGACGGGCCAGCTCGAACAGCTGCTGCGTCAGGCGCCGCACCTTGTTGCTCTGCGCCAGTGCGATGCCCAGGTGGTGACTGCCTTCGGCCGAGGCCTGCAGCTGCGGCAAACCATGCAGCGCCTCCAGATGGCCGTGCAGCGCGGTCAGCGGTGTGCGCAGGTCGTGGGCCACATTGGCCATGGCTTCGCGATGAATGGCCTGCTGGCGGGCCTCGTCACGCAGCTGCTCGTCGATGCGCGCAGCCATCAGGTCGAAGGACCGGGCAATCGCCCGCACCTCATCGCCCTCGGGCAAATCCCCGGCCCGGGCCGGATCGGCGCCCGGTCCGAAGGCCTGCATGCGAATGGCCAGCTGACGCAGCGGCCGCGTCAGGCCATGCAGCATGCGCGCACCGAGCAGCAGGGTCAGCAGCAGGGCCACCGCCAGCAGCAGACCCATGCCTTGCCAGATGCGCTGCTGGCCGATATGGCCGGCCACCTGCTCATGGGCCTGGCCCTCCAGCACCACATAAAGATAGCCCGGTGGCACAGCATCGCCCGGCTGAGCCGGGAACATCGCCGCGCTGAAGATCTTGCCGCCGCCGGGATGCTTGGGGTCCGTGCCCAGCAGCGGCAGCGCGGCATCGGCCAGAAAGGCCCGCACCGGCGCCAGATCGACCTGCGGCTGGCGCACCGCCTGCGGGTCGCCGAGGTAGGCGCGCACGGAACCCTGGGCATCGAGCACATAGACATCGATCGCCGGGTTGACCACCATCAGCATGCCCAGCACCTCGTCGAGGGCGCGGCGTTCGGTGTCACCCCCGGTGCTGTGCGCCACCGCCGGCCAATGCTCGACGATGTGACGCGCCAGGCCATGGGACAGGCGCTGCAGGGCGTCGCGCTCCTGGGTGTTCAGCACCTGCCGCCCGACCAGGCCGACCAGCAGACCGAAGCCGCACAGCAGGCCGGCAAAGACCAGGGTCAGGCGGCGCGAGAAGCTGAGCATCGTTCAGGCTCCAAAGCGATAACCGACGCCCCAGACCGTGGCGATCAGCCGCGGCCGCTGCGGGTCGGCCTCGATCTTGGTGCGCAGCCGGTTGATGTGGGAGTTGACCGTGTGTTCATAGCCATCGAAGCCGCTGCCCCAGACGCGATCCAGCAGGTCGCCACGGCTGAACACCTGGCCCGGGTGGCGGGCGAGAAAGTACAGCAGATCGAATTCGCGCAGGGTCAGCGGAATCGCCTCGCCGCCCTGGCGCAACTCGCGGCGAATCGGATCGAGCCGGTGCTGCTCGCCGAACTGCAGCGCGGCCGGCGCGGCCTGCGGCTGGCGCAGCTGCTCGACGCGGCGCAGCAACGCGCGCACCCGCGCCACCAGCTCAAGCACCGAGAAGGGCTTGACCAGATAGTCGTCGGCACCCAGCTCCAGCCCCAGCACGCGGTGGGCCTCGGCCGAACGGGCGCTGACAATGATCAACGGCACATGCTGGTGCCGTGCATGCAGATAACGGCAGACCTCCCAGCCATCGGCCCCGGGCAGCATCAGGTCCAGCAGCACCAGGTCGAAACGCCTGGCCTCGATCGCACGCATTGCGAGCAGGCCATCGGCCTCGCGCTGCACGGCGAAGCCGGCCTCCTGCAGCTGCTGCTGCACCAGCTGGGCGATCGCGTCATCGTCTTCCACCAGCAGAATCGTTGCGTCCATGCCCTGCGTCGCTCGGCGGGGCCGCTTCCTTACACCCTCAGCCGAAATTCCATTCTTCACGGCGCCGTGAGACTTCGGTGAGGACTGCGCGACGCCTGATCGGCAGCATCCGGCCGGTGGATTTCCCACGATCAACCCCGCAAGGAGCACCTCATGAACACCAGCCACTATGCGCTGAAGACCGTTGCCGCCGCCGCCCTGGGCCTGGCCGCCCTCACCGCCCATGCCGTCGACGTGACGGTCACGCTGACCCAACTGGCGCCGGCCGGCGGCGTCGGCATTGCCCCGCTGTGGGTCGGCTTTCACAACAGCAGCTTCGACAGCTTCGATGCCGGCTCGGCCGCCTCGCTGGGCATCGAGCGCGCCGCCGAGGACGGCAGCGCCGCGCAGCTGAGCACCATCTTCGCCGCCAGCGTGGCCGGTGGCGTGCAAAGCACCCTGCCCGGCCCACCGGCCTTCCCTGGCGCCGTGCGCACGCGCACGCTGACCAACGTCGACCTGGCCGGCGTCAACCGCTACTTCAGCTATGCCGCGATGGTGGTGCTGAGCAATGACTTCTTCATCGGCAATGACGATGCCAAGGCCCACGACCTGTCCAGCATCGCCAACGGCGGCAAGATCTCCGTTCTGGTCGGCGGCAATGGCGACGTCTGGGACGCCGGCACCGAGGTCAACGACTTCCAGTACTCGCTGGCCAATGGCGCCTTCGGCATCGGCGGCGGCCAGGCAGGCCCGAACCAGGGCACAGATGAGCATGGTGTGGTCCATATCGTGACCGGCAACCCCTACACCAGCTTCCTGAGCCAGGGCTATGTGCCGAACGGTTACCAGTGGGGCGCGCTGGACTTCAATGCCGGCCCGGCCTTCGCGCGCATCGACATCGAGGTGGCGGCCGTGCCGGAGCCACAGAGCTATGCGCTGATGCTGGCCGGCTTGCTGGCCGTGGGCGCCATCGCCCGCCGCCGGGCCCGCGCCTGAGCCAGCGCCTCAGACCGGCCGGCTGTCGGACTTCAGGTACCAGGTGCTGATGCGCTGGCCGTTCCAGCGCAGCGTCACCTGCTCGGCCTGCCGGGCCGGCGGCACGGTAGCCCGGGGCGTGAACAGGGCCACGCAGTGGCTACCGGCGCGGCGCACGCTGTCGTAGGCCAGACCCGCCGAGCCGGTTTCCCGCAGGCGCAGACCGAAGGCCTGCGAGGCGGCATAGCTGTCGGGGTCGTGCAGGGCCCGATAGTCGCGGCCCTGGCGGCCGCGCAGATCCTGCAGCGAGGCCTTGACGCGAACCCGGTAGCAGCGCAGATCGACTTCGATCGCCGGCTCGGCCGTGCGCGCCAGAAAGCGCGCCCGGTGATGACTCAGCTCGGCCACCGCCGTTTCCAGCTCGGCCGCGGCATAGTAAACACCATACGTGCCGTTGCTGAAGCGCGAGCCCTCCGGGTTCAGATGGGTGAAGGCAGCCATGATGGGGCTGCAGCCCGGGCCGCTGATGCGCTGCTCGGCCGGCACCAGGCTCAACTCGCCGATCTCGTCGCGCAGCCGCGGATTGCCCAGCGACTCGACGGCGAACACCGCAGCCAGATCGGCCGGATCGGCCACCGCCTCGAACAGCGAGATCGGCGGGAAGCGGCTGGGCACCAGCCGGCAGGAGTCCGGCCAGTCCAGCTCGACCAGCGGCCAGCTGAGGCTCAAGCCCAGCCGCCCCGCTGCGCGTCCAGGTACTGGCGCACGACGAACAGGTCGGACACCTGGCCCGCCAGCATGCGCTCCAGCGCTGGCCGGCCGCCGAACAGCGGCGCGGTATTGGGCTTGCGCACCCAGGCGTTGGCCCGCTCCGGAATGGGCAGAAGTATCTGCAGGCCGGAGTAGATGCCGAACAGGTGTGACAGGCGCTCCAGGGTCGCCGCATCCAGCCCGGTCTTGATGCGCCCGGCCTTCCAGTCGTAATAGGTGCTGCGGCCACAGCCCAGCAGGCGCTGCTGCTCCTCATTGCTGAGGCCCCAGGCTTTGGCGATGCTGAAGAAGGTGCGCAGTGCGGCCTGGGCGGCGGGTGCCGAATAGACATCGGGCTGCGCTTCGGCGGGGTGGATCATGGCGGGCTCCACAGCCAGCGAACGGCCGGCTCTCGGCCAAGTATAGATACAAACTTGGACAAATTTCTGAAATTAATCCACGACTAGACTTTCAGGCACGACCATCCCGCTCCGGCAGCCACACCGCCACCAGCGCCTTGAATTTGGACCACACCGACAGGCGCTCCTCCGACAGGGCGTCCAAAAAGTCCGACAGGCGCTTGGACTTGCTCATGGTGTAGACCGTCAGCCCCGTAGTGATGACGAAGACCAAGGCGAAGATGCTCAGCCGGCGCGACACCGGGGCGTCCGCCTCGGCGAACAGATTCATGCCCAGGAAGCCGGTGGTGACGGTGCCGATCAGGCCGAAGATCGTCACCACCGTCAGCCGCACCACGGTGTTGGCCTGGCGGCGCAGGCTGTCGGCATCGAGATAGCTGTTCATGTCGGCAATACGCTCCTTGACCTCGGCGTACAGCGCATCGACATGCAGATGCGTGACGCACATCTGGAACAGCGCGCGCACCTGGGCCTGATCCGATATCTCGTGGAACCAGTAGCGATGGGTGAAGCGCAAAAAGACCTCGAAGCTGTCGCGTATCGTGCGCTTGAAGCGCTTGACGCTGGCCGGGCGGCTGATGTCCAGGCCCTTCAGCGCCTCGACCAGGCGGTCTGAGAACATCAAGAGCGCGGCCTTCTGGAAGTGCGCGATCAGGAACAGCAGGAAGTGCTGATGGCGAAACTGGGCCAGCACACCGCGGTCGCGGCAGCCAAAGAACTCGGAGCGGGCATCGCCCACCACCACCAGCGCATGGCCGTTGCACAGATAGCGGGTGTTGGGCGCCGCGCCGGCCCCTGACCAGAAGCGGTCGTAGCAGTAGCGCTGCTCGAAGTCGGCCAGGTGCTGGTCGCCGTAGGGCAGCTGGGTGTCTTCGGCGGCGGCGGTGACCAGGCCCAGGCGGACGAAGTCGCTGCGCTTGAGCGCGCGCGGATCGTCCAGCGACAGATACGCCATCATCGGCATCCGGTAGTACTCGATCTGCCGGTAGCGCAGCAAGCCCTCCTCGTCGGAATGGTGGCTGACCAGGGGCTCCAGCACATAGGCCCAGTGGGTGGCCACGCGAGGCGCGCGGTGCTCGCAGACATGGGCCAGAAAGGCCTCGCGCTGCTGGGTGTCTGAGCGGGCCAGTACCTGGCCATCGGCACCCAGCCACTCCAGGCTCTCAAGACAGTGCAGCGCCCGGCCCTGGGCATCCCAGCCGGCCGGGTAGGCGCGGCCGAAGCGGTACAGCAGCTCCTGCACCTGGCTCAGCGGCAGGTTGTCAGCGGCCACCTCGACATTCAGCAACACGACATCGACATCGTAGAAGAAGTACAGGTCCAGATGGACGACGCTCAGGCTCAACGGCGCGTCACCGGGCCGGGGCACGACGCGCAGGCCGCTGATGTCATGCCGGCGGAACACCCTCATCGGCGAGCCCGAGCTGCCCTCCTGCCCGCCACGGCGCGCACGGCCATCGCCATACAGAAAGCGCTGCACCACCGGCAGAAAGGAGACGAACTCGTTGTAATGGCGCTCGTGGAAGCCCTCCCTGTCACCGGTGTACTCGTCCACGACCTCGCGCCAGGGCGAGCGCTCACCCAGATCGCGCAGCAACTGCCAGGGCGGGCGTCTGTCACCCGCGGCACGCTCGGGCGGCATCAGCCGCAGGGGCCATAGCAAGACCTGGCGCAGATGGCGCACCAGGGTGTCGCTGCGTTCGGTGCTTGGCGTCTCGGCGGTCGGGCTCAACATGAGCCGCAGTGTAGGTTCAGCTGCGGCCTTGCGGATAGCCCGGGCGGGCCCCTATCGCGAGGCGCGCAGCCGCAGCCGTTGCGCCGTGAGCAACAGCATCAGCACCGCCGCCAGCCACGCGAACACCCAAGGTGTGGCCTGGCTCCACCAGGCCCCGGCCACACAGGCCCCGGCCAAGGTCATCGCATTGCCGAAGCCGAACCCGCGACCTTGCCCATAGCTGGCCAGCACCATCAGCCCCAGCCACAGGCCCAGCAACACACGCAGACCCAGCAGCGCGCCCTCGGCCCCGTCCAGCGCGAGCAGGCCCAGCAGGGCCGGCCATTGCACCAGGGCAAAGGTGTAGGGCTCGGCGATGGCGCGGGTGGTGGGGTCCAGGGTGGGCATGGTGGCGGTCGGGTTCATGGACATTCTCCTTCTGAAAGGCTTGCGGGACAGACCTGTTGCGACAGCAACTGCTCTGTCCCCAACTGACTAACGGCGGAACAAACGCAGGCGCGACGGCGAAGCAGCGACCATCGCCGCCCAGTTGCCGCCGGTGCCTGCCTCCAGCGCCTCAACGCTGCGGTAGGGGCGATTCGGGAAACCGGGCGTCGGCGGCACCGGCCGACCGGCCAGGTTGGCCAGCTCGGCATCGCTCATATCGCTGACATAGGCCGGGCTGCGCGGCGCCCCCGACAGGTCGTACTGGTCGGGGCTCTCGACAATCGTGTTGGTGTGGCTGAACGGCGGCACCGGCGTGCCCGGCCGGCCGGCAGCGATATCGGTGGCCGTGCCGCTGACCTGCAGAGGCACGAACTGCTCGGCGGCAATGATGTCGGCGATCACCGCGTCATCCGGGTTGCCGGTGGCGCGCAGCGCAGCCTGCTCGCTGGCGCGGGCATTGCGCCCGAAGGTGGCGCTGACGTTGAAGCACAGTGCCACATGCTCGTCATGCACACGGGTCTTGGCCTTCTCCTCGAACTGGCTGGACATCGTCGTGTTGGTCGATCCGGTCAGCGGCGTCAGATTGGCCCAGGAGGCGCCGGTGCCGCCCAGGTGGTGGTTCAGCAGATGGCCCTTGATGTAGTAGGTGGTGCCACCGTTGCGGCGCCGGCTCAGGGTCTCCCACAGGCCGCCGCTGACGCTGGGCTGGTCGCCCGGCGGGTGCACCTCGGTCAGCCGCGCCACCCTGACCCCGCTGCCCATGCCGCCGGTCAGCGGGCCGAAGGCCGGTGCGGTGGAGGCACCGGCGGCGTCGCCGCCCATCAGATCGCGCGCCATATCGGCCAGCTCATGGGTCAGGCGCACGACCTCGGTCGCGTCGGCCTCGCCCGGCGTCGTGCCGGCGCCTGTGGCGCTGGTGACATTTGGCGGAGCGGCGGTGCGCTGCAGGGCCAGCAGGCGACGGTGGGTGGCGCGGGCGGTGGCAATGCGGGTCAGCTTGGCCGGATCGGCGCCGGCCGATTGATCGTCGAGGAAGGATTCGAACGATTGCGGCTCGGAGGCAATGGTCAGCTGCGCGGTGGCGCCCTCGCCGGTGAAATACAGCTCATGCCGCTCGCCGTTGGCGGCCGTGAAGCCGAAGCGGTTGCTCCACCAGGCGCCGATGCTGGCCACCGTCTCGCGTACCGCCGTGGCGCCGCGCCGGGCCATATCGATCAAGGCCTGGCCCAGCGAGATCGCGCGATCGATCAGCCAGTCCAGCGCGCGGTTGACCGTGCCCTGCACCGTCTCGACCAGCTCGCGGATGCGCTCGGACATCCGTCCCAGGCCGAACTGATTGGCCAGAAAGCCGATCGCCACCGGCATCGCATCGCCCAGCGCCGACTCCAGAAAGCCGGCCGCCGCATCGATCTGGCCGTGGGCGATGCCCAGGATGCCGTCCAGCACCTTGGAGGCGATCTCCAGCATCTCGCGCAGGTACTGGATGAAGGACTCGATCGCGTTGTAGACGGCGATCAGGGTGTTGATCACCGGCATGATGCCGGTCACATCGAGTAGGCTCATCAGCCAGCGCGTCGCCCGGCCTATGACCGCGTCGGTGATCCAGCCGATCACGCCCTGCAGCAGCGAGTCCCACAGATTGCCCAGCTGGCTCTGGATCTCGGTCCACAGGCCGGCCACGCCCTCGGTGGCCAGAATCGAGATGAAGCGCCAGACGCCGGTGGCGACATTGAGCATGGTGCGCAGCCTGGCGACCACGGTGGCATCGAGCCGCAAGGCCAGCCGCGCGAAGATGTTCTCCACCGTCACGCCCAAGACCTGCAGCACAAAGCCCAGCACCGAGCCGACCGAGAAATCAGCCGGCGGCGTGATGCCGGCCTCGCGCAGATGGCCGAACAGCCAGCCGGTGACGCCATTCAGCAGATGGGTGCCAATGCGCTCGAAGAACAGGCCGAAGCCGGCCCGCACGGCGCCGAGCAGGTTGATCAGGAAACCCACCGGGTCGGTGAGGATGTCGCCGATCGCCTGCGCCGCCTTGGCCAGCACCTGCACCACCAGCTCCGGCGGCAGGCCCAGCACGCGCAGCACCGCCTGGAAGAAGCTCCAGGCCGCGCCGGCCAGATCGCCATCGACAAAGACCTGGCGCAGGATGCGCATCGCCGTGCGCTGCACCCGCGGCCACAGGCTGGGGTCGGTGAAGAACTGGCCGAACACCGGGATGCGGCCGAGGATCTGGTTCAGGACGAAGTTCTTGATCGGTTCGCGTATGCAGCAGGGGATTGCCTCCCAGACGGTGCTCAGGATCAGCTGCGGCAGCGCCATCAAGTCGCCCACCACTTCGATCAGCCGCCGCACCACGCCGGCCGCCGCCTGGATGAAGGGCGACAGCGCATCGAAGCCCTGCAGCAGCAGATCGAACAGGCCCACCACCTGTTGCTGCGCCCAGCTGACCAGGTTCTGCGCCGCCGTCTCCAGCCAGCCCAGAGCGCTGGCCAGCACCGAGAGAATACTGCTGGCGCGCAGCTGGTTCATCACATTGGTGACCATCGTTCCCAGCGCGCCGACCTTCTCGCTGATCCAGGCGCCGCCGACGATGATCACGCCGCGCACCCCGGCAATGATCTGCTCGACGCTGGGCAGGATCTCCGCCAGGCTCTCGCGGTTCTCGGCCACCGCATCGCCGCCACCCATATCGCTGGCCGTGGTATTCAGCTGGCCGGACAGCTGCTGCATCTGCTCGCCGAAGTTGCTGAGGAAGGGCGGCGGCAGCATCTCGGCCACCTGCGTGGCGACGCTGGAGATAGGTTCCCAGACCGGCCGCGTCTGCTCCTTGACCCAGTCCCAGGCCTCGCCGGCCTTGCCCGTCACCCAGCCGAGGATGCCGCCGGAGCTGTCGCCGGTGCCGGCGTCCTCCGGGCCGAACAGCTGCTCCTTGACCCAGCCCCAGGCGTCGCCAACGGCGCTGCGTATCGGCTCGGTCCAGTCCCAGATATCGGCACCGAACTGTTCGATGCCGGCCCAGACGTCGCCGGCAAAATTGCGCAGCCACTCGATCGCCGGCGCGCCATAGCCGGACCAGAGGTCGCTGAAGAAGGTGCCTATCGGTCGCAGGAACTCGGTCAGGCTGTCCCAGGCCTCGCCGGCGACCTCGGTGACAAAGGTCTTGAGCTGATCGACGGCGTCCAGCAGCGGCTGGCAGTCACCGGACATCAGCGCGGCCAGGATGTCACCGGCCCGAGCCACCAGGCCGGTGAACAGGGCCAGCATCAGCGCCAAGGTGCCGCTGGGGTCCAAGGCATTGAGCACCGAGGCCACGCCATCGAAGGCCTGCGAGACCTTGTCGCGTATCCACTGCACCGGGCCGACCTCGATGATGGGCACCAGCTGCGGCGCCACGCGGCGCACCAGGGCCATCGCCACATCGCCTATCGCTTCGCCGGCGGCATCGACCAGGGCCCCGCCCGCATCGGCGACGGCGCCGCCGGCATCGGACACCATATCGACGGCGCCAGAGGCCAGATCGCCGGCATCGTCCAGCCAGTCGCCCTGCACTTTCAGCTGCGGCGTCTGCGTCGCGGTCAGCGGCAGGTTCTGGTGGATGCGGCTGGCGTTGTCGGCGGCCTCGCGCTCGGCGGCCTGGTCGACCGCCTTGCGACCACGCGCGCCTCCATCGGCCACGCCGCTGCGCAGCAGGGCCGGGCCGGCCCGGCGCTGCTGCACGACATGGGTCAGCTCGTGCGCCAGCAGCCCGCGACCCTCTTGCGACTGCGGGTTGTAGGTGCCGGCGCCGAACACCAGGTTCTCGCCCTGGGCATAGGCCGCCGCACCTACAGACTGGGCCGAGGCGGCGGCCGACGCATCGGCATGAACGCGCACGGTCGACAGCGGCTCGCCAAAGCGCCGGCCCATATCGGCCTGCACTGCGGGGGGCAGCGGCTGGCCGGCGGGGGCCTGCTGCAGAAAGCGCGGCATGCCGGCCGCTGTGTTGGACGCTTTGGTGCTTGCGCGCGGCGGCGCTCGCGCGACCCGCCGCGGGCCGGGCCGGCCGCTGCGGGAGCGCGTCGCCTGCGTGCGCATCACAGCCCCGGCGGCGCCGTGCGTCCGAGCTTGCGGTACTCGCCACGCACGCCGGCCGCGATGTCGTCAAAGTCCAGCCGCCGGCCGGCGGTCTGGGCGCTCGCGGCGGCGGCCAGCACCGCATTGCGGATATTGCCGCCGGCCAGATCGGCCAGCGCCGCCAGCCGGTTCAGCTGCTGCTGGTCACAGCTGCTGGCCTCGCCCAGATGGGCCTGCCACAGCGCGCGCCGGGCCTGGGCGTCGGGAGCGCTGAAGTCGATGATGAAGTCGAGACGGCGCACAAAGGCCGGGTCGAAGCGGTTGCGGCTGTTGCTGGTCAGCACGACGATGCCGGCGTGCGACTCGATGCGCTGCAGCAGGTAGTTGGTCTGCGCATTGGCGAAGCGGTCGTTGGCGGTGGCGATCTCTGTGCGCTTGCCGAACAGCGTGTCGGCCTCGTCGAACAAGAGCACCACATCGGCGTGCTCGGCCCGGCCCAAGAGCTCGGCCAGGTTCTTCTCGGTGTCGCCAATCCATTTGCTGAGCATGGCCGCCAGATCGACGCGGTAGATGGGCAGGCCGAGGCGCGCCGCCAACCATTGCCCGGCCAGCGACTTGCCAGTGCCCGACAGGCCGGTGAACAGCATGCGCACACCGTCGCAGGCCCGCGTGCGCGCCGCCTCGCCCAGGCCTGCGTGCAGCCGCTCGCGCTGGGCGCAGCGCTGCAGGGCACGCTCCAGATCGGCGCCCACCGAATCGTTGACGACCAGCGCACCGTCGGGCACGAGTTCGGGCAGGGCCTGGGCCAGCGCGTCGAGCGCCCGGCCGGCCGAGGTCATGCTGGCCGCCTCGGCAATCGTCTGCAGCGAGGGCTGGCCTGCCGCCAGCAGCTGGGCCAGCCGGGCGTGTTCGCTGATCTGCGCCACGCCGGCGCGGTAGCGGGCAGCGGCCGCGGCAGCCAGCTCGGTATCGCCCAGCGCCGCCCGCCACAGCGCGCCGCGCGTGGCCGGGTCGGGGGCTGGAATGCGCCAATCAGCGACCGCTGCGCCTTCGCGGCAGATGCCACCATCGAGCCCGGTCGTCACCAGCACCGGACCGTCATAGCCGGGCAGCGGAGGCACAGCCGCCAGCTCGCCGGGTGCGGCCTGCAGCGCAAAAACCGGCACACGGCCGCTCAGCATCAGCCAGACATCGGCGCCCACTGGCAGCTGATCGTCGAACCAGGCCGGCCGCGCACCCAGGCGCTCGATGATGGCGGCGGACAAGCCCCGCGCCTCGGCGGCGCTGGCGCTGCGCAGGGCCAGCGTGGCCTGCGGCGTGGCGGCCAGGCTGGCGGCCCAGCGATCGGCGGCGGCACGCAGCGCCGGCACGCCGTCGACCAGCGCTGCCTCGGCCTGCGCCGCCCGCACGCGGCTGCCGGGCCAGTCGGCCGACACACCGGCCAAGGCCGCGGCTATCGGTGCGGCCACGCGCAGGCTGCGCTCGCACAGCGGCCGGCCCTCGTCGTCGAGCAGCAGCAGACCGCTGCGCACGGCCGGGCCGAAGGCCAGCGCGTACAGCGTGTCGGCCTCGGCCT
>JADMJJ010000026.1 GCA_018780645.1 Burkholderiaceae bacterium
GTGCGTTCGTGGACCTGGGCGGTATCGACGGCCTGCTGCACATCACCGACATGGCCTGGCGCCGTGTCCGTCACCCGTCGGAAGTCGTGACGGTTGGCCAGGAACTGACCGCCAAGGTCCTGAAGTTCGACGCCGAGAAGAACCGCGTCTCGCTGGGTCTGAAGCAGCTGGGCGACGACCCCTGGTTCGGCGTGGCTCGCCGCTATCCGACCGGCACGCGTCTGTTCGGCAAGGTCACCAACATCGCTGACTACGGCGCATTCGTCGAGATCGAGCCGGGCATCGAAGGCCTGGTGCACGTCTCCGAAATGGACTGGACCAACAAGAACGTGGCTCCGTCGAAGATCGTTTCGCTGGGCGACGAAGTCGAAGTCATGGTTCTGGAAATCGACGAAGACAAGCGTCGCATTTCGCTGGGCATGAAGCAGTGCAAGGCCAATCCTTGGGAAGAGTTCGCCGAGAACGTCAAGCGCGGCGACAAGGTGCGCGGCCCCGTCAAGTCGATCACCGACTTCGGCGTGTTCGTGGGCCTGGCCCAGGGCATCGACGGCCTGGTGCACCTGTCCGACCTGTCCTGGAACGAGCCGGGCGAAGCCGCCGTGCGCAACTTCAAGAAGGGTCAAGAAGTTGACGCCGTCGTGTTGGCCGTTGATGTCGAGCGCGAGCGCATCTCGCTGGGCATCAAGCAGCTGGACAGCGACCCGTTCACGAACTACACCTCGATCAATGATCGCGGCATGATCGTGGTCGGCAAGGTCAAGACCGTTGACGCCCGTGGCGCCGAGATCCAGCTGAGCGAGGAAGTCACCGGCTACCTGCGCGCCTCGGAAATCTCGCGTGACCGCGTGGAAGACGCCCGCAATGTGCTGAAGGATGGCGACGAAGTGTCCGCCCTGATCATCAACGTGGACCGCAAGACGCGTTCCATCCAGTTGTCGGTCAAGGCCAAGGACAACGCCGACAACCAGGAAGCCATGCAGCGCCTGTCGGCCACGTCCGAGCGTGAGAACGCCGGCACGACCAGCCTGGGCGCCCTGCTGCGCGCCAAGCTGGACACGCAGAAGGACAACGGCTGATAGGCCTTGTCAGACAAACCTGAGGGACGGCGCACTGCGCCTGTCCCCCATGTTTAAGGGAAAGCCCGCCGTACCTCGTGTACCGCGGGCTTTTTTCCTAAATATGCAGGCATGATGTCGAAGCCTCGCATTCATTCACGCTCAGGAACCTGCTCCCGCCATGACCCGATCCGACCTCGTTGCACAACTGGCTGAACGCTTCACCCAGATCACGCAGCGTGACACCGAGTTCGCCGTCAAGACCATTCTGGACGCGATGTCCGACGCGCTGGCCAAGGGCCACCGCATCGAGATCCGCGGCTTCGGCAGCTTCTCGATCAACCGCCGTCCGCCCCGCGTCGGCCGCAATCCACGCAGCGGCGAGCAGGTCACCATCCCCGAGAAGCTGGTGCCCCACTTCAAGCCGGGCAAGGCGCTGCGCGAAGCGGTGGACCTGCAGACGGTGCATGACGAAGCCGCGGCACCTACCCAAGATTGAGGTGCGCCTGTTCCAGTCAGTTGGGGACAGCGCTATCGGCCATGCTTCGCATGGGTCAAAAGGTCTGTCCCGCAAAGTCTAGAATCGCCCGATGCGACTGATCGTCTGGGCCCTTCGCGGCCTGCTCTTCTTTGCCCTGTTTGCCTTCGCGCTGAACAACAGCCAGGAGGCCGGCGTGCGCTGGTTCTTCGGCCATGAGTGGCATGCACCGATGGTCATCATCGTGCTGGTGGCCTTCGCCATGGGCTGCGCCTTCGGCGTGCTGGCCATGGTGCCGGCCTGGTGGCGTCAGCGCCGCCAGGCGCAGCGCAAGCATGCCGCCGCCCCGGCGGCGCCGGCCCCTGCGCCAGCCGTCCCCGCGCCCGACCACCTGAACAGCAGCCTGCCCAATGGACTTTGATCTGCAGTGGTTGCTGATCGCGTTGCCGGTCGCTTTCGGCCTGGGCTGGCTGGCCTCGCGGCTGGACCTGCGCCAGTGGAAGCGCGAACAGCGTGACGCGCCCAAGGCTTATTTCAAGGGTCTGAACCTGTTGCTCAACGAGCAGCAGGACAAGGCCATCGACGCCTTCATCGAGGCGGTGCAGAGCGACCCCGACACCTCGGAGTTGCACTTCGCCCTGGGCAATCTGTTCCGCCGCCGCGGCGAGTACGAGCGCGCAGTGCGCGTGCACCAGCACCTGCTGCAGCGCGGTGATCTGCCCCGAGCGGAGCGCGAACGGGCCCAGCATGCGCTGGCCCAGGACTTTCTGAAGGCCGGCCTGTTCGACCGCGCCGAAGAGGCCTTCAAGGCCCTGGACGGTACGCCGTTCGAGCTCGAAGCGCGGCTGGCCCGCCTGTCGCTGTACGAGCGCTCGCGCGAGTGGCGTCAGGCGATCGAGATCGCCCGCCTGCTGGAGCGCAGCGGCACCGGGTCCTTCGCCTCGCGCATCGCGCATTACTGGTGCGAGCTGGCGCTGGAGGCCCAGGCCGCGCACAAGGACGAAGACGCTGCTCAGGCCTTGCTCAATGCCATTGCCGCCTCTCCGCAGTCGGCCCGGGGCCATGTCTTGACCGGCCAGAGCCTGACACGGCGCGGACTACACGCCGAGGCGATGGCCGCCTATGCCCAGCTGATCGCGCTGAACCCCGAGGCTTTCAATCTGGTCGCCAAGGACTATGCAGATGCCGCCCTGGCCTGCGGCCAGCAGGCCACGGCCCACACCAGCCTGCTCGCCCAGTACCAGCGCACGCCCAGCATGCCGCTGCTGCTGGCGCTGGAAAAGGTCGAGCCGGACCGCAACGCCCAGTGCCACCGGCTGCAGGAGCACTTGCGCCTTCAACCGACCCTGTCGGCCGCGCAGCTCCTGTTGAGCGTGCGCAGCAATGCGCTGCCCGAGCCTGAGGCCAGCCTGATCAACACCGCCCTGGAGCGCGCCGGCCGGCCGCTGCAGCGCTACCGCTGCGCCGCCTGCGGCTTCGAAGCCCAGCACTACTTCTGGCAATGCCCCGGCTGCCTGGGCTGGGACACCTACCCGCCGCGCCGCGTAGAGGAACTGTGATGCCGCCCGAGACCGCCAGCGCGCCAGACCGCGTCATCCTGTGCATGAAATGGGGCACCAAGTACGGCCCCGAGTACGTCAATCGCCTGTACGCGATGGTGCGCAGGCACCTCAAGGGCGACTTCCGCTTCGTCTGCCTGACCGATAGAAGCGAAGGCATTCGCGCCGAGGTGCAATGCCTGCCCATCCCCGAGCTGAAGCTGCCCGCCGGCATTCCGGAGCGCGGCTGGACCAAACTGACCACTTTCGAGGCCGATCTGCATGGCCTCAAGGGAACGGCGCTGTTCCTCGATCTGGACGTGGTCATCGTCGATGACATCACGCCCTTCTTCGAGGTGCCCGGCGAGTTTCTGATCATCCATGACTGGAAGCGGCCCTGGCGCGTCACCGGCAACTCCTCGGTCTACCGCTTCACGCTGGGCGCGCATGCCGATGTGCTGGCCAAGTTCCGCACCGAGCACGAGGCGATACGCCAAGAGTTCCGCAACGAGCAGGCCTATCTGTCGGACGAGATGCATAGGCAAGGCCGTTTGCAGTACTGGGACGACGCCTGGTGCGCCAGCTACAAATACCACTGCATCCCGGCCTGGCCGACCAGCTTTTGGCGCGAGCCTTTCATTCCGAACGGCGCGCGCATCCTGATCTTCCACGGCGTGATGAACCCGCCCGACGCGCTGGCCGGCCGCAATAACGGCAATTGGCGCCATGCCAGGCCGGCGCCCTGGATCGCCCAGCACTGGCGCGAGTGATGGTGGGCCTGCCGCAGCCACTGGCCCTGCCGGTCGTCTACATCAATCTGGACAGCGACGGCGACCGCCGGGCGCGCCTGCAGGGCGAGTTCGAGCGACTGGGCCTGGCCGCCGAGCGCTTCACCGCCACCCGCTGGACCGAGCTGCCCCAGGGCGAGCAGGACCGCCTCTACTCGGCCGCGCTGAATGCGCAGCAGTTCCACAAGCCGCTGGTCAATGGCGAGAAGGGTTGCTACGCCAGCCATCTGAACGCCTGGCGCCAGTTGCTGGACGGCCCGCACCCGGCCCTGGTGGTGCTGGAGGACGATGTGCGCCCCAAACCAGAGTTCGCGGCCGTGATCGCCGCCATTGCCGCGCTGCCACCGGGCTGGGACATGATCAAGCTGATCGGCCGCGACAGTGAAAAACTCAGCCGCCGCGCGCCGCTGACCTCGGGCTTCGAACTGGTGGACTACCGCCGCGTGCCCAGCCTCACCGCCGGTTATGTGCTCAGCCGCAGCGGTGCGCAAAAGCTGCTGGCCAGCCGCATCCCCTTCGGCCGGCCCATCGATGTAGACCTGCGCCACTGGTGGGAGAACGATCTGCGTGTGCAGGGCGTGCTGCCGGCCGCGATCGAACTGGACGAGACCAGCTTCCAGAGTTCGATAGGCGCCAAGGTCAGCGAGGCCGGTCTCGGCGCCAAGTTCCGCAAGTTCCGCCGCAAGTTCGGCTACACGGTGCTGAACGCCTGGCATGGCGCGCGCCGCTGAGGAAGCCGCCATGACCGAGATCAACGCCTCTGCCCAGCCGCTGGTGCTGATCTCATGGGATGGCAAGACCCAGCCGCTGCGGTGCCTGCATCTGGACGCCGCACCGCAGTTCAGCATCGTGCTGTTCGATTTCTCCGGCACCTGTGACCAGACCGAGTTGGTGGTTCAGGGCCTGAGGTGCCAGGTCTTGTCTGGCGCGACCGAATGCAAGGGCGAGATCTACCAGGCGCTGGCCGCCCATCTGTCAGAGGCGTCGGTCCTGCCCGAGTACGTGAGCCTGATCGACGACGACATCATCATCGGCGTCAGTGACATCAACCGTGCGCTGCACCTGGCCCGCGCCACCGGCCTGGACGTGTTCTCGCCCTGCCTGAGCCACGACAGCCACTACACCCATCGCTGGACCCTGCAGCAAGGCCATGCCATGGCCCATCCGGTGGACTGGGTCGAGGTGATGATGCCCTTCTATCGCGGCAAGCTCTTCATGGCCGGCGCGCCGCACTACGCGGGCAATGTCTCGTCATGGGGCATAGACAAGTACCTGATGCCGACCTTGCAGAAGCTGATGGGCATAGAGCGCACGGCAATCCTGAACACGATTGTGGCCAGCCATGTGCGGCCGGTCACCAGCGGGCAGAAGACCTATCGCAATGGCCGCACGGCGGCGATGGAGCGCGATGCGCTGAAGGCCGCTTGCATCGCATTGATCGAGCGCGAGAGACCTGAGCTGAAGCACGGCGACTGGTACCGGCGCATCTTTGTGCAGCGTCACAGCCGCACCGCCTGGCAGCGCCTGATCTACGGCCTGGGCCGGCCGATCAGGCGCTGGCTGGAGCGCAGTACCTAGGCCTTGGCGGCCAGGCCGACCAGCAAGTCCTCGTAGCGCTGGGTCATCAAGGCCAGCCCATGTTCCTCCAGCGCCCGCCGACGCGCCGCCTGGGCCACGCGGCTGCCCAGACCCGGGTCGCGCAGCAGCTCGGACAGCACGTCGGCCAGGGCCTTGGCATCGCCCTCGGGCACCAGAAAGCCGGTCACCTGGTCGATGATCAGCTCCTGCACCCCCGGCACGGCCGAGCCGACCACCGCGCAGCCGGCCGCCATACCCTCGACCAGGGACAGCGGCATGCCCTCCCAGTGAGTGGACAGCACGCAGATCTGCTGAGTCATCAAGAGCTCGGGCACGCCCTTGTGGTGACCCAGAAACCGCACCTGGCCCTGCAGACCCAGCCTGGCGACCTCGGCCTCGGCCTCGGCGCGCAGCGAGGCCTTGCCGCCGCCGGCCAGCAGCACCGGCGGGGTCAGGCCCTGGGCTTTCAGCAGCGCAATGGCGCGTATCAAGGTCAGATGGTCCTTCTGCCGCGCAAAGCGGGCCGACATCACGATGCCAGGTATGCGTGCCTCGTAAGCATGCAGCTCCGCGTCGGCGAAGGGCTCCATGCGTATGCCGTTCGGTATCGCCAGCGTCTTTGCCTTGGGGAAGCCCAACTCGACCAGGCGGCACCGCACGCCCTCGGACACACCCACCAGCCAGGCCGTGCGGGCGCTCAGCCAGCGCGCCTGCGCCAGGCGCCAGCGCGTGTAGCGCTCGCGGGTGTTGTGCTCCACCTGCACCAGGGCCTTCACCCCGGCCCACAGGCCCGCGTGCCGGCCCAGCAGGTGCTCCGGGAAACCATGGGCTACCAGCACTTCGGGCTTGAAGTCGCGACAGATCTTGGCCAGGGCCCAGATCGTGGCCAGGTGCGACCAGCCGGGCACGACACGCACGGCCAGCCCCTGATCTCGCAAGGCCTGGACGCGGGCCGAATCGGTGTTGCGCTTGCGCCTGAGCACCAGCAGCGGCTCGACGCGATGGCCGGCCAGCGAAGCGCTGGCCAGATCGACGGCCACCTGGGTGGCGCCCGAAAATCCGCCGGTCACAAAATGCAGCACGCGCACCGGCTGAGTCGAGCCGTGCGTCAGTGCAAGGGTGTCCAGGTCATGGCGGCTCTGAGGCGCTTCAGAAATCATGCGGCGAGTATATGCAGCGCCCCTGGCGGAACGCAGCAGCCGCTGCGCTAGAGTGTGGCCCACAACACAAAATCCCCCAGTCAGTTGGGGACAGAGCACTTCGTGGTCTGTCCCACAAAGCTATCTATATCGCCTGCCAATGACCGCCTCCCACCCGTCCCCCGCCCGCCGCTTCTGGGCCTTTGTTCGCCCGCATCGCAAGGGCCTGGTGGTGTCGGTGCTCGCCTTTCTGCTGGCCTCGGCCACCGAGCCACTGGTGCCCTGGCTGCTGAAGTTCGTGCTCGACGAGGGCTTTAGCAGCGAGATGAGCTTCCCGATCTGGGCCGTGCCGCTGACCCTGATCGGCCTGTTCGCCGCGCGCGGCCTGTTCGCCTTCAGCGGCGCCTACATGATGAACCGCACCGCCTCGCGCACCGTGCTGGACATCCGCCAGGCGCTGATGCGCAGCGTCATACGCGCCGACGCCAAGCTGTTCAGCCATATGACGCCGGCCGAGGCGGTGACCAAGGTGGTCAGCAACCCCCATGAGCTGACCAATTTGATGAGCGGCGCGCTGACCACCATACTGCGCGATGGCAGCACCAGCATCGTGATGCTGGCCTATCTGTTCTACCTGAACTGGCGGCTCACCCTGCTGACCCTGGTCGTCGTGCCGGTGCTGGGCGTGGCCGTGCGCCTGATCCACAGGCGGGCCAAGCGGCTGGGCACCCAGGCCTACGACTCGCAGATGCGCCTGGTCTCGGTCGTCGATGACATTGCCCGAGCCTGGCGCGTCGTGCGCACCTTCGACGCCGGCGCATGGGAGGCGGCCCGCTTCGAGCGCGAAGCCCGCCATCTGCAGCGCATGACCTTGAAGAACGCCGCATCGAGCGCGCTGATGAGCCCGGTGTCCCAGGTCGTGGCCAGCGTCGGCCTGGCCATCATCCTGACCCTTGCCCTGGTGCAGGCCCAACAGCAGCGCGCCACCGTCGGCGAGTTCGTCGCCTTCATCACCGCCATGCTGCTGCTGATCTCCAAGGTGCGGCACCTGACCGATGTATCGCAGCCGGTGCTGAGCAGCCTGGTCGTCGCCCGCGGCTGTTTCGAGCTGCTGGACGTACCGCCCGAGCCCGATGGCGGCACGCTCAGCCTGGAACAGTGCCGTGGCGACATCCGCTTCGAGGACGTAACCCTGCAGTACGACGGTGCCGAACGCGCGGCGCTGAACGGTTTCACGCTGCAGGTCGGTGCCGGCCAGACGATCGCGCTGGTGGGGGCCTCGGGGGCCGGCAAATCGACCATCGTCAGCGCGCTCCTGGGCTTTGTGGCACCGAGCAACGGCCGCATCACCCTGGACGGTGTCGACATCCAGCAGCTGAAAAAGGCCTCGCTGCGCCGCCAGTTCGCCGTGGTCTCGCAAGACATCGTGCTGTTCGACGGCAGCCTGGCCGACAACGTGATCTACGCCAGCCCGCGCGACGAGGCCCGGCTGGAACGGTCCTTGCGCGCCGCCAATCTGTGGGACTTCGCCATCAGCCAGCCCGAGGGCCTGCAGACCCTGGTCGGTGCCAACGGCAGCAAGCTGTCCGGCGGCCAGCGCCAACGCCTGGCGATCGCCCGGGCGCTGTACAAGGACGCGCCGATCTGGGTATTTGACGAAGCGACTTCGGCCTTGGACACCGAGAGCGAGCGCGCCGTCCAGCAGGCGCTGGAGCAGTGGCATGGGCGCAAGACCCTGATCGTCATCGCTCACCGCCTAAGTACGGTGCGCCATGCCGACTGCATCCATGTGCTGGCCGATGGCCGCGTCATCGAGCAGGGCCGGCACGAGGAACTGATGGCGCTTGGTACGGCCTACGCGGCCATGGTCGCGGCCCAGCATCAATAGCCTGGGTAAACCAGAACTATTTGCCGCCACCATACGGCGTTATGCTAGCGCCGGGCCAGGCCCTTGCCTGCCTCCGCGCGGCGTCGCCGCTTGAACCGGGCGCCGCACCATCCACTTACCAGGGAGAGCGCTTATGTTGAAGAAGATGCTGGCCATCGTGATGGCCCTGTTCGCGGCTGCAGCGTTTGCGGCCGTTGACGTCAACAAGGCCAGCCAGGCCGATCTGGAAACCATCAAGGGCATAGGCCCGGGGGTCTCGGGCAAGATTCTCGACGAGCGCAAGAAGGGCCCGTTCAAGGATTGGGCCGACTTCGTCGAGCGGGTCAAGGGCGTCGGTGACGGCAACGCCGCCAAGTTCTCGGCCGAGGGGCTGACGGTCAATGGCGCGGGCTTCAAGGGCGCCGCGCCTGCGCCAGCCAAGGCAGACGCCAAGCCGGCCAAGGCAGACACCGCGACGACGGCCGTCGCAGCCGATGCCAAGTCGGAGAAGAAGGCCAAGACCGCAGCCAAGGCGGCCTCCAAGAGCTGAGCGGCCCGGTCGGCCCGCCGCCTTCAGAGCGCCCTGAGGCTCAAGGCAAGCCTCGGGACGTGTCCTGGCTGTAGGCCACCGGCATTGGATCCAGTTTGTACATGCCCATAGGCTGGGTGTAGCGGTCCCAGCCGAAGAATTTGGCCACCTCGTCGCGGCGGCTCATCGTGTCATGCCGGCCCAGCGCCATCAGCTCACCGGTGTAGGACGGCTCGAACAGCAGATAGCTGGCCAGCGCCGCGCCCTTGGCCTGCTCGCCCTGGCCGGACACGCCCACGCCGCGCAGCATCGCCCGAATCGGCGTCGGCAGATCGCCCTGGTGCTTGGCGGCAAGATCGTCCAGGCGCTGGCTCGGCGCGATCACCAGCACCTCGATAGGCCGCAGCTTGGTCGAGCGACGCTGCTCGGGGGTCAGCAGGCCAAGGGTGCTGTTGATGCGCTGCAAGCGCTCGATATCGACCGCCAGCGCGTCCAGAAAGATGTTCGACATCGCGTGGCCTGCCACCTGGGCCAGGCTCGGGTAGCCGTCCACCTGAACGCGCCGGCCCGGCGGCTCGTGCATGCGCCCGGCACCGACCACCAGCACCCGCTCCGCGCCCAGATGGATGGCCGGCGAGATCGGTGCGTTCTGGCGCATCGAACCGTCGCCGAACCATTCGTTCTGGCCATCCAGGTTCAGCGATACCGACGGAAAGATGAAAGGGATGGCGCTGGACGCCATCAGGTGCGAGATGCTCAGCGGCGTGCGCACCGCAATGCGCTGGGTGCGCTCCCAGGGCTCGAAATCCTTGATCGCCTGGTAGAAGCTGACATGCAGGCCCGAGCTGTAGCTCGAGCCGCTGACCGACAGCGCCTGCATATGGCCGTCGAGCAGCATGCGGTTCAGCTTGTGTATGGGCACCACCCGCTCCAGCAGCTCGCGCAGGGGGCTGTTGTCGAGCAGGCTGCGCGGCTTGGCCTTGCGCCAGCGGGCGATCGCCCAGCCCACCGACATCATCGTCAGCCAGCGGGCGCCGGTGCGTATCACGCCGAACGAATCGGAACGGTAGACGTTGTCGGCGTGCAGGTTCTCCCACAGCCTGACCAACTGCTCCACCGTGCCATCGAAGTCATCGGCGCCGCAGGCCAGGGCGGCGGCATTGATGGCCCCGGCCGAGGTGCCGGCAATCACCGGGAAGGGATTGACGCCGCCCCAGACGCCGCAGTCGCGGCGGATCTGCGCCAGCGCCGCCAGCACCCCCACCTGGTAGGCGGCGCGCGCGCCGCCGCCGGTCAGCACCAGGCCGGTGGTCGGGAAGTGGGGGGGCGCATTCATGCTGTGCTCTCTTGCGATTGCCTTGCTCTGGCCGCATTGATTCTGCCCGAGCTTTGCGTGGATGGGTCAGGCAAGACCCGGCACTTGCGATTTTTATCAGTATGACATCGAAACTGTGCGCATAGCGCCGGGCCATGCAGCTTGGACCGGAAAGCGCTGGCAGTTCGACGGATCAAGCCGAGGTCGGCGCCCTTAGATTCCTCGGCAACCGGCCGCAGAACCTGAGGCCGGCAGGGGGAAAAAATGACAGCAGCAATCAGCACCACGACCACTCTACCCAGCAACTGGACACCGGCCGAGATCGCGCGGCTGACGCCGGCGCAGATCGCGGCCATCACGCCGCAGGCCTTGCAGCAGCTGTCCAGCCCGCAGCTGAACGCCTTCTCCACCGCCCAGTTCGCCCGGCTCGACAGCGCCCAGCTGCATGCACTCACCGAGGAGCAGATGGGCTTTCTGGCGCCCCGGCATCTGCTGGGTCTCAGCGCCACGCAGCTGCAGAGCTGGAGCGCCGACCAGATCGGCCAGCTCAGCCTGGTCAGCTGGCGTGCGCTGAGCACCGGCCAGGTGGCCGCCTTGGGAGCCGAGCTGATGGCCGTGCTGCCGGTGGAGCGGCTGCAGGCCCTGCAGCCCAACCAGTTCGCGGCGCTGGGCGACGCCGTGCTACCCGCCCTGCGCACCGAGCAATGGGCGTCGGTGTCGCAGGCCCAGTTGGCGGGCTTAAGCCCGCAGCAGTTCCAGTTGCTGCCGCCCGCCTCGCTGGCCGCCCTCACTCCCGTCGCATTGCGCGGACTGATCGCCGCCGACCTGGCCGCCCTGGGCGAGGCCCAGCTGGCCGCGCTCAGCGGTGCTCAGATCCAGGGCCTGTCGCCGCAGGCCATTCAGGGCTGGAGCGCCGAGCAGATCCAGTCGCTGTCCGCCACCCAGCTGGCCGCCCTCAGCACGCTGCAGATGGCGGCGCTCAAGCCGGCGCAGATTGCCGCGCTGGCGATCGAAGACCTGCAGGCCTTCAGCCCCGCGCAGCTGAATGCGCTCAGTGCCAGCCAGTTCGCCAGGCTGAGCGTCGAGCAGTTGCATTCGCTCAGCGACACCCAGCTCGGCGGCTTGAGCGGCAAACAGCTGACGACCCTGAGCGCGGCGCAGCTGCAGGCCTTCAGCAGCGAGCAGATCGCCCAGCTGAGCCCGACCGCGCTGCGCAGCCTGACGCCAGCCCAGGTGGCCTCGTTTGACGCCGGCGATGTGGCCGGCCTGTCCGCCGACCGCCTGCGGGCGCTGAGCCCGGCCCAGCTCGCCGCGCTGAGCACCGCCGCGATCGCGGCACTGGACCCTGAGCAGGTCGCCTCGCTGAACGGCGCCCAGCTCGGCGCGCTGCGCCCGGCCCAGATGGCGGCACTGGGCACGGAGGACCTGCAGGCGCTGAGCCCGGCCCAGTTCGCGGCACTGGGCAGTGCTCAGATCGGAGCCCTCAGCGCCGCCCTGTTCCACGGTCTGGACCCGGAGCAGATCGCTGCCCTGCAAGCCCGCCAGCTGATGGGCCTGAGCACCAGCCAGATGCAGGCACTGACGGCAGAGCAGGTGGAGCGGCTCAGCCCCACGGCCCTGCGCGCTCTCAGCAGCACCCAGCTCGCCGCGCTGGATGCCGAAGACCTGCTCGCACTGAGCACCAGCCAGCTGGCCGTGTTCAGCGCGGCGCAGCTGCAGGCCCTGGGCGCGGACGACTGGGCCGCACTGTCGGACACGCAAATGGCGGCGCTGACCGCAGCCCAGCTGGGGGGCCTGGGCACCCGGGTTATCCAGTCCTTGAGCGCCGAGCAGGTCTCCCATCTCAGCGAAGCCAGCCTGCGCGGGCTCAGCAAGCTGCAGGCCGCGGCGCTGAGCGCCGAACAGCTGGCGGCGCTGGGCACGGCCCAGGTGCAGGCGCTGGCGCCCACCGCCATCCAGGCCTTCAGCAGCCAGCAGATCCAGGCCCTGGACATCGACCAGGTGAAGGCCCTCAGCGCGCCCCAGATCGCGGCACTGAGCCCGAGCCAGCTCGCTTCGCTCAGCGAGGAAGACTGGCGCGCACTGAGCGGCCAGCAGCTCGGCGCCCTCAGCGGCACTCAGATGGCAAGCCTCGGCGAAGCCGCCCTGCAGGCACTGAGCCATGAGCAATGGTCACAGCTGGGCGCCCGCCAGGTGCAGGGCCTGAGCGTGGCCCAGTTGCAGCGACTGCCGCCCGAGCTGATTGCGGCGCTCAGCGCCAGCGCGATCGGTGGCCTGAGCAAGGCCCAGTTCCTGGCGCTGGACAGCCTGCAATTCCAGGCCATCGAGAGCCGCGACATCGCCGCACTCAGCGCCGTCGAGCTGCGCGCCATGGGTGCGCAGCACATCGGCTGGCTCACCGCCGGCCAGCTCGGCGCACTGACCGCCAACGCCATTGGCACCTTCACGACGGCACAGCTGCGCGCACTCAGCGCCGAGCAGTTCGGCGCTTTGAGCAGCGCTGCTCTGCGCGGCCTGAGCGTCAGCGAAATGGGCAGCCTGACGGTCGAGCAGCTGCAGGCCCTGGGCACCGGCCAGTTGGCCGGACTGAGCGGCACGCCGGTGACCGCACTCAGCGCGGCGCAGCTGCAGGCCTTCACGACCACCCAGATCCAGGCCCTGCCGGCGGCCGTGCTGAGCGCGCTGAGCACGGCGCAGATCGCCAGCCTGTCCGCAGCGCAGCAGCTCGCACTGACGAGCAGCCAGATTGCCGCCCTGCCCGTGGCCGATCTGCCGGCCCTGCAGGCCCAGCTACCGCAGTGGAGTGCCGGCCAGCTGGGGGCGCTGACCAGCGCCCAGGTCGGCGCACTGAGCGCCGACACGGTGGCCCGGCTGTCGCCCGAGCAGGTGCAGGCGCTGGGTGCCGCGAGTGCGCTGTCCAGCGCCGCCATGGCCGCCTTCACGCCGCAGCAGTTGGCGGCGCTGAGCAGCGCGCAGCTGAAAGGTTTTGATGCTGCCGATCTGAAGGCCCTGGGCGAGCCGCTGCTGGGGCAACTCAGCACAGCCCAGATCAGCGGCCTGAGCGCCGCCGCCGTCGGCCCGCTAGGCCTGCGCGAACTCGCGGCCCTGGGCAGCGCCGGCATCGTCGCGCTGTCGCCGGCGGCGCTGGCCTCGCTGAGCAGCGAAGAGATCGCCCAGTTCAGCAACAGCGCCCTGCCTCTGCTGGGCAGCGCCCAGATCGCCGCGCTGAGCGCCACGCAGATGGCGGGCGTGGCGGCTGGCACCCTGGAGCAGTGGCGGCCCGAGCAGTTGGCGGCGCTGTCCACCGGCGCCGTGCATGCGCTGAGCAACAGCCAGATCCAGGCGCTGAGCGCCGCCCAGCTGGTGCGCCTCAGCGCCGAGCAATTGCTGGCCCTGCCGGCCGAGGCCATGCCGCTGCTGTCGCCGCAGGCGCTGGCCGCGATCCGGCCCGAGCAGTTGCAGGCGCTCAGCGCCGCTCAGTGGGCGGCACTGAACACGGCCCAGTGGCAGGCGCTGACGCCCGATCAGTTGGCCCGCCTGAGCACGGCCATGATCCGCGCATTGCAGCCCGAGCAGGTGGCCGCGTTCACACCGGGCCAGATCACCGCGCTGGGCCCGGACCAGGTGGCCGCACTGGAGCGGGCCGACCTGCAGGCCCTGGGCAACGCCAGCCTGCGCGCGCTGAATGTGGCGCAGATGCGCGGCCTCACAGCAGGCCAGCTCGAAGGCCTGGCGCCGGAGCAGTTGGCCCAGTTCAGCGCCACCCAGCTGGGTGGCCTGTCGGCCAGCACCTTTGCCAGCCTCAGCATCGCCCAGCTGCAGGCGCTTGCGCCGCAGCAGTTTGCGCAGATCAGCGGCACCTCGTTCGCCGCCCTGTCGGCCTACCGCCTGAGCGTGCTCGGCACCGAGGTGATCGCGGCACTGGGCGCGGAGCAGATCGCTGCCCTCAGCAGTGCCCAGGCTTTGAGCCTGACGCCCGCGCAATGGCAGGCGCTGGACGGCGAACAGCTGCGCTACCTGACCCCGGCCGTGTTGCAGACGCTGCCGCCGGCGCTGCTCAACCAGCTCGATGCGGCCCAGCTCGGTGCCCTGAGCGCCACCCAGGCGGCGGCCCTGGGCGCCAGCCAGTTGGCGGGTCTGGGCCTGGCGCAGATCCAGGCCTTGAGCCCGCAGGCGATTGCGGCGCTGAGCCCGGAGCAGTTCAACGCGCTGAGCACCGCCCAAATCGCCGCCTTGAGCCCGCGCCAGGTGCAAGCCATCAGCCTGGCCGACCTGAAGCAGCTCAATGATGTCGACCTGCAGGCGCTGCGCGGCGAGCAGATCACCGCGCTGACGGATCAGCAGCTCGCCACCCTCAGCGCCCAGCAGCTGGGTGCCTTCAGCGGCGGCCAGATCGCAGCGTTCAGTGCCGGCCAGATCGGCCTGCTCGCCAGCGCCCAGATACGTGGCCTGAGCGGCGAACAGTTGCAGGCCTGGTCGGCCCAACAGCTGGAGTCTCTGAGCACCCAGGCGCTGCGCGCCCTTTCACCGGACCAGGTGGCGGCGCTACAACCTGGCCAGCTGGAGTTGCTGCATGCCGAGCAATGGCGCGCGCTGGCTAACCCCAGCCTGGCCCAGCTGTCGACTGCCGCGGTGCAGGCGATCAGCGGAAGCGCGCTGAATGCGATGAGCCCGCAGCAGATCGAGGCGCTGACCGGTACCCAGGTGCAGGCCCTGCAGGACAGCCAGATCCGCCAGCTGGCCAGCCAGCAGTTCGCCGCGCTGAGCCCGTCAGACATCGCCCTGCTCAGCCCTGTTCAGGCCGCCGCAATGACCGCCGCCCAGGCCGCGGCGATGACGGTGGACCAGTTGCACCAGCTGCGCCCGGAGACGGTGGCCGCCATGTCTGAGGCCACGCGCCAGGCACTGAACATGAGCCATGTTCAGCCGCTGGCCGCACCGACGATGCACGCCAGCGGCTTTGTCGATCTGGGCGGCATCGGCGTGGCGCAGCAGGAGGGCCAGACGGCCCATGTGCCCGACATCTTCACATTGCAGAAAATGCTGCCGCCAGCGGCAACAGCCACCGCTGAAACAGCGCTGAATCTCGACTGGGCCGCCACGATGGCCCCGCCCGAGCGTCATCTGTTCGGCTCAGCACCGGCGGAACTGCCCGGCCTGGCCGATCTGCTGGCCCAGCCGGGCGAAGCGCTGCTGGCCCAGCCCAGTCCACCTGCGATGCACAGCGCCGAAGTGGCCCCCGCACTGCTATCAACATGGCTGCACAAGCCTATCGACGAGCATGAGCAAACTCACAACTGGCTGATCTAGGCCCCCGCCTCGTAGACGATCAGCGGCGGCGCCTCGGGCTGTGCCGACGCAAACCGGGCCAACGCCTCGTCGCAGGGCCAGAAGCGGGCGTCGTCGCCCAGCTCCAGCTCGGCCGAGGCGCCTTCGCGCTTGATGCTCAGGCGCAGGCTCAGGCCCAGGGCCAATGGCCCCTGCTCGGTCTGGATCTGGCGCGGGGGCCAGGCCTTGACCACCTCGACGATGGGCGGGGCCACACCATTGGCCTTCAGGCGCAGGAACTTGCCGAAGCGGGCCCGCGCGCCGGCCAGGTCCCAGACCTGCAGCACGTTCAGGCGCAGGCCGCCGGAGAAGCGGTCGTTCTGCACCTTGCCCGAGACGATGATCAGCTCGTCGTCGGCCAGGGTCTCGCGGTTGGCATTGAGCAGCTCTTCATTCGCCACCGCCTCGATCACATCGCTTTTGTCGTCGAGCTTGAAGATGCCGACGCGGCCGCGGTTGCCGTTGATGATGCGCAGATCGCTGACGATGCCGGCCAGCATCACCGGCTCGCGGCTGTCCACGGCATCGGCAATGCGGCGCTTGACGATGCGGCGCACCTCGTCGCCGCTCTGGTCGAACAGATGGCCCGAGAGGTAGAAGCCGATCGCCGTCTTCTCCAGGCTCAGCCGCTCCTTGATGCTCCAGGTGTCGGCCGCGACCAGATCGGGCTCCTGGGTCGACGACGCGTGTGAGTCGCCGAAGTCGAACAGCCCGCCCTGGTCGGCATTTGCCTCCAAGGTTTCGGCGTGGGTGTAGCCGCGGGCCACGCTGGCCAGCAGCCGCGCGCGGTCGATCTCGATCAGGTCGAACGCGCCGCCCTTGATCAGCGCCTCGACCACACGCTTGTTGACCGCCTTGCGATCGATGCGTGCGCAGAAGTCGAAGAAGCTGGTGAACGGGCCGCCGCTCTCGCGGGTCTTGACGATGGACTCGATCGCCCCCTGGCCCGTGCCTTTGATGGCGCCCAGGCCATACCGCACGACCTTGGCGCTTACGGGCCAGAAGCGGTGCACGCCGGTGTTGACATTGGGCGGCTCGAAGGTCAGGCCCATCGCCAGCGCGTCGTCGTAGAAGATCTTCAGCTTGTCGGTGTCGTCCATCGCCACGCTCATATTCGCAGCGGTGAATTCGGCCAGGTAGTGCACCTTCAGCCAGGCGGTGTGATAGGCCAGCAGGGCGTAGGCGGCGGCGTGCGACTTGTTGAAGCCGTAGCCGGCGAACTTCTCCATCAGGTCGAAGATTTCATTGGCCAGCGGCGGCGCGATATTGTTCTTGGCCGCGCCCTCCGCAAAGATGCTGCGGTGCTCGGCCATCTCCTCGACCTTCTTCTTGCCCATCGCGCGGCGCAACAGGTCGGCGCCGCCGAGCGTGTAGCCGCCCACGCGCTGGGCCACCTGCATCACCTGCTCCTGATAGACCATGATGCCGTAGGTCTCCTTCAGCACCTCGGCCATCAGCGGGTGCGGATAGGTGACCTCTTCCTTGCCGTGCTTGCGCGCGCAGAAGGACGGAATCAGGTCCATGGGGCCCGGCCGGTACAGCGCCACCAGGGCGATGATGTCCTCGAACAGGCTGGGCTTGGCGTCGCGCAACATGCCCTGCATGCCGCGGCTTTCCAGCTGGAACACGGCCACCGTCAGGCCGTCGGAGAGCAGCTTGTAGGTCGCCTTGTCGGTGAGCGCGATCTTGGCGAAGTCGAAGTCCTTCTGGTCCGGATGGCGCATGACGATGAAGTCCTTGGCCATCTCCAGAATCGTCAAGGTCGCCAGCCCCAGAAAGTCGAACTTGACCAGGCCTATGGCCTCGACGTCGTCCTTGTCGTACTGGCTCACCGCGCTGTTCGAACCCGGCTGCATGTAGAGCGGGCAGAAGTCGGTGATCTTGCCCGGCGCGATCAGCACGCCGCCGGCATGCATGCCGATATTGCGTACCATGCCTTCGACGCGCTCGGCCAGCGACAGCAGCTCGGCAACCTCCTCTTCCTTCTTCTCGCGCTCCTCGATCTCGGGCGCCTCCAGGCGGGCATAGATGATGCCGGGGTCGGGCTTCTCGGGCGGGCGCGCCAGGGTCACGCTCTTGCCGGGCGGCGCCGGAATCAGCTTGGCAATGCCGTCCACCTGGCCATAGCCCATGCCCAGCACGCGGCCCACGTCGCGCAGCGCGGCCTTGGCGGCCATCGTGCCGAAGGTGGCGATCTGGCTGACGGCGTCGCGGCCGTACTTGTCCTTCACATAGTCGATCACCCGGTCGCGATTGCCCTGGCAGAAGTCGATGTCGAAGTCGGGCATCGAGACGCGGTCGGGGTTCAGGAAGCGCTCGAACAGCAGGTTGTAGCGCAGCGGGTCCAGGTCGGTGATCTTCAGCGCATAGGCGACCAGCGAGCCGGCGCCCGAGCCCCGGCCCGGGCCCACCGGGCAGCCATTGTTCTTGGCCCAGTTGATGAAGTCCGCCACGATCAGGAAGTAGCCCGGGAAGCCCATCTTCAGGATGGTCTTGATCTCGAACTCGAGTCGCTCGACATAGGTGGGGTTCTGGCGTTCGCGTTCGGCCGCGTCGGGGTAGAGCAGCAGCATCCGCTCGGCCAGCCCTTCGAAGCTGGTGTAGCGGAAATACTCTTCCGGCGTCATACGCTGGCCGTTGACCTCGGGCGTCGGAAAGTCGGGCAGGCAGGGCTTGCCCAGGGTCAGCTTCAGATTGCAGCGCAGCGCGATCTGCTGGGTGTTGGCAATCGCCGACGGGATGTCGGCGAACAGCTCCTCCATCTGCGCCTGGGTCTGGAAATACTGGCCGCGCGCAAAGCGCTTCACCCGGCGCGGATTGCCCAGCGTCTCGCCCTCGGCAATGCAGGTGCGCGCCTCATGGGCCTCGAAGTCTTCCGGCGTGGAGAACTGTACCGGGTGGGTGGCCACCACCGGCAGGCCCAGCTCGGCCGCCAGCGGCACAGCGGCCCGCACCAGCGCCTCCTGGCCGGCCAGGCCGGCGCGCTGCAGCTCGATGTAGAAGCGCTGCGGGAAGCAGGCGGCCAGCCGCTCGGCCACGGTCCTGGCCCGGGCTGCATCCTGGCTCAGCAGGGCCATGCCGATGGCGCCGTACTGCGCGCCCGACAGGCAGATCAGCCCCTCGCCCAGCTCGGCCAGCCACTCCCACTTCACGCAGGCCTGGGCGCGGATCACATTGGTCAGCCAAGCGCGCGACAGCAGCTCGCACAGATTCAGATAGCCCCGGTGCGACTGCACCAGCAGCAGCAGCCGGCTCGGGTGCTTGTCCCCGCCCTCGGGCTCCATCCAGACATCGGCGCCCAGAATCGGCTTGACGCCCTTCTTGCGCGCCGCGCTGTAGAACTTGACGCCGCCGAACATATTGGCCAGATCAGTGATGGCCAGCGCCACCTGCCCGTCCTTGGCCGCCGCCGACACGGCATCGTCAATCCTCAAGGTGCCGTCAACGACGGAAAACTCGGTATGGGTACGCAGATGAACAAATGACATTGGGGGATTTTACGGACCCTGGGCGGTTGACCGGCTTCATGTCCGGAATAAAGGGCTCGGGGGAGCATTGCGAGCCGGCGTCGCCGTCACCCCGAATGCGGCGCTTGGCCCTGCGGGCTAAGTCCCCTCCGCTGCTCGCGTCCCGAGGCTACGCGCCTAACTCGCCCTCCCACCCCCTGCGGGGCCGGCATCTGCCCTTGGCAGCTGCCTGTGGTCGGTGCTCGAACAAAGACGCTCGGCCCATCGCCCGGAGCGATGGGCAACCTCAGGCCGCTGCGCTGCTCGGCGCCGCATAAGGGGTGCCGGCGCCGCCGGCTCGCAATGCAGTCACCACCGGTGGCACACCACTCCTCCCACGCCACCGTGGTTCCGCGCAGGCGCAGCCCCGCCAGCCGACGGGCGACTGTGCGGGGCTGAGGAGCGCAGCGACTTGGGCCAGCACGCGCCAGCGTGCGGATCAACAAACTGACTGGGCGCGTTTGTCCGAGCTTAGTGAGCGAAGCGAACGGGCGCGAGTTATGCGCCCGGCCCAAGGCGAGAGCACCGCAAGGCAGTTGAGTTGGCCGTAGGCCGGCTCAACCCCCGAACTGAAGCCCGGCGGCTGGCGGGGCTGTGCCTGCGCCACCACCAGCCACTGCTATGCTCCCGCGCCACCGCCCCACAGGATCGCCCCATGCACGCCAAGACCGCCCGATTGCTTGTCGCCCTGCTCTGCTGCGCCTGGGGCATGAACGCCCAGGCCGGCCAGGCGAAAGCGGCGCCGCGCCTTAGTGCGGCCGAACTGATCGCCCAATCCAAGCCACAGGACTGGCGCAGCCTGGACCCCGCCAACACCCTGCTGATGCAACTCGACAGCGGTCAGGTCATCATCGAGCTGGCGCCGCGCTTTGCGCCCCAGCACAGCGCCAATATCCGCACGCTGGCCAAGGAGCGCTATTTCGACGGCTTGGCCATCCTGCGGGTGCAGGACAACTTCGTCACCCAGTGGGGCGACCCGGAGGCCGAGAACGCCGAGCGGGCCAAGCCCTTGGGCACGGCCGCAAAGCATGTGCCGGCCGAGTTTGACGTCGCGCTTAAGGGCCTGCCCATCACGAAGCTGCCCGACACCGACGGCTGGGCGCCGGTGACAGGTTTTGTTGATGGCATGCCGGTGGCGGCAGATCCGAAGAAGGGCCGCGCCTGGCTGGCCCATTGCTATGGCATGGTTGGCGCCGGCCGCAACAACCCGCCGGACAGCAGCACCGGCGCCGAGCTGTACGTCGTGATCGGCCAGGCCCCGCGCGGGCTGGACCTGAACATCACCCTGGTTGGCCGGGTGCTGAAGGGCATGGAGCTGCTGTCGGGCCTGCCGCGTGGCGGCCCGAATATGGGCTTCTATGACAAGCCCGAGCAGCGCACTGCCATCCGCAGCACCCGGCTGCTGGCCGACCTGCCCGAGGCCGAGCGCCCCGCCCTGCAGGTGCTGCGCACCGACACGCCGCTGTGGCAGCAACTGCTGGCCGCACGGCGCGACCGCCGCGAGGGGTGGTTCGTGCACAACCCGGGCCACATCAATCTGTGCAATGCCACGGTGCCGGTGCGCAACCAACCTGCGCCCTGATTCGGCGCAAGGCCCGGCATGAGGCGCCTGCCTACAATAGCGCCCGTGCAAGAACACCCCGACACCCCCATCCTGAACTACGCGACCTACAAGTTTGTGGGTCTGCCCGATTGCGCCGCCCTGGGCGCCGGCTACAAGGCCTTGGCCACCGAGCTGGGCATACGCGGCACCGTGTTGCTGGCCGAGGAAGGCATCAATATCTTCATCGCCGGCCCGGCGCTGGCCATGCGCCAGTTCCTTGCCCATCTGCGGCAGGACCCGCGGCTGGCCGATCTGAGCCCGAAGGAAAGCTGGTCCCGCGAGATCCCCTACCGCCGCCTGTTCGTCAAGATCAAGCGCGAGATCATCCGCATGAACCACCCGACGATCAGGCCCGACCAGCAGGCGCGCGCGCCGGCCCTGGCGCCCAAGGATCTGGCCCGCTGGCTGGCCCAGGGCCATGATGACGAGGGCCGGCCGGTGGTGACGCTGGACACCCGCAATGCCTTCGAGGTGGACTATGGCGGCTTCGATGGCGCGATCGACTGGCGCATCGACAAGTTCAGCGACTTCCCCGCAGCCGTGCAGGCCCACCGAGAGGAGCTGCGCGGCAAGACCGTCGTCAGCTACTGCACCGGCGGCATTCGCTGCGAGAAGGCTGCCATCTACCTGCAGGAGCAGAACCTGGGCAGCCCGGTCTATCAGCTCGACGGCGGCATCCTGAAGTACTTCGAGGACACCGGCGGCGCCCACTACCACGGCAGCTGCTTTGTGTTCGACGAGCGCGAGGCGCTGGCGCCCAGCCTGGAGCCCGCGCCCGTCGGCAGGCCGCACCCGGGCTACAGCCTGCCCCCGGCCAACGCCAAGACATGATCGCGACTTGGCTGCTGCGTGCAGCGGGGCTATTGATTCTGCTGCTGGCCCTGGGCGTGGGCCTGTCCCGCGCGCCCGAGCGGCCGGTGCAGAGCCTGGTGCCGCGCTGGGCGCCGCCGCCGTCCGAGTTCATCGAGCTTGGCGGCCAGCTGGTCCATCTGCGCGACCAGGGCCCCAGGGCCGATGCCACGCCCATCGTGCTGATACACGGCACCTCGGCCAGCCTGCACACCTGGGAGGGCTGGGTGCGCGAGCTGCAGACCACCCGTCGCGTCATCAGCTTCGACCTGCCGGGCTTCGGCCTGACCGGGCCCAACGACAGCGGCGACTACAGCGACCCGGCCTATGTGCGCTTCGTGCTGGCGCTGATGGACCAGCTCAAGCTGAAGCAGGTGGTGATAGGCGGCAACTCGCTGGGCGGGGAGATTGCCTGGCAGGTCGCCGCCGCCGCACCGGCAAGGGTCAAGGCACTGGTGCTGGTCGATGCCGGCGGCTATGACTTCCAGCCGGAGTCGATACCGCTGAGCTTCCAGCTCGCCCGCCTGCCCGGTGCGCGCTATCTGATCAAGGGCATCCTGCCGCGCAAGCTGGTCGAGCAGAGCGTGCGCAATGTCTATGGCGATCCGGGCAAGGTGGACAGTGAACTGGTCGATCGCTATTTCGAGATGGCCGTGCGCGAGGGCAACCGCGTGGCGCTGACGCAGCGCATGGCCCAGCTGGAGCCGGGCCGCTATGCCAGCCAGATCCCGAGCTTGAAGCAGCCGACGCTGATACTCTGGGGCGGCCGGGACCGGCTGATACCGCCGGCCTACGGCGAACGCTTCAAGCGCGAGATCGCCGGCAGCGAGCTCAAGGTCTTCGACACCCTGGGCCATGTGCCGCAGGAGGAAGACCCCGCGCAAACGGTGCTGGCCTTGAAGGCCTTTCTGGCCCGGTTGTAGCCCCGGCAGCGATGGCAATAAGGGTTGTTGCCGAGCGTCACATAAAATTCACAGCCCGCTCGGCAAGCCCGGGAATCCAGCACACAATGCCTTTTTTCAACCTTCGGAGGATACCCATGCAACGACGTCATATCGCTGCCCTGCTCGCCCTGGCCGTCAGCAGCTTTGCTGCCCAGGCCCAGGCACCTGATTGGAAGAAGATCCGCATTGGCGTTGAAGGGGCCTACCCTCCGTTCAGCGAAGTCGGCGCCGACGGCAAGCTCAAGGGCTTCGAGATCGACCTGGCCCTGGCCTATTGCGCGCAGATGAAGGCCGAATGCACGCTGGTGCAGCAGGACTTCGACGGCCTGATCCCGGCCATGCAGGCCAAGAAGTTCGACGCCATCATCGCCTCGGTGTCCATCACCGACGAGCGCAAGAAGGCCGTCGCCTTCAGCAATGCCTACTACAGCACCCCGGCGCGCCTGGTGGCCAAGTCGGGTACGAAGCTGGACGGCACCGCCGCCGGCCTGAAGGGCAAGAAGATCGGCGTGCAGAGCGGCACCATCCATGAAACCTTCGCAGCCGCGACCTTCAAGCAAAGCGAGATCAAGCGCTACACCAAGCAGGACGAGGTGTTTCTGGATCTGGCCGCCGGCCGCATCGATGCCACCCTGGCCGACTCGGTCGCCGCCGATGACGGCTTCCTGAAGACGCCGGCCGGCAAGGGCTTCGGCTTCACAGGCCCCGATTTCACCGACAAGAAGTTCTTCGGTGACGGCGTCGGCGTGGCGGTGCGCAAGGCCGATACGGCGCTGGTGAAGAAGTTCAATGACGCGATTGCCGCCCACCGTGCCAGCGGCGCCACCAAGGCCCTGGCCGACAAGTACTTCAAGTACGACATCCTGCCCAAGTAAGACGACCCAGCCCCCATGTTGCACGGATATGGCACGAGCCTGCTCGAAGGTGCCTGGATCACGCTCTGCGTGGCCCTGCTTTCGCTGCTGATCGCGGTCCTGCTGGGCCTTGTGGGGGCGATCGCCAAGTTGTCGCGTTCGCGCATCTTGCGCACATCGGCCCAGGTCTACACCACCGCGATCCGCGGTGTGCCGGACCTGGTGCTGATGCTCCTGATCTTCTTCGGTGGCCAGGTGGCGGTGAATGACATCGCCGAACGGCTGGGCCACACCGAATACATCGACATCAATCCCTTCGTGGCCGGCGTGCTGACGATTGGCTTCATCTTCGGCGCCTACCTGACCGAGACCTTCCGCGGCGCATTTCTGGCCGTGCCGCCGGGCCAGCGCGAGGCCGGCATCGCCTTCGGCATGAGCCCGGCGCAGGTGCTGGTCCGCATCACCTGGCCGCAGATGATGCGCCATGCGCTGCCGGCGCTGTTCAACAACTGGCTGGTGCTGATCAAGAGCACAGCCATCGTCTCGGTGATTGGCCTGAGCGACATGATGAACCGGGCCGGCCTGGCGGCAGGCGCCACCCGTGAGCCCTTCGTCTTCTACGGCGCGGTTGCGGTGATCTACCTGGCCTTCACCAGTGCATCAGAATACCTGTTCAACCGGGCGCAGCAGCGCCTGTCCATAGGCGTGAAGGCCAGCCGGCTATGAATTTCGCGCCCATCATCGAGGCCCTGCCCAAGTACTTCACCGGTGCGGTGACGACAGTCGAACTGCTGGCCATCTCGCTGGCCTTCGGCCTGCTGTTCGCCATTCCGCTGGCCGTGCTGCGCACGCTGGACAACCCCTGGCTCAGCAAGCCGGTGGCGCTGTTCACCTATGTGTTCCGCGGCACGCCGTTGTTGGTGCAACTGTTTCTGATCTATTACGGCCTGGCGCAGTTCGAGCTGGTGCGCGACAGCTGGCTCTGGCCCTGGCTGCAGTCGGCCTGGTTCTGCGCCTGCCTGTCCTTTGCGATCAACACCTGTGCCTACACGGTCGAGATCATTGCCGGCGCGATCCGCGCGCTGCCGGCCGGCGAGATCGAGGCGGCCAAGGCGCTGGGCATGTCGCGCAGCGTGATGTTCCGCCGCATCATCCTGCCCTCGGCGCTGCGCCGCTCGCTGCCGGCCTATGGCAACGAGGTGATCTTCATGCTGCATGGCACCTCGCTGGCCAGCGTCGTCACCCTGCTGGACCTGACCAGCGCCGCACGCCAGACCTACTCCACCCACTACCTGCCCTTCGAGGCCTTCATCATGGCGGCGCTGATGTACTTCGTCATGACCTCGGCCCTGGTGGGCCTGTTCCATGCAGCCGAGGCCCGCTGGCTGAAGCCGCTGCTGCCGCGCTGAACCCCAGGCCACCAACATGCGTACCGTCAAACATCCGCTGCCGAGCGCCACGCTGGGCACGCAGCGCGAGCTGATCAGCCTGCACTACGGCGAGGGAAGCGGCCCCAAGATCTATATCCAGGCCTCGCTGCACGCCGACGAGCTGCCGGGCATGCTGGTGGCCCACCACCTGCGCCAGCGCCTGGACAGGCTCGAGGCCGAGGGGCAGCTCCAGGGCCAGGTCGTGCTGGTGCCGGTGGCCAATCCGATCGGCCTGTCGCAATGGGTGCTCGGCGCCGCACTCGGCCGCTTCGAGCTGAACACCGGCGAGAACTTCAACCGGCACTACGGCGACCTTGCCGAGGCGGTGGCCGCGCGCATCGAGTCCAGGCTGGGCGACGACGCACTGAGCAATGTGGCAGTGATACGCCAGGCGCTGCGCGACTGCATTGCCGCCCTGCCCGCCACCACCGAACTGCAGCATCTGCGCCGTACGCTGCTGGGCCTGAGCATGGACGCCGAGGTGGTGCTGGACCTGCACTGCGACGCCGAGGCCGTGCTGCACCTCTACACCGGTACCGATCTGTGGCAGCAATGCGAGCCGCTGGCCCGCTGTCTGGGTGCGCACGCCACCCTGCTGGCCAAGGAGTCGGGCGGTGAACCGTTCGACGAGGCCTGCTCGAAGATCTGGTGGCAGCTGTCGGAGCGCTTCGCCGGCCGTTACCCGATTCCGCCGGCCTGCCTGTCGGTGACGGTGGAGTTGCGCGGCAATCGCGACGTCAACCATGGGCTCGCCGCCAAGGACGCCGACGGCATCATCGATTTCCTGCGTCATCGCGGCGTGCTCAAGGGACCGGCACCTACCCTGCCGCCGCTGCTGCACCCGGCCACACCGCTGGCCGGCTCGGTGCCGCTGGCCGCACCCACCAGCGGCCTGCTGACCTTTCTGGTCGAGCCCGGCACACTGCTGCGTGCCGGCGAGGTGGTGGCCGAGCTGATCGACCCGCTAAGCGGCCAGGTGACCGAGATCAAGACCCCCGTTGATGGCGTCATGTACGCCCATATCAGCGGCCGCTTTGCCAGCGCCGGCACCAAGATCGCCAAGGTGGCCGGCGCGCAGGCCACACGTACCGGCAATTTGCTGGGCAGCTAAGAAGAAATCGAGCATGACCACGCCCAGCCTGATCGTAGAAAACCTGCACAAGAAGTTCGGCGAGCGCGAGGTGTTGCGCGGCGTCTCTCTTACCGCCCAGAAGGGCGATGTGATCACCCTGATCGGCTCCAGCGGCTCGGGCAAATCGACCTTTCTGCGCTGCATCAATCTGCTGGAGCAACCGCACGAGGGCAAACTGACGCTGGGCGGCGAGAGCCTCAAGCTGGAACGCGATCGCGACGGCAGCCTTCGCGCCAGCGACGCCAAGCAGCTGCAGCTGTGGCGCGCACGCCTGGCGATGGTGTTCCAGAACTTCAACCTCTGGCAGCACCGCACCGTGCTGGAGAACGTGATCGAGGCCCCGGTCCATGTGCTGGGCCAGCCCAAAGCCCAGGCGCTGGAGCGGGCCAAGGCCCTGCTGGCCCGCGTCGGCGTGTCACACCGGCAGGACGTCTATCCGGCCCAGCTGTCCGGCGGCGAGCAGCAGCGCGTGGCGATTGCCCGCGCGCTGGCCGTCGACCCCGAGGTGATGCTGTTCGACGAACCGACCTCGGCGCTGGACCCGGAGCTGGTCGGCGAGGTGCTGAAGGTCATGCAGGACCTCGCCGCCGAGGGCCGCACGATGATTGTCGTCACCCACGAGATGGGATTTGCCCGCGAGGTGTCGAACCATGTGCTGTTCCTGCACCAGGGCGTGGTCGAGGAAGAAGGCGATCCGCGCGAGGTGCTGTTGCGCCCGCAATGCCAGCGCCTGCAGCAGTTCCTCAGCGGCGGCTTGAAGTAGGCGGCTTCGTCGCCACGGCCTTCCGCAAGGCCTGCGCCGCAGTCTCGAGCAGAGGCTCACGCTGCGCAGACAACCAGCCCACGGCGAACCAGGCACGCGGATCGGTCTGCGCCTGCTGGCGGAACGCCGCCTCGGCCACGCAGAGGTCGTTGTACTGGCCGAGCGCCTCCTGCGCCGGCCGCAGGCAGGCCAGATAGCGCTTGACCTCCCTGCCTCTGTACAGGGCCGAGACGAACTCGACGCCGTAGCGCAGGCGCTTCAAGCGCTTGCGGGCGCGATGGCGCCTGGCATCGTCCATGTCGTGGAAAGCGGCGGCATCCTTGCGCAGCTGGCGATGCAGCGCCTTGATGCGCGCACGCGCCAGCACGCCGATCGAGGTCTGCTCCGCGGCGCCCTCCTCGGCCGGTTCGTCCGCCACAGCGCCATGGGCATACTGCAGCAGCGCCAACAGCAAGCGGGTGCAGGAAACATCGCGCAGTGCCTGGGCCGCATCGTCGCTCTGCGCTGCGGTCGGCAGCTCGCACAGCGGTGCACCGGCAGCGAGCAGAGTCGGCCGCAGCGCGGCGCTCATCACATCGCGATCGCGCGCGGCGCCAAGCCGGCTGGCCAGCGCCGCCAGCTGCGGTTCCCAGACCGGGCCCTCGGTATCGCCGAACAGGCGCAGGGCGCTGCGCAGGCGGCGCATGCCGACACGGGCCTGATGCAGGTGCTCGGCGCGGCCCTCGCCGGCCGCCAGCTCGGCGACGTTGGGCAGGATTTGCTCCAGGCAGACCGCCGTGATTGCGCGCTGCGCCGCATCGACGCTCATGTCGGCCCTCAGCAGCGGCGGGCTCGCCTGGACGGCCGGACCGCCGGCAAGGCCGCGCGCCAGCCGGTCGCCCCGTTCGGACTTGGTCCGCACATCCAGCCAGAGCGCATGCCGCTTGACCCAGCGCGTGGCCACGGCGATCAGGCCGGCCAGGGCGCCGGACTTGAGCTCGAACTCCAGCTCATGCACCTCAAGGCGCGATGCGCCGGCAAGGATCTCGCCGACATCGTGCGCCAGCTCCACCCGGGCGCCCTGGACGCGCACGATGCGGTGGGTGCGCAGCACATCGGTTTCGAACACGGCCTGCAGCCCATCGACATGCTGCCCCAGCACGGCCAGCAGCGACTCACCGACGGGGGTCTGGGCATGACGCTGAATGTCCAGCCGCGGCACGTCCGCCTGCCGGCCCAGCGACACCTCATGCTCCAGGCGCACCAGGCGGCCGTCGCCGCGGCCCTTCAGCGTCTGCACCCAGACATCGTCTTCCTGGCGCAGGCGCAGCGCCAGGCCGGCACTGGCCAGCCGGCGGTCGGGTGTGTCGAAGTACTGGGCGCGCAGTCGAATCGTGCGTGCCCCCGGCGTGGCGACCGCTCGCGCCACGGCCGCGCGACGCTCCGCCGGCACCTGGAACTTCAGTTCGATCTCAACCATGGGCCTGTCCTCCTGGCTGCTCTTGTCGTCATCCACCGTCAGGCGCCTGTCACCACATCGGGCACATAACTCTCGCGCCACCGCTCGAAGGCGGAGAGGTCCATGGGCTTGGCCAGCATATAGCCCTGAACCAGATCGCAGCGGACCTCGCGCAGCACGCGCAGCTCGGCCGCGTTCTCGACGCCCTCCCCGGTCACCAGCATGCCCAGGCTGTGGCCCAGCTTGACGATGGAGGCCAGCAGCTCCTGCCGCCGCGGATCGTTGTTGACGCCGTCGACGAAGCTGCGATCAATCTTCAGCTCGTGGACCGGCAGGCGCTGCAGATAGGCCAGCGAGGACTGCCCGGTGCCGAAGTCGTCGATGGCCAGCACCACGCCCAGGCGGTGCAACGAGTGCAGCACCTTGATCGGGTCCGGGCCGCTGGCCATCAGACCTGTTTCCGTCAGCTCCAGCTGGAGCAGATGGGCGGGGACCCTGGCCTCGTCGAGCAGCGCGGCAATTCTTTCGGGCAGACCGTGATCCTGCAGGTCCAGCGTCGAGACGTTGACCGCGATGGGCAGCGCCAGGCCCTGGCGCTGCCAGTCAGCCAGGGTGGCGACCGCACATTCCAGCATCCATTGCGTGACCTGTCGTATGCGGCCGGTATCCTCGGCAAAGGGGATGAACTCACTGGGCGGCAACCAGCCGCGCGTGGGGTGCTCCCAGCGCACCAGGGCCTCGACGCCGCGCAGCTGACCGTCGGCCACGCAGACTTTGGGCTGCAGGAACTGGCGCAACTGGCCCAGCTTGATGGCGTCCTGCAGGTCGGACAGCAGACTCAGATGCAGCAGCCGCGAGGCCTCCAGCTTGGGGTTGTAGAGCGCCACCTGCTGGCGCTGGCGCTTGGCCTCGAACATCGCCTGCTCGGCGCGGCGCAGCAGCGCCTCGGTCTGCCGCTCATGCTCGGGGAACAGGGCCATGCCGACCGACACAGACAGGTCCAGCGTCTGCCCCTGCCAGCTGAGTTTGTGCTCGACCGCGTCCTGGATCAGGGCTGCGGCCTGTTCCGCCTCGGCGAGATCCCGGATCGGCACCAGGGCCGCAAAGGTGCCCCCGGCCAGGCGTCCGAAACAGGCGCTGCCGTCGAACAGCGAAGTCAGCTTGCCGGCGGCGCCTACCAGCACCGCATCACCGGCGTCAAAGCCCAGCACGCTGTTGACGGTCTTGAGGCGGTCCACATCCAGGCACAGCTGCACCGCCATCGGCCGCGCTGGCGCCAGGCCGGCCAGCAGCGTGTTGCCGTCGGCAATGAAACGGTCGCGCTCCGGCAGACCGGTCAGCAGGTCGGTGTGGGCCATCAACACCAGCCTGCGCTCGCGGTCGCCCACCGCCTCGGCCATGGTGTTCATGGCGAGGGAGACCTGCGCCACCTCGTCATTGCCGAGCACCTCGATGCGATGGTCGTACTGCCCCTGCGCGTAGCGGTCCGCGCCGACCTGGGCGCGAAGCAGTGGCCGTACGATGCTTCGGGTCACGAACAGGGCCATCAAGCCGCCCACGGCGATTGCGGCCAGGCAAAGCACCGCGACCGTATTGCGGTCCCGCGCAATGCTCGCGCGCAGCTGGTCGGCCTGCTTGATCGAGGCCAACTGCTCCTGGCTGGCCAGGTTGGCAATGGCCTCCATCAGCAGGGTCAATGTCTCCTCGGTCTGCGTGCCCAGCATCTGCAGCGCATCGTCCCGTTGCTCGGCCTCGATCAGATCAACGGTGCTGCCGTACTGCTGGCGATAGCGCTCAAGACGTTGCCGCACATTGAACAGCGCCTGCCGCCGGTCGCCCACGGGCAGGCGCTGATCCATCAGCCGCACGGCCGCGTCCAGATGGCGATTGGCGGCGTCGATTTCCGCGTAGGCCAGCACCCGCTGCTCGCGCTTCACGCTGATCAGCACCAGCAGCTTGCGCGCCGCGTCCTCGGCATTGGCGCCAATGTCGCTGAGTATTTCGTGCGTCTCGTTCTGCTCGGCCACCAGGCGAGTGAAGGCGCCAGACAGCTCGTTCAAGCGGCTGACCGACAAGCCGGCAAGTAGCAACAACAAGCCAAGCAGCAGGCCGAAGCCCAAGGACAGGCGGGGCCCGATACGAAGACGCGAGACGTTGGGAGTCATGTAGGGGCCGGCAGTTCGGGCCGGTGGCGGATCATATCGACACAAGTCCGTGCCGAGGAGAGGGCGGGTTATCCGGGCCCGCCGCTCATGGCGGAAGCGGCCCCGCAAACCCGAACTCCCCGGGTCTTCAGGGGCCCCTGGCCCTCAAACCCGAGATGTGGCGGCTGCTGAAGGCCATCGACAGCATGCAGCAGCGTCTGCGCGCGCTGATGCAGCGACTGCAGGAGTCCGCCGGTGAAGTCAAGACTCTGATCGGCGCCTCGGTCGACCAGGTCGAGACCGGAGCGCACCAGATCGGCCAGGCCAATGAGGCGATGAGCGGCATTGCGCGGGGCGTCGAGCAGGTCAACGGCATGATCCGCAACATCGCCACCAATGCCAAGCAGGAATCGGCACGCATGCATGAACTCAGTCAGGCGATCACCGAGATCGACCAGATGACGCAACAGAATGCCGCCCTGGTCGAACAATCGGCGGCTGCCGCCGAATCGATGAATCAGCAGGCCGAGCAGATGTCCGGCCTGGCCCGCGAGTTCCGACTCAAGCACTGAGGCGTCGCCGGCGGCCTGCCATCGTCACGGCAGCATCGGCACCACCCGCCGCCGTCAGTTCGGCAGCGACTGGTTCTGCTCGGAGAAGAGCATGAACCTGACACGTACCAGCGCATCGAGCGCATCGATCTGGCGCCGCTGGTCGGCCTCGGCGATACGCCCCGTCAGCGAAGCCTGGGCCTCGATCGAGCGCGCCAGCGTCGCAATCCAGCTGCTCAGGCAGGTGTCAACCAGACTGAATGCCCGTGCACGAGGCACGCCGCTGGCCGCACCGTCGGCAGCGCCGGTGTAGATGTCCAGCAGCGATGCAACAGGGAATCCGGCCAGCGCGGGCCTCATTGTCTCGAGTCCGACGACCAGATCCAGCTTCAGCGGCAACGGTTCAGACGGTGAGGCGCTCATGGCATTCCCTTTGACCAGGCCAGCGCATCGGACCTGCGGCCGCAGTCTGGCAGCCGCCCCGGCATCCGGCAACCCTGCCCCGCCATACCCTGGCGCGCCAAATGGGTGGGCAATCCCGGTGCAGCCAATCGACACCAAGGGCCGTGCCAAGGTCTGCGGTGCCGTATCGGCTGTGCGCACAACGCACAACCCCTTCGACAACAACTGAAACAAGGCCCGGGCTCAAGAAAACGAGGCTGATACATCGGGTGGCGAGACTACAGGCTTCGCTTCGCCACCTGCCCCAAGCGGGCCACCAGGAGTTTCGCCATGAACCCAATGTCCTTGCTGACCCTTTCCGCCGAGTCGCTTCGCCAGGCGGAGTTGAACCGTGGTGACCACCCGGCTTCTCGCGCAGAGCCCGGCGAGCGCCGATGGGCGCTGATCGCCGTCGCGCTGACCGCCATGGCCCTGATCTTTTGCCTGAGTTGACCTGGCGCAAAGCTGACGAAGGCCGATGACATCGCCAGGACACGGTGCCGGGCAACAATGGCCGGGCGGCAACGAGTGCCCCGACTGTCGGCGCCGAGACTTGGTGCCAAGGTCAACCCACTCATTCGCCTCTTTGCGCGCCAGCGCACAGAGCACCCTGCGCTTGAGGAATTCACCATGCCCGCTCCGCACTCCATGCAGCCCGATCAGCACCAGATCGTGGCCCATCTGGCCCATCAGGCGCACTTGCCGGTCGGTGATGTGGCGCAGCTCTACGAGCAGGAACGGGCCGAGTTGGCGGCCGGCGCCCACATCATGACGTTTCTGCCCATCTTCGCGATCCGCAACGTGCAGGAGATCCTGCGCCGGCGCGGACTGGTCGATCGGGTCGCGCCGACCACCGCGTCGCCGAGGTCGAGACAATAGAGCCGGGCCGGCTAGGCCCCGCTTTGGCGTAGCGCCATCATGCGGGCCAGCAGTCCCTCCGGGTAGTCGATCGCGACCTGCCCGGCGCCCGCATAGAAGGCGCCATCGTTGCCGTCGAGCGTCAGCAGTTCACCCTCGTGCAATGAGCGCCCGCCGGCGGTGATCGTGCGCGCGCCTTCGTCGATCTCCAGGGCCGAACATCCGACCAGGCAGACCTTGCCAAGCTGTCGCGCGACCACCGCCGCATGCGAGGTGCGCGCACCGCGCTGCGTCAGCAGTCCGACCGCCAGCTCCAGCGCGGCAAGGTCGCCGGTCTCCGCGTCGCGGCGCACCAGCACCACCGGAACACCCGCGCCGTGACGCAGGGCGGCGCGCGCCTCGTCCAACGCGATCTCGCCCACGGCAATGCCATGGCTGGCCGTGGCGGCGCGGCCCAGCGGAGTCAGAGGCTCGAATCGCCCTTCCGTCTGCGCCACGAGACGCGTTCTGGCGAGCGCTCCGCGGTCGATCGCCGCCGTGCGGTCCAGCGCCAGCCCTTGGCTGATCACCCCTTCCTCCAGCAGGTCCAGGGCAATGCGCGCAGCGGCCAGCGGCGTGCGCTTGCCGGATCGCGTCTGCAGCATGAAGAGCCTGCCTTCCTGCACGGTGAACTCGAAGTCCTGCATGTCGCCGAAGGCCTGCTCCAGGCGCCGGGCGGCGTCACTCAGTTGCTGCCAGACATCGGGCAAGACAGCGGCCAGCTGATCGTGCCCGTTGGCACTGCGCCGCCCGGACACCACATCCTCGCCCTGGGCATCGAACAGGAAGTCCACCCACAGGGCGGGCTCACCACTGGCGGGGTCGCGGGTGAAGCCGACGCCGGCACCCGACTGCCCACCAGCATTGCCGAACACCATGCACTGCACCGTCACCGCCGTGCCTATGGTGTCGGGAATGCCGTTCAATCGCCGGTACTCACACGCCTTGGCCGATGTCCAGGAGGCCAGCACGGCCTCAATCGCCTCGGCCAACTGCTCGGAGGGGGTCTGGGGAAAGGGTCGCCCAGCAGCTTGGGCGAAGGCTTCGAGGCATCGGCGCGTGAGCAGGCGCAGATCGGCAAAGTCGAGCTGGCGCTCGTCTTGCGCGCCGAACAGGGCCGTCCGTACGTCGTCGAACAGCTGCGCCGGCAGGCCGGCCACGACCTCGCCGTAGGTGGCCACCAGCCGCCGGTAGGCATCCCAGACCAGGCGCGGATTGCCGGTCTGGCGCAGCAGCCCAGCCACGGTGGCGTCGCACAGTCCGATATTCAGCAAGGTCTCCATCATCCCGGGCATCGACACCGGCGCACCGGATCGCACCGACAGCAGCAAGGGGTGGCGGCTGTCGCCCAGGACCCGCCCAGCCGACTGCTCCAGGGCCTGGAGAGCCGACCTCCAGAGGTCTGGCTTGGTCGCCTGCGCACGCGCCTCGGGATCAAGGCAGTAGCGGGTGCCAATGACGAATGCCGGCGGCACCGGCAGCAACAGCTGGGCCATGCGCAGCAGGTTCCAGGCCTTGAACCCCATGGTTTGCGCCGAAGCTCCGGCGCCTGCGCTGGCGCCGTCGCCGTCGCCGCATCCGATCAGATAAATGTCCCGGGCGGCGCTCACGCTCGCACTCCCGCTTTGTCGAATGCCAGATCGCGCAGACCGTAGGCGGCGACAAGCAGCCGATCCGAGGCCAGTTCCAGGGTGGCGGCAAGATCGTTGGCCAGCATCAGCGAGGGCGCGTCCTGCATGACGCCGAAGATCACGCGGCGTGCATCCCGGAGCAGGGCGTCGCATTGCCGCTCGGCCTGGAGCACGCGCCAGGTGGCGCCGAGGAAGGCGTCGTTGTCGGCCGGTTCACTGTTGCTGCCCAGCGTTCGGGCGCTGGCCAGCGCCTTGACCTGGTCCTGGGTGGCCTGCAACACGGTACCGGCCAGCCGCGTCAGCACCTTGCGGACGTCGTCGTTCCAGCCCTTGAGGTGGTGGTCGGCGATCAGGCTGATCAGGAAGGCTGCCTCTTCCAGCGCGCCGGCCACGTCATCGGACTGCTCCACCAAGCGCGCAACGGGCTGCCAGCGCGGCTGGCGACCCGCCTTCTCGCGGGCCTGCATGACCAGATGATCGGCCTTGCGCTCCCAGGTCTTGGCCCGTGCGGCGAGCGCGTCGGCCGCCTCGCCCGAGCGCTCGGCGCCATGGGTCAAGCCGTCGCTGACGGCCTGCGCCAGCGCATGGCAGTACGACGCATGCTCGGCCAGCAGGTCGAACTCACTGCTGCGGTGCCGCACATGCTGGGCGAGCAGCATCCGCGTTTCGTCGGCGACAAGGGCCGCCGGCTGACCGCGCCCCAGTGCCGCGCAGGACAGTCTCATCACCGCGAGCAGAAAGGTCTGGGCATCAACCGCGCCAATGACCTCGTCGAGGCGGTCACCGATGCGAAATGCCCCTTCGCCGGCCGCCTGCATGGCAGCAAAAATCAGGCGCTCACCGCCCACCTGCAGCCAGGCACGGTGGCCGATGTCCAGACGTGCGGCATCCGCGAGCACAGCGATCGCCACATCCTTCTCGACGAAAGCCTGCAGACGCTTGCGGGCGCGGTTCCAGTCGATCAGGAACACGATGCGCGAGGCAATGCCTTCCAGCGCCGACTCAAGCGCCGCCTCGTCAGCGCAGTCGAACTGCGCCGTGCTGACCGAGTACGCCTCGCCCCGATTGAGCTCGGCGCTGGTGCGCGCCTCCAGCGCGGACCACATCGCGCCAAACGGCTCCAGCATGGCCTGAAAGAACTCGAGGCGAACGCGGTGCAGGTCCGAGTAGGTCAGTGTGATGGTCAGCCCCGTCAGCTGGAGTACCAGCACATGGGCATCGTTGGTGCCGATGTCGTTTTGCAGCAGCAGGCGCTCACCATCCCGCGTGGCGGCCGTTTCCAGGCCCGGGTGATCGAACTTCAGGCGCGCGGTGCGATTCAAGCCCCGCATGAAGGCCGCCACCAGAGGACGATCGCGGTCCTGCAGCTCCCAGACATTCGCACCATCGATCACCTCGGTGGCCAGTTCGCCGGACAGTTTGTTGATCTGCCTGTGCAGGTCCATCACGAGCAGATGCAGGCTGTCGGCCTTGCCACGGTGGCCCTGCGTCAGTCCGTCAAACTGCGCGTCGGTCAGGCGATCCGTCGGCAGGTCGCTCAACCAGGCCAGCCATTGCTTGACGCGGGCCTGGAGTTCGCCGCCTTCGGGCGCCGTCTCCAGCGCGGGGCGGGCCATGATGACGAGATCGTCGGCAAGGCCGCTGACAAGTCGCTGGAGGTCGGCAATGACGAGCTCGTCGTCAACGCGTCGCGCCACCACGGGCAGCTCGGTGAGCCAGGCCGCCGGCAAACCTGCCGAGGCCATCTCCCGGCTCAGGTCCGGTGCCTCCCGGCCCGGATGCTTGGCCTGCGAGGCGGCGGCCTGCAGCACCGTCAGATAGACCTTGAGGCGATCATTGGCCGCAAGGGCTGCCTTGACCCAAACGGGCAGCATCAGCCTGTGCTGGCCCAGGGACACCACTGCTTGGGTCTTTTGCATGCGAGAACTCCTGTGAAGACCTGACCAGTCTTCGAGAGCTGCATGACAAGGATGTGGCGAAGGCGCAGTTGCACAGCCCTGGCTTGATCTGGCGCAAATGCTGGCATTGCGGCTTTGCGCGCCGCTGGCCGGGCCGCCATGGCCATCAGGCCTCGCGCAGTATCTCCAGCACTTCCGAGCGGAACTCGCGCTGATAGAGGATGTAGACCACGCCAAGCGTTGCGCCCATGAAGGCCCAGCTCGAGAAGAACCAGGCCACGGCCGCGAAGGCCAGGTAGTAGGCGCGCAGGCCGTCGTTGAAGGTCTCGGCGGCGATGGCCACGACGCGGCCGGCGCGGTCGGCGAAGGCCTCGCGGGCCGCCATGCCCTCCTGCTCGAACATCAGCTCACTGGGCGCCGAGGCGACCAGCAGGGTGCCGAACGTATAGAGCCGCATGCTCCAGGTGAAGCGAAAGAAGGCATAGACAAAGATCGCCGCCAGCAGCACCAGCTTGAAGTCGAACACCAGGCCGGTGGTGCGCGCGGCGAACGGCAGCTCGCGCACCAGCTCGCTGGCCTTGTCGCTGGCGCCCAGCACGGCCAGCAGGCCGCCGATGATCAGAATCGTCGTCGAGGCAAAGAAGGACGGGCTGGTCGACAGGTTCTGCACCACCACCCCGTCCACCACCCTCACCTCGCGGTAGGTGACCTGGATCATCCATTGCCGGCGTATCCGGTTCGTCGCCGCCAGCAGGGACCCCTTGCTCAGCGCCCAGCGCTTGGCCACCAGGGCATAGCCTATCCAGGCAACGAAGAACAGGCCCAGCGCCAGCCAGTCGGCCAGCGGCAGGAAGTGGACGATCGCGAACAGGGAGTTCATGCCGCAAGCTTACCCTGCCCCTACTCCTGTCAGGCCGCCAGATCGAACACCAGCACCTCGGCCTGCTTGCCCTCTGCAATGCGCAGCTGCGTCTCGCCGCGCAGCTGCAACGCATCGCCGGCCTTCAAGGTCTGGCCATTGACGGTCAGCTCGCCGCGGGCCAGGTGCACATAGCTCAGGCGCTGCGGATCCAAGCTCAGCTCGGCCGATTCGGCACCGTCGAAAAGCCCGGCGCGGATGCTGGCGTCCGCATGTATCGTCACCGCGCCGTCGCGGCCATCGGGGGCGGCCACCAGACGCAGGCGGCCGCGCTTGTCGGCCTCGCCGAACTGCTTCTGCTCGTAGCCAGGTTCAATGTTCTTTTCGTCTGGCAGTATCCAGATCTGCAGGAAGTGCGTCTGCTGCGGCGCGTTGTTGAACTCGCTATGCACCACGCCGCGGCCTGCGCTCATGCGCTGCACATCGCCGGGGCGAATCACGCCGGCGGCGCCAGCGGCCGTGCCGTTGCCCATGCTGTCCTTGTGAGCCAGCTCGCCGTCCAGCACATAGCTGACGATCTCCATGTCCTTGTGGCCGTGCGAGCCGAAGCCGGTGCCGGGGGCGATGCGGTCCTCGTTGATGACACGCAGATTGCCGAAACCCATGCGCTTGGCATCGAAGTAGTCGGCAAACGAAAAGCTGTGGAAGGAGTTGAGCCAGCCGTGGTCGGCATGGCCGCGGTCGCAGGACTTGATCAGTTCCATCATGGTCGTTCTCCGGTGGTGTTGGGGTATGAATCCAATGTAGTGCCGGACCCATAACTGGCGGTGGACCGGACTTGAAGCCTTCATTCAAATAAGATGAACGTCTGCCCGCAGCCCCACATCCTCCATGTCCGCCACCGATAGACGCAATGTCCTGACGCCCGAAGCCCTGGCGATGATGGACACCATCGCCCGCACCGGCAGCTTTGCCGCCGCCGCCCGCGATATGGGCAAGGTGCCTTCGGCCCTGACCTATAGCGTGCGCCAGCTCGAAGACGCGCTGGACGTGCTGCTGTTCGACCGCGGCTCGCGCCAGGCGACGCTGACCGCCGCCGGCCATGAGCTGCTCAACGAGGGCCGGCGTCTGCTGCAGGAGATAGACGCGGTGGCCAATCGGGTGCGCCGCGTCGCCACCGGCTGGGAGACCGAGCTGACCATCGCCGTCGATGATGCGCTGGCCCGCCGCGCGCTGTTCGACCTGATCGCCGCCTTCTACGAGCTGCGCGTCGAGGACGGCGGCAATGTGCCCACCCGCATCAAGCTGCGCAACGAGGTCATGTCCGGCACCTGGGAGGCGCTGATCTCCGGCCAGGCCGATCTGGCCATAGGCACAGGGGCCAGCAATGTGCAGAGCAGCGCCGTGCATTCCGAACCGCTGGGCGAACTGGACTTCGTGTTCTGCGTCGCCCCCCACCATCCGCTGGCCGATGTGCCGGAACCGCTGACCCTGGCGCAGATGGCCCAGCACCGCATCGTCGCCGTGGCCGACACCGCCCGCACCTTGGACGCGATGACCATAGGCGTGATGCCCGGCCAGGATGTGCTGACCCTGCCCTCGATGGCGGCCAAGCTGGAGGCGCAGCTGCGCGGCCTCGGTTGTGGCTCCATCCCCGAGCCCATGGTGCGCCGCCATGTCGAGGCCGGGCGCCTGCGCATCAAGGCGACCGAAGCCGGCCGGCGCAGCGCCAATCTGCACTACTCCTGGCGCAACACCGGCCATCCGCCCGGTCGGGCGCTGGCCTGGTGGCTGCAGCAGCTGGGCAGCACCGCCACGCGCAAGGCCCTGGTCGAACAACATGAAGGACTTTTGCTGTGATACCCACCAAGCCCCAACACCGCTACATCGGCCGCTTCGCGCCCTCACCCACCGGCCCGCTGCACGCCGGCTCCCTGGTCGCCGCCCTGGCCAGTTGGCTGGACGCCCGCGCGCTCAAAGGCCGCTGGCTGGTACGCATGGAAGATGTCGACAGCCCACGCAGCGTTGATGGCGCTGACCTGACCATCATGCGGCAGCTGGCCCAGTGCGGCCTGTTTCCCGACGAGCCGCCGGTGTACCAATCGCGGCGCAGCGCACTGTATGTGCGCAAGCTCGGACAACTGCACAGCCAAGGCTGGGTCTACCCCTGCGGCTGCAGCCGCAAGGCGATTGCCGCCGCACTCGAAGCACAGGGGCGGGTCGCCGCCCGCCACACCGAGCTGGCCTACACCGGCACCTGCCGCCACGGCGTGCGAGGCAAGCCCGCCACCGCCACCCGCGTGCGCACCACCGTCAGTGTGAGCAGCGACGAACCGGTGACCATTCAGTGGAACGACCGGCGCCTCGGTGCCCAGCAGCAAGACCTGACGCTAACCGTCGGCGACTTTGTGTTGAAGCGCGCCGACGGCCTGTTCACCTACCAGATGGCCGTGGTGGTGGACGACGCCGAGCAGGCCATCACCCACATCGTTCGAGGTGAAGACCTGGCCGACAACACGCCGCGCCAGATCCACCTGCAAAGGGTGTTCGGCTTCGCCACCCCGACATACCTGCACACGCCACTGGTGCTGGGCGAGAACGGCGAGAAGCTGTCGAAGCAAAACGGGGCGGCGGCCTTGGAGCTGGACGACCCGCTGCCCGCGCTGCGCGCCGCCGCACAGACGCTGGGCCTGCAGATCGATGCCCCTGCCGACACCACGCTCGGCGATTGGTTGCACAGCGCCGCCCAGGCCTGGGCAAAGCAATGGCATGATCGCTGCCCTTGAGTCACCCTGCACCCTGGAGCCCCGTGCTCCGCATATGAAGGAAACCCCCATGAACACCACCCCCAGCGGCCTGCAATACGAAGACACCGTCGAAGGCACCGGTGCCGAGGCGCAAGCCGGCCAGAACGTCACCGTGCACTACACCGGCTGGCTCTACAACAACAGCACCAAGGGTGCCAAGTTCGACTCAAGCAAGGATCGCCGCGACCCGTTCAAGTTCGGTCTGGGCGGCGGCCAGGTCATCCGTGGCTGGGACGAGGGCGTGCAGGGCATGAAGGTCGGCGGCACCCGCCTGCTGGTGATCCCGCCCGAGCTGGGCTATGGCGCACGCGGCGCCGGCGGCGTGATTCCGCCCAATGCCACACTGATGTTCGAAGTGGAGCTGCTGGGCGTCTGAGTTCCGGCAGGCCCGGCCTGAAGGCAGGGCCGGGTCGACTCGGCTCAGCTCGGCAGGCTGGATGCCTCGGGTATCTTGAAGCGCGAGACTTCGGCGTCCAGAGTCTGCGCCTGCACGCGCATCGCGGTTGCCGCGGCGGCGGTCTGTTCGACCATTGCAGCGTTCTGCTGTGTCATGCGGTCCAGCTCCTGCACCGCCTGACCGATCTGGTTGATGCCAAGGTTCTGCTCGCTCGCACCAGCGGCCACCTCGCACAGCAGCTGATTGACGCGCTGGGACGAGGCGACGATGTCCTCGATCGTCGCGCCAGCCTTGCGCACGACGCCCGTGCCGGCCTCGACCTGATCGACACTGCTGCCGATCAGCGCCTTGATCTCCCGCGCCGCGTCGGCGCTGCGCTGGGCGAGCATGCGCACCTCGCTGGCCACGACGGCAAAGCCGCGACCCTGCTCACCGGCACGCGCCGCTTCAACGGCCGCGTTCAGGGCCAGGATATTGGTCTGGAAGGCGATAGCATCGATGGTGCCAATGATCTCGCCGATCTTGGACGAAGCGCTGCGTATGCCCTCCATCGTCTGCACCACGTCGCGCATCGCACGTCCGCCGTCGCCGGCGACCATGGCATTGTGGCTGGCCACACGGGATGCTTCCTCGGTATGCGCGGCGGTGCTCTTGACGGTAGCAGCGATCTGCTCCATCGACGCCGCCGACTGCTCCAAATTGGCCGCCGACTGCTCGGTGCGCGCCGACAACTCCATCGCACCACTGGCGATCTCACGGCTGGACTGGACGATCTCGTCGCTGGAGCGGCGCACGCGCAGTACCATGCCACGCAGCGAATCCTGCATGCTGCGCAGCTCGTGCATCAGCTGTGCCGCCTCGTCATTGCCCCAGGGCGAGGGCGAGGTAGTCAGGTCGCCATCGGTCATGGCGCGCAGATGGCGCCGGGTCTCTCTCAGCCCACCATCCATGACTCGGTAGAAGCTCAGGAACAGGTAGCCAGCCAGCGAGAGGGCAACGACGACCACACCAGCAACCCAGAGCAGGCGCTCCTGCAAGGCCTGCTTCAGGTCGCCTGTGTAGATGCCCGAGCCAATCACCCAGCCCCACGGCTCAAAGCCCTGCACATAGGAAATCTTGTCCACCGGCGTGGCGCTGCCAGGCTTTGGCCACTGGTAGGCGACAAAGCCCTTGCCCTGCTTGTTCACCGTGGCCACAAAGGCGCTGAACAGTGCGAAACCATTGGGATCCTTGACGTCACCTAGTTCCTTGCCATCGAGCTCGGGCTTGAACGGATGCATGACCATTCGCGGCCGCATGTCGTTGATCCAGAAGTACTCGTTGGCGTCATAGCGCAGACGTGCGATCGCCCCGATGGCGAGCCGCTGCGCCTGCTCACGAGTCAGGGTGTTGGCGGTTTCCTGCGCCTGTGCCCAGACCAGCACACCGTGGGCCACTTCCACATGCTGGCGAGTCGCGTCCATGCGGGCCTGCATCCCCTGTTCGTACTGGCTCGTCAACAGCCAGCCCAGCAGACCAAGCATGGGCACCATGAAGGCGATCGATATGATGATGGCCTTGGATGCGAAGCGCAGCCTGCGAAACAGGCGCACGCCCGGTGCCCAGGCACCATGATGGCTAAAGAAGCTGTCCGGTGCGGTGTTGCGGACACGAGGGGCATTGGGGATATTCAAGAGGTGGGCCAGACTGGGAGAGGGCATCGGATTTCCTGCGGATAGAAGGTCATGGCCTGGCACCGCGGCCAAGATCCATGTTTGCATCCCAGTCACATCGGCCCGCGCCGCACCTAGTTAAGTCAAGGTGTGCGCATCATGGAAGCCGGGGCATACCAATGCTTGATCTGCATCAAAGTCGGGTGCGGCGCCGCACGGCCACTGTCCAAGCTGGTCGTGATCGCGTATCGTCGGACCGCATCTCACCCCGCTGCGCGCACCCACCATGAACCTGCTCGACGCCACGCACCTGCTGAGCTATTGGTCGGCGCAGCAGTGGCAGGTCAATCTGCTGATACTGCTGCATCTGGCCGGGGCCGCGGTGCTGGGCCTGCTGCTGGGCTATGAGCGCAGCTACCACGGGCGCGCGGCCGGCATGCGCACCTATGCGCTGGTCTGCGTGGCCTCGGCCGGCCTGGTGATACTGCTGGCCTTCCCCAGCCAATGGTATGGCGGCATGCTCGGTGGCGTGCTGCCGCCGGTCGGCTCGGACCCGACCCGAGTGATACAGGGCGTGGTCACCGGCGTCGGCTTTCTGTGCGCCGGCGTGATCATGAAAGAGGGCATGAGCATCAGCGGCCTGACCACCGCCGCCTCGATCTGGTCGGCCTCGGCGATCGGCGTGCTGGTGGGCATAGGCTTTTATTTCGCCGCCATCATGCTGACCCTGCTCTGCGCCAGTCTGATGATGTGGGGCTCGCGCCTGGAGATGTGGCTGCCCTCGCACCCGGCCATAGGCGTGATGCTGCGCAGCCAGGTCGGCGCGCAATTCAACGAGGCCGATCTGCGCCACTTCATCCATGCCCAGGGCTATCGCCTGGCCAGCGGGTCGATCTCGATCGAGTACTGCGACGGGCGCCAGGAATGGCGCTTCGTCTGCACCGCCCGCGCGAACCGCGGTGGCCCCAAGCTCAGCACCCTGGCCGGCCATCTGCCCGAGCTGCCCGGTCTGCAGGACTATATGTTGACCCATGCACGCAACTGAACGCCCCACACTTGCCGTGATTGGCCTGGGGCGCCTGGGCCAGACCCTGGCACAGGCCTGGAGTGCCCAGGGCGAGGCGGTGGTGGCCGTGGCCAGCCGTTCTGCCACGACCAGCGAAGCGATGGCCGCACAACTGCCGGGCTGCAAAGCGATGACACCCGAGCAAGCCGCAGCGGCCGCCGAGCTGGTGTTCCTGTGCGTGCCCGATGATGCCATCGCCCCGCTGTGCGCGGACCTGCCCTGGCGCGCCGGCCAGGCGGTCGTGCATTGCAGCGGCGCCACCGAGCTCAGTGCACTGGACACCGCAGCGCGGGCCGGCGCCCGGGTCGGCGGCTTTCATCCGCTGCAGATCTTTTCCGATCCGGCGCTGGCCCTGCAATTGCTGCCCGGCAGCGCGGTGGCCATCGAAGCCGAGCCGGCGCTGCAGGCCGAGCTGCAGCGGCTGGCGCAGGGCCTGGGCATGAAGCCGCTGCAGCTGCAGCCGGGCACGCGCGCGGCCTATCACGGGGCGGCCAGCTTCGCGGCGAGCTTTCTGCTGTCGATGCTGGACGAGGCGGTGCAGGTCTGGGCCCGCATCGGCCTGCCGCAAGAACTGGCCCTGGAGGCGCTGCTACCGCTGGCCAAGGGCACTTTGCAATCGGCCCAGGCGCGCGGCTTGGCCGGCGCACTGGCCGGGCCGATATCGCGCGGCGATGCCGGCGTGGTCGGCGCCCATCTGGCGGCTTTCGATGCCCTGGGCGGAGAGCATGGCCTCTTCTACCGAGCACTGTCTCGGCGGCAGCTGGGCCTGGCCCGCGAGGCCGGCCGGCTCAGCGACGAGCAATTGCAGCGCCTGGTCGCCCTGCTCGACCGGCCATGAAAAAAGGGCTCGCAAGCGAGCCCTTCCTGTTCACCGCAGCGCCGCAGCGCTGATCGGTTGCTTAGCGGCTGTAGCCACCGGTACGCGGACGCTGTGTGCGCGGAGCACCCGGGCCACCGGCACCGCGGGGACCGCGGTCGCCACCGAAGCTGTCGCCACGCGGGGCAGCACGGTCGCCGAAACCGGCGCCACGGCGGCTGTCGCCAGCGCCCGGAGCCGGGGCAAAGCGCGATTCGCCGCCTTCGCGGTTGAACGGAGCACCGCCATCACGGTTGAATGGCGCGCCGCCCGACTTGTTGAACGAGGGCTTGCCGCCGAAGCCGGGCTTGGCGCCATAGCTCGGCTTGCCACCGTAGCTGGGCTTGTTGCCATAGGGCTTGCCGGCCGGGCGCGTTGCGCCTTCCGGACGGGCGGCGTACATGCGCGGCTCGGGCATCTTGGGCTCGAGGCCTTCGATGACGCCGGCCGGAATATTCTGCGTCGTGAATTGCTGGATGCGGCGGATCATCGACACATCGCCACGCTCGGCCAGGGTCACGGCCAGGCCATTGCGGCCGGCACGGCCGGTACGGCCAATGCGGTGCACATAGTCCTCGGCCTTCATCGGCAGACCGTAGTTGATGACATGGCTGATCGTCGGCACGTCGATGCCGCGGGCGGCCACGTCGGTGGCGACCAGCACGCGCAGTTCGCCGCGGCGCAGGGCCATCAGCGTGCGGTTGCGGCGGCCCTGGGGCATGCCACCATGCAGAGGCGCGACCGAGTGGCCGATCTCGTACAGGCGCTCGGCCAGCCAGTCGGCGTCGCGCTGGGTGCTGGTGAAGACCACCGCCTGATCCAGCGACTTGTCGGCCAGCAGGTGCTCCAGCAGCTGATCCTTGTGCGAGCTGCTGTCGGCCCAGTGCAGACGCTGCTCGATGTTCTCGTGCGTGTCGGTGTGCGACGACACTTCGACGCGTTCCGGGTTGCGCAGCAGGTCTTGAGCCAGACGGCCGACGTGACCGGCGAAGGTCGCGCTGAACATCACGGTCTGACGGGTCGCCGGCACGCGGTCGGCGATGGTGCGGATGTCGTCAATGAAGCCCATGTCCAGCATGCGGTCGGCTTCGTCGAGCACCAGCATCTGCACGTTGTCGAGCACGGCCTTGCCGCTTTGCAGGTGGTCCAGCAGACGGCCGGGGGTGGCGATCAGGATGTCCAGCGGGCCGCGCAGCGCCTTGATCTGCAGCGGATAAGGCACGCCACCGAGGACTGTGGCAACGCGCAGACCCTGCACATGGCGGCCGTAGGTGCTGGCAGCCTTGGCGACTTGCATCGCCAGCTCACGGGTGGGGCACAGCACCAGAACGCGGGGACCATAGACCACGCCCTTTTCGCGGCGCGTGTCGTTGTCGGCGCGGGCGTCCAGGATGCCTTGCAGGGCCGGCAGGATGAAGGCGGCGGTCTTGCCGCTGCCGGTGCTCGAGGACACCATCAGGTCGGCGCCCTTCAGGCCCAGCGGAATGGCGCGGGACTGGACTTCGGTGGTTTCGGTATAGCCAGCGTCGGCGACGGCGCGGGCCAGAACTTCATGCAGGCCCAGGGTATCGAAATTCATATTTACTTCTTTCAGGATGCAATGCCCCACGGTGCCAAACAAGGGCACGACAAAGGGCACAAGCCAGCCGATATCGGATGGCTTCGGGTCAAGTCGCCGGGAGAAAGCTCGCGTAGCGCACCTGAGAGGTGCGGCGCCGGGGGAACAGTCAAAAGCGACGGCATCGCCGCCGACCGAACCCAGGGGGTATTCGAGACTGCCCGTTGGCGTTACCGATCTGAGGGATCGATTTGCAAGTCATTCACTGGGAATGCCCGCTGGCCGTGGCTGCCTGAAAGAGGTCGAAGGGGATGAACGAACAGCACCAACATTTGTGCCGAAGCTCGCATTCTATACCGATTCGGGTTTTCACGAGTATTGGTTTGAACATTTTTGGCTCTACCCCCGCGAACCGGGGAATTGTTCACGGCCGCTCGCGGCCATCCGCCCGATTGCATCAACGAACCCGCTGCCTATAATCGCCGCTCGGTCGGCAGTACACCCAGGCCTTGCCGCGCGGCCTACCGCGAGCTAAACCTGCCATCTTGAACCCTATGCTGTGGTCACCTTCATGCGTGTGCCCGGCTGGAAGTCGGCGAGCACCAGCGCTCCCTTTGCGGAGATCTGAGCACAGGCGTTTGGAGACCTTCCATGTCCCGTGAGTCCCTGCCCCTGCAGGCCGACGATCTGTCGGCCTTTGCCAAGTCCCTGCGCCTGCAACTGGCGCAACACCTCGAATCCCGCGCCGCCCTGCCCGGCCATCTGAGCCTCTTGAACATGCTGGCCCGTGCCGCCGGCCATCGCAATATGCAGGGTCTGCGCGCCGCCGCCCTGAGGGTGGTCAGAGCGGATTCCCCCCAGCCGCAGCCTGCACCAGCCCGCGGCCCCAGGCACCCCGAGCTGAGCGAGATCGCCGACCGCGCGCTGCGCCAGTTCGACGACCAGGGCCGGCTGGTGCGCTGGCCCAGCCGCTACCAGGTGCAGCGCTATGCCCTGTGGGGCCTGTGGCTGCATTTCGATGGCAAGCGCCGCTACACCGAACCGGAAGTCAACGAGTTGCTGAACTCGCGGCACGGTTTCGGTGACCACTGCACCCTGCGCCGCGAGCTCGTCGAGATGAAGTTGCTGGCCCGCACCGATGGCGGCAAGGAGTACCGCAAGCTCCCCGCCCGGCCCGAGCCGGACATGCTGCCTCTGCTGCGCGAGCTGCGGGAGCGCTCGCTGGGCCGTTGATGTGCCTGGGCTACATCTGCTTGAACAAGTGGGTGTAGCTCTCGGCCACCGGCAGGGTGTCGGCGCAGTCCTTGAGCTTGACCTGCAGTCGGCCGCGGAAGTCGCGCGTCACGCCGGCAATCGCCGTGGCATTGACCAGGGTCGAGCGATGGATCTGCCAGAACTGCTGCGGGTCCAGCTCCTCGACCAGTTCCTTGAGCGGCTTGCGTATCAGCGCCTCGGCCTCGCGCGTCATCACACGGGTGTACTTGGTGTCGGACTGGAAGTACAGCACCTCGTCAACGGTGATCAGCTTCAGCATCTGACCCACCGAGGCATTGATCCAGCGCAGCGGCTGGCGCGTCGCCGTCTGCGCCGAGCGCGCCACCAGTTGGTCGAGCACGCGGCCGATGTCGAGCACAGGCTGGCTGAGGCGCTGCTTGATGCGGTTGATGGCGGTGAACAGCCGTGCCGGCTGCAGCGGCTTGAGCAGATAGTCCACCGCGCCCTGATCGAAGGCCTCCACCGCGTACTGGTCGTAGGCAGTGACGAAGACCACATGGCTGCGCTGACCGACCTGGCGCGCCACCTCCATGCCGGTCAGGCCGGGCATCTGGATGTCCAGAAACATCAGGTCGGGCTGGTGCGTTTGCAGCAGTTGCAAGGCCTGCAGACCATCGCTGGCCTCACCGACGATGCTCAGCTCGGGCCACAGCCGGCCCAGGTGTTCAATCAGTTCCTGACGCAGGGTGTCTTCGTCTTCGGCGACGATGGCGGTGGGCAGGCTCTTCATGGCTGCAGATCCAGGATGAATGAGGTGTCGAGGTCGCCGCTCTCGCAGCGCAGGGTCGTGCCCTGGCCGGTCAGGGCCTGAAGACGCTGCTGCAGGGTGGCCATCTCGGCGGCGTCGCCGCACAGGCCAGGTCGGCCGAGGTGCAGTCGGATGCGCCAGCCGCGGGCGGCCAGTTCGGCCTGCAAGCCGCAGCTCGGCAGCTCGTCATGGCACAGCTGCAAGGCGCGCTGCAACAGCGGCAGCAGGACCATGGGCGGCAGCGGCTGGCCCCCGAGCTCGGCGGGCCAGTCGCGCTGCAGGCGCGGCGCGGCCTCGCCCAGGCGCACCGCCAGGTAGCTGTCCAGCAGTTCGGCCTCTGCCTCCAGCGTGCTGCCCATGTCACGCAGGCGCGGCAGCGCCACGCGCAGATGGCGTATCAGTTGCTCCAGCCGCGGCGCGGCGGCTGCCTTGCCCTGCTGGTAGTCCTGCTCGATGCCCACCAGGGTGTCGAACAGGAACTGCGGATCAATCTGCGCCTGCATAGTGGCCAGCCGGGCGGCCATCGCCTTGCGCGTCAAAACGCTCTGGGCCTGAAGGCTGCGCTGGACGGCGGCCTGGCTGCGGCGCAGGCGCAGATTCATTTCATGCACAGCCACCGCCAGACCGGCGCTGAGGCTGATGCTGAGCAGGTCGCCCAGCATGGAACTCCAATGCCAGATCGGCATCGGCGGCTTGTCCTTGGCAAGGTACATCAGGTCCATGGCATTGGGCCATTGCAGCCAGTCAATGGCCACGCGGCACAGCAGCATGGACAGGGCCGCACCCACCAGGGTGGCGAACGCCAGGCGCCAGGCGCGGTGCGGGTGTTCCGGGGCACTGCGATCCGCCGGCAACCAGCACAGCGCCAGCAACAACGCAGCCATCACGGGCAACAGCAGCTGGCGCGCCATAGCCAGCAGCGCCTCCGGCCGGTGCCAGACCTCATAGATCGCCCCCAGATCGACCGCGCCATAGAGCAGGCCGATCAAAAACCAGATCATCAACTCGCGCGGTTGGGTGGAGCGCCAGGCATGCCACACAAAGGCCAAGGGCGTCGACCGGCCCTCTGCTGCGGCCAGAGGCATGACTGCACTCATGCTGCCTCCATGGCCATCGTCACCGGCGAGACGGCACCGTAGGGTAGACGCAGGCGCGCCACCACGCCATGCGGCGAGGCCGCCTCCAGTTCGAGCGCGGCATCGGGCCCGAACAGCGAGTGCAGCCGCGCGCGCGTATTGGCCAGGCCCACTCCGCTGCCGGCGCTGGCACTGGCGCAGAACCCCTGCCCGGTGTCCGCAACTTCGACAATCAGCATGCCTGCGCCTTGCTGGCGCGCGCGAATGCTGATGTGGCCGCCCTCAGGCAGCGGTGCCAGACCATGCTTGATGGCGTTCTCGACCAAAGTCGCCAGCACCATTGGCGGCAGCCGCGCGCTCAGCAACTCCGGCGCGGCGCTGATTGCGTAGCCCAGCCGAGCACCCATGCGCATCTGCAGGATGCTCAGGTAGTTACGCACCAGTTCCAGTTCCTCGCCCAGGGTCGAGTCGGCGCGGCGCATGCTGGGCAGGGCGGCGCGCAGATAGGCAATGAGATGACGCAGCATGTCGCGGCCGCGCTCCGGCGTGGTCTCGTACAGACGCTTCACATTGGCCAGCGTGTTGAACAGAAAGTGCGGCTCGATCTGCGCATTCAGCGCTGACAGCTGGGCCTCGACCTGACGCGTCTGCAGCCGCTCCTGCTGCAGACCAGCGGCGAGCAAGGTCTGCTCGGCCTGCCGCGCCTGGCGGGCGCGCAGGAACAGCGCATAGGCCATGCCGCCCATCAGGCTCCACAGACCGACGATGGACAGCATCCAAACCCATTCAAAGGTGATCTTGGGGTTGAAAAAGAACGCCACGCGGTTGCGCAAGATGGCCCCCACCGCGGCGGCCAGCACAATCGCAAGTGCCCGCCAGGCCAGCGCCCTGGCGCCGGGTCTAGGGGCCAGCCAGGCCTCGGCGCAGGCAATGCCCAGCAACAGCGTCAGGCCGGACAGCAGGGTCTGGCGGGTGTAACGCAGAAGGCCCGGAAACCAGGCCTCCTCGGCGTCGTAGCCGGCATACCACGAGAGCATGCGGGCGCAGGCAAACACCGAGCACAGGCCCAGCATGACCAGCAGCACGCGCAGGTTGAACACGGCCTTGAAGGCCTGGCCGGGTGAGGCGCTGGGCGTATCGGCGGATATCGGCATGAGCGGATTGTGCGGCCGACGGCGCCACGCCGGGGCGGCATTGCGACGAAACCGGACTGGCGGCGACGAGTTCAGGAAACAGCCAATAGCTACGAACGGTTGGGGTCGGAGCTGCCGGAGGGACCCGTCAGGTCCAACCCACAATGACTAAAGGAGTTGTGCCGGGCACCACCCCCGCAGGCTGTTGAAGAAGGCCACGCCCTCGGCCTGCGCCAGATCGCCGATCATCAGCCGCGCCTCGACGATGCGGCCCTCGGCTAGCAGCTGCTCGCGATACACCCCCGGCAGCAGGCCGGCCTCGGCACGCGGGGTCAGCCACTGGCCGGCGCGCTGCAGGGCCAGATTGCCGATCGCGCACTCGGTCAACTCGCCATCGGTGTTCCACAGGATCAGGTCGAAGGCCTCGGGCGGCTTGTGGGCGAGCAAGGCGTCGTAAAGCTCGCGGCGGGTGGTCTTGTGCTGCAGGAATTCGGCGGCGGAGCCGCGGCTGTCGATCGGCGCTGACGCTAGGGCCAGCGAGACGACAGCCGGGGTGTCGGCCAGCGGCATGGCTTGCAGAGTGATGGCACCGTTTGCGGCCACGGTCAGCCGGGTGCGCCAGCTGCCCTCCGCCTTTTCTTGGGCAAGCCGCTGCAGCGCGGCGCGGACCTCGGCCAGATCCAAGGCGAGGCCGAAGTGGCGGGCGGTCCGCTGCAGCCGCTGCAGATGGCCGGCCAGGCGCGGGAACTGACCATCCTGCAGCCGCAGGGTCTCCAGCGCAGCGATCGGCGCCTGGGCGCGCAGCAGAAAGCGGCTCTTGGCCCGCCATTCGGCGACCTCGGCGGCCGGGTCGGAGTCCAAGGTGATGGCACTGCCGATGCCACATTGCAGATGGCCTGCGGCCAGTTCCACCGTGCGTATCGGCACATTGAAGGTGGCCGCCCCGCCCGGCTGCAGCAGCCCTAAAGCGCCGCAGTAGAAGCCGCGCGGGCCGGGCTCCAGCTCGGCGATGATCTGCATCGCCCGCACCTTGGGCGCACCGGTCACCGAGCCGCAGGGGAACAGGGCGGCGAACACCTGGGATAGCGTCGCGGAGGCCGGTGTGTGGGCGGTGACGGTGGATGTCATCTGCCAGACGGTGGACAGCGCATGCAGCTCGAACAGCCGCGGCACGCGCACGCTGCCCAGGCGCGCCAGCCGCCCCATGTCATTGCGCAGCAGATCGACGATCATCAGATTCTCGGCCCGCTCCTTGACGCTGGTGCGCAGGTATTGCTGCCGGGCCTCGTCCTCCACCACATCGCGGCCACGCGGCGCCGTGCCCTTCATTGGCTGCGCGGCCAGTTGCCAGTCCTGCGAGCCGGCGCTTTCGCCCTGGGCGCTGCTGGGGCGCCAATCGAAGAACAGCTCGGGGGAGACACTGGCCACGGCGTGGTCACCGTCTTGCAAGAACAGCGAGAAGCCCCCAGGCTGGGCGGCGTGCAGCGCGCGAAACAGCTGCCAGGCCGTCGCACCCTCGGCCAGGCGCGACTTGAGCCGGGTGGTTAGATTGACCTGGTAGCAGTCGCCGCTGCGTATCCATTCGCGGATACGCTCTATCTGATGCAGCTCGGCGACCTCGGCCTGGGTATCGAGCCAGTCGCTGTTCAGCGCCTGCGGCGGAGCGGTATCCGCCGGCCAGTCAACCGGGGCCGCATCGAAAACCGCGAACTCGGCCAATGGACCATCTGACGGACCATGGATGGCGAGCGCAGCATCAAAGGCGGCAGCCGCCTCGTAGCGCACCCCGCCCAGCACCCAGGCGCCATTCAGGCTGGCGCGCCAGGCCTGATCGAGCACGGCTGCCACCTCGCCCGGCGCGAACGCCCGCAGCCAACGCGCCGGTGGCTGCAAAAAGGCGCCATGCAGCCGCTCCCCGTCCTCGCGGGACAGCGGATGGCGCGGAAAGTCAAAGGCGGCGTACATGGCGCCCCGGCAGCCTTACAGGCTCAGCAGATGGGTGCGGTAATAGACGAGTTCGTCGATCGACTCATGGATGTCGGCCAGCGCGGTATGCGCCTGGGCCTTCTTGAAGCCATCCAGGATGGCTGGCTTCCAGCGCTTGGCCAGTTCCTTCAGCGTGCTGACGTCCAGATTGCGGTAGTGGAAGAAGCTTTCCAGCGTCGGCATGTAGTTGGCCAGGAAGCGGCGGTCCTGGCAGATGCTGTTGCCGCACATCGGCGACTTGCCCTTGGGCACATAGGTCTTCAGGAAGGCGATCACCTGGGCGGTGGCTTCTTCCTCGGTGACGGTCGACGCCTTGACCCGGTCGATCAGCCCGCTCTTGCCGTGCGTGCCCTTGTTCCAGTTGTCCATCTTGT
>JADMJJ010000093.1 GCA_018780645.1 Burkholderiaceae bacterium
CCCAGGTAAGCAGCCCGCACCTTGGGATCGTTCAGCAACTCCTTGGCATCCCCGCTCAAGGTGATCTTGCCCGAGTCCATCACATAGCCGCGGTTGGCCAGGCCCAGCGCCCGGCTGGCGTTCTGCTCGACCAGCAGAATCGTCACGCCCTGCTGGTGGATGTCGTTCACGACCTCGAAGATCTTGTCCACCATGATGGGACTCAGGCCCATGCTGGGCTCGTCCAGCAGCAAGACCTTGGGCTTGGCCATCAGCGCTCTTCCCATGGCCAGCATCTGCTGCTCGCCGCCGGACATGGTGCCGGCCAGCTGGTGTCTTCTCTCTTTGAGCCGCGGGAAGATGTTGAACACCTTCTCCATATCGGCGTCGATGTCCTTGTCGGTGCGCACAAAGGCGCCCATCTGCAGGTTCTCGGTGATGGTCATGCGGGTGAAGGTGCCGCGACCCTCAGGCACCATCACCAGGCCCTGCTTCACCAGATCCCAGGCGCCCTGCCCCTTGATGGACTTGCCCATGAACAGCACGTCGCCATCGGCCACGGGCTGGATGCCGGTGACGGCCTTGAGCGTGGTGGTCTTGCCCGCGCCATTGGCGCCGATCAGGCTGACCAGCTCGCCCTCGCCGATCTCGAAGTCCACGCCCTTGACGGCCTTGATGCCGCCGTAGGCCACGTTCAGGCCGGTGACCTGCAGCAGGATGTTCTTTGCCATTGTCTGTTCTCCTGCTTGTTCAGTGAGCCTTGTGACCGGCGCCCAGGTAGGCTTCGATCACCTTCTCGTTGCGCTGCACGTCAAACGGCGTGCCCTCGGCGATCTGCTTGCCGTAGTCGAGCACGGTGACGCGGTCGCACAGGCCCATCACCAGCTTGACGTCGTGCTCGATCAACAGAATCGTGCGGCCGTCGTTGCGGATGCGGTCGATCAGCTCTCTGAGCACGACCTTCTCGGTGGCGTTCATGCCGGCGGCCGGCTCATCGAGTGCGATCAGCTTGGGGTCGGTGGCCAGGGCGCGTGCAATCTCCAGACGGCGCTGGTCGCCGTAGCTCAAGGTGCGGGCCTTGAACTCGCTCATATGGCCGATGCCGACGTAGTCCAGCAGCTCTTGTGCGCGCTTGGCAATCGCCGCCTCCTCGGCCTTGAAGCCGGGGGTGCGGAAGATCGCTCCGAGCAGGCCGGACTTGCTGCGCACGTGGCGGCCGACCATCACGTTCTCCAGCGCCGTCATTTCGGCGAAGAGGCGGATGTTCTGGAAGGTGCGGGCAATGCCGGCCTTGGCGACCTCGTGCACGGCGCTGGGCTTGTACGGCGCGCCGCCGAGCTCGAAGCTGCCGGCGTCAGGCGTGTACAGGCCGGTGATGACGTTGAAGAAGGTGGTCTTGCCGGCGCCGTTGGGGCCGATCAGGCCATAGACCTGGCCCTTGGTGATGTTGATGCCGACCTCGGACAGGGCCTGCAGGCCGCCAAAGCGCTTGGAGACACCGGCGACGTTGAGTACGGATTCAGTCATGGCGGTGTTCCTTATTTAGCGGCCGGGACGGGTGCGGCCTTGCCGTGCTCGGGCGAGGGCCACAGGCCGCGCGGGCGCAAGAGCATCACGCCAATCATGGCCAGGGCCACCAGCAGCTGGCGCAGGATGGCGGCGTCAAGACGCCCGCCGGTCATCTCCTGCAGCGGGCCGGCGACATAGCGCAAGACTTCGGGCAGGGCCGACAGCAGCAGCGCGCCCATGATCACGCCGGGGATGTGGCCGATGCCGCCCAACACCACCATGGCCACGATCATCACCGACTCCTGCAGGCTGAAGGACTCGGGCGAAACGAAGCCCTGGAAGGCACCGAACATCGAACCGGCCACGCCGCCGAAGGTGGCGCCCATGCCGAAGGCCATCAGCTTCAGGTTGCGGGTGTTGATGCCCATGGCCTTGGCGGCGATCTCGTCCTCGCGGATGGCCATCCAGGCGCGGCCGATGCGCGACGTTTCCAGGCGATAGCAGATCACCACGCTGAAGATCACCAGGGCCAGGAACAGGTAGTAGTACAGGGTCACCGAGGGAATCTCGAAGCCGAAGAACTGCTGGCGCGGCTGGCCGAGATCGATGCCGAAGATGTGGATGCCGTCGATCTGACCGATGCCGCGCGGGCCATTGGTGATGTTCAGCGGGTGTTCCATATTGTTCAGGAACACGCGGATGATCTCGCCGAAGCCCAGAGTGACGATGGCCAGGTAGTCACCGCGCAACTTCAGCGTCGGTGCACCGAGCAGGATGCCGAACAGGCCAGCAAGGCCTGCCCCCACCGGTATGACGATCCACAGCGGCGAGTGCAGGCCATCGGGGAACATCATCTTGAAGGCCTCGAACTGCTCGCTAAGGTGCGGCGAGGCCAGCAGCGCAAACATATAGGCGCCCAAGGCATAGAAGGCGACATAACCCAGGTCCAGCAGGCCGGCATAGCCGACGACGATGTTCAGGCCCAGGGCCAGCATCACATACAGCAGGGCCAGGTCGATGATGCGCACCGGCCCGTTGCCGATCTGCTGGGCCAGCAACGGCAGGATGAAGAGGCCGATGGCCGCCAGCACATAGAGGAAAGGCTTGTTCTTTTTCATGAGAGGCTCCTTCGGCGTCAGGCGCGGTCGGCCACACGTTCACCCAGCAGGCCAGAGGGCCGCAAGGTGAGGACCAGGATCAGGGCGATGAAGGCAAAGATGTCGGCGTAGTGGCTGCCGAGGATGCCGCCGGTCAGATCGCCCAGATAGCCGGCGCCGATGGCCTCGATCAGGCCCAAGAGCACGCCACCCAGCATCGCGCCGCCGAGATTGCCGATGCCACCCAGCACGGCCGCCGTGAAGGCCTTCAGCCCGGGCATGAAGCCCATCGAGTGCTGGACCGTGCCGTAGTTGGCCGCCCACATGATGCCGGCGACGGCCGCCAGCGCGGCGCCAATGATGAAGGTGGCCGAGATCACCGAGTCGGGCTTCACGCCCATCAGCCCCGCCACGCGGGGGTTCTCTGCCGTGGCCCGCATCGCGCGGCCCAGCTTGGTGTGATTGACCAGCCACAGCAGACCGACCAGGATCACGCCGGTGGTGACCAGAATCATGATCTGCACCACGGTGATGACCGGACCGCCGAGGTCTATCGGCGCCGAGGGCAGCAGGATGGGAAACGGCTTGGGATTGGGCTTCCAGACGATCATGGCCAGGGTCTGAAGCAGCAGCGACATGCCCATGGCGGTGATCAGCGGCGCCAGGCGCGGCGCGTTGCGCAGTGGCCGGTAGGCGATCTTCTCGATCGCGAAGTTCAGGGCCGTGCAGACGATCACCGCCGCCACCAGCGAGATCAGCAGCAGCAGCCAGCCCGGCAGGCCCGAGTCGGCCAGGAAGGTGACCACCGTCCAGCTGGTCAGCGCCCCCACCATCAAGACCTCGCCATGGGCGAAGTTGATCAGGTTGATGATGCCGTACACCATGGTGTAACCCAGCGCCACCAGCGCATACATGCTGCCCAGCACCAGACCATTGATGATCTGCTGGATGAAAGTTTCCATTGAGGAGGCTCCTGTTCGTTGCAATGCCAACCGCGGTCGGCATGCATCACGCGTTAAGCCCTGCGGCTGAGTCGGGCCGAGACCCCCACCAGCGCAGACGACCGGTTGCTGCGCACAAGTCGTGCAGACCGGCGCATTGTAGGAGCGGACTCAGGCGCTTCCGGCCCGGAGTTTCCCGCGAGGCGCGATTGGCACGGGACGCCTTTTCCCCTTGACCCGCGTGCCTTCCGGTGCTTGGCGCAGCTAGGACTTTGCCCTTGCTTCCTCATTGAGCCGGCGCAGTTCGGCCAGCTTCTCACCAATGCGCTGCTCCAGGCCCCGCGGCACCGGTTCGTAGAAGCGCTGGTCCTGCAGGCCCTCGGGCAGATAGTGCTCGCCGGCCACAAACCCGCCCGGCGCGTCATGGGCGTACTGGTATTGGCTGCCATAGCCCAGCTGCTTCATCAGGCCGGTCGGCGCATTGCGCAGGTGCAAGGGCACGGGGCGGGTGCCGTCCTGTTTAACGAATGCCCGCACCGCGTTGTAAGCCTTGTAGACCGCGTTCGACTTGGGCGCCACGGCCAGAAACACGACCGCCTGGGCCAGGGTCAGCTCGCCCTCGGGCGAGCCCAGGCGCTCATAGGTCTCGGAGGCATCAAGGCAGATGCGCAGCGCGCGCGGGTCGGCCAGGCCGATGTCCTCGCTGGCCATGCGCAGCAGGCGCCGGGCGATGTAGCGCACATCGACACCGCCATCGAGCATGCGGGCAAACCAGTACAGCGCCGCATCAGGGTCGGAGCCGCGCACCGATTTGTGCAGGGCCGAAATCACGTCGTAAAACTGCTCGCCGCCCTTGTCGTAGCGACGCAGCTGCTCGCCCAAGGCACGTTCCAGGGTTGCCTCGTCGATCTCGGCAAGGCCGGGCGCAGCCACCGAAGCGGCTGCGTCCACCGCATTGAGCAGCCGTCGGGCATCGCCATCGGCGTAAGCCGCTAGGCGCTTGGCGGCCGCGGCGCTGAACGGCGGGCAGCCCAGCAGGGTCTGGGCACGGGCGATCAGCGCCAGCAACTCGGCCTCGTCCAGCGCCTTCAGCACATGAACGGTGGCACGGGACAGCAGGGCCGAGTTGACCTCGAACGAGGGGTTCTCGGTGGTTGCGCCTATGAAGCTGAACAGGCCTGACTCGACGTGCGGCAAAAAAGCATCCTGTTGCGCCTTGTTGAAGCGGTGCACCTCGTCGACGAACACGACCGTGCGCCGGCCCTGGGCCTTGGCCACCTGGGCCCGTTCCACCGCCTCGCGGATGTCCTTCACCCCGCCCAGCACGGCCGAGATGGCGATGAACTGGGCATCGAAGCTCTGCGCCACCAGCAGGGCCAGCGTGGTCTTGCCCACGCCAGGCGGCCCCCACAGAATCATCGAATGCAGGCGCCCGGTCTCGAAGGCCACGCGCAGCGGCTTGCCCGGGCCCAGCAGCTGTTGTTGGCCAATCACCTCGTCCAGCGTGCGCGGACGCAATTGCTCGGCCAGCGGGGCATCGGCCTGGGCCGTTGCCGGAACCTCCGAAGGGTCGGATTCGAAAAGAAGATCTTGCGCCGTCATTCAATCATTGTCTCAGGCGTGCATTGTTCACGTCTGCCGGCGCCTTGCTGAGTCATGCACTCAACTGCTTCCAGCCGGCGCCGATACGACGATGGACCGCAAGCGTTCTTGAGCGCGGCAACAAACTCCCTAGGAAAACCCATGAGCACAGACATCGTCGCAGTAAACACCACCAGCTACCCGGTGGCACAACGCGCCAGCGCCCGCATCGCGGCCAACAGCGCGCCCGGCGAGTATCTGAGCATGCGTCTGGGCAACGAGGAATACGCGATCGAGATCCTGCGCGTGCAGGAAATCCGCTCCTTCGAGGAGCCGACCCGCATCGCCAACTCGGCGGCCTGCGTCAAGGGCGTGCTCAACCTGCGTGGCAATATCGTGCCGGTGATGGACCTGCGCCAGCTGTTCGGCCTGCCCGCCATCGAGCCCAGCGCCTCCACGGTGACCATCGTCCTGAACCTCGGCGGCCAGACCGTCGGCGTGGTGGCCGATGCCGTCAACGATGTGGTCGAGTTGCGCGAGCAAGACATCAAGCCCGCCCCCGGCTTCTCGGGGGCCATCAAGTCCGATCACATCACCGGCATCGCCACCCTGCGCAATGCCGACGACCAGCAGCGCATGCTGATACTGACCGATATGCAGCAGTTGCTGGCCAGCGCCGGCGCGTTGCCGGAGACGCAGCTGGCGGCCTGATTTGCGTACGCGGCCCCGGATTGCATCCGGGCTACCGTAGCCCGGATGCAATCCGGGTCACTGTTCAATAAGGTCCGCCCCCGCCGGCATCACGAATTTGAAGCGGTCCGCCGGGAAGGCGGGATTGCTGCTCACAGCGCTGAACTTCAGCTCGGAGCGTTGGCCGAAACCATCGACCAGCTCCAGCGCGGCCAACTCACGCCCCTTGAATGCGATGCGCATATGCTGGACGCTGCCATCGCGCTGGCGCGGCGTGGCCTGCACCCAGTCCAGGCCCTGCGCGCTGGGCAGCGCCTTCAACTCGAAATCCTTGGCCAGATTGCCGCCAGCCAATAGCGCTGCCGGCGTTGCGCCTAGGGCCTCGCCCATGCGGCGCGAGCTGACCTGGTTCAGATCGGCGTCGTATAGCCAGACCTTCTGCCCGTCACCAACGATCAGCTGCTCGAAGGGCTTGGTGTAGGCAAAGCGGAACTGGTTGGGCCGGGCAAATTCGAAACTGCCGCTGGATGTCTTCTTGCGCGTGCCGTCGGGCGAGCTGACGGTCTGCGTGAAGCTGGCCTTGCCGGTCTTCACATCGCGCACGAATTCCTGCAAGGCCTCCAGCCCATCGGCCCGAGCGCTGCTCAAGGCAGTGAACAGAGCAAGAGCCAGGACTTTCACAGCGGGGTTCTTCATTCGTCTCGCTTAGGTAGGAGCAAATCGCGGTTGCCATTGGTGGCCATATTCGATACGAGCCCCGACTTCTCCATTTGTTCCAGCAGCCGGGCGGCGCGGTTGTAACCAATGCGCAGATGGCGCTGCACCAGCGAGATCGAGGCCCGCTTGTGCTGCAGCACGATGGCCACCGCCTGGTCATACATCGGATCGGCCTCGCCATTGGCCTCGCCCGGCGCACCGGGCTCGGTGCTTTCGCCATCGAGCACGCCGCCTTCCAGAATGCCCTCGATGTAGTTCGGTTCGCCCTGGGTCTTCAGGTAGGCGACCACACGGTGCACCTCTTCGTCGCTGACAAAGGCGCCGTGCACCCGTATCGGCAGGCCGGTGCCCGAGGGCATGTACAGCATGTCGCCCATGCCCAGCAGGGCCTCGGCGCCCATCTGGTCGAGGATGGTGCGGCTGTCGATCTTGCTGCTGACCTGGAAGCTCAAGCGCGTCGGGATATTGGCCTTGATCAGGCCGGTGATCACGTCCACCGAGGGTCGCTGCGTGGCCAATATCAAATGGATGCCGGCCGCGCGGGCCTTCTGCGCCAGGCGGGCGATCAGCTCTTCGATCTTCTTGCCGATCACCATCATCAGGTCGGCCAGCTCGTCGATGACAACGACGATATAGGGCAGGCGCTCCAGCGGCTCCGGCTGCTCGGGGGTCAGGCTGAACGGGTTGGGCAGCAGCTCGCCGCGCTCGTCGGCCTCGGCGATCTTCTTGTTGTAGCCGGCCAGATTGCGCACGCCCAGCTTGCTCATCAGCTTGTAGCGGCGCTCCATCTCGCCGACACACCAGTTCAGCGCGTTCGAGGCCTGCTTCATGTCCGTCACCACCGGCGCCAGCAGGTGCGGGATGCCTTCGTAGACGCTCATTTCCAGCATCTTCGGGTCGATCAAAATCAATCGGACGTCGTTGGCTTCGGCCTTGTAGAGCAGCGACAGAATCATCGCGTTGATGCCCACCGACTTGCCCGAACCGGTGGTGCCGGCCACCAGGCAGTGCGGCATCTTGGCCAGGTCGGCGACGATGGGCAGGCCGATGATGTCCTTGCCCAGGCCCATGGTCAGCTGAGAGGAGGCGTCGTTATAGACCTGGGAGCCGAGGATCTCGCTCAGCTTGATGGTCTGGCGCCGCGCATTGGGCAACTCGAGCGCCATGAAATTCTTGCCCGGAATCGTCTCGACGACACGGATGCTGACCAGGCTCAGCGAGCGGGCCAGATCCTTGGCCAGATTGACGATCTGCGAGCCCTTGACGCCGGTGGCCGGCTCGATCTCGTAGCGCGTGATCACCGGGCCCGGAGAGGCCGCCACCACCCTCACCTCGACACCAAAGTCGCGCAGCTTCTTCTCTATCATGCGGGAGGTCATCTCCAGCGATTCGGGCGTGACGCTCTCGACCCGGCCGGGCGCCGCATCGAGCAGGTCGACCTGCGGCAGCTTGGTGTCGGCCAGCTCGGTGAACAGCGGCTTCTGCCGTTCCTTGGCCACCCGCTCGGACGGCGGCGCCACCACCACCGGCGTCTCGATCACGATGGGCACATGCTCCTCGACCACATGGCGCTCGACCTCGACCACCAGCTCGCGCTCGCGCTGCGCCTTCTTGCCCACGCGCTTGTCCTCGGCCTGCTCGACACGCTGCAAATGGCGGTTACGCAGGCTGTCTATCCAGGTGCCCAGCGCCTCGGCCACCCGCAGCCAGGAGAAGCGCAGGGCCAACGGCAGGCCAACGATCAAAGCCGTGATCCAGACCACGCCTGAGCCGGCAAAGCCCAGGGCCTTCATGCTCAAGGGGCCTAGCGCATGACCCAGCACGCCGCCGGCATGGCCGGGCAGTCTGGACTCCCACAGGTAGAGGCGGGTCCATTCGAGCGAGCAACTGGCGCTCATCAATACGACCAGGCCCAGCCAGAACATCCAGGCCGCAGGCCTGGGCGCCTCGGCCGGTGCCGAGCCGCCGCCCTGCACGCGCAGCACCCGCGCCAGGCTGCCCAGCCAGTGGCGCAGCCCCACCAGCACCAGCCACCAGCCGGAGAAGCCGAACAGGAACAGCAGCATGTCGGCGAACCAGGCGCCAAGACTGCCGACCTTGTTGCGGGTCAGTTCACCGGTACCGGACGTGGAAAAAGCCGCATCGGCCGGGTGGCGCGTCAGCAGCGCCAGCAGGGCCAGCACCAGCGCAATCGCACCGAGCAGAAGCCACAGCTGCGTCAGCCCGCGCGACGGCGCCGCCTCGACGCGCACCGGTGCGGATTTCTTGGACGAACGTGTGTAGGTGGCGGACGCTGCACCAGCGGCATCGTCCCCACGCAATGATCCCAACGGAAAGCTCATGCCGCCATTGTGGCCGATCACGGAAGAGTTGAAGCCATCAGCCTGTGCGCTTGCAGGCGCACAGTCCTTCGCCAGCCACAAGACAGTCCGCAGGGACTGTCTTGTGCGCGGGCTCAGTCACCGTTATGCAGCCGTTCCTTGATGACGACCGAGCCGTTTTCCAGCGTCTCGATGACGCCGCGGTCCTCCAGATCCTTCATCACGCGGCTGACCATCTCGCGCGAGGCGCCGACGATCTTGGCCATGTCCTGGCGCGACACCTTGCCACGGATGATCTTGATGCCCTTGTCGTCCTCGGCCATGTCCAGCAGCGTGCGGGCGACGCGACCGTACACGTCCAGCAGGGCCAGCGATTCGATCTGGCGATCGGCATTACGCAGGCGCGCGACCAGGCCGCGCAGCACGGCATACGAGAGGCTGGAGCTGTCGGGCAGGCAGCGCGAGAATTCGTTGCGGCCCAGCACCAGCATATCGGTCTGCACCTCGGCGCGCACTGTGGCCGAATGCGGCTCATCGTCGATCAGGCTCATTTCACCAACGTAGTCGCCCGGCTGCAGCACAGCCAGGATGACTTCGCGGCCGCGCTGGTCGGCGGTCAGCACGCGGGCGCGGCCATTGAGCAGGATGAACAGCGCGTTCGACTTGCGGCCCTGCTCGACAATCACCTCGCCCCGGCGGAAACGCCGCTTGACCACGCTGTCGGCAATCGACTGTGCCTGTTCCGTCGTCAGCAACGAGAACAGCGGCACGCGTCGAATCAGGTCCAAGTTGGACAACATCGCCATGAACAAGCTCCTAGCTTCGGTTTGTTTGAGATCAAGGGCCTGCAGGCCATGTGCCTACCCCACCCTCTTTAGAATACGGGATATTGTGCCAACTCCTTCACACATCGCCATAGGGTCTAGGCCGTATGTGCGCTGGCAGTGCTGAAACTGCCGATCTTGTGACTCCCGCTCCCCACCCCACATACCCCTCATGAGCCAAACCAATAAACATGCCCAGGTCCTGATCCTCGGCTCCGGCCCGGCCGGCTACACCGCCGCCATCTACGCCGCGCGCGCCAATCTGAAGCCGATGCTGGTGACCGGCATGGCCCAAGGGGGTCAGCTGATGACCACCACCGATGTGGACAACTGGCCGGCCGACGTGTCCGGCGTGATGGGCCCGGACCTGATGCAGCGCTTCCAGCAGCATGCCGAGCGCTTCAACACCGAAATTGTGTTTGATCACATCAATGAAGTCGACCTGTCGTCGCGGCCCTTCAAGCTCAAAGGCGACAGCGGCAGCTACACCTGCGACGCGCTGATCATCGCCACCGGCGCCTCGGCCAAGTACCTGGGCCTGCCCAGTGAGGAGGCCTTCATGGGCCGCGGCGTCAGCGGCTGTGCCACCTGTGACGGCTTCTTCTATCGCGAGCAGGAAGTCTGCGTCGTCGGCGGCGGCAACACTGCTGTCGAGGAAGCGCTGTACCTGTCGAACATTGCCAGCAAGGTGCATCTGATACACCGCCGCGACAAGTTCCGCGCCGAACCCATCCTGATCGACAAGCTGCATGAGAAGGCCGCCGCCGGCAAGATCGAGCTGCATCTGTGGCAGACCCTGGACGAAGTGCTGGGCGACCAGAGCGGCGTGACCGGCGTGCGCATCAAGAGCACAACGGATGGCTCGACCACCGACCTGAAGCTGCAGGGCTGCTTCATCGCCATCGGCCATCAGCCCAATACCGACATCTTCAAGGGCCAGGTCGAGATGAAGGATGGCTACATCATCACCAAGAGCGGCCTCGGCGGCTTTGCGACCATGACCAGCGTGCCGGGCGTATTTGCCGCCGGCGATGTGCAAGACCACATATACCGCCAGGCCATCACCAGTGCCGGCACCGGCTGCATGGCGGCCCTGGACGCGCAACGCTTCCTGGAGCAGTAACGGACCTTATAAATCGGCTATACTCGTCGGCTTGCCTGCTGGATGGACCGCCCCAGGCGACCCGGCAACTTCACAGCAATGTGATACCGGGCGCCGGATTAGCAGGCATAGAGCGGTCATGTGGTCGCAGACACCAGAGGTGCCTGCGACTGGATAGAGAAGCAACAAACCGGAGAAGCGTCATGGCACGCGTCTGTCAAGTCACGGGCAAGAAGCCCATGGTGGGCAACAATGTTTCCCACGCCAACAATCGTACCAAGCGTCGTTTCCTGCCTAATCTGCAGTACCGCCGCTTCTGGATGGAGAGCGAAAACCGCTGGATCCGTCTGCGTATCAGCAATGCTGCTCTGCGTTTGATCGACAAGGTCGGTATCGACCAAGTCGTTGCTGATCTGCGCGCCAAGGGCGAGCTGTAATCCGCCACGACCACTCTAAGTAAAGGAACACCACCATGGCATCCAAAGGCGGTCGCGAAAAGATCAAGCTGGAATCCACTGCAGGAACCGGCCACTTCTACACCACGAACAAGAACAAGAAGACCACGCCCCAAAAGCTGGAATTCATGAAGTTCGACCCCAAGGCACGTAAGCACGTCGCCTACAAGGAAACCAAGCTGAAGTAATTCGGCCTGACAGCCCAGCCGCTACGGCTTGGGTTCAACAAAAAACCCGCTCGGCGCAAGCTTGGCGGGTTTTTGTTTGTTGGTCCAGGTTTCAGGGTGATGTCTTGGTGCTGGCCAGTGAGAACTCGGATCGGAACCAACCGTCGACCATTGCCTTCTCGTAGCGCAGCGAGTCGCTGACGTGATAACGGTTGATGCCATCCTGGTAGCCCAGATCGCTCAGGCGGCTCTCGGCGCTGCGCAGCACGACACCACCTTCGCTCAAGGTGTAGCGCACCTGCATCGATGGTGGCGTGGCACCCCGCAGCACCCTCAACATCGCAGCTCGCGACGGAATCGGGCGTTCTTCACCGGCGAGATTGACATCCAGCACCTCGATCAACAGACGCTGCGAGCCGCTCACCCGCTTGTCGCCCGCGGCCTTCAAATGGGCCTCAAGCCCCTGCAGCACCTGCTGCTGCTCAGCATCGTCACGGCCAATGTCGATGAATTTGTCGGGGCTGACAAAGCGAACATCCACATCCGCCCAAGCACCGAACGCCAGACACCACAGGCCCAACATCACTGCGGTCTTCTTCATGCTGCACTCCCATGCTGAATACTTCAGATCAGTATAGGCAGCGCCCATGAAAAAGGCACCGCCTGGGCGGTGCCTTCTGGTGAAGCGAGGGTAAAGACTTGTTTCTCTTCAGGCCCGTGCGGCGCGCAGGTTCTGCGAGAAGGCACGCAATTCGGCGATGCCGCTTTCCTCGGCCTTGCGGCACCAGGCTTGCAAGTCATGAACCAGTTGCTCGGCCGACACATTGGTGCGTGTCCACAGCAGGCGCAACTCTTCGCGCATCAGCACCAGTTTGTCCAGCGCCGGGCTGGCGGCGCGGGCACCGGCCAATTCGGCGTGGAAGGCCTGCGGAATGCGGTCTTCATCGCGATGCAGCCAGGTCTTGGCGGCCTTGAACTGCTTCCACTGCACGCTATGCTCATGACCCTGGGCCTGCAGCTTGGCGAGTTCAGCGGCGCAGGCAGCCTTCAGTTCACGGCCGTACTTGGCCATCACTTCATAGCGGTTGGCGATGATGGCTTCCAGCGTGTCCTTGTCGGCCACCGGCTTGATCACGCCATGGCGCAGCATAGGCGGGGTCTTGCGAACCTTGGCCAGACCGACCATTTCCATCGCGCGGATATAGGCCCAGCCGATGTCGAACTCATAGGGCTTGACCGACAGCTTGGCCGAGGTCGGGTAGGTGTGGTGGTTGTTGTGCAACTCCTCGCCGCCGATGATGATGCCCCAGGGCGAGATATTGGTTGAAGCATCCGGCGCTTCGAAATTGCGATAGCCGCGGTGATGCGCCAGGCCATTGATGATGCCGGCAGCGGTGATCGGGATCCAGGCCATCTGCAGCGCCCAGACCGACAGGCCGGCAGCACCGAACAGCAGCAGGTCGACAATCATCATCAGGCCCACACCCTGCCAGGTGAAGCGGCTGTACAGATTGCGCTCGACCCAGTCGTCCGGCGTCTGATGGCCGTACTTCTTCAGCGTTTCCTGGTTCTTGGCCTCGGCGCGATAGAGCTCGGCGCCACGGGTCAGCACGGTCTTGATGCCGTGGGTGACCGGGCTGTGCGGGTCTTCCACGGTTTCGCACTTGGCGTGGTGCTTGCGGTGGATGGAGACCCATTCCTTGGTCACTTGCCCGGTCGTGGCCCACAGCCAGAAGCGGAAGAAATGAGCGGGAATCGGATGCAGATCCAGCGAGCGGTGGGCCTGGCAGCGATGCAGGTAGATGGTGACGGCCGCGATCGTGATGTGCGTCATCACCAGTGCAGACACCAGAATCTGCCAGCCGCTGGCATGGGTGATGCCGTTGGCAAGCCAATCCACCAGTGCGTCATGCACCATCATCAATTCATTCATTCAGTCCAGACCTTTCCCGGCGAGCGGGCGAGTAATGAGGCGTGCGTGGCTTGCACGCAACTCCAATTGTAGGCGAGCCACCCTAGGCCGCCATGGCAGTAGTTCACCCTAGCCCCTTAAATCAATGGCCGAGAGGCCTTGTCAAGGGGGATAGATCAAGGAAACTACTTGCGTTCCCAGACTGCGGCAAAGAAACCGTCGGTGTGATGCCGGTGCGGCCACAGACGCAGAAAGCCGTCCTGATCCAGGCTTGCAGCTTGGGACACATGGGCCTTTTCCAAGACCTCGGCGGCCGGCAGGGCAACAAAGTCCTTGTGCTCGGCACTGAAGGCGTTGGCAATGTCCTCGTTTTCGCTCTGCAGCAGGCTGCAGGTGGCGTAGACGAGGCGCCCGCCCGATTTCAGCAGCCGCGCGGCGCTGGCCAGGATGGCCGCCTGCTTGACGCGCAATTCCTCCACCGCCTTCGGCGACTGGCGCCATTTCAGGTCGGGATTGCGGCGCAGCGTGCCCAGGCCCGAGCAGGGGGCATCGACCAGCACACGGTCGATCTTGCCGGTCAGACGCTTGATGCGCTCGTCGCGCTCATGGGCTATCTGGGCCGGATAGACATTCGACAGGCCGCTGCGCGCCATGCGCGGCTTCAGCGCATCCAGCCGGTGGCCGGACACATCGAAGGCGTACAAGCGACCGGTGTTGCGCATTGCCGCGCCCAGCGCAAGGGTCTTGCCGCCGGCGCCGGCGCAGAAGTCCACCACCATCTCGCTGCGCTTGGCGTCAAGCAACAGGGCCAGCAGCTGGCTGCCCTCGTCTTGCACCTCGACCAGGCCCTTGGTGAACAGCTCCAGCTTGTTCAGCGCCGGCTTGCCCGGCACGCGCAGACCCCAGGGCGAATAGGGCGTGGGCTCGGATTCGATGCCGGCGGCCTTCAGCGCCGTCTGCACCTCCTCGCGCTTGGCCTTCAGCAGATTCACGCGCAGATCGAGCTCGGCACCCTCGTTGAGGCTGGCGGCCAGCGGCCAGAAGTCCTCTTCGCCCAGCTGGGCCATCAGCGGATTGGCCAGCCAATCGGGCAAGTTGTGGCGCAGCTTGGGCGCCAGGGTGCTGCGGTCTATGGCCTGCACGCCGGTGAGCCATTTATGCTCGTGCGACTCCATGCAGGCCTGCAGGAACTTGTCACTGCCCTGCCAGCCCAGCAGGGTCAGGCGGCGCTCCATGGGCCCGAAGCCGGATTGGGCGAAATGCTGGAACAGCAGGCGCTGGCGCAGCACGGTGTAAACCGTCTCGGCCAGCGTATGGCGTTCACGCTGGCCCAGGTTCTTGTGCTTGCGAAAATAGTTGGACACCACGGAATCCGCGGGCATGTCGAATTGCAGCACCTGGTGCAGCAATTCGGTGGTCATTTCCAGAAGGGCATTAGGATGCATTCAGCGATTATCCCAGCCCTGCCTTACCAGCCCGAAAACTGCCGATGAGCGACACCGACTTGCCGCCGTTGCCCGAGATCGAACTCGGCCGCTACCGCCACTACAAAGGGGGCGAGTACGAGGTGCTGGGACTCGCCCGGCACAGCGAGACCCTGGAGGCGCTGGTGCTGTACCGGCCGCTCTCCACCGCCAGCGGTTTCTGGGTCAGGCCCCATGCGATGTTCGTCGGCACGCTGGAGGTCGAAGGCCGCGAGGTGCGGCGCTTCGCACCGATACGGGACTGACTCAGCCTTGCGGCTGGTATCGCCGCAAGGCCTCCGCCAGGCTGAGGCTGGACACAAACAGTCCTGAGGACTGCTTGTGCCTGCCGAAGGCCTCGGCCTCTGGCCGAGGCACAAGCCCCTTCCGGGCCCTGTGTCCGTGCTCAGATCAGGGCCTGAGCGTGCCCTTGCAGCTGGGTGACAAGGCCGCTCTCGACCGCCAGCTCGCCCTGGACCAGCCAGCGCACGGCGCGAGGATAGATCTCATGCTCGCGCACCAGCACGCGGGCCGACAGGGTGGCCTCGGTGTCGCCGGGCAGCACCGGCACCACCGCCTGCGCGATGATGGGGCCATGGTCCAGCTCCGGGGTGACCAGATGCACGGTGGCGCCCGCCACCTTGCAACCGGCCTCCAGCGCACGCTGGTGGGTGTGCAGGCCCGGAAAGGCCGGCAGCAGCGAGGGGTGAATGTTCAGCAGCCGGCCCTCGAAGCCGCGCACGAAGTCGGCCGACAGAATGCGCATGAAGCCGGCCAGCACCACCACGTCGGGCGCGTAGCTCCGGATCACGCGGGCCAGCTCGGCGTCAAACGCGGCGCGCTCTGCAAAAGCCTTGTGATCGACCACCGCCGTGGCGATGCCGTGCTCGGCCGCAAAGGCCAGGCCGCCGGCGCCAGGCCGGTTGCTGATCACCGCGGCAATGCGAGCCGGCCAGCCCTCGGCGGCGCAGGCCTTGACGATGGCCTCCATATTGGAGCCACGGCCCGAGATCAGGATCACGATGTTTTTCATGGGTCGGCAGTGTAGCCCTGCGCGCAAATGCTTGACTGCCTACAATCTGGCTCCCCCGACCGGCCTGCCTCCATGACTCCAGACACCTCCCCCGCCGCCCCGCCACGCCAGCGTGTGCTGTCGGGCATGCGCCCCACCGGCGCCCTGCACCTGGGCCACTACCACGGGGCGCTGAAGAACTGGGTGCGTCTGCAGAGCGAGTTCGATTGCTTCTTCTTCGTCGCCGACTGGCATGCGATGACCACGCATTACCAGGACCATGCCGACATCGAGCGCAATGTCTATGACATGGTGGTGGACTGGCTGGCCGCCGGCATAGACCCCGAGCAGGCCACGCTGTTCATCCAGAGCCGCATGCCCGAGCATGCCGAGCTGTTCACGCTCTTGGCGATGAGCACGCCGCTGAGCTGGCTGGAGCGCATGCCCAGCTACAAGGACATGCTGGAGAAGAACCGCGAGCCGGCGACCTACGGCCTGCTCGGCTACCCGCTGCTGCAGGCGGCCGACATCCTGATCTACAAGGCCGCCTACGTGCCGGTCGGCGAAGACCAGGCACCGCATGTGGAGGTCACGCGCGAGGTGGCGCGCCGCTTCAACCACGTCTACAGCCCCGACAAACCCATCCTGCTCGAGCCCCAGGCCCTGCTGACCGAAACCTCGCGCCTGACCGGCCTGGACGGTGAGAAGATGAGCAAGAGCTATGGCAACACGATCGCGATGCGCGACGCGCCCGAGCTTGTGGAGCAGAAGATCAGGCGCATGCCCACCGACCCGCAGCGCGTGCGCCGCGATGATGTCGGCGATCCGGCGCGCTGCCCGGTCTGGCCGCTGCACCAGCTCTACTCCGATGCCGACACCCAGGCCTGGGCGGCCCAGGGCTGCAAAACGGCGGGTATCGGCTGCCTGGACTGCAAGCAGCCGGTGATTGACGCGATCAAGAAGGAACAGGAGCCCTGGCGCGAGCGCGCCGAGGCCTATCTGAGCAACCCCAAGCAGGTGCACTGGATCGTCGAGGTCGGCACCGAGCGGGCCCGCGCGGTGGCGCGCAAGACCATGCGCGAGGTGCGCACCGCGATGGGCCTGGCCTACTGAATGACAAGCGCTCCCGCCATGGCCGGCATCCACATCACCGACATCGAGTCCGCCATCAACTGGTGGCGGGCGCGCTTGCCGTCCGACGGCCTGCAGGCCTGCGCCGAGGTGCTCGCGCTGGCCGAGGTCTATGGCCTGATGGTCTATCAGCGCGAGACGCAGTGCGATGAAGACACCATGCCTCTTGAAGCCAAAGAGGCCTGGCTGCGCTGGTACGACACCACACCCGACGCCCCCTGCATCGCCATCTGCTCGACCAGCCAGGGCGACGACTGGTGCAAGGGCTGCGGCCGCAGCTTCGACGAGGTGCAGCACTGGCCGGTCATGACGCCCGGCGAGAAGCGCGCCACCTGGCGCCGCATCTCGATGGAGGCCACGGCCTGGCGCTTCAATCGCTATGCCGAGCGGGCACGCTCGGCCTCCGGCATCGACCACGAAGGCACGCCTGCGACCGGGGGCCCCGTTTGAGCGCCCCCGCCACCCTGCTCGACAGTCTGAAACGCATCGCCCCCCTGGCCTGGCCGGTGTTCATAGGCCAGGTGGCGGTGCTGGCTTTCAGCACCCTGGACACGATGCTGGTGGCACGCTACGCCGCCGTCGATCTGGCGGCGCTGTCGGTCGGCTCGGCGGTCTATATCACCGTCTTCATCGGTCTGATGGGTGTGGTGCTGGCGCTGAGCCCGATTGCTGGCCAGATGTTCGGCGCCAAGAAACTGCACGAGGCCGGCCGCCAGTACCACCAGGCGATCTGGCTGGCGCTGGCGCTGTCGGTGCCGGGCTGCCTGGTGCTGATGTTCCCGGGGCCCTTTCTGAATCTGGCGCAGGCTAGCCCCGAGGTGGCAGGCAAGGTGCGCGGCTACTTAGGCGCGCTGGCCTTCTCGCTGCCGGCGGCGCTCCTGTTCACCGCCTTCCGCGCCTTCAACACCGCCGTGTCGCGGCCCAAGGCGGTGATGGTGCTGCAGTTGGGCGGGCTGGCCATGAAGGTGCCTCTGAGCCTGCTCTTCGTCTACGGTTTCACCATCGATGACCTCCACCTGCCCGCACTGGGCGTGGCCGGCTGCGGCATCGCCACCGCCATCGTGATGTGGAGCCAGGTCTTGCTGGCCTGGTGGGTGACGCGGCACAACGCCTTCTATGCCGACTTCGGCCTGCAGCGCGGTGGCCTGATGCCACCGGACCGCGCCGCCATCATCAACCAGCTGCGGCTGGGCATACCGATGGGCTTCACCGTGCTGGTCGAGGTCACCGGCTTCAGCTTCATGGCCATTTTCATCGCGCGCATAGGCGCCACCGCGGTGGCCGGCCACCAGATCGCCGTCAACCTGGTGTCGCTACTGTTCATGATGCCCTTGGCCCTGGCCAATGCCACCAGCACCCTGGTGGCGCAGCGCATTGGCGCCCACGAAATGCTCGATGCGCGCCGGGTCGGCTGGCATGGGCTGGAGATTGGCCTGCTGGCGGCCACCCTGTTGGGCGGTCTGGTGTATTTCGGCCGTGATCTGGTGCTGGGCGTCTACACCCAGGACCCGGCGGTCATCGCCGCCGCCCTGCCGCTGCTGGCCTGGCTGTGGGTGTTCCATATCGCCGATGCGGCGCAGACGCTGGGCGCCTTCATCCTGCGCGCGCACCGCGTCACCACCCTGCCCTCGTTGATCTATGTGCTGGCGCTGTGGGGCGTGGGCCTGGGCGGCGGCTATGTGCTGGCCTTCCACTCGCAGGGCTGGGCACCGGCCACCCTGTGGGGCGCGCGCGGCATGTGGGCGGCCTCAACCGCTGGCCTGGTGCTGGCCGGTATCAGCATGTGCGCGCTGCTGGCCCGGGTGCACCGGGCCGAGCTGCGCCACCCCTGACACGGCTCAGCTCAGCGCCGGCAGATCCAGCACAAAGCAGCTGCCGCCGCCGTCGCGCGGCAGGCAGCGCACAGTGCCCTGGTGGCGCAAGGCAATCTGTTTGACCAGGCTCAGGCCCAGGCCCACGCCGCCGGCCTGCTCCGCATGGCCGGGCAGGCGGAAGAAGGGTTCGAAGATGCGCTCACGCATCGCCTCGGGCACGCCGGGGCCGCGGTCGCAGACCTGCAGCTCGATGCGTGAGCCACGCTGCGCCAAGGTCAGCAACACGTCCTCGCCGCCGTAGCGCTTGGCGTTCTCCAGCAGATTGCGCAGCGCGCGGCGCAGCAGGCGTTCGTCACCCTGCACGCGCAGCGGCGTGGCGCCCTCGGCCCGCACCTCGGCGCCGGTTCGGGCGGCCTCCTCGGCGGCCAGGCCCAGCATGTCCTGTGGCAGGTCATGGGCCGCGCTGTCGGTCTCCCGCGCCTGGCCGTCCAGCCGGCTGGCCAGCAGCACTTCCTCGACCAGCGCATCGAGCTCGGCAATATTGGTACGAATTTCCTTGCGCAGCGCCTCGCGCTGGTCGGGCGAGGCCTCCTCGACCAGGGACAGCGCCATCTTCAGCCGTGCCAGCGGCGAGCGCAGCTCATGGCTGGCATTGGCCAGCAGGCTCTGGTGCGAGCGGAACAGCAACTCGACCTGGCCGGCCGTGCGATTGAAGCTGCTGGCCAGACGGGCGACCTCGTCGCTGCCCTTGTCATCGACACGGTAGCTAAGCTGGCCGGCGCCGAATTTTTCAACGCCGCTTTGCAGCGCTTCGAGACGGCGCGTCAGCCGGCGCACGACCGGGAAGGCGCCCAGGGCCACGCCCAGGAACAGCAGCACCAGCAGCACGATCAGGGTCAGGCCGTTGTGCCAGGCGGGGGGCAGGCCGGGCAACCAACCGGGCAGCAGCCTGGACTCCATGCGCGGGCCACGCTCCATCGGCGCTGAAGCGCCCGCCTCGCGGGCCGCACGCACATTGCGCAGAAACGGCCCGCCGCGCATCGTCCACAGAGTGCGGTCGTCTTCAAGGCGCACAGCAAAGCCCTTGCCGAGCTGCTCTTGCTCGCGCCGCCGGTAGGACTCCGAGGTGGCAATGCGATGACCGCTGGCATCGTCCAGCGCCAGCGGTATGCGCAGGCGCTGCGACCAGTCCAGCAGGGCCTCGGCCTGCTCGCCAGGCGGCGTATCAGCGCCGGGCAGCGAGCGGTGGATCAGGGTGGCCATGGCGGCCAGGCGCTCGGTGGCGGCGGCGTCGGAGCGCTCGCGCTCCTGTTCGAACTGGCGCTGGAACAGCCAGCCGGAGCCAAAGGCAAAGGCCAGCAAGAGCACCACAAGGGTCAGATAGATGCGAAGGTAGAGTGACTTCAAAAGTCGGGTCCGAGACGGTGAAGATCAGGCTCAGGCGGCCTGGTCGTGGGCATCGTCCTGCTTGCGGGCAAAGACATAGCCGGCGCCGCGTATCGTCAGCACCCGGCGCGGGTTGCGCGGGTCGTCCTCGATCACCGAACGGATGCGCGAGATGTGCACGTCGATCGAACGGTCGAAGGCGTCGAGCGGATGCCCCTTCAGCGAGTCCATGATCTGGTCCCGAGAGAGCACCCGGCCGGGGCTTTGCGCCAGCACCACCAACAGGTCGAACTGGTGGCTGGTGAGGTCGCAGCTCTGACCGTCCAGCCGGGCCAGGCGGGCGGCCAGGTCGATCTCGAGACGGCCGAAGCGCAGCACGTCCTGGTCTTGCGCATCGGGCAGCGCGCGGCGCAGCAGGGCCTTGACGCGAGCCAGCAACTCGCGCGGCTCGAAGGGTTTGGCCAGATAGTCGTCGGCGCCCAGTTCCAGGCCGAGGATGCGGTCCATAGGCTCGCCACGCGCCGTCAGCATCAACAGCGGCAGGCGGCGTGTGCGCTGCGAGCCGCGCAGCTCGCGGCAGAAATCCAGACCATCGCCATCGGGCAGCATCAGGTCCAGCAGCAGCAGATCGAACTCGCTGCTGAGCAGGCAGGCACGACCCTCGGCCAGGCTGGCAGCCACCGCGATCTCGAAACCGGCCTTGCGCAGATAGTCGCTCACCATGCCGGTGAGTCGGGCGTCGTCGTCGATCAGCAGCAGTGATGCACCCATGGTCGCTTCGGCAAACGTAGTGATGGCTCAATAGCCCCGAAAGTGGGGCCGGTTGGCCGCAAGCATAAGCCGATTGGCCCGCCTGCGGCCGTCAGGCATTGGTGGATGCCTTTACTTCGTCGGCGCCGGTGCAGCCGGCGCGCCGTGCATGCGCTGCATCATGCGGGCCTGGCGCTTCTGCATGCGCTCGATGAACTTGGTGCGCTGCTCGGGCGTCAGCACCCGCGACACATCGATCATCAGCTGGCTCATGCGCTTGCTGGCCTGGTCATGCTGGGCCAGCATCTGCTGGCGCAGCGCTTCGACGGCGTTGGCGTCCACCAACGGGGCGCCGAACAGGGCCAGGCCCTGCTCATGCAGCTTGCGACCGGCCTCGCGCTGGGTCTTCATGTCCTGCTTGGCGGCATCGGTGAGGGTCTTGATCTGGGCGCGCTGCGCGTCGGTGGCATCCACCGCGTCCAGCACATGGTCCATGCGGCCGCCGCCGAACATCATGCCGGCGCCGCCGCCATGAGCACCGGGGCCACCATGGCCGCCGTGGCCCATCATCGGTTGGGCCTGGGCGGTGAACGCCGCTGCGGCCAGCAGGGACACCATCAGGGTGGACTTCAACACTTGCTTCAGGGACAGCTTGGTCATTTGGAATCTCCGGGGGTTGATCAAGAGCCTTCAGTGTCGCGGCCGCTTGTCAACGCGCCATGGCGCAGCGGTAAAGATCTGTGAAGGGTCTGGACCATGAAAAAAGCCGCTGCGCCTGGGAGGCGTAGCGGCTTTTGACTCAGCTCAAGGCGATCAGCGGATCGGCTTGAAACGCATGCGCTTCGGACGCGCGCCCTCTTCACCCAGACGCTTCTTCTTGTCGGCCTCGTACTCGTGGAAATTGCCGTCGAAGAAGAACCACTGCGAGTCGCCTTCGCAGGCCAGGATGTGGGTGCAGATGCGGTCGAGGAACCAGCGATCGTGGGAGATCACCATCGCTGAGCCGGCGAACTCCAGCAGCGCCTCTTCCAGCGCGCGCAGGGTTTCCACGTCCAGGTCGTTGGACGGCTCGTCCAGCATCAGCACATTGCCGCCCTGGGCCAGGGTCTTGGCCAGGTGCAAACGGCCGCGCTCACCGCCGGACAGGCTGCCGACCTGCTTTTGCTGGTCATTGCCCTTGAAGTTGAAGCGGCCCAGGTAGGCGCGGCTGGGCATGATGAACTTACCGACGATGATGTTGTCCAGCCCGCCCGACACGTCCTGCCACACCGTCTTGGTGTCGTCCAGGCTCTCGCGGCTCTGGTCGACGAAGGCCAGCTGCGCCGTCTTGCCGATCACCACTTCGCCGACATCGGGCGTTTCCTTGCCCTGGATCATGCGGAACAGCGTCGATTTACCGGCGCCGTTGGGGCCGATGATGCCGACGATGGCGCCGGCCGGCACCTTGAACGACAGGTTGTCGATCAGCAGGCGGTCGCCAAAGCTCTTCGACACATTCTTGAACTCGATCACTTCATTGCCCAGGCGCTCGGCCACCGGGATGAAGATTTCGTTCGTTTCATTGCGCTTCTGGTAGTCAATGTCGCTCAACTCCTCGAAGCGGGCCAGACGCGCCTTGCTCTTGGCCTGGCGGCCCTTGGCGTTGGAGCGCACCCACTTGAGTTCCTCCTTCATCGCCTTCATGCGCGCGTCTTCGCTCTTCTGCTCGCCCTCCAGGCGCTTTTCCTTCTGCTCCAGCCAGTCGGTGTAGTTGCCCTTCCACGGAATGCCGGCGCCGCGGTCCAGTTCCAAGATCCACTCGGCGGCGTTGTCCAGGAAGTAGCGATCGTGGGTGATGGCCACCACGGTGCCTGGGAAGCGCTGCAGAAACTGCTCCAGCCACTCGACCGACTCGGCGTCCAGGTGGTTGGTCGGCTCGTCGAGCAGCAGCATGTCGGGCTTGCTCAGCAGCAGGCGGCACAGCGCCACGCGGCGCTTTTCACCGCCGGAGAGCACGCCGATATTGGCGTCCCAGGGCGGCAGGTTCAGCGCGTCGGCGGCCAGCTCCAGCTGCAGATCGGTGTTCTCGCTGCCGGCAGCGGCGATGATGGCTTCCAGATTGCCCTGCTCGGCGGCCAGCGCGTCGAAGTCGGCGTCCTCATCGGCATAGGCGGCATAGACCTCGTCCAGGCGCTTCTTCGCGGCCAGCACGCCGCCGATGCCCTCTTCCACCGCTTCGCGCACGGTCTGGTCCGGGTTCAGCTTCGGTTCCTGCTCCAGATAGCCGATCTTCAGATCGGGCATGGGCACGGCCTCGCCCTCGATGTCCTTGTCAACACCGGCCATGATCTTCAGGAAGGTCGACTTGCCTGAGCCGTTGACACCCAGCACGCCGATCTTGGCGCCGGGGAAGAAGGACAGCGTGATGTCCTTGAGGATGTGGCGCTTCGGGGGAACGATCTTCCCGACGCGATTCATCGTAAATACGTATTGAGCCATGGTGATGGGGGCCTTGGGCTGAAAGCAATGAAACTGGGCTGCGCGACGAGACGGTCAGCGCCAATACTCGGCAAATGCGTGATCTCGTTACAGCAAACCTCGTATTGTCGCCCAGCTCGCTTACAGAGCCAAGGTAGAATGCGCCCAGCAGCTGCGAGTCCAGTCACCGCGCTGCTGTCACTCTGACACCGGACGAGCTCGCCTCGCACTCCGCTACTACCGCTTCCGCCTGAGACTGACGCCCCACAGAGGCGACAGGCAGAACCACCTGGTTCCTACATGTCTTTCGATACCCTCGGCCTTGCCGAGCCCCTGCTGCGTGCGCTGCACGATCAGGGCTATACGACCCCCACCCCCATTCAATTGCAAGCCATTCCCGCCGTCCTGAACGGTGGTGACTTGCTGGCCGGCGCCCAGACCGGCACCGGCAAGACCGCCGGCTTCACGCTGCCGATGCTGCAGCGCCTGAGCTCCACCCCCGCCGTGCGCGATGCCAAGGGCCGCGTGCCGGTGCGCGCCCTGATCCTGACCCCGACCCGCGAGCTCGCGGCGCAGGTCGAGGAAAGCGTGCGTACCTATGGCAAGTACCTGTCGCTGACCAGCATGGTGATCTTCGGCGGTGTCGGCATGAACCCGCAGATCGCGCAGCTGCGCAAGGGCGTCGACATCCTGGTGGCCACACCGGGCCGTCTGCTGGACCTGCATCAGCAACGCGCCGTCGATCTGAGCCAGGTCGAGATCTTCGTGCTCGACGAAGCCGACCGCATGCTGGACATGGGCTTTGTGCACGACATCAAGAAGGTGCTGGCCGTGTTGCCGGCGAAGAAGCAGAGCCTGCTGTTCTCGGCCACCTTCAGCGACGACATCAAGGCACTGGCCGACCGCCTGCTCAACCAGCCGGCGCTGATCGAAGTGGCCCGTCGCAACCAGACCGCCGAGAACATCGCGCAGAAGCTGCACCCGGTCGGCCGCGAGAAGAAGAAGGAACTGCTGGCCCACCTGATCAAGGACGGCAACTGGCACCAGGTGCTGGTATTCACGCGCATGAAGCACGGCGCGAACCGCCTGACCGACTACCTGAACAGCGTCGGCATCAGCGCCATGGCCATCCACGGCAACAAGAGCCAGAGCGCGCGCACCAAGGCGCTGGCCGAGTTCAAGACCGGTGACCTGGCCGTGCTGGTGGCCACCGATATCGCGGCCCGCGGCATCGATATCGATCAGCTGCCGCACGTCGTCAACTTCGAGCTGCCCAATGTGCCCGAGGACTATGTGCACCGCATCGGCCGCACCGGCCGTGCCGGCGCCCAGGGCGAGGCCGTCTCGCTGGTCTGCGTGGACGAGCTGGGCTTTCTGCGCGATATCGAGAAGCTGATCAAGCGCGAGATCCCCAAGGAAATCGTCGCCGGCTTTGAGGCGAGCCCCAACGAGAAGGCCGAGCCCATCGTGCTCGGGCGCATGGTGCTCAACGGTGGCGCCGGTGCCGGTGGCCGCAGCGGCGGTGGTGGTGGAGGCCGTGGCGGCCGTCCCGGCGGCGGTGGTGGCGGTGGCCGTGGCGGTGCACGCCCGCAGTCGTCGGCGCCTTCGCAGCCCGGTCGCGGTGCGCCGCGCCCTGCAGGCCACAAGCCTGCTCAGCCGGGCCAGACGGCTCGCCGCGACGACGCACCCGCGCGCGATGCCCATGCCCCGCGCAACCCGGACCAGCGCCCGGCCGACCGTTCGCAACAGCGTCCGCAACAGCGCTCCGCAGGCGCGTCCAACGGCCCGCGCCTGACCCAGCCCAAGCGCTGATCAGCGCTGAGCAATCAAAAAACCCGGCCGAGGCCGGGTTTTTTCATCTCCACTCAGGTGAAAACGCGCTCGCGCAGCCACTTGGTGGCCACCCATTTCTCGCCCTCGATCACCGGTGAACCGCCATGCAGGCTGGCCGTCATCGGGTGCGGCCGGTCATAGCTGAAGAACACTGCATTGCCCTTGATCGGCCCGACCTCCAGCTTGACGTCGGGGAACACGGTGCTGCCGCCCTTGACCGGGGTGTTCAGATACATCACCAGGCTGGCCACGCGCTGACCACCGCGCGCCAGGATGCTGGGCGTGCCGGAGTGCACCGGATCGAAGTAATCGTAGTGCGGCTTGTACTCTGCCCCGGGCCGGTAGCGCAGCACCTGCAGGCCCTCGCCGTTCTCGATCGGCCAATTCAGCAGCGCCGCAATGCGTGCCTCGACGCGGCGGCAGACCTCATGCTCGCCGCGCTCGAAAAACATGCCCTCGCTGGTGCGGGCTTCATTGACCTCGCTGCCGCCGGTGGCCGTTTCCACCGTCTCGGAGCGCGCCAGCCGTGCAGCGGCCAGCGCCACGACCTCATCACATTCTTCGTCGGACAGCAAGCCGCCGAACACCACCACGCGCGGATGTCGCAGACTTGTCAGTACGCGTACCTCGCGGTCATGAGCCCAGACACAGGACGGCGAGCTTTGCAGATCGGGCTCGGGCACCGGCACGGCCGGCGGCAGGGCCTTGAGCCTGGCCTGCGCATCCAGATGCGCCGTGAGCGTGTCTTCCAGTGCCTTGATGGCCACGTCCTCGGCCCAGCCACTGGCCAGCATGGACTTCAGCACCTCTTCGGGTGGATGGCCGGCAACGGCCTGTTCCACAATCCATTGGCGCAATTCGGGGGTAATCAGTTGCTGCGTCATGGGTCGTATTTTTACCTCAGCTTGCGGCTCAGGCCAGGCGGCGCCTGAAAACCAGGCGCTGGGGCTCGGAGGCGGCAGCGTCAAAACCATAGCCATCGAGATTGAAGCCCTCCAGCGCCTTGGCAGTTTTCAGCCGGTTCTGGATCGCATAGCGCGCCATCAGCCCGCGGGCGCGCTTGGCAAAGAAGCTGATGACCTTGAATTGGCCGTTCTTCCAGTCCTCGAACACGCATTCGATCACCGGCGTGCGCAGGGCCTTGCGATCGGCGGCCTTGAAGTATTCCTGCGAAGCGAGATTGACGATCAGCGCACTCTTCTTGTCGCGAGCCAATTGAGCGTCAAGGTATTGGGCGAGCGTATCGCCCCAGAAGGCGTAGAGATTGCTGCCGTGCGCATTGGCCAGGCGCGTGCCCATTTCCAGGCGGTAGGGCTGGAGCTTGTCCAGCGGGCGCAGCACGCCGTACAAGCCCGAAAGGATGGCGACGTGCTGCTGGGCCCAGGCGATGTCGTCAGTGCTGAGCGAGTTGGCATCCAGCCCGTCATAGACGTCGCCGGCAAAGGCCAGCACGGCCGGCTTGCTATTGAATTTTGTGAAGCGCTTGGACCAGGCCGCGTAGCGGTGCACATTCAAGGTGGACAGGTCGTTCGACAGATCCATCAGCTCGGCGATATCGGCCGGCGACTTGGTCTTCAGCAGCGCGATCAGCTCGGCCGATTGCGTCACGAACTGCGGCGTCGTGGCCTGGGCCAGTAGCTCTGGCGGTACAGCGGTTTCATAGTCCAGGGTCTTGGCGGGCGACAACAGAAATAGCATGGGGTCAGTCTTTGCGGGAAGCCGATAGGGCACGGCAACAAGAATAACCGCAGGCCGGCCCTCAGGCTTTCAGCAGGGCCAAGGGCTTGACGGCCGAACTGTCCGGGAACACCTCGGACTCCAGCCTCGCGCCAGATATCTGCAGATGGTCGGCCAGCACCCCCTTGAGCAGCCCACGCAGATCAGTGGTGATGCGCAGATCGCGTCCCTCGAAGCGCTGTGCCTTGGCCAGGCCCGGCCAGTCGCCCAGCACCCTGCCCCCCTTGACGGCGCCGCCCAGCACAAAGGCCACGCCGCCGCTGCCGTGGTCGGTGCCCTGGGTGCCGTTGATCTGCACCTCGCGGCCGAACTCGCTGGCAACAACGACGACCGTTCTCGCCCAGGCGCCCTGCCCCTGCATCAGGCCCTCGCGCAGCGCGGCCAGACCGGCGTCCAAGATGCGCAGATTCTGTGTCAGCGCGCCATTCGGCGCCGCCTGGTTGGCATGGGTGTCCCAGCCACCCAGCTCCAGCACCGCCGCCTGCGGGCCCTGAGGCTGGGCCAGAAAATCCGCCGCCCGACGCGCCAGCAGCACAAAGCCGGCGCCTCCCGTCGTTGCCGCCATGGCCGACATATCGGTGCGCTCGCGCAGGCCCTGTGCCCGCGCCAGCGCCGTGCCCAGGGCCGGGTCATCGGCATAGAGTCGCATCAGCCGCGCCACCAGGTCCGCGCCCGGCTCGGGCAGCACCGAAGGTGCCCAGGTGTCCACCTCGGCCGCACCACGTAGCACCAGCGGCACCGCAGTGCTCAGGGCCAGAGACTTGAGGCCTGCCGGGCCCAGCGCACGGGCCAGCCAACCGGTGCTGAACTCATGCGGTCGGGTGCCGCCGCTCTCCAGCACCTGCTGGGCATCGAAGTGCGAGCGCTCGCGATACGGCAGGCCGGTGGCGTGGAGAACGCAGGCCTCGCCGCGGCCATACATGACATGCAACTGGGCCAGCGCCGGATGCAGGGCATAGGGACCGGCCAGGCTCAGCAGCGGGTCGGCGAACTGGGCCAGCGCGCCGCGAGCGACAGCAAAGTCGGGGTCGCCGGGCACCGGCGCGGCGCTCAGTCCATCCATGCCGCCGCGCAGTATCACCAGGACCAGACGGTTAGACGATGGACCGGCGGCCGTGCCAGCAAAACTCAGGGCTGGGGCCAGGGCCAGGGCCTGCAAGAGATGACGGCGGCGCAGTCCGGAAGGGTTGATGTTCATCAGCTATCTCCGGCGACTCAGCGACGTTGGAACTCGGGCGACATCAACAGCAGGGTCAACGCCTGTGGCCCGTCGGCGGCACGGGCGATCTGCTGGGCCGTACTCCCGCTCAGCAGCGGGCCCAGACTGCTGCCAGCCAAATGGCGGGCATCCACCCGCGAGCCCAGGCGGCCGGCCAGGCGCGAAGCCCATTCGACGCGCTTCCATATCGCCTCCGGGCCCAGCCACTGGTCCGCGCGGTCGGGCCAGCCGGCTGGCGACGGCGCGGCCTGCACACGCTGGCCCATCTGGGCAATGCCGCCGTCGCGGCTGCGCACCGGCAGGGCCTCACCCAAGCCCAGCAGGCGCGCCGAGGAGATCACGAACTCCTCCGGCGTCTTCAGCTTGGTCTGCTGCGGCGCCCAGGCCTCTGGCGCGGTGACCAGGGTCTGATACAGCGCCGGCAGCTGGCCGCCGCTGCGCTGAAAGCTCTGCGCCAGGCGGTCCACCAGGGCCGGCGGCGGCTGATCGCCGACGAAATGGCGGGCCAGCTTGGTGGCGACGAATCTGGCCGTGGACGGATGCAGGGTCAGGTCGCGCAGCACCTGGTCCAAGGCCTGCGGCCCTTCGGCATAACGCTTGCCCAGCACCGTCTTGCTGCCGGGCTCGTGCCAGGAAGGATCGAAGTAACTGGCGCTGACATCCTTGTCGTCCAGGCGCTGCGGGTCGGCCACGCGCCAGCCGGTCAGCACCGCCGCTAGCGCCGTGACATCGGACTGGCTGTAACCGCCCTGCACGCCCAGCGTGTGCAGCTCCAGGACCTCGCGGGCCAGGTTCTCGTTCAGCCCGGTGACGCGTGCCGCACGCATCTCGCCCTCGGCCGGAACCGCCCTGCGCGAGCGACGCAGCGCCAGCCGCGAGTTAGGGCCGGCCGAAGCGGCGTTGTCAAGATAGCGCAGCATTGCCGCATGGGTGACGGCGGCCTTCAGCATCGCCTCGAACGAGCCGCCGACATGTGGGCGTATGGCCTCGCGCTCGAAGGCGCCGACCAGGCCCCGCACAGGGGCCTTGGCCATCGACACAGTGAAGTGATTGGCCCAGAACAGCGTCAGGCGCTCGTTGAAGGGCCGCTGGCTCTGCACCGCGGTCAGCAGGCGCGATTGCACATCGGCATCGACGGTGGCACGGAAGTGCTCGGCGAACTGTTGCTCGGCCGGCTTGGCATCGTCGACGCGGGTGTTGCGGCGCTCTCGGTAGAAGGCCCGCTGCAGACGCAGCCCGTCCAGCGCGGTGGGCAGGCTCACTCCCCAGGGTGAATCGGCCGGGCCGATCTGCGCCAGCAGCCAGGCCCGCGGGTCCGCACCGATGCCCTCCAGGGTCGGTGCGCCCAGACCGAAGCGATGTGCGGCCAAGGCGGCGCCTGCGTCTTGAGTCCTTGCCATGCGATGCCTCCTTCTCAAGACTGCCATGGTGCCCCCGCGCTGTTGCCAATGCGCGAGATGAAGATCAAGAAATGTAAAGCCGGGAAGAACAAAACCCGCCGCGGCGAAACGCCGGGGCGGGTTGTTCAATCAAGCAGCGCGACCATGCGCGCTTCAGCTCAGGGGGCGATCAGACGGTTCAGCGCGGCCACATCGTCCGGGCTCAGTTGGCCTGCCGCCTGACGCAGCTTGAGCCCGCCCACCAGCACGTCATAGCGAACCTTGGCCAGATCCCGTTGGGTCTGGAACAACTGGGTCTGCGAGTTCAGCACATCCAGATTGACGCGCACGCCGACCTTGTAGCCCAGCTGCGTGGCTTCAAGGGCGAGCTTGGTCGATGACTCGGCGGCCTCCAGCGCCTTGACCCGGGCCTGGCCCGAGACAACGCCAAAATAGGCTTGGCGAGTCCCCTGCCAGACCAGGCGACGCGCCGCCTCAAGGTCATTGCGGGCCTTGTCTTCCAGGACCAGCACTTCCTTGATGCGGTTCTGCGTCGCATAGCCGGTGAACAGGGGCATGCTCAGCTGGATACCGATCGAAAGATCGTTCTTGTTGCCGTTGAGCGATGGCAAATTGCTGTCCGCGCGGGCCCGTGAATAGCCGCCGGTCAAACCCACGGTGGGAAGATTGGCCGCACGAGCACGATCAATCTCCAGCTTGGCCACGTCATAGGCGATGCGCGCCTGCATGATGCCGGGGTGCTGGGCATCGGCATTCGTGACCCAGGCTTCGGGATCGGCCGGAATCACCGGCGGCAGGGCAACGGGCACCAGCAGAGGCTTGGGCGTGACGCCTGTGCGGCCCACCAACTGGTCCAGCGCAATGCGCTTGGAGCGCAGGTCGTTCTCCGCGGCGATTTCATCCGCCGTGCCAATGTCAAAGCGGGCCTGGGCCTCGCGTGTGTCGGTGATGGTGGCGGTGCCGACCTCGAAATTGCGCTTGGCCGACGCCAGCTGCTCGGTGGTCGCGGCCTTGCTGGTGCGGGTCGTCGCCAGCACGTCCTGCGCGGCCAGCACGTCGAAGTAGGCCTGGGCCACGCGGACGATCAGGTCCTGCTCGGCGGTGGCCAGCTGGGCCTTGGCAAGATCCAGCTGTTTCAGCGCTTGCTGCACCGTCACCGCATTGTTGCGATTGAACAGCGCATACGAGCCCTGCACACCGACCTGCGCATTGGTGGTGTTGCTGGTCGGCGCCGTGCCTTCGGAATTGACGCGCGAGGCACCCGCCGTCAGCGAGGCCGAGGGGCGCTCCAGCGCCTTGCTCTGCTCGACCTTGTACTGCACCGAGTCGGCCAGCGAACGCGAGGCCAGATAGGTCGCGTCATAGCCCTTGGCGGCTTCGTACAACTCCATCAGGCTTTGCGCCTGCACGGCCGACGCGCCGCCGAAGGTCAGGCTCAGCGCCAGGGCCAGCCGGCTGCTCAGTCGGAATGGCGTGCCGGAACGGCGCGTGGCCAGAGTTTGGGGTCGTTCGACGGACATGGAGTCTTCCTTCTGAGCGATGTTGTTAGGCATATGGCAGTTGGGCGCAGGCGCCCGATTCAATATCTCGGCACCGAGGGGTCCATCTGCACAGACCACGCCTCAATGCCACCGGCGAGGTTATAGACCGAATCGAAGCCCTGGCGCTGCAGAAATGCGACGACTTGCAGACTTCGCATGCCATGGTGGCAATAACAGACGATGGGCTGCGCGGCATCCAGCTCGTCCAGGCGCTGCGGAATCTGGCCCATCGGCACGCTCATCAAGCGGGCACCGTCGATGCGAATGGCGGCCAGCGCCGTCTCCCAGGGCTCGCGCACATCGAGCAGGACGGCGCCGCCGCCCAGCTCTTGCAGCAGGCCCGGCAGGCGATCAACGGGCAGTTGCTGCATCAGAAGCTGAAGCGCGAGGCCTCTTCGAAGCCCTGCAGGCGCGGCGCGATGGTGTCGAACAGCTCGACCGTGCGGAAGTCACGCTCGGCAAGACGTGTCACCAGCACCGCGCGCATCACCGGCTCCTCGCCCCTGATCGCAATCAGGCGCCCACCGACCTTCAGCTGCTGCAGCAAGGCATCGGGAATCTCGGCCACCGATCCCGACAGCACGATGGCGTCGAACGGCGCCTCGCCGTTGAGGCCATTGGAGCCATCCATCTGACGCACCGTGACATTGCTCAGACCGGCACGCTTGAGCTTGTCGGAGGCGGAGCTGGCCAACCCGGCGTCACTCTCCAGCGAGATCACCTGCTGCGCCTTGTGGCCCAGCAGGGCGGCCATGAATCCGGACCCGGTGCCCACCTCCAGCACCTTCTCATGCCGCTGCAGCTTGAGCTCCTGCAGCAGACGCGCTTCCAGGCGCGGCGCCAGCATGAAGCGGCCGCCGCCCAGCGGCACCTCGGTGTCCATGAAGGCCATGCCCTTGTAGGCGGGCGGCACGAAGTCCTCGCGGCGGACCGCGGCCAGCAAGGCCAGCACGGTCTGATCCAGCACGTCCCAGGGGCGGATCTGCTGCTCGATCATGTTGAAGCGGGCCTGTTCGATATTCATACCTGGTTCCCTTGCATGGGCTGCAATCACAAATGTCGAATTCTATGGCGAGGGGCTGGCCGGACCACGGTCCGACATCAAGCCGCGCAGCATCAGGTCGATCTGGGTGTTGAGCACAGACTCGGGCACCAGTTGGGGGGTGTAGACGCCACAGGCGCCGAAGGACTGTTGTTGCAGCGACAAGAACAACAGGGGGCTGCACAGCACGTGGACGGTGTCGGCCACCGGCACGGGACGGAACTCGCCACGCTGCACGCCACGCTGGATCACGCTGCCCAGCAACTGCTGGGCCGGCATGATCACCTCCTCGGCATAGAACTGCGCCAGCTCCGGGAAGTTGCCCGACTCGGCCATCATGATCTTGACGATGCCGCCGCTGGGGCCCACGCCGACACGTTCCCACCAGGTCCTGAGCACCAGGGCCAGCAGATCGGCTGAGGAACCTTCGAAGGCCGCGGCGATCTCCATGCCCTCGAGAATGGTGGCCGACAGGTTGTGGCGCACCACCGCCTTGAACAATTCTTCCTTGCTCGGGTAGTACAGATACAAAGTGCCCTTGGACACGCCGGCGCGCTTGGCCACCTCCTCGGCCCGAGTAGCCGCAAAGCCGCGCTCGACGAACAAAGCCAGCGCCGCGTCAAGCAACTCCTGCGGGCGGGCCTGCTTGCGCCGTTGGCGTAAGGTGGGGGGAGCGTTCATTGAATCCATACTGACTAACTGGTCAGTAATGTACGTGACCGACCTTGCCAGGTCAAGGCAGACGGGCCGGAGCCACGCCTGAGCACTCTGGGAGAAACATGAAATCTTTCGTCAAATGCGCGTTGTTGTTGATCCTGATCATGATGTCGGCCTGCGCCGGCCTGGGCGGTGTGCGCACACTGACTTTGAGCGAGGCGGAGTTGAACGAGCGCCTGCAACGCCAACTGCCGATCGAGCGCCGCATGCTGGAGTTGCTGGAGATACGCCTCAGCGAGCCCCGACTGCAACTGCTGCCGCAAAGCAACCGGATCGCGCTGACCTTGCAGGTGGCAAGCCGGGAGCGCCTGTCCGGCCGCGGCTACCAAGGCCGCATCGCCATCGACTTCGCGCTGCGCTATGACGAGCAGCGCCAGGCCATACGGCTTGAGCAGGTGCGGGTCACCGACTTCCTGATCGACGACCTGCCACCTCGGCAGCAAGTCCATACCACCCGCCTGGGCAGCCTGATCGCCGAGCAGTTGCTCAAGGATCTGGCCGTCTACCGCTTCAAGGCCAGGGACCTGCAAACTGCCGAGGGCTTGGGCTACGCGCCAGGGGCGGTAACGGTGACGTCGCGAGGGTTGGAAGTGAAGCTGGTACCACGCAGCCATGCGCAGTAAGCACCTCATGCTGATGCTCTGCGTGCGATTTACCCTGGTTCGATGCCAAGGACAACGGGTGGCGACGAAAAACTCCAAGACAATAGCGCCGCCTCCAGCCGAGAACCCAAACATGATCAAACGGCCTCCTACATCCGCGCAGCCCGGCCGCCAAGGCGGCACCCTCGCCCGCCACCTGCTGGCCGCGATGCTGGCCGCATCGGCGCTGACCGGCGCGCATGCTGCCACCAATGCCAAGGCCTCGCGCTACTACGAAGATGCACTGCAGCGCTATGAGCGCAAGGACATCGAAGGCACGATCATCCAATTGAAGAACGCGCTGCAGATCGACAGCACCATGCTGCCGGTGCAGATGCTGCTGGGCAAGGCCCTGTTGGCAAACGGCGAGGCGGCAAGTGCCGAGATCGCTTTCACCGAAGCGCTGCGCCTTGGAGTCAACCGGGTCGAGGTCGTGGTTCCCCTTGCCCGTGCCGTGGCCGCACAGGGTAAGCAGAAAATGCTGCTGGAGCAGCCGCGCTTCGCTCTCGCCGGACTGCCGGCACAGGTGCAGCTGCAACTGCTGCTCTTGCGCTCGGCTGCGGCGTCAGATCTGGGCGACGTCCAGGCCGCGATGAAGAACATCGAGGATGCCCGCGCGATCGACACCCGTTCAGCCGAGGTCTGGCTGGCCGAGGTGCCCATACGCATTCGCGCACGCCAGTTTCGTGAGGCTCACGCCGCTGCAGACAAGGGCCTGGCCCTGGCCCCAGCCTCCGCCGAGGGCTGGTATCAGAAAGGCTCCATCGCCCACGTGCAGAATGACCTGGCAGCGGCCATGGCCGCCTACGACAAGGCCTTGGTCAACGCTCCGGAGCATGTCGAGTCACGGCTGGCGCGAGCCGGCCTGCTGCTTGACCGCGGCCGCGTCGATGATGCGCGAAGAGACGTTGCCGAGGTCAGGCGCGTTGCACCATTGGAGCCTCGAGGTGCCTATTTGCAAGCCCTGCTGGCGGAACGCAATGGCGATGCGGCGGCTTCTCGCGCAGCCTTGCGCGAGGTGACGGAACTGATCGACCCCATCCACGTCGATTTCATCCGGTACAGGCCTCAACTGCTGATGCTCAATGGCCTGGCCCATTTCGGGCTGAACGAACGGGAAAAGGCCAAACCCTATCTTGAGCTGTTTCAAAAGGCGCAAAACAACAGCCCCGTGTCAAAGCTGCTCGCCCAGGTCTATCTGAGCGAAAACAACGTGGACCGCGCGATAGAAGTGCTGGAGCTCTATGTCAAAGCCCATGCAGGTGATGTGCACGGGGCCTCGTTGCTTGCGGGTGCCTATATGGCCAAGGGACGGCATGCCAAGGCCACCGCGCTCATGCAGGAAGTGTTGCGCAACAAGGATGCGCCAGAGTATCGGACCGCACTGGGCTTGAGCCTGATTGGGACCGGCCAACTGGGCAATGCTGCCAGTGAACTCGAGAACGCCTTCAAGCGAGACCCAAAGCAAGTGCAGGCCGGAGCGGCGCTTGTCAGCCTGTACCTGCGAGAAGGGCAGGCCTCCAAAGCCGTCTCGGTCGCGCAGGCGTTGGTCAAGCAGGTACCCACCAACGCAAGCTTCCACAACCTACTGGGCATCACCCGGGCGCAGGCGGGCGACGCAGCAGGCGCAAAGTCTGCATTTGAGCAGGCATCCAAGCTCGATGCGACATTCATCCAGCCTGTACTGGGGCTGGCCCGCCTGGAGATCGCTGGCAAGAGCTACGACGCGGCCGCCAAACGCCTCAACGACATACTGAAGGCCGACGAGCACAATATCGACGCGATGTACGACATGGCGGTGCTGTCCGAGCGCCGCGGACAGTTGGCCGACGCCCAGCGCTGGCTGGACAAGGCGGTGGACCACAGCGGACCACGCGAGACGCGACCGAGCTTTGCCCTGGTCGACCTTCATCTGCGCAATGGTCGCGCGGAGCCGGCGCTCCAGGCCGCCAAGCGACTCCTCGCCAAAGCACCCGACGACCCGCCGGCGATGATCAGCTATGCCAGAGCTCAACTGGCCAACAACGATCTTGCTGGCGCTCGCATCACCCTGACCACGGCCTCACGGCGGGCCGACTACGACACAGCGGCGCAGTTCAGCATCGCCAATCTGCAGATGGCCGCCAACGATGTGGCGGGAGCAGCCTACAGCCTGGAGAAGGCGCTCACCGGACAACCTGACTTCCTCCCGGCCCAGGCACTGATGAGCACCATCGAACTGCGGCAGGGCGACCCGGTCAAGGCGGAACGACGGGCGCGGCAGATCATTCAATCCCACCCCAAGAGCGCGATCGGCCACAACCTGCTCGGTGACGTCGCCCTTAGCCGCAACCAGGCTCAGGCAGCGCTGGAATCCTTCCGCCGCGCCCATGAGTTGCAGCCGACCAGCGAATCCTTGCTCCGCCTGTTCGGGCTGCTTAGCACCCAGGATTCGGGCAAAGCCTCGTTGCCCGCCCTGCAGTTGGCCGAGCAGTGGACAAAGCGCAACCCGAGAGATGTGGCCGTACTCAGGGCCGTGGCCAATACCCAGGCACGCAATGGCAACTTCGGCGCCGCGCGCAGCGCGTACGAGAACCTGCTCAAGATTGCGCCCGGGGATGCTGAGTCGCTGAACAATCTGGCCAATGTGCTGATTCAGACCCGGGACCCTGGCGCCATGAAAGTGGCTGAACAGGCCTTGGCCAAGGCACCCAATAACGCCAATGTCATCGACACGGCAGGTTGGGCCAGCCACCTGGCCGGTCAGAGCGACCGCGCTCTGCAACTGCTGCGCGACGCGCGGCTGCGCGACCCTGTCAACCCCGAGATCCGCTATCACCTGGCCGTGGTGCTGGCCAAGGCCGGGCGCAAGGCCGAGGCACGCGAAGAACTGGCCGGCATGCTCCAGCTGGAACCGACACCAGAGCTGGCCGCCGAGGCGAACCGGCTGCTTCAAACACTCAAGTAAGGGGATGTCCGGGCTGTCGGAAAGCCTTACAGTCGCCTCACAGGCAAAGCCGGTCAAGATGCTAAGCGCTTGAATAGCAAAGGAAAAGCAAGCCTGGCCTGAATTTTGCTACTTGAGTCTTCAATAGCGGTATCAAGAGCAATGCTCTGAGAGTTTGGAGAACAGAATGATCAAAAGAATGACGCAACAGTTGGTCTCGGTCGTGGCAACGATGACCGCGTGCCTCGCATTCAGCCCAGCCCAGGCGGCAGCCACCTGGGACTTCAGCACCGGCACCTATGGAAGCAACACCTGCGCCAAGACCGGCTCGACCTTCGGCAACAACTTCCGTTGCTCCGCCGCTACAGGCACCGGCCCTGGCATGACCGCCTATGCATGGGGCAGTGCGGCCCAGAACGGCACCATCAACCCCACGGGTGTCGCGGGCTTCCAGCAGGCCTATCTGTCTCCTCAAAGCTCTTCTGGCTTCGGCGTGGCCAGCAAGTACGAGGGCCTGTCGGTTTCGGCCCCCGATCACTCGATGGACAACAGCCCGGTAGGCAACGTCACCGACATGATCGTGCTGCACTTCGACACCGCCATCGCCTTGAGCACGGTCAAGCTGGGTTGGTGGCAAACGGATGCCGACTTCACCGTGATGGCCTACACCGGTGCACAGGGCCAGGACACCGACGCGGTCTTCATGGACAAGTTCATCAAGGGCAAGACGACCGCCAATCTGACTTCGGGCGGCGCGGCATCCGGCTGGGCCATGATCGAAAACTCCGGCGACGTTGATCCTGCGACCCAGCCCGGCAATACCAGGACGGTGAACACGGGCAACGCTGCCGGTGGCGCCAAGGATGTGACGTCCAGCTGGTGGCTGATCAGTGCCTACAATTCAGGCTTTGGCGACGGCAGCCTGGACTCGGTGCTGGACTACATGAAGCTCCTGGGCGTCGCCAGCAAGGATGTAACCCCTACAACTCCGGGCAAGGTGCCGGAACCCGGCTCGCTGGCACTGGCAGGGGTCGCTCTGCTGGGCATGATTGGCGCGCGCCGCAAGCTCAAGCAGCAAGCCTGATCCAGCGCCTCCGCGCTACTGACTCAAGGGTCGGCCCAAAGGCCGGCCCTTTTGCTTTGTGGGCCGCGAACCATCACGGTCATTGACATCAAGCCCGGTAGCGGCTGCAGCTATCATCGCCCGTCCTTTCATTCGGAGCCCCAGGCCTTGGATACCCTTTTGCTGATCAAAGCCGCCCTGATGGGCATTGTCGAAGGCCTGACCGAGTTTCTGCCGATTTCCTCCACCGGGCATCTGATACTGGCCGGTTCGCTGCTGGACTTTGCCGACGGCAAGGCCAAGGTGTTCGATATTGCGATACAGACCGGGGCCATCTTCGCGGTGATCCTGGTCTATTGGCAGCGCCTGCGTGACACCGCGCTGGGCCTGGGCAGTTCAGCGCAGGCCCGGCGCTTCGTCCTCAATGTGGCCATCGGCTTCCTGCCGGCGGTGGTGCTGGGCCTGCTGCTGGGCAAGGCGATCAAGGCACACCTGTTCACCCCGACCATTGTCGCCACCACCTTCATACTGGGCGGGTTCATCATCCTGTGGGCGGAGCGCCGGCCGGTGACGGCTGTGCGCATCTCCAGCGTGGATGAGATGTCACCGATGGATGCCCTGAAGGTGGGCTTGGCCCAATGCCTGGCCATGGTGCCCGGCACCAGCCGCTCGGGGGCGACCATCATCGGCGGCATGCTGCTGGGTCTGAGCCGCAAGGCCGCCACCGACTTCAGCTTCTTCCTGGCCATCCCGACGCTGATCGGCGCCGGCCTGTACAGCCTCTACAAGGAACGCGCACTGCTGTCCGCCGCCGACGTTCCGATGTTCGCCGTGGGCCTGCTGTTCTCGTTCCTCAGCGCCTGGATCTGCGTGCGCTGGCTGCTGCGCTATATCGCCAGCAACAGCTTCGTGCCTTTTGCCTACTATCGCATCGTGTTCGGCGTGGTGGTGCTGCTGACGAGTTATATGGGCTGGGTGACCTGGGCAGACTAATGACATTGAAGGCTAGACCTTGCCGTCCCCCGGCAAGCTCTGGCCCCAACTGACTGGACTCAATGCCCAAGGATCTTTGACAAGAAGTCCTTGGTTCTGTCGCTCTGCGGGTTGTTGAAGAACTCGTGCGGCCTGTTCTGCTCGACGATCTGGCCCTGGTCCATGAAGATCACCCGGTCCGCCACAGCCTTGGCAAAGCCCATCTCGTGGGTCACGCAAATCATCGTGATGCCTTGGTTGGCCAGTTCGATCATCACGTCCAGCACCTCCTTGATCATCTCCGGGTCCAGGGCCGAGGTGGGCTCGTCGAACAGCATCACCTTGGGCGTCAGGCACAATGCGCGGGCAATAGCTACGCGCTGCTGCTGACCACCGGACAGCTGCAGCGGGTACTTGTGCGCCTGCTCGGCAATCTTCACCCGCTCCAGCTGCAGCATCGCCCGCTTCTCCGCCTCGGCCTTGGGTGTCTTGCCGACCCACATCGGCGCAAGGGTCAGGTTCTCCAACACCGTCAGGTGCGGGAACAGATTGAACTGCTGGAACACCATGCCGACCTCGCGGCGTACCTGCTCGATGGCGCGGATGTCGTCGCTGATCTCGGTGCCGTCAACGACGATGGAACCCTCCTGATGCTCCTCCAGCCCATTGATGCAGCGAATCAAGGTGGACTTGCCCGAGCCCGAGGGCCCGCAGATGACGATACGCTCGCCACGGGTCACGGTGAGGTCGATGTCACGCAGCACATGGAAGCTGTTGCCGTACCACTTGTTGACCTTGCTGAAGGTGATGATGGGTTCGCTCATGGAGACAGTTCTCAGTCAGTTGGGGACAGAGCAGAACGCAAGGCGTTCAGGTCTGTCCCGCAAGTAAATCGGCTGGACTAACGGTTTTTGCTGCGATTCAGCTGCTTCTCTATCCACAGGCTGTAGCGGGACATGGCAAAGCAGAATACGAAGTAGATGGCGGTGATGAACAGATAGCCCTCGACCTTGAAGGGCCGCCAGTTCGCGTCGGAGTTCAGCGCCAGACCCAGCGCGCCGGTCAGCTCGTACAGCGACACGATGGTCACCAGCGAGGTGTCCTTGAAGATCGAGATGAAGCTGTTGACAATGCCCGGCACGACCAGGGCCAGCGCCTGCGGCAGCACGATCTTGCGCTGCGTCTTCCAGTAGCTCAGGCCCAGCGACTGCGCCGCCTCGACCTGACCCTTCGGTATGGCCTGCAGGCCGCCGCGCACGATCTCGGCCAGATAGGCCGCGGCGAAAAGGGTGATGCCGGCCAGCACCCGCACCAGCACATCGATGCTGAAGCCCTGGGGCATGAACAGGGGAAACATGAAGCTGGCCATGAACAGCACCGAGATCAACGGCACCCCCCGTATCAACTCGACGTAGATGGTGCAGAAGGTTCGTATCGCCGGCATCTGCGAGCGCCGCCCCATCGCCACCAGCACCGCGATCGGAAAGGCCATCACGATGGACAGCGAGGACAGCATGATGGTCAGCGGCAGGCCGCCCCACTGGTCGGTCGTCACCTTGGCCAGGCCCAGCACGCCGCCGCTCATCAAGGTGAAGGCCGCCGCCAGCACCACGACCCAGAGTGCGGCCAGCCAGGGCCGCCAGAACGGCCGCGTGCAGCTGGCCATCAGCAACGCCATCATCAGCACGGTGGCCACCAGCGGCCGCCACTGCTGATCGAACGGGTAGCGGCCGAAGATGATCAGCCGGTGCTTCTCGGTCACAACGCCCCAGCAGGCGCCGATGCCGCGGGCGGCCTGGCAGGCATCGGCATCGGCCGCCGTGATGGCGTCAAAAATCATCCAGCGCAGCATGCCCGGCACATACATCACGGCCAGCGCCAGCAGTGCCAGCGTGAACGCGGCGCTCTGCCAGTTGGAGAACAGATTGCGCCGCAGCCAGGCAAGAGGCCCGCGCGTGGAACTGGGGGCAGGCCTTGCGGCCACCGGGGTGAAGACGGCGTTCATCGTGTCAACGCTCCTTGATCGCCGAGCGCTTGTTGTACCAATTCATCAGGCCCGAGGTGCTCAGCGAGGTGCTCAGATAGATCAGCATCACGATGGCAATGCACTCGATCGCACGGCCGGTCTGGTTGATGGCGGTGTTGCTTATCGACACCACGTCCGGGTAGCCGATGGCCACCGCCAGCGAGGAGTTCTTGGTCAGGTTCAGGAACTGGTTGGTCATGGGCGGGATGATCACTCGCAGCGCCTGCGGCAGCACGATCAGACGCATGTTCTGGCCTGGTGACAGGCCCAGACTGCCGGCCGCCTCGCTCTGGCCGCCGGGCACTGAGGCAATGCCCGAGCGCACGACTTCGGCCACAAAGGCCGCGGTATACAGGACCAGCCCCAGCAGCACGGCAATGAATTCGGGCGTCAGCGCGCTGCCGCCCTCGACGATCACATCGGCCAGATAGGGTACGTTCCAGGCATTGGGGGCGCCACCGGCCAGCCAGCCCAGCACAGCACTCGCCAACACGATGACAACCGGCACCCAGAACATGCTGCGGATCTGCCCGGTGCTCTCGAACTGAACCCGTGCATGGCGGCGCCAAGCCCAGGCGAGTGCCAGCCCGATCAGCGCACCACACAAGGCCAGGCCCTGACCCAGGCCCCAGACCGGTACCGGATAGGTCAAGCCACCCTTGCTCAGGAACACCAGCCCGAAGGCCGAAATCGGCTCGCTGGCATCGGGCAGCCACTCGGTCAGCAGCAGATACCACAGCAGCAGCTGCAGCAGGATGGGCACATTGCGGAACAGCTCCACATAACCGTAGCAAAGGCCACGCACCAGCGCATTGCTGGAAAAGCGCCCTACCCCGACGGCCGTGCCGATCAACGTGGTCAGCACGATGCCGATCAGGGCCACCTTCAGCGTGTTGGCCAGCCCCACCAAGAAGGCACGCCAGTAGGGATCGAGCGCGTCGTACTTGATCAGCACCTCGCCGATGTCGAAGCCGGCGGGCTGCAGAAGAAAATCGAAGCCGCTCTGGATGCCGCGCACCCGCATGTTCTCGGCCGTGTTGTGGGCCAGGAACCAGACCACCAGCACGATCAGGCCCACCGCGAGCAGCTGATAGACCAGCGCGCGAATGCTCCGGCTGCGCCAGGACCATTCCCGGCGCTTTGCCGGCGCCTGTCTTGCAGACATAGCAAACTCCTTGTGCAGATACGGCCAGCCCGGCGGGCCTCGGCAAGGCGAGGTCAGCCCATCAGCTGTAAAGCAAGGACCGGGCCCGGATCATCATGGGCACCGGTCCGGGTTCATCAGCGGATCGGCGGGGCGTACATCAGGCCGCCCTTGTTCCACTGGTTGTTGACGCCGCGCGGCAGCTTCAGCGCCGAGGTCGGGCCAACATTGCGCTCGAAGATCTCGCCGTAGTTGCCGGTGGCCTTGATGGCCTTGGCCATCCAGTCCTTTTCCAGGCCCAGCAGCTTGCCGGTGTCTTCGGTCACGCCCAGGATGCGCAGCACGGCGGGGTCGGTGCTGGCCTTCATCTGCTCGACATTGGCCTGCGTGATGCCGTACTCCTCGGCTTCCAGAAGGCCGAACACCACCCACTTGGCAATCGCGAACCACTCATCGTCGCCGCGGCGCACCGATGGGCCCAGCGGCTCCTTGGAGATCAGCTCGGGCAGGATGATATGGTCATCGGGGTTCTTGGCTTCCTTGTTGCGGACCGAGGCCAGACCCGAGGCGTCGGTCGTGTACGACTGGCAGCGGCCGGCGAAGTAGGCGCCGGTGGCGGCCTCGACCTTCTCGAACACCACCGGCTTGATGTCCAGCTTGTTGGCGCGCGAGAAGTCGGTCAGGTTCTTCTCGGTCGTCGTGCCCGACTGCACACACACCGTCGTGCCCTTGAGCTGCTTGGCGTTCTTGATCTTGCCCTTGGCCGGCACCATGAAGCCCTGGCCATCGTAATAGGTCGTGCCGGTGAAGACCATGCCCAGCGAGGCGTCACGGGTCAGGGTCCAGGTCGTGTTGCGCGACAGGATGTCGATCTCGCCCGACTGCAGCGCGGTGAACCGCTGTTGCGCATTGAGCGGCACAAACTTGATCTTGGTGCCGTCACCCAGCGTGGCGGCGGCAATGGCGCGGCAGATGTCCACGTCGATGCCGGACCAGTTGCCATTGCTGTCGGCGGCGGCAAAGCCCGCCAGGCCGGTGTTCACACCGCACACGACCTGCCCGCGAGCCTTGATGGCGTCCAGCGTCTTGCCGGCGTGAGCCGAGCCCACGCCCATCATCGCGGCAGCGGCCGCCGCGGCGGCAACCAGCGTCTTCACAGCATTCGATCCCATTGTTCAAGCTCCTGGTGATTGGGCTCCGCCTCCCCTGGCCGGACGATCCCGGCAGGTGCGTGCTCGACCGACGATAGCCCCAAGCCACGCCCTCAGGAATAGGGTGAACACTGACTTTCTGGGCCCGAAAACGTGCACGGCCGCGACCCAAAACGGACCTGGGCGATAACCGTGCTTCGCGATGGTGCGCGATATCAGGGGCAGTGTCAGGTCTTGCGCTTGAAGACCAGGTCCCAGACACCGTGACCCAGCTTCAGGCCGCGGTTCTCGAACTTGGTCAGCGGCCGGTAGTCAGGCTTGGGTGCATAGCCCTCGGCCGTGTTCTCCAGGCCCGGCTCGGCACTCAGCACCTCCAGCATCTGCTGGGCATAGGGCTCCCAGTCGGTGGCGCAGTGCAGATAGCCGCAGGGCGCGATGCGCCCCAGCAGCTGCTTCACAAACGCGGGCTGTATCAGGCGGCGCTTGTTGTGGCGCTTCTTGTGCCAGGGGTCGGGGAAGAAGATGTGCACGCCGGCCAGTGAATCAGGGGCAATCATCTGCTCCAGCACCTCGACCGCGTCGTGCTGCAGGATGCGGATATTGCTCAGGGCCTGCTCGTCGATGTGCTTGAGCAGGGCGCCCACGCCGGGCTCGTGCACCTCGCAGCCAAGGAAGTTGATGCCCTCAAGCGTCTTGGCGATCTTGGCGGTCGCGTCGCCCATGCCGAAGCCGATCTCGAGCACCAGCGGCGCGTCGCGGCCGAAGGCCAGGGCGACATCGAGCCGCTCCGTCTTGAAGGGCAGGACGAATTTCGGCCCCAGCTCCGCCAGCGCCCGCACCTGGCCCGAGCCCATGCGGCCGGCGCGCACCACGAAGCTTTTGATGCCGCGCCTCACGGGCTGGTCATCTGAGGGGGCGTCGGGAGTCTTGGTGTCGGACATGGTTGACAGCAGGGGAGGAAGGGGCGTGGGGGGGCGCAGAGTCTAACTCTTATGCCAGCCCCATCCCCATCGCCGACAAGGTGTTGAGCACGCGCACCACATAGTCCATGTCAGCCCCCGTGAACTCCAGCTCGGTGCCGCCGACCCGCTCAACCAGCGGTGCGATTGCAAACAGATCGGCCAGCGCCACCGACTGCGCCCGCACCTTGCAGTGAATGGGGCCTTCCAGGCGCACCGGCGCCACCGGCCGCAACAGATGCGCCTGCATGGCCGCCTTGGCGCCGGCCTCGATCGCCGCGCAGGAGGCCTCGGGCGATAGATGCAGAGCAGCGCGCTGGCCCAGTGCCTGCTTAGTGACGACAAAGGCCGTGTGCGGCAGCATGGCCCGGGTTTCGTCGGCAAACACATTGTCGCCGCTGCACATCAGCACCGGTACGCCGAACTCACCGGCCAGCGAGCCATACAGCGCCGCCTCACCGTACTCGACGCCGTTGATCTGGATGCAGGCGAACGATTTGCCGCTGATGGTGTGCGCCAGCACGCCCTCGGCCCCTGCCTTGGCGTGATAGCCCACCAGCATCAGCGCCTGGCACAGGGGCACGCCGGCCACCATGGCCAGGGCCCGCGGCCGGCCGTTGAGCAACCTGGCCTGCGGATGCAGGTGCAGCGGCAGCAAATTGCGAAAGTCACCATGCGAGTCATTGACGATCACCTCGGTGGCGCCGCCGGCCAACGCGCCACGGATGGCGGCATTCGCCTCCTGCGTCATCAGCCGGCGCGCCACTTCGTACTCACCATTGCCCATCTGCCCCTGGCCGGGGTGGCAGACGCCGGCCACGCCTTCGATGTCCACGGAAATCAGCAGTCGCATCAGGCGTCCAGGTAAAGAGTCATCAAAGCGCCGACTCACCAGCGCTGCGGCAGCGATTGCAGAAGGCGCACGCCCTCGCGCGAGATCGCAATGTAGTCGCCCTGCTCAAGGTCCTTCAGCAGGCGGCTGACCATCTCCCGCGAGCAGCCCACCCGTGAGGCAATGTCCCCGTGTGTCAGGCGCTCGGCAATCAACCGGGTGCCATCGTCCTGCGCAGCGGCCAGCGACTCCAGCAACTGCACCACCCGGCCATAGACGTCCAGCAAGGCCATGCTGCGTGCATTGGCCGTGGCCATGCGGGCGCGGCGTATCACGCGGCTCAGCAACTCGAAGGCGAACTCGGGCTCGGCGGCAATGTGATCGCGCAGGCTTTGCCGCGTCAGCACTACGCAGACGGTCGCCTCCAGCGCCATTACGCTGGCCGAGCGCGGCCCGCCATCCAGGCTCATTTCGCCGAAATACTCGCCCGCACCGTAGACACCATAGGTCACCTCATGCTCGCGGTGATCGATTGAGAAGGCTTTCACACGGCCGCTGAGCAGCAGATACAGCGTATCGCCCTGCGTGCCCTCCTCAATGATCAGCGTGTGCTTGCGGTAGCTGCGCGCCACCCCGCGCTTCGCCAGGCCGCGCAGGGTCTCGGGCAGCGCCTCCAGGCCGAGCATCGTTGTTTGAGGGTGAGGTTGAAGCGTCATCGCATCCAGACAGAGGGCCATGGTGCTGAGCGCACCCTGTATCAGATCGTAACTTGACATCCGCCCGAGCCAAGCCCGTGTTTGCCACAGCTGTGCGCTCGCCGCCTTCAGGCTGCGGACAATGCCGCCAGCAGCCTGTCCATATCGGCGCCATCGTTGTAGACCTGCACGGAGAGCCGCACAAAGCAACGGCCGGCATGCTGCGTCACCGGTATCTCGATGCCCCGTGCAAACAACGCCGCACGCAAACCCTCGGAATCGCGATGCGGCACTGGCAGAGCAACCATCTGCACCCAGTCATCGTCACGCCCGATAGGCGGCAGGCCGTAGCGCCCGCCCAGTTCCCTCAGCACCGCGCCCGCCAGCGCATGGCAGCGTGCACGCTGCGCCGGCCAGTCGTGCTGCTGCTGGAAGTCAATCGCTGCCGGCACCGCCAGAGCGGCGGCGATGTCCCGGGTGCCCTGCCATTGCAGGCGCCGCTCCAGCAGCGACTCGCCGGCATAGGCCTCATGACCCAGGCCCTCGCCCACGTAGCCCCAGCTGACGACCAGGCCCTGCAGGAGCTCGTGGTGCTCGGGCCGGGCATGCAAAAAGGCCGAGCCCTTCGGTGCGCGCAACCATTTGTGGCAATTGCCGGCGTAGAAGTCGGCACCCAGGGCGCCGAGATCCAGTTCGAGCTGGCCAGGCGCATGGGCGCCGTCAATCAAGGTCAGCACACCCTGCTCGCGGGCACCAGCGCACAACTCGGTCACCGGAAAGGTCAGCGCCGTCGTCGACGTGATGTGGCTGCAGAAGATCAGCCTGGTGCGTGGGCCCGCCTCGGCCAGCATGCGCTCGGCAAAACTGGCGCGGTCAAAGGGCAGCGGCACTTCGACCCGCCGGTAGTGCGCGCCAGCGCGCTCGCAGACCCAGCGCCACGCGGCGTCGCAGGCACCGTACTCGTGATCGGTGGCCAGCACCTCGTCCCCCGGCCGCAGGTCCAGCGCGCGCGCCACCGTGTTGACCGCTGTCGTCGCGTTTGGCATGAAGACCAGGTGCTCTGCAGCGGCCCCGAGATACGTCGCCAGCTGCGAGCGCGCCGCCATCAAAAGGCCCGCCGAGCGACGGCTCAAGAACTCGACCGGATTGCGCTCCAGCTCCAGCTGCCAGGACTGGAACACCCGGAACACATCCCGAGGACAGGCGCCGAACGAGCCATGGTTCAAGAAGACCAGATCCGGATCCAGCAGAAAGGCATCGCGCATGGGCTTCAGTGTAGCCAGCGGCCCCAGCCGGGCATGCGGATTGCCACGAAAGGGTCACCCGCGACCATAGGATGGAGTCCTCACATGAAGTCCGCGTTTCGCTACGGGTCCGCCCTCGCGCTGGCAGCCGTCTTGACCTTGGGCACAACAGGCTGCGAAGAGAGGGCCGACCCGCGCAAGCCACCGCAGCCGATCACCGGCCAGGCGAACGACCACTTGAGCCCTGCCTTCAAGGACGTCGGCGCATCGGCAAACAAGTGGGTGGCCGGCCGACGCAGCCAGCTTCATGTCTGTGTGCGCCAACGCACTGATATCGCGCCTGTTTCAGCGCACGCTGTGCGAAAGCCCGCCTGCGCTGCACCGTGGCCCAGGCTTCCACACTCAATCGATCAAGGAGTTCCAGTATGTCAAAAGGTCAACACGGCAACAAGGAAGCGAAGAAGCCCAAGAAGGCTGCAGCGGCGCCCGTCAGCGCCCTCGCCCCGGGCGGGGCGACTCCGGCCCTGGCCGTCGCTGTGCGCCCGCAGGGCAAGAAGCGCTGATTTCACGCCATCAACACCAGGAGAACGACCATGTCAGACAACAAATACCAGGTGGGCGACCAAGACCGTCGCCGCATCAACCTCACAGATGAGCAAGCGCTCCACGACTGGAGCAAGGCGCTGCACGTCAGCCCCGATGAACTCAGGCGTGCAGTTGCCCAGGTGGGTGACGATGCCGACCGTGTCAGCGAGTACCTGAAGGAAGCGCATGCGGCGTCAGATATCAAGCCCTGAAACTGCGGCACCCAGGCCCTCCAAGGCGGCCAGTTCGCCACTGCACTGCTCGGCGCTGGCGATGCAGGCCAAACCCTTGCCTTCAACCGCCGCCATCAGGGCCAGCCAGGAACGAAGCCCCACCAAGGTCACCTGGGTTCGGGCGGTCGCGACCCAGCCGAAATCAGCGAGCTGCCCCAGATAGATCCAGGTCTGCCGTCGCGACAGGCCCGACAGCTGGCCGATGCAGGCCTGCGCCACCGGCAATGACAGGCTCTGTCCCGGCCGAGGCCGCTCCAGCCCGGGGGCCAGTGCGGCGGCAAGCGTTGCCAGCACGCTGACCAGCCGCTGGAAACCGTTGCCGGCCAGGCGCATGAAGATCTGCTCCTGCAGCCGTGTTTCGGTGGCAGCGTACAGGTGCTCGGTATCAGCGTCTTGTTGCGGCATCTGCCCAGCATGAAGCCGCGTCCAGGGGATGTTGATGGTCACCACATCGACCAGCGCGGTGACGTCATACGGGGCGACGTGCTTGCCCAACGGCGAGCCCCAGCCGATCACGTCGCCGAGCCACAGCGCCGCCACCGCCACCCGCGTGCTGCCCGCCACCTGGGTGACCAGGCAGGCCGCCCCGCTGCTGATGGCGATCCACTCGGCATGGGTGCTGCCGGCGCGAACAATGACCTGGCCGCGGCGAAACACCTTCACCCGTGCATCGCTCATCCAGACGTGCGCAGGCTCGCGCTGCGGGCCGGGCATTCGCTGCTCCAACGGCCGCGTCACCACACCGCCATGCTCTTGGTGAGCACACGCTGGAGCCAGGTTCGCGAGGCGGCCTCCGACACATCGCCCTGCCCCACGCTTTCGAGGCTGGCATTGACGACCTCCTTGGAGCTGACGACATTGCCGGGGCGGATGTCGCGCGGGTCGACGATGCCCGAGAAGCGCAGCGTGCTCACGCCACCATTCAGCCCGGTGCTGCGCTCGCCGGCCACCAGCAGATGGCCATTGGCCAGCACATTGATGACGGTAACGGCAAGCTGGGTGTTGAAGCTGCTCGAGGTCTCGGTGCTGCCGGAGCCCTTGAACGAATCGCTGCCGGCAGCAGCGGCGTCGGCGTTTAGCAGCGAGTCGATCAAACCGCCGGACTTGCGGCCCGAGCCCGGCCCCTTGACGGCCGCCTTGTTGTCGCGGCTGGTGTCACTCGACTGCTTCTGGCTGGCCTGCAGGCTCTCCGAGATGTCCACCTTCAGCTTGTCGCCCACGGCCTGTGGCTTGCGTTCGCTGGAGAACAGCGTGCCTGCCGACATGCTCAGCTGGAAGATGGAGCCGTTGTTCGGCCGCTCCAGGTACAGCGGCGTCCTGGCCGGCGCTGCCGACACCGGGCCCTGCACCAGAGGAGGCGGCGCCGAGGTGCAGGCGCAAAGCAGGGCCGCGAGCGGGCCGGCGGCCAAGCGAAGGCTTGGAAAACGGTTGAAGGTCATGTCCTGGTTCTCTTTCAGGTTGCTTGGCCGGCTCAGCTCTCGAAGCCGGTGATGACCGCCTTCACGACCGGCGCGAGCTTGCGTCGCGTGCTGGCCCATTTGCTGATCGCAAAGTTCTCGTCCACCAGATACGAGCTGGCGCCCATCAGCGAGCCATTCGCTCGGTGCAGGCTGAGCGTGGCGGCGCTCAGGTAGGAGCGATGGGCGCCCCCCATCGGCGGCACGGCCCAATGCACGGTGGCGGCGTAGCGGACCCAGTAGCGGCAGTCCGGCCCGCCTGAGCCCGGCTCAAACACCCGACTCGACACGCCCTGTACCTTGAGCTCCAGCTGCAGCGCCGGCACCAGATCGTCCAGCTGGGGCTGGCCGTTGTATTCGATGCACACACTCTGGATCGGGGCGTCGCCGTGGTGAATCGTGTTCGTCGCCTTGCCCGGCCCATAGTTCAGTGCCGCCGAGGTGGCCGTGCCCGTGGCCTTCACCAGCTCCCAGGTGGGCGCCACGCTGAAGATCGAGCAGCCCGACAAGGCCGCGAAAAGGGTGCCGTACAGGCAGCCTCTGGTCAATGAATCAAGCATCGCGGCCTCGGGCTAGACGAGTTCATCGAGCAAGGCGCCACCGGCCAGGGCGGCCAGCGCGCCATAGCCCACGGTGCTGGACGCAAGCTCGCCGAGGCGGCGCGTCGAGTCGGCAACACCTGACTCCACCGCACCCAAGCCGGCTGTCAAGGCCTGGACGCCGGACATCAGCAAATCCGACGCTTGAACCGCCACCGCGTCGATGACGCCAGCGGCCGCCGAGATGCCGTCACCCAATGCCTCGCCGAAGCCCTGCACCTCGGCGCCCGCACGGGCCGCCTGGGCCAGCGCTGCAGCCTCCAAGGCTTGCAGACTTTGCGCACTGAAGCTCACCTGCAAGCCTGGTGGCGCAGCCTCGCGCCCGGCAGCGGGGTCAGGCCGTGCGGTACGCGACTCATCGGCAGTCGCCGCCGGCACGCCGCCAAGCCGGGTGCCCGGCCCATCGGCCGGCGTGCCGGTGTGGTGTATGGCCACCACGGCACTCAGGCCTTGTTTGAGGTTGCGCCACTAGCAGCCGGAGCAGCCGCATCACGCTTCGCTGCGCCCGAGGCCTGAGCGCCCTTCAACAGATCACTGAAGCTCTCGGGGCCAGGTTTTGCTGCTTGGGCAGCAGCGGGCCGGCTCGATGGGTGGTCAGCTTTGACGGCGTGGGGGTTCACTTGCATGACGTTGCTCCTGAAGGGGTTGGCGATGGACAAATTCTTGCCCGCCAAGCCATTTCAGAACCCCCGAAAAGCCGCCCCACATCCGGTGTTTCCCCAAGCTGGGTGATGGATGTCACTCAGTCGAGGCGGAGCGCGGGGACAGGTCTCAACCATGTACCGCTATGCGCCACCAAATAGAAAAAAGGCCCAAGTCCTTTGAAGACTTGAGCCTTTACTTTCACCTCACCCGCCGGGCAGCGGGTCATCCAATATGGTGGAGCCGGGGGGAATTGAACCCCCGTCCGTCAGCCATCACCAGGCAGTTC
>JADMJJ010000084.1 GCA_018780645.1 Burkholderiaceae bacterium
ATGAGCGTTTAAAGTCCAGGAGACTTCGAAGCCCCGGTTTTACCCAGAACTCCAAACACCCATCTTCAAACGCCCACGCTTATCGGCTGTTAATTTTTAAAGAACATCGCGCTTCACATTTACCTTTCGGCATCCGCTACTTGCTGCGTTGCTGATTTCGTTTTTCGTCATCAGCGAAGACCACGATTATGGCAGTTTTTTTAATCCTGCGTCAACTGTTTTCTTCTTTTTCTTCGCTACCGTTTTCGTTGATTGTTTTTCAAACCACATTCGAATCCGGCTCCTGGGTCACTTGTGTTTCTCAGCAGCGAAGCCCACGACTATAGCACGAGTTTCTTGGGGTCAGCAAGACTCCGCCGGAAAAATCTCACAGAGACCGGCTTGACACGATCTGCTGCAGAGCCGAAGCCACCCCTGAGGCAAGCACTGAGGCTGGAAGCCTCAGTGCTTATATAGAGATGAGGCCGTCGGGCTGCGGGCAGATGAGAACAGCGTCTGCGCCGTCTGCTGCGGGTCCTCGCTGGCGAGCACCTCCGGCAGCTGGCTGGCCAGGCGGGACGCGTCGGCACGCAGCAGGCGCTGCTTGACGGCCGGTATCTGCGAGGGGTGCATAGAGAAGCTGCGCAGACCCATGGCCAGCAGCAGGTCGGTGAAGGCCACATCGCCCGCCATTTCGCCGCAGACGCTGACGCCCTTGCCGGCGGCATGGGCCTGGGCAATCGACTGGGCAATCAGCTGCAGCACCGCCGGATGCCAGGCGTCATAGAGATGGGCGACGGCTTCGTCGGCCCGGTCGATGGCCAGGGTGTACTGAATCAGGTCGTTGGTGCCTATCGAGATGAAGTCCACATGCTTGAGCATCAAAGGCAGCATCATCGCGGCGGCGGGCACCTCGATCATCACGCCGATCTCCACATGGGAGAAGGCATGGCCCGAGTCGGTGAGCTGCTGGCGTACACGGGTCAGCGCCTCGTGAATCATGCGCAACTCGCTGAGATGGGCGACCATGGGCACCAGCAGGCGCACCTTGCCGTAGGCGCTGGCGCGGTAGATGGCGCGCAGCTGCTGACGGAACATGCTGGGCTCGGCCAGACACCAGCGGATCGCGCGCAGGCCCAGCGCCGGATTGAGCACGTGTTCGTGGCGCAACTCGCTGGTTGACATGCGGTCCAGCGGTTTGTCGGCGCCCACGTCCACCGTGCGTATCGTCACCGGCATGCCCTTCATCGCCTCGACGGCGGCGCGATAGGCCTCGAACTGCTCGTCCTCGCCTGGCAATTCTCCGTCGCGGTTCATGAACAGGAACTCGCTGCGGAACAGCCCGACGCCGGTCGCGCCGGCCACCAGGGCCGCAGGTGCATCGGCCGGCAGCTCGATGTTGGCCAGCAGTTCGACGCGCTCGCTGTCCAGGGTCACGGCCGGCGTGTGGCGTAGCCGGGCCAGGCGGGCGCGCTCCAGCTCACTCTGGCGCTGACGGAAGCGGTACTCCTCCAGCACGATGGGCGACGGGTTGACGATCACCGCGCCGACATCACCATCGATGATGACCCAATCGTCCTGCCGTATCAGCCGGCTGGCCTCGCGCGCGCCGACCACGGCCGGGATGTCCATGCTGCGCGCGACGATGGCGGTGTGCGAGGTCTTGCCGCCGATGTCGGTGATGAAACCGTGGAACACGCTGCGCTTGAACTGCATCATGTCGGCCGGGGCGATGTCGGCGGCGACCAGCAGCAGCGGATCCTCCCCACCGAAGTCGCGGGCCGTCACATCGGCAGCCACATGGGAGGAAGTCGCCGCGGCCGGATCCCGGCTCAGCGCCCGAAGCACCCGCTCGACGACCTGCTCCAGATCGGCCTTGCGCTCGCGCAGGTATTCATCTTCCATCTCGTCGAATTGGCGGGCCAGCACTTCCAGCTGGGCCGACAGCGCCCATTCGGCGTTGTAGTGGCGTTCGATGATCCAGTGCTTGGTGGCGCCGGTCAGCGTCTCGTCGCGCAGCAGCATCAAGTGCACGTCGAGCAGGGCCCACAGTTCCTGCGGAGCGTCTTCAGGCAGCTCGCGCTGCAGCGTCTCCAGCTCATGAGCAACGACGTCCCGCGCATGCAGCAGGCGGTCGACCTCGGCCTCCACGCCGCTGACCTCAATAAAGTAGTGCGCCACATCGACGCGGCCGGACGCCACCAGCACGGCCCTGCCTATGGCAACGCCCCTGGACACGGGAATACCGAAGACCTGAAAGCTCATGAGCCCACTGTAGCAGCGTGCATGCCCGGCGAAGGGCATGCAACTACTTAGTCAGGCGCCAAACGCCGGACGTCACGGCACCGTCATCCAGACGTCACAGCTGCGTCACCCCGCCGACCGAGCATGGCTGAACTTCAAAGAGCCAACAGAAAGCCATCACATGCGTGATCTTCCCCTGCCCACCCTGCCCTACACCGACCTGCGCCCCACGGGAGCGCGCCGGTCCCCGCTGAGTCCGTCTGCCCCCGCACGCCTCGACGTGGCCTGGGCCCGCACCGAAGACGATGTGCGCCAGGCCCAGCGCCTGCGCTATGACGTGTTCGTGAACGAGATGGGGGCCCGGCTGAGCACGCCCCGCGGCGCCCCGGCCGGCCATGACATTGATGTGTTCGACCCGTACTGCGAGCACCTGCTGGTGCGCGCCGTCGTCGATGACGAACAGCCCGGCCCGGTGATAGGCACCTACCGGGTGCTGACACCGGCGGCTGCGATTCGGGCCGGCGGCCTGTACAGCGAGACCGAGTTCGACCTGACCCGGCTGCGCAGCCTGCGCTCGCGCATGGTCGAACTGGGCCGCTCCTGCGTGCATCCGGACTATCGCTCGGGCGGCGCCATCATGGCCCTGTGGGGCGCGCTGGCCGAATTCATGCTGCGCAACGAATTGGACACGATGATCGGCTGCGCCAGCGTCAGCATGTGCGATGGTGGCCACTTCGCGGCCAGCCTTTGGCACCAGTTGCAAAAGACGCATCTGGCGGCGATCGAATGGCAGGTGCGCCCGCGCCTGCCGCTGCCGGTCGATGAGTTGCGCACTGACCTGGCCGTCGAGGCCCCGCCCTTGATCAAGGGCTATTTGCGCTGCGGCGCCCGCATCCTGGGCCGCCCGGCCTGGGATCCGGACTTCAACACCGCCGACCTGCCGATGATGATGCGCATCGCCGACCTGCCTGCACGCTACCGCAAGCACTTTCTAGAAAAGTGAGCTGTCGGGCTATTGCCCCTCGCCGAACTTGTCATTGACCAGGGCCGTCAGCGCGTCCATCGCCGCCTGCTCGTCCTCGCCCTCGGTCTCGATCTCGACCTGGCTGCCCATGCCGGCGGCCAGCATCATCACACCCATGATGCTCTTGGCATTGACGCGGCGGCCATTGCGGGTCATGAAGACCTCGGACTTGAAGCCTCCCGCCAGCTTGGTCAGCTTGGCCGAGGCGCGGGCATGCAAGCCCAGCTTGTTGATGATGGTGATGGTGTTCTTGATCATGGGGCTGGTGAAGGAGCGGCAGCGATTTCGGGATTCGAGACGGGGACTATGCCTTTCTTGCCGCCATCGAGGGCGCGCTGGATCAATTGATCCAGCGGTTCGCTGGCGTAGCACAGCGAACGCCACAACATCGGGACATTGACGCCTGCAAGCTGCCGCACATGGATCTGGTCAGCCAGGCGCAGCGCGGCATTGCTGGGCGTGGCGCCGGCCACGTCGGTCAAGATCAGCGCCTCGGGTTGAGCGATGCGAGCAAGCAGCGGGCGGGCCGCCGCCAGCACATCCTCGGCCGACATGTCCGGGGTCACGTCCAGCGCCTCTAGCTGGCGGGCGCAGTCGGGAAAGGTGTGGCGCGCCACCGCCTGAAGGGCCGAGGCCAGCGGTGCATGGGCAATGAGCAGGATTCCGGTCATGGCTCAATTATGGGCAGTAGCGCCTGCCGCGTGCGCTTGCAGGGCTTCATGACCGTCATCTCGCCAGCAAAACCACAGATAGGACAGCACGCTGGCCAGGGCCAGCAGCGCAAAAGCGCCGCGGTATGCGGCCAGCACCGTCCAGCCCCAGCCGCGCATCAGGTCCAGCGCCAGGCCAATGCCCCACTGCACCAGGAACACGCCGGAGAAGATCACCAGATTGAAGGCCGACAACGCGCGACCCACCAGCCGATCCGGGAAGGCCTGACCAACGGCCGGCTGCGACAGCGACACCACCGTGCTGCTGACGCAGAACAGCCCCCAGGCCCAGGCGCTGGCCTGCTCGCCCAGCAGAAGGGTCAGCAAGAGCACCCCGGTGCTGATCGGCATCGCCCGCTTCAGCAGCGCCTGGGCCGTCCAGCCGCTGGCATAGAGGCGCGGCAGCACCAGGCCCCAGCTCAGAAACGCCACCAACATGCCCAGATTGATGAAGAACAGGCCCTGCGCCGCCTCGCCCTGGGTCCAGCCGCAGACCTGCGTCAGCCAGGGGCCCGCCCAAAGGGCCTGCACCGCCACCATCGCCCCGTACTGCACCAGACCCAGCGGCAGCATGCGCACAAAGCTGGGGTGGCGGAAGACGGCAACGTAGGCGCGCAGACCGCCCTCCTCGCTGGCATGGGCCTGGATAGCCGCGTCGCGCGGCACGATCAGCGCAATGCCCAGCATGGCCAGCAGCAGCAGGGCGGACAGCCCCCAGAACAGGCCGCGCCAGCCGACCAGCGGCAGCAGGTACTGCACCGGCAGTGTGGATGCCACCATGCCCAGCGAGCCGGTCATCAGCATCCACGAGGTGGCGCGCATCTGGGCGCGGGCGTCAAAGCTGCGGCGAAAGGCCGTCATCGGCGCCATCAGACAGGCCGACACGCCAACGCCGCACAACGCACGCGCGGCCACCAACCCGGCAAAACTGGCGGACAGGGCAAAGGCCGCGCAACCCAGCACCGCCATGCTCAGCAGCACCAGCAGCACGCGCTTGGGGCCGAAGCGGTCAAGACCGCTGCCCAGCGGCAGCTGCATGGCCGAGAAGCCCAGAAAGAAGGCCCCGGCCAGCAGCCCCAGATCGGCCGACTGCAACTCCAGTTCGGCGCTGAAGGTCGGCGCCAAGGTGGCGGTCACCGCCCGTAGCAGAGCCGAGAAGAAGTAGGCGAAGGCAAAGCTGAGGAACAGCAACACGGCCGCCCGAAGGCCCATGGCCTGTTCCTGGTGCTCGACTGCCGCCGTCATGAGGCGAACTTCATGCCGTTGAGAAAGCCTTCCTCGGCGGCGGCGTCCCGCTTGGGCCCCAGGACCACGGCCTGGTACACCCGCGTGCCGTGGGCGAACACCGCCACAGCACCCTGGGTGTTCGCGCCATCGGGCAGCTTGCCGGCCAGCGACTGCTGCAGCGCCTGCGGGTTGGGCGTCATGCCGCCGACCTGCACGGCCACGGCCGACGCCGCCGCGGCCGCCAGCTTGGCCGCCAGTGACTCGCGCATCTGCTGCAGCGCCGGGGCGACCAGGGCAGGGTCACCGACATCGACATAGGACAGCGCAAAGCTCTGGTTCGACGCCTTGCAGGCATAGAGGCGCATATCGAAGGTCCGGCCCTGCATCTCGACCTTGCGCGCATCGCTGGCCGGCTTGCATGGGAACATCAGGAGCAGATTCGCCCCCTCGGGCCGCACCTCGCGCCAGTCCAGGCCGGGAGCGCAGGCCGACAAGGCGACCAGGCCGGCCAGCGCGCAAGTACGCAGCGAAGTCAAGGAGTGGGGGTGGCGGTGCGGCATTCGACCATTATCCGGTGCCTGGCGCGGAGCGGCTGCAGCACAATCGCTGCCATGCGAACAAGCAATGCCTCCCCCTCCATGGCGCTCGCCGGCGTGCGCGTGCTCGACCTCTCCCGCGTGCTGGCAGGGCCCTGGAGCACCCAGACCCTGGCCGATCTGGGCGCCGACGTGATCAAGGTCGAACGCCCCGGCGCCGGCGACGACACCCGCGGCTGGGGCCCTCCGTTCATGAAGGACGACCAGGGCCAGGACACCTCCGAGGCCGCCTACTATCTTGGCGCCAACCGCAACAAGCGCTCCATCACCATCGATATCGCCAGCCCTGGGGGCCAGGACTTGATACGCAAGATGGCGGCGCAAAGCGATGTGCTGGTCGAGAACTTCAAGGTCGGTGACCTGGCCCGCTACGGGCTCGATGCGCAAAGCCTGATGGCCTTGAACCCCAAGCTGGTGGTCTGCTCGATCACCGGCTTCGGCCAGACCGGGCCCTACAAGGACCGCGCCGGCTACGACTATGCGGTGCAGGGCATGGGCGGCCTGATGAGCGTGACCGGGGAACGCGACGATCTGCCCGGCGGCGGGCCGCAGAAGGTGGGTGTGGCGGTGGCCGATCTGTTCACCGGCCTGTATGCCACGGTCGCGATACTGGCCGCGCTGCGCCATGCCGAGGCCACGGGCCAGGGCCAGGCCATAGACCTGGCCCTGCTCGACACCCAGGTGGCGATGCTGGCCAATCTCGGCTCCAACTACCTCAGCACCGGCGTTGCGCCCAAGCGCGTCGGCAATGCGCACCAGAACATCGTGCCCTACCAGGTGTTCGAGGTCGCCGACGGTCATTTGATACTGGCGGTGGGCAATGACAGCCAGTTCGCCAAGTTCTGCGAGATTGCCGGCTGCAGCGAATTCGTTGCCGACCCGCGCTATGCCCGCAATGCCGACCGAGTGCGCAACCGCGAAAAGCTGGTGCCCCAACTGGCGGCCATCATGAAGACCCGGCCGCGCGCCGACTGGCTGGCCTCGCTGGAAGCCGCCAAGGTGCCCTGCGGCGCCATCAACAATCTGCAGGAGGTGTTCGCCGACCCTCAAGTGCTGGCGCGCGAGATGGTGGTGCCGATGGCCCACCCACTGACCGACACGCTGCGCCTGGTCGCCAGCCCGATGAAGCTGTCGGCCACGCCGGTCAGCTACCGGCAGGCTCCGCCGCTGCTGGGCGAGCACACCCAGGCCATACTGGCCGAGTTCGGCATCAGCGAGGGCGAGGCCGCAGGGCTGCAGCAGCAAGGCGTGCTGGGATGAGCCTGCGCCGACGCGAGCTGCTGCAATGGCTGGCGGCCCCGGCCGCACTGTCCTTGGCAAACCCTGCCACGGCGGCAGAAACCCGGCTGCCCACGCCCGAATCGCTGCCCGCAGCGGCCGAGCAGGCCGCCGCCCAGGGCCAACCACTGCTGCTGCTGGCCAGTTTGCCCGGCTGCCGTTTCTGCGAGGAGCTGCGCCGCTCGCACCTGCTGCCCGGGCTGCGTGCCGACACGGCTGCAGCGCGCCTGTATGCCGTCCAGCTGGACCTTCGCAACCCGTCGATCCTGATCGACTTCGACGGCCAGCGCCGCAGCCAGGATGCCGTGCTGCGCCGGCTGGGCGTGCGCTTCGCCCCCACCGTGCTGCTGCTGGGCCCCCGCGGCCAGGCCCTGGCCGAGCCCCTGATCGGTGCGCTGCTGCCCGACTTCTATGCCAGCTACCTGGACGAAAGGCTCAACCAGGCCCGGCAGGCACTGCGTCCCTGAGCGATCCGATTTCCGGCGATCTTGCACGCCCATCTGCGGGGGGCCGAGCCGCTGTTGCGAAAAACCCCCAACTCGGGGGATGGACGGTATGCAGGCCCGGCCAGCACCATGGCAACCCGTTGTCGCTCCATGCAATGTCTGCATATCACGCATCGGATCAGACCTCGGGCTATCGGGGCGCCAAGCAAGAACAGGGACGAGGGAGAATAAGCATCTATGTCTGAACCAAAGCCTGGCCCCTTCAACGCCCTGCCGGCCGCCGCACTGGCGCCCGCACCGGGGGCGGAGCGTGCCGATTGGGCGGACATCGTGCAGCAACTCGGCGCCGAGATCGCCGGCCCGCTGAGCTCGGCGCTGGAGCGCATCCAGAACCTGATCGTCACCGGCCAAATCGACCGCCAGAGCCTGCGCGCGCTGCGCGAGAGCGTGGCCAGTGCGCGCGAGGCCGGCATGGTGGGTCAGCAACTGGCACGGCTGGCCTCGGGGCGGCTGCAGCTGTCGCGCGAGCGCCTGCACCTGACCCAGATGCTGCGCAGCGTGCTCACCCACCGCGCCCGCGAGGCCCAGGCCCGCGGCATCCAGATTCGCCAGGTGCTCAAGCCGGCCGAGGTGATGGTCGACGGCTCCCTGCTGTTCGCCCTGCTCAACGCCCTGATGGACTGGGCGCTGGCCAGCACCCACTCGCCGATCGAGATGCGGGTCGAATTCACCCCCTGGCCGGTGCGCGCCCGCCTGAGCTGCCGCTTTGCCCACCGCGCGATGGATGTGATGGACGAGCGCCAGCTTGATGCCGCAAGCGCCGGCCTGAACTCGCTGACCTGGCGCCTGGTCGAGCAGACCGCGCTGACCATGGGCCTGGTGCCGCAGCGCGAGGACGACAGCGGCATCACCACCTTCTCGCTGGAGTTCCCCAGCACCATCACCTCGGAGCTGGAGAATCTGGACGACAAGATCGAGGTCGATCAGGACGACTTCGAGCCCTCGGCCAATTCCAAGCCGCTGGCCGGCAGCCATCTGCTGATCGTGGCCTCCAAGCGCGAGTTGCGCATGCAGGTGCAGGACGCGGTGCGTCATATGGGCCTGATCATCGACCAGGTCGGTTCGATGGATGAGGCCATCTCCTTCTGCCAGGATGGCCTGCCGCATGGCATCGTGTTCGAGTCCGCGCTGCGCGGCGCCTCGTTCCAGGCGCTGTTCGACGAGTTGCGCAACGAGATTGCGGACTTCAGCTTCATCGAGATCCACAAGGACGGTCGCGGCACCCAGCTGTCCACCGCCAGCGTCGACGGTCTGGCCCATGTGGACATCCGCGCGCTGGACGACTCACTGCCGTCCATACTGCTGTTCGAGCTGTCCAAGAGCATGTAAGCGTGATCTGCCGGGAACTCCGGCAAATCCCCAGGCTCTACCGGGCCCGGGCCGCCGGCGTACACTGCGGCTCGCTCACAGGTCACGCCCGATGAAACTTCCCCGCTACACCGCTCCCGCCCTGCTTGCCGCCGTTCTGGCGGTGGGCGCCACGTTGGCGTACCAGAGCGTCAACAGCCGCGAGACTGCGCCTGCGGTTGAGTACGTGCTGCTCGATGGCAGCAAGCTCAGCAGCCAGCAATGGCAGGGCAAGGTGATGCTGGTCAACTTCTGGGCCACAAGCTGCACCACCTGCGTGCGCGAGATGCCGCAGATCGTCGCCACGCACGAGAAGTTCAAGAGCCGGGGCTTCGATACCGTGGCCGTGGCGATGAGCTACGACCCGCCCGCCTTTGTGGCCAACTTTGCCGAGAGCCGCAAACTCCCCTTCGGCGTGGCCATAGACAACACCGGTGTCATCGCCAAGACCTTCGGCAAGGTGCAGCTGACGCCCACCACCCTGCTGATCAACAAGCGCGGCGAAATCGTCAAGCGCTATGTCGGCGAGCCCGACTTCGCCGCCCTGCACGGCCTGGTGGAAAAGCTGCTCGCCGAGACCTGATCAGGCCTTGGCTTCGGCGCCGGCCTTCAGCGTGTCATGCGCCTGCCGGTCGGCGTGGTAGCTGGAGCGCACCAGCGCCCCGACGGCGGCGTGGCTGAAGCCCATCTTGTAGGCCATGTCCTCGAACATCTTGAACACGTCCGGGTGCACATAGCGGCGCACCGGCAGGTGGTGGCCTGATGGCGCCAGATACTGGCCTATGGTCAGCATATCGATGCCGTGGGCGCGCATATCCCGCATCACCTGCAGGATTTCTTCGTCGGTCTCACCGAGGCCGACCATGATGCCGCTCTTGGTCGGCACGCCGGGCACGGCCTCCTTGAAGCGCTTCAGCAGATCCAGGCTGAACTGGTAGTCCGAGCCCGGGCGCGCTTCCTTGTACAGGCGCGGCGCGGTTTCCAGGTTGTGGTTCATCACATCGGGCGGGGCGGCCTTCAGGATGTCCAGCGCGCGGTCCATGCGGCCGCGGAAGTCGGGCACCAGCACTTCGATCTGGGTGGCGGGGCTCAGCTCGCGGACCTTGCGTATGCATTCGGCAAAATGGCCGGCGCCGCCATCGCGCAAATCGTCACGATCGACGCTGGTGATGACCACATACTTCAGCTTCAGCGCGGCAATCGTCTTGGCCAGGTTCTCGGGCTCGTTGACATCCAGCGGATCGGGCCGGCCGTGGCCGACATCGCAGAAGGGGCAGCGCCGCGTGCACTTGTCACCCATGATCATGAAGGTGGCCGTGCCGCCGCCAAAGCACTCGCCGATATTCGGGCAGGAGGCCTCTTCGCAGACCGTGTGCAGCTTGTGCTCGCGCAGGATCTTCTTGATCTCGTAGAAGCGGGTGCTCGGCGAACCGGCCTTGACGCGAATCCAGTCGGGCTTCTTCAAGGTCTCGGCCGGCACGATCTTGATCGGGATGCGCGCCGTCTTGGCCTGCGACTTCTGCTTGGCCGTGGCGTCATAGTCCGCTGCGGACTGGGACTCGAAGGTGATGTTTTCGCTTGTCATGGGCCGACTCTGGCAGTTAGGGCCTCAGCTGGGCGGACAGCCGCTCACCGAAGCGCTGGGCCGCCGTGGCCCAGTCCGTGGAAACCCCGAGTGTAGCGAGGTCCACCGTGGCCAGCCCTGCATAGCCGCAAGGGTTGATGTTGGAAAAGGGTTGCAGATCCATCGCCACATTCAGCGCCACGCCGTGATAGGCACAGTGCCGGCTGACCTTGATGCCTAAAGCGGCGATCTTGCCCAGGCCGCGGAACGGGTCGCGCGGGTCGGCCGGGCCGGTCAGCGCCGCGTGGCCACAGGGGTCGTCGAGTTTCACGTAAATGCCCGGCGCGCCGGCAACCCGATGGCCGGTGAGGCCGTAACCATCGAGCGTCTGTATCACCGCCGTTTCCAGCCGGTAGACGTACTCGCGCACATAGATGCCCAGCCGCGACAGGTCCACCAGCGGATAGGCCACCACCTGACCAGGCCCATGGTAGGTCACCTGGCCGCCGCGGTTGCTTTGCACGATGGGGATGCCAGCCGGGTTCAGGACATGGTCGGCCTTGCCGGCAAGGCCCTGGGTGTAGACCGGCGGGTGCTCGGCGAGCCAGAGTTCGTCTTCGGTGTCGGGCGTGCGGGCGGCTGTGAAGGCGCGCATCGCATCAAAGGTGGCCGCGTAGTCTGCCGGGCCCAGGGTTTTGATCAGCATGCGCAGATGCTAATCGCGCTGCCGATCACCCGGCCGTGATACAGGGCAAGCCAATCTGTAGTACGGTGGCTTTGTGCCCCGGTGATGTCGCCGGGCCGAGCAGGAACCCCCATGCGACCGACCCATTTCCACCGCGGCCTCTGGCTTGCCCTCGTTGTGGCCTTGAGCCCAGCCCAGGCCAACGACTCCCCGCCGATCGATCAGGCCATCGCCGCCTACGCCACCGGCGATCTGGCAACGGCGCTGGAAGGCTTCGAACGCCTTTCCAAGCAGGGTGAACCGCTGGCCGATTACAACCTGGCGATGATGCATCTGCGCGCCGAGACGCCCAAGCCCGATGTCCACGAGGCCCTGCGCCTGTTGCAACGCGCGGCGCGCAAGAATCTGGTGGTGGCCCAGCTGAGCCTGGGGCAGCTCTATGAGCAGGGGCTGCTCGGCAAGCCCGACCAGGTACAGGCCGTGCGCTGGTTCACCCTGGCCGCGACGGCCGGCAATGTGGATGCCCAACTGGCCCTGGCCACCGCCCACTTTCTCGGCCGGGGTGTGGCCAAGGACATGGGCAAGGCCGCCCGCTGGTACCGCGAGGCGGCCAAGGGCGGCGATGTGGGGGCGCAGTACATCCTGGCCTCCATGTACGAGCATGGGCGCGGCGTCGGCAGAGACCTGCGCCTGGCTCGCTACTGGTACGACGCGGCCGCCCGCAATGGCGACGAGGCCGCGCCTGCCAAGCTGAAGGAGCTGGATGCCAGGTTGGCCGAAACGCCGACGTGAGCGCCAACCTGAAGCACGATCACAAGACGATCTTCACCATTGGGTGGGTGGACAGGGTCCGGTAGAACTCGTCCAGCTGCTCGCGACTGGTGGCCGTGATGGTCACCGTCAGCCCCATGTACTTGCCGCCCGAGCTGGGACGGCGCTCGATGGTGGCGGCGTCGAACTCGGGGTCGAACATCAGAGCCAAGTCGGCGATGACCTGGGCAAAGCTTTCCACGTTCGCGCCCATCACCTTGATGGGGAAGCGCGACGGGTACTCGATCAGCGATTGCTCGGGAGGAATGTCCATGCTTGTATTCATGCCGGATAGATGGGGCTCACCCCCGGTATTTCAAATCGACTGCAGCCGCTTGGCCCCTTGATAGGCCTCATAGAGCTTGGCATAGACCGGCCCGGGCTTGCCGCGCAGCGCACCATGGCCGACACCCTCGCCGTCCAGCGTGGTGACGGCCAGCACTTCCTTGGTGGCCGAGCTGAGGATGACCTCGTCGGCGGCAAACAGCTCGGCCTCGGAGATCGGGCGCAGGTTGTAGGCCACGCCGACCTCCTCGCACAGCTCGCGCAGCAACTCGACACGTATGCCCTCCAGCACCTGCTCGCTCTTGGGCACACCCAGCAGCGCGCCCTCCTTGACGATCCAGACGTTGGACGCCGAGGCCTCGGTCAGGAAGCCCTCGCGCAGCATGATGGTCTCCACCGCGCCCTGGTCGGCCGAGATCTGGCGCGCCAGCACATTGCCCAGCAGCGAGGTGCTCTTGATATCGCCGCGCTCCCAGCGGAAGTCGCGGGCGCTGACACAGGCCACGCCGTGGTGGCGCTGCTCGGCCGGCACCGCGCGCTGTGCATTGCTGTACGAGAACACGGTGGGCTTCAGGTCCTTGGGCATCACATGATCGCGCGGCGCCACGCCACGGGTGACCTGGATGTACCACCATTGGTCCCCGTTCGCCAGGCGCGACACCAGCTCGCGGCCCAGGGCCAGCCATTGCTCCCGCGACATCGGGTTCGGTATGCGCAGCTTGGCCAGGCTGCGCTCGAGCCGGGCGATGTGCTCGTCGAAGCGGAACATGCGCCCGCCATAGACGGGAATCATCTCGTAGGCGCCATCGCCAAAGATGAAGCCGCGGTCCATCGGCGAGATACGTGCCTCGGCCAGGGGCGTGAAGGCCCCGTTCAGGTAGCAGGCAATATCGGGCAGCGCGTTCATCATCAGCTTCTCCTCGTCGAGTCGCCTAGCTTACGCCTGCCAGCGCCACCATCACTTGATCCAGAGCCGGATCGAGTCCCAGGCCCGGCCGAAGATGCCCGCCACCGGCACCGGCTCCAGCACCACCAGGGGCACATCGGCCACCGGCGCGCCGGCACTGGTCGTGACCTTCAGCGTGCCGACGCGCTGACCCTTGTTCAGCGGCGCGACCAGCGGGTCGGTGCGCTCGATCTTGGTCTGCAGCTTGCCGCCCTCGCCCTTGGGCACGGCCACGAACACGGCGCCCTCGGCACCCAGCTTGGCCTGGTTGACGACACCCTTCCAGACCTGGCCGGTGCTGACGCTCTGGCCGGCCTCGAACAGGCGCACCGCGTCAAAGGCCTGGTAGCCCCAGTTCAAGAGCTTCTGGCTCTCGCTGGCGCGGGCCTCGCGCGAGTCGGTGCCCAGCACGATGCTCAAAAGGCGGCGCTTGCCGTTGGGGAAATCACGCTGCGCACTGGCCACCAGGCAGTAGCCGGCGGCGTCGGTGTAGCCGGTCTTCATGCCATCGACCGTGGGGTCGCGGCGCAGCAGCATATTGCGGTTGTCCTGGCGGATCTTGTTGAAAGTGAAGTCCTTGACCGAGTAATAGGGGTAGTACTCGGGGAAGTCGCGAATGATGTGCGCGGCCACCACCGACAGATCACGCGCCGAGGTCTTGTGGCCCGGCTCGCTCATGCCCTCGACGTTCTTGAACGCGGTGTTCTTCAGGCCCCAGGCCTGGGCCTGGCGGTTCATCATCGCGACGAACTGCTCGACCGTGCCGCCCACACCCTCTGCCAGCGCCACCGAGGCGTCATTGCCCGACTGCACGATCATGCCGCGCAGCAGTTCATCGACCTTGGGCCGCATCGTCGTGTCGATGAACATCACCGAGGCGCCGCCCTTGCGGGCATCCCAGGCGCGCTGCGACACGGCCAGGGTGCCGTCCAAGGTCAGCTTCTTCTCGCGCAGTGCCTGAAAGACGATATAGGCCGTCATCAGCTTGGTCAGCGAGGCCGGGTCGGTCGGAGTGTCGGCATCGCGCTCGGCCAGCACCTGGTTGGAGGTCATGTCCAGCAGCAGGTACTGGCGCGCCGCGACTTCGGGCGGCTGGGGGGCCTGGGCAGCAACGACGGAGCTGGCCACGGCCAGCACAAAGGGAATCAGTGATTTCATCGGGGGATCAACAACAAGGGAGTCAGCCAGAGTCCTGGCAGGAAAAAGAGTTCAGTCCGATCAGCCGCCAGCAAAGGCGCGAAGCACCAGGTTCTTCAGCAGCGGCAGCTGCCCGTGGAAGAAATGGCCCACACCGGGCACGACGGTGATGGGCAGCACCTGCGGGCGTGCCCAGTCCAGCACCGCCTGCAGGGGCACCACATCGTCGGCCTCGCCATGGATCACCACGGTGTCGGCCGGCACGGCAGCGGTGTCGAAACGGCTGGTCGCCGGGCCCACCAGCAGCAGGCGCTCCGCACGCTCGCCCTCCGGCAGGCGCAACGCCGCCTGCGATGCCACATAGCCACCGAAGGAGAAGCCGGCCAGCAGCAGGGGCAGGCCGGGTTCACGCAGCGCGGCGATCACGGCCAGTGCATCGTCGATCTCGCCCCGGCCCTCGTCCCACACGCCTTGTGATTGGCCGATACCACGGAAGTTGAAGCGAACCGCGCGATAACCCAGTTGCACAAAGGCGCGGGCGACGGTCTGCACGACCTTGTTGTCCAAGGTGCCACCCTGCACCGGATTCGGGTGGCAGATCACCACCACGCCACGCGGCGCATCAAGCGGGCCGTCCACCGCGCATTGAATCTCGCCGGCAGGGCCGGCAATCAGCAGAGCTTTGGTTTGTGAGTTCACTGGCGGCCGGGCTCAGCGGCCCACATTCGGTGGCAGGACCAGGCGCTCGACCACCTCGCCGCCGATCAGGTGCTTGTCGACGATCTCGTCGATGTCGCTGTTGTCGACAAAGGTGTACCAGGTTTCTTCCGGATAGATCACCGCCACCGGGCCGCCGGCGCAGCGGTCCAGGCACCCGGCCTTGTTGACGCGCACCTGGCCGACGCCGGACAGGCCCGCCGCCTTGATGCGTGACTTGCAGTGGTTGAACGCTTCCTGCGCACCATGCTGGGCGCAGGCGTTCTCGCCGCTATCGCGCTGGTTGAGGCAGAAAAAGATGTGGCGCTGGTAATAACTCATGGCCGGATTGTAGGCAGTGCGCTGCGCGCACGGGCGCTGCGCGCACGGGCGCCGCGCGCACCGGTATCCAAAGGCATCTGGCGGCTCAGACCGGATCCCGGCGGCTGACACGCCCCAGCAACCACAGCAGGGTCACGAAAGGCCACAGCCAGCCCACCCATTGCGCCACGCCGTGAAAACGGATGAAACGCCCCTGCTCCCAGGAGGCCAGGCTCTGGGCGAAATAGGGGTCGGTGGGCGCGATGCTGACCAGCGCGATCAACGCCGTGATGGCAATCAGTCCCAGCGCTGCCGCGGCCCGGGCAGGTACCCAGCACAGCAGGAGCGCCAACAGGCCGCCAAAGGCCAGGCCCCACTGCGCCGGGCCGGTCATCCAGGCCAGCGCATGCTGGGGGCCGAAGCTCATGGCGGTGGAGAAGGCGGTGGCGCAAACACCCAGGGTCGCGGCCCCCAGCACGAGGCCCAGCTTGCGCCATCCCGGCATGGCCACCGCCAGCGCCAGCAGGCAGGGCGCGAGCAGGCCCAGGGCAATCGTCAGGGCCTCCAGGCCAGGCGGCAGCGCGCGGCCGGACTCGGCCAGCGGGCCTGCGGCCTGGCCCACTTCCCAGGGCGTATCTTCCAACGCCAGAATCACCCACTCACGCAAGCGGGGCAGCACCTGGCCCAGACCCAGCGGCACTGGGGCAGGGAACAGCAGTCCCACCGGCCACAACAGCAGCAGGGCCAGGGCGCCAGCGCTGGAGGGCACGAACCAGCGGTCGCGCAGCGTTTGCCAACGCTCCATTCCCCCCAGCGCATGCACAAGCAGGCCCAGCAGTACACCCAGTGCGGCACCGGCCGTGTTCAGTGCCCAGTCGGCAAGCGACGGAACACGCGACGGGAGGAAATGCTGAAGGGTCTCGATCAGGAACGACAGCACGCTGGGTAGCAGCAATCCGGCCAGCAAGGCCAATCGCAGCCCGAAGCCGCTGCGCACCAGGGCGGCAAACAGCAATCCGCCCAGCGGCAAATAGGCCAGCAGGTTCGACGACACATCGAACACCAGCCAATAGCGGGGCCAGGGCAGGCGCAGCACCTCCACCAGCCCGGCCCCCGGCGGCCAGCGCCAGCCGGTGAAGGGGTAGAGGCTGGCATAGACCGCCAGCAGGCCGTAGGCAAGCGCCAGCAGGGAGGCCAGGCTGCGACGGCGGCGCATGGTCAGTCAGGCATCAAAAGGGCTTGACCACGACCAGGATCACCACAACGGCGAAGATCAGCACCGAGGTCTCGTTGAACACGCGGAACCACCGGTGGCTGCGGCGATTGGCCAACTGCTCGAACTTGCGCAGGATAGCGCGGCACATATGGTGATAGCCCACCGCCAGCAGCACCACCAGCAGCTTGGCATGCATCCAACCGCTGCCAGGCCCGCGACCGATCCCGTAATACAGCCACAACACCAGGCCAAGGGCCAGCGCGGGCACCATCAGCAGGGTCATGAACTTGTACAGCTTGTGCGCCATCAGGAGCAGGCGCTCACGTTCGGCATGGCTGTCGGCCGGCACCATGGCCAGATTGACGAACAGCCGGGGCATATAGAACAGACCAGCAAACCAGCTGGCGACGAAGATGATGTGGAAGGCTTTGACCCAGAGCATCAGCCATTATGGCGTGCATACCAAGCCGTGAAGGACGCTGTAACGTTGACGCGAGGATCTCGACAAACGCAAAGTGGCGGCACAAAAAAAAGCCCCGACCTGGGGCCGGGGCTGGAAAGCCTTATCGCTGTCATCACGCTAAGGCTCCTGCTCAGGGAGGAAAAGCAGGGAGCGACCACCTCACGGCTATCACTCGATGCAGATTTTACCAGATATCGCACCGCGCACCGTATACGGGGAGTTACGGATACCATTGGTTTTTGATGTACAGACCAATTTTTCACGCCCGTTCCCTGGAGAAACAGACCTTGCGCACGCCCGCCCCCTACCCTGTCAACCGCCCCCGCCGTCTGCGGCGTGACCGCTTTACCCGTGACCTGGTGCGCGAGCATGGGCTGAGCGTCAAGGACTTGATACTGCCGGTCTTCGTGCACGAGGGCGAGAACCGGCTTCACCCCATCGGCTCGATGCCCGGTGTGTCCCGGCAGAGCCTGGACCACCTGCTACGCACGGCCGAAGAGGCGGTCACTCTGGGCATTCCGGTGCTGGCCCTGTTCCCTGCCATCGAGCCCCAGTTGAAGACAATCGACGGCGCCGAGGCCTTCAACCCGGATGGCGTGATCCCGCGCGCCGTGCGGGCACTGAAGTCACGGTTCCCGGAGCTGGGCCTGCTGACCGATGTGGCCCTGGACCCCTATACCAGCCACGGCCAGGATGGCCTGCCGGACGAGGCCGGCTATCTGATCAATGACGCCACGGTCGAGCTGCTGGTGCGGCAGGCACTGACCCAGGCCGAGGCCGGCGCCGATATGGTGGGCCCCAGCGACATGATGGACGGCCGCATTGGCGCCATCCGCGCGGCGCTGGAAGCGGCCGGCCACATCCACACCCGCATCATGGCCTACAGCGTCAAGTACGCCAGCGCCTTCTACGGCCCCTTCCGCGATGCGGTGGGCTCCAAGAGCGCCCTGGGCAAGGCCGACAAGAACACCTATTACGTGGACCCGGGCAATAGCGACGAAGCGCTGCGCGAGGTGGCCCTGGACCTGGCCGAGGGCGCCGACATGGTGATGGTCAAGCCCGGCATGCCCTATTTGGACATCGTGCGCCGGGTCAAGGACGAGTTTCGCGTGCCGACCTTTGCCTACCAGGTCAGCGGCGAATACGCGATGCTGAAGGCCGCCGCCGCCAATGGCTGGCTGGACCATGATGCGGTGATGATGGAGTCGCTGCTGGCCTTCAAGCGCGCCGGCGCCGATGGCGTGCTGAGCTATTTTGCACTCGACGCGGCCCGCCTGATCAAGGCCGGCCGCTGATGCGCATCTTTCACCTCAGCGGCGACCAGTTCACTGAGCTGGACGCCATGCCCGAGCAATTGCCGGCCACGGGTTTTCTTTGGCTGGGCAGCGCCCGGCGCGAGTTTGAGGTCAACGCCGCCGACATCCAGGCCGCGCTGCAGCGCTGGACCGGCAGCCAGCTGGTGGACCTGCATGTGTCCGACCTGCTGAACAACCAGTTGCCCTCGCACTTCGACTACACCTCCTGGTACGACCTGTTGGTGTTTCGCCGTCTGGCTGCATTGCCGGGCAGCGCCGATCTGTTCGTCGACGGCGAGCATGGCACGATGGCCTCGGCCGAGCGGGCGCTGAAGGCCATAGACACCAGCCCGGTCGGCTTTGCCGTCTTCGACCGCGTGCTGCTGACGGTGCACCCGGCCGATTGCCAGGTGCGCGAGTTCTTTGCGCAAAGGATCACCAAGCTGACCCAGGGCATCGACTTCCGCGGCAGCAGCCGCCTGCCCGCCAGCAGCGCCGACCTGATGCTGCGCATGGTCAACCATATGGTGGACAGCTATCTGGAACTGCGCCGCCTGCTGACCCGCCAACTGGGCACCCTGCAGCAGGAGCTGCTCGACCCGCACAGCCAGTTCGACAACTGGCAGCTGCTGCTGGACTCGCGCAACAGCCTGCATCTGTTGGACGACACCTGCGAAGACCAGCGCAGCGCCGTGCAGGAGTGGATAGACGCGCTGGACGAATGGCCCCCCGAGGTCGACGCCCAGGCCCGCCGCGAGCGCGAGCTGCTGCGCGTGCGCTCGCGCGACGTGCTCGAGCATGTGGAGCGGGTGCTCAGTCATGTGCGGCGGCTGGAGTCGTCGGCCGAGGCCGCGGTGCAGATGCACTTCTCGGCCCTTGGCCACCGCACCAACGCCATCATGCGCACCCTGACTGTGCTGACCGCCATCTTCATGCCCTTGAACCTGATCACCGGCATCTTCGGCATGAACTTCGACGCGCTGCCGCTGATACACAGCGCCACCGGCTTCTGGGTGGCGACGCTGCTGATGGTGACGGTGGCACTCGGCCTGGGCGCCTTCTTCTGGCGCAAGCGTTACCTGAGCAGCCAGCGTTGATCGTTATCGGGCCTTGCCGTCCGCATAGGGGTCGGCAAAGCCCATGGCCAGCAGCAGCTCGGTCTCTCGGGCCTCCATGCAGGCGGCCTCGTCCTCGACCTCATGGTCATAGCCCTGGGCATGCAGCGTGCCATGGACGAGCAGGTGGGCATAGTGGTCAGCAATGCTGATGCCCATCTCCTGCGCCTCCCGGGCCACCACCGGCGCGCAAAGCACCAGATCGGCCACCACCACCGGTTCGTGGCTGTAGTCGAAGGTCAGCACATTGGTGGCGTAATCCTTCTGCCGGTAGTCGCGGTTCAGCGCCTGGCCCTCCTCGGCGCCAACGATGCGCACGGTCAGCTCGCCCGGCAGCTCCAGTGCCGCGCGAATCCAGCGGACAACCCTGTGCCTGGGCAGCAGCGCGCGGTGGCTGGCATCGGCAAACTGCAGCGACAGGCTCAGCTCGGGCTTGCTCATTTCGTACCCTCCCGCGTCGAGGTCTGCGCCTCATAGGCTCGCACGATGCGCGCCACCAGCGGGTGGCGCACCACGTCAGCGGCGGTGAAGTGGGTCATCGCAATCCCATCCACATCGCTCAGCACCCGCTCGGCGTCGACCAGACCGCTGGCCATGCCCTTGGGCAGGTCGATCTGGCTGGTGTCACCGGTGACCACGCATTTGCTGCCGAAGCCGATACGGGTCAGGAACATCTTCATCTGCTCGGGAGTGGTGTTCTGCGCCTCGTCCAGGATCACGAAGGCATGGTTCAAGGTGCGCCCGCGCATGAAGGCCAGCGGGGCGATCTCCAGCAGGCCCTTCTCGAAGGCCTTGGTGACGCGCTCGAAGCCCATCAGGTCATAGAGCGCGTCATACAGAGGGCGCAGATAGGGGTCCACCTTCTGCGCCAGATCGCCGGGCAGAAAGCCCAGACGCTCACCGGCCTCGACCGCCGGCCGCGTCAGGATGATGCGCTGCACCGTGTTGCGCTCCAGAGCGTCAACGGCGCAGGCCACGGCCAGAAAGGTCTTGCCGGTGCCGGCCGGGCCGAGGCCGAAGGTGATGTCGTGCGACAGGATCTTGCGCAGATAGTCATGCTGGTTAGGCGTGCGGCCGGCCAGCTCGGCGCGGCGGGTGCGCAGGGTGATCGCGCCATCGACGGGATGGGCGTCCGCCGTGCCATCGCCAAACGGGGAAGCAACGGCGGCCACAGCGGCGCGCTTGCGGGGCCGCGCCTGGGCCAGATCGCCGGCCGCCTCGACCAGGGCCAGTTGAAAGGCCTGCGGCGGGATCGGTTTGGCGGCGCGTTCGTACAGGCTTTTGATCAGCGCCACCGCGCGTTCTGCAAAGGCTTTGCCGCCTTCGACGCGGAAATACTCGTTGCGGCGGGAGATGCTGACGTCCAGCGTGGACTCGATCTGGCGCAGGTGTTCGTCCAGCATGCCGCACAAATGCGCCAGCCGGGCGTTGTCCAGGGGGACGAATTCATGTCGAAGAATCACGATTTGCTTCGCTTGTGTGTGAAGCTGCATTGTCGCCCGGGTGGACACCGAGGCTGCAAGGGGCCGCGTCCTGCACAATCATCGACCATGAGAAGCCTGTCCGCCGCCCCCGTACTGATCCGACTGCTGGCCCGGCTGCTGTGCTTGAGCGCCGCGCTGGCCTGGCTGACGCCTGCCCTGGCCCAGTCCAAGCAATACCTGACCCTGAATCAGGCGCTGGCCGTGGCCAGCGATGCGCCGACGTTCCCCGACGGGGCCGCCGCGCGCGCGCAGGCACTGCCGGACGACTGGTCGCAGAGCCGGCCTGGCTACAGCGGAGCGGTCTGGTACCGCCTTGCCTTCGATGCGGCCCCGCAGGCCACCGGCCAGCCGCTGGGGCTCTACATCGACCGCGTCTGCTCCAACTACCAACTGGTACTCAACGGCATCAAGCTGAAGAGCACCGGAGCGATGCAGGATCCGATCGGTGATCACTGCTATGTCGCCCAGCTGGCGGAGCTGCCCGCCGGCCTGCTGAAGGCTCAGGGCAATGTGTTGGATCTGCATCTCGCCGGCTACGCCCTGCAACGCGTCAATGCGGTGGAGCGCGGCGCCGGTCTGTCGGCGGTGGAGCTGGGCCCGCTGGATGAACTGGCGCAGCGAACTCACCGCACCAATCTATGGCGGCAGGGCTTGCCGGCTCTGCTGTCGGCGGTCATGCTCAGCTTGGCCCTGTTCGCCGGGGCGCGGGCACTCATCAGTCAGCGCGAGCGCCATCTGGGCTACCTGGCCGGCATGGCCCTGCTCACGGCCCTGCTGAGCCTGCGCTTCTTTCTCGGCGAGATCCCGCTGCCGCGCGATCAGATCGAGTGGCTGCTGGCCAGCCTGGTGCCACCTCTGGTGTTGTGCGTGGTGCAGTTCCTGCTGCGCCAGGTCGGCTGGGAGCACCGGGCCCTGAACATGGCACTGGTGCTGCAATGCCTGCTGGTGCCTATCAGTCTCTGGTGGGCCGGCGCGCTGCATCACCACACACTCACCGGTGCCTGGTATCTGGTGCTGACCGTGCAGGTGCTGGCAGCAATGGCCTTCCACCTGTGGCTGGCCTGGCGCCACGAGCGCGTGGAGTTCTGGCTGATGGCCGGGATCCTGGGGCTTGCCGGCCTGGTGCTGGTGCTGGAGGTGCTGACACAGCACCGCCTCGTCGCCGGCCCGGTGGGCCTGGCGGCGGTGGCCATGCCGCTGTGCATGTTGATGATCGGTCTGCGACTGGTCGTCTTGCAGGCCCACGGCCGCAACCAGGCCGAGCTGGACCGCAGTGTGATGGAGCAGCGACTGCGCGACACGGTGACCGAGATCGAGCGCAACTACGCCCAGTTGGCTGAGACCAAGGTGGAGCAGGTCACCGAGCGCGAGCGCAAGCGCATTGCTGCCGACCTGCACGATGACCTGGGCGCCAAGCTGCTGACCATCGTACACACCAGCGAGTCGGACCGCATCTCGACCCTGGCGCGCGAGGCGCTGGAGGAAATGCGCCTGTCGGTGCGCGGCCTGACCGGCAAGCCGGTCCAGTTGCTCGACGCTTTGGGTGATTGGCGGGCAGAGGTGGTGTCGCGCCTGAGCCAGGCCAATATCGTTGCCGAGTGGAAGTCACCGCCCGAGGACATCATCCACACGCTTCCGGCGCGGGCCTATGTGCAGACGACACGCATCTTCCGCGAGTCGGTCAGCAACATCATCAAGCACAGCGGCGCGACCCACTGCACCATCAGCTGCGCGGTACTGGGCACCGACTTTCAGGTCATGATCCAGGACAACGGCCATGGCATCTCGATGGAGCTGGACGGCCGGCTGGACCGCGGCCATGGCATGGCCAGCATGAAGTCGCGCGCCAAGCAGATGCACGGTCAGTGCCTGGTTGAGTCCGGCCCGGGCTGGGGAACCGTGATCCGTCTCACGATTCCGCTCTGAGCGTGCACCCTCATCGCTTGATTCACGATCAACGGCGTCGATAACCCCGTATCCCTACAAGGCGAGAACAATGAACAACATCCTGCTGCTGGAAGATCTGCCCGAGATTCGCGCATGGCTGAAGGCCTTGATCAAACAAGTGTTCCCGGCCTCGGAGATCATCGAGTGCGCGCGCATCCACGATGCGCTGCAACTGGTGGCGGCACAGAAATTCTCGCTCGCCCTGCTCGATCTCGGCCTGCCCGACGGTTCCGGCGTCGATGTGGTCGCCGCCCTGCGCGAGACCCAGCCCGATGTGCAGTCGGTGATTGTCACCATCCATGACGACGACGAGCACCTGTTCCCTGCGTTGCAGGCCGGTGCCTTCGGCTATCTGCTGAAAGAGCAGTCGCGTGAGTTGCTGGTTGAGCAGCTACAGCGCATGAGCCAGGGCGAGCCGCCATTGTCGCCGTCGATCGCGCGCAAGGTGATCGCCTATTTCACTGGCCAGCAACGCCGCCCCCAGGCCTCGAACACGCTGGTACACGAAGTCTCGCTGACCGATCGCGAGACCGAGGTGCTGCTGCGTGTGGCCAAGGGCTACACCCTGCCCGAGATCGGTGTGCAGCTGGGCCTCTCCCGCCACACCATCGCCGACTATGTGAAGCAGATCTACCGCAAGCTCAATGTGTCCTCGCGCGCCGAGGCCGCGCTAGAAGCACAACGACTGGGACTGTTCGGTCGCGGATAATCCTCTTGATGATTGGACGACTGACAGGCGTAATCGCGGAGAAATCGCCCCCGCTGGTGCTCGTGGATGTGAATGGCATCGGCTACGAGGTCGACGTGCCCATGAGCACCTTCTACAACCTCGGCGGCCTGGGCGAGCGCGTCAGCCTGTTGACCCATCAGGTGGTGCGCGAAGACGCCCATCTGCTGTTCGGCTTTCTCACCCTCGAAGAACGCGCCACCTTTCGCCAGCTGATCAAGATCAGCGGCGTCGGCCCGCGCATGGCCCTGTCCATCCTGTCCGGCCTGAGCGTGCAGGAACTGGCCCAGGCCATCACCCGCCAGGAGGCCGGTCGCCTGGTCAAGGTGCCGGGCATAGGCAAGAAGACCGCCGAACGCCTGCTGCTGGAGCTCAAGGGCAAACTGGGCCCGGATCTGGCCCTGCCGGCCAGCATCGCCAACGACGCGCAAGGCGACATCCTGCAGGCCCTGGTCGCGCTGGGTTACAGCGACAAGGAGGCGGCCAGCGCGCTGAAGGCATTGCCGGCCGACATCGGCGTCAGCGAAGGCATCAAGCAGGCCCTCAAAGCCTTGGCGCGCTAAAGCTAAAGCCTGTATATCTGAACAGCTCGCGCACATAATGCGCACATGAGCATTCAAACCGATGAGTTCGAGCCGGCGCGGCGCGTGGTCAGCGCCGCCCCCACCTCGCCCAACGAAGAAGCGATCGAACGTGCGCTGCGGCCCAAGGGCCTGCGCGAGTACGTCGGCCAGGCCAAGGCCCGCGAGCAGTTGGAGATCTTCATCGGAGCGGCCAAGAAGCGCGAAGAGGCGATGGACCATGTGCTGCTGTTCGGCCCGCCGGGCCTGGGCAAGACCACGCTGAGCCACATCATCGCCAACGAGCTGGGCGTCAACCTGCGCCAGACCTCGGGCCCGGTGTTGGAAAAGCCCAAGGATCTGGCCGCCATCCTGACCAATCTGGAGCGCAACGATGTGCTCTTCATCGACGAGATCCACCGGCTGAGCCCGGTCGTCGAGGAAATCCTCTACCCGGCGCTGGAGGACTACCAGATCGACATCATGATCGGCGAAGGCCCGGCCGCACGCTCGATCAAGCTCGATCTGCAGCCGTTCACCCTGGTCGGCGCCACCACCCGCGCGGGCATGCTGACCAATCCGCTGCGCGACCGCTTCGGCATCGTCGCGCGGCTGGAGTTCTATTCGGCAGAGGAACTGGCCCGCATCGTCACCCGCTCGGCCGGGCTGCTGAACGTGCCCACCGATGAAGAGGGTGCGTTCGAGATCGCCCGCCGCTCACGCGGCACGCCGCGCATTGCCAACCGCCTGCTGCGCCGCGTGCGCGACTATGCCGACGTCAAGGGCGATGGCCGCATTGGCAAGCGCATCGCCGATCTGGCGCTGGCGATGCTGGACGTCGATCCGCGTGGCTTCGACGTGATGGACCGTAAGCTGCTGGAGGCTGTCATCCACCGCTTCGATGGCGGCCCGGTCGGGTTGGACAATGTGGCCGCCGCGATCGGCGAGGAGCCGGGCACGATCGAGGATGTGATCGAGCCCTATCTGATCCAGCAGGGCTTTTTGCAGCGCACGCCGCGTGGGCGCATCGCCACATTGGCGGCCTTCCGCCATCTGGGGGTGACACCGCCGAAGTCCGCGGCCGATCTATTTGACGAATAGCCACAAAAAAAGCGACCCGAAGGTCGCTTTTTTCAACTGTGATCCGGGGATCAGCCCTGCCGCGTGTATCGCGCCAGGGCCTGCTGCAGCCGGACAAGTCCTTCAGGACTTGTCCGCGCGGCATCAGAAGTTGTGACGCACGCCAGCAGCCAGCGAGCTGAAGTCGCCTGCCTTGTTGGCCGTGTTCTTGGTGTCGATGGCCGTGTAGTAGCCATACACCTTGGTACGCTTGCTCAGGTTGTAGTTGTAGCCCAGAGTGAACTGGTTGGCCTTGTTGGCTGCCGAACCACCCTTGCCGGTGGCGCCGAAGTTCACATGGAACTCCGAAGCACCCAGGGCGTACATGCCCGACAGGCGCGAAATGGTGCGCGACGAACCGTTGACGTCTTCGCGCTGGAGGTAGCCACCGATGGTGAAGGCACCCATTTCATACAGAGCGCGGCCAGCGTACTGCTTCACGTCGCCTTGCTTGGTGAAGCCAGCACCAAGGTGCAGAGAGCCTTGGTCGTAATTGGCCGACAAGTCAAAGGCACGCTTGCCCAAACCTTCACCGGCTTGAACGGCGACCTCAGCCGTGAAACCACCGATGTTGGGCGAGAACCAGCCCACCTTGTTGGCCTGAGGGAAAGGGCCACCATACAGCGCGTCGGACGACGAGCCGGTTTCGTGGTTGTGCATGCCGACATAGTCGGAGGTGGCGAAGTACGAACCGGGGAACCAGTTGCCCAGACGGATCGTGCCGAAGCTGCCGGTCAGGTTGACGTGCGAATCACGGCCCCAGAACGAAGCGGCAGCGCGGCCGTCGCTGGAGTCAAAGCCGCTTTCCAGCACGAACGAAGCCTTCAGGCCGCCGCCCAGATCTTCAACGCCCTTGAAGCCAAAACGCGAAGCGTTGTTGGCGACAACAATCTTGCGGCTTTGGTTGTTGACCTTCTGGCTCTCAACGGTGGTGTTGATGCGGCCATACAGGGTCACCGAGCTTTGTGCGAAAGCGGGGGCGGAAATAGCTGCGATGGCAGCAACAAGAGCGATCTTTTTCATCGTTTGCCTTTGAGAGTTGAAGGTTTGCCAGGCTTTTTTCAGCCCGATCTTGTGTTCGGAAAGTGGACGCAGTATAGAAGTTGCAGGGTTTACTCGGTACTCTTGACGCAGCGTAAAAACAACAACCCCCGGTCAGGCCTGCTTTCCGAGCCGCGCGGGAGCGTGACTCGAGACTTCGGGTGTGGAAACCCGCCCGCCGCTGAGCCGGCCCAGCAGCCACAGGCCCAGGGCCAGGGCCAGTGCAAACGCGATCTGCTGCAGCGAGGGCAGGCCGTGCACCGTCCATAGAAATACCGCCGTCAGTGTCAACACGACGGCGAACAAGGCCAGTACAAGGCCCTGTCGAAGCAGGCTCATTGGTGGATCGAAGCGCTGCACTCGGGCGCAGTCGAAGGGATCGCGGGGGAAACGTGCCTCCAGCTCTGCAGGCCGCCAGCCGGGTGGCTTGAACCAGATGCGCAGCTGGTCGGGCCAGCTGCGGGCATGCCAACTGTCCTTGGCCAGGGCGGCATAGACCTCCAGATTGGCCCATAGTGGATTCCAGCTGCGCAGCGGCTTACGCGTGCCGTAAATGCAGGGCTGTTCGTCCAGCTCTGGCTGGAAGCTGCCGAACATGCGGTCCCAGATGATCAGGATGCCGCCGTAGTTGCGATCCAGATAGACATCATTCACCGCATGGTGGACCCGATGGTTGGACGGCGCACAGAACCAGCGGTCGAACCACCCCAGCCGGCCGATCTGCTGGGTATGCACCCAGTATTGATACAGCAGGTCGATGAGGGCGACGACGGCGAACACCAGCGGCGGGAAGCCCATCAGCGCCATCGGTAGATAGAACACCCAGCCGAGCAGCCAGCCACTGCTGGTCTGCCGCAACGCGGTGGACAGGTTGTAGTCCTCGCTCTGGTGGTGCACCACATGGGCGGCCCAGAAAACCGCGCTGGTATGGCCGAAACGGTGGTGCCAGTAGTAGAGGAAGTCGTAGAGCAGCAGGGCCAAGCCCCAGACCCACAGCGACTGGGTCGACAACCGCCACAAGGCCAGGTGCTCATAGACCAGGGTGTAGATACCCAGGGTCAAAACCGTGGCAAACACGCCGGCCACCTGGCTCAGCATGCCCAGTCCGATGCTGTTGACTGCATCGTTGACCCGATAGGTATTGCGGCCGCGCCGCACGCCCACCCACCACTCCAGAAGGATCAAGGCCAGAAACACCGGCGTGGCCAGGACGATGATTTGCGAACCTTGCATGGGTCACCCTTGATATGTGTGCGACTCAGATCAGGCAACCCCGGGCATGCACGGGCCACAGATGCGCCACCACCCCCTGCTCCAGCCCGCCGCGCAGCACCACATAGTGGTCGTGCAGATTCACCGTCGGGTCGCAGTGCCCGGGCACCAGCCAGACGGTGTCGCCCAGTTCGGGCAGGGCATCACCCCGGGGGCGCAGGATGCCATGCTCGTCGCCGCCATTGGCAAACTCCAGGTCGCGCGCCCACACCCGGGGCAGGCCGCTGTCGATCGCATGGGCCTTGTGGCCGGCATCGACAACGGCATGCGACAGGCCTCGGCTGATGACCTGGCTCTTCACGAACAGTGCGTGCTCAAACACCGGCACGCCGCGCTGCGGCTCGTTGTCGGCATAGTCGCGGTCCATGAAGACATAGGAACCGGCCTGCAGCTCGCCGTAAAGGCCGCTGGCGGTTTCCAGCGCAAAGCTGCCGGTGCCGGCGCCGGTCACCAGCGGGCAATTCAGGCCGCTGGCCGTGACCGCCGCCTGCGCGGCGCGCGCCAACGTCACCGCATGATGAATGGCCGCCTCGCGCTCGGCCACGCTGCGCAGGTGCTGGGCCTTGCCGTGATAGGCCTGCAGGCCGGCGAAGCGCAGGCCGGGATGGGACGCAACCAGATGGGCCAGCGCGCCGGCCTCGGTCGCTGCCACACCGCAGCGGCCCTGGCCGACGTCGATCTCGACGAACACGTCCAGCGATGCGCCGGCCTCGCGCACGGCTGCAGCCAGTCGCTCTATGCCCATTCGCGAGTCAACCGCGATGGCCAGGGTCACGCGCTGGGCCAGCGCCGCCACTCGGGCCAGCTTGCGCGGGGCTATGACCTCGTTGCTGATATAGATGTCGTCCACGCCGGCCGCGGCCAGCGCCTCGGCCTCGCTGAGCTTTTGCACGCAGACGCCGATAGCGCCAGCGGCTCTCTGCAGCGCCGCGATATGGCCGCTCTTGTGCGTCTTGGCATGGGGCCTCAGCCGCATGCCGCGGCTGCGGGCGAAGTCAGCCATCTTCTGGATATTGCGTTCCAGCGCGTCCAGGTCCAGCACCAGGGCCGGCGTGTCCACGGCCGAGACCGGGTCACCCACTTGAATGGCATCGGCAGTCATGTCGTCAATCCTTGGCGTTCGCCGTCGCTGAATTCATCCAGAGCCGGGTCTTCAAGATGCGATTTGTCGTTCCAGCCCACCAGGGTGAAGCCCTCGGCCATATAGAGCAGGCGGTTGATGCTGGCATTGCCCAGTTCCCAGCTGCGCGGCGCGTGCAGCTCCAGCCGCGAGGCGGCGCGGTATAGACAGTCCATCACTCCGCCGTGGGCCACCACCGCAATATGCTCGCCGGCATGGCGCTCGGCCAGCGCCTGGACGGCACCGACGCAGCGGGCGTAGAAGGTTTGCAGGTTCTCGCCGCCCTCGGCCGCGAACAGCGGGTCACGCTGCCGCCAGCGCAGTGCCTGGTCGGGCCAGCGGGACTCGATCTCCTTGAAGCTGAGCCCTTCGAAGGCACCGAAGGCGCGCTCGCGCAGTCCCTGGTCCACCAGCAAGGGCAGGCCGACAGCGTCCGCCACCGCGCTGGCGGTGGCGTGGGCCCGCGAGAGATCGCTGCAATAGATCGCGGTCAGGTCCTCGCCCGCCACCGACAGGGCCAGCCGTCTTGCCTGCTCGCGCCCGACGGCGTTCAGCGGGATGTCCAGATGCCCCTGGATGCGCGAGTCGACGTTCCAGGCGGTCTCGCCATGGCGGATGGCCAGGATGCGGGTGACGGCGGGATGGCTCATCGCTCAGACACCCCAGACCACATCATGCTTTTTGGCTAGTGCGCGGCGCATCATCTCCAGCAGCGGCCAGGCGCGCTGGCGCAGACTCACACCCTCACGCGGCGGCAGTTGCACGCCCTCCGCCTTGGCCTCGGCCTGCGCCTGGGCATAGGCCGCCTCGTCAGCGGCCACCGCCTGCTCGATGGCGGCCATCAGCGCTGGCAGGTCGGCCGGCTCGAAGATGCCTTTGGCAGTGACCGGGCGGCCGAGCAACTGGAGCAGATGGTCGCCGGCCGGCCCCATCATGATCACGTCGGCTGAGTCCTTGGACCTGAACTTGTAGAGCATGGCGGGCCTTTGCTGCAATCGCGTGTTGACCGCCATTGTGCAACGCCATCAGACCCTGGTCTGTCCCGCCAAGCCATCAGACTCCGTTGGCGTGCCGCATCATCCGCAACGAGGCCGGCGGCTTGATGCGCGGCGGCGCGAACACACGTTGTTCGAAGCTGGCCACATCCAGCGCAGGGGCATAGAGAAAGCCCTGGAACTCGTGGCAGCCGGCCTGGGCCAGGAATTCGCGCTGGGCGACGGTCTCCACGCCCTCGGCAATCACCTGCAGCTTCAGAGCCCGGCCCATCTGGATGATGGCGTTGGCGATGCCGACATCGCTGGCATCGTCGGGCAGGCCCTTGACGAAGCTGCGGTCTATCTTCAACCGCTGGATAGGGAAGCGCTTCAGATAGCCCAGGCTGGAGTAGCCGGTGCCAAAATCGTCGATGGCCAGTCGCACGCCCAGATCGGCCAGCCCCTGCAAGCGCTGCAGGGCCTCGTGGGCGTCGTGGACCAGGATCGATTCGGTCAGCTCCAACTCCAGCAGGGCGGCGGGCAGCCCGGCGGCCAGCAGCACATCGGCCACATGCTCGACAAAGCGCGGCTGCTGGAACTGCAGCGCCGATACATTGACCGATACCGGCATGAAGGCGCCGCGCCGCTGCCACAGCGCCGCCTGGCGCACGGCTTCGTGCAGCACCCAGTCGCCGATGGCGATGATGAAGCCGCTGTCCTCGGCTACCGGAATGAACTCGGCCGGCGAGATGTCACCGCGCACCGGGTCGCGCCAGCGTATCAAAGCCTCGGCGCCAATCACCCGCCCATAGTCCAGATCAACCTGAGGTTGGTAGTGCAGGCGGAACTGCCCCTCCTTCAGCGCCTGGCGCATGCTGTGGTCCAGGCGCATGCGCGACAGCAGGTCCACATCCTTGCGCGGCTGGTGGAAGCGGAAGCCCGCGCGGCCACTTTCCTTGGCGCGATGCATCGCCCGGTCGGCGCTGGCCAGCATTTCGTCGGTGTTGGTACCGTCGCTGGGGTACAGCGCAATGCCGATGCTGGCCGTCACCGTGAAGCTGAGCTTGTCCAGGCAGAAGGGCTTGACCATCGAGTCGAGCACACGCCGGGCCGTGGCTTCGGCGCCGCGCGGGTCGGCCTGGTGCACCAGCAGCGCGAACTCGTCGCCGCCCAGTCGCGCCACCGTGTCCACTTCGCGCAAGCTGCGCTTGATACGCTCGGTGACCTCGACCAGCACACGGTCACCGAACGAGTGGCCCAGGGTGTCGTTGATCTGCTTGAAACGGTCCAGATTGATGCTCAACAGGCCGAAGCCCGAGCCTTCGCGGCGCGCCATCGCCACCGCATAGTCGATGCGCTCGGCAAGAGCCCTGCGGTTCGGCAGGCCGGTCAGCGCATCGGTATGCGACAGCTCCTCTATGCGCTGCGTGGCGGCGAGCTTCTCGCTCAGGTCGCGGAAGGAAAAGACACGGCCGATCGGCCGGCCCTTGCTCCATTGCGGCAGCGACACGCGCTCCAGCACGCGGCCGCAATGCAGCTTGATGACATCGCTGGCCTGCATCAGCGGCGCGTCCTGGATGGCGGCCAGCCGGATGTTGTAGGCGCTGCTCTCGGTCACGCTGCGGCGCATCCAGGCCTGCACGGCCTCGTCGTTCCTCTCCACCAGCAGGTCGTCCGGGATGCTCCACAGCGAGGCAAAACGCTGGTTGAACGAGCGCATGCGGCCAGCCAGGTCGGTGACCAGGATGCCGTCAGCGGTGGACTCCAAGGTGGCACGCAACTCGGCGAGCAGCGTCTCACGCTCGTCCTCGCTCTGACGCTGGCGGGTCTGATCGTGCAGCGCCACCAGCCAGTGGCCGGCACTTTGCTCGCCATCGGCCGGCGGCAGAAGGCTGATGCGGCGTGTGACCCAGACGGTGTGCCCGTCCTTGTGGCGCAGCAAGGTGTCAGAGAACAGCGAGTCGGTGGCACCGGCGCCGACCTGCGACCAGAACATCATGTCCTCGGGCGTGCAGACCAGGGACTCCACCGACACGCCCAGCAGCTCCGAGCTGTCCATGCCCAGCATGCGGGCGCCGGGGGCATTCAGCGCAATGATCTTCAACGTTGCAGCGTCCACCAGCCAGACCGCCTCGAGCAAGGCGCCGATCAAGGGCGCCCAGCGGTTCAAGACGCCAGGGCGGTCGCCCAGGGCGACCTGAGACACCGCGCCGAATGTCACGCAGCCAGCTCCTGATAGGTCTCTGGCCGGCTCATCACCGGTTCGAAGAAGTAGGCCACCCGCTGACGTGGCGACAGATAGTCCATCGCCGATTGCGGAAGCATCGCCGGCTTGAGACTTCGGCGTATGCCCAGATCGGGCTGGGTCTCCAGATTCAGTATCAGCGCCTCTTCACGCGGCACCTTGGGATCGTGAACCATCACCCGCGGTTTCAGCGGGCGCGACGAGTTGACGGCCACGACCAGGGCAAAGCGGTCATCGGTCAACTGCACCGCCGAACCCGGCGGATAGACGCCCATCATGCGGATGAAGGCGTTCAGCATGGTCGCGTCGAAACGGCTGCGCCCCTGCGCAAACATCAGCGACAGCGCCTCGTGCGGCGTCATCGCCTTGGCCGGTATGGCCGGATTGCACAGGCCGTCAAAGCGGTTCACGAGGGCGACGATGCGGGCAGCCGCACTCATGCGGTCGGCGTTCAGCCGTTGCGGGAAGCCGGTGCCGTCGGCGTTCTCGTGGTGCTGGGCGATCACCAGCAGCGGGCCGGCACTCAGCCCCATCTTCTGTGCCAGGGCCACGCCCTTGGCCACGTGGGTCTGGTAGGCCTGCAGTTCGGCGCCTGAAAAACCGTCGTCGCGGCTCCTGACCCGAGCCGGCAGCTCCAGCTTGCCCATATCGTGCAGCAGCGCGCCAACGCCCAGATCGGTCATCTCATCGGCCGACATATTGAAGACACGGGCCAGCAGCAGCGAAATGATGGACACATTCAGCGCGTGGGCGGTGTTGCGGTCACCCGCCCCTTCGCTCAACAAGCGAATGTTCAGATCGGTGTCGCCAAGCATCTTGGCCAACAGCGCCTTGGTCAGCGCCTCGGCCTGCTCGCGCGAACCGGTGGGCTGGCGCGGCACCATCTCGATCAGTTGCCGGAAAGCGGTCGAGGCCTCGGCGTACTGTTTCTCGCACAGGTTCAAAGCGTCGCGCTGGGCCTTCAGAGCGTCTTTGTGGGCCTGCTTGGCCAACTCCTGGGCGCTGGGTGCGGCAGGTGCAGCAGCCGCAGGCTCGGGCGGGGCAGCACCTGGAACCGGGGCAACAGGAAGTGCAATCGGTTCAGCGTCCGACTGCAAATCACTCTTGCTCGGGCTCCAGCGCACCTGCTTGAGCTTGAGGCTGCGCACGGTGGCGAGCTGCTCCTCGGTGGCCAGCTTGAAGCTGCTCAGCGGAAAGGGATGCGACATCCAGCCCAGGTCGAGGTGGATGAACATCCCCACCTTGAGCTGGCCGACATCAATCAACGGTTCTGAGGATCTGTCCTTCATGCAGGTTAGGCGGCTCCGCTGATGAGCACGTCCTGAGCTGTCTTCGGCAACGCCTTGAGACAACTTGAGTGTGCTTGAGCGCCAAAAAGCGTCAAGATTTGGGACTCGTTCCCGAGTGCTGTTTCTTGAGTGCCGCAAAGCGTGGAAAAGACACGCATTCACCTGGCTGATCGGCCGCCAACCCGCATCTGGGGGCCGATTCTGCCCGTGACGACGACGGGCGCCACGACTCAGTGCTTTCCCGCATATCGGCCAAACCGGCTGCGGTTTTAGCAGTTTTTCGTCATTTTTCCGTCATATGGCGCAACAAGGCATGAACTGACGCCCGCCGGCGGCACGCCTTGACCCCTCCAAAGGGGCGACATAGCATCGAAGCCCCATTCCAGCCGGCCCGCCGCCCCTCGCTTCATGATCAATAAATTCGTGGCCACGCCGGACCAGGCGCTGGCCGATGTGCGCGATGGCGCGACCGTGATGATTGGTGGCTTCGGCACGGCCGGCCTGCCCAATGAGCTGGTCGAGGCGCTGCTGCGTCAGGGCGCCCGCGAGCTGACCGTGGTCAACAACAATGCCGGCAATGGCGACACTGGGCTGGCCGCCCTGTTGGCCGCCGGCCGCGTGCGCAAGATCATCTGTTCGTTTCCGCGGCAGGCGGACTCCCATCATTTCGACAAGCTGTACCGGGCCGGCCGGATCGAGCTGGAGCTGGTGCCGCAGGGCAATCTGGCCGAGCGCATACGCGCTGCCGGGGCCGGGATCGGGGCCTTTTTCACGCCCACCGGGCATGGCACCGAACTGGCCAAGGGCAAGGAAACCCGGGTGATCAATGGCCGGCACTACGTGCTGGAGTACCCGCTGGTGGCCGATTTCGCGCTGATCAAAGCCGAGCGGGGCGACCGCTGGGGCAATCTGAGCTATCGCATGACGGCGCGCAACTTCGGGCCCATCATGGCCGCGGCCGCCACCACGGCGATTGCCAGCGTGCACGAGGTGGTCGAGCTGGGTGAGATGGACCCGGAGGCGGTCGTCACACCCGGCATCTATATAAAGAGGCTGGTGCAGATCCCGCGCGCCTCGACGCTTGCCGGAGGGGTCAAGTCATGAGCGCTCACCAAGCCTGGACCCATTCCCAGATGGCACAACGCGTCGCGCAAGACATTGCCGACGGCGCGGTGGTGAACCTGGGCATAGGCTTGCCGACGCTGGTGGCGAACCAGATCCCGGCCGACCGCGAGGTCATCCTGCACAGCGAGAACGGCGTGCTGGGCGTGGGCCCGGCACCCAGCGCGGGCGCCGAGGACTACGACCTGATCAATGCCGGCAAGCAACCGGTGACCCTGCGACCTGGCGGCTGCTTCTTCCACCATGCCGACAGCTTTGCGATGATGCGCGGCGGCCATCTGGACATCTGCGTGCTGGGCGCCTTCCAGGTCTCGGTCCGCGGCGATCTCGCCAACTGGCACACCGGTGCCGCCGATGCGATCCCGGCCGTCGGTGGTGCCATGGACCTGGCCCTGGGCGCCAAGCGCACGTTTGTGATGATGGAACTGCTGAGCAAGAAGGGTGAGAGCAAAATCGTCGCCGAGTGCAGCTATCCGCTCACCGCCCCCGCCTGCGTCAGCCGCATCTATACCGATCTGGCAGTGTTCGAGGTGGTGCCCGAAGGCCTGCGCGTGCTGCAGCGCTGCCCCGGCCTCGAAGCGGCCGAGCTGCAGCGTCTGGTCGGCCAGCCCCTGCTCCAATCCTGAATTCCAACCTCCCCCAATGACCATGAACCAAGCCTTTATCTGCGACGCCATCCGCACTCCGTTCGGACGCTATGGCGGCGCCCTGTCCTCGATCCGCACCGACGATCTGGGCGCGCTGCCGCTGCGCGCCCTGATGGAACGCAACCCGCAGGTGGACTGGGCAGCGGTCAGCGACGTGCTCTACGGCTGCGCCAACCAGGCGGGCGAAGACAACCGCAACGTTGCGCGCATGGCCGCGCTGCTGGCCGGCCTGCCTATCGAGCTGCCCGGCGCCACCATCAACCGGCTGTGCGGCTCGGGCATGGACGCGGTGGGCCAGGCAGCGCGGGCGATCCGCTCCGGCGAAGCGCAGCTGATGCTGGCCGGCGGCGTGGAAAGCATGAGCCGCGCGCCGTTCGTGATGCCCAAGGCCGAGTCGGCTTTCTCGCGCAGCAACGCCGTCTATGACACGACGATAGGCTGGCGCTTCGTCAACAAGCTGATGAAGGCGCAATACGGCGTTGACTCGATGCCCGAGACGGCCGAGAACGTGGCCAGTGACTTCGGCATCGAACGCGAGGCCCAGGACCGGATGGCGCTGGCCAGCCAGCTCAAGGCGGTGGCGGCGCAGAAGGCCGGCGTGTTCGACGCCGAGATCTTGCCGGTCAGCATTGCGCAGAAGAAGGGCGACGCCATCGTCGTCAGCAAGGACGAACACCCGCGCGAAACCAGCCTGGAGGCGCTGGCCAAGCTCAAGGGCGTGGTGCGCCCCGATGGCACGGTGACGGCCGGCAATGCCTCGGGCGTCAATGACGGCGCCGTCGCCCTGCTGCTGGCCAGCGAGGCCGGCGCCGCCCAGCAAGGGCTGACGCCCCGCGCCCGCGTCGTCGGCATGGCGGCGGCCGGCGTGGCACCCCGCATCATGGGCTTTGGCCCGGCGCCGGCCACCCGCAAGGTGCTGGCCTTGACCGGCCTGAGCCTGGCGCAGATGGACGTGATCGAGCTCAACGAGGCCTTTGCCGCCCAGGGCCTTGCCGTGCTGCGCGATCTGGGCCTGGCCGACGACGATGCCCGCGTCAACCCAAATGGCGGCGCCATCGCCCTGGGCCATCCGCTGGGCGCCAGTGGCGCGCGGCTGGTCATGACGGCCATCAACCAGTTGCACCGCACTGGTGGCCGCTACGCCCTGTGCACGATGTGCATAGGTGTCGGCCAGGGCATTGCGCTGATTGTTGAGCGCGTTTGAAGACGCGTTAGACGCTGTAAAATCCGATCAACGCCGCCGGGCTGCTTAACAGCCCGGCGGCGTTTTGCTTTGATGGCGCACAAACCGACGTGCCCCATAAGAGTGCATCCTGGTTTGATTTACAGCTTCCGTGCGTATAGCGCCCATATACGGCGATCCGACGGGGACAAACCTGGGCCACAGGCCTATAGTCAGCAAATTCTTGGTTCGCGCACCCCGTTTCGGGCGATATGCGCACAACATAGCGACGCCCGATGTCATCCAACGACGAGCAAGACGACTTTTCACCCAGCCCCTTCCCGGCAACGGCCTGGGAGTCGCCCAGCGCGGCCGTGGTCAGCAGTGCGCCGTTGAAGCGCGATCTGGTGGCCGGCCTTGAGAAAGGCCTGGCCGTGATCGAGGCGTTTGATCAGGAGCGTCCGCGCCTGACGATCAGCGAGGTGGCCACCCGCACGGGTCTGACCCGGGCCGCCGCCCGCCGCTACCTGCTGACCCTGTTGCACCTGGGCTTTGTGTCGCAGGACCGCAAGATGTTCGCGCTGACGCCCAAGGTGCTGCGCCTGGGTCAGAGCTATATGCATTCGGCCCGCCTGCCGCGCATCGTCGAGCCCGAACTGCACAAACTCGCCTATGCGTTGAAAGAAGCCAGCTCGGCCGGCGTGCTGGACGGTGCCGACGTGATCTGCATCGCCGCCACCAGCGCCGGCCGCGTGGTCTCGTCCACCCTGCAGCCCGGCACCCGCGTGCCGGCCTACTGCACCGCCAACGGCCGCATGCTGCTGGCCGCGCTGCCGCAGGGCGAGGTCGATGCCTGGATCGCACGCCAGGAATTGACGCCGCTGACGCCTTACACCATTACCCACCCGGACCGCCTGCGCATCGAAGTCGCGCGGGCCCGCGCCCAGGGCCACGCCTGTGTCGATCAGGAGTATGAGCTGGGCCTGCGCACCGTCTCGGTGCCGCTGAAGAACTACCGGGGCGACGCCGTGGCCGCGATGAATATCAGCGTCCACGCCTCACGCATCAGCATGGATCAGCTGGTCGAGCAATGCCTGCCGCCGCTGTTGCAGGCGCAGGCGCATTTGCGCATGCTTCTCTAACGGCCGCATCCGTTGAGCCTCGGCCGTCGCGACCCAGCGGCGGGCCTGATTTCGCCTTGCAGCCCTTGCCTATCAAAGGGTAGTCCATGACGACCAGAACCCAAGTCGCCATCGTCGGCGCGGGCCCGTCCGGCCTGCTGCTGGGCGCGCTGCTGCACCGCGCCGGCATCGACAACATCATCGTCGAGCAACGCACGGCGGACTATGTGCTGAGCCGCATCCGCGCCGGGCTGCTGGAGCAGACCACGGTCGATCTGGTCGTGCAGGCCGGGGTCGGCACGAACATGCTGGCCCATGGCTTGGAGCATCACGGCTTCGAAATCTCTTTCGGCGGCCAGCGCCACCGTATCGATCTCCAGGGGCTGACCGGCGGCAAGTCGGTGATGGTCTATGGCCAGACCGAGCTGACCCGCGATCTGATGGCCGCCCGCAGCGCCGCCCAGCTGCCCACCGTCTACGAAGCCTCCGACGTGGCGCTGCACGACTTCGACGGCGCCACGCCACGGCTGAGCTACCGCAAGGACGACGTGGTGCACGAGATCGCCTGCGACTTCATCGCCGGCTGCGACGGCTTTCATGGCGTCTGCCGAGCCAGCGTACCGGGCCCGGCGATACAGACCTTCGAGCGCGTCTACCCCTTTGGCTGGCTGGGCGTGCTCGCCGACACGCCGCCGGTGTCGGACGAGCTGATCTACGCCCAGCACGAACGCGGCTTCGCGCTGTGCAGCATGCGTAGCAGGACGCGCAGCCGCTGCTATGTGCAATGCCGCGCCAGTGACACGGTCGATCAATGGTCGGACGAGCGCTTCTGGGACGAGTTGCGTCGCCGCCTCGATCCGGAGGCCGCCGAGCGTGTGCGGCCGGCACCCGCTATCGAAAAGAGCATGGCGCCGCTGCGCAGCTTCGTCGCTGAGCCGCTGCGCTTCGGCCGCCTGTTCCTGGCCGGTGACGCCGCCCACATCGTGCCGCCCACCGGCGCCAAGGGCCTTAACCTGGCGGCGGCCGATGTGCGCTATCTGTCACAGGGCCTGATCGAGCACTACCAGGAGCAAAGCGCGGCGGGCCTGGACGCCTATTCGGCCAAGGCACTGCGCCGGATCTGGAAGGCCGAGCGCTTCTCCTGGTCCATGACGCGGCTGCTGCACCAGTTCCCGGACGAGGGCGGCTTCGAGGCCAAGCTGCAGCAGGCGGAGCTGAACTACCTGGTCGGCTCGACGGCGGCGATGACGGTGATGGCCGAGAACTACGTCGGCCTGCCGCTGGAGTAGCCCAGAAGGAATCGGGGCCCTGGTCAGCCCCAGCTTTCATCCGGGCTACAAACTTGCCTTTGGAGTAGCTCGGATGGAATCCGGGGGCCCGGCAGCTAAATGCTATGGGCGAAAGCCTCGTGCCGCTCCCACAGCGCCAAGCCGCCGGCCAACGAATAGCTGTTCGCATGGCCGAGACGGCGCAGGCACTGGACGGCCTGGCCACTGCGATTGCCGCTGCGGCAGAAGAACACCAGCGGCCGCTGCGGTTCGGTCAACCAGGTCTGAAGGCCGTTGACCAGCCGTGACAGCGGCATGGCCTGCAGGGCCCAGTCCGACAACCTGGGCGTCTGGCTGAGCAGCTGCTCATAGGGTTCGCGCACATCGACGACCAGGGTCTCGGGGTGGCGGAGCAGGAAGTCGGCCAGCTGCGCCGCGTTCATCTCGACGCCCGCGCACTTGGCCGGGGCATGCCGCTCCGCCGCCAAGGTCGTGGCCAGCCGGTTGTCGAAGTCGTGGGCAGGGCAGATCAAGGTCTGCGGGCCGATCACGGAGGCAAGCCGCTGCAGTTGCTGCTCGCGCAAGGGGTCAGCGCTGCCTATCAGGTCGGGCATCAAGGCATCGCCGCAGAATGCCAGCGTGACGTCGGCGGCGGCCAGTTGCCCCTCGCGAGCCCGGCCCAGCAAATAGGCCTGGGCCTGTCCCAGGGGCAAGCGCACCAGCCATTGCACCCCTAGCTGCAGCGCCTGCACCACCTGGCTATCAGCGAGCGTCAGCGATGTCGATGGCTGCGGCAAGTCCGACGGCGACGAGGTCTTGAGCACCGCCAGCACGCGATAGCCCTGACAGCGCAGGTATTGCTCGATGCGCTCGGCCAGCTCCGGCTGCGGATCGATCACCACGCAGCTCTGACCGGCCTGGTCCGCCAGCAGCCAGGTGCAGGCACCTCCGTAGTTCAGCTGCACGACACCATCACCGGCCAGCGGTTCGTCGTCGGTACCGCTGAGGCAGGTGCGGCGCATCGCCTGGCCGCAGGCATGGATGCGCGCCACCGCCTCGGCGATGAAGGCCTCTTCGACCGCCGGGCCGAAGGACATGCGCACCGCCGAGGCCGTCTGCCAATCGGGCAACCCCATCGCCTGCAGCACGAAGCTGGGCTGGGCCTTGGCGGCGCTGCAGGCCGAACCGCCGCTGACCCGCACATCGGCCGCGTCGAACATGTCCAGCAAGAGCTTGCTGCTCAGCCCGGGCACGGAGAAGTTCAGCGTCGTCGGCAGGGACAGTCCCAGCGGTGCGTTGAACACCAGGCCCGGAAAGGCGGCCAACAGCGCCTCGGCCAGGCGGGCCCGAAAAGCCTCGAGTTCGGCATGGCTGCGAAAACTGCTGCCATCATCCAGCGCGGCCAGCACGGCGCCTAAAGCGGCGATGCCCGACATATTCTCGGTGCCCGAGCGCAGGCTGCCCTCCTGACCGCCGCCGGCCAGCAGCGGCGTGAACGGTGCGCCTTCGCGCACATAGAGCAGGCCTATGCCCTTGGGCGCGTAGAGCTTGTGGCCGGAGAACGGCGCGTAGTCGATGCGGGTCTGGCTCAGATGCAAGGGCAGCTTGCCCAGCGCCTGCACGCCGTCGACCATCCACAGGGCCTGGCTGCCGGTCTCGTCCAGCACCGCTGCGATGCCGGCCAAGTCGCTGATCACACCGGTCTCGTTATTGGCGGCCATCACGCAGACCATGCCGGCGTCGGCTGCGTGCTGGCGCAGCCAGGCCAGGTCGTGGCGGCCATCGCGGTCCACCGGAATCGCCTGCACCTGCAGCTTCAAGCCCAGCAACTGGTTCCAGTGCTTCAAGGTCTCGGGCACTGCCTTGTGCTCGGTCGCGCCGTAAAGCAGCAGGCTGCCGATGGCCTCGCCGTTCTCGCGCCGCTCGCGCAGCGCGCTCAGGGCCGACAGCACGGCCGTTTGTATACCCTCGGTGGCGCCGCTGACGAAGAGCAGCCGGCCGGCGCCGGCGTCCAGCAGCTGGCGGGCGCGCTGGCGCACCGCATCCATCATCGCCCGCGCCTTAAGGCCGGTGCTGTGGATGCTGCTGGGGTTGCCGAATTCCTCGGCCATGGCCTGCATGGCGGCCACCCGTGCCTGGGCCAGCACCGGCGTGGTCGCATTCGCGTCTAGGTAGATTTCCATCGGTTCGGCTGCTGTTTGAGCGGGATAGTCGCCAATGGTACGTGCGCAACGCTATATTCAGGCCACCATGAGCAGCCGCGCCCTCACCACCCTGCCAGAAAAGACCGGCCTGGCCCAGCAGATGGGTGACGCCGTGCTGGGCTTTGTCAGCCGCATTCCGTCAAGCAGGGAAGCAATCAGCAGCACCCCGGCCGCCCGGGCCGAGGCGCTGACCCAGGCCGCCGCCCGCGCCGCCGCGCTGACCGCAGGCGGCCTGGCCCTGCCACCAGGCCCGCTGGGCTGGCTGACCCTGGTGCCCGAGCTGATGGCGGTGTGGCGGGTGCAGGCGCAGCTGGTGTCCGACATCGCCGCGCTGTACGGCAGGCAGGCGACGATGACGCGCGAGCAGATGATCTACTGCCTGTTCAAGCACATGGCCTCGCAGGCGGTGCGTGACCTGACAGTGCGCCTGGGCGAGCGCTTCATCGTGCGACAGCTGACCACACAGGCGACGCGTGCGCTGGCTGGCGTGATCGGGCTGCGCATCAGCGAGCGGGTGCTGAGCAAGGGCGTGTCGCGCTGGCTGCCGGTGGTCGGGGCGATGGGCGTCGGCGCCTATGCCTATTACGACACCCGTCAGGTGGCGAAGACGGCGATGGCGCTGTTCGAACGCGAGATCGAGCTGGCGCCAGCCGACTGAGGCAACGGGCGATCAACGCCCCCGACCTGCAGCGAGCCCAGCACAATGAGGGCTCCGATCAAGCTTGAGAGTGCCGTCCATGCTGCGTCCCCTGCTGAACCTGATTACCGCCTGCGCGGTGCTGTCCGTCCTGCCGGCCGCGGCAGCGGGCCCCGGCAACGCCTCCAGGCGCCTGCATCAGCTGATCGACAAGAGCTGGGCCATGGACATGGCCGACTCGCCACTGTCGGCCACCTATTACGGCGAGAAGGGCTTCAACGACCGCTGGCCCGACATCAGCCCAGCCGCGATGGCGCGCGGCCATCAACAGGACCAGGCGTTGCTGGCTCAATTGTCACAAATCGACAGCAGGCAATTGCCGGCCAGCGAGCGCCTCAACCACGCGCTGTTCAAGAAGTCGCTGGAGTCCCGGCTGGCGCTGTGGCCGCACCAGCCCTGGGCCTACGAGATGACGGCCCGCGACGGCCCGCAGGCGCTAAACGAAGTGGCCGAGAACATGCCCTTCGACACCGTGGCCGATTACGAGTCTTGGCTGAAGCGCCTGGACACCCTGCCCGCCTACCTTGAGCAGTACATGGACAGGCTGCGCGCCGCCGCCAAGACCGGCCGCACGCAGCCGCGTCTGCTGATGGCGCGCGTGCTGCCCCAGTTGCAGGGCCAGCAGGTGGCCAGGCCCGAGGACAGCCCCTTCTACGCGCGGTTCAAGAGCTTCCCGGCCAAGATTCCCGCGGCCGAGCGCGAGCGCCTCAGCCGCCAGGCGGCGCAGGTGATACAGAACAAGGTGCTGCCCGCCTATGCGCGCATGGAGGTCTTCTTTCGCACCGAGTACCTGCCGGCCTGCCGCGAATCGGTGGGCATCTGGGACACGCCGGGCGGTGCGGCCTACTATGCCAATCGCGTGGCCGAGCACACGACGACGACGCTGACGCCCGACGAGATCCACCAGATCGGCCTTCGGGAAGTGGCGCGCATCCATGGCGAGATGCGCAAGGTGATGGAGCAGGTCGGCTTCACCGGCACGCGCCAGCAGTTCTTCGAGAAGCTGCGCAGCGATCCGCAGTTCTACTACGCCACGCCGGAAGAGCTGTTCAATGCCTATGTGGTGGTTGCCAAGAGCATAGAGCCGGAGTTGCCCAGGCTCTTCGGCAAGCTGCCCCGCACGCCCTTCGGCGTGCGTGCCATACCGATGACCAGCGCACCGAACACCACCGCCGCCTACTACAGCGGTCCATCGGTGGACGGCACGCGCGCCGGCTACTTCTACGTGAATCTGTATCGGCCCGAGATGCGGCCCAAGTACGAGATGGAGGTGCTGGCCTCGCACGAGGCCGTGCCCGGCCATCACCTGCAGATCGCGCTGGCGCAGGAGCAGGCCGAGCTACCCAAGTTCCGCCGCTTCGCCAGCTACTCGGCCTTCCTCGAAGGCTGGGCCCTGTACGGCGAGGCCCTGGGCTACGAGCTGGGCCTTTACAAGGACCCCTACTCGCGCTTCGGCCAGCTGACCTACGATATGTGGCGGGCCGTGCGCCTGGTGGTGGACACCGGCATCCACAGCCAGCGCTGGACGCGCGAGCAGGCGATCGACTACTTCCGCGACAACGCCGCCAAGACCGAGACCGACATCGTCAACGAGGTTGACCGCTACATCGGCTGGCCCGGCCAGGCCCTGGCCTACAAGATCGGCCAGCTGCGCATCATGGCCCTGCGCGCCCAGGCCGAGCAGGCTCTGGGGTCAGGCTTTGATGTCCGGGCCTTCCATGATGCGCTGCTGGCCCAGGGGGCATTGCCGCTCGACGTGCTGGAGCAGCAGATGCGGAACTGGACCCAGGCGCAGCTGAAACGAAAGCGTTAACCCACCAGCCTCGCCGCCCAGCGCCGCTGCTGCAGCAAGGGGCTGACGCGATAGCGCTCGCTGCGGGTCGCATCAAACAGGCCATCCAGCACCTGGCATACGGCCTCGACGCCGATCAGCGCAAGCCACTCGAACGGGCCCGCCGGATAGTTGGTGCCCAGCTTCATCGCCAGGTCGGCACCCTGCTCGTCGCAGACGCCCTGATGGACCGCGTCGGCACCCTCGTTGATCAGCATGCAGACGGTGCGCGCCACGGCAAGACCTGGCACATCGCGCAGTTCCAGCGGCGTCCAGCCCAGTGCGCGCAACAGTGCGTGGGCGGCCTCGCGGGTGGCCTCGTCGGCCGTTGCGGCGAAGGCCAGGCCCAGGCCGGCGATGCGGTCGGGCGCCAGCGGCAGATCCAGCACGGCCAGTTCGGGTTGGCTGCGTTGTGCGGCAAGCTGCATGGCGCTGCGGCCGCTGCTGAAGTGCAGCTCGGCCTCGCCCAGCTGCAGCCCCTGCCAGCCCGACTCGGTCTCGCGGGCGAAGTCCTGGCCCTTGTGGGTCAGCCAGGCAGCGAGCCCTTCGACCAGCGCGCCGTCGCCATGCAAGGTGATCGCAGGCAGCTCCGCAACAACAGCAGGCTCGGCGGCTGGCGCCACCGGCACGCCCTCGTAGAAGCCCTTGCCGACCTTGCGGCCCAGGCGGCCCCCATCGAGCAGGGCCTTCTGCACCAGCGAGGGCATATAGCGGCGGTCGCCGTAATTGGCCTCGAACACCGATTGCGTGACCGAGTAGTTGATGTCGTGGCCGATCAGGTCCATCAGCTCGCAAGGGCCCATGCGGAAGCCCGCGCCACGCAGCGCCTGGTCCAGCTGGGCGGGCGTGCCGGCCTGTTCCTGCAGCAGGGCCAGGGTCTCGGCGTAATAGGGCCGGGCAATGCGGTTGACGATGAAGCCAGGCGTCGACTTGGCATGCACGGCCGTCTTGCCCCAGGCGGTGGCCAGGTCGAAGATCACCTGTGCCACCTCGGGCGAGGTCTCGGCGCCCCAGACCACCTCGACCAGCTTCATCAGCGGCACCGGGTTGAAGAAGTGCATGCCAACCAGTCGCTGCGGGTTCTTCATGCCGTTGGCCAGGGCCGTGATCGAGATCGACGAGGTGTTGCTGGCGATGATGGCGCCCGGCGCCAGCAGCGCGTCGAGTTCGCGCAGCAGCGCCTGCTTGGGTGCCAGCTGCTCCAGAATGACCTCGACCACCAGGGCCGAGTCGGCCAGGTCGGCGATGCCTGCGGCGGGCGAGATGCGCGCCAGCACCGCCGCGCGCTCGGTCTCTTCCATGCGGCCCTTGGCCACCAAGCCGGCCAGGCCCTTGGCGATCTGATCGCAGGCGGCCTGGGCCGCACCCTCGCGTACATCGAGCAGGCGCACCGGGTGGCCGGCCTGGGCGGCGACCTGGGCGATGCCGGCGCCCATGGTGCCGGCGCCGACCACGGCGATCGGTGCCTGCTGCGGTGCCCCACTCAACAACCAGGCAGTGGAGGAAGTCGGGCTTGAAGATTCGCTCATGGTGGGTCGATGCAATGGATTTCGGATGCTGGCGATTGTGCCCGGAGGCGGCGAACTGGGCCTTTCCCCCGGGTTTACATGCCACATCGGCAGGCGCAGGCCAGTCTAGGATCCACCATTGCCCGACACGGAGTTGCCCATGCCCGCCTGGTTGCTTGCCCTGGACCGCCACTTTCCGCTGCGCTACAGCACCTGGCTGCTGTGCATCGTCGGCTGCCTGCTGTGCGCCTTTGTCTGGGTCGTCACCGGCCAGCTGGGCGTGGCGACGCTGGTGTTCGCGGGCCTGGCGGGCTTGGGCCTGCGCGATGTGCGCCAGGTCAAGCGCTCGGTGCTGCGCAACTATCCGGTCATCGGCCATCTGCGCTTTCTGCTCGAGTTCATACGCCCCGAGATCCGCCAGTACTTTCTGGAGAGCGACAACGAGGCCACGCCGTTCTCGCGCCAGCAGCGCTCGCTGGTCTACCAGCGCGCCAAGGGCGATTCCGACAAGCGCCCATTCGGCACCCAGCGCGATGTACGCGCCCCCGGCTACGAATGGATCAACCACTCGATGGTGCCCACCGCGCTGGACTCGCACGACTTTCGCATCACCATAGGGGAGGGTCGTGCCCTGCCCTACTCGGCCAGCATCTTCAATATCTCGGCGATGAGCTTCGGTGCGCTGTCGGCCAATGCCATCCTGTCGCTGAACTCCGGCGCCAGGCAGGGCGGCTTTGCGCACGACACCGGCGAGGGTTCGATCAGCGTGCACCACCGCCAGCACGGGGGCGACCTGATCTGGGAGATAGGCTCGGGCTACTTCGGCTGCCGCAATGACGACGGCTCGTTCAGTCCCGAGCGCTTCATGGCCAATGCGCGCGACCCGCAGGTCAAGATGATCGAACTCAAGCTCAGCCAGGGTGCCAAGCCGGGCCATGGCGGGGTGCTGCCGGGGCCCAAGGTGACGGCCGAGATCGCCCAGGCGCGCGGCGTGAATATCGGTGAAGACTGCATCTCGCCGGCCTCGCACAGCGCCTTCGCCACGCCCATCGAGATGATGCGATTCATCGACCGGCTACGCGATATGTCGGGCGGCAAGCCGACCGGCTTCAAGCTCTGCATCGGCCACCCCTGGGAGTGGTTCGCGATCTGCAAGGCCATGCTGGAGACCGGCATCACGCCGGACTTCATCGTCGTCGATGGCGCCGAGGGCGGCACCGGTGCGGCGCCGCTGGAGTTCACCGACCATGTCGGCGCGCCGCTGCAGGAAGGCCTGCTGCTGGTGCACAACACGCTCGTGGGCCTGGACCTGCGCGACAAGATCAAACTCGGTTGCGCCGGCAAGGTGGTCAGCGCCTTTGACATCGCCCGCATGCTGGCGCTGGGCGCCGACTGGTGCAACTCGGCGCGCGGCTTCATGTTCGCCCTGGGCTGCATACAGGCGCAGAACTGCCACACCGGCCACTGCCCGACCGGGGTGACGACGCAGGATCCGGTGCGCCAGCAGGCCCTGGTCGTGCCCGACAAGGCCGAGCGGGTGTTCCACTTCCATGACAACACCCTGAAGGCCTTGAAGGAGCTGGTGCAGGCCGCCGGCCTGCAGCACCCGAGTGAGCTCTCGGCCGCGCACATCGTGCAGCGGGTCAGCGCGCATGAGGTCAAGCTGCTCAGCGGCCTGCTGCCCTTTGTGGCGCGCGGCGCCTTGCTGCACGGCGAGCTGCCGCACAACACCTTCAAGCTGTATTGGCCGGTGGCCAGTGCGCACAGCTTCCATGCCAGCGCCGCGCTGACCGCCGCCCCCTGAATCGGGGGGAGTGCTTGCCCTTGCAGCACCGGGTCGGGGGGATGGCAAGCCGGTCCGGTGCACCAACAATGTGCTGTTGCTACCGATCCCCCGCTACCCGCCCCATGTCCGAAATCGTCGTTGTCAGAAGAACCCTGGAATCGGTTCAGCGCGCCCAGTCAGAGCTGGCCGCAATTCCCGAGCTGCACTGGGCCGGCGGCACCCAGAGTCTCAGCCAGGCGGCCGAGCTGATACGGCTGCGCAAGCCGCAGCTGCTGCTGTGTGATCTGCGCCTGGTCGGCGGCAACGCGATGCATTTGCTGAAGTCGCTGCACAAGACGCCATTGGCCGATGCCGCGCCGCCGCGTGTGCTGCTGCTCACACCCTCGGCCGATGATCAATTGCTGTTTCAGGCCCTGTGCGCCGGGGCCGATGGCTATGCGCTGGATGCCGGCGACCCTGAGCAGTTGCAGCACGCAGCGATCGATTTCCTGACCGGCCAGGCACCGATGTCACCGATGATTGCGCGCCAGATGCTGGAGTGCTTCGGCGAGCCGCGCACGCCGGTTTACCGCGCCAGCCAGCCGCCCAGGTGGCCGGTCATCGAGCCGGTGCGCAGCGGCGACCTGGCCGAGACCGAGTGCAGCCTCTTGAGCCTGCTGGCCCACGGGCTGCTGGCCGACGAGATTGCGCGCTGCTGGGGCCAGGCACTTGAGCAGGTAGCGCGCCAGATTGCGCGCCTGTACCGCAAGCTGCATGCTGCGGCACCCTGCCCGGCGCGGGCCTGAACGGCCCGAGCGGCGGACGACTCAGGCGGGCGGACGGGTGTCGATGAAGCTCTGGCGCAGCGCCAGCTTCTCATACAGCTTGGCCAGATTCGGGTGGTCACCGCGCCAGTCGATCTGCGGAAAGCGGAAGTCCAGATAGCCCAGGGCACATCCAACGGCCACATCGGCCAGCGAGAAGTGGTTGCCCGAGCACCAGTTCTTTTCACCCAGGCCCTGGCTCATGGCCTTCAGCGCAGCGCTGATCTTGCCCATCTGGCGGTCGACCCAGACCTGCGAGCGTTGCTCCTCGGTGCGGCCACCCCAGGTCTGCTCAAGGCGCGCCAGGATGGAGGCGTCGAGCAGGCCGTCGGCCAGCGCCTCCCAGGTGCGCACCTCGATGCGTTCACGGCCGCGCTCGGGCATCAGCTTGCCCACCGGCGACAGCGTATCCACATACTCGACGATCACGCGCGAGTCGAAGACCGCGCCGCTGATCGAGTCCTGGCCTTCCATCACCAGACAGGGCACCTTGCCCAGCGGGTTGACTTTCAGAATGTCGTCGCTGGCCCAGACGTCCTCCAGCACCAGCTGAAAGTCAAGTTTTTTCTCGGCCATCACGATGCGGACTTTGCGGACGTAGGGGCTGGTGAGTGATCCGATGAGCTTCATGTGGGTTCTTGGGGACTGCGGTCCTCGTTGTGAAGATGATTCTAGCGAAGCATCTGTTGCGTGACAGTCTGTACAAAACAACTGATCTGGTGCAGGGCCACGTAGACAGAAAGTTCTAGACAAAACGTTCTAGAACTTCTATTCTGCACGCCATGCAAACCGCGCCGCCCAAACCCACCGCCGCCGAGCTGGACCTGTTGCGCACGCTGTGGCGCATAGGCCCGGCCACCGCCAAGCAGGTCCATGAGGCCCTGCTCGCCGACCGCCCCGACGCCAGCGACGCCACCGTGCTGCGCCAGCTGCAAATCATGCATGGCAAGGGCCTGCTGACCCGCGACGAGAGCCAGCGCTCGCATGTCTACGCGCCGGCGCAATCGCAGGACGCGCTGCAGACCCATTTGCTCAAGGACCTGATCGCCAAGGCCTTTGCCGGCTCCGGCAAGGCCCTGGTGCTGGCCGCGCTGAAGGGCCACGTCAGCAAGAAGGAACGGGCCGAGATCGAGAAGTTTCTGCATGGGGATGAGGCATGAGCCTTCTGCTGGACTTGTGGGTGCCGGCCTTGGGCTGGGCGCTGCTGAACTTCGCCTGGCAGGGCCTGCTGGTAGGCGCAGGTGCGGCTTTGCTGCTGTTCTTGCTGCGCGGAGCCGGACCACGCAGCCGCTACGCCGTTTGCGGCCTCGCCCTGCTGCTGTGCCTGCTGCTGCCCATCCTGCATCTGAGCGCCGATGCGCCATCGCCGCCCGCGACCGAGCTGGCACTGGAGCGCCCAGGCTGGTTGATCACGCTGCAGTCCTTGCTGCCCGAGCTGGTGCTCGCCTGGTGCCTGGGCGTGGCCCTGATGGCGTTGCGCCTCGGCCTGGGCCTGGCCTGGGTGGCGCGGCTGAGGCGGAGTGCCCACGAGCGGCATCCGCAGTGGCAGGCACGAACGGATGCACTGGCGCGACGCATGGGCCTGCGCGGTCGGGTGCCGCTGCAGGTGCTTGAGCAACTCGGCAGCCCGCTGACGGTGGGCTGGTGGCGACCGGTGATTCTGGTGCCCGCGGCCCTGATCAGCGGCATGCCGGCGCCGCTGCTGGAGGCCCTGCTGGCCCATGAGCTGGCCCATGTGCGGCGGCTGGACTATCTCATCAATCTGCTGCAAAGCGGCATCGAGGCGCTGCTGTTCTTCCATCCGGTCGTGTGGTGGTTGTCGAGCCGCATGCGGCGCGAGCGCGAGCAGGTGGCCGA
>JADMJJ010000032.1 GCA_018780645.1 Burkholderiaceae bacterium
GCGGCGTCGCCGAAGAAGCCGGGCATACGGTCTTCGATGCGCTCGTAGATGCCGCGCCAGAGCTTCTTCAGACCATGCACCGAGACCTCCAGCAAGGGCATCAGGTGCTCGTCGCTGTCATCGAACAGGGCCAGCCAGAGCAGTCGGCGCTGCGTGGCCGAGAAGTGGAACAGCGGCGGATGGTGTTCGAACACATGGCGCACCGAGGTGCCCGGCAGGCTCGCGCGGGCATCGGACCGGCCCATTGCGAACAGCATCGGGCAGCGCTCGGGCGGCACACCGGCGAGACTGGAGGCATCGGCAAAGGGCCGCGCTCGAAAGCCCGCGGCCAGCATCACCGGACCACCCTGCACGCTGGTCTCGAAGTACATGGCCTGAGTGTTGTAGCCACCGGCCGCGGCGCGGAAGGCCTCGTTGGCGATGTTGATCACGCTGTGCACATAGGGATCGTCCAGGTCGTTGTGCCGCTGCGAATAGTGCAGATTGAAGAAGCAGAGCTCTCCCCGGGCATTGGCCTGTCCCAGCTCTCGGTCATTCATCGGCGCCCAGTCGCCGCGCTGCAGCCGGGCATAGATCTGGCGCGCCATGAAGGCCCTGGGCGCGGTGTCGAGTTCAAGCTCGCGCGCCCTGGCGCTGGACAGTGCGATACCGCAGCCCCAGCCCTGGATGCGTTGGCCCGGCGGCAGGGCCAGGTCCTCCATCACCGTCGAGGTGATGCCCGGCTCGCCAAGCAGTCGCCACCACAGGCCCTGGAATGCGCTAGACAGCGCTCCGTCAAGTCCCAGCCAGGGCGGCAGCAAGGGCCCCAGGCATTCGTCGAGGTCCTGGCGCGTGGTGGGCCGGTAGCGCAGGCGGGGAATATGGGTGGGGGCCGGACTCATGGCAGATGCGGCAGCCTCAGGCCTCATGCCAGGGGCGCAACTCTTCGGGACGCTGGCGCACATAGCCCAGCACCTGGCGGCGCTTCTCGGGGCCGCGCTTGCCGTCGTCGCTGGCGCCGGCGTCGCCAAAGAACTCGGGGGCCACATCCTCGATGCGCTCGTAGATGCCGCGCCACAGCTTCTTCAGGCCATGCACCGACACATCCAGCGCCTGCATCAGAAAGTCGTCGCTGTCGTCGAACAGGCTCAGCCACAGCAGGCGCCGCTGCGAGGCCGAGAAGCGGAACAGCGGCGGCTGGTACTCGAACACATGGCGGGCCGAGGTGCCGGGCAACTGCTGCAGGGCGTCCTCGCGGCGCATGCAGAACAGCACCGGGCGCAGATGCTCGGGCAGATGCTCCAGCGGCGGGGCATCGTCGGCATAGCGCGCCGGCGGGAAGCCCGCGGCCGCCACACCGGGCGCCAGCGCCGCGCTGGTCTCGAAGTAGATGGCCTTCAGGTTGTAGCCGCCGTGATGCCCGCGGAAGGCCTCGTTGGCCGAGTTCAGCACGGCGCCCAGATAGGACTCGCCGAAGCTGTTGGGCCGGATCGAGTGGTGCAAAACCATCATCGTCAGGCCGGCACCGGCATTGGCCAGCCCGATCTCGCGGTCGCTCATGGTCTGCAGGCTGCCGTCAGCCAGTGCGGCATACAAGCGGCGCGACAGATAGGGGTGCGGCGCGGTCTCCAGCTCGATGCGCTCGACCCAATGCGGCTGCAGTATCAGGGTGACACCCCAGCTCTGGATGCGCCGGCCCGCCGGCAGCGCCATGTCCTCGTTCACGCCGGTGACCATGGCCGGCGACTCGACCAGCCGCTCCCATAGCGCCGGCAGGGCCTGGCGCAGGCCGGCGTCCAGCGCCAGCCAGTCGGGCAGCAGCTCCATGCATTCGACCAGGTCGTGCCGACTCAGCGTACGCGCTCGCATACGCGGAATGTGTCGGCTGACTGGAGCAACAGGCATGGCTCTCCTCAATGCATCGGCCAAGTTCGTGACCGGCCGGCCGGCCGATTTGGACGCCGATTATAGGGAGGGCCATGGCCCCCAAGCAGCTGCCGAAGACCCTGCCACGGGCCCTTCGGCCCAGCCCTACTTGCGGGCCAGAACGGCGCCGAGACCGGCGCCCCAGGGAGTGGCCGGCAGCAGGGTTTCGGCGCTGGCGAAGCCGGCGTCCAGGCACCACTGCTTGCAGTCGGCGGCACTGAAGGCCTGCGCCTCGCCGAACTCGACCAGCATGTTCAGCGAGGCCAGCAGGCCGGCGGCATTGTGCCGCCGTTCGTCGTCGATCAGCTGATCCAGCACCAGCAGGCCTCCCCCCGCCGGCAGCAGCTCGTGCAGATGGGCCAGCAGCGCCTGCTTCTCGCTGCAGGCATGCAGCAGGCTGACGATGAGCAGATCGGCCGCGGGCCAGCCCTGGCGGGCCAGCTGCAGCGGCTGCTGCAGCGGCAGCACGCTGACCCGCTCGCCCAGGCCGGCCGCCGCGATCTGCACACGGGCGACCTCGCAGGGGCCCGGCAGGTCCAGGCTGCAGCAATGCAGCTGCGGATGCAGAGCCGCCAGGTGCAGGCACAGGCCCGCCTTGCCGCCGCCCAGGTGGGCGAGGCGGCGCGGCGAGGAAAAGTCCATCAGCTCGCTCAAGGCTTGCGCCAGCTGCGCCGGATCATCCCAGCAGGGGGCCAGGCCGAGCTCGGCCGAGACTTCGGGTCCGCCCTGGGCGCGGCCGGTGCGCAGCGCGTCACCGAGGCGGCCCCACAGCGTCAGCGCGCGGGCATGGGCCAGGCTCAAGTCCTGCCCGATGTAGGCGGCGCTGCGGCGATCAAGGAAGTGGCTGCTCTCCCGCGTGTTGATATACACCGCGTCGCCATCATCGCCCTCGCGCTCCAGCAGGCCCAGGGCCACCAGGGTGTCGGGCAGATCGGGCATGGCGCGTTCGCTCAGGCCCAGGGCCCGGCGCAGCTGGCGCGCCGAGCGGGGCCCCTTGCCCAGTTCGGTGAACAGGCCCAGCTCGATGGCCGAGACCAGCGCCTGGGCCGCACAGAAGCCCTGCTCCAGCTGAAGAATGCGCTCGGGGGACAGCGTGTACATCGGATTCAAGGCTTGGCCCGCAGCCAGGCGGCGGCCTGGCCGCGCGAGGTCGCACCCAGCTTGTTGAGGATGTTGGCGACATGGCGCTTGACCGTGTGCGGGCTCAGATCAAACGCGCGTGCAATCAGTTTGTTGCTTTCGCCGGCGGCCAGGCGCTGCAGGACCTCCAGCTCGCGCGGGCTCAGCGAATCCAGCGGATTGACCGCCTGCGGCGCAGGTGCAACCGTTTGCGCCTGGCTCGTCGATGGCGCCGGGGTCGGCAACGTGCCGCCTTGCAGCGCCGTCTGGTTGCGCAGGGTCTGGGCCAGCATGGCGTCCAGCGTCTCGGGCTGGGCCACACGGGCCAGGGTTTCGGAGAACACCTGGAGCAGCGCGCGCTGGATCTCCTCGTACAGATCGGCCTGCTGAAGGAAGGCCGTGGCGGACACGCCCACCTTGGCGACGCTCATCTGCGGCGTCTGCAGACCATGCTGGTACTGGGCCCAGCTGATGCGGTGGCGCGCGGGAGCGCCCTGGCCGGGGGACAGTTCAAGCACCGGATCGAGTAGTTCGTTCATGGCATCACTCCTGAAAGCGGCGGATGGGCAGCTCTACCGATGCGCGATGACTCGCTCGCCTGCTGTCCACTTCAACCTGGGGCGCATCGTAAAAACCCGTAGAAGATCTGGAAATACTCAAAAAGATACCCCCCCTGAAAATGCGCCCTCCTTCGTGCGACGAACTGACTTGCTCGCCACGCGTCCAGCGCACCACTGGCAGGCGCTCTTCATAGGGAGAAACGGTCGGGCGCAGCCGTCGGGCCGAAGCGCCGCCACGCGACAAACGGGGGTTTCTACCGAGGGTCATGACATTTCATGCACCGTCCATAACCAAGATTTTTGCTTGACGACCCGGGGCTTCCACCTGCCCCGGGGGGTATCAAGCCGGGATCACATGGCCTATGCTGGGCGGGCTCCTGGCGCCGACCAGCGTCGCGGAGGAGGAGCCCCGATACCTCGATCGAAGGTGGCTCCATGCCCGCTCAGCAAAACCGGCGCCCGCGTCGCAGCTTCTTGTGGCTGGGCTGGATGTCGCCCCTGCTTGGACTGCTGGTGGTGCTGGCCGGCTGGGCCTTTCTGACCAGCGCGGTGCAGACCGAGCGCAAGCTGGTGGAGTCCGAGGCCTTCACCCGGGTGCGCGGCCTGACACAGGCGTTTGAACAGCAGATCCTGGGCACCCTGCAGCAGGTCGACCAGATCACCCGATTCGTGGCCCAGGGAGTGGCCGCCCGAAACGACCGCGGCGCACTCGAAGCCCTGCTGCGTCTGGCTCTGGACGGCCATCCGCACCTGACCGGGATCGCGGTCACCGATGCCCAGGGCAGGGTGATCGCCTCCAGCGGCACGATGGCCCAGCAGCAGTGGCAAGAGCACGAGGCCTTTCGCGTACATGCGCAACGGGTGGCGGCCGGCCTGTTCATCGCAAAACCCGACCCCGGCCCCATCGCCAACCGCTGGACCCTGCAGATGAGCCGCCGGCTGGGCCACGAAAGCTTCGATGGCGTGGTGCTGGTGGCCACCGACCCGAGCTACTTCACCAGCTTCTACAACCGCGACCAGCTCGGCGAGCAGGGCCTGGTCACCTTCGTCGGCCTGGACTGGGTGGTCCGTGCGCGCCGCTCCGGAGACCGCGTCTGGCACGGCGGTCCGGCCGGAGCCAACAGCCTGGCCAATCAGATCGCCAAGGCGGCATCGGGCACCTATCAGGGCAGCAGCAACGTGGATGGCGTGCAGCGCCTGCTGGCCTACAAGACGGTGACCGGTTATCCGTTCGCCGTTGTCACAGGCCTGGCCGAGGCCGAAGTGTTCGCCTCCCATGACCGGCGACGCACCCGCCTGATGCAGGTGTTCGGCCTGGCCAGCCTGGCCCTGGGGCTGGCCTTTGCAGGCCTGCATCTGATGACCCGCCACCTGCGTCGAAGTCAGCTGGCCGAGCAGCGCGCCCGCGTGCAGTTCGAGGCCGCCTCCGACGCCAGCCTCGATGCCTTCTGGATCCTGGACGCAGTGCGCGATGCCCAGGGCCGCGTCAGTGACTTCCGCTTCGCCCATTGCAATGACCGCGGCGCCCGGCTGCTGCGCCGCCCGAAGAGCCGCATCGTCGGGCGCCTGCGCAGCGAGGTGCTGGGCACCTTCGTCGAGCCAGGCTTCTTCGAGTTGTTCTGCCGGGTGATGGACAGCCGTGAACCTGCCGAGACCGAGTCGCGAATCTCTACCCCCGAGGGCCAACAGCTTGAGCTGATGCACCAGATCGTGCCGGTCGGCGACGGCGTGGCCCTGACCACCCGCGACATCAGCGCCGCAAGGGCCCGCGAACGGGAGGTACTGGCCTCACAGCAAGCGCTGCGCGAGGCCGATCAGCGCGTGCGCCTGCTGACCGACAACATCCCTGCGCTGATCAGCCAATTCGACGCCCAAGGGCGTATCGTTTTCGCCAACCGCCATTGCGCCGAACTCTATGGGCTCGACCAGAAAGATCTGATCGGCAAGACCGTGCTGGAGGTCCGCGGGGAGGAGGGCTGGGGCCAGTTGCGGCCCCATGTCGAGCGGGTGCTGGCCGGTGAGGCGGTCAGCTTCGAGAGCCACAACTGGCTGGACGGCGAACTGCATTTCTTCCAGCAGCACTATGTGCCCGACCTGTCGGCCCAGGGCCAGGTGCAAGGCTTCTACTCGGTTTCGATGGACGTCAGCGCGCTGAAGAAGGTCGAGCGCCAGTTGCTCGCCCTGGCCCGCACCGACACCCTGACCGGCCTGGCGAATCGCCGTCTGTTTGACGAGCGGCTGGCCGACGCTTTGCTGCGCCAGCAACGCAGCCAGCGGGCGCTTGCCCTGCTGTTCCTGGACATCGACCGGTTCAAGGGCATCAACGACCGGCTGGGCCATGCCAGCGGTGACGCCGTGCTGGTCGAGTTCGCACAGCGCCTGAAGCAGGCGGTGCGGGCCTGCGACACGGTGGCGCGGCTGGCCGGGGACGAGTTCGTGGTGCTGCTCGAGGGGCTGCATGACGATGGCGAGGCCCAAGGCGTCGCGGCCAAGATCGTGGCGGCGATGCAGCGCCCATTCGAGCTGCCGACCGGCACGCTGGAGGTCACGACCAGCATCGGCATCGGCTTCCATGGCGGCGCCGAACTGCCTCCGGCGGCACTGCTCAACCTGGCCGATCAGGCGCTGTATGAGGCCAAGCACGCCGGCCGCAACACCTTCAGGATGGTCAGTGCACCGGCGCCGCTGGGCGATTGACGAAGACCTAGATTCTGCCCATCAGCAGCAGCACGACCAGGATCACGACAATCAGACCCAGGCCTCCGCTGGGCCCGTAGCCCCAGCCGCGACTGTGAGGCCAGGCCGGCACGGCGCCGATCAGGAACAGGATCAGGACGATGAGAAGAATGGTGCCGAGGGTCATGGTGAAACTCCGTAATGTGATGCTCCCAGCCTGGGGCGTCGGCGCCCCGGCTGCGGTAGGGCAGGCGCGCAAAGCGCTGTAGCCGACAGCCTCGCATCGCCTGGCGGGCCTGTCCTACAAGCGCCGCGTAGGCCTTGTCCGACCCCAGATGGCGTGTGCGTCTGATCGCCTGGCGCCGCAATCGGGGCTGCAATGGGGGCCCCGATCCCGGGCCCGAATGCCAAGACCGAGCAGGAGAACTCCGCCATGAAGTACCCACGTACCGCCTATGCCCTGCCACTGGTGAGCGCCCTGCTCGGCAGCCTGCTAGCACTCGAAGCCCAGGCCGCGACCGCCCAGGAGCGCTACCGCAGCGAACGCGCCGCCTGCCTGAACGGCAGCTCCAGCCAGGACCGCGCCACCTGCCTGAAGGAGGCCGGCGCGGCACTGGCCGAGGCCCGCAAGCCGGGCCATCAGGCGCATACCGAGCCCGACTACCGAGCCAACGCGCTGTTGCGCTGCGACCGCCAGCCGCCAGCCGAGCGCGGCGCCTGCCGTCAGCTGGTGCTGGGCGCGGGCAGCAGCTCCGGCAGCGTCGCCGAAGGGGCCATCGTGCGCGAGCTGGTCACCAAATCGGTGGGCAAGCCCGCCAGCGCCGCCTCGGCGCCCTGAATTCCGCAGGCGGCGGTCGCGCGGCGGGACACTGTATTTATAATCAGGTCCCGTCGCGCATCCGCAGGCCCGCCATGGCTGAGCCACCAGCCCTCTATCCACCGTCTCTGCCCCGCACCCACCGCACCCGCCTGATGCAGATCTGGCGCTCGGCCGGCTGGCCCTGCAAGGACGCCATCGAGATCGATCTGCTGGCCGCAGGCATGGTCACCCTGCACGGCTCGGCCGAGGGCCGCGAAACGCTGAAGCTCACAGATGCGGGCATCCAGTGGCTGGCGGCCGAGCGCCAGCGCAATCAGCGCGCGCTGAGCGCCCATGACCGCCTGGCACTGAAGATGGCCGAGCAGCTGATGGGCGCGGGCCGCATCGTCTGGCGCGAGCTGTCGCTGCGGGCGCAGATCGAAGCCACCGCAGCATTGCAGGTCGAGGAAGCGTCGCCGCTGTGGCCCGAGGCCGGCGCGCCCGAAGCCCGCGCCAAGGCGCCCTGGCGCGTCGCCCGGCCCGACCTGTTCTCGGTGCGCAACACCAGCGTCGAGGCCTATCTGCAACCAGTCGTGCACGAGATCAAGGTCAGCCGCGCCGATCTGCTGTCCGATCTGCGTCATGGCGCCAAGCGCCAGTCCTACCAGTGGCTGAGCTGCGAGTGCCACTACGTATTCCCGGCCGGCATCGCCGAGCCCGAAGAGATACCGGAGGCCTTCGGCATCTGGCTGCTGCACGGCGACATAGCCAGCGGCCGGCTGGAGCCGCTGCGCCCGGCCCGCCACGCCAGCTGCACCCTGCCCTTTGCCGTCTGGCTGGCGCTGGCCAAGGCCACGCCGCTGCAGGTCGAGGGCCTGGGCGCGCAGGCCCAGCTGGGCGCCGGCGATGGCGCGGAGCCGCCTTGAGCTACGTCGTCGCGGTGCGCGCGCTGTGCGAGTTCACCGCCAAGCAGGGTGATCTGGACCTGCGCTTCACGCCCGCGCCCTCGTCCCAGGAAGGCATCGAAGGCCATCAGCTGGTGGCGGCAAGACGTGGCCCCGGCTATGAGGCGGAGCTGAGCCTGCAGGGCACGCACAAAGGCCTGTCCGTGCGCGGCCGCGCCGATGGCTATGACCCGGTCACCAGGCGACTGGAGGAGGTCAAGACCTTCAAGGGCCGGCTGGACACACAACCCGACTCGCACCGCCAGCTGCACTGGGCCCAGCTGAAGGTCTATGGCGCGCTGCTGTGCCAGCAAAGCGGCCTTGAGGAGCTGGAGCTGGCCCTGGTGTACTTCAATGTCGGCAGCCAGCAGGAGACGGTGCTGACCCAGCGCTGCGGCGCTGCCGAGCTGCAGCAGCATTTCGAGTTGCTGTGCGATCGCTTCCTGGCCTGGGCTGGGCAGGAGCTGGAGCACCGCCAGGCGCGGGATGCGGGGCTGACCGCGCTGCAGTTTCCATTCGACGGCTTTCGAGAGGGCCAACGGGCGCTGGCCGAGGCGGTGTACCGCGCCGCCAGCAACGGCCTGTGCCTGCTCGCCCAGGCGCCCACCGGCATCGGCAAGACGGTGGGCACCCTGTTCCCGCTGCTGAAGGCCGCACCGACCGAGCAACTCGACAAGGTCTTCTTCCTCGCCGCCAAGACCTCGGGCCGGCAACTGGCGCTGGATGCGCTGCAGCGCATCAATGCCAGGCCGCTGCGCGTGCTGGAGCTGGTGGCCCGCGACAAGGCCTGCGAGCACCCGGACAAGGCCTGCCACGGCCAGTCCTGCCCGCTGGCGGCGGGCTTTTACGATCGCCTGCCGGTCGCACGCCGCGCCGCCGTCGCGCAGGCCTCCGCCTTGAACCAGGCCACCTTGCGCGCGCTGGCGCTTGAACACCATATCTGCCCCTACTACCTGAGCCAGGAGATGGTGCGCTGGAGCGATGTGGTGGTGGGCGACTACAACTACTACTTCGACGTCACCGCCCTGCTGCACGGCTTCACCGGCGCCAATCAGTGGAAGGTCGGCCTGCTGGTGGACGAGGCCCACAACCTGGTCGAGCGCGGCCGCAAGATGTACTCCGCCGAGCTGCAGCCGGCGGGCCTGGCGGCGGCGCGCAAGAGCCAGGCCGCCGGCACCAGCGCGGCCTTGAAGAAGGCGCTGGACAAGGTGCACCGGGCCTGGAACGCCCTGAACAAGGCACAGGAGCCCGACTACCAAGTCTATGACAGCTTCCCCGACAAGCTGCTGCTGGCCCTGCAGCAATGCAGCAGCGCCATCACCGAGCATCTGGCCGAGCACCCGACGCAGGTCGACACGGCACTGCAGGGCTTTTATTTCGAGGCCCTGCACCTGGTGCGCATGGCCGAACTGCTGGACCGCCATTCGCTGGTGGACATGGGCCGCCAGCCGGGCATCAAGGGGGCGGTGCTGAGCGTGCGCAATCTGGTGCCGGCGCCCTTTCTGCGGCACCGTTTCGAGGCCTGCCGCACCAGCACGCTGTTCTCGGCCACCTTGCAGCCACCCCACTACTTCAGCGATCTGCTGGGCCTGCCCGAATCGCACCGGGGCCTCGAAGTGGCCTCGCCCTTCAGTGCCGAGCAGCTGCGCGTGCGCGTGGCCGGCCATATCTCGACCCGCTATCAGCGCCGCGCGGCCTCGCTGGCGCCCATCGCGGCGCTGATGGCCGACCAGTTCAAGCAGCAGCCGGGCAACTACCTCGCCTTCTTCAGCAGCTACGACTACCTGCAGCAGGTGGCCCAGCAGTTCATGCAGGACCATCCCGAGATCCCGCTGTGGCAGCAGTCACGCCGCATGGCCGAGGCCGAGCAGCAGCAGTTCCTGGCCCGCTTCACCGACCACAGCCGAGGCATAGGCTTTGCCGTGCTCGGGGGCTCGTTTGCCGAGGGCATAGACCTGCCCGGGCGGCGGTTGATCGGCGCCTTCGTGGCCACGCTGGGCCTGCCCCAGATCAACCCGGTCAACGAGCAGATCAAGCTGCGCATGCAGGCGCTGTTCGGCGCCGGCTATGACTACACCTACCTCTACCCCGGGCTGCAGAAGGTGGTGCAGGCCGCCGGCCGGGTGATACGCGGCAGCAGCGATCGCGGCGTCGTCCACCTGATCGACGACCGCTTCGCACGAGCCGAGGTGCAGGCGCTGCTGCCGAGCTGGTGGAAAGTCGAACCCTAGCCGATGCACACCCGGTTGCGCCCCTGGGCCTTGGCCCGGTACAGCGCCTGGTCGGCCCGCCTCAGTGCCGAGACCAGGTCGTCATGGGCCGGATCGAGCAGGGTGAGGCCGCAGCTGATGGTGATCTGACCGACCTCGGGGACCGGCGCGGCCGCCACCAGCTCGCGCAGCTCATTGGCCAGCGCGAGGGCGTGCTCGGCATCGGTATCGGGCAGCAGGGCCATGAACTCCTCGCCGCCCAGGCGGCCCAGCACATCGGAGGCGCGCAGGCGTCGGCGCATGGTGTCGGCAATCGCCCTCAGCGCCTGGTCGCCGGCCTCGTGGCCGAAGGTGTCGTTGACGCGCTTGAAATGGTCGGCATCGATGGTGACCAGGCTCAGCGGCTGCTGGCTGCGGCGGGCCTGCGCGACCAGCAGGCGCGACTGCTCGTCAAAGCCGCGACGGTTCAGCAGCAGGGTCAGCGGATCCACCAGCGCCAGCCGCGACAGCTCCTCATTGGCGCGCTCCAGCTCGATGGTGCGCTGCTGCACGCGCTCCTCCAGCTGATGGTTCAGATCCAGCAGGCGCTGCGTCATGCCCGACAGCGCCCCGGACAGCTGGGCCACCTCGGCGCTGCCACTGAGCACCGGCAGGGCCGCTCCCGACGCGCCCTGCTCCAGGGCGCGCGCAGCCTCGGCAATGCTGGTCAGCGGCCGCGTCAGCCGCCCGGCCACCCACCAGACCAGCAGCGCCGCCAGCGCCGCCGCCAGCAGGCCAACACCGAACACCGCCCAGGCCTGTGCACGGGCCTGGGCAAAGGCGGTGAGCACCGGCACTCGGGATACGACGGTCCAGCCCAGATCACTGACCGTGCTGCGGGGCCGCACCGTGACCACCGAGGTCAGATAGTCCAGGCCATCGTTCCATCGTGTCACGCCGGCCGGCGCCGCCGCGCCGTCGGCGGCCGCTGCAGGCAGCGTCTGCCCCCGGGCCAGCTGCTGCGCCAAGGTGCCCGCCGGGGCATAGATCATCTTGCCCTGGCGATCGAAGATGAAGGTCTCGAGCTGGCGCTCGGCGGCGTTGCCGGGTGCGAGGCTTTGCACCACCTGATCGGCCCACTGCCAGCTGCCGTGGGTGACCAGCACGCCCAGCCATTTGCCATCGACCCGGATCGGTGCGGCAAAGTCGACAAAGCGCAGCGGCTCGCCCCCGGGCAGCGGCGGGAACGAGGCGGCCAGCATCGTCGCCGGGTGCACATCGCCGACATAGATGCCCTTGCTGCCGGGCTCGAACCAGGGCCGCTCGCTGGCATTGCGGCCCACCATCAGACCACCGGTGGCGGCAAGAATCTGCCCGCGGCCATCGGCCACACCGATCCAGGTGTTCCAGGGATTGCTGGCCTGGCTGCGCGCCAAGGCGGCTTTCGCGAGGTCGGAATCCAGCCCCTGCAGCCACAGCTCCCGGGCGTCCGCGATGACCTGCACCTCGCGGCTGCGCCGGGACAGCTCCTCGGCCAGCACATGGGCGGCGCTTTGTGCCACCACTTGCAAGGCCTGACCCTCGTCGCGCCGGATCTGCTGGGTCAGCATCGCCGACAAGCCCCAGGACAGCGACACCGACAGAGCCACCACCAGCAGGCCGAACACGCCGGCGGTCTGGGTTCTGAGGCTGAGCGTGGGCGAGGTGCGGACCATGGGGCCGAGATTACGTCCAAATCCTGGGGCCTCGTAGCGCAACAAACCCCAAGCCACCTCCGGAGCGAGTACAAGTAGGGCCTGTCAGTCACACCGCAAGGAGCACCCATGAGCACACCCCATCGCGTTGCCGTCGTCGTCGGCAGCCTGCGCAAGGATTCGATCAACCGCAAGCTGGCCCTGGCACTGGCCGCCATGGCACCACCCGGCCTGAAGCTGGAGATCGCCGAGATCGGCGCGCTGCCGCTGTACAACCAGGATGATGACGCCAGCCCGCCACCGGCCTCGGTGGCCTTCAAGCAGCAGATCCAGGCCGCCGACGCGGTGCTCTTCGTCACCCCCGAGTACAACCGCTCGGTGCCGGGCGTGCTGAAGAACGCCATCGACATTGCCTCGCGCCCCTATGGCCACAGCGCCTGGAGCGGCAAGCCGGCTGCGGTGGTGAGCCTGTCACCCGGCGCCATCGGCGGCTTTGGTGCCAACCACCACCTGCGCCAATCGCTGGTATTTCTGAACATGCCGACCCTGCAGCAACCCGAGGCCTATCTCGGTGGCGGTGGCGATTTGTTCGATGATGCAGGGGCGATCAAGAGGCCCGACACACAGGCCTTTATGGTCAAGTTCCTGGCTGCATTCGAGCAGTGGGTGGCGCGCAACGCTCAGGCCTAGTTGTCGAGATCCTCATGCAAGCAGAGGATATTGCCCTCGGTGTCCTCGAACCAGGCCGCCTTCTCGGCGCCCAGCACGCAGACATGCTCGACGGTCTTCAGGCCCGGGAAGTCGTAGTCGGCGAAGCGCACACCACGGGCTTTCAGCGCCAAGATGCTGGCGGCAATGTCACCGACGCGAAAGCTCAGCGCCGTGTGTTCGGCCTTCGTGCCCTCGGGCCTGGGAAACAGCGCCAGCTCGGTGCCGCCGCAGCGATAGACGAACTTGCCGTCGGGCTTGGCCAGGCCCGCTTCAAGGCCTAGGCCCTGCTCGTAGAACTGGCGGGCACGGGCCAGATCCTTGACCGGCAACATGCAGGTGACCTGTGCATGGTTCAGAGCATTCATAAAGGACCTCCGGCCGCACGAGATGGCGGCCTGAGTCCAGTTTTAGGCGATGGCCGCGGATTGCGCCATCGCCCGCCTTCACTTCACTTTACTTCACGGCCACATCGTCGGCCGTCTGCGCAAACACGACCTCGACGCGACGGTTCATCTGGCGACCCGAGGCGGTGTCATTGCTGGCCACCGGCATGGCCTCGCCATGGGCCTGGGTGCTCAGGCGATCGGATGACACGCCCAGGCTCACCAGGGCCATCTTCACCGCACCGGCGCGGCGCTCCGACAGGGCCTGGTTGGCGGCGTCACCGCCCATGCTGTCGGTATAGCCCTCGATCGAGGCCGAGCGCTGCGGATTGCGCTTGAAGAAGTCGGCCAGCTTGCCCATACTGCCGCTGCTGGCGGGCAGCAGCTGCGACTTGCCGCTGTCGAACAGCACATCGCCCAGCGTCACGACCATGCCCTTGTCGGTCTTCTTGGCGTTCAGCGCCTGCAACTGCATCTCCAGATCGCTGACGCGGGCGTCACGCCGGGCCACACGGGCCTGGTCGCGCTGGGCGGCGGCATCGGCGGCGGCCAGCTCGGCGGTCTTCTGCACATTCGCCTGCTGCGCCACGGCCAGCTTCTGCTGCGCGGCGTCGACTTCATTGGTGCGCGCCTCCAGGCGCAGCTTGTCGCGCTCGGCAGCGGCGCCGGCGGTGACGGCCTGTGCCGTCTTGGACGTGGCGGTTTGCTGCGCAATCACGGCACGCTGGTTGGCAAGATAGGCCAGGTGATCGACGCGGTAGCTCTTGTCGCCCGCGGTCCAGGCCTGGTCGGCCACGCGCAGCGAGTCGTTGGCACGCTTCAGTTCTTCGGGGGCCAGGGCCGTCACCTGCGGGTCACTGCCGGCCGCTGCGACGCGGCTGCGCGCCGCCTCCAGTTCCCCGTTGCGAGCGGGCACGGAACTGCAGGCGGCCAGGGCGGCGGCAAAGGTGGAAAGTACTATCAAGCGGGTCTTCATGGGGAACTCCTGATTCGCCGCACGCAAGGGCGCGGCGAACAATGTGTGTGGTGGATGGATCAGCGCGGGGTCTTGCGGCTGATTTCTTCGCGCAGCACGCGGGCGGCGTCTTGCGACTCCTGCGCGGCCTTTCGCGAGCGTGTAGCCTGGGCATGCAGCTCGGCCACCTGGGCATCGACCTGGGCCTGCTCGGCCAGCCGGGTGGCACGGTCGTAGTCCTTGGCCGCCACCGCCTCGCGGGCGCTGGCAAGCTTGGCAATCGCCACCTGCAACTCGGCCGGTGCGCCTTCGGCGGTGCTGCTGCTATTGGCCTGCTGCAGGGCGGCCTCTGCGACCGCCATCTGGGACATGGGCATGGGGGCGTTGCTGGCGCAGCCGCCCAGCATCAGCAGGGCAGCCGCGGCAAGCGTCAAACCCAGCGCGGTGGCGCGGGCGGGAATCAGGTGATGGAGTGTCATATCGGTTCCTTGGACTTTGGTTCAGGTCCAAGTCTTGCCGGTATGCATCGGCCCGTCTGTCTGGCAGCGCACGCTCGCGCCAAAAAACTCAGGTCGCCATAGCGGCCGGCAACAGACGGTCGTACTCCTTCTTGACCACCGCATAGCACTCGCAGGCACGGCGCTCCAGACCGGCGCGGTCCAGGGCGGTGATGTGGCCGCGCCGGTAGCTGATCAGCCCCGCCTCCTGCAGACGGCCGGCGGCCTCGGTCACGCCCTCACGGCGCACGCCCAGCATATTGGCGATCAGTTCCTGCGTGCACACCAGTTCATTGGTCGGCAGGCGGTCCAGGCTCAGCAGCAGCCAGCGGCACAGCTGCTGGTCCAGCGAATGGTGGCGGTTGCAAACCGCCGTTTGCGACATCTGCGTGATCAAGGCCTGGGTGTAGCGCAGCAGCAGGTGCAGCACCGGACCGGCACGGTTGAACTCCTGCAGCATCAGATGGGCCTTGAGCCGGAAGCCCTGGCCCGCGCTCTGCACCACCGCGCGGCTGGGTGTTGACTCGCCGCCCATGAACAGCGACACGCCCACCAGCCCCTCGTGGCCCACCACGGCAATCTCGACCGAGGCGCCATCTTCCATCACATACAGGAGCGACACAATGGCCGTGGTCGGGAAATAGACATGGCTCTGATGGCCGCCCGACTCGTACAGCACCTGGCCCAGCGGCATCTCCACCGCCTCCAGCTGCGGCAACCAGCGCGCCCACTCCTGCGGCGGCAGCGCGGCGAGCAACTGATTGCGGCGAGGATTCGAGACATTCACCAGCGTGAGCCTCCGTGCACGCGCAGCGGAAGAAGCGTCGTCGCGATTGTCGTTGACCAAGGCCATGGTGATCTTTCGATGAGTGGGCTGGCGCACAGACGCCCGACCTCGGCCAGACATAGGATCCTGGCAGCGGTGCATGACCCTACCCTAGCACCTCAGACAAGACGCCGGCCTCAGCGGCGCGGAGTTGAAAAGGTAGGACAACACCCACATTGACTTGCGGCGCGTGCCGATGTCAGCCGGCCCGTGCCGGCCCTAATCTTGATTCCACGGGGCGCAACAGCGCGCTCCGCCTTGCAACATCAACCCAAAGGAAACACCATGAACAAAGACCAAGTGAAGGGCACCGCCAAAGAGACCCTGGGCAAGGTGCAGGAAAAGCTCGGTGAAGTCATTGGCAACACCGATCAGCAAGTCAAGGGCATTGCCAAGCAGGTCGAGGGCAAGACCCAGCAAATCATTGGCGATGCCAAAGAATTGCTGAAAGACGCCAAGCACAAGGCCTGAACGTGTTCTGATCCGGGAGCCCTGCGAGGTTTCCATGGGCCGCGACAAGGTCGCGGCCTTTTCCATTGCCGCCACGGGAGCGCCATGTCACACCCCCCTCACTACCACGCCGACTCCGGAGCCGTACGCTTCTGGGTCATGGTCGATGAACAACTGGTGGGCGCCAGCATCAGCAGCGCCACCCTGCACTATCGCTACCGCCCCACAGAGCAGGGCGACGACCCGCTGGAAACCTATCAAAAGCACGAGCAGGACCTCGCCGCGGCCGTGCGCCGCCGGGTGGCCGGGGGCTCGATCGAACCCGTGATGCTGCGCGAGTACGACCTGCGCAGCCCGGCCTAGATCAAGGTCGAGGCGCCTGCCGGGCTGACCTGGGTGCCGGCCTCGCCACGCAGCATGGCCTCGATATGGTCCAGCGAGCCGATCACCGCGCGTTGGCCGGTGGCGTGCACAAAGGCGCAGGCGGCCGCGACCTTCGGGCCCATCGATCCCGCCGGAAAGCGTGCCGACGCGAAGGCTTCGGGCGCCACATGGCCCACGGCGCGCTGCGTGGGCAGGCCGAATTCCAGATAGACGGCATCCACGTCGGTGGCAATGACCAGGCAGTCCGCGCCGAGATCGCGGGCCAGCAGGCTGGAGCAGGCATCCTTGTCTATCACCGCTTCGACCCCCTGAATATGCCCTTGCGCATCGGCCGCCACCGGAATGCCGCCGCCGCCGGCCGCCACCACCAGCGCGCCCTGCGCCAACAACCAGCGGATCGGCTGCAGGCCCAGCACGGACTTTGGCGCCGGTGAGGGCACGACGCGGCGGAAGGCCTTGCCGTCGGGCGCCATCGTCCAGCCCTGCTCGGCCGCGATGCGCTCCGACTCGGCCTGCGTGTAGACCGGGCCGATCGGCTTGGTCGGCGAGGCAAAGGCCGGGTCGGACAGATCAACGGCGATGCGCGTCATCAAGGTTGCCACCACCCGTTCGGGCAGCAGATTGCTCAGCTCCTGCTCCAGCAGATAGCCAATCATGCCGTCGGTCTGCGCACCCAACACATCGAGCGGATAGGTCTGCACCGCGGCATAGGCGGCCGACTGCAGGGCCAGCAGGCCGACCTGGGGGCCATTGCCATGAGTCAGCACCAGCTCATTGCCCGGCGCCACCAAAGCGATCTGAAGCGCCGCGCGGCGGATGTTCTCCAGCTGATTGCCGGCACTCAAGTCCTGGCCCCGGCGCAGCAGCGCATTGCCGCCCAGCGCGATGACCAGCTTCATGCCAGCGTGGCGACCAGCACCGCCTTGATCGTGTGCACGCGGTTCTCGGCCTGGGTGAAGACGATGGAGGCCTCGGACTCGAACACCTCGTCGGTGACCTCCAGCGCCGTCAGGCCGAACTGCTCGTGCAACTGGCGGCCCAGCTCGGTGTCGAGGTTGTGCAGTGCCGGCAGGCAGTGCATGAACTTGGTGCGCGGCTTGCCGGTTGCGAGCATCAGTGCGGGCGTCACCTGGTAGGGCAGCAGCTGTTCGATGCGCTGTGCCCAAACCTCTTTGGGCTCGCCCATGGACACCCAGACATCGGTGTAGATGAAATCGGCACCTGCCACGGCCTTCAGCGGGTCGGCCACGATGGTGATCCTGGCGCCGGTGCGTTCGGCCAGCACGTGCATGGACGCCACCAGCTCGGCCGGCGGCTGCAGGCCGGGCGGCGCTGCAATGCGCACATCCATGCCCATCTGCACACCGCCGATCAGCAGCGAGCAACCCATATTGAAGCGGGCATCGCCGATGTAGCAGAACGACATCTCGTGTAGCGGTTTCTCGCCAAACTCCTCCATCGTCAGCAAGTCGGCCAGGATCTGGGTCGGGTGCGACTCGTCGGTCAGCCCGTTCCAGACCGGCACATGCGAGAAGCGCGCCAGCTCCTCGACCACGCTCTGGTGGAAGCCCCGGTACTCGATACCGTCATACATGCGGCCCAGCACGCGGGCGGTGTCTTTCAGCGACTCCTTGTGGCCGATCTGCGAGCTGGCCGGGTCGATATAGGTGACATGGGCGCCCTGGTCGTGGGCCGCCACTTCGAAGGCGCAGCGGGTGCGTGTCGAGGCCTTCTCGAACACCAGGGCGATGTTCTTGCGCTGCAGGCGCTGCATCTCGTTGCCGGCGTACTTGGAGCGCTTGAGCTCGGCCGCCAGGTCCAGCAGATAGCGGATGTCGCGCGGCTCGAAGTCGGCAAGGTCGAGCAGCGAACGGTTGCGCAGATTGAAACTCATGGTGTGACCTTGGTGTTGGTTTCAGAGGGGGTCGCGCTGCACCGGGCAGCTCATGCAATGGCTGCCGCCGCGCCCGCGGCCCAGCTCGCTGCTGGGTATCGTGATGACCTCGACGCCGGCCTTGCGCAGCAGCGTGTTGGTGTAGACGTTGCGGTTGTAAGCCACCACCACGCCGGGCGCCAGGGCCAGCACATTGTTGCCGTCGTCCCATTGCTCGCGCTCGGCCTCGAAGCCGTCGCCGCCGGTCTGCACGACGCGCAGAGCCTTCAGGCCCATAGCCTCGGCGACCACATCGAGGAAGGGCCTTGTTTCGGCCCGCACATCGACGGCGCCGTCCGCTTCGCCCGGCCGCAGGCTGAAGGCGCGTATCTCGGCCACCACCTCGGGAAAGACGGTGACCAGATCGCGGTCGCAGAAGGTGAACACCGTGTCCAGATGCATTGCCCCACGCGATTTGGGCAGCTGCGCGGCAATCACCCGGCTGGCAGCTCCCTGCGCGAACAGTCGTCGGGCCAGCTGGCTGACCGCCTGCGGCGAGCTGCGTTCGCCCATGCCAATCAGCACCAGGCCCTTGCCCAGCGGCATCACATCGCCGCCCTCGATCGAGGCCTGGCCGTGGCCACGGTCGGGGTCGCCCCACCATTCGGTGACCTGGCCCTTGAAGGCCGGATGGAAACGATAGATGGCCGTCATCAACAGCGTCTCGTGGCGGCGCGCCGGCCAGTACATCGCCCCGAGCACCGCTCCGTTGCCTATCCAGCAGCTGGAGTCGCGGGTGAACAGGGTGTTGGGCAGCGGCGGCAAGAGAAAGTCCGCCGCGCCCAGGCACTGCGCGCTCAAGCCCGGCACCGCGAACGGCAACTCGCCCCGCAGCAGGCCGCCGATCAGATGATCGGCCAGCTTCTGCGGCGTCAGCGCCTCCAGCCAGGGGCGCAGCTCGGCCGCGGCCTCGGGGTCGATGAAGTCCGGGCCGAGCTTGCGGTCCAGCAGCCAGGCACGCGGCTCGGGCAGGGCCACGACCTCGGCCAGCAGCTGGTGCAGCTCCAGCACCTCGACGCCGCGCTCGCCCATCGCATTGGTGAACACATGGTGGTCGTTGCGCGCCTGCGAGACCCACAGCACGTCGTCGAACAACAGCTCCTTGCAATTGGCCGGGGTCAGTCGCGCTTGCGCCAGGCCCGGCCGGCAGACCAGCACCTTGCGCAGAACGCCGACTTCGGAATGCACGCCATAGCTCATCTTGTCTCTCCAGATCTCAAAGGGCCAGCTTGCCGGCACTCAACCAGTAGCCCGACAGCAGCGCCAACGCCACCAGCGCCGCGAACAGCGCCCATTCGAATGAACGGAACAGGGGAATGCCCTGCTCACGCTTGGCCAGCATGAAGACCAGCGCGCCGGGCGCATAGAGCAGGGCGCTGAGCAGCAGGTACTTCGGGCCGGCCGCATAGAGCAGCCAGACGCAATAGACGGTGGCCAGCGCGGTGATGGGCAGATCGATGCCGCGCAGGGTGCCGGCCTCGCCCTCCCGGCGCAGCGCCAGCACCAGGCCATAGACGGCGCTGAACAGATAGGGCAGCAGGATCATCGCCGTGGACAGCGAAATCAGCGCCAGGTAGGAGGCCTTGGAGAACAGCGTGACGAGCAGGAACAGCTGCACCATGCCGCTGGTCAGCCACATCGCGTTGGCGGGCACGCCATGCCCGTTCTGCTTCGCCAGTGCCTTGGGCATCACGCCGTCGCCGGCCGGGGTGAACAGCGACTCGGCCGCCAGCAGCGTCCAGGCCAGAAAACCGCCGCCGACCGAGACGATCACACCGACATAGATCAGCACCGCGCCCCAGGTGCCGACGGCTTTCTCGAGCACGCCGGCCATCGACGGATTCTTCAGCCCGGCCAGATCCGGCTGGCTCATGATGCCCAGCGACAGCAGCGACACCGCCATCAGCAGCGCCAGGGTGATCAGGAAGCCGGCGATCGTCGCCTTGCCGACATCGGCACGGTTGCGCGCGCGGGCCGAGTAGACGCTGGCCCCCTCGATGCCGATGAACACCCAGACGGTGACCAGCATCGTGCTCTTGACCTGGTCCAGCACCGAGCCGAGCTTGGCGTCACCCCACAGGCTGAGCGTGAACACATCGACCTGGAAGGCCAGCGCCACCAGCACGATGAACAGCAGCAAGGGCAGCACCTTGGCCACAGTGACCACGGCATTCAGCACCGCCGCACCCTTGATGCCCTTGAGCACCAGCCCGTGCACGACCCACAGGACGATCGAGGCGCCGATCACCGCAGCGGTGGTGTTGCCCTCGCCGAAGGCCGGGAAGAAATAGCCTAACGCGCCAAAGGCCGCGACCAGGTAGCCGACATTGCCCAGCCAGGCGCTGACCCAATAGCCCCAGGCCGAGTTGAAGCCGACATAGTCGCCGGCAATCGCCCGGGCATAGGCATAGACGCCGTTGTTCAGCGTCGGCTTGCGCAACGCGATCATCTGGTACAGCAGGGCCAGGCTCAGCATGCCCACGCCGGTGATCAGCCAGCCGATCAGCACCGCCCCGGCCCCCGCACCGGCCGCCATGTTCTGCGGCAGGCCGAAGATGCCGCTGCCGATGATGGAACCCACCACCAGGGCGGTCAGCAGGCCCAGCGAGAGCTTGGCAGGTCCGACGGCTGCCGCAGACGCCGTGGCTTTGTCGGGTAAGGGATTTGGTGCGGCTCGGGAAGTCAGCGTGCTCATCGTGTTCCTTTCATGGCCTAGGGCGCTGATGATCGCGATGGACGCAGCGGGCAGCATTGATCTACATCATTCGACGCAATCCACGATTAATAGTGATAAAAGTGGCGACGCCTGTCTGTCTGCCACCGCACGGTTCTAGCCATGCCTTCGCTGTCGGTGACGCATTGCGAGCCGGCGTCGCCCAGCTCTTGCCAGGCCACGGTGCATCAGCGCAGGCGCAGCCCTGCCGGCCGACGGGCGCCTGTGCGGGGCTGAGGAGCACAGCGACTTGGGCCAGCACGCGTCAGCGTGCGAATCAAAAGACTGACTGGGCGCGTTTGTCCGAGCTTGGTGAGCGAAGCGAACGGGTGCGAGTTATGCGCCCGGCCCATGTTGCGAGCACCGCAAGGCGGGCGCCCTGCAAGGGCGACCCCCGCACTGAAGCCCGGTGGCTGGCGGGGCTGTGCCTGCGCCGCCACCGGCCAAACCCAAACCACGAGAAAGCACCAACACTACTCATGCCGCAACGCCTCGATCGGATTGAGCTGCGCCGCACGCCGCGCCGGCACAAAGCCGAAGACCACGCCGATAGCCGCCGAGAAGGCGAAGGACAGCAGATTGATGGCCGGATCGAAGAGGTAGGGTAGCCCCATCAGTTGCGCCAGCGCAATCGAGGCCACGGTGGCCAAGGCAATGCCCATCAGCCCGCCCAGCGCAGCCAACACCACCGCCTCGATCAGGAACTGCAAGAGCACCTCGCGCTCCAGCGCGCCAATGGCCAGGCGCACGCCGATCTCGCGGGTACGCTCGCTGACGCTGACCAGCATGATGTTCATGATGCCGATGCCGCCCACCAGCAGGCTCACCGCCGCGACGGCGCCCAGCAGCGTGGTCATGATCTGTGTCGTGCCCGACAGCGTGTCGGCGATCTGCTTGGTGTCGAGGATGTTGAAGTTGCTCTCGTCGCCGGCGCTGAGCTTGCGGCGCTCGCGCAGCAGGTCGGTCAGGCTGGCCTTCAGGCGCTCGCTGTCGGTGTCGTCCTGCATCGAGACCAGCAGCGTCGAGATGCGCTGGTTTCCAGTCACGCGGCGCTGCAAGGTGTGCAGCGGTACCAGCACCATATCGTCCTGGTCATTGCCCATCGCGCCCTGGCCCTTGGAGGCGAGGACGCCGATGATCTCGCAGCTGAACTGCTTGACGCGCAGCTGTGCCCCCAGCGCCGACAGGCTGCCGAACAGCTCGCGGCGCGGTGTCTCGCCGATCAGGCAGACGGCGGCGCCGGCGCGCAGCTCGGCCTCGCTGAAGATGCGGCCGCTGGCCAGTTTCCAGTTGCTGGTGTCGAAATAGGCGTTGCTGCTGCCGGTCACGCTGCTGGACCAGTTGCGACCGTTGGCGACCACCGTCACGCCGGTGCGCACCTCGGGCGCCACCGCCCTGACGCCGCCGATCTGCGTGGCGATGGCGTCGATGTCGGTCTCCTTGAAGCTGGGCGCGCCACCGCCGCCGCCGGGGCCCTGGCGCTGGCCCGGCCGCACCATCAGCAGATTGCTGCCGAGGCCGGCGATCTGGTCCTGCACCGACTGGGTCGCGCCCTTGCCCAGGGTGACCATGGTGATCACCGCGCTGACACCGATGACGATGCCCAGGATGGTCAGAAAGGAGCGCAGCAGGTTGCGGCGGATCTCGCGCAGGGCCAGCAGCAGGGAGTTGAGCAGCATCGCTTGTTCCTCAGGCCGGCATGGCCACGCTGGAGTCGGCGCCTTCGCCGACCGGATGCGGGTTGGGCTCGTCGCTGGCGATCTCGCCATCGACAAAGCGCACCAGGCGCCGTGCATAGGCCGCCATATCGGGTTCGTGGGTGACCATCACCACGGTGATGCCGCGTTGCACATTGAGCATGCGTATCAGGTCCATGATCTCGCGGCTGCGCGCCGTGTCCAGATTGCCGGTCGGCTCGTCAGCCAGCAACACGGCGGGCTGGGTGACGATGGCGCGCGCGATCGCCACGCGCTGCTGCTGCCCCCCGGAAAGCTCGGCCGGCGTGTGCGTCTCCCAGCCGGCCAGGCCGACCGAAGCCAGCGCCGCCTGGGCCGCCTGGCGGCGCATCGCCGCGCTCTCGCCGCGGTAGAGCAGAGGCAACTCGACGTTCTCCTGCGCCGAGGTGCGGGCCAGCAGGTTGTAGCCCTGGAACACAAAGCCCAGGAAGCGCCGCCGCAGCCGCGCGCGCTGGTCGCGCGACAGCCGCTCGACATGCACACCCTGGAACAGGTACTCCCCCGCGCTCGGCGTGTCCAGGCAGCCCAGCGTGTTCATCGCCGTCGACTTGCCCGAGCCGCTGGGCCCCATCACGGCAATGAACTCGCCGGCATGGATGTCCAGGTCTATGCCCTTCAGCGCCTGCAACTGGGCCTGGCCTTCGCCATAGACCTTGGTGATGCCGCGCAGGCGTATCAGCGGCATGCCGTCAGCAGCCTCGCTCACCTCAAAGCCCCGCTGCGCTGGTCGGTGATCACCGCCATGCCGACCTTCAGCTCCGGGCTCGTGACCTCGGTCAGGCGGCCGTCGCTGATGCCGGCGGTGACGGCCACCGCCACCGCCTGGCCGTCGCGCAAGACCCAGACCTGGCGCTTGGCCGACCCGCCCTCTCCGTTGCCGGCGCCACCGGCACGGCGCTGCCCCTGGCCGCCCGGTCGCTGCGGCATCAGCTTGGAAACCAGGCTGCCGCTGCTGCTGGCGGCCGCCGCCTGCTTGGCCGCCGCAGCGGCCGGGTTGAACCGCAGGGCGCTGCTCGGCACCAGCAGCACATCGCTGGCCTGCCGGGCGGCGATCGTGGCGGTGGCCGTCATGCCCGGGCGCAGGCTGAGGTCGGTGTTGTCCACCTCCAGATAGGTGATGTAGGTGACCACGTTGTCGGTGGTGGTGGAGCCGAAGGCGACCCGCGTCACCTTGGCCGGGTACTGGCGGCTCGGGTAGGCGCTGACGGTGAAGCTGGCCTTCTGGCCGACCTGCACCGAGCCGACATCGGCCTCGTCCACATTCACCTGCAGCCTGAGCTTGGCCAGGTCCTCGGCTATCGAGAACAGGGTCACGGCCTGCAGCGAAGCGGCCACCGCGTTGCCGGGCTCCACCGAGCGGGTCAGCACCACGCCGTCGATGGGCGACTGGATCGAGGCCTTGGACAGATTGATCTCGTCGGTGCCCAGTGCCGCCTGCGCATCGGCCACACCGGCGCGGGCGCTGGTTTCATCGGCGACGGCCCGGTCCAGGCCGGCGCGGCCGCTGTCCAGCTCGGCCTTGGACGGCACCTTGCCGCCCGACAGGCGCGCCACCTCCTCCAGCCGGGCCAGATTGCTGCGCGCCTCCTTCACGGTGGCCGCGGCCTGCAGCACCCTCGCCTGGGCGGCAGCCAGCGAGGCGCGCGAGCGGGCGATCTGGCCGGACAGCTTGGCCGTGTCCAGCCGCACCAGGACCTGACCCTTCCTGACGCGGTCATTCACATCGACCAGCACGCTGCTGATCGTGCCCGACAGCTCACTGCCGATACTCACCGCCCGCGTGGGCTGCAAGGTGCCGTTGGCGGTGACCGACAGGGTCAGGTCTCCTCGGGTCACAGTCTCGGTGGTGTAGGCCGGCGCGGCGTCGCTGGCCGCCTGCAACCGCCAGAAGTACCAGCCGGCGCCGGCGGCCACGATCAGCGCCAGCGCCAGCCAGAGGGTCCAGCGCCGCCACCAGGGCAGTTGCCCGGGGTCGTCCAGCAGGGTGGCAATGTCGCCAGCGGCCGGCGGGGTGACGGGCTTGGGTGGGGTCGACGAGGGCATGTTCATGGCTTGGCGGGCGATACGCGGATCGTGTTGTCTTGGTCGGGCACCCAGCCGCCGCCCAGCGCCTTGTACAGGCGCACATGGTCGGTGTTGAGGGTGGCCAGCAGGTTGGCGACGCTGTCTTGGGTGCCGAGCGCATTGCGCTGCGTCTCCAGCACGACCTGGAAGTCCACCAGGCCGCTGCTGTAGCGCTGGCGGGCCAGCAGGGCGGCGCTCTGCGCCGACTCGGCGGCGGCGCGCAGGTATTGCAGGCGCTCGCGATCATGGCGCAAGGCCACCAGCGCGTCCTCCACCTCCTGCAGCGCCGCCAACACGGTAGCCTCATAGGCCGACTGCACCTGGTCGAACCCGGCCTCCTGGGCCCGCACCCGGGCCCGCGCCGCGCCGCCGTCGAACAGCGAGGCCGAGACACTGCCCAGCAGGCCGGCCGCCACCGAGGAGCCGCTGGTCAGCGAGCCCAGCGCAAGCGAACTCAGGCCCAGCGTGCCGCTCAGCTGGAAGCTCGGATAGCGCGCCGCATCGGCTTGCCGCACCCGGGCCCAGGCGGCGGCAACGCGGGCCTCGGCGGCACGCACATCGGGGCGCTGGCGCAGCGTCTCGGCCGGGAAGGCCAGCACCAGGTCATCGCTGGCCTGTGGCGTGCGCTCGACCGCCACCAGGCGCCCGTGCAGCGCGGCCGGTGCCTGGCCGGTCAGCACCGCAATCGCATGCTCGGTCTGCAGTGCCGCCGCCTGCAGGGCCGGCAGTTGCGCCTGGGTCTGCGCCACGGCGGCACGGGCCTGCTCCAGCTCAAGCGAACCCACCAGGCCGGCCTGGGCGCGCCAGTCGGTCAGCTGCAGCGTCTCCTGCTGGCTGGCCAGGCTGGCCTGGGCGATCACCAGACGCGCCTGCAGGCCGCGCAGCTGCAGATAGTTCAAGGCCAGCTCGGCCGCCACCGAAACCTGCACGTCGCCGAGGCTGGCCAGGCTGGCGGCCGTGTCGGCCTCAGCGGCACTGACGCCCGCGCGCTGGCCGCCAAAGAAGTCAGGCTCCCAGCCGGCGTCCAGCCCGGTGCGAAAACCGTTGCTGCTGCTGCGGCTGGCACCCGAGTAGTTGCGCTGGGCCGAGGCGCTGACGCCCAGCGACGGGCCGAGGCCAGCCGTCTGCACATCGCCCAGTGCACGGGCCTGACGCAGGGCCGCCAGCGCGCTGGTCACCGAACGGTTGGCGTCCAGGGCCTCGGCCATCAGCGCGGCCAGCAGCGGGTCATCAAAGCGCAGCCACCACTGGGCCAGCGGCGTGGAGCGGGCCGAGGCAGAGGATGCAGCCCAGGCCGTCGGCACCTGCACGCCACCGCCGGCCGGTGCGCCGCCCGGCAGGCCGGAACAGGCCACCAGGCCCAGCAGCAGCAGGCCGGTCACGAAACCGCGCAATGTCATGGGTGTCCTATCAGAGTGCCGACGCTTCAAGTCTGCCAGCAGGGGGCCAACCGGTCTGTGCGCCAGCGCATGTTTCTTCATGGGGCTCAGCATGGGCCTGCCGCATTGCTGCTTCGTTGCCGGAATGTGTCCGGGTCTGTGTACGCCAGCGCACAGACGTGGCACTACCCAAGCCCTAGGGTTGGTCTTCAACTCCTCTGCCAGCCCCGCCACGCAACGCATGCCCCTCGATCTGTCCGGCACCCACAACCCTAACCAGAATCATCTGCTGGCCGCCCTGCTCGATGCCGAGTTCGACCGCCTCGCCCCGCAGCTGGAATTGATTCCGCTGCCGCTGGGCGAGGTGCTGTATGAGTCGGGCGGCCAGCAGCGTCACGTCTATTTCCCGACCACGGCCATCGTCTCCCTGCACTATGTGCTGGAGAACGGCGGTTCGTCGGAAATCGCCGGTGTCGGCAACGAGGGCATGCTGGGCATCTCGCTGTTCATGGGCGGCAACTCCACGCCCAGCCGCGCGGTGGTACGGACCGGCGGCCATGGCTACCGGCTGGGCTCGGCCATGCTGATGGACGAGTTCAAGCGCACCGGGCCGGTGCTGCGCCTGCTGCTGCGCTACACCCAGGCCCTGATCACCCAGATGGCGCAGACGGCGGCCTGCAACCGCCACCACTCGCTGTCGCAGCAGCTGTGCCGCTGGCTGCTGTTCACCCTTGACCGTGTACCCGGCAACGAGCTGACCATCACCCACGACCTGATCGCCAACATGCTGGGCGTGCGCCGCGAGGGGGTGTCCGAGGCGGCCAGCCAGTTGCAGACCCAGGGTTTCATCCGCTACCGCCGCGGCCATATCACCGTGGTGGACCGGGCCGGCCTGGAGGGCAAGGTCTGCGAATGCTACGGCGTCGTCAAGAAAGAACTGGCGCGCCTGCTGTGCGACGTCAGGCAGCGCTAGAAAAGATGAACATGCCCCTGATCGAGACACTGTCACACTGGTACAGGCGCCTGCTGGCCGCCCTGGGCCTGGCGCCTGTGCACACCACCGCAATCGCCACTGCCCCCGCGCCGGCCCCGCAACCGTTCCTGATTGCCGGCGCACTGCAGGACGCGATCTTCAACAGCGCCAACTTCTCCAGCATCGCCACCGACGCGCAGGGGGTGATCCAGATCTTCAACGTCGGCGCCGAGCGCATGCTGGGCTACCAGGCGGCCGATGTGGTCAACAAGGTCACGCCGGCCGATATCTCCGACGCCCAGGAGCTGATCGCCCGCGCCGCCGCCCTGAGCCAGGAGCTGGACGCCGCCATCACGCCCGGCTTCGAGGCGCTGGTGTTCAAGGCCTCGCGCGGCATCGAGGACATCTACGAGCTGACCTATATCCGCAAGGACGGCAGCCGCCTGCCTGCCCTGGTGTCGGTGACGGCGCTGCGCGATGCGCAGGACGCCATCATCGGCTACCTGCTGATAGGCACCGACAACACCGCGCGCAAGCAGGTCGAGGCCGAGCAGGCCCTGCTCGACCAGCGTCTGCGCGACCAGCAGTTCTACACCCGCTCGCTGATCGAATCGAATATCGACGCGCTGATGACCACCGACCTGCGCGGCATCATCAGCGATGTCAACCAGCAGATGGCAACACTGACGGGATGCACGCGCGACGAGCTGATCGGCGCGCCGTTCAAGAACTACTTCACCGACCCGCAGCGCGCCGAGGAGGCCATCAACCGCGTGCTGCGCGAGGGCAAGGTCACCAACTACGAGCTGACCGCCCAGGCCACCGGCGGGCGGCAAACCGTGGTGTCCTACAACGCCACCACCTTCCATGACCGCGAGCGTAAGGTCCAGGGCGTGTTCGCGGCCGCCCGCGACATCACCGAGCGCAAGCAGTTCGAGGCCATGTTGCAGCAGGGCAATGCCGAGCTGGAACTGGCCAAGGCCGTGGCCGAGAAGGCCAATCTGGCCAAATCGGACTTCCTGTCCAGCATGAGCCACGAGCTGCGCTCGCCCCTGAATGCGGTGCTGGGCTTTGCCCAGCTGATGGCCTCTGAGCAGCCACCGCCGAGCGACTCGCAAAAGCTCTCAATCGACCAGATCCTGCAATCGGGCTGGTACCTGCTGCGCTTGATCAACGAGATCCTGGACCTGGCGATGATCGAGTCGGGCAAGGTGTCGATCTCGCAGGAGTCGATGTCGCTGACCGAGGTACTGCTGGACTGTCAGGCGATGGTGGAGCCGCAGTCGCGCAAGCGCGGCATCCAGGTCACCCTGCCGCGCATTGACGGACGCTTCTATGTGCATGCCGACCGCACCCGGCTCAAGCAGGTGGTGATCAATCTGTTGTCCAACGCGATCAAGTACAACCGCGATGGCGGCGCCGTGATCGTGCAGTGCGGCATGAGTGCCGAAGCGCGGGTGCGGCTGAGCATCCAGGACACCGGCGTCGGCCTCAGCGCGGACCAGCTGGCGCAGATGTTCCAGCCCTTCAATCGCCTCGGCCAGGAGACCGGCGGCGAGGAAGGCACCGGCATAGGCCTGGTGGTGACACGCCAGCTGGTCGAGCTGATGGGCGGCACGATGGGCGTCGAAAGCCAGGTCGGCGTGGGCAGTGTGTTCTGGGTCGAGCTGGCCCTGGCCAGCGCCCCTGAGCTGGTGCTGGGCGAGCCCCTGCGGGAAGGCCTGCTCGCTGACACGGTGGTGGCGCAGTTGCCTCCGTCGTCGCAGCGCACGCTCCTTTACGTCGAGGACAACCCGGCCAATCTGGCCCTGGTCGAGCGGCTGATTGCCCGGCGCAGCGACCTGCGCCTGTTGATGGCCATCGACGGCCACAGCGGCGTGCAGATGGCTCGCAGCTTTGTGCCGGACCTGATCTTGATGGACATCAATCTGCCCGGCCTCAGCGGTTTTGGCGCGCTTGCCATGCTGCAGAACGACCGCGTCACCGCGCACATTCCGGTGCTGGCGCTGTCGGCCAACGCGATGCCGCGCGACGTCGAGAGGGGCCTGGCGGCCGGCTTCTTCCGTTACCTGACCAAGCCGATCAAGGTCGATGAATTCATGGAAGCGCTCGATCTCGCCCTGGCCCAGACCACCCCACCCGAACCGCTGCCCACCGACTGAGGCCCCCCATGATTGACCCTGCCGAAATCCTCAATGCCAGCATCCTGATCGTCGATGACCAGCCGGCCAATGTGCTGCTGCTGGAGCGCATGTTGCGCGACGCCGGCTACCTCAACTGCAGCGCGACGATGGACCCGAAGGCGGTCTGCGGCCTGCACCTGCGCCACCGCTACGACCTGATACTGCTGGACCTGCAAATGCCCGAGATGGACGGCTTCGAGGTCATGGAGGCCTTGAAAGGCATCGAGACCGATAGCTATCTGCCGGTGCTGGTGATCACGGCGCAGCCCGGCCACAAGCTGCGCGCGCTGCAGGCCGGCGCCAAGGACTTCGTCAGCAAGCCGTTTGAGTTGGTGGAGGTGCAGACCCGCATCCGCAATATGCTGGAGGTGCGCCTGCTCTACCGCCAGCTGGCTCTGCACAATCTGCTGCTGGAGCAGAAGGTGCTGGAACGCACGGCCGCGCTGCGCGACAGCGAGGCCCGCTTCAAGAGCCTGGCCGAGCTGTCGTCCGACTGGTACTGGGAGCAGGATGCTGCCGGTGCCTTCACCAAGACTTCGGGGCCGGTGTTCGAGATGCTGGGCATGGAGACTCCCACCGATGTGAGCTTGGATCAGCCCGCGCCGCGCTGGAACTCGGACGAGCGCGCCCAGCTCGACGCCAATATCGCCGCCCGCCGCCCCTTCCTGGACCACGTCTACAGCCGCACCCTGGCCAATGGCACGGTGCAGTACCTGCAGGTCAGCGGCGAACCGATGTTCGACGCCGGCAGCGCCTTCATCGGCTACCGCGGCGTGGGCTCGGATATCAGCGAGCGCGTCAAGCTACACGCGGCCCAGACGCCACCAGGCGTCTGAAGCCTTGGCCAACCGGCCCGGTGCATCAGCGCGCGAGGCGACCGTTCGTCAGACAGTCCGGCGTGAACGCGAATGCAATCGCCGGATCGGGCCGCACCAGCCTGGCCCGCCTGCCCTCATAGTCCAGCCGCGACAGGATGTCGCGGATCAGATTCAGCCTCGCCAGGCGCTTGTCATTGGCGCGCACCACATGCCAGGGCGCCGCCTCGGTGTGGGTGCGCAGCAGCATCGTGTCGCGTGCATGGGAATAGGCCGTCCAGTGTTTCAGTGCCACCGCATCGACCGGGCTGCTCTTCCACTGCGTGAGCGGGTCCCGCAGACGGGCGGCGAGGCGGCGTTTCTGCTCGTCCCGGTCGATATCGAGGTAGTACTTCAGCAGCTTGATGCCGGAGTGGACCAGCAGCGCCTCGAAGCTGGGCACAGCCTGCATGAAGTCTTCGTACTCTGTTTCGCTGCAGAAGCCCATCACCCGCTCGACGCCGGCGCGGTTGTACCAGCTCCGATTGAAGAACACCAGCTCCTGGGCCACCGGCAGCTGGGCCACGTAGCGCTGGAAGTACCAGGCGTGGCGTTCGCGGTCCGAGGGTGCGCCCAGGGCCACCACACGGGTCTCGCGCGGGCTGAGGTGCTCGATGACGCGCTTGATGCTGCCGTCCTTGCCCGCCCCGTCGCGCCCCTCCACGATGACCAGGATCTGCTGCCCGCAGCGAATGAAGTGCCGCTGCAGCTTGACCAGCTCGATCTGCAGCAGGCGCAGCTGGGCTTCGTACTCCTCACGCGCGGGCCGGGCCGGCGCCGGCTCAGCTTCGGCTTCGCCCGGTGTCTTGTTCACGGCCTTCTTGCTCATCGTCATTGCCTCCGGTTTCGAACGGCCTGGGACTGTGGGCCGGCGCACCGGGCCGGCTTCAGCGACCGGCCTGCGCCACCACCCTGCCATCGACGACCTCGATGGTCTTGTCGCAGCGTTGGGCCAGTTCCGGATTGTGGGTCACGAACAGCACGCTGGTGCCCTGCTCCCGGTTCACCCGCCGCAGCAGGTCGAACACCGCATCAGCGCTTTGCGTGTCGAGATTGCCGGTGGGCTCGTCGGCCAGCAGCAGCGCCGGTTTCATGGCCAGTGCGCGGGCCAGCGCGACCCGCTGCTGCTGCCCGCCCGAGAGCAGGCCCGCAGGCTGGTTGCGCCAGGGCGACAGGCCCACGCTGTCGAGCAGCGTAGCCGCGCGCTCGGCCATGGCCGCGTTAGGGAAGCCCGCATCGCCGAGCAGGGGCATCAGCACATTTTCCAGCGCGGTGAAGGCGCCTAGCAGGTTGTGAAACTGGAACACAAAGCCGATGCTGTGGCCACGCAGCCGCGTCAGCGCATGATCGGCCAGCGCCGTAGTCTCCTCGCCACAGACCGTCAGCAGGCCCTGCGTGGGCCGGTCCAGCAGCCCGACGATGTTCAGCAGGGTGCTCTTGCCCGAGCCCGACGGCCCCATCACCGCACAGAACTCGCCGCGCCGCAGCGTCAGGTCGATGCCGTGCAGCACCTCGGTCTCGTTGGGCAGGCCGAGGTTGAAGGACTTGCGCACGCCCTTGAGCTCGACCACCACCGGTTGATCGGACGGTTTTGCGGTCGGTTTTGCGGCCTGCACTGGCTCAGCCACGGATCGCCACCACCGGGTCGAGCCTGGCCGCACGCAGCGCCGGGGCGAAGGCCGACACCAGACCGGTCAGCGTGGCCAGCACCAACGCCGCCGCGAACAGGCCGGGCTCGAAGGTCAGCGGGAACAGCGGCGTACCGTCGGCGTTGCGCTGCAGGCGCTGCCACACCAGCAGGGCCAGGCCACCCAGGGCCGAGCCGACCAGGGCGCCGCCCAGGCCCAGCAGGCCGCCCTGAAGCAGGAACACACGCAGCACCTGGCCCCTGGAGATGCCCATCGCGCGCAGGATGCCGATCTCGCGCGACTTCTGCACCACCGACACCACCAGCACGCTGGCAATGCCCAGGGCCACCGACAGGGCCACGAACAGGCGTATCAGCGTGTTCGAACTCTGCTGCGCATTGACGGCGGTGAAGAACTGCGCATTGGTGCGTATCCAGCTGTCGCCCTGCACGCCGGTGGCGGCGGTGATGCGCTGGGCCACGGCCTCGGCGGCATAGACATCACGCACCGTCACGTCCAGCACCGAGACACCGCCGGGCAGGCCCAGCAGGCTTTGCGCGTTACGCAGCGCCATGAAAGTGCTGCGCTCGTTGGCGGCCTTGTTGCCAAGGTCGAAGATGCCGCTGATGGTCAGCGTGCTGGCCGCTCCGCTGGCGGCGGTGATGCGCAGCTTGTCGCCCAGATCGACGCCCAGGTCGGCGGCCAGTTCGGTGCCGATCAGGATGTCGCTGCTACCCAGCCGCGAGCTGCCGCGCACGATCTTGTCGTCCATGGTGACGATGCGGAAGTACAGCTCGGGCTGCATGCCGACGACCGAGATCGCCCGGCTGGCGTCGCCGCGCACCACCAGCGCCGAGCCGGTGGCCGCCGGCGAGACCACCATCACCTCGGGCATGGCACGGATCTGCGCCGCCACGCCCTGCCACTGGTCCAGGCTCTTGAGCCGCTGCAGCGGCGCCTGCAGCACGGCACCCTCGACCAGCCCGGGCTTCAAGCCGGACGTGTCCGCGCGCAACGGCCGCACCGTCTCCTTGGGCGGCAGCAGCTGGATATGCGCCTGGCCCGTCAGCACGCGGCGCATGAAGTTGGCCTGCAGGCCGCTGAGCAGCGCGGACATGAACACGATCACCGCCACGCCGATGGCCACGCCACCGATGATGAAGGCGGTCTGCATGCGACCTTCGCGCAGAAAGCGCAGCGCCACAATCCACTCGAATGGCTGCCAGCGCGGCAGCTGCGCCAGCGCGGGCACGGGCACGGCGGCGCCGGCCTCCCCGCTCATGACGGCAGGGCCGCGGGCAGCGGCCGGATGCGCGCGCCATCGACGATGGTCAAGGCCCCCACCGGCACCAGCCGGTCACCGGCCCGCAGGCCCTCCAGCACCTCGGACAGGCCGCTGCTGCGCAGGCCCAGCTTGACCGGATGGCGCCGCACATGACGGCCATCGAGCTTCAGCACCCAGGGCGCGGCGCCATCGGCCTCGTGCAGCGCATCGTTCGAGACCAGCACGGCCTGGGGCCGCCTGGCAACCTCGATGTCCACCGACACCGTCATGTCCTGCTTCAGATAGGCCGGCGGCTGCGGCACGCCCAGCCTGACCTCGACCGCGCCGCGCTGCGCGTCGACGGCCGGGTTGATGAAGTCCAGCCTCGCGTCGAAGCGCTGCTGCGCATAGGCATCCGCCGACGCGAGGGCCGACAGGCCCAGCCGCAGCAGGCGCAGATTCCGCTCGTCGATCTGCACCACCAGCTCGGTACGGCCGGCGGGCGACAGCAGCAGCAGCACCTTGCCGGGCTGCACGACATCGCCCGGCTCGACATTGCGGCTGATCACGGTGCCGGCCAGCGGGGCGCTGACGGTGGCATAGGCCAGGCGCGCGCGGGCAGCATCGGCACCGGCCTGGGCCTGGGCCAGGGCCGCCTCGGCAATCGCCGCATCACTGCCGGCCGGCCTGGCACTGTCGAGTTGCTGCCTGGCGCTGGCCAGCTGGGCCTGGGCCACCTGATCGGCGCGCAGGGTCTCGTCGAGCGCTGCCTGGCCGATGAAGCCCTGCGCCTTCAGCTCATGGCTGCGCAGCAGCGCATGGGCCGCCGCCTGACGATTGGCCAGGGCCTGGCGCAGGCCCTGCTCGGCCATCGGTGCCTGCAGCTCGCGCAGCTGGCGCAACCGGGCACGGGCCTGCTGGACGGCCAGCTCGGCCTGTTTGAGCTGGGCGCGCAGCTCGGTCGACTCCAGCTCGATCAGCGGCATGCCGGCCGCCACCTCCTGCCCTTCGGTGACCGGCACGGCGCGCACGGTGCCGGTGATCTGCACGCCGATATCGGCCCGATGCGGCGTGGCCACGCGCCCACTGGCGACAACGGTCTGCACGAAGTCTCGTTGCAGCACGGTCTGCATCGCGACCTCGGGCCCGAGCAGCAAGCGCGGCCCGGCCAGCGCCGCAAGCACCAGCAAGGCCAGCAGGAGGGCGAGCTTCAGCGCATGGCGCCGCAGCAAGTCGGAGAAAGAGGCGATCGTCAAGATGGCGGAGTTCTAGGCAATTGGCGCACCGCAGACAGGCCACGGGACATGCGTCGAGCATGCCGACAGCGGCGAGCCGGGAGATTGACATGCGTCAAGGCCCATGTCAGCGGGACTGGTCGGACTCCGCCGTGCGGAACACTCGATCCCAGAAGCCACTGGTCACGCCATAGCGGCCGCGCTCCAGGCTCGGCTCCTGCGGACTGCCGTGGGGCAATGCATGCCAGCGCTGGCGGCGCTGTATCCAGGCGCGCTCGCTGCGCCCATGGTGCATCACGTGATGCTCGGTAGGCGGTACGTCGGTGTTCCATCGAAAACCAGCCCATGCCGCCCCTTGGTTCAAGCAACGTGGGTCAGATCCGCCCCATCAATAGGAGCACGACCAGGATCACGACGATCAGGCCCAGCCCGCCGGTGGGGCCATAGCCCCAGCCGCGGCTGTGCGGCCAGGTCGGAAAAGATCCGACCAGCATCAGGACCAGAACAATCAGCAGGATGGTGGCAAGGCTCATGACGTCTCCTTGTTGACGATCAGTTCGATGGCGACGATGCCGGCGGCATCACGATCACGGTCGTGCCACCGGTTCTGCCGGTGTCACCCTTGTTGCCGTCATAGCCCTGGGTCCCTTGAGCGCCTTGGGTGCCTTGGGTGCCCTGCTCGCCCGGCATGCCGGTGGCTCCGGGAGGACCTGCCGGGCCGGGGACAGGAGTTGCCACCGGTGCGGGCGGCACATTGACGATGGTCGGCCTGTCGCAGGCGGCAAGGCCCAGGGACAGCAGCAGGGCAGAAACAAGCATTGAATGATTCATCGCAAATCCTTGGTGGTTGGGGTTTGATATAAGTTGGGGACAGCCTATGCCGACTGGGAAAGTAGTTCCGTGCGTTGGCGAACACAGGCGTGAACGGACAAGCCATGTCAACTCGATCGATTACTTCCTTGATGCTCGGCACGCTGCTGAGCCTGCCCGCTGTCGCCAGCGATGGCGGGCAGCTCGCCGCCGACCATGGCTGCATGAATTGCCATGGCCCCACGGCCAAGGCGGCCCCCAGCCTGCAGAGCCTGGGCGCCAAGTTGCAGCGCAAGGGCGAAAGTCCCGAGGCGCTGCAGCATCTGCTCAAGGAGATGCGCGAAGGCAAGAAAATCCAAGGCCATCAGATGGTCTCGGACGAATCGGCCCTCGCCATCCTGGCCTGGATGGCGCGAGGGTCACGCTAGGCGGCTGTGTTGGCGAGCGCACAGACCGGTGCCGGCGATGGCTTTACAAAAGCCCATCGACAGCCTGCGGAGGTCTGAAGATGAACGCCACGACAACGGGTTTGAAGGCCGTGGCCTGGGGTGCCGCCGCGTCCGAGGCACGGCCAGGCCGCTGGTTCACACCGGGCCTGGCGGCGCCGGAGGAGCATGTCGGCGATCTGCCCTCCAGCCTGGGCTTCATCGGCCTGCGGGCGGCCTTCCGGGCCACCGGCGGAACGGCCCGCGCCGATGACCTGGCGCGCCTGCTGGAGTACCGGCGCAGCGCCGACGGCCGGTGGACCTGCTGGAGTCCAAGCTGAACGCGGTGCTCGGCGCGGCGCGTGCCGATCGCTCCATCGCGACCGGGTGAGGGGTCACCTCGCGTTGCTGCTGGCGGCACTGCTGAGCGCCGGGGGAGCGGCTGCCTCCGATGCGGCACAGGCGCTGCACCGAAGCCAGCGCACCCTGGCGGTGGCGCTTCGCCACAATGACTTTCAGCAGCCGCTGTGCAGCTATGCCTATGGCTACGGCCTGCCGGCACGGCTGGCAATGCAGACCTATCTGAGCCTGGCCGGCCGCGGCAAGATCGGCTTTAGCCAGACCTCCGAGCGAGCAGGTGCGCCGCCCCGGCCGATCGACGGCCTGCACGCGGCGATTGAACGCAACACGATGCGGCACTACCTGGCCCTGGGCGCCTATATGGACAGCCTGTCAGCTCCGGCGGCGACGCGCAACGAGCAGCGCCTGGCCGCCTGGTTCGACGCCACCGAGCGCTATGCGCTCCAGTTGCATGAGATGGAGCGCGACGACTACCTGAGCATGCAGCGCAAGGAGTTGCGGCTTCAGCCCTGAGACGGCCGGACTTGCCTTTCGGGCGGCGCGTTGCCACGCCGGGTCGGCTCGCCCGGTTGACTGCGAGGTGTGTCCACCGGCCTCGTCACGGTGGGCTGGGGCGCGCGCTCATGGCGCGAGCGAATGTTGTCCTGCTGCTCGGCCGCGCGGGGGTAACGCTCGCCCGAGTAGGGCCGCTGCTGCGCCCAGTCCAGGCCCCAGTGATCGCCCCAGCGCGGCGGCGCGTCGGCACGCCAGCCGCGGAAGTACGGCGGGGGCTGGCGGTAGTAGCGCACCGGCACGCGCAGCACGAACACCGGCACCAGGTCCCGATCCACGCGGCGCCAGGGGCCGTCATACCAGACGCTCTCGTACCAGTCGTCGTTCTGATAGACCCAGTACTGGCCCTCGTAGAAGAAATAGTTCGAGTTCGCCCCCGGAGCGTAATAGACCGGCTAGCCTGGCACGGCCACCATCCTTGGGTAGCTGGGCATATTGATGCCGATGTCGATGCCGGGCAGTTGTATGCCGATGCCGACACTGACCTGGGCCTGCGCGGTAGGCGCCTGACCCAGCAGCGCCAGACCGAGGGTCAAGGCGGATGCCGATACCAGCCTGGACAGACGGTGGCTGGTCTGGGCCGAACTGCGGGTTTGGGCACGGAGTGGCATGGAGATCCCTTTCAAACTGCGCCTAAGTGCGGCGACATCGTGCCGGATGTGCCACAGTCTGCGCGCAAGACATCTCGCCTGTAGGTGCGTTGGCACACAGACGGACGCCGCGCCTCCGGTCAAGCTGCAGGCTTTGCAGGGCCTCCCATGCGCGACAAGAAAATCCTCGGGCAGTTCACGGCCTGGGCGAACCCAGAACCCCGTCTGCCCGATGTGCGGACACTAGAAACCCGCGCGAGCTGATGCAGCCGGCCGCCCTCATTGCAGCGGCCGACGGCGCCTGGGCGCTGTCGGGCAGCTGGACCGTGGGCGGCCTGGGCAGTTGGCCGACCCGGCTGCAGACCCTGGCCTGCAACAGCGGCCCCCAGGTACTGGACGGCCAGCAGCTGGAGGCCATGGACAGTGCCGGCGCCTGGGTGCTGCAGCGCTGGTTGACCAGCCACGACGCCACGGCCGAACCGAAGCATTGGCCGCCACGCCTGCTGGCCCTGCTGGAGCGGGTGGCCGGCCATGCCGCCGAGCCCCTGCCCCAGCCGCCCCGCCACGGCCTGCTGGAGCGCACCGGCCGCAGCGCCGTCGCGGCCGGCGAGCAGGCCTGGGCACTGCTGCACTTCATCGGCGAGACCGCCGTCGCGGCCCTGGGTCTGTTGCGGCATCCGCAACGGATGCGCTGGCGCACGCTGCTGCGCCAGATCGAGATCGACGGCTTCGATGCGCTACCCATCATCGGGCTGACGGCCTTTCTGATCGGCGTCGTCGTTGCCTACCAGGGCGCCGACCAGCTGCGCCACTACGGCGCCAACATCTTTGTTGTCGATCTGGTCGGCTACGCGATGCTGCGCGAGTTCGCGCCGCTGATCACGGCCATCATCATCGCCGGCCGCTCCGGCTCGGCCTATGCGGCGCAGATCGGCACCATGGCGGTGACCGAGGAGGTCGATGCGATGCGCACTCTGGACATCGCCCCTATCGAGCTGCTGGTGCTGCCCAAGCTGCTGGCCCTGGCCATCGCCCTGCCCTTGCTGACCGTGTTTGCCGACATCGCCGGCGTGTTCGGCGGCATGGTGATGGCGCGCTCGCAGCTGGGCATTGGCTTTCACGAATTCCTGGCCCGCTTCGGCACCGAGATGCAGGGGCCCACGCTGCTGATCGGCATCGGCAAGTCGCTGGTGTTCGCTGTGATCATCGTGCTGATCGGCTGCTTCCAGGGCTTTCGCACCCGGGGCAGCGCCGACAGCGTCGGGCGCCAGACCACACTCAGCGTGGTGCAGGGCATCTTCCTGGTGATCGTGGCGGACGCGCTGTTCTCGGTCGTTTTCAACCTGCTGGGTATCTAGCGTGGACACCGTCGACAATGTCATCGAACTCCGCAAGGTCGGCACACGCTTCGGCAGCCATATCGTCCATGCCGATCTGGACCTGGACGTGCGGCGCGGCGAGATCCTGGCGATTGCCGGCGGCAGCGGCTCGGGCAAGTCGGTGCTGCTGCGCGAGATGATTCTGCTGCAGCGGCCCAGCTCGGGCAGCATCCGCCTGTTCGGCGACGACCTGGCCACCTTGACCGAAGCGCAGACCCATGAATTGCGCCAGCGCTGGGGCGTGATGTTCCAGAAGGGCGGCCTGTTCGGTGCGCTGACGGTGCGCGCCAATGTCGGCCTGCCCATGCGCGAGCACAGCGCGCTCGATGACACCACCATCGACGAGATCGCCGAATGGAAGCTCGCGCTGACCGGGCTGCCACCCGATGCTGGCCTGAAGCTGCCCGGTGAGCTGAGCGGCGGCATGCTCAAGCGCGCCTCGCTCGCCCGCGCGCTGGCGCTGGACCCCGAGCTGCTGTTCCTCGACGAGCCGACCTCTGGGCTGGACCCGGCCAGCTCGGCCGGCGTCGATGAGCTGATCCTCAGCACCCATGCGTTGTATGGCCTGACGGTGGTGATGATCACCCACGATCTGGGTCTGCTGTGGGGCGTCAGCCACCGGGTGGCGGTGCTGGGCGAGGGCCGGGTGCTGGCCATAGGCACGATGGAGGAGCTGTCACACCACCAGCACCCCATCGTGCAGGCCTATTTTGTGGACACGCGCGCGGGCAGACCCGGCGCCAAAGAGGAGATACCGGCGTGGAAGACAAGGTGAACTATGGCGTGGTCGGAGCCTTTGTGCTGGCCCTCGGTGCGGCGCTGATCGGCGGCGTGCTGTGGCTGGCCGCGGGTCTGGGCGGGCAGCAGAGTACCGTGCCCTACCAGTCCATCGTGCAGGAATCGGTGGCCGGGTTGAACCTCGATGCGCCGGTCAAATACCTCGGCGTCAATGTCGGCAAGGTGATGAGCATTGCCATCGACCCGGCCGATCCGCGCCAGGTGCGCCTGCTGTTTCAGATCGAGACCGGCACGCCGGTCAAGCGTGACACCGAGGCGGTGCTGAAGACCCAGGGGCTGACCGGCATCGCCTACGTCGAGCTCAATGGCGGCAGCGAGGGCTCGCCGCCGCTGCTGCCCACCGCGCAGGACCCGGTGCCGACAATCGTCTCCAAGCCCTCGCTGAGCGCCCGCCTGGAGAATGTGGCGACCAGCGTGCTGGCCAATGTGGACCGCATGTCCACCAATCTGAATGCCATGTTCGACGCCGACAACCGCGCGGCGCTGAAGGCCACGCTGGCCGACGTCGCCTCGCTCGCCCATGCGCTGGCCGCCCAGCAGGGCGCGATCAGCGCCGGCATTGCCGACGCCGCCCGCACCGCTGCCCGCACCGCAAGCGCCAGCGAGCAGCTGGCGCCGACCCTGGCACAGATCAGCAGCAGCGCCGAGGCGGTGCGCAAGATGGCCGATGCCGCCGCGCTGGCCAGCGTCGGCGCCGGCCGGGCCGCAGACGCCGCTGCCAGTGGGGTGCTGCGCCTCAGCAACGAAACCATGCCCGAGGTCGAGCGCCTGCTGCAGGAGCTGAACCAGCTCGCCAGCGCGATGCGCCGCTTCAGCGAACAGACCGAACGCACACCGAGCAGCCTGATCCTGGGCGGCCCGGCCCGGCCACCCGGCCCCGGAGAAAAGTCCACACCATGAACATTCCTCACCAACTCCGCGTGGGCCTTGTGCTGAGCGGCCTGGCCCTGCTGGCCGGCTGCGGCTCACTGCTGCCCAAGCCGGCCGTGCCGCCCGTCCTGTATGCGCTGGACGACGTCACCGTCGTGGTCGCTGTGCAACCTGCTGCCTCGGCGCCGACCCTGATCATCAGCGCGCCCCGCGCCGCGGCCGGTTTCGACACCCGGCACATCGTCTATCAGCGCCAGCCGCACCAGCTGGACTACTACGCGCAAAGCCAGTGGGCCGATACGCCGGCCCAGATGCTGGCGCCCATGCTGCTGCGCGCGCTGGAGCGCGGTGGCGCCTTCCGTGCAGTGTTGGCCGCGCCGGCCGCCGCAGCCGGCGACTACCGGCTGGACACCGAGCTGATACGGCTGCAGCAGGACTTCGCCGCCACGCCCAGCCGGGTGCGGCTGACGGTGCGCGCGGTGCTGGTCAACACGACCACGCGCCGCGCCGTGGCCGCGCGCGAGTTCGATGTCAGCATGGCAGCGCCCAGCGAGGATGCCTATGGCGGCGTGCGGGCGGCCAATCAGGCGGCACGGGCGCTGCTGGGGGAGCTGGCCCTGTTCTGCGCCCAGGCGCTTGGTCCGGCCTCACTGCCCTGATGGAAGGTCATTCTTCGATCGGCGCCACCGTCACCGCCACCCGCGGCTGGGCCTTGCCGCCGCCGCGTATCACGCCGCGCAGCGGCGCCACATCGGCATAGTCGCGGCCCCAGGCCAGGGTCACATGGTCATGGCCGGCGACGACGTCGTTGGTCGGGTCCAGCGCCAGCCAGCCCAGTTCCGGGCACCAGACTGCGACCCAGGCATGTGAGGCATCGGCGCCGACCAGCCGCGGCTGGCCGGCGGCCGGATGCGTCAGCAGATAGCCGCTGACATAGCGTGCCGCCAGGCCCAGCGAGCGGCAGGCGCCGATCATCACGTGGGCAAAGTCCTGGCAGACGCCGCTGCGCAGCGTCAGCACTTCGGGCGCCCGCGTATCGACCTGGGTGCTCAAGGGCTTGTAGGCAAACTGCTCATTGATCAGGCTCATCAGCGCGTAGGCGCCTTCGGCCAGCGGCCGGCCGGGCGTGAAGGCCTCGCGGCCAAAGGCGGCCAGGGCGGCATCGCGTGGCGCAAAGTGCGAGGCCAGCGTGAACTCCACCGCCTCGCTGCGCACCGCACCGGCGTGGTAGCGCAGCGATTCGGCCACTTCCTCCCACGGCGGGCTGAGCCGCAGATGCAGCTCGGGCGCGGCCGCCAGACCGGCCTCGAACACGCTGGTCACCGACAGCCGCTCATGCACATGCTCATGGCTGAAGACCAGGCGCATATTGCCCCAGGGGTCCAGGCTCAAGGGGTTGCGCGTGCCATCGCCGTCCAGATCCTTGTCGTCCAGTTCGACCGTGCAGTCGGGCAGCGGATCTATCGTCAAGCGCCAGTTACGCACCTGCTGCCAGGGCGTGACGCGCGGGCTCAGGCAGGCGAGGTGATGGGCCAGCTCGACCGGCACATCGTAGTCATAGACGGTTTCATGCTCGACGCGTAGCCAGCGCAGCGGCGGCGATGCATCGGGCTCTCCCTGCGTCTGGCTTTGCGATTGGCCTTGGCCCTCGCCTTGAGATTGCGACTGTGACTGTCCGGCGTTCATTGCCACACCATCCGGTCCATCGTCTCGACGTGCGTGAACAGCCGCCGGCCTATGGCCACCGACAGCGCCAGCGCCTGCTGGCTGCAGTCATGCAGATGGCCGATCAGCAGCGCATGGCCGCCATCGGCATCGGCTGCACTGATCGCCTCCAGCGGCCAGTCCTCGGGGCGCGGCAAGGGCGCGGCGACCTCGGCCGCCCATTCGGCCTCGTGGCGGGCCAGCTTCAGGAAGCGGTCGTGCATGGTGCGCGCCACCCAGGCCAGCGAGCGGGGGTTGTCCTTGTCATGGACCAGCAGATGGAGCAGCGGCGGCAGCTCGCGCCGGCCCTGGAACTGGGAACGGTAGGTGATGGTCGAGTCGAACAGGCCCAGCAGCAGCGCAAAGCCGTCTTCGCTCTTGTGCAGGCCCTGCTCGAAACCCTCGGCCAGCGCATTCGACAAAAAGTCCAGCCGCTCGATCTGCCGGCCCACGCTCAACAGGCGCCAGCCATCGTCGCGGGTCATGCGGTCGGTCTGCGCGCCGGTGATGGCCGCCAGGTGCGTGCCGGCGCGTGACAGCACGCCCAGCACATCGGGCAGCGGCGCCACCGTGGAGGCATCGAGCACCGCCTGCAGATGCTGCTGGAAGTGCTCGCCGACCTCGTGTATCAGCTTCCAGTGCTCGGACGACAGGCGCTCGCGCAGCGCCTGCGAGCAGCCGGCCAGGGCCTGCAGATTCCAGGCCACGCTGCTGCTCTTGCGCGTGTCGGCCAGCGCATGGACCAGCGAGCGCTCGAACACCCGCGCCGAGGCCTCGGCCTTGGGCACGGTGGCGCCGACCAGGCCATGGCGGCGGGCCAGCGAGTCCAGCACGCGCAGCACCTCGACCGAGCTGCCGCCACGCTGCGCACCCGACAGTGCCTCCAAGGTCAGCCGCGCCAGGCGCACGCTGTTCTCGGCCCGCTCGGTGTAGCGGCCCAGCCAGAACAGGTTCTCGGCCGAGCGGCTGGTGACGGTGCGGTGCGCGCCGGTCAGATCGGCGGCGGTCAGCGGCTTGGGCAACAGGCTGGTGCGATCGACCTCGCCCTTGGTCTGCACCCATGTGTCGGCGCTGGCGCTGCCATGGCGCATCGACAGCCAGGGGTCGGCACCACCATCACGCCGGTTGGCCACCCGCGTCAGGCCCCCGGGCAACACGCGCCAGCTGCCCATGCCATCGGCCAGCGCAAATACCCGCAGCACGGCGGCGCGCGGCTCCAGCGCATTGTTGTGCCAGACCGGCAGCTCCGACGGACGCAGCCGCTCCTGCAAGGTGTGGGCCGCCGGATCTTCCTTGATGCGCGCCAACAGCGCCGCCCGCGCCTTGGGCGACAGGCCAGCCACGACACTGGGCGAGAAGGCCTGGGTGGTGTCGCTGGCGGCAAAGGTCGGCGCGACCACGTAGTCGTTCAGGTCCGCCTGATGCTTGCGCCAGGCGCTGTCTTCGCCGCACCACCAGGAGGTGGTGGCCGGCAGCAGCAATTCCTCGCCCAGCAGCTCGCGGGCGACGGCCGGCCAGAAGGCGGACAGGCCCGGGCTCTCCAGCCAGCCGGCGCCGGGCGCATTGGCCACGACCACCTCGCCGGCGCGCATCGCCTGCAGCAGGCCGGGCACGCCCAGGGCCGAATCGGAGCGCAGCTCCAGCGGGTCCAGATAATCGTCATCGACGCGGCGCAGCAGCACATGGACGCGCTCCAGCCCATGCAGGGTCTTCAGGAACACGCGATTGGAGCGCACCGTCAGGTCACCGCCCTCGACCAGGGTGATGCCCAGATAGCGGGCCAGAAAGGCGTGCTCGAAATAGGTTTCGCTGTGCGGGCCGGGCGTCAGCAGGGCCACGCGCGAACGCTCGCCCTCGGGCGACAACCGCATCAGGCCCTGCAGCAGGGCCTGGAAGCTGGCGCCCAGGCGCTGGATCGACATCTCGCGAAAGGCCTCCGGGAACTGCTGGCCCAGTATCAGCCGGTTTTCCAGCATATAGCCCAGGCCCGACGGCGCCTGGGTGCGCTGGCCGACCACCCACCACAGGCCGTCGGCGCAACGGGCCAGATCGAAGGCCACGATGTGCAGGTGCACGCCGCCCAGCGGCACGCAGCCATGCATCGGCCGCAGATACTGTGGATGGGCAAACACCAGGGAGGCCGGCAGCAGGCCGCCGTCCAGCAGCTTGCGCGGGCCATAGACATCGGCCAGGGTCGCATTCAAGAGCTTGGCGCGCTGGATCACGCCGCGCTCGATGCCCGCCCACTCGTCGGCGCCGACCAGCATCGGCAGCAGCTCCAGCGGCCAGACGCGGGCCGACTGGCCGCCATCGTCATAGACGTTGTAGGTCGCGCCATCGTCCTGCACGCGGCGGTGGATGCGGGCGGCGCGGCTGCTCAGGTCCTGCCAGCCGGCGGCGCCGCTGGCCTCGAAGAACTGCTGCCACAGCGGCGCCAGCTCGCGGTCGGTGGCACCCGCCTTGTTCAGCCGGCCCTGAAGCTCGCTGTAGTGTCCGTCCTGCCCGCGCAGGGCAGCCTCCGCCGCCAGGGCGACCGGGTCAACGGATTCATCGGCCAGCAGGCTTGACTGCTGCGGCAGGGCATTCAGGGGGCTGGACATACCGATATCATGCCCGAGCCCCTCTCACCGACCCACCCGCCGCAAATCCAGCGAGAACGGGAATTCCAGGCTGCGCTCGGGCGGGCGGGTTTCGAGCTTGCCGGGCGTGTGGCCCAGCGGCGAGAAACGGGCCAGGCGACGGCTCTCGGCCTCGTAGGCATTGACCGGCAGGGTCTCGTAGCTGCGGCCGCCCGGGTGGGCGACGTAGTACTTGCCGCCGCCCAGAGACCGCTGCATCCAGGTGTCGACCAGGTCTATGGTCAAAGGCACGTGCACGCCAATGGTCGGGTGCAGGGCCGAGGGCGGATGCCAGGCGCGGTAGCGCACGCCGGCCACATACTCACCGACGCGGCCGGTGGGCTGCAGCGGCACGGTCACGCCGTTGACGGTGACGCGGTGGCGCGGATCGATCAGGCCGGTGACCTTGACCTCGATGCGCTCCAGCGACGAGTCGACATAGCGCACCGTGGTGCCGGCCGAGCCCTCCTCGCCCATCACATGCCAGGGCTCCAGCGCATTGCGCAGGGTCAGCTGCACGCCGGCCACCGTGATCTCGCCGGCCTTGGGGAAGCGGAACTCGAAATGCGGCGCGAACCAGCCCGGATCTAGGCAAAAGCCCGCGCGGGCCATGTCCTCCATCACGTCATCGAAGTCCATCTGCACAAAGGTCGGCAGCAGGAAGCGGTCATGCAGCTCGGTGCCCCAACGCACCAGGCTCTCGCGATAGGGCGTCTTCCAGAAGCGGGCCACCAGCGCGCGCAGCAGCAATTGCTGGACGATGCTCATCCGCGCATGGGGCGGCATCTCGAAGGCGCGCAACTCCAGCAGGCCCAGGCGGCCGGTGGAGGAGTCGGGCGAATAGAGCTTGTCGATGCAGAACTCGCTGCGATGCGTGTTGCCGGTCACATCGACCAGCACATTGCGCAGCGAGCGGTCCACCAGCCAGGGTGGCATCTGCTCGCCGCGCTCCTCGGTGGCACGGGCGATTTCGGCCAGTGCGATTTCCAGCTCGCGCAGCTGGTCGTTGCGCGCCTCGTCGACGCGCGGGGCCTGGCTGGTCGGGCCGATGAACATGCCCGAGAACAGATAGCTCAAGGAGGGATGGTTGTGCCAGTAGGCGAGCAGCGAGGCCAGCAGGTCGGGCCGGCGCAGGAAGGGCGAATCGGCCGGTGTGGCGCCGCCCAGCACGAAGTGGTTGCCGCCGCCGGTGCCGGTGTGGCGGCCGTCGATCATGAACTTCTCGCTGGACAGCCGCGTCTGCCAGGCCGCGTCGTACAGGAACTCGGTGTGCTGCACCAGCTCGCGCCAGTTGTGCGCCGGGTGGATATTGACCTCGATCACACCGGGGTCGGGTGTCACCTGCAGCATCTTCAGGCGCGGGTCGCGCGGCGGCGGATAGCCCTCCAGCACGATCTTCACGCCCTGGGCCACTGCAGTGGCTTCCACGGCCGCCAGCAGCTCCAGATAGTCCTCCAGCTTCTTGATCGGCGGCATGAAGACATAGAGCACGCCGCTGGCCTTGCCGACCTTCTCGGCCTTGGGGCCGCTGGCACGGCGCGGGTCGCGCACCTCGACGCACAGCGCGCTGCGGGTAATCCAGTGCGCGCTCTCGAAGCGGTCCGGGCGCTGGCTCAGCGGCAGAGAGCTGCCTTCGGTTGGACCGGTGCCAGTGACGGACACCCCGGCCTGTATGCCGACCGTGCCACCCTCGGCCAGGCCGCCGCCGGCCACGTGAGAGGAATAGGTCGCCGCCGGACCACCGACAGTAGATTGCGCACGCAGCTGCGCCGCCCCCGGCAACATGCCGCGCGGGGCGAACGGGTCCTGCTCGATATGGAAGGGGAAATCGGCCTCGGCCACCCAGGGCAGCGAGTCCAGCGGCAGCCGGTAGCCCATCGGCGAATCGCCGGGGAACAGATACATGCGCTCGTCGCGGAAGAACCAGGGGCCGCTGATCCAGGGCTTGTCGCTCAGCGCCGGGTTCTTGACCACGTCCTCGTCGTCGGCCCGCTTGATCGGCAGCACATAGCCGACCACATGCTCCAGCCCCTGCTGGAACACGCGGCGCAGGCGGCTGCGCTCCATCTCGTCTTCCAGCTTGGACTCGAACGGATCGACGTTGACCCGCAGGCGGCGCTCGCGCCACAGGTAGTAGAAGGTGTCCTCGTGGCCGGCCTGGATGTGCTGGGTGTTCAGGCCCAGGCGGGTGGTCAGCGCGGTGATGAAGGCCTGGGCGTCGGCGCTGGTGTAGGCGTGCGGGTCGCGTTCGTCGGCGAACAGGGTCGGGTCTTGCCAGCAGGGTTGGCCGTCGGCCCGCCAGAAGATGGACAGCGCCCAGCGCGGCAGTTGCTCGCCCGGGTACCACTTGCCCTGGCCGAAGTGAAGGAAGCCGCCCTGCCCGTACTCGGCGCGCAGCCGCTGCACCAGCTGCTGGGCCAGCGTGCGCTTGGTCGGGCCTAAAGCATCGGTGTTCCATTCGGCGCCATCGCGGTCATCGACCGAGACGAAGGTCGGCTCGCCGCCCATCGTCAGCCGCACATCGCCGGCCTGCAGATCGGCATCGACCAGTTCGCCCAGCTTCAGCACCTCCGCCCATTGCTCCTCGGTGTAGGGCTTGGTGACGCGCGGCGATTCCCAGATGCGGGTCACGCCCATCTCGTGGCCGAATTCGACCTCGGCCTTGTCGACCGCGCCGCTGATAGGCGCCGCGCTCGAGGGCTGCGGCGTGCAGGCCAGCGGGATATGGCCCTCGCCGGCGAGCAGGCCCGAGGTCGGGTCCAGCCCCAGCCAGCCGGCCCCGGGCAGATAGACCTCGCACCAGGCGTGCAGATCGGTGAAGTCGACCTCGGTGCCACTGGGGCCGTCGAGCGCCTTCTGGTCGGGTGCCAGCTGTATCAGGTAGCCGGACACGAAGCGCGCCGCCAGGCCGAGATGGCGCAGCATCTGCACCAGCAGCCAGCCGGAGTCGCGGCAGGAGCCGGAGCGCGAAGTCAGCGTCTCCTCGGGCGTCTGCACGCCGGGCTCCATGCGTATCAGATAGGACACATCGCCCTGCACGCGCTGGTTCAGCGCCACCAGGAAGTCGATCGTGACCTGGGGCTTGAGGTCCACCTCGGCCAGATAAGCGGCCAGCAGCGGCGTCGCCTCATCGACGACCAGATAGGGCGCCAGCTCGGCGCGCTGCGCGTCGTCGTAGGCGAACGGAAACTGCTGCGCCTGCGGCTCGAGGAAGAAATCGAAAGGGTTGTAGACCGACATCTCGGCCACCAGATCGACGGTGACCTTGAACTCGGTCGTCTTCTCCGGGAACACCAGCCGCGCCAGGTAGTTGGCGAAGGCATCCTGCTGCCAGTTGATGAAGTGGCCCTCGGGCTCGACCGTCAGCGAGTACGACAGGATGGGCGTGCGGCAGTGCGGAGCCGGACGCAGCCGCACCACCTGGGGCGAGAGCTCGACCAGGCGGTCGTACTGGTAGCGGGTGACATGCTTGAGTGCAACGTGGATGGACAAAATGCTTCCTTCAAGGTTGCAGGAATGGGGAGTAGGGAAGCATCAGCTCGACGGCATCAGGAAGTCGCGGCTGATGCCCGCGCCCAGCTCGCCCACGCTCTCCAGGAACTGCGTGAGATAAGCATGCAGGCCGGTGTCGAGAATCTCGTCGATACGCGCGAACTCCAGATCGGCGGCCAGGCGGCCGGCGCGGCGCAGGGTGTCGTCCGACTGTTTGTTGGCCACCTGCTTCAGGTTGCTGACCAGCCGCGCCATGCAATAGGCCAGCGAGCGCGGCATATTGGGCCGAAGTAGCAGCAGCTCGGCCACCTTGTCGGGCTGAATCACATTGCTGTAGACCTTGCGGTAGATCTCGAAGCCCGACACCGAGCGCAGCAGGGCCGACCAGTGATAGAAGTCATGCGAGTTGTCGCGCTCCGTGCCGTGGAACTCGCCGTCCAGCGCATGGAACTTCACGTCCAGCAGGCGCGCGGTGTTGTCGGCCCGCTCCAGGAAGGAGCCGATGCGGATGAAGCTGAACGCCTCGTCCTGCAGCATCGTGCCCACCGTCACGCCATGTGACAGGTGCGAGCGGAACTTCACCCACTCCAGCAGGGCCGAGGGGTCGCGCTCCAGCAGGCCATCGGCGAGCAGACGCCTGAACTCCAGCCAGGTCTGGTTGGTGGTCTCCCAGACCTCGGTGGTCAAGGTGCCGCGCACCGCGCGGGCGTTCTCGCGCGCGGCGCGCAGACAGCTGATGATGGACGAGGGGTTGCCCTCGTCGGCCACCATGAAGTGCTTGACCTTGCGCGGCGTGACGTCGCCGTGGCGCTCCTGGTAGGAGGCTATCAGCTCCGAGATCGACAGAATGCCCCGCCAGCCCTGCTCGGCCGCCGCAGCGGACTGCGGCAGGAGGGAGGTCTGGTAGTTGACGTCCAGCATGCGGGCGGTGTTCTCGGCCCGCTCCATATAGCGTGAGAGCCAGAACAAGTGGTCTGCGGTTCTTGACAGCATGTTGATGTTTCCCGTTCCGGTTCAGTCTTCCAGCACCCAGGTGTCCTTGGTGCCGCCGCCCTGGCTGCTGTTGACCACCAGCGAGCCCTCCTTCA
>JADMJJ010000071.1 GCA_018780645.1 Burkholderiaceae bacterium
CAACGCCGAGCAGAACGGCATCGTCTTCATCGACGAGATCGACAAGGTCGCCTCGCGCAGCGAGGGCAATGGTGCCGAGGTCTCGCGCCAGGGCGTGCAGCGTGATCTGCTGCCGCTGGTCGAGGGCACGACGGTCAACACCAAGTACGGCATGGTCAAGACCGACCACATCCTGTTCATCGCCTCGGGGGCCTTCCACCTGGCCAAGCCCAGCGATCTGATACCGGAGCTGCAGGGACGCTTCCCGATCCGCGTCGAGCTGGGCTCGCTGTCGGTCGATGACTTCGAGGCCATTCTGACCAGCACCCATGCCAGCCTGGTCAAGCAGTACCAGGCCCTGCTGGCCACCGAGGGCGTGACCCTGGCCTTTGCCGCCGACGGCATTCGCCGCCTGGCGCAGATCGCCTATGACGTCAACGAGCGCACCGAGAACATCGGCGCACGTCGCCTGTCAACCGTGATGGAGCGCCTGCTCGACGAGGTCAGCTTCGACGCGCCCAACCGCGCAGGCCAGACCTTCACCATCGACGCGGCGGTGGTGGACGGCAAGCTGGCCGAGCTCGCGCGCAATGAGGATTTGTCGCGCTACATCCTCTGACGCGGGCGCTGCGGGCCGCCTGCCTTGACCCGCATCAACTGGCCGCTTGCACCGACGGCGTAGGCTGAACAACCTATGCCGCAACGCCCAAGCACACGATCCTGGGGCCTGGCCCGACCCACGCCACTGAATTCGGCCGCCACCCGCGCGGAGCAGTGGTGGCGCTGGCCCGTCCTGCTGGCCCTGTTGTGCACGATCCCAGCCTTCTATATCGAGCTGCTGGAGAATCTGCCGACACCATTGGCCATCGCCATCTACCTGGTCGCGGCCGCGCTGATCGCGCTGTCGCTGTGGCGGGTGGCGCGCCTGCTCAACCATCCACGGCCCTATCTGCGGCGCAATGCGCTGGACTTGGTGCTGGTTGCAGGTCTGCTGCTAGCCGCCCTGCTGCCACCCAGCGCCGAATCGACCGCGGCCCTGGCCGTGCGCCTGCTTGTTGCGATGCTGACACTGGTTCGCATGGTCTGGGCGATCAGGTCCTGGGTCAGCCGTGGCGGTCTGGCCTATCTGCTGATGCTGGCGCTGCTGGTCCTCGGCTTCTGCGGACTCGGCTTCTGGGCCCTGGAGCCGCACGCGCACAGCCTCGGTGACGGCCTCTGGCTGGCCTTCACCACCGCAGCCACGGTGGGCTATGGCGACATCGTGCCGACCACGGCCGCCTCGAAGATATTTGCCGTGTTCGTCGTGCTGCTGGGCTATGCCGTGCTCTCCCTGGTCACGGCGGCGATCGCCTCCAACTGGGTCGAAAACTCGGAGCGCCGCCTGGAGCAGGACATCCTGCGCGATCTCCATGCCGAGTTGCGTACCGTGCGCGAAGAACTGGTGCAGCTGCGCGAGGCACAGCTGCACCGTGAGGACCGCTGACCCAGGCCCCGCGCCGGGCACGCAGAGCAGTCAGACCATCTCCACGTGCCGCGTCACGGTCCCCATCTGCGCCAGCAGCAACATCAGCCGCCCGGCGCCGGTTTTCTCAAGCAGGCCGCGCACATGGGTGCGCACGGTGGAGATGCGCACCCCCAGGCGATCCGCCACCTGGCCGACACTGAGGCCGGCGCAGAGCAGCTCCAGGACCTGGCGCTCGGCCGGACTCAGTGCGCAACGCGAGGCCAGGCCGGCGATGCGAGCGGCCTGGCTGATGCCTGGCGCGTCGCGTTGCACGGTCAGCAGCAGTGAGCCCTCGGGCCAGGCCGCGGCGCGGGCGGTTCTGGCGGCCAGGCAGGCGGCATGGACGCGGCCGGTGTGCAGATCGGGCCCGAACCACAGGCCCTCCTCCTCGGCCGTGCCGGCAGCGCTCCGGGCCAGCAGTTCGTCCAGGTCGGCGGCCTCAAGCTGGCCCAGGCGTTCCAGCCGCCCACCGGCCGCACGTCCATCGCCCAGGCTCAGCAGCGATTCCGCCGCCGGGTTGGCGTAGATCAGCTGCCGGTCCGGGCGCAGCACCAGCACCGCCTGCGGCAGGCCGGCAAAGGCCGAGACCGGGCCTGACAGGTCCGGCGCCGGGTGCTGCTGGGCCGCGTACAGCGACAAGGCCCGCTGCAGCGGCAGGTGCAGGGTGCGCAGCCGTGCGACGTCGGCCTCGCTCATCGCCGGCTGGTGGCGAGCCCGGTTCAGGGCCAGCACCAGCATCGGCCCGCCCTGCGGACCCTGGCCATCGTCGACGATCAGGCAACTCACATCCCACAGCCCCTGCTTCGACGCAAAGGCGGCGTAGCAATGGGTATGCGTCAGCTGCTCGCCGCTGAGATACTCCCGCCCGGCATGGGCCGTGCCGGCCTTCATCGACAAGCCACGCTCCAGCCAGGCCATCCGCCAGGGATCGTTGTCCATCCAGCGTTCGTAATACTGCTGCCGGCAGTCCATGCCCACCGAGCACGTCAGGCCCTGTGCCAGCCAGGGCGAGCCGCGGGCCTGGCGCGCGAAGGGCGTTACCAGCATGGCCGAGGCCGCGTTGAAGACGACCCGCAGTTCAGACAGAAGGTGCTGGGGTGAGGTCAGGCCCTGGGCCACCATTTCCGCCAGACGCAATACTCCACTCAAGCCGCGCTCTTCGAGCTGCATGACTTCCTCCCAGAAGTTCTGCCGCATGATGACATAACTTCAAGAAGGTGCGCCACTGCGGCGACAACAAGAAGAAAACTACAGTGCCAAGCGGTGCGACTGCAAAGACAGCATGCCGTCGAAGATCAGCGACTCCACCAGCTCGTGCGGAAGGTCCAGCGCCGGCGCCACCTTCCATCCGGCACCGCCCGTCATCAGCGTGACGGGCGCGTAGGGGCACTGCGGGCCGCAACGCTGGCTGAGGTGCCGGTGCATGCGCTCAATAGCGCCGGTGATGGCATAAGTGCCGCCGCTGGTCAGCGCGTCCGAGGTATTGGTCGGAAATTCGCGCACCTCGCCGGTGGGCACACGCAGGCCGGCAGTGCCCCCCTCCAGTGCGCGCAGCATGATGCCGTGGCCGGGCAGTATCAGGCCGCCGAGAAAGTGACCGTTATGGTCCAGCGCATCGACGGTCACCGCCGTGCCCACCATCACCACCAGGGCCGGCCGGGCCGGCCCGCGAGCCAGCACATGCCAGCGGGCGCCGATCAGGGCCACGAAACGGTCCGCACCCAGGCGCCCGGGATGGTCGTAGCCGCTGGTGATGCCGCCTGCCTGCAGCGAGGACACGACCCAGCGCGGCTCAAGCTCCCACAGCTCGTCCACCTGCTCCTCGACGCGACGGCGGATCGCGTCGCCGGCCACATTGCAGCCGAGAATGGAGTGCGGCGCCGGCAAGGCCTGCCATTCGCTCTCGGCCAATTGGTCGATGTTCTCCAGGAATACCGCCCCATGGGCCAGCAGTGCGGCACCGGGCTGTGGCGATGCGTACAGCGCCCACTTGAGGCGCGTATTGCCGATGTCTATGGCCAGAAAGCTCATCGCTGCCAGTGAGAGTTCACAGAAACCACAGCCTAACAGAGGGTGGATGCACCAGCTCGGGGCAAAGCCGGCTAAGCTGGACCTGCCGCCTGTTCGAACCGTCAAGAAGGGATGTCCGCGCCATGAAAAAGCTCAGCATTTCCGCCCGGCTCTGGCTGCCGACCATTGCCCTGGGCGTGGCGATGGCCTTGATGACTGTGGCCTCGGCCAGCCGCACCAGCGCCCTGCAGGCCGCGGCCAAGCTGGTGCAGGAGCGGCAGCAAAGCAAGTTCGAGCTGGCCCTGCGCTGGCGCGGCATGACCGAGACCAATGCCAGCCGTGCGGTGGCCAGCCTGGTCAGCACCGACGCCAACGTAGGCGCCACGCTCAAGCCCGACGTCGACGCCACCACGGCCGCCATTTCCGATATCCAGAAGCAGCTGGAGGCCCTGGCCCAGGAGGCCGACGAGAAGGCCGCCATGGCCCGCGTGGCCGAGTCGCGCAAGAGCTATATCGCGATACGCGGCGACGCAACCAAGCTCAAGGCCGACGGCAACGCCGAGGGCGCCAATGCCATGCTCAAGGACAAGATGCTGCCGGCCGTGGCCGACTATCTCGCCCGGCAACAGGACTTCGTCAAGCTGCAGCAGGCCAAGTCGGACCAGCTGCGCGAGCAGGCCGGAGCCGAGCGCATGCGCACCGTCTGGACGGTGGCCGGTGTGATGGGCTTGGTGGTGCTGCTGCTGGCGGTGAGCACGATGTATCTGGTGCGGGCGATCTCCGCCCCGCTGACCGAGGTGGCCAAGATGGCCGAGCGCATCGGCCGGGGCGATCTGACCGGCAGCCTGGCCACCGACCGTGGCGATGAGATCGGCGATGTGCTGCGGGCCCTGGACAAGATGAAGGCGGCGCTGAACCAGGTGGTCGGCGAGGTGCGGCACAGCGCCGACAGCATACAGACCGCCAGCGCCGAGATCGCCACCGGCAACACCGACCTCAGCCAGCGCACCGAGCAGACCGCCTCCAACCTGCAGCAGGCCGCCAGCGCCATGACCGAGCTGACCGGCACCGTGCGCCAGAGTGCCGACAGCGCCGCCACCGCCAATCAGCTGGCCAACAGCGCGGCCGAGGTGGCCCAGCGTGGCGGCTCGGTGGTGGCGCAGGTGGTGTCGACGATGGACGAGATCAACACCAGCTCGAAGAAGATCGCCGACATCATCGGCGTGATCGACGGCATCGCCTTCCAGACCAATATCCTGGCGCTGAATGCGGCCGTGGAAGCCGCACGGGCCGGCGAGCAGGGCCGCGGCTTTGCGGTGGTGGCCAGCGAGGTGCGCTCACTGGCCCAGCGCAGCGCCGAGGCCGCCAAGGAGATCAAGACCCTGATCGGCACCAGCGTCGACAAGGTCGAGACCGGCGCCCGCCTGGTGCAGGACGCCGGCACGACCATGGGCGAGATCGTCGCCAGCGTCAAGCGCGTGACCGACATCATTGCCGAGATCAGCGCCAGCACCGTCGAGCAAAGCCAGGGCATAGGCCAGGTCAACGGCTCGGTGATACAGCTCGATCAGATGACGCAGCAGAACGCCGCGCTGGTCGAGCAAAGCGCCGCCGCGGCCGAGTCGCTGAAGGAACAGGCGATCAAGCTGTCGGGGCTGGTGCGGGGGTTTCGGCTGAGTTAGCCAGCCAGAGCCGCTCGCTGCTGCAGCTGCTGCGTCAGCTCGGCCCAGCCGTGGGCCTCGCGCACCACCTCGCCGATGACGAGGATGGCCGGGCTGCTGATCTGCTCGTCGCGTAGGCCCCGGGCCAGGCCGTCCAGGGTGCACAGCAGCTGGCGCTGCTGCGGCGTGTGGGCGGCGGCAATCGCGGCGGCGGGCATGTTGCCGTCCATGCCGGCGGCGCGAAGCTCGGCCACCAGGGCTTCGCAGCGGGCCAGGCCCATATAGATCACCAGCGTCAGGCCGCTGCGCGCCAGTGCGGCCCAGTCGGGGCCTGCGCCTGATTCGGCATCGGCACGGTTGTGCCCGGTGACGAAGGCCACGCCCGGCGCGTGACGACGATCGGTGACCGGGATGCCGACGGCGGCCGGTGCGGCAATGCCCGAGGTGATGCCCGGGACCACCTCCACCTCGATGCCGGCTTCACGCAGGGCCTGGCACTCTTCGCCGCCACGACCGAACACGAACGGATCGCCGCCCTTGAGCCGTACCACCCGCTTGCCCTCGCGGGCCTCGCGCAGCATCAGCTGGTGGATGAAGGCCTGGGAGGTGGACACGCAGCCGCCCCGCTTGCCGACATGCAGCACCCGCGCCTCGGGACGCAGCAGGGCCAACACACGGCGGTCGACCAGGTCGTCGCACAACACGACATCGGCCGCCTGCAGGCGCTTGAGCGCGCGCAGGGTCAGGAGCTCCGGGTCGCCGGGACCGGCGCCGACCAGGCTGACGCATGGAGTGGGGCTTGTGTTCATGGGTTCACCTCTTCGACGACTTTGATGGGAGTGGCCGCCACCAGCCGGCGCAGGCTGGGCAGGCAGGAGCCGCATTGGGTGCCGCAGCGCAGCTCGGCCTGCAGGGTCGCCAGGCGGGTGCCGGCGTCGCCGGACGCCCGGCCCAGGCAATCGCTGATGCGGGCCTCGCTGACGTCCAGGCAGTTGCAGATCTGGGCGCTGCGCTCGACCAGGCCCGCCGGGGCGCCGGCCTCCGGGGCCAGCAACCAGCGGCCGTGGGGTGCGACGGGCTCGGCCTCGCGCCACAGATTCAACAGCCAGGCACCCTCGCGGCCCTCGCCGACGCGCAGCACCGCCTGCAGCCGGGCTTCTTCGCCCGCACCGGCCAGGCGCAGCAAGCGGCAGCGGCCGCGGCGGGCATCCACATAGCGCAGCAGGCCGGGCTGATTCAGACCCAGCGCGTCGGCAAAGGCGGTGATCAGGGCTTGGGTCAGCGGCGCGGCACTGGCCCCCTCGAAACTCCAGCCCTCCAGCCCGTCGCGGCCGGCCACCGGCACGCAGCTGCCGTAATCCAGCTCGCCCATCAGCACACGCAGCCGGGCGCCCATCGCTGCGCTCTCGCCGGCTTCACACCAGGCGGCAGCGCTGAGCCTCCAGGGCAGGTCCAATCGCTCTACGCTGACGCTGCTGAACTTCAGCTCGGGCTGCTTGGAGTCGGGGCAGAAGGCGCTCTGCGTCGCGGCATTGATGCCCAGCAAGGCCTGGCCATTGGCGGCACGGCCGGAGACGAACTCCTGGCCCCAGTGCATCGCCGCATAGGCCTGGGCCGGCTTGATGGACTCATCGGCCAGCAGCGGCAGCACGAGCTCGCCGCGGCGCGAGCGCACCCGTACCAGATCGCCATCGCTCAAGCCCCTGCGTGGCAGGTCGTGCGGGCTCATGCGCAGGGCCGGCTGGCCCTCGTGGCTGAACAGCTTGCCGACCACGCCGCTGCGGCTCATGCCATGCCACTGGTCGCGCATGCGGCCGGTGTTGAGCACCAGTGGATAGCGGGCATCGGGCTTGTCGGCGGCGGGCTGGTAGGCCTTGGCGATGAAGCGGGCGCGGCCGTTGGCGGTGGCGAATTGGCCGTCCTGGTAGAGCCTTGCCTTGCCTGCTGTTGCACCTTCTGGGAAGGGCCATTGATGTGGGCCCTGCGCATCAAGCAGCGCGTAGCTCAGGCCGCTAGTATCGAGATCGCGGCCGCGAGTGGCCTCGCGGTGCTCCAGCCACAGGCCTTCGCTGCCGGTGTGGGCGAACAGGCTGGCCTGGCCGGGGCGCCAACGCGCCTCCAGCTGCTGGGCCACATCGCAGACGATCGTCCAATCGGCGCGCGCCTGGCCCGGTGCCGGCACGGCGGCACGGACGCGGCTGATGCGGCGCTCGCTGTTGGTGACCGTACCCTCCTTCTCGCCCCAGGTGGCGGCCGGCAGCAGCAGGTCGGCATAGGCGGCGGTGGCGGTGTCGGCAAAGGCCTCCTGCAAGATGACCAGCTCACAACGCTCCAGCGCCCGCCGCACCAGGGCCTGGTCGGGCATCGACTGGGCGGGGTTGGTGCAGGCAATCCACAGCGCCTTGATTTCACCGCGCGCGGCGGCCTCGAACACCTCGACGGCCGTCTTGCCCGGGGTCTCGGGCAACGCGGGCACACCCCACAGCCGGGCGATCTCGTCGCGATGTGCGGCATTGCCCGGGTCGCGGTGGCCCGGCAGCAAAGTGGCCATGCCGCCGGCCTCGCGCCCGCCCATCGCATTGGGTTGGCCGGTCAGCGAGAACGGGCCCGCACCGGGGCGGCCGATCTGGCCGGTGGCCAGGTGCAGATTGATCAGCGCCGTGTTCTTGGCCGTGCCGCTGCTGCTCTGGTTCAGGCCCTGGCAGTACAGCGACAGGGTGGCCGGCGAGCGGGCGAACCACCGTGCGGCCAGCATCAGGTCGTCCAGTGCAATGCCACAGATGCGTGCGGCCTCGCGCGGCGGCATGTCGCGCGCCAGTTCTTTCAGCGCCGCAAAGCCCTCGGTGTGGGCGGCGATGAAGTCTCGGTCCAGCCACTCCTCCCAGATGCAGGCGTGCAGCATGCCAAGGCACAGCGCGACATCGGTGCCGGGGGCGATCTGCAGATGCAGGTCGGCGAACTCGGCCGACTCGGTGCGGCGCGGATCGACGACGATGATCTTCATGTCCGGCCGGGCCGCTCGGGCATCCTCCAGCCGGCGGAACAGCACCGGATGCGCCCAGGCCGGATTCGCCCCGGTGATGAACACGCAGTCGGTGTGGTTCAGGTCGTCATAGCTGCAGGGCGGCGCATCGGCGCCCAGGCTCTGCTTGTAGCCGGCCACGGCGGAGCTCATGCACAGCCGGGAGTTGCTGTCGATATTGTTGGTGCCGACCAGGCCCCGCGCCAGCTTGTTGAACGCGTGATAGTCCTCGGTCAGCAGCTGGCCGGAGATGTAGAAAGCGATCGCGTCCGGGCCATGCTCGGCGCGTATCGCGTCCAGCTTGTCGGCGATGCGGGCGGTGGCGTCGCTCCAGCCGAGTGGCTGCATCGTGCCACCGCGCTGCGGCCGCCATTGCGGCGTCAGCAGGCGGCGGGTCTGCAACACCTCGGGCGTGGCGGTCAGGTGCAGGGTCGAGCCCTTGGTGCACAGGCGCCCGAAATTGGCCGGATGGTCCGGGTCGCCACGCACACCGGTGATCTGCGCGCCCTCGCTCTCGATGATGACTCCGCAGCCGACGCCGCAGTAGGGACAGGTGGAGCGGGTCTCTTGCATCTCAGTCACTCCACCGCGCTTCTAACTCATTCAAGGTGTAGCGGCAGGGACGAGGGCGTGCCGGCCGCTGCGGGCTGAAGCCTAGTCCGGACCTGGACGGACCGGACTCCGGCTTCTTTATGCCCGCTGCGACCGGCACGCCCTCATCCCGGCTGGAGCGGATGTGCAGGCGGCC
>JADMJJ010000035.1 GCA_018780645.1 Burkholderiaceae bacterium
ACGCGGTGACGGCCCTCGGCAGGCGGCCACCGCGTCAGCGGTTTAGTTCAACGTGTTGTATGGATCACTGCACCATTGAGCGCTGAAACGGCGCGTTGCGCCTGTATCAAGAAAGTGGCGCAGAGCATAAGGTAGGTGGGAGCCAGGGTCGTGGGATGAGGGGTTGCGATGAGGCTTGAAAAAGTGGTTTGGTGGTTGTAGTCTGTATGTTCATACAGTTCTTCTTGACTGCCGCCATGACACATCCCTCCGATTCGGTTGACGATGGCTCGTCGAATTTTCTATTGCCTGACCTGCCGCCTCTGCTGTCTGAGCGGCTGATCGATCAGGTTCGAGAGCGTGCCCGCTATTTGCACTACAGCATACGGACCGAGCAGGCCTATGTCCACTGGGTGGTGAGTTATGTGCGCTTTCATCGGCACAGGCATCCGGCAGACATGGGGCGTGATGAAGTGGTGGCCTTCCTCACATGGCTGTCGAACGAGCGATCCGTGGCGGTGAACACGCACCGGCAGGCATTGTCATCCTTGTTGTTTCTCTACAAGCAGGTCTTGGGCCAGGACTTGCCGTGGATGCTGGAACTGAGCAGGCCAAAGACGGCTCGTCGCTTGCCGGTGGTGCTGAACCAGGACGAGGTGGCACGTCTGCTGGCGGTATTGACCGGCGTGCACGGGGTATTTGCACGAATGTTGTATGGCACGGGCATGCGCTTGATGGAGGGTTTGCGCCTGCGGGTGAAGGATCTGGATTTTGCGCATCGGACGCTGATCATTCGGCAGGGCAAGGGCGGCAAGGACAGGGCTGTGATGCTGCCGCTGTCCCTGATGTCTGACCTTGGTCTGCAGCTGGACTATGCCCGTACGTTATGGCTGCAGGATCGAGCACAGGGTATATCGGGTGTCTTCTTGCCAAATGCGCTGGAGCGCAAGTTCCCGCGCGCCCCGGCTTCCTGGGCCTGGTTCTGGGTTTTTCCGGAGGGGCAGCTGTCGGTGGATCCGCGCACTGGCGAGGTGCGTCGCCACCATATGTTTGACCAGGGTTTCCAGCGCGCCTTCAAGAAGGCGCTGAAGTTGGCGGGCATCGACAAACCGGCCACCCCCCATACATTGCGCCATTCATTTGCGACGCATTTGCTGCAGTCGGGTTATGACATCCGCACGGTGCAGGACTTGCTCGGTCACGCTGACGTCAGCACGACGATGATTTACACCCATGTGCTGAAGGTGGGGGGTGGGGCTGTGCGCAGCCCGCTGGATCAGCTGAGTCCCCTGCCGTCGGTCGCGGCGGGAGCTCCGGCTCGGCCCATACCGCCCCCGGCCGCAGGCAAACCGTCAAGGGTCTCGACCCCGCAGGAGCCCGGTTCTATCGTCAGGCCGGCCAACGGCAGCAGCGGACATCGCGACAATCTTCCGTCCTCGGCTGAGGACGGCCACCCGCGCGCTCCTTGGCATGTCGCTTCACCTCAGCCTGTCTATGGCGGGGCGCCCGGCATGGGCTTTGCTGCGCGTGGTTCATGCGGATGAGGATGATGAGGATGAGGATGGTGTCGAGGAGGCGGACAGGCGCGCTAATGTCATGTTGATCGTGATGACAACCTTGGCCCCGCAGGCCTCGCGAACCAGTCGGTTGCGCTCAAGCATCGATCAGCGTCGAGCTCCATGCATGCACACGTTGGCGCTGCTCGCCCAGGCCGGCAATGCCCAAACGCATCTCGTCGCCGGGCTGCAGAAACAGCGGTGGCTTGTGACCCATGCCCACTCCGGGGGGCGTGCCTGTGCTGATCAGGTCGCCCGGGTAGAGTGTCATGAAGCGGCTGATGTAGCTCACCAGCTGGGCGACGCCGAACACCATGGTGCGGGTGCTGCCCGACTGCCGGCGCTGGCCGTTGAGGTCCAGCCACAGGTCCAGCGCCTGCGGGTCGGGCACTTCGTCGGCAGTCACCAGCCAGGGGCCGACCGGACCGAAGGTGTCGCAGCCCTTGCCCTTGTCCCAGGTGCCACCGCGCTCGATCTGGTACTCGCGCTCCGACACATCGTTGACCACGCAATAGCCGGCCACGTGCAGCAGCGCGTCGGCCTCGCTGACATAGCGTGCCTTGCTGCCGATGACCACGCCCAGTTCGACCTCCCAGTCGCTCTTGACCGAACCCTGGGGCAGCACGACGGCGTCATTGCAGCCGATCACTGCGCTGGTGGGCTTCATGAACAGCACGGGCTCCTTGGGCACGGGCATGCCGGCTTCCGCTGCGTGGTCGGCGTAGTTCAGGCCGACGCAGATGAATTTGCCCATGCCGCGCCACGGCGGCGCAATTCGGCCCGGCTGCTCGACCAGAGGCAAGCTGTCGGGGGCGATGCCGCGCAGCCGATGAAGGCCTTGGGGCGAGAGGCCGGCGCCATCGAGATCGACCAGCACGGCGCTCAGGTCGCGCACGCGGGCATGGTCATCGAGCAGGGCAGGACGCTCCGCGCCCTTGGCGCCGTATCGCATCAGTTTCATGCCGGTGGTCTCCGTTTGGGTGGGCGGCTGAGGCGTCCGCAACCGAATCGTCCGCAGGCAGGAAGGTATCACGGCCCAATCGCGGTCACCCCGGCTGGTCAGGCATCGACGGTGCGATTGCCGGAGCTTCGCGCGCAGCGGTCGTTTCTACAATGAGGATCGCCGTCAACGCAGCCACCTCATCATCATCATGCTCAATCTGTCCCTGGCCACACCCCAAGATCCACGCTTGCAAGAGGCTGTGCAGTTCGTGATTGCGCACGAGACGACCTGGAGCCGCGACACCGAGAACCAGGCCTGGGGGGTGCATCAACAGGACCCGCCGCCGTGGAACCGTTTGCTGGGGCCGGTGCATGGCCGCGGGCCGGTGTCGGGTTTGGTCCTGCAGGACGGCCAACTGCTGGCCCATTGGGGAGAGCCCGAGCGGGCCGATCTGACCTTCAGCATCGCCAAGACCTATCTGGCGCTGTTGGCCGGTGTGGCGCAAGACCGCGGCCTGCTGCCGGACCTGAACGAGCCCGTGCACCAGCGCGTGCCGGGCATAGGCTTCGACGGCGAGCACAACGCCCAGGTGACCTGGCTGCAGCTGCTGCAGCAAACCAGCGAATGGGAGGGCAGCTGCTTTGGCGTCCCTGACCAGGTGGACCGCTACCGCAGCGTCAAATTCCAGGCCAAGGAGGTGACCGGCTCCAAGGGCGATGCCCGCCCGCTGCAGGCGCCCGGCAGCTATTGGGAATACAACGATGTGCGCATCAACCAGCTCTCGCTGGCCCTGCTGCACCTGTTCGGCCGGGCGCTGCCCGAGGTGTTTGACGAGGCCATCATGCGGCCCATCGGTGCAAGCTCTGATTGGCGCTGGGTGGGCTATGACAACTCATGGGTCGAGTTGCCGAATGGCAAGCGCGTGCAGTCGGTGCCCGGCGGCAGCCACTGGGGCGGCGGCATGTCAATCAGCAGTGTCGATCAGGCGCGAATCGGGCAATTGCTGCTGGACCAGGGCCGAGTCAATGGCCGCCAGGTGATTTCCGCGGCCCGGGTTGAACGTATGCGCACGCCCTGTGCCATCGCGCCGTTCTATGGCTGCCTGGTGTTTCTGAACCCGGGCCACAGCGTCTTTCCCAGCCTGCCGGAGGACAGCTATTTCGCCGTCGGCGCTGGCAGCTCGTTGACCTGGGTTGCACCCTCGCAGCGCCTGGTGGTGGTGGTGCGCTGGATCAACGCCGATCACGCCGACGGGTTCTTCGGGCGGGTGTTGCGGGCCTTGGCCTGACCCCCTCAGGCCCGGCAGTCAGATTCCCGCCGGGCGACGCTCCGGCAGCGGCAGGAATTCGGTCTCGTTGATGACCTGGCCCATGCGCTGAGCCTGCCAATCGTCAGCGGCCTGGCTGATGCGCTCCTTGCGGCTGGAGACGAAGTTCCACCAGATGTGGCGGTGCGCGCCCAGCGAGGCGCCGCCCAGCACCATCAGCTGCGCCGGGCCGTCGGCTTGTAGCCTGACGGTCTGACCGAGCTCCAAAAGAGCCAGCGTGTGCGGCGGCACGGTTTCGCCATCTACCTGTACCGAACCATCAACCGTGTAGATCGCCAGCTCCTCGGCCAGCGCGGGCAGCTCCATGGCACCCGCCGCAGCGAAGCGCACGTCGAGGTAGAGGGTCGGCGCAAACGTGGGCACCGGCGAGCGCAGACCGAAGGCCTCGCCGATCAGCACGCGCACCTGGGCGTCGCCCACCGTCAGCGTCGGGATCGCCTCCGCCGGCGTGTGCGAGAAGCTCGGCGCCACTTCCTCGAACGCTTCCGGCAGCGCGGCCCACAGCTGCAGGCCGTGGTTGACGAAGATTTTGTCGCGCAGGTCGGCGGGCCGGCGCTCCGAGTGCACGATGCCGCTGCCGGCCGTCATCCAATTGATCGCTCCGGGGGCGATGCGCTGCTCGGTGCCCAGGCTGTCGCGGTGCATCATCGCGCCCTCGAACAGATAGGTGACGGTGGCCAGGCCGATATGCGGGTGCGGTCGCACATCGTGGTGGCTGTCGGGCTCGACGGTGACCGGACCGAAGTGATCGAAGAACAGGAAGGGGCCGACGGCCTGGCGCGGTGCCGACGGCAGCAAACGCCGCACCACGAAACCGCCGCCGAGGTCCTTGACATGGCCGCTGAGTTGAAGTGTTACGGGCATGGCGATTCCGATCGGTTGATCTGCGTTCTCTGGGCTCACGCCGGCTGCTTGGCCGGCCAGGCGCGCATCGCCGCGGCCGTGATGGCCATCAGACTCTCGAAGGTCGCGCCGTCCTTGGATTGCATGGACATGCCCTGATAGACGGTGGCGTAGAAGTTGGCCAGCGCGCCGGCATCGGTGTCGGCCGGCAACTCGCCATTGGCGATGCCCTGCTCGATGCGGTCGCGGATGCCGGTCACGGCGCCGGCGCGGCGCTTGGCCAGTGCGGCCTCGATATGCGCCGAGGCCACCGAGCAGTTGGTCGCGGCCATCACCATCATGCAGCCGCGCGGGTGGCAGGAGCGGGTCAGCTCCTCGGCGGCCTCTTCCAGCAGGCGCTTGATCGCGGCATAGGCGCTAGCCTCTTCGGCCAGCGCCTTCGGTGCGCCGCTGCCGGGGCCCACGGCATAGCGCTCGATCGCTTCCCAGAACAGATGCTCCTTGTCGCCGAAGGCGGAGTAGAGGCTGGGCGGGGTGATGCCCATGGCCGCGGTCAGCTCGCTGATCGATGCCGCCTCATAGCCAAAACGCCAGAACACATGCATGGCGTTCTCCAGCGCCTGGTCCCGGTCGAAGGACAGCGGGCGGCCACGCGCACGGGGCTTTTTTGTCTCAAGAGTCTTTTCCATAACGATCGATATTAAATTTGTTGACGGCCTTGTGCAAGCTCGCTACAGTCCCCATTATTCCAGAACGGTCGTTACGAAACTAAGGGGGAAACGATGAATTCAGTCAAATCGAAGCAGCCTCAAGCCCATACATCTAGCTGTAAACCCTGATATCAAGACCTCGAACAGCTCGCTTTGTTCCACCGTAGGAACAAACTAACTAGATCAGCTCGATTGGCCAACAGATTCAGCAACGCTGATCGGCAGTCAACACAGTCACACAGTTTCACGGAGTTCCCATGAGTCAGAACCCTAATCTCACACCCGATGTCCCGTTCCCGCAGCGCTCGAACACCCGCATGTGGGCCGTGGGCACGGCCGTCACCGCCGTGGTCGCCGTCTCGGCCGCCTTCTTCGGCCTGCATTCGGCCGAAGCCGGCGCCCCTGCAGCATCGGCCGAGCCGCCGGCCACGCCGGTGTCGGTGGCCACCGTGGTGAAAAGCGACGTTGCCACCTGGGACGAGTTCTCGGGTCGCCTCGAAGCCGTCGAGCGCGTGGACCTGCGCTCCCGCGTGGCCGGCGCCGTGCAGGCGGTGCACTTCAAGGAAGGCGCACTGGTCAAGCAGGGCGATCTGCTGATCACCATCGATCCGGCGCCGTTTGCCGCTGAAGTGGAGCGGGCCGAGGCGCAAGTGGCCGCTGCCCAGTCCCGCCAGACCTATGCCAAGAGCGACCAGGCCCGTGCCCAGCGTCTGCTGGACGAGCATGCGATCGCCCTGCGTGAGTATGACGAGCGCCAGAACACCTACCGCGAGGCCGAGGCCAATCTGCGTGCCGCCCAGGCCGCGTTGCAGTCGGCCCGCCTGAACCTCAGCTACACCCAGGTGCGTGCGCCGGTGTCGGGTCGCGTCGGCAAGCTGGAGATCACCGTCGGCAATTTGGTCGCCGCCGGTCCGGGCGCTCCGGTGCTGACGACGCTGGTCTCGGTCAGCCCGATCTACGCCAGCTTCGATGCCGATGAGCAGGTAGTCGCCCGTGCACTGAAGAGCCTGCCGGCCAATGCCGGTGGCCGCAGCCAGCTGGAGAAGATTCCGGTGCTGATGGGAACGGCCGCCACCACCGACACGCCGTTCGAGGGCCGTTTGCAGCTGGTGGACAACCAGGTGGACATCAAGAGCGGCACGGTGCGCGTGCGCGCCGTGTTCGACAACAAGGACGGTAGTCTGATGCCCGGCCAGTTCGCCAAGCTGCGCATGGGCCAGGTCAAGAACGCCTCGGCCCTGCTGATCAACGAACGCGCGGTGGGCACCGACCAGAGCAAGAAGTTCGTGATGGTGGTCGGCGCACAGAACAAGGCCGAGTACCGCGAAGTCACCTTGGGCGCCAATGTCAACGGCCTGCGTGTCGTCAACACCGGGTTGAAGGCCGACGAGCGCATCGTCGTCAACGGCCTGCAGCGCGTGCGCCCCGGCGCGGTGCTGAAGCCCGAGGCGGTGGCGATGGACGCCAAGCCCGAACTGCAGGCGCGCCGCGAGGGCGCCTTGCCCTCCTAAGCAAGACCCAGCCTATTCAAGGCCGCCCGGTCTGAGTCTGCCTGCTCTCGCATGAGGGCAGGCAGCCCCAGGCCGGCCCCCGGCGTTCCCGCGTGAACGCCTGACAGGAAAGAAGAACGCCATGAACCTCTCCAAATTCTTCATAGACAGGCCGATCTTTGCCGGCGTGCTGTCGCTGCTGATGCTGATCGCCGGCCTGATTGCGGTGCGCAGCCTGCCAATCTCCGAATACCCCGAGGTCGTGCCGCCCTCGGTGGTGGTGCGGGCCAACTATCCCGGTGCCAATCCGAAGGTGATTGCCGAAACCGTGGCCACGCCGCTGGAAGAAGCGATCAACGGCGTCGAAGGCATGCTTTATATGGGCAGCCAGGCGACGACCGACGGTCTGATGACCTTGACCGTCACCTTCAAGCTGGGCACCGACCCCGACAAGGCCCAGCAGATGGTGCAGAACCGCGTCTCGCAAGCCGAGCCTCGCCTGCCCGAGGAGGTGCGCCGCCTGGGTGTCAGCACGATCAAGAGCTCGCCCGACCTGACCATGGTCGTGCACTTGCTGAGCCCCAACGGCCGCTACGACATGACGTACCTGCGCAACTACGCGCTGCTCAACGTCAAGGACCGGCTGGCGCGGGTGCAGGGCGTCGGTGACGTGCAGCTGTTCGGCTCGGGCGACTATTCGATGCGCGTCTGGCTGGACCCGAACAAGGTCGCGCAGCGCGGCCTGTCGGCGGGCGATGTGGTGACCGCCATCCGCGGCCAGAACGTGCAGGCCGCCGCCGGTGTGGTCGGCGCCTCGCCCGGCCTGGCCGGCGTGGATGTGCAGCTGTCGATCAACGCGCAGGGCCGCTTGCAGAGCGAAGAAGAGTTCGGCGACATCATCGTCAAGACCAGCGCCGACGGCGCGGTGACGCGTCTGCGCGACATCGCCCGCATCGAGCTGGGTGCCTCGGGCTACTCGCTGCGCTCGCTGCTGGACAACAAGGACGCGGTGGCCGTGCCCATCTTCGCCGCCCCGGGTTCGAACGCGATCGACATCTCCAACAGCGTGCGCGCCACGATGGCCGAGCTGAAGGCCGGCATGCCCGAGGGCGTGGACTACGAAATCGTCTATGACCCGACGCAGTTCGTGCGTGCCTCGATCGAGTCGGTGGTCCACACGCTGCTTGAGGCCATCGCCCTCGTGGTGCTGGTCGTGATCCTGTTCCTGCAGACCTGGCGCGCTTCCATCATTCCGCTGCTGGCCGTGCCGGTGTCGGTGGTGGGCACGTTCGCGGTGATGCATCTGTTCGGCTTCTCGATCAACGCCCTGAGCCTGTTCGGCCTGGTGCTGGCGATCGGCATCGTCGTTGACGACGCCATCGTCGTGGTCGAGAACGTCGAGCGCAATATCGAGGCGGGCCTCTCGCCGCGTGATGCCACCTACCGGGCGATGCGCGAGGTCTCCGGCCCCATCATCGCGATCGCCCTGGTGCTGATCGCCGTGTTCGTGCCGCTGGCCTTCATCAGCGGCCTTACCGGCCAGTTCTACAAGCAGTTCGCGCTGACGATTGCGATCTCGACGGTGATCTCGGCGATCAACTCGCTGACCCTGTCTCCCGCCCTGGCCGCCCTGCTGCTGAAGAGCCATGACGCGCCCAAGGACTGGCTGACCCGCGTGATGGACCGCCTGCTGGGCCGCTTCTTCCGCGGCTTCAACAAGCTGTTCGGTCGCGGTGCGGCCGCCTACAGCGGTGGCGTGACCCGTGCGATCTCGCGCAAGACGGTGATGGTGCTGGTCTATCTGGCCCTGGCCGGCGTGACTGTGGGCCTGTTCAAGATTGTTCCGAGCGGCTTCGTGCCCGCCCAAGACAAGCAGTACCTGATCGGCTTTGCCCAGCTGCCCGATGGCGCCACGCTGGACCGCACCGAGGACGTGATTCGCCGCATGGGCGAGATCGCCTCGAAGACGCCCGGTGTCGAGCACTCGGTGGCCTTCCCGGGCCTGTCGATCAACGGCTTCACCAACAGCTCGAACTCGGGCATCGTGTTCACCACCTTGACACCGTTTGATCAACGCAAGGGTGCGGCATTGAGCGCCGGCGCGATTGCCGGCAATCTGAACGCGCAGTTCGGCCAGATCAAGGATGCCTTCATCGTGATGTTCCCGCCGCCGCCGGTGGCCGGTCTGGGCACCACCGGCGGCTTCAAGCTGCAGCTGGAAGACCGTGGTGGCCTGGGCTACACAGCGCTGGATGGTGCGGTCAAGGCCTTCATGGCCAAGGCCTATCAGACGCCGGAGCTGGCGGGCATGTTCTCCAGCTACCAGGTCAATGTGCCGCAGCTGTATGCCGACATCGACCGCACCAAGGCCCGCCAGCTGGGCGTGCCGGTGACGGACATCTTCGACACCATGCAGATCTATCTGGGTAGCCTGTACGCGAACGACTTCAACAAGTTCGGCCGTACCTACTCGGTGCGCGTGCAGGCCGATGCGGCCTTCCGTGCCCGCGCCGAAGACGTGGGCCAGCTGAAGGTGCGCTCCAACTCGGGCGAGATGGTGCCGCTGTCCACGCTGATGAAGGTCTCGCCGAGCTTCGGCCCGGAACGTGCGATGCGCTACAACGGCTTCCTGTCGGCCGACATCAACGGCGGCCCGGCCCCCGGCTATTCGTCGGGCCAGGCGCAGGACGCGATCAAGCGCATTGCCGCCGAGACGCTGCCCAAGGGCATCACCTTCGAATGGACGGAGCTGACCTACCAGGAGATCCTGGCCGGCAATTCGGCGATGTGGGTGTTCCCGCTGGCTATCCTGCTGGTGTTCCTGGTGCTGGCCGCGCAGTACGAAAGCCTGACCCTGCCGCTGTCCATCATCCTGATCGTGCCCATGGGCCTGTTGGCAGCGATGACCGGCGTCTGGCTGTCCAACGGCGACAACAACGTCTTCACCCAGATCGGGCTGATGGTGCTGGTGGGGCTGAGTGCGAAGAACGCGATCCTGATCGTCGAGTTCGCACGTGAGCTGGAGTTTGCCGGCCGCACGCCCCGCCAGGCAGCGATCGAGGCCAGCCGCCTGCGCCTGCGTCCCATCCTGATGACCTCGATGGCCTTTGTGATGGGTGTGCTGCCGCTGGTGCTGTCCACCGGTGCCGGCTCAGAGATGCGCCAGGCCATGGGCATCGCCGTGTTCTTCGGAATGATTGGCGTCACCCTGTTCGGCCTCTTCCTGACGCCGGTGTTCTACGTGCTGCTGCGCCAGCTGACCGGCAACCGCCCGCTGAAGCTGCATGGCGAGGTGCCGCATCTGGAGGCGTTTGCGCACGCGGACTTCGGGCCCTCCGCCGGTGGCAGCCTGAAGCCTCAGCCGGCCGCGCCCATCTCCAAACATGAATGAATGATTGAGAGCGATCACATGAACACTTATTCAAAGTTCTGGCGGCGTTCAGCCCTGACCCCTCTGGTCGCAGCCCTGCTGCTGGCCGGTTGCGCCACGGCCACCGTGCCGGTGGCGCAGGAACTGCCCGCTACCCCGGCCGCGTTCAAATCGGGTGATGGCCGCTGGACCGCCGCCGCCCCGGCCGAGGCGCAGGCCCGCGGCCAATGGTGGCTGGCCTTTGCCGACCCGGTGCTCAACGCACTGGAGCTGCAGGCCACGGCCAACAACGCCAGCATCCAGGTGGCCGCCGCGCGCCTGGCGCAAGCCAATGCGCTGGTGCGAAGCGCCGATGCCGACCGCTCGGTGCAGCTGGGCATCAGTGGCGGCGCGACGCGTGGCGTCGAGCCCGGCGTGACACCGAACGCAACAACCCGCATCACCGCTGGTGCAAGACTGTCTTACGAGCTGGACCTGTTCGGCAAGCTGAAGCAGACCACCGACGCCGCCGCGCTGGACGCCCAATCCCGCGAGGCGCTGCTGCGCAACACGCAGCTGCTGGTACAGGCCGAGGTGGCGCAGACCTATCTGGCGCTGCGAGCGCTGGATGCCGAGCGCGCGCTGGTGCGCGACACGGTGGCCGCCTACCGCGACACCCTGCAGCTGACCGAGCGGCGCTTCAAGGCAGGCGACGTGGCCGAGCTGGACGTCATGCGCGTGCGCACCGAGGCCGCGGCCACCGAGAGCGAGGCCTTTGCGCTGGACCGCCAGCGCGCCGCGCTGCAGAACGCGCTGGCCGTGTTGGTTGGCGAGGTGGCATCGAACTTCGAACTGGGCCTGGACGGCTGGAACGCGGCCCTGCCGCAGATCCCGGCCGGCCTGCCCAGCACGATGCTGGCGCGCCGCCCCGATGTGTCGGCCGCCCAGCGCAGCATGCTGGCCGCTCAGGCGCGGGTCGGTGTGGCCAAGGCCGCCTGGTTCCCGAGTCTGTCGCTGACGGCCAATGGCGGTGGCGCCTCGCCCGAGCTGGGCGATCTGTTCAAGCTCTCGGCCCGCGCCTGGGGTGTGGGCGCCTTGCTGTCGCTGCCGCTGCTGGACGGCGGCCGCCGCGAGGCCCAGGTGCAGAACGCCGGAGCCGAGCTGGACGTGGCCTTGGTCAACTACCGTCAGCAGGTGCTGGTCGCGTTCAAGGACGTCGAAGACCAGCTCGCGGCCTTGCAGCTGCTGGCCCGCCAGTCCGAGCTGCAGACCAGCGCGGTTGATTCGGCGACGCGGGCGACCAAACTGTCCGACTCGCGTTACCGCAACGGGCTCGTGAGCCAGCTGGAACTGCTGGACGCGCAGCGCAGCGAACTGCGCAACCGACGCCAGGCGCTGCAGGTGCGCTCGGCGCAGTACCAGGCGACGGTGGGACTGGTGCGGGCGATCGGCGGCAGCTGGGCGTCTTGATGTCGGTAAGCCGGAGCGGCGCTCAACGTCCCTCCGGCCAGGTCTGCGCCGCGATCCTCGCGAAATAAGTTTCCAGGTACTCGACGCAGACCCTGACCTTGGCCGAGGTCCCCAGCCGCGACGGGTAGACGGCCCAGACGTTCGCCTCTTGCTCATGGCCGGGCAGCACCTGCACCAGTTCGCCACTGGCCAGCAGCGGGGCGATGTCCCAGACCGAGCGCAAGACGATGCCGCGGCCATCGACCGCCCAGCGCACGGCGATCTCGCCGTTGTTGGTCGACAGCGGGCCGGTCACCTTGACGGTCTGCTCGGTGTTGCCGGTGGTCAGCTTCCACACGCCGAACGGATGGTCACGCTCCTTGATCACCATGCAGTCGTGGTTGGACAGATCGGCCAGCGCGCGCGGCACACCGCGCCGTTCCAGATAGCTGGGGGCAGCGCACAGCACGCGGTGGTTAGAGGCGAGGCGCTTGGCGATCAGGTGCGGGGCGATCTCGTCGCCGACACGCACGTCCAGGTCGAAACCCTCGCTGGCCACGTCGACCAGCCGGTCGAAGACCTCGAAGCGCACCGCCAGGCTGGGATATTTCTCGACCAGCTGCGAGATCGCCGGCGCGACCAGATTGCGCCCGAAGCCGAAGCTGGAGCACACGCGCAGCAGGCCGCGCGGCATGGCCCGCGTCACCGACACCTCCTGCATCAGGTGGTCGATATCGTCCAGCACCCGCTGGGCCCACAGATAGACACGCTCGCCGTCTTCGGTGACGACCACGCGCCGCGTCGTGCGGTGCAGCAGCTTGGTCGCCAGATCGGTTTCCAGCATGCGTATGCGCTTGGTCACATAGGCGGCCGACACCCCCAGCTCCTCGGCCGCGCCGGCAAAGCTGGACTTGCGCGCCACCACGGTGAACACACGCAGATCGTCATTGCTGGGAGTAGGGCCTGTCTTCATATGGAAGGCCCCTGCGCCGGGGCTGCAAGGCATGCAGCGCTAGGCGTGGGCCGCGGCCCGGGGTGGGCCCCCGGGCAAGGACCGCAACGACGCGATGTGTGCCTTGCAGCCCCGGCCCTCCGGGTAGCGCCCCCAAGCGATCGCACTCGTCGTTGCAAATGCTCACCGGGGGGCCCACCCCGGTTCCGCTTTGCGCCTAGATTGCGGCGGCTTGGGGGTGCTACGCAGGGGTCTTCCATATGACGACAGGCCCTCTAATCATTCACGATATGTGCAGGATGAATTAACCGAAGCGGCCATTGTAGTTTTTTCGTGCACAACTACAGTTCAGCCATCCCCACTGAACCAGGCCCGCACCATGTCCAAGCCCTACCAAATCGCCGTCATCCCCGGAGACGGCATCGGCAAGGAAGTCATGCCCGAGGGTCTGCGCGTGCTGCAGGCCGCTGCGCAGCGCTTCGACATCGACCTCGAACTGACGCCCATCGCCTGGGCCAGCTGCGACTACTACGCGGCCCATGGCCAGATGATGCCTGACGACTGGAAGGCGCGCTTAAGCGGCATGGACGCGATCCTGTTCGGCGCCGTCGGCTGGCCGGCCGCCGTGCCCGACCATGTCTCGCTGTGGGGCTCGCTGCTGAAGTTCCGCCGCGAGTTCGACCAGTACATCAATCTGCGGCCGGTGCGTCTGTTCGAGGGCGTGCCTTGCCCCTTGGTGGATGCCCAAGGAAAGGCGCGCAAGGCTGGTGACATCGACTACTTCGTCGTGCGCGAGAACACCGAGGGCGAGTACACCAATCTGGGCGGCGTGATGTATGCCGGAACCGACCGCGAGATCGTCATTCAGGAGTCGGTCTACTCGCGCTTCGGCACCGACCGGGTGATGAAGTACGCCTTCGAGCTGGCCAATAGCCGCGAGCGCAAGCACCTGACGGTGGCCACCAAATCCAACGGCATCGCCATCAGCATGCCCTGGTGGGACGGCCGGGCCGACGCTGTTGGCCAGGGCTATCCGGCGGTGACGGTGGACAAGCAGCACATCGACATCCTCAGCGCCCGCTTCGTGCTGCAGCCGGGCCGCTTCGATGTGGTCGTGGCCAGCAATCTGTTCGGCGACATCCTGTCCGATCTGGGCCCGGCGACCACCGGCACCATAGGCCTGGCCCCGTCGGCCAATCTGAACCCGGAGCGCAAGTTCCCCTCGCTGTTCGAGCCGGTGCACGGCTCGGCGCCCGACATCTACGGCAAGAACATTGCCAACCCGGTGGCCATGATCTGGTCGGCCGCGCTGATGCTGGACTTCCTGACCGAGAGCACAGGCGCCGGCCGCGCCGCCCATGACGCCATCGTCAAGGCGATCGAGACCGTGCTGGTGCAGGGCCCGCGCACCGGCGATCTCGGCGGCACGGCCAACACCACGGCGATGGGCGAGGCGATTGCCGCGCTGGTTGCCCAGGCCTGACCCCAGAACATCCCCCGGAGCGAGACATGAACACATCCATCAAGACCTTGACCGACATGCATTTGAGCCGCCGCCAATGGCTGCTGGCCAGCGCCGGCGTCGTGGCCAGCGCCACGGCCGCGATGCTGCCCAAGAACGCCTTTGCCGCCGCCTATCCCGAGCGGCCCATCACCTTCATCTGCCCCTGGCCGGCCGGCGGAACGGCCGACCAGACGATGCGCGCGCTGTGCGCCGCGGCGGCCAAGAACCTGGGCCAGACCGTCGTCGTCGAGAACCGCACCGGTGCCTCGGGCATGCTGGGCCTGCGCGCGATGGCCTCGGCCAAGCCGGATGGCTACACCATCGGCCAGATCCCGATCTCGGTGACGCGCTTCTCGCAACTGGGCTCGGTGCAAATCGATCCGCTGAAGGACCTGACCTATATCGCCCGCACCTCGGGCCAGACCTTCGGCATCGCCGTGCAGGCCAGCGCGCCGTGGAAGACGCTGAAGGAGTTGGTCGCCTATGCCAAGGCCAATCCGGGCAAGGTCAACTACGGCAGCGCCGGCATCGGCGGCGCCACCCATGTGGGGATGGAAGAGTTCGCCATGGCCGCCGGGGCCCAGTTCAACCACATTCCGTTCAAGGGCGGCTCGGACGCACTGCAGGCGCTGTTGGGCGGGCACATCGACGTGCTGGCCGACTCCAGTTCCTGGGCGCCGCACGTGCATTCGGGAAAGCTGCGCCTGCTGGCCACCTGGGGTGAGCAACGCACCACCGACTTCAAGGAGGTGCCGACCTTGAAGGAGGCCGGCTACAACGTCGTCGTCGATGCGCCTAACGGCATCGGCGCGCCCAAGGGCCTGGAGCCGGCCGTCGCCGCCCGCCTGCGCGAGGCCTTCAAGGCCGCCGCGGCCAGCCCCGAGTTCGCGGCCGCCTGCGACAAGATCGACGCGCCGCTGATGTACCTCGACGGCCCTGACTACGAAAAGTACATCGCCGCGACCTACAAGAAGGAAACGCTGCTGATCGAACGCCTGAAGCTCAAAGAGCTGATGGCCAAGGGCTGATCGCGATGGCCGCCACCATCACCGCCTCGCCGCTGATACGGCTGCACGCGAACGACAATGTGCTGATCGCGCGCACCCCGGTGGCCCTGGCCCAGGAGGTGCCCGAGTTCGGCCTGCGCGTGCGCGCCCAGGTGCCGGCCGGCCACAAGATCGCCGCCGTCGCGCTGAAGGCCGGCGACGCGGTGCGCAAGTACGACACCGTGATCGGCTTCGCCGCCCGCGATGTCGAGCCCGGCGACCATGTGCACACCCACAATCTGCGCTTCGAGGAGTTCGATCGCGACCCCGAGTTCTGCACCGATGTGCAGGCGGTGGACTATCTGCCCGAGGCGCAGCAGGCCACGTTCATGGGCATCAAGCGGCCCGGCGGGCGCATTGCCACGCGCAACTACATCGGCATCATCTCGTCGGTGAACTGCTCGGCGACGGTGTCGCGGCGTATCGCCGACTGGTTCACCGAGGAGCGGCTGGCGGAGTTTCCCAACGTCGATGGCGTCGTCGCCTTCACGCACAACACCGGCTGCGGCATGTCCACGCCCAGCCTGAACTTCGATGTGTTCCGCCGCACCCTGGCCGGCTTCGCCCGCCACCCGAACCTGGCCGCGGTGCTGATCGTCGGCCTGGGCTGCGAGCGCAACCAGATCAGCTCGCTGCTCGAAAGCCAGGGTTTGGACTATGGGCCGAAGCTGGTGACGATGAATATGCAGGACACCGGCGGCACCCGCGCGACGATTGCCGCCGGCGTGGCCGCTGTGCAGGCGATGCTGCCCGAGGCGAACGCGGCGACGCGCGAGCCGGTCAGCGCGCGCCACCTGAGCATAGGCCTGCAGTGCGGCGGCTCGGACGGCTTTTCCAGCATCAGCGCCAACCCGGCGCTGGGCGCGGCGATGGACATCCTGGTGCGCCACGGCGGCACGGCCATACTGTCCGAGACGCCCGAGATCTACGGCGTCGAGAACATGCTGACGCGCCGCGCGGTCAGCGAGGCCGTGGGCCAGAAGCTGCTCGACCGGCTTGAGTGGTGGAAGGAATATTCGGCGGGCCAGAGCGGCCAGATGAATGGCGTGGTCGTGGCCGGCAACCAGGCCGGCGGCATTGCCAATATCTTCGAGAAGTCGCTGGGTTCGGCGATGAAGGGCGGCACGACGCCGCTGCAGGCGGTCTATGAATATGCCGAGCCGATAGACCAGCACGGCTTCGTGTTCATGGACTCGCCCGGCTTCGACCCCTGCTCGGCCACCGGCCAGATCGCCAGCGGTGCCAATCTGATCTGCTTCACCACCGGGCGCGGTTCGATGTTCGGCGCCAAGCCGGTGCCGTCGATCAAGCTGGCGAGCAACACGGTGATGTTCGATCGTCTCAGCGAAGACATGGACATCAACTGCGGCCTGGTCGTCGATGGCGAGCTGAGCATCGAGCAGATGGGCCAGCAGATCTTCGACGAGATCCTGCGCGTCGCCTCCGGCCAGCCGACCAAGAGCGAAGAGCTGGGCCTGGGCGATAACGAATTCGTGCCCTGGCAACTCGGCATCGTCACCTGAAAGAGATAGCCATGAATCTGCAACAAGCCACGCTGCTGCGTGCCGAGAACTTCATCGCCGGCCGCTGGGTGACCGCCGCCTCAGCCCAGCAGCTGGAGGTGCGCAACCCGGCCGACAACGCGCTGATCATTGCCGTCCCCGACAGCGCGGCCGCCGATGCCCAGGCCGCGGTCGATGCCGCCCAGGCCGCCTTTCCGGCCTGGAAGGCGACGCCGGCCCGCGAGCGGGCTCAAGCGCTGAAGCGCTGGCATGCGCTGATTCTCGAACACCAGCAAGACCTGGCGCTGATCATCTCGACCGAGCAGGGCAAGCCGCTGGCCGAGGGCCGCGGCGAGGTGTTGTACGCGGCCAGCTATGTCGAATGGTTCGCCGAGGAGGCAACTCGCGCCAACGGTGAGCTGATCCCGGCGCCGGTGCGCGGCCGCCGCATGATGGCGCTGAAGGAGCCGGTCGGCGTGGTCGCGGCGATCACGCCGTGGAACTTTCCGGCCGCGATGATCGCGCGCAAGATCGCCCCGGCGCTGGCCGCCGGCTGCACCGTCGTCGCCAAGCCGGCCGAGGACACGCCGCTGACCTCGCTGGCCCTGGTCCATCTGGCCGAGCTGGCCGGCTTTCCGGCTGGCGTGCTGAACATCGTCAGCGCCTCGCGCGAGCACACGCCGGCCGTGGTCGACGTCTGGCTCCAGGACGTTCGCGTGCGCAAGATCACCTTCACCGGCTCCACGCCGGTGGGCAAGCACCTGGCACGTGAATCGGCCGCCACCTTGAAGAAGCTGTCGCTGGAGCTGGGTGGCAACGCCCCCTTCATCGTCTTCGAGGATGCCGATCTGGACGCCGCCGTCGAAGGGCTGATGGTCTCCAAGTTCCGCAATGGCGGCCAGACCTGCGTCTGCCCGAACCGCGTGTTCGTCCATGACACCGTGCACGATCAGTTCGTCGAGAAGCTGGCCTCGCGCGTCGGCGCGCTGAAGGTCGGCCCGGCCACCCGAGCCGATTCGCAGATTGGCCCGATGATCAACGCCCGCGCGGTGAACAAGATCATGGCCCACATCGACGACGCGCTGTCCAAGGGCGCGCAGCTGGTCACCGGCGGCCGGCGCCTGCTGCAGGGCGAGGGCCCGAACTACGTCGCGCCGACGGTGCTCAGTGGCGCCACCACGGCGATGCTCTTGGCACAGGAAGAAACCTTCGGCCCGGTCGTGCCAGTGTTCCGCTTCACCAGCGAGGACGAGGTGGTGAGAATAGCCAACGACACGCCGTTCGGCCTTGCCGCCTATTTCTACTCAAGAGACATCGCCCGCGTCTGGCGCGTCGCCGATGCGCTGGAGACCGGCATTGTCGGCATCAATGAGGGCGCCCTGGCCTCCGAGGCCGCGCCATTCGGCGGCGTCAAGGAATCGGGCTACGGCCGCGAGGGGTCCACCCACGGGCTGGACGACTATATGCACACCAAATACCTGTGCCAGGGAGGCCTCTGATGAGCGGCAATCCCTTCAAGGCCGCGCTGCAGCGCGGCGACAAGCAGGTCGGCCTCTGGCTGTCGATGGCCCAGACCTACAGCGCCGAGATCTGCGCCAGCTGCGGTTTCCAGTGGTTGCTGATCGACGGCGAGCATGCGCCCAACGATGTGCGCTCGATGCTGGCGCAGTTGCAGGTGGTCGCGGCCTATCCGGTGCAGCCTGTGGTGCGCGCGGTGGCCGGCGACCCGGTGCTGATCAAGCAGTTGCTGGACCTCGGTGCGCAGAACCTGCTGGTGCCGATGGTCGACACGGCCGAGCAGGCACGCCGCCTCGTGGCCGCAACCCGCTACCCGCCGCTGGGCATGCGCGGCGTTGGTGCGGCCGCGGCCCGTGCGGCGCGCTTTGGCGCCCGGCGCGACTATGTCGACGTGGCCGATGACGAGGTCTGCCTGCTGGTGCAGGCCGAGACGGCCACGGCGCTGGGCAATCTGGCCGAGATCTGCGCCGTCGATGGCGTGCACGGCGTGTTCATCGGTCCGGCCGACCTGGCCGCGTCCATGGGCCACCGTGGCAATCCGGGTCACCCGGAAGTGCAGGCGGCCATCGACGCAGGCATCGAGACTATCGTGGCCAGGGGCAAGGCGGCCGGCATCCTGACCGCCGACCAGGCGCTGGCTCGCCATTACCTGGAGCTGGGAGCCACCTTTGTGGCGGTGGGCATCGACGTGGTGCTGCTGGCCCAGGCGGCGCGCAAGCTGGCCGGTGATTTTGGCCTGGGTGCGTCGGCCAGCCTCGCAGCGGCGGGAGCCTCGGCCTACTGATTCTTCACCGCCTGGCTTCGACCAGGGGGATTTGGTGACTTTCCGCATCCCGGCCCGGGTGACGCGGGTTTCGCCTGCGCGGGTTGAAGCCGACCGGCGCTATGCTTGGCGCCATGGCCCAAGTCCCCAGCCGCATGGGTGATGTCGTGCCCGACATCGCCGAGCTTCGCAAGATCATCCCGGCGCCGGGACCGCAGCGCCGGCCCTGGGTGTTGGTGCTGGTTCTGGCCCTTCCTCTGCTGCTGTTCTGGGCCATGCCCTCGCTGGACTTCCTGAAGCGCAGCGAGAGCGTGTTTCCGGTCTGGCTGCACACGGTCAGCGAACTGGGCGCGGTGGTGATTGCAGGCCTGGTCTTCGTCTCGGCCTGGCATGCGCAGGGGCGCGAGCGCCGGCTGAACGTCATGCTGCTGGGCTGCGGCTTTCTGGCAGTGGGCCTGTTGGATCTGGGGCATCTGCTGTCCTACAAGGGCATGCCCGATTTCGTCACCGAGGCCGCGCCGCAGAAGGCGATTGCCTTCTGGCTCAGCGCCCGCTACACGGCCGCGATCGTGCTGATGCTGGTTGCCCTGCGGCCGGAGTCGCCGCTGCTTGACGTCGCCCAGCGGCGCCTGCTGCTGATGGCCTTTCTGGCGCTTGCGGCCCTGGCGTATGCCTCGCAGCTGGCCTGGCCCCAGGTCTGGCCGCTGCTGTTCGTGCCCGGCCAGGGCTTGACGCCGATCAAGATCGCAGCCGAGTACGGCATCGTGCTGCTCTTGCTGGCGGCGGCCATCTTGCTGGTGCGACAGACGGCGCGGGGCCAGTACAGCAGCACCGATCTGGCACTGGCGGCGCTGATCACCATCCTCAGCGAGCTTTGCTTCACGCTGTATGCCAATGTCAATGACATCTTCAGCCTGCTGGGCCATGGCTACAAGATCATCGCCTACTGGTTCATCTACCGCGCCGTGTTCGTGGTCGCCGTGCGCGAGCCCTATGCCCGGCTCAGCCAGGAGGTGGCCGAGCGCCAGCGCGCCGAGCAGCGGCTGGAGTTTCTGGCCTATCACGACCCGCTGACCGGCCTGCCCAACCGCGCGCTGCTGCATGATCGGATGGAGCAGGCCATGGCCGACGCGCGGCGCAGCCACACCCAGGTGGCGGTGCTGCTGCTGGACCTGGACCAGTTCAAGACGGTCAATGATTCGCTGGGCCATGGCGCCGGCGATCAGCTGCTGGCCACCGCCGCCCGGCGATTGCAGGCCGCGCTGCGCAGCAGCGACACCGTGGGCCGCCTCGGCGGCGACGAGTTCCTGATACTGCTGCGTGGCGTCAAGGATCGCGATTCGATTGTCCCCATGCTCGACGCGCTGCAGGCCAGGCTGATCGAGCCGGTGCTGATCGACGGCGCCGAGTTGCGCATCTCGGCCTCCTTCGGCATCGTCATGTACCCCGAGCAGGGGGGCGACCTCGAAACGCTGCAGCGCCGCGCCGACACGGCCATGTACCACGCCAAGGCCAGCGGCCGCAATTGCCACCGCTTCTTCGATGACAGCATGCAGGGCGATGTGCAGGACCGCATGCGCCTGCAGGTGGGTCTGGCCCGCGCCATCGAGGCCAACGAGTTCGAGTTGCACTACCAGCCCTTGATCGAGCTGAAGACAGGCCGCATGGTCGGGGCCGAGGCCCTGCTGCGCTGGCGCCTGCCCGATGGCAGCCTGATGCCCCCGGCCCAGTTCATCCCGGTGGCCGAGGAGAGCGGGCTGATCGTGCGCATCGGTGCCTGGGCGCTGCGCGAGGCCTGCCGGCAGGCCAGCCTTTGGCCCGCCACCAATGGGCCAGCGCCGTGGGTGGCGGTGAACCTGTCGGCGCTGCAGTTTCGCCAGGGCGGGCTGGAGGTCCTGGTCGAAGCGGCGCTGCGAGACAGCGGGCTGGCGCCCGGCCGACTGGAACTGGAGCTGACCGAGTCCATCCTGATCAGTGACCCGGCCAGCGTGCTGGCGGTGGTGACACGGCTGAAAGGCCTGGGCGTGATGCTGTCGATCGACGACTTCGGCACCGGATACTCCAGTCTGTCCTATCTGACCCGCTTCCCGGTCGACAAGCTGAAGATAGACCGCAGCTTTCTGCAGGACCTGGGCGGCCGCGGCCAGGGGCAGATGATTGTCGAGGCCGTCATCGGCCTGGCCAGCAACCTGGGCCTGGCCTGTGTGGCCGAGGGTGTGGAGACGGCCGAAGTGGCCCGGCTGCTGAAGGAGCTGGGCTGCGGCTACGGCCAGGGCTACCACTTCGCCCGGCCGATGCCGGCCGAGCAGCTGATGGCCTTTGCCCGGGCACAGCGCTGACGGACACGGTCCCCCGCGGCCGCTATGCTCGCGCCTGTCGCAACTCTGGTTCCCTGTTCCGATGCGCCTGCTGCTGGTGGAAGACGATCGCATGATTGGCGAGGGCCTGCGCGCAGCCCTGCGCCTGGAGGGCTTCGCGGTGGACTGGGTGCGCGATGTGGCGGCCGCCCAGGCGACCCTGGCCAGCGAGCGCTTTGATCTGGTGCTGCTCGATCTGGGCCTGCCGCCCGGTGGCGGGGCCGCCGCCACCGACCCCACGGCCGACGGCCTTACCGTGCTGCGCGCCATGCGCGCCCGCCAGGACAACACGCCGGTGATCGTTCTGACCGCCCGCGATGGCGCTGGCGAGCGGGTCAAGGGACTGGACAGCGGCGCCGACGATTACATCGTCAAGCCCTTTGAGCTCGATGAGCTGAATGCCCGCATCCGCGCCGTCATGCGCCGCCACAGCGGCCGGGGCCAGGCCTTGCTGAGCTTTGGAGGCGTGACCCTGGACCCGGCCACCCGCCAGGTGAGCCTGAATGGTCAGCCGGTGGTGCTGTCGGCTCGCGAGCTGGCCGTCCTGGAGGCCCTGCTGCAGCGTCCCGGCGCGCTGCTGTCCCGCGCCCAGCTGGAAGACAGGCTCTACGGCTGGGGCGAGGAGATCGAGAGCAATGCCGTCTCGGTCTATATCCACCAGCTGCGCCGCAAGCTGGGCGCCGATTTCATCCAGAACGTGCGTGGCGTCGGCTATTACGTGGGCGCGGCCAAGACCGAGGGCACATGATCAATTCACTGCGCGCCCGACTGCTGATCACGCTGCTGGGCCTGCTCGCCGCCGCCGCCCTGGTGATGGGCCTCAGCACCTACCGCAGCGTGCTGGCCGAGACCGAGACCCTGTTCGACTACCAGCTTCGCCAGATGGCGCTGGCCCTGCGCGACCAGGGCGAGATTGCCGCCAACCAGGCCCGCGCGCTGGCCGACGAGCAGCTGGACTTCGTGGTGCAGATCTGGACGGTCGATGGCCGCAGTATCTACGCCTCCCGCGCCCACACAAATCTGCCGGCCCGGGCGCTGCTGGGCCTGGCCGAGATCCATGTCAATGGCCAGGCCTGGCGCACCTTCAGCGTGGCCACGCCGGAGCGCATCATCCAGGTCGCCCAGCCGGTGCAGATACGCCAGCAGCTGGCGGCCGCGGCGGCGCTGCGCAGCGTCGTGCCGCTGCTGTTGCTGGCGCCGCTGATGGCGCTCTTGGGCTGGTGGCTTAGCGCGCTGACGCTGAAACCGCTGCAGCAGGTGGCGGCCGGCGTGCGCCAGCGCGATGCACAGTCGCTGGCGCCGCTGCCCAGCGAGGGCCTGCCCGACGAGGTGGCACCGCTGGTGGCGGCTCTCAATGCGCTGCTGCAACGCCTGGGCCAGTCGCTCGACCAGCAGCGCAGCTTCGTCGCCGATGCCGCCCATGAGCTGCGCTCGCCGCTGACGGCGCTGAAGCTGCAGGCCCAGCTTCTCGCCCGCGCCACCGACCCGCCGACCCGCGAGGAGGCGATGGCAGCGCTGACCGCCGGCATCGAGCGTGCCGCCCGTCTGGTCGAGCAGCTCCTGGCGCTGGCCCGCGCCGAGCCCGGCGCGCTGGCCATGGCCCCGCAGCCGCTGGACCTGAGCGAGCTGGTGCGCGAGGCGGTGGCGGACTGCGTGCCGCTGGCGCGGCTGCGCGGCAGCGAGCTGCAGCTCTTCGCCGAGCGGCCGGTGACGGTGCTGGGCGATCGCGCGGCGCTGTCCGCCCTGGTGCGCAATCTGGCCGACAACGCGCTGCGCTACGCGCCGCCCGGCGCTCGCGTCGAGCTGCGCGTGGAACAAGTCGACGGCCGGCCCTGCCTGCAGGTGGACGACGGCGGCCCCGGCATCCCGCTGGCCGAACGCGAGCATGTGTTCGACCGTTTTTACCGCCGCAATCTCAGCGACGAAGGCGGCTCCGGCCTGGGCCTGGCCATCGTGCGCCAGGTGGCCGAGCGCCATGGTGCGGCCGTCACGCTGGGCGATTCGGCGCTGGGCGGGCTGCAGGTCAGGCTGGTGTTCCCGGCTTCTTCTTGAACCCGCTCAGTCAGTCGGAGCCAGAGCGCTTCGCGGTCTGGCACACGAACTCTTAATCTTCGCTTAAATCTCGGCTAATCAAGGCCTAACGCTGCCGCCCTATCGTTCATGTCATGCGGAATCCCCCGCGCGCCTTGACGGAGAACGTGGCATGAACATCAAACCTCTGAATGCGGCCCTGCTGACGGCAGGCCTGTTGGCCGGCGGTGCCGCCGGTGCGCTGAATCTGCCGCAATGGCTGAAGGGCGAGCCGAAGCCGGTGCCGGCCGCAGCGACGGCCCCGCAGCAGCTGACCGCCGCCGAGCGGGCGCCCGCCAACCTTTCCGCCCAGGCTCAGGTCCAGGCCCCGGTGCCCCTGCTTCGCGAAGCCGGCGTGCCCAACTACCGGGCCATCGTCAAGCAGGCGGGCCCGGCCGTGGTGGGCATCACCGTCGAGGGCATGCACAAGGTCAGCCGCGAGCAGCAGGGCGGGGCGGATGCCGACGGCGACCCCTTTGCGCAGTTCTTCCGTGGCATGCCGGGCTTTCCGGGCTTCCAGCAGCGTGGCCGCGGCCAGCCGCAGCAGCCGTTTCGCGGCCAGGGCTCGGGCTTCATCATCAGCAGTGACGGGCTGATACTGACCAACGCCCATGTCGTGAATGAAGCCAAGGAGGTGACGGTCAAGCTCAGCGACCGGCGCGAGTTCGCCGCCAAGGTGCTGGGCAGTGACAAGACCACCGACATCGCCGTGCTGCGCATCGAAGCCAAGAACCTGCCCACGGTGCGCCTGGGCGACCCGCGCCAGATCGAGGTCGGCGACCCGGTGCTGGCCATAGGAGCGCCCTATGGCCTGGAGCAGACGGCCACGCAGGGCATCGTCAGCGCCAAGGGCCGCTCGCTGCCCGGCGATGCGGTCGTGCCCTTCATCCAGACCGATGCGGCGGTGAACCCCGGCAACTCGGGTGGCCCGCTGTTCGACGGCAGCGGAGCCGTGGTGGGCATCAACTCGCAGATCTATTCGCAGTCAGGCGGCTATCAGGGGTTGAGCTTTGCCATCCCGATCAATGTGGCGCTGAAGATCAAGGATCAGATCGTCGCCACCGGCCGCGCCCAGCATGGCCGGCTGGGCGTCAATGTGCAGGACCTGACCCAGGCGCTGGCCGATTCCTTCGGCCTGCCCAGGCCCGATGGCGCGCTGGTGGCCAATGTGGCGCCGAAGAGCGCCGCAGCAGCGGCCGGCCTGAAGCCAGGTGATGTGATCACCGAGGTCAATGGCGAGCCGGTGGTGCGTTCGGGCAATCTGTCCAGCCTGATCGGCCTGTCGGCGCCGGGCGAGCGGGTCAAGCTCAAGGTCTGGCGCGACCACGAGTCTCGCGAGATCGAGGCCAGGCTGGGTGGCGCCGATGCCGGTGACAAGCAGGCCGCGACCAGCGACAGCCGCCCGCAGGAAGGCAAGCTCGGCCTGGCCCTGCGCCCGCTGACGCCTGACGAGAAGCGCAGCCTCAATGGCGCCCAGGGCCTGGTGGTGGAAGACGCAGCCGGTCCGGCAGCACGTGCCGGCATCAACCCGGGCGACCTGCTGCTGGCCATCAATGGCAGGCCGGTGCAATCGGCCGAGCAGGTCAGCGAGGTGGTCGCCAAGTCGGGCAAATCGGTGGCCCTGCTGATACAGCGCGGCGGCGACAAGATCTTTGTGCCGGTAAAAATTGGCTGAGCCCGGACACGAGGCCCGGAAGGGCCTCATGCCTGGCGAAGGCCGAACGGCGATACCAGCCGTTCGGCCGGGAACGAGTGCAGCAAAGGCATCATTTGCCTGCGGGCGCTGCACAGGACTGATAATCGGGGCTGCAATTTCAGCCGCCCCGCGCAGCCCCCCACATGTCGAATCTGATTGTTCACGGCGGAACCCCGCTGGCCGGCCGCATCATCCCCTCGGCCAACAAGAACGCCGTCCTGCCCATTCTGTGCGCGACGCTGCTCAGCGCGGAGCCGATCCGGCTGCACGGCGTGCCCGAGATCACCGACGTGAAGAAGATTCTCGAGGTCTTCCGCAATCTGGGCAGCCGGGTCGAGGTGGACTTCAAGACAGGCCTGCTCGACGTGCACCACCGCGATACGCACTTCGATGCCGCCAAGGACCGTCTGCCCGAGGAAATGCGCTCGTCCATCATGCTGGTGCCCGGGCTGATGGCCCGTTTTGGTGCAGCGCGCATCGAGGACGACGTCAAGGGCTGCACGCTGGGCATGCGTGAGATCGACCCGCATGTCGAGGTGTTCGAGCGCTTCGGCGCCCAGGTCGAGCGCCAGCCCGATGGCCTGCTGCTGCATGTTCAGGCGGCCAAGCTGCATGCCAACGACCACTGGACGGACTATGCCTCGGTGACGACGACCGAGAACTTCGTGCTCTGCGCCGCGCTGGCCGACGGCACCTCGACCTTGATGAACGCCGCCTCCGAGCCCCATGTGCAGGAGTTCTGCCTGTTTCTGCAGATGCTGGGCGCGCAGATCGAGGGCCTGGGCACCTCCAAGCTGAAGATCAGCGGTGTGGACAGGCTTAAGGGCGGCGAGTTCACCTTTGCAGAAGACTTCCACGAGATCGTCACCTTCCTGGCACTGGGTGCGATCACCGGCGGCGATGTGCAGGTAAAGAACTCGACGCCCGAGCAGTTCCCGCTGATCGACCGTACCTTCGCCAAGTTCGGCGTGCGTATCGAGCACAAGGACGGCTGGTCGCGGGCCATCACCGACGGTCCGCTGAAGGTCAAGGAGCCGTTCACTCGCAACATCCTGCAAAAGGTCGAGGCGGCGCCCTGGCCCTATCTGCCGGTCGATCTGCTGCCGATCTTCGTCGCCCTGGGCGTCAAGGCCGAGGGCAGCGTGATGTTCTGGAACAAGGTCTATGACGGCGCGATGGGCTGGACTTCGGAGCTGAGCAAGTTCGGCGCCCATGCCTTCCTGTCCGACCCGCACCGCATGGTCACCTTCGGCGGCAAACCGCTGGCCCCGGCCGAGGTCGAGAGCCCCTACATCATCCGCGTGGCCATAGCCCTGCTGATGGTGGCGGCCAGCATCAAGGGCCGCTCGGTGATACGCAATGCCACGCCGATACGGCGCGCGCATCCGCACTTCGTCGAGAACATCTGCACCCTGGGCGCACGCATCGAGTGGGTGGAAGGCGACTGAGGCTCTTGCGTGACTGCTGAGTGCTGCCGCGGCGGCCTACTCTTTTGCTGGCTGCTTGCCCTGTGCGTGGGCCTGTCGACCCCTGCCCGAGCCCAGGAGCCCGTCGGCTCGGTGCGCTGGATGACGCAGGACTTTCCGCCGCACTTCAGCTACATCAATGGCCGGCCGCCGCAGCGCGTGGCCGATCTGGCCAATGGCGAACTCGATGGCTTTATGCGTCTGCTGATCGCGAACATGCCGCAGTTCAGGCACGAGTTCGTCGATGCCGGCTTTCCTCGTTTCGAGGCCATGGCCCGCCAGGGCCAGACGCTGTGCTCGGTCATGCACCTGCGCACGCCCGAGCGCCTGAACTGGCTGTACTTCACCCAGTTGCACCCGCCGCTGTTCTCGCGCCAGCTGCACGTCATCGTGCGCCGCGACAAGGCCGCGCAGTTCGAGTCCGGGGGCCAGCCGCTGCAACTTGGCGAGCTGCTGCAGCGTAGCGAGTTGCTGGGCCTGCTGCCGCGCGACCGCTCCTTCGGCCCCAAGATCGATGCGCTGCTGAAGGCAGGCGCCTTCAACGCCCCACAGACCGTGGTCGCCACGCGCAGCCAGCAACTGCTGGCCATGCTGCGCGCCGGCCGCATGGATTACACGCTCGAATACCCCTCGGCCGTCGATGAGTACCTGCGCACAGCAGAGCCGGGCCCCGAGCTGATCAAGCTGCCCCTGGCCGAGGGCCGCAGCACCACGGTCGCCACCGCCGCATGCACCCGCAGCGCCGAAGGCCGCAAGCAGATCGAGGCCATAGACCTGGCCGTGCGCAGGCTCGCCCAGGACCCGCAGCGCGAGGCCTGGATACGCGCGTGGCGCGGTGACGCGCTGGATGAGCAGGACCGGCTGCGCATCAACCGGTATATGGATGAGCGGGCCAAGGGCGGGGCCCTGATCGAGTGATAGGCCGGAGGCTGCTCAGCCTCTCAGCAACTCTGCCAACGCCCGCGCATCGAGCACCGTTGCCTCGTCCTGCCCCTCCAGAATCCCATCGGCCAGGCCGCGCTTGTCGCGGTGCAGGGCGAGGATGCTTTCCTCGACCGAGCCGGCCGTGACCAGGCGGTAGACGGTGACCGGGCGTTGCTGACCCATGCGGTGGGCGCGGCCCATGGCCTGGTCTTCGGCGGCGGGGTTCCACCAGGGGTCGACGATCAGCACATAGTCGGCCATCGTCAGGTTCAGGCCGAAGCCGCCGGCCTTCAGGCTGATCAGGAACAGCTCGCCCTCGCCCTTCTGGAAGGCGGCCACGCGCTTGGCGCGCTCGGGGGCGGGCGTGCTGCCGTCGAGGTACTGGTAGGCCAGGCCCATGCCGTCCAGGCGCTCGGCCAGCAGTTTCAGGAAGTCGGTGAACTGGCTGAAGACCAGAGCCTTGTGCTGGCCGTCGACCAGCTCGCGCACGATGCGCTCGAACTCGGCCATCTTGGCGCCGGCCAGGCCCAGCTCGGGCGCCACCAGGCGGGGGTCGCAGGCGGCCCGGCGCAGGCGCATCAGCTCGGCCAGCACCTGCATGGTGGCCGGCTTTCCATCGCTGCCGGCCTGCTTGACGCTGTCCTGCGCGTTGCGGCGCAGCGCCTCCAGAAAGCTGCGCTCCTCGGGCCCGGGCTGGACCAGGTGGACGATCTCGGTGCGCGGCGGCAGGTCTTGCAGCACCTGGGCCTTGGTGCGGCGCAACAGGAAGGGCGAGACCAGGCGGCGCAGCCGGGCGCGCACCACCGGGTCCTGCTGGCGCTCGATAGGCCCGGCGAAGCGCTCGTTGAACTGGGCGGCGCTGCCCAAGAGGCCCGGATTGATCAGATTCATGATGGACCACAGATCGGACAGGCGGTTTTCGACCGGCGTGCCCGACAGCGCGAGGCGAAAGCCGGCACTGAATTCGGCCACCGACTTGGCCCGCTTGGTGGCCGCATTCTTCAGCGCCTGGGCCTCGTCCATCACCAGCGTCGCCCAGTGTTTGTCGGCAAAGCGTTCGCCGTCGATCTGGGCCAGGGCGTAGGAGGCGATCAAGACATCGCCGGGGCCGGCGGCGGCGATCTGCGCCTCGCGGTCACCGTCCTCGCCATAGAGGCTGCAGCGCAGGCCCGGCGCGAACTTCTCGCCCTCGGCCAGCCAGTTGGCGCAGACGGACGTCGGCGCCAGCACCAGGGCCGGGCCCAGCTCGGCGCGGGCAATCATCAGCCCAAGCGTCTGCACCGTCTTGCCCAGGCCCATATCGTCGGCCAGACAGGCGCCCAGGCCGGCATGGGCCAGGCGGCTCATCCAGGCATAGCCCTCCAGCTGGTAGTCGCGCAGCTCGGCGCGCAGGCCCGGCGGGGCGGCGGGCTGCAGCGCGGCGGCCTGGGCCAGCGCATCCATGCGGGCGCGCCAGGGCGAGTCGCCCTCGACCTGCATGCCGTCCAGTGTTTCGTCCAGCCAGGAGGCCACGGCGCTGGGCAGCTGCAGCTGGTCCTTCTTCGTCTGGCCCAGCGCATCGAGATCGCGCAGCTGCTGACGCAGCTGTTCGCTGAGGGCCAGGTATTGCCCATCGCCGAGGCTGACGAAACGGCTGCGCGAGGCCCTCGCCAGCGCGATCAGCTGCTGCAGGCCCAGCACGCGCTGCTCGTCGAGCTGGGCCTGGCCCTGCAGGGCCAGCCAGTCGCGGCCGCTGGCCACATTGACGGTCAGCGCTGCGCTGGCCAGGGGCTGCACGCGCAGTGGCCGGCCCTTGGGCCAGTCCAGCGCAGCGACTCCGGGCAGGCCGGGCAAGAGCTCGACGGCGTGCAGCGCCTGCTCCGGATCGTCGAGCAGCCAGGGCGCGTCGGCGCCCAGCTCGGGGTCCAGAAAGGGCAGGGCGTCCAACACGGCCAGGCGATGCGCCTGTTCGGCGGCCAGATCACGCTCGGTGGCCAGGCTCAGGCCCTCGTGCATGCACATCAGCCGGGCGCGGCCCAGACCCGGTGTGACGGCCGGGCCGAAGTCGCCGAAGGGCTGCGCCACCAGCTGCAGCTGCAGACCTTCGCCCAGCGGGCTGAGCCGTGCGCGCAGGCGGCTGTCGCCGCTGACCAGCTGACCGGCGGCGGCGTCGCTGTGCAACTGGAAATGGCCGCTCAGCACCTGCAGCGCCGCACCGAGCTCGGCCGTGGCCTCCGCCGGCACGGCCCAGCCCTGCGCGACCAGCTCGGCCACGCGCCGCTGGGCGGCGCTGATGCGTATCAGCCGCGCCTGTTGCGGCCCCTCGCGCAGCAGGCGGATGCTGTTGCGGCGTTCGACCTCAGCCTCGTAGTTGCTGCCCAGCCAATCGGTCGTGCGCGGCGGCTCGCTGGCGACCAGCGGCGGGTGGATGGAGAACTCGAACTGCGCGCGGCCGTCGGCTCCGGCTTTCTTCAGCACTTCGAGTTCGGGTTGCGCCTCCACCAGTTCCACCCACTGGCCTGGCGCGTCGGCAAACATCACACCGGGGTGGCCTACCAGGGCAATCGCCGCCTGGCTGACGTCGATCTGGTAGGTGGTACTGGCGCCGTAGGCCGGGCGCTCTACATGGCGGAGCACCACGCTGTCGCGGGCCAGCAGGGCGCTGCTCTTCTTCAGCTTGGCCCAGCCCACCGATTTCAGCTTCAGCTGGCCGCGCGCGCCGAGGCTGCGCTCCAGCGCCTGGATGTCCTGCACGCGGCCCTGGGCGTCGAGTTCCAGCTGCCAGGCAAGCTCGATCTGGGCGGTGGCGGTCTTTTTCGGCGCAGCAACCTCGTCGAGCACGGCGATCGCCGCCAGCGCATCGCGCCAGGCCTCGCGCGGGCCGCCGAGAAAGCTGACCGGCTGCGGGCGCTGGGCCTTGTCCAGCTGGATCGGGCCCAGTTCGAGCGCTTCTGCGGCGGCGGCGACCAGCGCCGCCAGCCAGTGCTGCTGCAGCGCCTGCAGGCGGCTGACCACGGCCTGCACGGCCGGCGCCTCCCAGCCCGGCGCGTCGCGGCCCAGCCAGGCGGCCAGCAGCAGGCGGTTGCAGGCAGCGTCCAGCACATGCTCGCGGGCCTCCAGCCCGGGGATGAAGGCCAGCGCGGCGTCGTCGGGGCTTTCCTCGCCCAGGCGCACGCCGATTCCATGGGCCCACAGCCCCCACCATTCGAAGGCCGTCGGTTTGCGCGAGCCCGACTCGGCGATGCAGAACTTGCGCGCCGCCTCCCAGAGCTTGGGGCTGTCATGGGCCAGCAGGCTCAGCACATACAGGCGCCCATGGTTGGGCCCCAGCACGCCGCGGCGCACGCCTCGCTTCTTGCGCAGGTCGACCAGTGCCTGCTCATAGCGCGCGGCGGCCTCGGGCCAGCGGCCATTGAGCATCAGCTTCGCCGCCTCGAATGGGCTGGCCTCGATGCCGTCCAGCCCGTTCAGCAGCTCACCGAGCAGCGGCAGGTCCAGCGCCTGCAGCGCGTCGTCGGCCAGGCGGCCGCGCAGCGCTGGCGCCAAGGCCTCCGGGGCGCTGTGGAACTGCTGCAGCAACCAGTCGTGCAGCATCAGTCCCGGCGCCGACCCGGCCGGCAGCAGGGCCAGCAGCTGACCCAGCACCTGGTCGCGCAGGGCCGGGTCCATCGCCGCGACGACCTCGGGCAGCCACGGCTGCAGCAGGGCCGGCACCAGCAGGGCCTCGTCGGACAGATCGAGCAGCAGGCCGTCCAGCAGCCGCTGATACTCGGCCAGTGCCAGGCCCGAGGCCAGCAGCAGGCGCAGCAGGTTCAGCCGCTCATCTGCGTTGCGAAAGCTGAGCCACCCGGGCAGGCGCTCGATATCGCCATGGCCGCCACCCAGCACCCAGACCATCACCTGCCAGTAGCGCTTCGCCTCGGGACGCAGCAGCAGGGCCTGCAGGCGCTCGGCATGGCGCTGCGGGTCGGCGGCGTAGCCCTTGCCGTAGTGCTGGGCGATCGCACCAGAGCGCAGCAGATTCTGCAGCTGTTGTGTGACATTGGCCGGATCGAAGATCAGACCGTTGCGCGGCGGCCAGCCCAGCGCGTTGAGGCACAGGCACAGGCCGGTGGCGCCGCGCGTGCCGCCGAGCAGCAGCAGGGCGTCGAGCACGGTGTCGGTATCGGATTGCGGCTTGGCGGTGGAGGGCAGGGTCATGGCGGGAACTTGTGAGAGCCCGCGAGTATGCCGCCTGGCCTCAGGCGCGACCCGACCAGCGCGTCACCATCGCCACCAGATCCCGCGCCACCACCGGCTTGGTCAGAAAGTCGTTCATGCCCGAGGCCAGGCAGGTGGCCCTATCCTCGGCAAAGGCATTGGCGGTCAGCGCGACGATGGGCACGGTCTTGCCGCGCGGCCCGGCGACACCGCTGCGCAGGCGCCGGGTCACCTCCAGGCCATCCATATCGGGCATCTGCCAGTCCATCAGCAACAGATCGAACTCCTGCTCGTTGACCAGCTGCAATGCCGACTGCCCATCACCGGCTATGAGGGTCTGGAAGCCGGCCTGGTTGAGCATGGCCGAGACAATGGTCTGGTTCACCAGATCGTCCTCGACGATCAGGATGCGGCTGGGCACCGTTGTCACCGGCGCGGCAGGCCGCTCGGAAGCCAGCCGCGGCACGGCGCCGAAACGGCTGACCAGCTGGGCGCGCAGCACCGGCTTGATCAGGCTGCGCGGCAGCCGGAGCTGCTCGCGCGCCGCATCGGCGCGGTACCAATCGGCCTGGGTCATGCCGACCACACGCTCCGGGTCCAGCCAGGGCTCGGCGGCTTCCAGCAACCGCGGGCCCAGCGGGCTGTCGGCACTGACCAGCAACCAGGACGGCTGCCGGTGCGGCGGCACGCCGTCGAACAGCGCGCGCAGCTGCTCGGCGGTGTGGCAGGCAAGCGCTGTGCAACCCATGCGCTGCAACAGGCTGGCCAAGCCCTCGGCCGACGGCGGGTGCGGCTCGAAGATAGCCACGCGCAGGCCCAGCGCTGCGGCCTCGGGCACCGGCGTGGCGGCCAGCGGCAGCGGCAGGCTGACGCTGAAGGTCGAGCCCTGGCCCGGCGCGCTGCTGACGTCTATCTGGCCACCCATGTTCAGCACCACGCGGCGGCAGATGGTAAGGCCCAGGCCGGAGCCGCCGAAGCGCTTCTTGGTGCCGGCGTCGGCCTGGCGGAAGGGCTCGAAGACGCGGGCCAGCGCGGCCTCGTCCATGCCTATGCCGGTGTCGCTGATCTCGAAACGCAGCTGCTCGGGGCTTTCGTCACCGGCGCTGATGCGCAGCACCACCTCGCCGCGCAGCGTGAACTTGACCGCATTGCCCAGCAGGTTGAGCAGCACCTGGCGCAGCCGCGCGGCGTCGCCATGGCGCCAGGGCTCCAGCTCGGGCGCCAGTATGCAGACCATCTGCACGCCCTTGCCGCGGGCCGGCACGGCCGCGGTGGCGACGGCCGCCTCGACGCAATCGGCCAGATTGAAGTCGCTGGCGCTTAGCTCCAGCACACCGGCCTCGATGCGGGCCAGATCGAGCACGCTGTCAATCATGTCCATCAGGCTGGCGCCGCTGAAACGGATGATGTCGATCAGCTCCTGGCGGCGTTGCGGGTCATCGCCCTGATCCTGCAGCAGCTGGGCGGCACCGATCACGCCGTTCAGCGGCGTGCGCAGCTCGTGGCTCATATTGGCCAGGAACTCGGTCTTGGCGCGGTTGGCCGCCTCGGCCATGGCGCGCTGCTGGGCCAGCAGCAGGTTCTGCGCCTGGGTGTGGCGCTGCTGGGCCAGGGCCGCGAGCAGGCCGCCGCTGGCGATCAGCAGCAGCGGCGGCAGTGGCTGCGTCTGCCATTGCAGCCAGGCCAGCGCGCCCAGGCTCAGGCCCGCCACGGCCGTCAGGGCCAGGCCGGTGGCCATTGCATCCTGTCGGAAGTCCGGTCGGCCGCGCCGCCATAGGTTCAGCGCGGGCAGCAGGGCCAGGGCCAGCAGCAGGCTGTCGGCGGCCCGGTCCGGCGGACGCATGACCCGGCCCTCGCGCAGCTGGGCATAGGCCAGGGCCAGCCAGGCGGTGCCGGAAACCTGGCCGGCCGGCGTCATCACGCCATCGCCCGACAGGGCGCTGCTGCCGATGAAGACGATGCGATCCTTGAACGCCGCCCGGGTCGGCAGATCGCTGACGCTGCCCAGCGGCGTGCCCAGCGCCGCCTGGGCCAGCTGGCCGAAGGGCAGCTGGGTCAGCTCGCGGGCGTTCGAGGGAGGGGCGATGGCGGCCATGCCGGCTTCGTCCACCGGCCAGTCACGGTCCTTGACCAGGAAACGGCCGGGCCGGTAGACCGGCTCGGCCTCGGCCTGCAGCCGCAGGTGCACGGCCACCGGCAGTGCAGGCAGCACGCGGCTGAGGCCAAAGGCCTCGACCTGGTGCAGCACCGGCAACCGGCGCAGCAGACCGTCTGCATCCAGCGGCGCCGAGATCACGCCCGGCGGCGCCAGCAGCAGCGAGTCGGCGGGCAGCAGCAGGCCCGGCCAGTGCATCGCGGGCGTGCCGTCGGCCGCCGGGCGCGACACCCGCTCCATCCGCTGGGCATGGCTCGACTCCGATTCCAGCGGCTGCAGCAGGCTGCGCGCGGCCAGCAGCACCGGTGCGCCAGGGGCCTGCAGAGCGCGACGCAGCGCGGCGTCGCCCTCGCGCTCGTCGGCAAAGACGATGTTGATGGCGATCAGCTTGGCGCCGGCCTCGCGCAGGTAGTCGACGATCAGTGCATAGGCGTCACGCCGGTAGGGCCAGGCGCCCAGATAGGGCTTGAGCTGTTGCAGCGAGGCCTCGTCGATGTCCACGACCACCAGGTCCTGCAGCGCCGCGGGCCGGGCCAGCAGGCGCGCCTGCGCATCCGCCAGCCAGGCCGAGGCATTGCGCTGCCAGGGGCTCAGCCAGAGCAGGCCGGTCAGCAGCAGAGCGCCCAGCGGCACCCAGGCCAGACTGGCACGCGGCCGCGCCGGCGAGGGCGGTGCTGTTTGGTCCGGACCCTCGGGTTCGCGCATGGTCTGGGCTCAAAGCGCCAGCAGCAGTAGCAGCAGCGGCGCGGCCAGCCACCAGGGCGAGCGCGGGATGGCTATCTGCTGCGTGCCACCGAACGGGCCGACAAAGCCGTCGGCGTCGATGCTGCGCACGCGAAGGAAGTACTGTCCGGCCGGCGGCTTGGCCAGGGTGATCTGGGGCTCGGCGCTGGTCTGCTGCTGCAGTACCTGCTTGAACTCGGCATCGGCCGCGAGCTGGAACTCGAAGCGGGTGCCTGACTCCTGAGCCTGCCAGCGTAAAAGCAGCTTGTCTGCGCTGATCTGCGGCGGCTCCAGCGCCGGGCTGGGGGGCACCGGCCTCTGGGTGAAGGCCTGCACATCGCTGAAGGGGCCGTGGTCGCCATCGGCGCGGATGCTGGCCACACGCCAGTGATAGCTACCGGGGGCCAACGCCACGCGGTGTTCGGTGGCCGCGACATCGGCCAGATCCAGCCGGGGCTTGCTGAAATCGGCACTGTCCGACAGCTGCAGGTGGTAGCGGGCGGCGGCGGTGGAGCGCGTCCAGCCCAGGGTGGCGCTGTCGCCATAGACCTTGGCATTCGCGGCGGGCTGGTTGATGAAGGGCGGCTCGGGGCGGGCCTTCAGGCGGAAGGCCTGGCCGGCATCCAGTCCCTCCAGGCCGATGGCATCGATGCCTCGCACGCGCAGCCGGTAGTCGCCGTCGGTCAGATCGGCCCAGCGCGCGGCCGGAGTGTCGAAGCGGCCATCCAGCAGCAGGCCGCCCTGGGCATCGGTGACCTGGGCGCGGTAGGCCGTGGCGCCGTCCAGCGCCGGCCAGGCAAAGCGCAGCGGCACCCGCTCCAGCAGGGCGGGCAGGCCCTGCAGCGACGGTGCGGGCAGCAGCTTGGCCGGCATGCCCGGGGCCTGTCCGGATTGGGCTCGCAGGCCGTAGCCGGCCTCGACAAGGCGCTCAGTGCCGGGCTTGGCGCTGCCATCACTGGCCGCCACCCTGCCCTCCAGCACCTCCAGGCTGGCGCCCTGGGCATCGGCTCGGGCGCGGAAGTCGGTGCCGCGCACGCCCAGCGTTACCGTGGGTGTCTTGATCTGGTAGCTGCGCAGGCCGCCGGTGCGCGGCAGCACCAGCGAGTCCAGGCTGCCCTGCTGCAGCTGCAGCCGCGTGTCATGCACCTCGCTCTGGCCATAGACCATCAGACGCTCAAGAATCAGTCTGGTCTGCGGACGCACCAGCAGGCGCGAGCCATCGGCGAAACGCAGGGTCAGCGAACCATCGGCCGGGGCCTGCAACGCGTCGCCGGTGAACAGCTTGTCACCGACCGCTACCGTGCTGGTGGGTGCCAGGCCACGCTGCAGGCCGACCTGGCCCTGCACGTGGACGACCTCGGCGACGGTGGCGTCCTGCCGCAGCCAGGCGACCGGCATGCGCAGGCTGCTGCCCGGCATCAGACGGCGCGGATTGGCCACGCGGTTGAGCTTTTGCAGGCCGCGCCAGTCGGCCGGGGGCTGCAGAAAGCGTTGTTGCAATCCGATCAGGGTGTCGCCCGGGGCGACACGATAGTTCCAGTCGCCGGATGCCGGAGGTTCGGCGGCCAGGGCCGGATGCACCGTGACCAGGCTGCTGCCGGCAATCAGCGCAAGGCCGAGAAAGGTGCGCGGGGTGAAGCTCGAATACATGACTGGCGACCCTGGAAGAGGACTCGGACTCAGCCCGCGGTTCGCTCTGCGCCCAACCGTGGGCGACGACAGGTGCATGGAAATAGTAACTCAGGCGACCGTGGCTCGCGGCATCACTTGGACGCTGCACCTGGGGTGGGCCTGCAGGCCGGGGTCAGGTCGTTTGTGGCGAAAAAGCGCCCACGCGTGGTGCGTATCGGCCTATGCTTGGGGCGCATTCAACTTCGGAAAGGCACCAGCATGAAGCTCAACAGAATCAAGCTGGGCCCGCGGCTGGGCTTCGGCTTCGGTGCAGTGCTGCTGCTCTTGGCCGTGCTGGTGGCGGTGGCCTATGTGGGCATCAACAAGATGAATGCGCGCATGGACAGCGTGGTGGAGGCCCAGTCCCTGGTGTCCAGGACCGATGAGTGGGAAGGCCTGACCCAGCTGAACGTGGCGCGCACCCTGGCGATCGCCAAGTCCGGTGCCAACCCGCAGCTGACGGCCTTCATGAACCCGATGATGAAGTCAACCACCGAGCGCATCAGCGCGGTGCAGAAGGCGCTCGAGACCGAGTTGAACACCGACAAGGCCAAGGCCCTGTTTGCGGAGATCGGCGCCAAGCGCAAGAGCTATATCGCCATGCGCGACGAGATCCTGACCCAGCTCAAGGCGGGTGGCGATGCGGCCGAGGCGCAGACGCAGATCGACGCCAAGCTGCTGCCCGCAGCCGCTGGCTATCTGGCCGCCATCGAGACCTTCCAGGTCCATGAGCGCGAGCAGGCCGCCGCGGCCATTGCCGCCTCGCAGGCCGAGTCGGCGCGGGTCAAGACCATGCTGCTGCTGCTGGCCCTGGCCAGCGTGGTCATGGGCGCCACCAGCGCCTGGTTCATCACCCGCTCGGTGACCCAGCCGCTGCGCCTGGTGGCCGCCGCCACCCAGAGCATCGCCGACGGCGACCTGTCGCAGCGCATCACCGTGGAGGGGCAGGACGAGGTCAGCGAGGTGATGAGCAGCCTGGAGCAGATGCAGGGCTCGCTGGGCGCCATGGTCAGCCAGGTGCGCCAGTCCACAGAGTCGATCACCACCGCCAGCGGCGAGATTGCGGCCGGCAGCCTGGACCTGTCCTCGCGTACCGAGGAGGCGGCCAGCAGCCTGCAGCAGACGGCCGCGGCGATGGAGCAGATCACTGCCACGGTCAAGCAATCCGAGGCCTCGTCCAAGACCGCCAGCACGCTGGCCGTGTCGGCCGCCGAGGTGGCCGCGCGCGGGGGGCAGGTCGTGTCTCGCGTGGTGGCGACGATGGACGACATCAACAGTTCGTCCAAGCGCATCGTCGACATCATCGGCGTGATCGACGGCATCGCCTTCCAGACCAATATACTGGCCCTGAACGCGGCGGTGGAGGCTGCCCGTGCCGGTGAGCAGGGCCGTGGCTTTGCCGTGGTGGCCGCCGAGGTGCGCAGCCTGGCTCAGCGCAGTGCCCAGGCCGCCAAGGAGATCAAGACCCTGATCGGCGACTCGGTGGACAAGGTCGGCCAGGGCTCGCAACTGGTCGGCGAGGCGGGCCAGACCATGTCCGACATCGTCAGCTCGGTCCAGCGCGTCAGCACCATCATCGAGGAGATCACCGGTGCGGCCACCGAGCAATCAATGGGCATAGGCCAGGTCAACACCTCGGTCACCCACCTGGACCAGATGACGCAGCAGAACGCGGCGCTGGTGGAAGAGTCTGCCGCCGCGTCGGACAGCCTCAGGGCCCAGGCCCATGTGCTGGCCGACGTGGTGCGGCGCTTCAAGCTGCCGGAGGGCCGCGGCTGAGCTGACATCGCGCCAAGGGTTGCCGCCAGTGCCACGGCACCAATTGTGGGCGTAGTATTTGTGCCAGAGGGCACGGCACGTCACCGCTCCTTAGGGTCACGGCCGGCAGCCCCGCACTGGAGACTGCATGCGACCGACCGAGCTTGCCGACCCGTCCTACTTCCACAAAGTCGTTGACTGCCAGTGGGCCTGCCCCGCCCACACCCCGGTACCCGAATACATACGGATGATTGCCGCGGGACGCTACGCCGACGCCTATATGGTGAACTGGGCGTCCAACGTCTTTCCCGGCATTCTGGGGCGCACCTGTGACCGACCTTGCGAGCCGGCCTGTCGGCGCGGACGGGTCGAGGAGAACAATGGTGAGAAGCCCGAGCCGGTTGCGATCTGCCGACTGAAGCGCGTGGCGGCCGATCTCAAGGACGACGTTCACGGCCGCATGCCCAAGGTCGCGGCCCGCAACGGCAAGCGTGTGGCCTGCATAGGTGCCGGCCCGGCCGCGCTGACGGTCGCACGTGACCTGGCCCCCTTGGGCTACGAGGTCACCGTGTTCGATGGCGAGGCCAAGGCCGGAGGCTTCATCCGTACGCAGATCCCGCGTTTTCGCCTGCCCGAGTCGGTGATCGACGAGGAGACCGGCTACATCCTGGATCTCGGCGTCACATTCCGCAGCGGCACCCGGATTGACTCAATGAAGGCCCTGCTGGCCGAGGGCTATGACGCCATCTTCGTCGGTTGCGGCGCACCGCGCGGCCGCGACCTGGACATTCCGGGCCGGCAGGACGCCGCCGGTCACATTCACATCGGCATCGACTGGCTGTCATCGGTGTCCTTCGGCCATGTCGACAAGATCGGCAAGCGCGTGATCGTGCTCGGCGGCGGCAACACCGCGATGGATTGCTGCCGCTCGGCGCGGCGCCTGGGCGCCGACGACGTCAAGGTGATCGTGCGCAGCGGCTTCGAGGAGATGAAGGCCTCACCCTGGGAAAAGGAAGACGCGCAGCACGAGGGCATACCGATCATCAACTTCCATGTGCCCAAGGCCTTTGTCCACACCGGCGGGCGGCTGGTGGGCATGAGCTTCGAGATCGTCGCCGCCCGCTATGACGAGCAGGGCAAGCGCAGCCTGGTGCCCACCGGCGAGCCGGATGCCTTCTTCGATTGCGACGTCGTGCTGCTGGCCGTTGGCCAGGAGAACGCCTTCCCCTGGATAGAGCGCGACAGCGGCATAGCCTTCGATAAATGGGGGTTGCCGGTGCTGGACGCCAAGACCTTCCAGGCCTCCCTGCCCCAGGTCTTCTTTGGCGGCGACGCGGCCTTCGGGCCGAAGAACATCATCACGGCAGTCGCCCATGGCCATGAGGCGGCGGTGTCCATCGACCGGCTGCTGCACGGCGAGGCCTTGAGCCAGCGCCCGCCGCCGCAGTTCAATCTCGTGTCGCAGAAGATGGGCATTCACGAGTGGAGCTATGACAACGCGGTGTCCAATGACGACCGCTTCAAGGTGCCCTGGGCCAATGCCGCCAAGGCGCTGGCCAGCATCAAGGTCGAGGTCGAGCTGGGCTTCGATGTGGCCACCGCATTCAAGGAGGCGCAGCGCTGCCTCAACTGCGATGTCGAGACGGTGTTTGCGCCGCCTGCCTGCATCGAATGCGATGCCTGCGTCGACATCTGCCCGACCGACTGCATCAGCTTCACCGCCAATGGCGAGGAGGCCGATCTGCGCACGCGGCTGAAGGCGCCGGCCCTGAACACGGGCCAGGCGCTGTATGTGTCGCCCGAGCTGAAGACCGGCCGCGTGATGGTCAAGGACGAGGACGTCTGCCTGCATTGCGGCCTGTGCGCCGAGCGCTGCCCGACCGGCGCCTGGGACATGCAGAAGTTCCTGCTGAACACCACGAAAGCGGGTCCCGCCTGCCGGGATTCGGCGATGGGGGTGATGGCATGAACCGGGCCGCAGCGCCGGGCCGCCCCAAGCAAGGCCCGACCCTCCCGGAGGGTCGCTCGACGTACTCGACGAGCGGGGTGTCCCAATGAAGCGGCTTGAGGCGGTCAACGACTTCGTCATCAAGTTCGCGAACGTCAATGGCTCGGGTTCGGCCTCGGCCAACGAGTTGTTCGCCAAGGCGATTCTGCGCATGGGCGTGCCAGTGAGCCCGCGCAACATCTTCCCCAGCAATATCCAGGGCCTGCCGACCTGGTACGAGGTGCGGGTCAGCGAGGCGGGCCATCTGGGCCGGCGCGGCGGCATCGACATGATGGTGGCGATGAACCCGCAGACCTGGGGGCAGGATGTGGCCGAGCTGGAGCCCGGCGGCTATCTGTTCTACGACAGCACCAAGCCGCTGCCGAAGTCGGCGTTCAGGGATGACGTCCATGTCATTGGCATGCCGCTGACGGCGATCTGCAATGCCACCTACGACGACCCGCGCCAGCGCCAGCTGTTCAAGAACATCGTCTATGTCGGCGCGCTGTCGGTGCTCTTGAACATCGACGCGGAGCAGATCCGCAAGCTGTTCTCCGAACAGTATGTCGGCAAGGAGAAGCTGCTGGCCTCGAATATGCAGGCGCTGCAGCTGGGCCGCGACTTTGCCCAGGAGCACCTGGCCGGCCAGGTGGGCCTGCGCGTCGAGCCGCGCGATGCGGTCGGCGACAAGATCTTTGTCGATGGCAACAGCGCGGCGGCGCTGGGCTGCGTCTATGGCGGCGCGACGGTGGCGGCCTGGTACCCGATCACGCCGTCGAGCTCGGTGGCCGAGGCCTTTCAGAAGTACTGCGCCAAGTACCGGGTCGACAAGGCCACGGGCACGCACCACTACGCCATCGTCCAAGCCGAGGACGAGATCGCCTCGATCGGCATGGTCGTCGGCGCCGGCTGGAATGGCGCGCGGGCCTTCACCGCCACCTCGGGGCCTGGTGTGTCGCTGATGACCGAGTTCATCGGCCTGGCCTATTTCGCCGAGATACCGGTGACCATCATCAACGTGCAGCGCGGTGGCCCCAGCACCGGCATGCCCACGCGCACGCAGCAGGCCGATCTGCTGAGTTGCGCCTATGCCTCGCATGGCGACACCAAGCATGTGCTGCTGTTCCCCGAAGACCCCAAGGAATGCTTCGACCATGCCGCCGCCGCGCTGGACCTGGCCGACCGGCTGCAGACACCGGTGTTCCTGATGACCGATCTGGACATCGGCATGAACCAGCGCCTCAGCGAGCCCTTCGAATGGGACGACGAACGAAGGTTGGACCGCGGCAAGGTGATGACGTCCGAGGAGCTGGAGGCCGGCCGCGACTTTGGTCGCTACAAGGATGTGGACGGCGACGGCATTCCCTGGCGCACGCTGCCGGGCACGCACCCGACCAAAGGTTCGTACTTCACGCGCGGCACGACGCGAGACGCCTACGCCCGCTACTCCGAGGCCGGGCCCGACTATCTGTACAACGTGCATCGCCTGCTGACCAAGTTCGACACCGCGGCCAAGCTGGTGCCGCAGCCGGTGCTGCGCCGCTCGGAGCAGCCCACCCGCCTGGGCGTGCTGTATTTCGGCTCCACCAGCCCGGCCATGGGCGAGGCGCTGGAGTCCTTGAGCGAGGCCGGCATCCACGTCGATGCGATGCGGCTGCGCGCCTTTCCGTTTCCGGAATCGGTGGCGCAGTTCATTGCCGCCCATGACAGCACCTTCGTCGTCGAGCAGAACCGCGATGGCCAACTGCGCACCATGCTGATCAATGAGCTGGAGATCAACCCGGCAGTGCTGATCGCGGTGCTGCACTACGACGGCACGCCTATCACCGCGCGCTTCATCACCGCCGCGATCACGCGCCAGGTGCACGCGATGGCCGTCAAGCCCTTGCGCCAGGTTGGTTCGGACGACTGAATCCCATCGAGACACCATGACCTATCTCGCCAAACCGAAACTGCACCACCCGACCCTGGCCCGCAACCGGGTCGGCTACACGCGGCGCGACTACGAGGGCCGGGTCTCGACGCTGTGCGCCGGGTGCGGCCATGACTCGATCTCGGCGGCCATCATCCAGGCCTGCTGGGAGCTGGATGTCGAGCCGCATCGCGTCGCCAAGCTGTCGGGCATAGGCTGCAGCAGCAAGACGCCCGACTACTTTCTGGGTGCCTCGCATGGCTTCAACACCGTGCATGGCCGCATGCCCTCGGTGCTGACCGGCGCCAATCTGGCCAATCGCGATCTGCTCTACCTGGGCGTTTCGGGCGATGGCGACTCGGCCTCCATCGGCCTTGGCCAGTTCGCCCATGTGATGCGCCGTGGCGTGAACATGGTCTATATCGTCGAGAACAATGGCGTCTACGGTTTGACCAAGGGCCAGTTCTCGGCCACGGCCGACCGAGGCTCCAAGTCCAAGAAGGGCGTCGTCAACCCCGATGCACCGGTGGACCTGATAGGGATGGCGCTGCAGCTCGGCGCCACCTATGTGGCGCGCAGCTTCTCGGGTGACAAGGAGCAGCTGGTGCCGCTGATCAAGGGCGCGATTGCGCACAGGGGTGCTGCCTTCATCGACGTCATCAGCCCCTGCGTGGCGTTCAACAACCACGCCGGCAGCACGCGCAGCTACGACTATGTGCGCGAGCACAACGAGGCGGTCAGCCGCATCGACTTCATCAGCCCGCGCGACGAGATCACGGCCGAGGTCGAGCCAGGTGGCTACGTCGACGTGGAGCAGCATGACGGCACCGTGCTGCGCCTGCGCAAGCTGCACGCTGACTATGACCCGACCGACCGCGTGGCCGCCATGTCCCATGTGCAGGCGCTGCAGGCCAAAGGAGAAGTGGTGACCGGCCTGCTTTACGTCGAGGCCGAGGCCGGTGATCTGCACGAGGCGCTGAACACCTCGGCGCGGCCCTTGAATGCGCTGGACGAGGCCGTGCTGTGCCCGGGCGAGGCAGCGCTGGCCAGGCTCAACGCCAGCTTGCGCTGATCAGCTCAAAGCTTTCCACTACAGTTGGCCGCGCCACAGCGGCAGCGGAGCCGCCCCTCGTGGTGGCTTTCGCCGTAGTGCACCGTGATCTCCTCGCCGATGGCGATATCGCGCAGCGCATAGAACTCGACCCGACCTTGGCGTATGCGCAGCACGGCATTGGGCCCGCAAGAATGATTGATCTGCCGCACCGCGTCCGCTGACTCGGTCGCATCGATGGCGCGCTTGTCGCTGATCTCGACGATGTGGATGCGCTCGCGCCCCTTGGCCCGGCGCCGCGCCTCGGTGACCGAGATGCTCTCGCCCCGCAGCTCGCCGAGCTTGCGCCGCGCCGGTATGACCTCGGCGGCGAAAACGCCCAGCCCATCGATGACCGACGGGGCCACTGTCAACGCAAAGCGGGCCGCAGGCTGCACCTGACCCTTGATGCGGGTAGCCGTGCTTTCAGCGATCGCGGGATTGGAGGCAATGTCGGTCAGGCGTGGCATGGGCGGACTATAGAGCCTGCGCTTGACAGCCCGCAGCGCCTCGGCGCTCAATCTCAGGCCTCGCCACTGATCCCGGAGCGACACGATGAAACCCACCCCCAGCGGCTGGCCCCGCCTGTCCTCGGGCCTGACCTACAAGGAGCCGGCCGAGATGCTGGACTGGCTGTGCCAGGCCTTCGGCTTCGAGATCCGGCTCAAGGTCGAGGGCGAGGACGGTGCCCTGCTGTACAGCGAGCTGGCCTATGGCGAGGCGCTGATGATGCTCAACGGCGAGCGCTTGGGCCCGGAGCTGCGCTTCGGCATGAAGTTTCTGAGCCCGGCCACGGCCGGCGGAATCACCCAGCACCTGATGATCTTCGTCGATGACGTCGATGCCCACTGCGCCCAGGCCCGAGCCGCCGGTGCGGTGATCGCCGACGAGCCGGCGCTGCACGACTATGGCGAGGCCTACTGGGCCGACCGCAGCTACGGCGCGGTCGATCCCGAAGGCCATCTGTGGTGGTTCACGCAGCGGGTGCGCAGCGCCAACGAGACGTGATGTTTGTCACTGCCGGAATCCACGTTGCGGCCATGCCCCTCAAGCAGGGGGTTTCGGTGCTCGCGTCGGCGACCTAGTATGGAATCGACGGTGGTGAGGCGAGCCAGTGCATCCGCACCAAGCAGAACGACAGTGAAAAAGTGTCGGCACCGTCGCCAACATCAGGCCCTCAGCGCGCATGCCGTACGCTGGGGGCCGTCTCACTTGCGCAGCATGATCTCGTGGTGGCCGGCGCCGGCCGGGATCATGGGGAAGCAGTTCTCCTCGGCGGCCACGCGCACGTCAAGGAAATAGGCGGTGTCCGAATTCAGGCAGGCCTGCAGCGCGGCGTCCAGATCCTCGCGCCTGTCGACCCTCGCGGCCTGCCAGCCGAAGGCCTTGGCCAGGGCCACGAAATCGGGCAGGGCCTCGGTATAGCTGTGGCTGTAGCGGCCGCCATGTATCAGCTCCTGCCACTGGCGCACCATGCCCATATAGCCGTTGTTGCTTAGCACCACCTTGACCGGCGTGCGGTGCTGGGTGGCGGTGCTGAGCTCCTGGATATTCATCAGTATCGACGCGTCGCCGCTGACGCAGACCACCAGCGCGTCCGGGTGCGCGATCTGCGCACCTATGGCCGCCGGCAGGCCATAGCCCATCGTGCCGGCGCCGCCGGAGCTGAGCCAGCGGCCCGGGCGCTCCAGCCGGATGTGCTGGGCGGCCCACATCTGGTGCTGGCCGACATCGGTGGCAACGATGGCGTCGCGGCCCTGCAGCTGATGCTGCAGGCGGCTCATCAGGGCTTGCGGCGCTATGTGCTCGGCGCTGTCTTCAAAGCCCAGCGATTGCTCGGCGCGCCAGCCGGCAATGCGTTGCCACCAAGGCACCAGGTCGGGATGCGACAGACCCTGCCGCTCCCATTCATTTAGCAGGGCCAGCAGGCTGGCATGGCAGTCGCCGAGCAGGCCGACATCGGCCTTGACAACCTTGCCGATCGAGCGTGCATCGATGTCCAGATGGATGATCGTGGCCTCGGGGCAGAAGGCGTCCAGCCGGCCGGTGACGCGGTCATCGAAGCGGGCGCCGACGCAGACCACCAGATCGGCATGGTGCATGGCCAGATTGGCCTCCAGGGTGCCGTGCATGCCCAGCATGCCGAGGAACTGCGGGTCCGAAGCCGGGTAGGCGCCCAGGCCCATCAGGGTCAGCGTGCAGGGCGCGCCGCTGATCTGAACCAGACGCTTGAAGGCGGCGCAGGCCGCCGCGCCGGAGTTGATCAACCCGCCGCCGCCATAGAAGATCGGGCGTTTGGACTGCCGCAGCAAGTCCACCGCAGCGGCCACCTGCTCATGGGACACCGCGGGTAGGGCGGGTATCAAGACCCGACCCTGTGGCGCGGCGGCCAGCGGTGCCAGCTGCACGTCCTTGGGTACATCGACCAGCACCGGCCCGGGGCGACCGGCAGCGGCGGTGGCGTGGGCCCGCGCAATCGTCGTGCTCAGCTCCTCGACCCGCAGCACCTGGGCATTCCATTTGGTCACCGGACGCGAGATGCCGATGGCGTCGCATTCCTGGAAGGCATCGGTGCCGATCGCCGTGGTCGCCACCTGGCCGCTGATGCACAGCACGGGAATGGAGTCGCACAGCGCGTCCAGCAGGCCGGTGGTGGTGTTGCTCATGCCCGGGCCGGAGGTGACGAAGACGACGCCGACCCGGCCGGTGGTGCGCGCATAGCCCTGGGCGGCATGCACCGCCGCCTGCTCATGGCGCACCAGGATGTGGCGCAGCCGCGGCTCGGCATGTAGTGCGTCATACAAGGGCAGCACCGCGCCACCGGGGTAGCCGAAAACGGTGTCGACGCCCAGATTCAGCAGGGTCGCGATCAAGGCGTCGGCGCCGTTCGTTTGACGCTGGGCCGGCAAGTCGGGGGGGGCGGGCGGGGTGGGGGATTCGAGCAGGGCATTCATGTGCGCTACTGTGCCCAGGTCGGTCCGGTAAAGGTTTCTTTGTTTTTTGAACTTCTGGTGGAATTCGGAAAAATTTGCCGGTGATTGTCATAATCAAAGCATGAAACTCGACAAGTTCGACATTTCCATACTGGAAGCGCTGCAGCAGGACGCGCGCATCAGCCTCGCCGAGCTCAGCGCCAAGGTCGGGCTGACCAGCTCACCCTGCTGGACCCGCGTCAAGCGCATGGAGGAGGCGGGTGTGATCGAGGGCTATTCGGTGCGCGTCAATGCCGCGGCCGTGGGACTGTCGGACACGGTGATCGTGCACGTGACCTTGGACAGCCATTCGGACGAGGCCCTGTTCAACTTCGGCCGTGCGCTTGAGGGCATACCCGAGGTGCTGGAGGCCTTTCTGGTCTCGGGCGACTATGACTACTTCATCCGCATCGCCGTCAGCGACACGCGCGACTATGAGCGCCTGCTGCGCGAGCGGCTGTACAAGATCCCGGGGATACGACACAGCAAGTCCAGCTTCGTGCTGCGGCAGCTGAAGCAGAGCCATCTGCCACTGAGACGATGACAGAAGATGACGACCCTGGGGGTGAGCCGGGTTCGGCACGCTTTGTGCTGTCGCAATCGGTAGTAATCCCTGACAGTGGTGCCGATCAATGGTCCTAGACTGCGGCACCACATGACACATCCCTGGGAGCGATTGCATGAACAAGCGGTCCAAACTGAATACTGGCCTCTGCGTCCTGGCGCTTGCCGCCGGAGGCGCCCAGGCGGCCACCACCCTGATCTACTGCTCCGAAGCCAGCCCCGAGGGCTTCGATCCGGCCCGCTACACCGCCGGCACGACCATGGATGCCAGCTCGCAGACGATCTTCAACCGTCTGGTCGAGTTCGAGCGCGGCGGCACGACGGTGGTGCCTGCGCTGGCCGAGAGCTGGTCCGTCAGCCCTGATGGGCTGGTCTACACCTTCAAGCTGCGCCGTGGCGTGAAGTTCCACAGCAGCGAGACATTCAAGCCGACGCGCGAGTTCAATGCCGACGATGCACTGTTCAGCCTCGACCGCATGATCAACAAGGACAACGCCTTCCACAAGGCGGCCCCGGCCTCCTATGAGTACGCCAGCGACATGGGCCTGCCGGCCAATATCGCCAAGCTGGACAAGCCCGATGCGATGACGCTGCGCATCACTTTGAAGAGCGTCGACGCGGCCTTTCTGGCCAATCTGGCGATGGACTTTGCCTCCATCCATTCGGCCGAGTATGCCGAGCAGCTGATGAAGGCCGGCCAGGCCGCCGAGCTGAACAACAAGCCGGTGGGCACCGGCCCCTTTGTGTTCAGGCGCTACGAGAAGGACGCGCAGATTCGGTACGCCGCCTTCAGCGACTACTGGCGTGGCAAGGCGCCGATCGACAATCTGGTGTTCGCCATCACCAAGGACTCGGCCGTGCGCATGCAAAAGCTCCGGGCCGGTGAATGCCATATCTCCTCCTATCCGAAGCCTGCCGAGGTTGAGGTGCTGAAGAAGGAGGCGAAGGTCAAGCTGATGCAGCTGCAAGGGTTGAATGTCGGCTACCTGACCTTGAACGTGGCGCGCAAGCCGTTTGACAATGCCGATGTGCGCCGCGCCATCAATATGGCCATCAACAAGAAGTCGCTGGTCGAGGCCGTCTACCAGGGCACCGGCGAGGTGGCGAAGAACCCGATTCCGCCGACCATGTGGTCCTACAACAAGGCGGTCAAGGACTATGCCTACGACCCGGCGGCGGCCAAGGCCCTGCTGGCCAAGGCGGGCTTTCCGAGCGGCTTCGAGACCACGCTTTGGGCGCTGCCGGTGCAGCGGCCCTACAACCCCAATGGCCAGCAGATGGCCGAGCTGATACAGGCCGACCTGGCCAAGGTCGGCATCAAGGCCAAGATCCAGAAGTATGAGTGGGCCGAGTACCTGAAGCGGGCCAAGGCGGGTGAGAGCGATATCGGCATGTTCGGCTGGACCGGTGACAATGGCGACCCGGACAACTTCATGGGCAATCTGCTCAGCTGCTCCGGCGTTGGCGGCTCCAACTACGGCCAGTGGTGCGACAAGGAGTTTGACGGCCTGATCACCAAGGCCAAGCAGACCACCGTGCTGGCCGAGCGCACCAAGCTCTACGAGCAGGCGCAGCAGGTCTTCAAGCGCGAGGCGCCCTGGGTACCGCTGGCGCACTCGGTCGTCTTCTACCCGATGTTGAAGAACGTCGAAGGCTACAAGATGAGCCCCTTCGGCCTGAATCAGTTCTATGGTGTGAGCCTGAAATGAAACGGAGCGGCTTTCCGCTGGGCGGCGGTGGATTTCGCCTCGCTGCTTCGGGGTGGCAGAGGGGGCGGGGGGGGGGGGGGG
>JADMJJ010000024.1 GCA_018780645.1 Burkholderiaceae bacterium
CCCACACCGACACCTACGCCTACGCCTACGCCTACGCCTACGCCTACGCCTACTCCTACGCCTACTCCTACTCCTACGCCTACTCCTACGCCTACTCCCACTCCAACCCCGGCCGCAGGCGGCGGTGGTGGCGGTGCGATGAACTGGGGCTGGTTACTGGGCCTGGGTCTGGCGGTGCCTGGATTGGCACTAAGCCGGCGCGAATTGGAAGATGCTGAAGGCCGTTCCGCGGATTGATCAGGGCAGCAACAGCGACTCCAGCAGCCGCGCCACATGCAGCGCCTCGCGCTGCGCGCCATCGGCGATCTGGTGACGGCAGCTGGTGCCGTCGGCGACGATGATGGCGTCCGGCGCCCTGCGCACCGCCGGCAGCAGGCTGGCCTCGGCCATCTGCATCGAGATCTCGTAGTGCCCGGCCTCGTAGCCGAAGCTGCCGGCCATGCCGCAACAGGACGACTCGATCAACTCAGGTTTCGCCTCGGGTATCAGCCTCAGCACCTCGAGAATGGGGCTGACTGCGCCGAAGGCCTTCTGGTGGCAATGGCCGTGCAGCAGGATGGCCCGGCCGGCGGGCTTGAGCTTGACCGCAAAGCGCCCGGCCCTGGCCTCGCGGGCGATGAACTCCTCGAACAGCAGGGCCTGCGCGGCCACCGCCTCGGCCGGCTCGCCCAGGCCCATCACCAGCGCCTCGTCGCGCAGGGTCAACAGGCAGGAGGGCTCCAGGCCGACCACGGCCACGCCGGCCCGCGCCAGCGGCAGCAGGGCCTCGATCAGTTCACTGACACGGGCCTTGGCTTGATCGACCATGCCCTGGGCCAGATAGGTGCGGCCGCAGCAGTGGTGGCCGCCCGATTTCTGCAGGGTATGGACCGCATAGCCGGCGGCCTTCAGCACACGAGCCGCGGCGATCGCGTTCTCGCTCTCGAAGCTGCCATTGAAGGTGTCGACGAACAGCACTGCGGCGCGGCCATCGATCTTGGCCGCGGCCAGCGTGTCTTCAACACTTGAGAACAGCGCCACGTCCGGTTTGCGCCAGAAGGTGTCGCTGCGCCAGCGCGGCAGGCTGCGTTTGGCCGACAGGCCAAGCCACTGCTCGGTCAAGCGTGCCGCGCCGGGCAGGCGGTCACGCAGGTTCAGCAGCCAGGGCATCCGGCTGGCCAGGCGCGAGTAGGCCGGCAGGTGCGCGACCAGCCTGTCTTTCAGGCTGTGGCCATGGCGCGCCTTGTAGTGGGCCAGGAACTCGACCTTCATCTTGGCCATGTCCACGCCGGTCGGGCAGTCGCGCTTGCAGCCCTTGCAGCCGACGCACAGGTCCATCGTTTCGAACATCGCCTCGCTGGTGAAGGCGTCCGGTCCCAGCTGGCCCGACAGCGCCAGCCGCAAGGTGTTGGCGCGGCCGCGGGTCAGGTGTTGCTCGTCACGGGTGACGCGGTAGCTGGGACACATGGTGCCGGCATCGAATTTGCGACAGTGGCCGTTGTTGTTGCACATCTCGACGGCCTTGGCCAGGCCGCCGGTCGAGTCGCCGCCGGTGCCCGGCGCGGTCGTGACCTCGGTGACCGGGTCGGCCTGCACATCCCAGGCGGACCAGTCCAGCACCGGCTTGATGTCTATCCGCTTGTAGGGCCTGGGCGCCCCAGGCGGCGGGAAGCGGAACAGTGCCGCATCGTCCATCTTCGGTGGGTCGATGATCTTGCCGGGGTTGAACAGATTGATCGGATCGAGCTCGCGCTTGATTGCGCGGAAGGCCTCGTTGATGGCCGGGCCGAACTGCCATTCAATCCACTCGCCGCGGCACAGGCCGTCGCCGTGCTCGCCGCTGTAGGCGCCCTTGTACTTGCGCACCAGCGCGGCGGCCTCCTCGGCGATGGCGCGCATCTTGGCGGCGCCATCACGCCGCATATCCAATATCGGCCGCACATGCAGGGTGCCCACCGAGGCATGGGCATACCAGGTGCCGCGGCTGCCGTGGCGGGCGAACACCTCGGTCAGCGCATCGGTGTACTCGGCCAGATGCTGCAACGGCACGGCGCAGTCCTCGATGAAGCTGACCGGCTTGCCGTCGCCCTTCAGGCTCATCATGATGTTCAGGCCTGCCTTGCGCACCTCCCAGAGGTTCTTCTGCGGGGCGTCCTCGGCCATCTGCACGACGCTGCCGGGCAGGCCCAGTTCGCCCATCAGATCGGCCAGGTCCTTGAGTCTGGGCAGCAGCTCGGCCTTATGTGCGCCGGCGAACTCGACGAGCAGGATCGCGGCCGGGCGGCCGATCAGCGCCGTCTCTATCGTCGGCCTGAAGGCCGGGTTGGCCAGGCTCAGCTCGATCATCGTGCGGTCGACCAGCTCCACCGCGGTGGGCCCGAGCTTGACGATGTGCTGGGCCGCATCCATGGCCGCATGAAAGCTCTCGAAGTTGACCACGCCCAGCACCTTGGCCCGCGGCAGCTCGGCCAGCTTCAGGGTCAGGCTGCGGGTGTAGGCCAAGGTGCCCTCGGCGCCGACCAGCAGGTGCGCGAGATTGACGCTGCCGTCCGCGGTGTAGGGCCGTTCGCTCTGGTTGTCGAAGATGTCGAGGTTGTAGCCACCGACGCGGCGCAGCACCTTGGGCCATTGCGCGGCGATCTCGGCGCCATGTTGACGCGCCAGGCCTTGCACGAAGGTGGCGATCCCGGCAGCGCGTCCCGACAGCCCGGACACCGGCCCGAACTCGGCCAGCGTGCCGTCCGACAGCCAGGCGCTGGCGCCCAGCACGTTGTGCACCATATTGCCGTAGGCGATCGAACGAGAGCCGCAGGAGTTGTTGCCGGCCATGCCGCCAAGCGTCGCCTGAGCGCTGGTGGACACATCGACCGGGAACCACAGGCCATGGGTCTTCAGCCTGGCATTCAGATGGTCCAGCACCAGCCCGGGCTCGACCACGGCCGTGCCCTCCTCGGCATTGACGTGCAGGATGCGGCGGAAGTGCTTGGAGTTGTCGATGACCAGCGCCGCGCCGGTGGTCTGGCCACACTGGCTGGTGCCGCCGCCGCGCGCCAGCACCGGCACCTTGAGGTCGCGGGCGATGGCTATCGCCGTGGCAATGTCGCTCTCGCTGTGCGGCACCAGCACGCCCACCGGCATGATCTGATAGATCGAGGCATCGGTGGCATAGCGGCCGCGCGAGAGCAGATCGAACAAGACCTGGCCCTGGGTTTCCTCGGCCAGGCGCTTGGCCAGCAGCTGGCTGACGTCGTTGTGGACGGCGCTGCTCATTTGCCGGCCGCCTGAGGGTAGATTTCGCCGGCACGCAGCAGCTCAAGCACGGTGTCGCGCTTGTGCTGCATGTGCTGGATCAGCACACCGCGCAGACCCGCCGCGTCGCGAGCACTGAGCGCCTGGACCATCAGCTCATGCTCCTTGACGGCGCGCTTCCATTTGTCCTCGTTCTGGTTGGTGCGAAAGCGCAGCGACTGCACGCGCGCATTGATGGCCTTGTAAGTGCTGGTCAAGACCGGGTTCCTGGCGGCCTGGTTGATGCCGGCATGGATCTGCGCGTTGAGCCGGTAATAGCCCGACAGGTCGCGCCGGGTGAAACAGGCCAGCATCTCGTAGTGGCGAGCCTGCAGCTCGGCCAGCTCGGCCTCGGTGATGCGCTGGGCCGCCAGTTCGCCGGACAGGCCCTCCAGATCGGACAGCACCTCGAAGGTGTTCAGCACATCGGCCTCGGTCAGCTTCACCGCCACCGCGCCGCGGTTGGGCAGCAGGTCCACCAGCCCTTCGGCGCCCAGCAGCTTGATGGCCTCGCGAAGCGGCGTGCGAGAGACCTGCAGCAGCTCGCTGAGCTCGCGCTCGTTGAGCTTGGCGCCCGGGGCGATACGGCCCTCGACCAGCATCGTGCGCAGGCGTGCCGCGACTTGATCATGCAGGGCCAGACGCGATATTTCAATGATCTCAGCCATGGTGAATTCCTTTTGCGTTCATTTTGCATGCAAAAGCAAATATCTGTTTCATAGATAAACAAGGGTTTTCGCGCATGCTTGCTTTAGTTTTGCATGCAAAACTGGGTTCAGAAAGGAGCTCCCATGCTCAAGCTAGACGCCCACCCCACCGGCCGCCACTTCCTGCAGATCCCGGGGCCCAGCCCGGTGCCCGACCGCATCCTGCGGGCGATGAGCCTGCCCACCATAGACCACCGCGGCCCCGAGTTCGGCGTGCTCGGGCGCAAGGTCATCAGCGGCATTCGCGAGGTCTTCCAGACCCAGCACCCGGTCGTGATCTACCCGGCCTCGGGCACCGGCGCCTGGGAGGCGGCCCTGGTCAACACGCTGAGCGCTGGCGACCATGTGCTGATGTTCGAGACCGGCCACTTCGCCTCGCTATGGGCCAAGATGGCCACGCGGCTGGGACTGTCCACCGAGTTCCTGAGCTGGCAGGGCACGGACGAGGTGCTGCCCAAGGCGCCCGGCTGGCGCCGCGGCGTGCAGGCCGACCAGATCGCCCAGCGCCTGCGCGAAGACCGTGAGCACCGCATCAAGGCCGTCTGCGTGGTGCACAACGAAACCTCGACCGGTGTGACCTCGGACATTGCCGCCGTGCGCCGTGCCATCGATGACGCCAATCATCCGGCCCTGCTGATGGTGGACAGCATCTCGGGCCTGGCCAGCGCCGAGTTCCGCCATGACGAATGGGGCGTGGACGTGACCGTCAGCGGCTCGCAGAAAGGCCTGATGCTGCCGCCGGGCATCAGCTTCAACGCGCTGTCGCCCCGCGCATTGGAGGCCAGCAAGACGGCCAGGCTGCCCCGCGCCTTCTGGGCCTGGGACGAGATCGTCGAGATGAACGCGAGCGGCTACTGGCCCTACACGCCCAACACCAACCTGCTCTACGGCCTCAGCGAGGCGCTGGACATGATCCAGGCCGAGGGCCTGCCCAAGGTGTTTGCCCGCCACCAGCGCTGGGCGGCCGGCGTGCGCGCCGCCGTCAATGCCTGGGGCCTGCCCATCCAGTGCGCTGATCCGGCCGTCTATTCGCCGGTGCTGACCGGCGTGATACTGCCCGAGGGGGTTGACGCCGACGCGGTGCGCAAGCTGATCTATGAGCGCTTCGACCTGTCGCTGGGCACCGGCCTGGGCAAGCTGAAGGGCCGCATGTTCCGCATCGGCCACCTGGGCGACAGCAATGACCTGACCCTACTGGCCACCGTGGCCGGCTGCGAGATGGGCCTGAAGCTGGCCGGCATCAAGCTGCGCGGCAGCGGCATTCAGGCGGCGATGGATCACTTTTCCCTGCACCCCGCGCCGGCCCTGGTGGCCTGATCGCGCCCACAACACCCACGGAGACAAGACGATGAAAAGACGCACACTGATACAAGCCGCCGCCGGTCTGGCACTACCCAGTCTGACGCCCATGGCACAGGCCCAGCCACAGGACTGGCCCACCGGCCCGGTGCGCATCATCGTCGGCTTCCCGCCCGGGGGCGGCACCGATGCGCTGGCCCGCGTGGTGGGGCAGAAGCTGTCGGTGATGTGGGGTCAGCAGGTGCTGATCGAGAACAAGGCCGGCGTGGCCGGCGTGCTGGCAGCGGAGTACACCTCGCAGCAGCCCAGCGACGGCAGTGTGCTGCTGATGGCCCATATCAACAGCCATGCGCTGGCGCCCAGCCTGCAGCCCAAGCTGCGCTATGACGTGGAGCGCGATTTCGTGCCTATCGTGCTGGTCGGCGTCACGCCCAATCTGCTGATCGCCCACCCGGGCGCCAGCGCCAAGACGCCCAAGGACATCGCCGCGCTGTGCAAGGCCGAGCCGGGCAAGATCGCGTTCGGCTCCGCCGGCCAGGGCTCGGCGCAACACCTGGCCCTTGAGATGTTCAAGCTGCAGGCCAAGGTGGACGCGCTGCACATTCCGTACAAGGGCAGCGGCCCGCTGCTCACCGATCTGATCGGTGGCCAGATCCCCTACAGCTTCGAGACCATGACGGCCGCGACGCCCCATGTGAAGAGCGGCAAGGTGATCGCCGTCGCCCAGACCCGGGCCAAGCGGGCCAAGGGCCATCCGACCGTGCCGACCATGCAGGAGCTGGGTTATGAGGGCTTCGAGGCCACCACCTGGTACGGCCTGGTCGGCCCGGGCAAGCTGCCGAACGCGATCGCGCAGAAGATCAACCGCGACGTCAACACCGTGCTGGCCATGCCCGATGTGCAGGAGCGCATGGACACCTATGGCGCCGAGGACGGCGGCGGCTCGACCGACAAGTTCAAGAAGTTCATCCAGACCGAGATCGCCAAGTGGTCCAAGGTGGTGAAGGACGGCAAGGTGTCGGTCGACTCCTGAGCTCTGGCTTATGCTGGTGGCTGTTCTCACCCACCAGCCGCCCTCATGAGCCCGATCTCGCAGCAAGGCCTGACCGATTGCCTGATACAGGCACGCCGCCAGGGCCTCACGCCCACCTCCGTGGACTGGGCCGATGCCCTTGATGACACGACCGCAGCCTATGCGATCCAAGACCAGGTGGCCGCGGAGCTGGGCTGGTTCGCCGATGCGCCGGCCCGGCATTGGAAATCGGGCGGCCCGTCCCGTGACGCCGCCCTCACCCACGCGCCGCTGCCGCCAGCCGCGGTGCGGGCGAGCCCAGCAGATTTCTCCGTCCTGAGGTTTCATGGTCTTGGCATCGAGGCCGAGGTCGCGCTGCGCCTGGGCCGCGAGGTCAGCCCGGCGCTGGCGGCCACGCTCACACCCGAATCGGCCGAATCGCTGATCGAGGCAATGGCTGTCTCGGTCGAAGTCGTCGCCTCGCGCTGGCTCGAAGCCGGTGCCGCGCCTGCGCTGCTGCGCCTGGCCGATCAGCAGTCGCATGGCGCGCTGGCCCTGGGCGAATGGCTGCCCTACCAGCGCCGCGACTGGGCGCAGCAACGCTGCGAGGTGCAGATCGGCAACCAGCCCATCAGCGCCTACACCGGCACCCACTCGCTGGGTGATCCGGCCTGGCTGCTGCCGCTGTGGCTGCGCCACCTGACCCGCGCTGGCGCCAACGTGCCGGCCGGCACCATCGTCACCACCGGCACCTGGTGCGGCCTGCTGCCGGCCAAGGCCGGCGATACGATCAGCGTCGCCTTCGACGGGCTGGGCCAGGTCAGCCTGCGCCTGTGATTTCAACACCCCATCAAGACTGGACTTCCGCCGTGAAACTCATCCTCCTGCCCTTGAGCGCACTGCTGCTTTGCGCCTGCGCACCGCTGGCCACCCAGCAAGGCCTGGCCGGCTTCGATGCCGGCGGCTATTCCGTAGTCGTCTGCGATGCCTCTTACGTCGGCAAGCCAGCCGCCTGCATGGTCTCGGGTAGCGGGGACCGCCAGCTGCTGCGCGGCAATCTGATCAGCAACGGCCGCATGTACGTCGGCGGCAGCCTGCTGGTCGGCGCCGATGGCCGCATCGAGGCAGCAGGTTGCCCTGTGCCCGTCAACACCGTCAATGCCCCGCAGGCCGCCAGGACGGTGACCATAGACTGCCCCGGCGCGGTGATCTCGGCCGGCTTCGTCAATCTCCACGAGCACATCGACTACAGCTACCAGCAGCCCGCCCAACCGCCGACCTTGAAGTGGATACACCGCAACCAGTGGCGTCCGCTGCCGGCGGCCGAGCGCGGCTTCGAGGGCGATGCGCCCAAGGACGAGGCGGTGCGCGCCGAGGTCAGCGAGCGGGCGATGCTGCGCCATGCGCTGAGCGGCAGCACGGCGGTGTCGGGGGCCAAGGACTACCGCGCCTATCTGCGCAACCTGAAACTGGCCGATGTAGGCTCGGTGATGGCGGCCCCCGCCGGCAAGCCGGTGCTGGACAGCACCTTCCCCCTGAACGACGCCGGCACCATGCAATGGCCGACCGCCCCCTGCACCGCCGCCCAGGTGGCCGGAGTGCGCGTGAGCCGGGACAACCCCTTCGTGCCCCATGTCGGCGAGGGCACCAACGAGGGCGCGCAATACGAAGTGGACTGCGTGCTCGACGCCATCCGCGGCAAGACCACGCCGAATGCCTTCATCCACGGCGTGGCCATCAGCGAGTCGCAGATTCCGCGTCTGCAGGCGCAGGACGTGGGCGTGGTGCTGTCACCGCGCTCCAATTTCCAGCTCTATGCCGCCGCGCCGCCGGTGACGCAGCTGAAGGCCGCCGGCGTGACCCTGTCACTGGGCACCGACTGGTCGCCGTCGGGGTCTCTGACGATGCTGGACGAGGCCCGCTGCCTCGCCCGCTACAACCACGACAAGCTCGGCGGCCAGCTCAGCGCCGCCGACCTGCACCGCATGCTGACCGAGAACGGTGCCAAGGCCGTGGGCCTGCAGGGCCAGATCGGCCGCCTGGCTGTCGGCGAACTGGCCGATGCGGTGATCATCGACACGGAGGGTCGGCGCTCGCTATCGGAACTGTTGGACAAGACCGCGCTGAAGCAGACGGTGGCGGTGTTCGTCGGCGGCAAAGCCGCCAGCTTCCCCAGCGCATGGGCTGGCAAACTGCCCCAGCTGGACAACTGCGCCGCCGATCCGCGCGACCTTTGCGGCCAGCAGCGCACCGTCTGTGGCGCCAATGCCCAGCGGCCGCTGAGCCAGTTGCTGAAGCAGGCGATCTACACCATTGACGACGCGAAAATCTGCACGCCGCAGCCGACCAATGACTGCGTGGTGAAGTAGCCCTACTCGCCGCGGCTCGCTGCGACGGCCACGTCGCCGGCAGTGGCCACGCCGATGTGGCGCATCACCCGCTGCGGGAATGGGATCTCCACGCCCTGCTCGTTCAGGCAAGCAAGAATGGCCAGGTTGACGTCCGAGCGCACATTGCCCTGGCCGCCCTCGGGGTCGGCGATCCAGAAGGCCACGTTGAGGTCGAGGCCGTCCGCGCCAAAGCCCTTCAGCTGAACCGCGGGGCCAGGGTCAGGAAGCACGCGCGGCACGGCCTTGACCGCCTCCACCAGGCGCGGCATCAGGCTGTTCAGGTCGGTGCCGTAGGCCACCTGCACGCCGGTAGAAACAGAGACCTGGGAGTCGGCCAGCGAGGCGTTCTCGATGCGCTGGGTGATCAGCATCTCGTTGGGCACGATGGACTCGCGGCCGTTGAGCGCCCGAATCACCGTGTAGCGGGTCTTGATATCGGTGATACGACCCTCGAAACCATCCACCACCACCATGTCGCCGATGCGCAGGGACCGCTCGGCCAGGATCACGAAGCCGCTCACATAGTTGGAGGCGAGCTTCTGCAGGCCAAAACCGATGCCCACACCCACCGCGCCGCCCAGCACGCCCAGGGCGGTCAGGTCGATGCCCGCGGCCGACAGCGCGAACAGCAGGCCCACGAACAGCAGCAGCGCGCGGGTGGCATTGGCCGCCATCTTGCGGATCGAGATATTGGTGGTGGCACCGGTCAGCAGCCGCGACTCGATCGCCGCAGAAACCCACAGGGCCACGATCAGCACCACCACCGCCGACAGCGCCCCCTCGATCAGATTGCGCAGCGAGACCTGGTTGGCACCCAGCTTCCAGGTGATGTCGTCCATCTCCTCCAGGATGATGGGCAAGAGGCCGGTGATCCACAGCACCACACCCACCCAGGCCAGCCAGGACACCGTGCGCTCGATCAGCCGCACCCAGCGCGAGTCGGGGAAGGCGGCTCGCATCACCCGCGCCGTCAGCCGTATCGCCGCCAGTGACACCAGCACCGGCAGCACCAGCTTGAACACGGCCAGCGGCACCCCCATGACGGGCAGCAGCTTGCGCGCGCCCAGGGCCAGCAGCAGGGCCAGCAGCGGAAACAGCACGCCGTCGATGACATTGCGGCCGAACAGGACCGAGGGCGCATGGTGGTGCGGCTGGCCGGGCACGGTGGCCTGCTCCAACGTGTTGCGCAGCGTGCGCACGATCAACCAGGCCAGCAGCAGGCAGGCCAGCAAAAGCGCCGCCTCGGTCAGCGCGCTGGGCTTGAGCAGATCATCGGCCAGCCGGCTCAACTCCCCAGGGGTCAGGGGTTGACTCATCAACAACTTGTCTTTTGCCATGTCGCTATTGTCGAGGAACTCAGGCGGCGGTCCCGCTCAGCACCTGCAGATGCACGCCCACGCTGCGCGCCAGCGCCGGCAGACTGTAGCCGCCCTCAAGGCAGGACACGATGCGGCCCTTGGCATGGCGCCGGGCCACGTCCATGATGCGCTGGGTGATCCAGGCATAGTCGGCCTCGACCAGACCCAGCTGGCCGAGCTCGTCATCGCGGTGGGCGTCAAAACCGGCCGAGACGAAGATCATCTCGGGCCTGAAGCGCTCCAGCGCCGGCAGCCACATCGCCTCTATCATCTCGCGCACCTCGCCGCCCTTGGTGTAGGGGGGGATAGGCACATTGACCATATTGGTGCCCATGGGCACGCCACCGCTGTAGGGATACAGCGGGTGCTGGAAGATGCTGACCATCAGCGCCCGCTCATCGCCGGCCAGGATGTCTTCGGTGCCGTTGCCATGGTGCACGTCGAAGTCCACCACCGCCACGCGCTTCAAGCCGCGCACGTCCAGCGCGTGGCGCGCCGCGATCGCCACATTGTTGAAGAAGCAAAAACCCATGGTCTCGCCGCGCGTGGCGTGATGCCCCGGCGGGCGCACGCCGCAAAAGGCGTTCTCGGCGCCGCCATCCAGCACCAGATCTGTGGCCGCCACCGCCGCACCGGCGGCGCGCAGGGCGGCCTTCCAGGTGTGCGGGCCGGCAAAGGTGTCGGGGTCCATCGCACGTGATTCGCCGCTGGTCTGCAGGGTCTCCAGCGCGTACTTCAGCTCGGCGACATAGGACACGCTGTGCGCCAGCTCCAGATCCTCCAGCCGTGCCTGCGGCGCCTCGATCCGCTCCAGGCCGATTTCGAGGCCGCTGGCCAGCAGCCAGTCCTCGATCGCGTCCAGGCGCTGCGGGCATTCGGGGTGGCCGGCACCCATGTCATGGCGGCGGCAGTCGGGATGGCTGAAATAGGCGGTGGACATGCTTGTCTCAAGCGGCTCGGGTGCCGACTTTTTGGGTTATGGTGCGCTGCATGAAGCATGCATTGCCCGAACAACTGAACCGGTTGGTGGACCAGATTAGCACGATCATCGTGGGCAAACGCCCGCAGATCGCCGACAGCCTGGCCTGCCTCCTGGCAGGTGGACACCTCTTGATCGAAGACGTTCCCGGCGTCGGGAAAACCACCCTGGCGCACGCGCTGGCAGTATCGCTGGGCCTGAAGTTCTCCCGCGTGCAGTTCACTGCGGACATGATGCCGTCCGACCTGATCGGGGTCAGCGTCTATGAGCGCGCCGCCGAGAAGTTCGTCTTCCACCCGGGCCCGGTGTTCGCCCAGGTGCTGCTTGCCGACGAGATCAATCGCGCCGGACCGAAAACGCAGAGCGCGTTGCTGGAGGCGATGGAGGAGCAGCAGGTCAGCGTCGAGGGCGAGACGCGCCCGCTGCCCGCGCCCTTCTTCGTCATCGCCACGCAAAACCCCAGCGAGCAGCTGGGCACCTACCCGCTGCCCGAGTCGCAGCTGGACCGCTTCCTGATGTGCATCACCCTGGGCTACCCGGACCGCGCCTCCGAGCGCGCGCTGCTGGCCGGCCAGGACCGGCGCGAGGCCCTGCGCGAGCTGCCGGCGCTGATGACGCCCCAGCAGATGCTGGACGCGCAGCGCGCGGTGCGCGAGGTCCATGCATCGGACGCCCTGCTGGACTATCTGCAGAACCTGATCGCCGCCACCCGCTCGGGCCAGTGGTTCACCGAGGGCCTGAGCCCGCGTGCCGGCATCGGCGTGCTGCGCGCGGCCAAGGCGCGGGCGCTGCTCGATCAGCGCGATTACGTGGCCCCCGACGACGTGCAGGCCATCCTGCCGCAGACAGTGGCACACCGGCTGGTGCCGGTGGCCGGCAGCGGCCGCGGGCGAGTCGAACAGGTGCGCGCGCTGATCGCGGCCGTGCCCTTGCCTTGACGGAACGCGCGGCGATGTCTTCGCCTCTGCCCAAGTCGCTTCCCGCCTCGCTGCCCCCCTGGGCCCTGCGACGGCGCGTCAACCAGTGGTGGGAGCTGCGCCACACGCCGCGTGACACGCTCACCCTGACGCAGCGCAACGTCTACATCCTGCCCACGCCGGCGGGCCTGGCCTTTGCCGCGCTGCTGCTGCTGCTGCTGCTGGCTTCGATCAATGACCAGCTGAGCCTGGGTTATCTGCTGACCTTTCTGCTCACCGGCAGCGGTCTGGCCTCGATGCATGCCACCCACGGCACGCTGCGCGGCCTTACCCTGCACCTGCGCCCCGTCAACCCGACCTTCGCCGGCCAGCCCGCCGTGCTGGATCTGCGCCTGACCAACCCCGGCGCCCAGCGACATGGCATCGGCCTGCGCCTGGCCGGCCACGAACATGGGCATGACATCACCTGGACCGATGCGGCGGCGCTGACGCAGACCGCGGCGCGCCTGAGCTTCGTGCCCGAGCGGCGCGGCTGGCAGCCGGTGCCGGCCTTGCGCGCGGAGACCCGCTTCCCGCTGGGTCTGTTCGGTGCCTGGACGATCTGGCGGCCCGCCGCGCAGGTGCTGGTCTATCCGAAGCCTGAAGAGAACGCGCCGCCGCTGCCGGCCTCGTCGGCCCTGCACGGCCATACCGGCAGCTCACGGGCCAGCAGCGGCGGCGAGTACGAGGGCGTGCGCGCCTACCAGCGCGGCGACCCGCTGAAGCTGGTGGTCTGGAAAAAGGCCGCCCAGGCACTGCAGACCGGCGGCGAGCTGGTCAGCCGCGACACCAGCACCACCGTCAGCCATGAGCTGTGGCTGGACTGGGGCCACTGCGCCGGGCTGGACCCGGAGCAACGCCTGTCACGCCTGGCCGCCTGGCTGCTGCGTGCGCAGGACATGGGCCTGGACTACGGCCTGCGCCTGCCCGGCATCGAGCTCGCGCCCGGCCAGGGCGAGTTGCACCAGCGCGAATGCCTGCGAGCGCTGGCACTATGGGGGCTCTCGGCATGAGCACGGCACAGGCCTGGCTGCCAAGATGGCCCGGTTGGCGGCACTTGCCGCGCGAAACCCGCGACACGATGTTTCTTTTGGCCGTCATCGCCCTGGCCATCGCCCCCCATGCCAGCCATCTGCCGCTGTGGTGCAGCGTCATCACCGTGGCCGTGCTGGCCTGGCGCGCACGCCTGGCGCTGCTGGGCGCGGCCCTGCCAGGGCGCTGGGTTCTCGTTGCGGTGCTGGCGGTCGTCGTCGGCCTGACCTTTGCCACCCACCGCACGCTGCTGGGCCGAGAGGCCGGCATCACCCTCCTGGTGATGCTGATGGCGCTGAAGACCCTGGAGCTGCGGGCAAGGCGCGACGCCTTTGTCGTGTTCTTCCTCGGCTTCTTCCTGGTGCTGACGCACTTCCTGTATTCGCAATCGTTGCTGACGGCGCTGCTGATGCTGGTGACGGTCTGGGCCCTGCTGACGGCCGTGGTGCTGGCGCAGATGCCGGTGGGCCACCCGCCGCTGCAGCGGGCCGCGTTCGTCGCCGCACGCACCACGCTGTATGGCGCGCCCGCCGTGGTGCTGCTGTTCCTGCTGTTTCCGCGCATCGGCCCGCTGTGGGGCGTACCTTCGGAGAATGTAGGGCGCACCGGTCTTTCAAACCAGCTGAGCCTGGGCGCCATGTCCGAGATCGCGAATGACGAGAGCATCGCAATGCGGCTGCGCTTCGCCGGGCCTGTGCCTAAGCCCGAGTCCTTGTACTTCCGCGGCCCGGTGCTGAGCCGCTTCGATGGTCGGCAATGGCTGCCGGCGGAGCGCGACCCCAGCCTGCCTTCACGGCGCCCCAGCTGGCGCACCGGGGGCCAGAAGCTGGACTACGAGATCACGCTGGAGCCGCTACGACTGCGGGTGCTGCCTCTGCTGGAGTCATCGGACCAGCCGCCCGGCAGCAGCTTCATGGTCGATGGCCTGCGCGTCACCCGCAGCGCCGACCTGCAATGGCTGGCCGACCGCACCGTCACCGAGCGCCTGCGTTTCGAAGCCAGCGCCTGGCTGGGCTATCGCGCCGGGCCTTTCCAGCCGGACCTGAGCCTGCGCCAGGACGTCCAGCTGCCGCCCGGTCTGAACCCGCGCACGCTCGCCTGGGCCAGCGCGCTGCGTAACCGCCCCGACCTCGCCCAGGCCGATGCACCCGCGCTGGCCGCCGCGGTGATGAGCCATATCAAGCGCGAGGACTTCACCTACACCCTGGCCCCGGGCCGCTACGGCGAGGACTCGCCCCATGTGGTGGACGAATTCTGGTTCGACCGCAGGCTGGGCTTTTGCGAGCATTTCGCCGCCGCCTTCGTGGTCGTGATGCGGGCCATGGATGTGCCGGCTCGCGTCGTCACCGGCTTTCAGGGCGCAGATCCGCAGCTGCAGGACGGCTATCTGATCGTGCGCAACAGCCATGCCCACGCCTGGGCCGAGTATTGGGCCGAGGGCCTGGGCTGGATACGCGCCGACCCGACCGCGGCGGTGGCGCCCGAGCGCATCAGCATCAGCCGCCAGCTGCAGCCGGCACCGGGTTTGATCGGGGAAGCCCTGGGCACGGTCAACCCGGAGCTGTGGCTGAGCCTGCGGCGCGGCTGGGAGAATCTGAACAACCGCTGGAATCAGTGGGTGCTCAACTATTCCAAGGCCCAGCAGTTCGAGCTGATGCGCAAGATGGGTTGGAGCTCACCCGACTGGCAGGCGCTGACGCAGCTGATTGCCGGCGTGATCGTGATCGTCGCGCTGGCCGGCATGGCCTGGACCCAATGGGACGCGCGCCGCCGCGACCCCTGGGAGCGCCAGCGCAGCCGACTGATCAAGGCCCTGCAGGCACTCGGTCTGGATGCCCAGCCCCATATGGGGCCGCGCAGCCTGGCGCAGCAGCTGCGCACGCTGCGTGGCGCGGCCGCCGAGCCACTCGCACAGCTGCTGGAGGCGCTGGAAAAGCAGCGCTATGCCCAGGGCGCACAACACCTGGCCCCCAAGGCCTGGTGGCGTGACTTCAAGTCAGCCGCCGCCCGGCTGGGCCCTCCCCTATCCTGAACCCGACCCATGACCAGACTGCCCCGCCTGCTGATCCCCATCACACTCTGCACCTTCGCCCTGCTCGCCCCCAGCGCCGAGGCAGCCCAGAATAAGAAGAGCAAGGCCAAAACCCATGCCAAGGCGGTCAAGGACGCCGCCCCCAAGCCCTATGGCCGACGCGAGGACCTGATGCGCTTCGCTCAGGAACTGGCCCTGGCCCAGGGCTGGGACGCGGCCGAGCTGCAAGCGCTGCAAAGCCAATTGGCCCAGGCGCAGAAGCACCCGACGGTGCAGCGCCTGATCATGCCGCCGCCGGCCGGCACGGCCAAGAACTGGGCCGCCTACCGGGCGATGTTCGTCGAGCCCCGGCGCGTCCAGGCCGGCCTGGGCTTCTGGCGCGAGCATGAGGCGACGCTGAATCGGGCCGCCGAGCAGTATGGCGTGCCGGTGAGCATCATCGTCGGCCTGATCGGTGTCGAGACCTTCTATGGCCAGATCATGGGCGGCTTTCGCATCATCGATGCGCTGACGACCCTGGCCTTTGACTTCCCGCCCGGCCGCAAGGACCGCACCGAGTTCTTTCGCGAGGAGCTGCGCCAGTTCCTGATACTCAGCAAGCGCGAGGGCCTGGACCCGCTGGCCGTCAAGGGCTCCTACGCCGGCGCCATGGGGCTGCCCCAGTTCATGCCCGGCAGCTGGAACCGCCATGCGGTGGACTTTGATGGCAGTGGTCAGATCGATCTGGTGGCCAGCCCGGCCGACGCCATCGGCAGCGTAGCCCACTACCTGGCCCAGCATGGCTGGCAGCGCGGCCTGCCCATCACCTTCGACATCCGCGTGCCGGTCGACAGCTCGGCCCGCGCCACCTTGCTGGCCCCCGACATCCTGCCGACCTTTAGCGCCCCGCAGATGGCCGAGCTGGGAGCCGTGCTCTCCGAGGCCGGCCAACAACATGCCGGTCCGCTGGCCCTGGTCGAGCTGCAGAACGGCGAAGCGGCACCCAGCTATGTGGCCGGCACGGCCAACTTCTATGCGCTGACGCGCTACAACTGGTCCAGCTACTACGCGCTGGCGGTGATAGCGTTGGGTCAGGAGATTGCCTCACATCGGTGAGTCCTGGGCGTCGTCGCCGGGCGATGATGCGGCGGCAGCCGGGCGCGGCGCATGCCAGTAGCGCGGCCGCCGATCACGCTCGCAGGCGCTGCTCTGGCCGTCCCATCGCCAGGCGCCGCAGTCGGCGCTGGTCAGCGTGGTGATCTGCCTGGCGCGATAGCGGGCCACCACACTGGCGGCCGGATGGCCGAAGCGGTTACGGTAGCCGGCCTGGAAGATCACCGTCTGCGGTGCCACCGCCTCGAGCAGCTCGGCAGTCGATGAGGTCTTGCTGCCGTGGTGGGGCGCGATCAGCACCTGACTGCGCAACCTGGGGCCTGACCTCGCCACCAGCGCCTGCTCCTGCGCCGCCTCGATGTCGCCGGTCAGCAGCAGGCTTTGTCCGGTCTGTTCACTGCTGACTCGCAGCACACAGGACATCGCGTTCGACTTGCTCGTGCCGCCATAGGCCCCGGGCAGCGGATGCAGGACTTCAAACTTGACCCCATCCCAGTCCCACTGCTGACCGGCCATGCAGCGCCTGGGCTGCGGCGCCGCACCCAGCAGCGGATGCTCGGGCTCCAGCGAACTGCTGAATGCACGGACATCGAACTCCTTCAGGATGCTGGCCGCACCGCCGACATGGTCGCTGTCGCGATGGCTCAGCATCAGCACATCGATGCGGCGCTCACCGCGGGCGCGCAGCAGTGGAAGTATCACCCGCTGGCCGGCATTGCTGTCGAAGGCATAAGCCGGGCCGCTGTCGTAGAGCAGCAGGTGCTCGCGGGTGCGCACCAGCACGGCCGTGCCCTGGCCCACATCGATGGCCAGCACCTCGAAGCGACCGGGGGCGACTTGGGGCAGCATCGGCCACAAGAACGGCAAGGCCAGCGGCACACCGAGAGCACGTACGCGCCACGGCAGCGGCAGCACCAGCAGCAAGCCCGCCAGCAGCCCGCTCGCCTGAGCCCACAGCGGCGCCACCGGCGCAGACCAGACAGCCATCGGCTGAGACACCAGCCCATGCAGGCACAGATTGAGCATCTGCACCAGCCATGCGGCCACCTGCCAAAGCAGAGGGAGCGCTGCGCCCAGCAGCGCCAGCGGCGTGACGAATAAGGTGACCAGCGGTATGGCCAGCAGATTGGCGGCCATGCCGACCACCGATACCTGCTGGAACAGCAACAGGCTCAGCGGCGCCAGGCCCACGGTGGCAACCCATTGCGTGTGCCAGGTGCTGTGCAGGCTGTGCCGCAGCCGTGCCGCCCAGCCGTCTGCGGCAGCAACACCCGGTTGATCGGGGCCGGTGGCCATCAACAGACCCACCGCGACGAAGGACAGCCAGAAGCCGGCCTGCGTCAACGCCCAGGGATCGATCACGCAGACCACCCAGGCGGCGGCCAGCAGCATCAGCGGCCAGGGCCATAAGCGGCCCAGCGAACGCAGCATCACCAGCGTGGCCAGCATCCAGACCGTGCGCTGCGCCGGCACCCCCCAGCCGGCGAACAGGGCATAGGCCAGCGCCGCCGCCACGCCACCCCACAGCGCCGCCTGCGGCGCCGGCAGCCACAGCATCAGACCTGGCCCCCGGCGCCAAAGCCATCCGACCAGCGCGCCGAAGAGCCAGGCGAACATGGTGATGTGCAAGCCACTGATGGCCATCAAGTGCGCAATGCCGGTCTGGCGGTACAGCGCCCAGTCCTCGCGCGCGATCGCTCCCTGATCGCCCAGCGACAGTGCCGCCAGCACCCCGGCCGCACGGCTGTCGGGCACATGGCGGTAGATCTTGTCACGCAGCGACTGCCGCCACCGATCCACCGGATAGGCCACTGCCGACTGCAGCTGCTGAGCGCCAGGCCGCACCGTGCCGGTGGCGCGCAGGCCCTGCTCCAGCAGCCACAGCTCGTAGTCGAAGCCATGCGGATTCATCAGGCCGTGCGGTCGGCGTAGCCGCACCGTCAGCCGCCATTGATCGCCAACGCGCCATCGCGACGGCGCCGCTTCGCCCGGCCCGTAGATCGCCAGCAGCATGCGCCGCGGCACCTGTGCGTCCGGCGTCAGCACCGACTCGACCTCGAACTGGAAGCGCCAGCCCGGATCGCCGGCGATACCCACCGTCGGCTGCGGCAGCGAGGCGACCAGACCCAGCAGCGAGATATCGCGCCCTTCCCAGGCGGCAGGCAGTTGCTGGCTCATCGCCAAGTGAGCGCGCCAGGTGCCGTAGCCGAAGCCCAGCAGTGCAAATGCCAGCACCACCATCGCGAGCTGACGCCACAGCCAGCCAAGGCCGAGCAGCAGCAGTGCGCCAAGACCCAGCCCGAACAGCGCAGCCAAGCCCGGCAACTCGGCAAGCAGTTGCACAGCGAAGATGCCCAGCAGGCTGGACAGGCAAGAACCCATCAGAGCAGTCAGGCCGAGCTTCAAGCTTCTATGCCTCCCTGGTCAGCAGTGTAGGATTGCCGCCACTTCGACTCACCATGGCTTGCCCTATGTCTAACGTCTACGACCGTCTCAAGTCCCTCGGCATCGAACTGCCGCCCGTCGCCGCACCGGCCGCCGCCTATGTGCCCTTTGTGCAGACCGGCAATTTGGTCTTTCTATCCGGACATATCGCCAAGAAGGACGGCAAGCCCTGGGTCGGTCAGCTCGGCAAGAATGTGGACACCGCCACCGGCAAGCTGGCCGCGCGCGCGGTCGCCATCGATCTGCTGGGCACCCTGCACGCTGCCGTCGGCGATCTGAACCGGGTCACCCGCATCGTCAAGCTGATGAGCCTGGTCAACAGCACCGGCGACTTCACCGAGCAGCATCTGGTCACCAATGGCTGCTCCGAGCTGCTGGCCGAGATCTTCGGCGACAAGGGCGCGCACGCCCGTGCCGCCTACGGCGTGGCCCAGGTGCCGCTGGGCGCCTGCGTCGAGATCGACATGATTGCGGAAGTGAGCGCAGCTTGAGGCTGGGCGAACTGTTCAAGGGTCAGCGCCTGCTGGCGCTGATCTGCCTGGGCAGTCTGGCCGCCGTCGGCGCCGCCCTGGTGGCCCAGCATCTGTTCGATGTGAAGCCCTGCCCCTGGTGCGTGCTGCAGCGGCTGGTGTTCCTGCTGATTGCTGCGGTGGCCGGCGTGGGGTGGCTGGCCGGCCGGATTCGCGCGGCCCAGGTCGCGGCTTTCGGCCTGATCGCCCTGCTGGCCCTGGGTGGCGTGGCTGCCGCCTACTACCAGCACGAGGTGGCCTCGCAGATGGCATCCTGCGCGATGACTTTTGCCGACCGTGTGCTGACCGCGCTGTCGCTGGAGTCGGCCGTGCCGGCGCTGTTCATGGTCACCGCATCTTGCAGCGAAGCGTCGCAGTATCGGCTGCTGGGCCTGCCCTACGAGATCTGGAGCGGCCTGCTGTACGCGCTGACCCTGGTGCTGGCCGTGATGGCCCTGCGCAACAAGCGCTGATCAAGCACACAAACAAAAACGCCCTGCATGCAAATGCAGGGCGTTTTCGTACCTGGCGAACCAGGAATTTGGAGCGGGTAACGAGGCTCGAACTCGTGACCTCGACCTTGGCAAGGTCGCGCTCTACCAACTGAGCTACACCCGCAATTCACTGCCTGGAGGCGCGAGCCGGAGTCGAACCGGCCTAACCGGATTTGCAATCCGGGGCATAACCGATTTGCTATCGCGCCAAGAACCTTTGGTGGGATTCTTTTCAAACTTCAGAAACTCTTGCGTGCCTGCCAGAGCACAAGTTTCTGATCACATCTGGAGCGGGTAACGAGGCTCGAACTCGTGACCTCGACCTTGGCAAGGTCGCGCTCTACCAACTGAGCTACACCCGCATTTGCCTTACTTTCGACTTCAATTCAAACAACGTTTTCGTTTCCGCCGAAGCTCGAATTATATGCCGATTTCAATGTAGCGCGCAAGCCCCTTGCGAGGCTTGCGCGTACTTTTCGACTCAATGCTTCAACGAGTCCGAAGCCACCACCGCAGCAGGCGCGGCAGCTTCGGCCTTGGCGGCCTCGGCCACCACCGGCTTCACCGCCACCGCTTCCTCGTCAGGCAGCGGCTGAGGCATGGTTTCCAGTGCCAGTTCCAGCACCTGATCGATCCACTTGACGGGGACGATCTCGATCTGGTTCTTCACGTTCTCCGGAATGTCCTGCAAGTCCTTGGCATTCTCTTCCGGAATCAGCACCGTCTTGATGCCGCCGCGGTGGGCCGCCAGCAGCTTTTCCTTCAGGCCGCCGATGGCCGTGACTTCACCACGCAGGGTGATCTCACCGGTCATCGCCACCGACGCCCGCACCGGAATGCCGGTCAGCGCCGAGACAAAGGCAGTCGTCATCGCGGCACCCGCGCTGGGGCCGTCCTTGGGCGTGGCGCCATCGGGCACATGGATGTGGATGTCGCGCTTCTCGAACAACTCGTCCTTGATGCCCAGGCGCTTGGCGCGGCTGCGCACCACGGTGCGTGCGGCCTCGACGGACTCCTTCATCACATCGCCCAACGAGCCGGTGCGGATGATGGTGCCCTTGCCCGGCATCACGGTGGCCTCGATGGTCAGCAGATCGCCGCCCACCTCGGTCCAGGCCAGGCCGACAACCTGACCGACCTGATTGGCCTTCTCGGCCTGGCCGTAGTTGTAACGGCGCACACCCAGGAAATCGTTCAGATTGTCTTCGGTAATCACGACCTTGTCGGTATAGGTCTTGAGCTGCACGCCCTTGACCACCTTGCGGCAGATCTTGGAGATTTCACGCTCCAGCGAACGCACACCGGCTTCCCGCGTGTAGTAACGGATGATGCCGCGCAGGCCCGATTCGCTCAATTCCATCTCGGACTCCAGCACGCCATTGTTCTTGGCCTGCTTGGGGAACAGATAGCGCTGGGCGATATTGAGCTTCTCGTCTTCCGTATAGCCCGACAGGCGAATCACTTCCATCCGGTCCAGCAGGGCCGGCGGGATGTTCATCGAGTTCGAGGTCGCCACGAACATCACATCGGACAGATCGAAGTCCACCTCGATGTAATGGTCGCTGAAGGTGTGGTTCTGCTCGGGGTCCAGCACTTCCAGCAGCGCCGATGAGGGGTCACCACGGAAGTCCATGCCCAGCTTGTCGATCTCGTCGAGCAGGAACAGCGGATTGCGCGTGCCCACCTTGGACAGCGACTGCAGCACCTTGCCCGGCATCGAGCCGATATAGGTGCGGCGGTGACCGCGGATCTCGGCCTCGTCACGCACGCCGCCCAGCGCCATGCGCACGAACTTGCGGCCGGTGGCGCGGGCCACCGACTGGCCCAGAGACGTTTTGCCGACGCCCGGAGGGCCGACCAGGCACAGGATGGGCGCCTTGACCTTGTCGACGCGCTGCTGCACCGCGAGATATTCGAGGATGCGGTCCTTGACCTTGTCCAGTCCGTAATGGTCTTCGTTCAGCACCACCTCGGCATTGCTGAGGTCGTGCTTGATCTTGGTCTTCTTGCTCCAGGGCAGGTTGACCATGGTCTCGATGTAGTTGCGCACCACCGTCGCTTCGGCCGACATCGGCGACATCAGCTTGAGCTTCTTGAGCTCGGCGTCGGCCTTCTTCTTGGCCTCCTTGGGCATGCGGGCGGCCTGGATCTTCTTGTCCAGCTCTTCGAGGTCAGCACCCTCTTCGCCGTCGCCCAATTCCTTCTGGATCGCCTTGACCTGCTCGTTCAGGTAGTACTCGCGCTGGCTCTTCTCCATCTGGCGCTTGACGCGGCCACGGATGCGCTTTTCGACCTGCAGGATGTCGACCTCGTGCTCGAGCAGCTCGAGCAGCTTTTCCAGGCGCTTGGCGGTCTCGTGCAGGTCCAGCACCGACTGCTTGGCTTCGAGCTTCAGCGGCAGGTGGGCGGCAATGGTGTCGGCCAGACGGCCTGGATCGTCGATGCCGGCGATCGAGGTCAGGATCTCGGGCGGGATCTTCTTGTTCAGCTTGACGTACTGGTCGAACTGCTGCGTCACAGCGCGACGCAGGGCCTCGACTTCCGGCTTGGCATCAGCCTCGGGCGGAATCGGCACGACCTCGGCGACGAAGTGCTCTTCGGCTTCGGTGATGCTGGTCGTCGTAGCGCGTTGGATGCCTTCGACCAGCACCTTGACGGTGCCATCGGGCAGCTTGAGCATCTGCAGGATGCTGGAGACGCAGCCCACTTCGAACATATCGTCGGGCTTGGGTTCGTCCTTGCCGGCGGCGCGCTGCGCCACCAGCATGATCTGGCGGCCCGCTTCCATCGCGGCTTCCAGCGCCTTGATCGACATCGGGCGGCCCACGAACAGCGGGATCACCATATGGGGGAACACCACCACATCACGCAGCGGCAGCAGCGGCAGCGTGATGGGCTCTGCGGGCAAAACGGGATGACCGGACATGAAAACCTCTCTTTCTCGAACCCATCTGGGCCCGAGGGGTCAAATTGCAAGACGCGTGGGTAGGCAGCGCGTGAGGTCTGGCCTCAGGTCTCAGGCGCTGGCCTTGGCCTGCTCGCGGTAAACCAGCAGGGGCTTGGCGTCTTCATCGATGTTGTGCTCGTCCAGCACCACCTTGGCCACGCCATCGAGGGCGGGCAATTCGAACATGGTGTCGATCAGCGAGTGCTCCATGATGGAGCGCAGGCCACGCGCGCCGGTCTTGCGTGCCAGGGCCTTGCGGGCAATGGCCATCAGCGCCGACGGGCGGATTTCCAGCTCGACGCCGTCCATCGCAAACAGCTTCTGATACTGCTTGAGCAGGGCGTTCTTTGGCTCGGTCAGTATCTGTACCAGCGCGTCTTCGGTCAGCTCGCCAAGGGTGGCAATCACCGGCAGGCGGCCGACCAGTTCGGGAATCAGGCCGAACTTGATCAAATCCTCGGGCTCGACCTCGCGGAACACCTCGGACACGCGCTTCTCGGACTTGGTCTTGACGGTGGCGCCAAAACCGATGCCCGACTTTTCGGAGCGGTTCTGGATGACTTTCTCCAGGCCGTCAAAGGCGCCGCCGCAGATGAACAGGATGTTGGTCGTGTCGATTTGCAGGAAGTCCTGGTTCGGATGCTTGCGCCCACCCTGCGGCGGCACCGAGGCCATCGTGCCCTCAACCAGCTTCAGCAGGGCCTGCTGCACGCCCTCGCCCGACACATCGCGGGTGATCGAAGGGTTGTCGGCCTTGCGCGAAATCTTGTCGATCTCGTCGATATAGACGATGCCGCGCTGGGCACGCTCGACGTCGTAATTGCAGTTCTGCAGCAGCTTCTGGATGATGTTCTCGACGTCCTCACCGACGTAACCGGCTTCGGTCAGCGTGGTGGCGTCGGCAATCACGAAGGGCACGTTCAGCAGGCGCGCCAGAGTCTGGGCCAGCAGGGTCTTGCCCGAGCCGGTGGGGCCGATCAGGAGGATGTTGCTCTTCGAGAGCTCAACTTCCTCCTTGTTGCTGGCCATGTGCTTGAGGCGCTTGTAGTGGTTGTAAACCGCCACGGCAAGCGTGCGCTTGGCCGGGTCCTGGCCGATCACATAGCTGTCAAGGCTTTCCTTGATCTCGCTGGGCACTGGCAGGTCCGACTTGGCCGCGCGTGCGGTCGCGCCGTCGGCCGGCACTTCATCGCGAATGATGTCGATGCACAGGTCTATGCATTCGTCGCAGATGAACACCGACGGTCCGGCTATGAGCTTCTTTACCTCGTGTTGGCTCTTTCCGCAGAAGGAGCAGTAGAGGACTTTTTCGCTGGAAGCGCCTTTTTTGTCGGCCATGAGAATGAGTGTCTGTCAGGCGGTATGCCTGCTCAATGATAGTGCAAACAAATGGGAGGGCTTATTCGGAATAAGCCCTCCTTCGAGCAGCAATTGGCACGCCCTGGCACCCCGGGGCGTGCGCAGGGTCAGGGACGCTTGGCGATGACCTGGTCCACCAGGCCATAAATCTGGGCTTCGTCGGCACTCATATAGTTGTCGCGCTCGGTGTCCAGGGCGATCTTTTCGTAGCTTTGGCCGGTGCGTTCGGCCAGGATACGGTTCAGCTGCTCGCGGGTCTTCAGGATCTCGCGGGCATGGATTTCGATGTCGGTGGCCTGGCCCTGGGCGCCGCCCGAGGGCTGGTGGATCATGATTTTCGAGTTCGGCAGGGCCAGACGCTTGCCCTTGGCACCGGCGGCCAGCAGGAAGGCCCCCATGCTCGCGGCCATGCCCATGCACAGCGTCGAGATCTCGGGCTTGATGAAGTTCATCGTGTCGAAGATCGACATGCCGGCGCTGACACTACCGCCCGGCGAATTGATGTAGAAGAAGATGTCCTTGTCCGGGTTTTCGCTTTCCAGGAACAGCATCTGCGCCACCACCAGATTGGCCGACTGGTCATTGACCGGGCCGACCAGGAAGATGATGCGTTCGCGCAGCAGACGGCTGTAGATGTCATAGGCACGCTCACCGCGACCCGACTGCTCGATGACGATGGGCACCATGCCCAGGTTTTGTGTTTCCAGCGCGCTCATGGGTACGAATCCTTTGTGGAGATGCATGTGTTGTGGGGGCTGATTATGTGGCCACAAGAGCGCCCCTGAAAAAGACCAGGGCACCGGCCTTGCGGCGCGGTGCCCTGTCAGGCCACCACAACAGGTGTGGTGGCAGCTGTTACGGTATCAGGCCGACATCAGTTCGTCGAAAGGCAGGGCCTTGTCGGTGACCTTGGCGCGGCTCAGCACAAAGTCGGTGACGTTGTTCTCGATCACCACCGCTTCCACTTCGGCCATGCGCTCGCGGTCGCTCAGGTACCAGCGCACCACATCGGCGGGGCGCTCATAGCTCTGCGACATCTCTTCGATATGGGCTTGCAGCTGCTCGGGCTTGGCTTGCAGGTTGTTGGCACGCACCAGCTCGGCCACGACCAGACCCAGGCGCACGCGCTTCTCGGCTTGCGGCTTGAAGATCTCTTCGGGGATGGGCGTCGTGTCGGCATCCTTGACGCCACGCTTCTTCAGGTCTTCGCGGGCATTGGCGACCAGGCGCTCGCCTTCGGTGGCGATCAGCGCATTGGGCACGTCCAGCTCGGCGACGCTGACCAGCGCGTCCATCACGGCGGCCTTGTTGCGACCCAGCACGCGGAACTTGACTTCGCGCTCCAGGTTCTTCTTGATGTCGGCGCGCAGTGCTTCGACGGTGGCTTCCTTGATGCCCAGGCTCTTGGCGAACGCTTCGTTCACTTCGGGCAGGTGCTGGGCTTCGATCTTCTTCAGGGTGACCATGAAGTCGGCTTCCTTGCCGGCCACGTCCTTGCCGTGATAGTCCTCAGGGAAGGCCAGCGGGAAGGTCTTGGACTCGCCCGCCTTCATGCCGCGCACGGCCTTTTCGAACGCTTCCAGCATCTGGCCTTCGCCGATCAGGAACTGGAAGGCATCGGCCTTGCCGCCCTGGAAGGTTTCGCCATCGATCTTGCCTTCGAAGTCGATCGTCGCGCGGTCGCCGTCGGCGGCCACGTCGGCGGCCGGGCGCTGGGCGAAGGTGCGGCGCTGCTTGCGCAGTATCTCGACGGTCTTGTCGATCGCTTCCTCGGTGACTTCGCTGGAGATGCGCTCGACTTCGGCGCCGCTCAGGTCACCGAGCTTGACTTCGGGATAGACCTCGAAGGTCGCGTCGAAGTCCATCTGGCCTTCGGGCGACTGTTCCTTCTGGGCGATGCGGGGCATGCCGGCAACGCGCAGCTTGGCCTCGTTGGCGGCGCTGGCGAAGGCCTCGCCGAGCTTGTCGTTCATGACTTCGTACTGGACGGAGTAGCCATAGCGCTGGGCGACGACGCTCATCGGCACCTTGCCGGGGCGAAAGCCATCGGCCTTGACCGTGCGGGCCAGTTTCTTGAGGCGCTGTTCAACTTCCGTGTTGATATCAGCGGCCGCCAGCGTGAGCGTGATGCGGCGTTCGAGCTTTTCGAGGGTTTCGACGGTGACGGCCATGTTGTGACTCATAGAACTGTGTTGTCTGGTGCGCGGGGCCGGACTCGAACCGGCACGCCGGTGAAGGCGTCAGGACCTAAACCTGGTGCGTCTACCAATTTCGCCACCCGCGCTAGGTGTATGGGGCCCCGGCCCTGCTACTTGCAAAGCCGGCACCCCGGGGCGATTCGGAAAACCCGCGATTGTAGCGGTTGGCGAGGGCAGAAATCCAATTTGCCCCGCCAGCCCGAAAAAAGGCCGGCTCAGTGCGAGGCCAAGGTCGAGGCTTCGTCCTCGGGCCGCTTGACGCGGAACCAGGCCGCATACATGGCCGGCAGGGCCAGCAATGTCAGCGCGGTGGCGACAATCAGGCCGCCCATGATGGCCACGGCCATCGGGCCCCAGAAGACGCTGCGCGACAGCGGAATCATCGCCAGCACGGCCGCGGCCGCCGTCAGCACGATGGGCCGGAAGCGCCGCACCGCCGACTCGACGATGGCATTCCAGGTCGGCACGCCACGCTCCCGGTCCTGCTCGATCTGGTCGATCAGGATCACCGAGTTGCGCATGATCATGCCCATCAGCGCGATCACGCCCAGCAGCGCCACAAAGCCGAACGGTCTATCCAGCAGCAGCAGGGCCCCGGCCACGCCGGCGATGCCCAACGGCCCGGTCAGGAACACCAGCATTGCCCGCGAAAAGCTCTTCAGCTGCAGCATCAAGAGAGTGAAGGTCAGGAACAGCATGATGGGCACGCCGGCGGCGATCGAGCCCTGGCCCTTGCTGCTCTCCTCCACGGCGCCGGCCACCTCGATCGTGTAGCCAGGTGGCATCTTGGCGGCAAGCTCGTTCAGCAGCGGCGACAGCTGGGCCGAGACGGTCGGGCCCTGGAGCCCTTCAATCACATCGCCCTGCACCGTCACCGCATAGTTGCGCCCCTCGCGCCACAGCACGCCCGGCTCCCAGTTGAAGCTGATCTTGGCGATCTGCGTCAGCGGCACGGCACGGCCGGTGCTGGTGGGCAGATAGGAGTTGGCGATGTCGCTGATGGCATTGCGCTCGTCCTGCGGTTGGCGCAGCACGATGTCGATCAGTTTGTCGCCCTCGCGGTACTGGCCCACCGTGCTGCCGGACAGCAGCGTGCGCGAAGACTGCGCGATCGTCTGGCTGCTGACGCCCAGTGCGCGGGCCTTGTCCTGGTCGATGTCCAGGCGCAGCACCTTGACCGATTCGTTCCAGTTGTCATTGACACCTCGCATATTCGGGTTGGCGCGCATCACCGCCTTGGCCTGGTCGGCCCACTCGCGCACCTTCTTGGCATCGGTGCCCATCACGCGGAACTGCACCGGGTAAGGCACCGGCGGACCATTTGGCAACAGCTTGACGCGACCGCGCACGTCGGGAAACTCATCGGCCAGCAGTTGGGGCAGGCGCTTGCGCAGGGCCTCGCGCTCCTTCAGGTCCTTGGGCAGGACGATCGCCTGACTGACGTTGGATTGCGGGAACACCTGATCCAGAGGCAGATAGAAGCGCGGCACGCCGCTGCCTATCCAGGTGCTGACCGAGGCCACGCCGGGTTCCTTCATCAAGCGCTGCTCGAAGCGCTTGGCCTGCTCCTCGCTCTGCTGGATGGTCGAGCCCTCCGGCAGCCACAGGTCCACGAGGATCTCGGGCCGGCTGGAGTCCGGGAAGAACTGCTGCTGCACCTTGCCCATGCCCACCAGGCCCAGCACAAAGGTGGCTATGGTCAGCGCGATGGTGATGCGGCGGTGCTGCACGCACCAGTTCACCGCATGGCGGAAGCGGTTGTAAAACGGCGTGTCGAACAACTCGTGGGCCTCGCCCTCGGCGCGCGGGTGGTTGCGCAGCAGCAGCGAGCCCAGATAGGGCACGAAGTAGACCGAGACAAGCCAGGAGATGATCAGCGCCGCGGCGGTGACGGCGAAGATCGCGAAGGTGTACTCACCCACCGTGGACTGGGCCAGGCCGATCGGCAGAAAGCCGACTGCGGTGATCAGCGTGCCGGTCAGCATGGGCATCGCCGTCACGTCATAAGCATAGGTGGCGGCCCGCATCTTGTCGTAGCCCTCCTCCATCTTGCGCACCATCATTTCGACGGCAATGATGGCATCGTCCACCAACAAGCCCAGCGCGATGATCAGCGAGCCCAGCGAGATCTTGTGCAGGCCCACGCCCCAGTAGAACATGGTCACGAAGGTGATCGCCATGACCAGCGGAATGGTGATGCCCACCACCATGCCGGGCCAGATGTCCAGGCGCAGCGGTTTGGTGTGCAGGCCCAGAGCAATGAAGCTGACCAGCAGCACGATCACCACCGCCTCGATCAGCACGCGCACGAACTCGCCGACCGAGCGCGACACGGCAGAGGGCTGGTCCTGCACCTGCATCATCTGCACGCCTGCGGGCAGGTTCTGCTCGATCTTGGCCGTGGCCGCCTTCAGGGCCTTGCCCATGCGGATGATGTCGCCGCCCTTGGCCATCGAGATGCCCAGCGCGATCACCTCCTTGCCCTGGTGGCGCACCATCACCGCCGGCGGGTCGGAATAGGCCCGCTCGATCTTGGCAATATCGGCCAGCCGCAAGGTGGTGGCCACCCCGGTGACCGGGTTGACGGCACGTATCGGCAGCGCCTTCAGCGCCTCGACCGAGTTCAGTTGGCCGGCCACGCGCACCTGCAGGTTCTCGCTGCCGGCATTCAGCACGCCGGCGCCCTCGACGGCGTTCTGCGCCGACAACTGGGCGAACACCTGGTTCAGGTCTATGCCCAGCTGGGCCAGGCGCTTTTGCGAGATCTCGATGAACAGCTTCTCGGGCTGGGCACCGAAGACCTCGACCTTGGCCACATCGGTCACGCGCAGCAGTTGCTGACGCACCGCGTCGGCATGCTCGCGCAGCTCCTCGCGCGTGAAGCCGTCGGCAGACAGCGCATAGATCGAGCCATAGACATCGCCGAACTCGTCATTGAACACCGGGCCGATCACACCGGCCGGCAGGGTGTGGCGCATATCACCCAACTTCTTGCGCACCTGGTACCAGGTGTTGCTGACATCCTTGGCTGGTGAACTGTCCTTCAGCTGGAAGATCGTCAGCGATTCACCGGGCTTGGTGTAGCTGCGGATCTTGTCGGCATGGGGCGCCTCCTGCAACGTTTTCTCGATCTTGTCGGTGACCTGTTCGGCCATCTGCTGGGCACTGGCGCCCGGCCAGAAGGCCTGCACCACCATGGCGCGGAAGGTGAACGGCGGATCTTCGTCCTGGCCGAGCTGAAAGTAGGCAGCAAAGCCCAGCACCATCAAGACCACCAGCAGGTAGCGGGTCAGCGGGGCATGCTCCAGCGCCCAGCGGGAGATATTGAAGCGTGAGGCGGTGGACGAATCGTGATGCACGGTGGGAGCCGGTTTGTTACTCATGCGAGCACCCCTGGCTTCAGCGCGAAGCGCCGGATGCAGCGACGGCCGCAGCCGCGGCTCGCTCGGTCAGGCCGTAGCGCTTGACCTTCTGGCCGGGCGTCAGCACGTGCACGCCGGCGGTCACCACCTCCTGACCACCGCGCAGGCCGCCCGAAATCACCACCTCATTGCCATCGGCGCTGAGCACCTGCACCACCTGGGTGCTGACCGTCATCGTTTTCGGGTCCAGCAGCCACACCGATGACTTGCCCTGGAACTCCATCACCGCGCTGAGGGGCAACTTGATCACATCGGCCAGTTTGGGCAGCTCCAGCTGCACGGTCGCCGTCTGGCCCAGCTTGGCCGCCGGTGACTTGACCTCGGCCTTGACCTGGAAGGTGCGCGTGCTGGCATCGGCCGCTGCTGCCACCTCATGCAGGGTGGCGTCCAGCATGACGCCTTCCACCCCCCACAGCTTGACCTTCAACGCGCCCGGCACGGCGGCCGCGGCGCGGAACGAGGCCACGCGGTCCTCCGGCACCGAGAACACCACATCGCGCGGGCCGTCCTGGGCCACGCGGACGATGGGCGTGCCGGCATTGACGACGCTGCCCGGCTCGGCCTCGATGCCGGTGACGACACCGCTGACGTCCGACTGCAGGACCGCATAGCCGGCCTGGTTGCTCTGCACATTCATTTGCGCGCGGGCCTGGTCCAGCTGCGACTTGGCCGCCTTCAAGGCGGTCTCGCGGCGCTCCAGCTCGGCGCCACTGACAAAGCCCTGGTCTTTCAGATCCTTGGCGCGGCGGAAATCGGCAAGGTTCAGGTCGTAATTGGCCTGCGCGGCCACCTGGCTGGCCTTGGCGGCGTCCTGGGCCAGCTTCAGATCCTGCGGATCCAGCTGGGCCAGCACCTGGCCGGCCTTCACTGTGTCGCCCAGATTGACGCGACGCGCCACCAGCTTGCCCGCCACCCGAAAGCCCAGCCGCGACTCGGTGCGCGCCCGGACCTCGGCCGCGAACTCATGCGTGCCGCCGGCACTACCCACCTGCACCACCTGGGTGCGCACCGAGCGCTCCGGCGCGGGTGCCTCCTGGGGTTTGCTGCAGGCCGCCAGGGCCAGCGCTAGAACCAGGGCGGGCGCCAGGCGCAGGCCCTGCGTCAAACAAAGAGGGAAACGGGCATTGGGCATGAAAACCTCGAAACAAGCCGTAAACACAACAAGCGCAGGGCTGTGAGCAGGGCTCGGGCACCTGAACCAGCAACTGACTGACTGGTCAGTAATGTATTCAGGGTGCCCTCGACTGTCAAATGGCCGGCCTCTTCATATCGGCACGGGCAAGGGCCGGCTGAGCCTGCCCTGCATGGACAATGCACGCCGTGAGTCAAGAACATTACGAAAACTTCCCGGTCGCCTCCTGGCTGTGTCCGCCGCACCTGCGCGGCACGGTGATGGCAATTTATGGCTTTGCGCGCACCGCCGACGATATTGCGGACGAAGGTGATGCATTACCGCCACAACGGATGGCCCAGCTGCAGGACTTTCAGCGGGCCTTGCACGGCTGCGCCCGCGGCGAGGCCAATGATTCGGCCTGGCCTCAGATCTTCGCGCCGCTGGGCCAGGCCCTGCGCACGCATCGGCTTCCCCTGCCGCTGCTGGACGATCTGCTCGGCGCCTTCATGCAGGACGTGGTCAAGAGCGACTACGCCGACCGCAGCGAGCTGCTTGACTACTGCCGCCGGTCGGCCAGTCCGGTCGGCAGGCTGCTGCTGCACCTGTACGGCGTCGACGACGCGTTGTCACTGCGGCGCTCGGACGCGATCTGCAGCGCGCTACAGCTGATCAACTTCTGGCAGGACCTCAGCGTGGATGGGCCGCGCGGCCGGCTCTATGCTCCGCTGGCCGATCTGCAGCGGCACGGCCTGACCCCGCAGCAAGTGCTTCAGTGCCAGGACTCGCCGGCCGCCCGAGCGCTGATCCGGGACCTGTGCACCTGGGCCAGGACCCTGATGCTGGAGGGCGCGCCATTGGTGCACCGTGTACCCGGTCGGGCCGGCTGGGAACTGCGCCTGGTCGTGCAGGGCGGGCTACGGATTCTTGAGAGAATCGAACGCATGCAATATGACACTTTGCAACACCGACCTGTCATCAAGGCGCCCGATGTGGCCGTGATGATCTGGCGCGCCTTCGTCATGCGCCCCGCGCCCACCGACACCCAGGTCCCTGCAGCATGAGCCCCGAGCAATACGTTCAGGACAAGGCCGCCCGCAGCGGCTCGAGCTTCTACTACGCCTTTCTGTTCCTGCCGGCGCAGCGTCGTGCCGCCATCACCGCCTTCTATGCCTTCTGCCGCGAGGTCGATGATGTGGTGGACGAAACGAGCGATGCCGGTGTGGCCGCCACCAAGCTCGCCTGGTGGCGCAAGGAGGTAGCCAGCGCCTTTGCCGGCCAGCCCAGCCACCCGGTGATGCGGGCGCTGATGCCCCACGTGGCCAACTACGACATCCGCGCCGAGCATCTGCAGGCCGTGATCGAGGGCTGCCAGATGGACCTGGACCAGACCCGCTACCTCGACTTCGCAGGCCTGCAGCGCTATTGCCACCTGGTGGCCGGCGTCGTCGGCGAGGTGGCCTCGGGCATCTTCGGCCGCAGCGAGCCCGCCACCATTGCCTACGCCCATACGCTGGGTCAGGCCCTGCAGCTGACCAACATCATCCGCGACGTCGGCGACGATGCACGCCGGGGCCGCATCTATCTGCCGGTCTCGGAGCTGCAGCAGTTCGACGTCAAGGCCCATGAAATTCTCAAGCGCGAGAAGCCCTGGGGCTATAGCGAACGCTTCACGGCGCTGATGCAGTTCCAGACGCAACGCGCCCATCGTCTCTATGACGAGGCCCTGGCCCTGCTGCCCGAGGCCGACCGACGCACGCAGAAGACCGGGCTGATGATGGCCAATATCTACCGATCCCTGTTGCGCGAGATCGAGGCCGAGCAGTTCCAGGTGCTGCACCAGCGCATCTCGCTGACGCCGCTGCGCAAGCTTTGGATCGCGATGCGCACCAACTGGCGCGGGCGCTGATGGCCGGAAGATTCAAGCTGGCCGTGGTCGGCGGTGGCTGGGCCGGCCTTGCCGCCGCCGTGCAAGCGATTCGCGACGGCCACCAGGTCAGCCTGTTCGAGATGGCCGCCCAGTTGGGCGGACGGGCACGCAGCGTCGACTGCAAGGGGGCCGATGCACAGGATCTGAGGCTGGACAACGGTCAGCACATCCTGATCGGTGCCTATCGACAAAGCCTGGCCCTGATGCACCAGGTCGGCGCCCGGCCCGAGGACATGCTGCAGCGCCTGCCGTTGCGCCTGCGCTATCCGGACCTCGAAGGTCTGAGCCTGCCGCCCGGACATCCTGTGCCGGCCTTCGCTCGCGCCGTGCTGGCCTGTGCCCATTGGACGAGGCGCGAACGTCTGGGTCTGCTGAGACATTGCGCGGTCTGGGCACTGAAGAGCTTTCGCTGCGATCCTCAGGCCACTGTCGCCCAGTTGTGCGCCACCCTGCCCCGGCCGGTGCGCGAGCAGCTGATTGACCCACTGTGCGTGGCCGCGCTGAACACGCCGGCCACCCAGGCCAGCGCCACCGTGTTTCTGCGCGTATTGAAGGACGCCCTGTTCTCGGGGCCGGGATCGTCCGACCTGCTGCTGCCCCGGCGGCCGCTCAGCGACTTGCTGGCCGAGCCGGCAGCCCACTGGCTGCGCACCCAGGGCGCGCGGCTGCATCTGGGCCAGCGCGTGTCCAGCCTCGTCAGCGATGGCGGCCGCTGGCTGGTGGACGATGAGCGTTTCGACGCGGTCGTGCTGGCCTGCACCGCTCCAGAAGCGGCCCGCCTGGTCGCGCCGATAGCCACCGGCTGGGCGCAGACGGCGCGCGACCTGCGTTACGAACCCATCGTCACCGTCTATCTGGAGAGCCCGGGCAGTCATCTGCCAGTTCCGATGATGGCCCTGCACGAGGGCCCGCAGGCGCCGGCGCAGTTCGTCTTCGACCTCGGCCAGATCCATCAGAGCGAAGAGGCGGCCGGCCGCTTTGCCTTCGTCATCAGCGGCGCGCGCGCCTGGTTGGATCAGGGGCTGGACGCCACTGTCACGGCCACCTTGCAGCAGGCAAAGCAGGCGCTATCGGCCCATTGGGCACAGCCACCGCAATTGCTGCGCGCCTTGACCGAGAAACGCGCCACCTTTGCCTGCGCACCGGGCCTGCAGCGACCGGAAGCTCGCATTGCCCCGGGCTTGATCGCCGCCGGCGACTATGTTCAAGGCCCCTACCCGGCCACTCTGGAAGGCGCTGTGATGTCCGGCAACGCGGCGGCCCGCGGCCTAGCGGGCGAACGGCGCGGCTAAGGGCTCGCCAACAAACACCCCCTGGGCCGGCCACGCCACGCTCTTCCAATACGCCTCCAGCGCCGTCGCCCCCTGCAGATAGTGCAAGAGCAGCACCTGCGGGTGGGGGAATTTCTGCAGATGATTGCAGGGCTCGCTGGCGGTGCCGAAGCTGGCCGTGGCACCCGACTCCAGCCAATCGAGCACGCTCATCTGGCCATGGCTGCCGAGCAACTGCCCGCCATAGGAGGTCAGGTGATCGGCCAGCGCACCGGGCAGCCATTGCAGGTTGTCGAGCACATCGACCTTCGCCACACCCGTCTGCATCAGGATCACTCGGCGCAGCTGAGTGGTCTCGCTGGACTGGCGCAGATCCACCTCGATGCCGCGCGCGGCGATCAAGCCTTCAGGCGGGAACAGGACAGACCGCACATTGCGCGCCCGGTCCTGCGTGCTGATGAACACCGCCTTGGCCGGAGGCCCGCCGCGCCGTCCCAATTGCCCGTCGGAAGCCACGCCGCGGTCTATCAGGGCCTTGGCACTCTCCACACTGCGCGTGGCCAGCAGCATCGACGGCCGCAGTCCCAGCTCGGTATAGGGCCGGCTGCTGGCGCCATTGAAGTAGCCCGAGGGTCGGTTGGGTGAGCAGGTCTGCTTGCAGGCATCCGGCTGAAAACCCAGGGTCAGTGCCGCAGTGATCGAGTTGCACTCCACCGCCCAGGGCTGATTCCAGGCCATGGCCAGGGCCTGGACCTGCGGGCCCATGTGCTCGCGCACCTGGGCGGCGAGCTGCTCGAACTCGGTGGCGCTGAGCACCGGCTTGATCGGCAGCTCAAGACGCAGCACCTGCTCGGGCGGAATGCCGCGCTTGTCGATGTAGTACTCGCCAACGGCGACCGAATAGGGGTCGGCAGTGTTGATCACTAGGCCAAGATCGCGCGCCGTCAGGCGGCCGCTGACGCGCGGCACCGCCATCCACAGGCGCTGCGGCTGATTGACAACGGCACTGGCCGCGGCAGCGGGCGCGGACGCCGCCGCCTGTGCCATGGCCGCTGTGGGGGCGCCCAGCAGTGCGGCAAGGCACGCACACAGGCAGAGGTACAAACGCATCAAGAGATTCGGACTCATCGCCGCTATTTGACATTGAATTTCGCGATGCAAAACCCCAAAAAAGCCCGCACAATCACTCCATGCGCAAAAAAGAGGCCCAAACTCCGACGATTCAGGTGCTGGAACGCAGCTTCGCCCTGCTGGACGTGCTGGCCAGCCAGCAAGACCCGGTGTCGCTGAAGCAGATCAGTGAAACCACCGGCCTGCACCCCTCCACCGCCCACCGCATTCTCAATGACCTGGTCACCGGCCGCTATGTGGACCGGCCCGAGGCCGGCAGCTACCGATTGGGCATGCGCCTGCTGGAGCTGGGCAATCTGGTCAAGGCCCGGCTGGACGTGCGCGACGCCGCCCTGGGCCCGATGCGCGAACTGCACAAGCTGACGCATCAACCGGTGAATCTGTCGGTGCGCCAGGGCGACGAGATCGTCTATATCGAGCGCACCTACAGCGAACGTTCGGGCATGCAGGTGGTGCGCGCCATTGGTGGCCGCGCGCCGCTCCATCTGACCTCGGTGGGCAAGCTGTTCCTGGCCTTCGATGACCCTCAGCGCGTGCGCGCCTATGCCACCCGCACCGGCCTGGCCGGCCACACGCGCAACAGCATCACCAATATCGTCGCGCTGGAGCGCGAGCTGGCCGTGGTGCGCCAGCGCGGGCTGGCGCGTGACGACGAGGAACTGGAACTGGGCGTGCGCTGCATGGCCGCCGCGATCTACGACGACCAGAGCAAGCTGGTGGCCGGCCTGTCGATCTCGTCACCGGCCGACCGGTTGGAGGAAAGCTGGCTGCAGCGCGTCAAGGATACGGCGGCGCAGATTTCCTCGGCGCTGGGCTATCGGGAGTAGGCCCGGCCCCACAATGACCAACGCCACCTTCCGGTGGCGTTTTCGTTTCAGCAACTGGGCGCTTACTCGGAGACCTTGACCGCGTTCTGCATGACCCATTTGCGCACGCGCTCGGCGTCGCCGACCCGTGAGTACTTGCCGGTCGAGTCAAGGAACACCATGATCAGCTTGCGGCCGGCCATCTGAGCCTGCATTACCAGGCAACGACCCGCCTCATTGATGAAGCCGGTCTTTTGCAGGCCGATGTCCCAGGACGGGTTGCGCACGAGGCCATTGGTGGTGCGGAATTGCATATTGCGCCGGCCCACGGCCACCAGGTGCTCGGCCGAGGTAGAGAACTCGCGCAGCACCGGCACCTCGTGGGCATTTTTCACCAGCACGGCCAGATCGTGAGCACTGGACTGGTTGCGGCTGGACAGCCCGGTGGGTTCAACGTACTGCGTATCCTTCATGCCCAGCGATTGCGCCTTGGCATTCATCGCTGCGACGAAGGCCGCCAGGCCACCGGGATAGTTACGGCCAAGGGCATTGGCGGCACGATTCTCCGAGGACATCAGCGCAAGATGCATCAACTCCTGGCGGCTCAGCTCCGTGCCGATGGCCAGACGCGAGCCGGTGCCCTTCTCGGTGTCCACATCATCATTGGTGATGCTCAGCATCTCGCTCATCGACTGCTGCGCCTCGACGACGACCAGGGCCGTCATCAGCTTGGTGATCGACGCGATGGGCAGCACCGCCTGCGGGTTCTTGGAGAACAACACCTCGTTGGTGTCCTGGTCCAGCACCAGGGCGACGCTGGACTTCAGCGACAACTCGTCCTGATCGGCATGCAGGCCGGCCAGTTGACCAAACGAGGGTTTGGCCGGCGCGGCATCTACCACTGAAAGGCGGCGTGCCTTGACGCCAACTTTGGCCTTGCGCTGTGACTTGACAACGGTACGGGACGGCTTCTTCGATTCCACCTTGGCCGCGTGGGCGCTTTGCATCGTCAGGCAGACACCTGAGAGCGACAGGGAGATGCCGAGTGCGGCGGTCGACAACAACGCGGCAATGGATTTCAAACTAGCCCCCGGTAACAGCTGTGAGTCAGTGTAGGCGATAGAAAAAACCCACGCAAGATCAAAAGCTTACGAGACCCTTCTAAAGTTGGGCCTCGCAAGCATTAGTGCTCATAAATTAAGCACTAACCCTGAGCCGCGACTCGCTCGACCTTGCTGTGCAGCTTGTTCAGCGCGCTCAAGTAAGCCTTGGCCGAAGCCACCACGATGTCAGGGTCGGCGCCCACACCATTGACCACCCGGCCACCGTGCTGCAGTCGCACGGTCACTTCGCCCTGCGATTCTGTGCTGCCGCTGGTGATCGCATTGACCGAATAAAGCACCAGTTCGGCGCCAGTTTCCAGCTTGGACTCGATCGCCTTCAGGCTGGCGTCCACCGGGCCGTTGCCGTCGCTCTCGGCATGGAACTCCTGGTCACCGGCCGCAAAGGCCACGCTGGCGTGTGGCCGCTCCCCCATCTCCGAGTGCTGCGACAGGGCCAACAGCCGGTAATGCTCGTTCTCGGCAGTGACGGTCTCGTCCATCACCAGGGCCAGGATGTCTTCGTCGAAGATCTCGCTCTTGCGGTCGGCCAGATCCTTGAAGCGCGCGAAGGCCGCATTGATCTCGGCCTCGGACTCCAGCGCAATGCCCAGTTCCTGCAGGCGCTGCTTGAAGGCATTGCGGCCGCTGAGCTTGCCCAGCACGATCTTGTTGGCCGCCCAGCCCACGTCCTCGGCGCGCATGATCTCGTAGGTGTCGCGGGCCTTCAGCACGCCGTCCTGGTGGATGCCCGAGGCATGGGCGAAGGCATTGGCGCCGACCACGGCCTTGTTCGGCTGGACGACGAAACCGGTGGTCTGCGAGACGAGGCGAGAGGCCGGCACGATTTGCGTCGCATCTATGCCCAGGTCGAGCTTGAAGTAGTCGCGCCGCGTTTTCACGGCCATGACGATTTCCTCCAGCGAGCAGTTGCCGGCCCGCTCGCCCAGGCCATTGATCGTGCACTCGACCTGGCGGGCACCGCCGATCTGCACACCGGCCAGCGAGTTGGCCACCGCCATACCCAGATCGTTGTGGCAGTGCACCGACCAGATCGCCTTGTCGGCATTGGGCACCCGCTCGCGCAGGGTCTTGATGAAGTTGCCGTACAGCTCGGGGATCGCGTAGCCCACCGTGTCGGGAATGTTCACTGTGGTCGCACCTTCGGCGATCACCGCCTCAAGCACGCGGCACAGAAAGTCCATATCGGAGCGGTAGCCGTCTTCCGGCGAGAACTCGATGTCATCGCACAGATTGCGGGCAAAGCGTACCGACAGCCGCGCCTGCTCCAGTACCTGCTCGCGCGTCATGCGCAGCTTCTTCTCCATATGCAACTCGCTGGTGGCAATGAAGGTGTGAATGCGCGCGCGCTGCGCGCCCTTCAGGGCTTCGGCGGCACGAGCAATGTCGCGATCGTTGGCGCGCGCCAGCGAGCAGATCGTGCTCTCGCGCACCGCGTCGGCGATCGCCTTGACGGCCTCGAAATCGCCATTGCTGGAGGCGGCAAAGCCGGCCTCGATCACGTCCACGCGCAGGCGCTCCAATTGACGCGCGATGCGCAGCTTTTCGTCCTTGGTCATCGATGCGCCGGGCGACTGCTCGCCGTCACGCAAGGTGGTGTCAAAGATGATGAGCTTGTCGGACATGGGAATCTCCAGAGCAAAAAGTGAAAGACAAAAACAAAACGGCCCGCTTGCAGTGTTGCAACGGGCCGTTGATGCGAGAGAAATCTAAAGACGAATGCGATCAGCGCGCCCAGTGCACCTCGGGTAGTAGTAGCAGCGTGAAAGCGGTGGTCAACATCGTGAGCTCAATATAGCACGGGCTTTGCAAGCCTCATCAGTGATGAAGTCCTTTTTCATCGGGCTCATCGGTCGATGTGGAGATCACGCTGACCGGCCGGCCCTTGACGCGCTTGTAGACGTAGACCCCATAGCCCGAGAAGCCGTAGATGCAGAACAGCGCGAACAACACGATGGGAGGGTGAATATTGATCACCGCGATGCCCAGCGCGATCGCCACGATCACGATGAAGGGCACGGTGCGCTTGAAGCTGACGTCCTTGAAGCTGTAGAACGGCACATTGGTGACCATCGTCAGTCCGGCGTACAGGGTCAGCGCGCAAGTGGCCCAGGCCAAGGGCAGATTGGCGTGCACGGCCTTGATGCCGGCGTCGTCCACCACCCAGATGAAGCCCACAACCAGAGCGGCCGCGGCCGGGCTGGGCAGGCCTTGGAAGAAGCGCTTGTCGACGACCGCAATATTGGTATTGAAGCGTGCCAGCCTGAGCATCGCACCGGCGCAATAGACAAAGGCCGCTATCCAGCCCAGCTTGCCCAGACCTTTCAGCGCCCATTCGTAGGTGATCAGCGCCGGCGCGGCGCCGAAGGACACCATATCGGACAGGCTATCCATCTGCTCACCAAAGGTGGACTGCGTGTTGGTCATACGCGCGACGCGACCATCCAGGCTGTCCAGCACCATTGCGCAGAAGATACCGATGGCGGACTGGTCGAAGCGGCCGTTCATGGCCATCACCACGGCATAGAAACCGCCGAACAGCGCGGCCAGGGTGAACAGGTTCGGGAGTATGTAGATGCCCTTGCGGCGCGGACGCGGCGGCTCGGGCGTGTCGCCTTCTTCGGCGTCGATGTTGTTCTGGTCGCTCATGGGGCGCGAGGATACCTCAGCAGACGAAAAAGGCCGCGCGGCTGGTAGGCTGCGCGGCCTTTACAAGGTTGGCTGAACCGTCTTAGTTCTTGGACTGATCAACCAGTCGATTCTTCGCGATCCAAGGCATCATCGCGCGCAGCTTGGCGCCCACGACTTCAATCTGGTGCTCCGAGGTCAGGCGGCGGCGCGAGATCAAGGTCGGTGCGCCGGCCTTGTTCTCGAGGATGAAGCTCTTCGCATACTCGCCGGTCTGGATGTCCTTCAGGCACTGGCGCATCGCGTTCTTGGTGTCTTCGGTGACGACGCGCGGGCCGGTCACGTATTCACCGTACTCGGCGTTGTTCGAGATCGAGTAGTTCATGTTGGCGATGCCGCCTTCATAAATCAGGTCAACGATCAGCTTCAGCTCGTGCAGGCACTCGAAGTACGCCATTTCGGGCGCGTAACCGGCTTCGGTCAGGGTCTCGAAACCGGCCTTGATCAGCTCGACGGCGCCGCCGCACAGCACGGCCTGTTCGCCGAACAGGTCGGTCTCGGTCTCCTCGCGGAAGCTGGTCTCGATCACGCCGGCCTTGCCGCCGCCATTGGCCGAGGCATAGCTCAGCGCCAGATCACGGGCACGGCCGGTCTTGTCGGCGTAGATGGCGATCAGGTGGGGCACGCCGCCCCCTTGAGCGTAGGTCGAGCGCACGGTGTGGCCGGGAGCCTTCGGTGCGACCATCCAGACGTCCAGATCGGCGCGGGGCACGACCTGGCCGTAATGCACATTGAAGCCGTGGGCGAAGGCCAGCGAAGCACCTTCGCGGATATTGGGCTCGACTTCGCGCTTGTAGACATCGGCGATCTGCTCGTCGGGCAGCAGGATCATCACGACGTCGGCCGACTTCACGGCATCGGCAATCTCGGCGACCTGGAGGCCGGCGTTCTGGGCCTTGGCCCAGGACGCGCCGCCGCGGCGCAGACCGACGGTGACCTTGACGCCGCTGTCGTTCAGGTTTTGCGCATGGGCGTGGCCTTGTGAGCCGTAGCCGATGATGGTGACGTTCTTGCCCTTGATCAGGCTCAGGTCAGCGTCTTTGTCGTAGTAAACATTCATGTCGGTCTCCACAGAAAAAATTGGTACGGGAAAGAATTGGGATTGATCAGACGCGCAGGATGCGCTCGCCGCGGCCGATGCCGCTGGCGCCGGTGCGTACGGTTTCAAGGATCGCAGCGCGATCGATGGCTTCGATGAAGGCATCGAGCTTGGACGCGTCGCCGGTGAGCTCGATGGTGTAGGTCTTCTCGGTTACGTCGATCACATGGCCGCGGAAGATGTCGCAGGTGCGCTTGAGCTCCTCGCGCTCCTTGCCGACGGCGCGGACCTTGATCAGCATCAGCTCGCGTTCGGTGTAATGGCCCTCGGTCAGGTCAACGACCTTGACCACCTCGATCAGGCGGTTAAGGTGCTTGGTGATCTGCTCGATCACCTCGTCCGAGCCGGAGGTTTGGATGGTCATGCGCGACAGCGACGGGTCCTCGGTGGGGGCCACCGTCAGGCTCTCGATGTTGTAGCCGCGCGCCGAGAACAGGCCGACGACACGCGACAGCGCGCCCGGCTCGTTCTCGATGAGCAGTGCAATGATGTGTTTCATGGATGGAAAACCTCGTGTTGGCGCGCTCTTCAGACCGGCAGCGGTAACTGCAGGCCCTTGGCCACGCCTTGCGATGGAAGAAAGATGTTCGTCGGTGTGCTGCGCCTTCGTCCGCGGCCCGGCTCAGGGCGGTAACCCTGAACCCGGCCCCGGACTTCAGCCCATCACAAGTCCTCGGAACCCAGCAGCATCTCGGAGATGCCCTTGCCTGCCTGCACCATGGGCCAGACGTTCTCGCTAGGATCGGTGCGCACGTCCAGGAACACCGTGCGGTCCTTCAACTTCATTGCTTCGCGCAGAGCCGGCTCCACGTCCTCCGGCTTCTCGACCAGCAGGCCGACGTGGCCATAGGCCTCGGCCAGTTTGACAAAATTCGGCAGCGCGTCCATATAGCTGTGCGAGTAGCGCTTGCCGTAGTCCAGCTCCTGCCACTGCCGCACCATGCCCAGATAGCGGTTGTTCAGCGAGACGATCTTCACCGGCGTGTTGTACTGCTGGCACGTCGAGAGCTCCTGAATGCACATCTGGATCGAGCCCTCGCCGGTGATGCAAAACACATCCGACTCCGGCTTGGCCAGCTTGATGCCCATTGCATAGGGCAGGCCCACGCCCATCGTGCCCAGGCCACCGGAGTTGATCCAGCGACGCGGCTCGTCGAAGCGGTAGTACTGGGCGGCCCACATCTGGTGCTGGCCCACGTCCGAGGTGATGTAGGTGTCGCGGTCCTTGGTCATGTTCCAAAGCGCTTCCACCACCGCCTGCGGCTTGATCACGTCCGGCGAGGTCTTGTACTTCAGGCACTCGCGGCCGCGCCAGGTGTTGATCTGGCCCCACCACGAAGCCAAGGCTTGGGCATCGGGCCGCGCCTGGCCTTCCTTGATCTGGGCGATCAGCTCCTGCAGCACATCCTTGACGTCACCGACGATGGGGATGTCCACCCGCACGCGCTTGGAGATCGACGAGGGGTCGATGTCGACGTGGATGATCTTGCGTTCGACCGAACCGAAGTGCTTGGGGTTGCCGATCACCCGGTCATCGAAACGGGCGCCCACGGCCAGCAGCACATCGCAGTTCTGCATGCTCATGTTCGCCTCGTAGGTGCCGTGCATGCCCAGCATGCCCAGGAAACGAGGATCGCTGGCCGGGAACGCACCCAGGCCCATCAAGGTGTTGGTGCAGGGATAGCCCAGCAGATTGACGAGTTCGCGCAACTCGGCCGAGGCATTGCCAAGGATCACGCCACCGCCGGTGTAGATATAGGGCCGCTTGGCCGTCATCAATAGCTGCACGGCCTTGCGGATCTGGCCCGCATGGCCCTTGCGCACCGGGTTGTAGGAGCGCATCTCGACATGGGTCGGATAGACGAATGGCGTCTTGGCCATCGACACATCCTTCGGGATGTCCACCACCACCGGACCGGGGCGGCCGGTGCGGGCAATGTGGAAGGCCTTTTTCAGCGTGACGGCCAGATCCCGCACGTCCTTGACCAGGAAATTGTGCTTGACGATGGGGCGGGTGATGCCGACCGTGTCGCACTCCTGGAAGGCGTCCAGCCCGATCGCCGGCGTCGGCACCTGACCGGTGATGATCACCATAGGGATCGAGTCCATATAGGCGGTGGCAATGCCGGTGATGGCATTCGTCACGCCCGGACCAGAGGTCACCAGGGCCACGCCCACATCGCCGGTGGCGCGGGCATAGCCGTCAGCAGCATGCACGGCAGCTTGCTCGTGGCGTACCAGCACGTGCTGGATGCTGTCTTGCTTGTACAGCGCGTCGTAGATGTAGAGCACCGCTCCGCCTGGATAGCCCCAAAGGTATTTGACACCTTCGGCCTGCAGGCTGCGAACGAGGATTTCGGAGCCATTGGGCTCCACGGGGGGGGTATTTTGCGGTTGTGCCATAGAGGCACGCTTGACTTCCGCGGTAGACATGTCCATTTCGAACCTTTGTGAATTTCTCTGACGAAAAACCATTGGTGCTCCTTCTCGCACCCTCGTGAGGTGGACTCGGAACCTGCGCGGTCAAAAACGAGAAGCCCAGGTCGGGCGGCCAGCTTGAGACCCATTGTTGTGCGACGCAACATTAACACATCGCGACAAGCCCCAGACTTCTTGCATCGGCAAGAGACGCTTGCAATGCGATAATCGCGCCCGCTTTGCACCCCTGCATCACGCTGCACCCTTTCCATTGGCCACCGACAAAGAACTCAGCGACTTCCTCAAGAGCGTCGAAAAACGCGCCTTCAAACGCACCGCCTATCTGGTACGCGATGAAGATGCCGCGCTGGACATCGTGCAGGATTCCATGATTCGCCTGGCCGAAAAATACCTGGACCGCCCGCCGGCCGAATTGCCGCTGCTGTTCCAACGTATTCTGTCCAACGCCTCGATGGACTGGTTCCGGCGGCAGAAGGTCCGCAATGCGGTGATGCAGAACATGTCGTCCTTCGAGGGTGCCGATGGTGACGGCGACTTCGATCTGCTGGAGTCGCTGGAGTCACAGGAAGGCATGATGGGCGCCGAGAGCGCTGCCGACGAGGTTTCACGGGCACAGACCTTGCTTGCCATCGAGGGAGAAGTTGCACAATTGCCCACACGTCAACGGGAAGCCTTTTTGCTGCGTTACTGGGAAGAACTTGACGTCGCTGAGACGGCGGGTGTCATGGGCTGCTCGGAAGGCAGCGTCAAAACCCACTGTTCACGGGCGGTGCACGCGCTGGCCAAAGCATTGAGGGCAAAGGGACTCACGCTATGAATCAAATCACTCGCCCCCATACCGGCAATGAAGCCTTGGAAGCGCGCTTTGGCTCGCGACTCAGCGCATGCCTGAGCGAACATTCGCAGCAGCTGCCGCACGATATCGGTGAGCGCCTGCGCTTCGCGCGGGAATCGGCGCTTCAGCGCGCCCGCGAAGTCCGCAGCGCCAAACCGCACCCGATACGCGAAACAAGCCTTGGACTGCTGGGCATGGGCAGCAGTGCCGCCCTGTCCGGTGGTGGGCCGGAGCGCTCACCCTGGTGGCTCAAGTTTGCTTCGGCGTTGCCGCTGCTGGCTCTTGTGGTGGGCCTGGTGCTGATCAACGAGGGCCAGTTATACGAACAAATCCTTGCCGCCGCCGATGTGGACACGGCCTTGTTGGCCGACAATCTGCCACCTACCGCTTACAGCGACCCCGGTTTCTCGGAGTATCTGGCGGGAGAAGAAGAGTAATCGGAACCGGGCATGACGCGACTGGCGGATAGATCTCTCAGCAGTTCAGCAAGATGTACAGCTTTCACCAGCGGCCTCGCTCTGGGGCTGCTTTGCTTTGCCTGCTTGCAGGGCAAGGCACTTGCCCAGGACGCGGGCGCGGCCAGTGCGGTCCAGGCAGCACCCAACGTTTCGCCCGTCGAGGCTGCACCACTCGTCGCAGCTCCAGCCCCGCAGACACCACTGACTCAGGGCACGTCAGCCGTGCCAGATCTCTACCTGTGGAAGCAGCTGACACCAGGCCAGCAGCTCGCACTGTCACCGCTGGCCAAGGACTGGGACAGTCTGGATCTGTCGCGCCGCCGCAAATGGCTGGAGATTGCCACCCGATTCCCCTCTCTGCCCGCGGACGAGCAAGTTCGAGTGCAGGAACGCATGAGCAGCTGGGCCAAGCTCTCGCCGGTGGAGCGCAATCAGGCCCGCATCGGCTATCAGCAGGCGCAGCAGATTGCGCCAGAGTCGCGGCAGGCCAAATGGGAGGCCTATCAGGCGCTGGCGCCCGAGCAGCGCCAAGTGCTGGCTGCCAAAGCGGCCAAGAAGACTGAGGCCAAAACCGGCAAGAGCGCCAACCCAATCGCCAAACCCATGCTGGATAACCAGGCCAAGTCCAATCTGGTGCCGCAGCGTGCAAGCGCACCGCAACCCAAGCCGGTGGCGCCAACGGTGGTGCAGAACAAGCCTGGAGCGACCACCACCCTGATCAACCAGACCGCCAGGCCGCCCGCGCATCAGAAAAGTGGCACGCCCAAGATCATGGCATCCCCCGAGTTGGTCGACCCGAACACCCTGCTGCCCAAGCGCCCTGCAGCATCGGCAAGCGCCACCCGTTCATGAGCCGAGACCTTGTGGAACCGGACGCGGCTGCGCCCGGCCTGAAGCGGCGTTTGGCCAGCCTGACCTATGAAGGGGTGGTCCTGTTCGGAGTCGTGTTCGTGGCGGGCTATCTGTACTCGGCCCTGACGCAGCAGCGCAATGCCATGCAAGGCCGCTACGGCCTGATGACCTTTGAATTCGTCGTGCTGGGCATCTACTTCATATGGTTCTGGACCCATGGCGGCCAAACGGTAGCGATGAAGGCCTGGCATCTGCGCGTGGTGGACACTGCAAACCGACCCTTGAGCCAGGTGCGTGCACTGGCCCGCTATGTCGCAGGCCTGCTGTGGTTCGCACCAGCGCTGCTGGTCATCGAGGTCAACGGCCTCAAGGGCACCGGCCCGGTGCTGGGCACCTTGTTCGTGGGCATGCTGATCTACGCCCTGCTCTCCCTGCTGCTGCCGGGACGCCAGTTCCTGCATGACCTGCTGTGCGGCACCCGGCTGATCACGCAACACCCGGCCCCAAGGAAAAAGCGCTGAACCGCGAACATCATGAGCAACCCCTACAAAGGCCGCACCGGCCTGGACCGCATCCAGCGCGCGCTCGGCTATTCGATGTCCGGTCTGCGGGCCGCGTACAAGGGCGAGGACGCCTTCCGCCAGGAGTGCTGGCTGGCACTGGTGCTGATGCCCAGCGCCTTCTGGCTGGGCCGCAGCTGGGTCGAGGTGGCGCTGCTGCTCGGCTCGGTGCTGCTGGTGATGATTGTCGAGCTGCTGAACTCAGGAATCGAGGCAGCGATCGACCGCGTGTCCTTCGAGCTCCATGACCTGTCCAAGCGCGCCAAGGATCTGGCCAGTGCGGCGGTGTTGTTGTCACTGGTGCTGTGTGGCGGCATCTGGGCGGCGGCCCTGTGGTCGCGCTTCGGAGGCTGAGCGCCATGGCTCCCTGGTCGCTTTGCGTCTATTGCGGCTCGCGGCCCGGCACCTTGCCGGCCTACGAAGCCGCGGCCGCACACACAGGACGCCTGCTTGGCGAGCGCGGCCTGGGCCTGGTCTATGGCGGCGGCCGCGCCGGTTTGATGGGCACGGTGGCCGATGCGGCGCTGGGCGCAGGCGCATACACGGTGGGTGTGATCCCTGACAGCCTGATGTCTCGCGAACTGGGCCACAGGGGCCTGCATGAGCTGCATGTCGTGCAGACCATGCACCAGCGCAAGCAGCTGATGGCCGAGCGCGCCGACGCCTTCGTGGCCCTGCCCGGCGGCATCGGCACCTTCGAGGAACTGTTCGAGGTCTGGACCTGGCGCCAGTTGGGCTACCACGACAAGCCGGTGGGCCTGCTCAATGTCGATGGCTATTACGACAGCCTCTTGAGCTTTCTGGATCAGTCCACCACCCAGGGCTTTGTGCAGTCGGCGCAGCGGGAGTTGCTGCTGGTGGACGATTCGGCCGACCGACTGCTCGACCGGCTGCAAGCAGCTTCAGCGCGGGCGCTGAAGCCGGACGACTATCAACGCATCTAGATAGCGTTAGACCGCAGCCTCATCCGTCTCGCCGGTGCGGATTCGCACCACCTGCTCCACCGGCGTGACGAAAATCTTGCCATCGCCGATCTTGCCGGTCTTGGCGGCCTTCAGGATGGCCTCGATGCAGCGCTCGACCTCGTCGTCCTTGACGACGACCTCGACCTTCACCTTGGGCAGAAAGTCCACCACATACTCGGCGCCGCGATACAGCTCGGTGTGGCCCTTCTGACGCCCAAAACCCTTGACCTCGGTCACGGTCAGGCCCGAGGCACCCACTTCGGCCAGGGCCTCACGAACTTCGTCCAGCTTGAAGGGCTTGATGATGGCGGTGATTTGCTTCATGGCGATTCCCGAAAAGTATTGCGTTAACCCTGATTTAAGCACGGAACAGCGGTGGCCCCAGGGGCTCATGGGCCTGCTTCTGCCGCGGTGGGCCGAGCAAGGCTAGACTGGCCGGGCAAGATAGAGGCCCTGGCGCTGCAGCCGGGCCCGACTGATGAGGACATGGCTTTGAAGCAAGACCGGCACTTTGGCAATTTGTACAACCATGACTTCGCGCGCATCGCCGTCGGCCTGCCGCAGTGCCGAGTGGCAGACCCTGCCTACAACGCCGCCGAAACCATACGCCTGGCCGGGTTGGCCGCCGACCAGGGCGCGTCGCTGATCGCCTTCCCCGAACTGGGCCTGTCGGCCTACACCTGCGACGATCTCTTCCACCAGCGCGTGCTGCTGGACGCCTGCGAGCAGGCGCTGGCCAGCGTGCTGGCGGCCACCGCGCAACTCGGTATCGTGCTCGTCGTGGGCATGCCGCTGCGGGTCGAGCAGCGCCTGTTCAACTGCGCCATCGTGCTGCATCGCGGCCGCATCCTGGGCGCCGTGCCCAAGACCTATCTGCCCAACTACGGTGAGTTCTACGAGGCGCGCCAATTCAATAGCGCCGACGACGCGGTCTGCAGCCAGATCACCCTGCTCGACCAGCTCGTGCCCTTCGGCTCGCAGCTGATCTTCTCGTCGGAGGCGCTGGCCGGCTTCAAGTTCCATGTGGAGATCTGCGAAGACGTCTGGGCGCCTATCCCGCCCTCCTCCTATGCCGCCCTGGCCGGCGCCACCGTGCTGGTGAACCTGTCGGCGTCGAATGCCACGATAGGCAAGGCCACCTACCGCCGCCAGCTCGTCGGCCAGCAGGCCGCTCGCTGCCTGGCGGCGTACGTCTACTCCTCGGCCGGACAGGGCGAGTCGAGCACCGATCTGGCCTGGGACGGCCATGCGCTGATCTGCGAGAACGGCCATATGCTGGCCGAGTCGGAACGCTTCGCGACCGAGGCGCAGATCATCCAGGCCGATGTGGACCTCGAGCTGCTGGGCCGGGAGCGCATGCGCCAGACCAGCTTTGGCCATTCGGTGCGCCACCATGCCGAGCAGCTGCGCCCCTTCCGCACCGTGCGTTTCGAGGGCCATGTGGATCGGGGCCAGGCCTTGCCTTTGCGGCGCCTGGTCGGCCGCCACCCCTATGTGCCGCCCGACCGGGGCGACCGCGACGAGCGCTGCCGCGAGGTCTACAACATCCAGGTCCAGGCCCTGGTGCAGCGGCTGCGGTCGGCCGGCATCAAGAAGCTTGTGCTGGGGGTGTCGGGCGGGCTCGATTCGACCCATGCCTTGCTGGTCTGCGCCAAGGCGATGGACCAGCTGGGCCTGCCGCGCAGCCAGATACTCGGCTACACCATGCCCGGTTTCGCCACCAGCACGCGAACCCGCGACCAGGCGCTGCGCCTGATGGCGGCCGTGGGCTGCACCGCGGGTGAAATCGACATCCGCCCCAGCTGCGAACAGATGTTCCGCGACCTGGGCCACCCCTACGCGGCAGGAGAGAAGCAGTACGACATCACCTTCGAGAATGTGCAGGCCGGCGAGCGCACCAGCCATCTGTTCCGCCTGGCCAACTTCCATGGCGCCATCGTTGTCGGCACCGGCGATTTGAGCGAGCTGGCGCTGGGCTGGTGCACCTATGGCGTGGGCGACCATATGTCGCACTACAACGTCAACGCCAGCGTGCCCAAGACCTTGATACGTCATCTGGTCAACTGGGTGGCCGGCAACGGCGACTACGACGCCCATGGCCGCCAGGTGCTGGAAGACATCGTCGCCACCGAGATCAGCCCCGAGCTGGTGCCGGCTGACGGCGCCGCCCTGCAAAGCAGCGAGGCCACGCTGGGCTCCTACGATCTGCAGGACTTCAACCTCTACTACACGCTGCGCTATGGCTTTGCGCCATCGAAGATCGCTTTTCTCGCCCAAGCCGCCTGGTCAGATGCCAACCAGGGTGCGCAGACCTACGGCCTGCCTGACATCAAGCGCGCGCTGCGCATCTTCGTGACCCGCTTCTTCCGCGGCAGCCAATTCAAGCGCTCCTGCGTGCCCAACGCGCCCAAGGTGGGCAGTGGCGGCTCGCTGTCGCCGCGCGGCGACTGGCGCGCGCCCAGCGACTCCGAGGCCACCGCCTGGCTGGCGGAGCTTGAGACCATTCCAGACGCTGACGCCTGAGACTGGCGCTGGCGCCTCAGAACTCCAGCTCGCCGACCGCGACGACCTGCTGCGCCGCCGAGGGGTTCTCGCGCAGCAGCGCCTCGAAGTCCCAGCCGCCATCCTCGGTGCGGCGAAGCTGCGGGAACATGGCCGCCAGCGGACCGGCACGGAAACCCGCGGGACCGAGGCTGGCGGGCTGCAGCGGCGTCTGCGACGGCAGGCCATTGACCTGCGACCAGATGCGCGGCGACGTGATGATCTGATCCGGGCGCTGTGCCAGCAGGAAGGCCGTCGTACTCAGGCGCTTGCCCTCGCGCTCCAGCATGAAGGTCCGATCCGGCTCATACAGCTGTACGTCGGCGGCAGCGCTGGGCTGGAGCGCCTGGTTGTTCATCTCGATCAAGCCACCGGGCGTCCCCAGACTCATTGCGCCGGTGATGCGTGCCAGGTCGAAGCGGGTCCAGGCGCCGGTGGTGGTGAACCGTGCATCCACTGCGTTGAGCAGCGGCACCTGCCAGCGCAGGGGCGTATCAACGGTCAGCTCGATGCGCGTGGCAGGCCTCTCGTCCACGCCACCAAGCTCGGTGAGCAGGCCATCGCCAGCCGTGGACACCAGACCGCCCGTGATCTGATCGGCATGGAGCTTGATGCTGTCGCCGATGCGGCCCTCGCGCAACGCGATCTGCGTGGCCGTGCTCAGCTCGGCGGTGTCGGCGCGCAACACATCCAGCCGCATCTCGCGTCCCGCCTCCAGTTCGACGATCGGCGCGCTCAGGCTGCCGATGCGCATCGCCCCGGCGGCGCGCAGCCGTGCATGCACGCCAGCGTTCAGCGTCTGTCCCTGGAGGTCTTGCGTCGCCAGCAGGTCCAGACGGCCCTGGCTGCCGATCTCGCCCAGCCGCAGCTGCGCGCCCTTCAGGCTGACATCGCCCTGCCCCACCAACACATCCAGGCGCAGGTCGCCAGCCGCGTCAACCTCGACCGGGCCGCCGGAACGCAACTCGCCTAGCGTGGCATCGCGGCTCATCTGCAGCCGTGCGTCCAGGCCGGTATTCAGCGTACCCAGCGTGAGGCTGCCGGCCTGCAGCCGCAACTCTCCGGCCACGTCCAGACTGCCGATTTCGACGGCACCCGGCGCCCTCAGGCTGCTTCCCGCACCCGATGTGATCGAGCTGGCACTCAGGTCACGGGCCGATTGCAGGTCCAGCGCCCGGCCGACCGTCAGATCGCGCAGGGTCAGTGCATCGGCGACCAGCACCAGGTCGCCTCCGATCGAGCCGCGGCCCTGCAGCTCGAAGACGCCCGCCAGCTTGATCTCGGCGCCCTCACCCACCTCGAGACCGGCCATATGCACCGCACCCGCGGGCAATTCGGCCGCCGCCGAGGCCTGCGCCGATGCGGCGCCAAGCCCGGCCACCGCCGGTGTCGGCGGGGTCGACAAGGTCAGCGAACCGCCCACCTTCAGCGGGCCGAAGCTCATGACACCGGCCTGCGCCTTCAGGTCGCCGTCGAAACGGCCCAGCTCGGTGATCTCCAGCTTGCCGCTCAGCTGCAACGCGGCATCGCCCGCCACATGCAGCGTCGAGCTCACCAGGTCGCCAGCTTGCAGCCTCAGCGGCCCCGCCACATCGAGCTGTGGAATCTGCACCGAGCCCTTGGTGTCCAGGCTGGCCGCCCCACCGACCTCCAGTTGCTCGAGCGCGATGCCCCCGGCATGGATGAGCCAGCTGCCCGCACCGCCGCTGGTGACGCGCTTGCCGCTCAGTTCGCCCGCCTCGACTCGCGCTGCAGCACCCACATCCAGTGTGGTCAGGCTCAGGCCCGCCGGCGAGCGCAGATCGGCCGCGGCCTTCACCTGCACCGGCCCCGCCCAATCGATGCGTGCCGCCGTGGCGCTGAGGCCGGCGCCAAATTGACCGCCCTGACCCAGCAGCCAGTCGCCCGACAGTGTCAGCTTCGCGTCGCCACCAGCCTGCACATCGTTCACGCGGAAATGGCGGGCCTGCACGTCCAGCTGTGCGCCGCTCTGCAAATGGTCCAGTTCGACATCGGTCGCGGCCACGATGCTTGCAGCCCCACCCACCTGCAACTGCCCGGCCTTCAGCATGCCCGTGCGCAGTGCCGCAGCTCCGCCAACCTGGACCGGACCGGTCAGTGTCACGCCCGCGGCCTCGGCCTTCAGCTCCGCATCGAACCTGCCCCGCTGCGCCAGCCGCCAATCGCCGGCAAGCTGCAGATGGGCATCGCCGCCGGCCTGCATGTCCTGCGCCCGCAGGTCTCGCGCCTGCAACTCCAGGCGGCCACCGCTCAGCAGTTGCCTCACATCAATGTCGGTCTTGGCCTGGAGGCGTGTGTCACCGGCCACTTGCAGGCTGTCGGCCTGCAGGCCTGCGCTGCGCAGGTCCAGCTTCAGGTCGGCGCCTGCGGTCAGCGTCGTCAGCCGCAGCTCTCCTGCCATGATGTCGGCAGAGCCACCCAGGCCCAGCGCGCCAACGGACACGTTCTTCTGCACGTCCACGGCGGTGATGCCTGCGACCTGAATGCCGTCGGCGGCGAGGCTGTCGGCGCGCAGATCGAGGTCGGCGCCGAACACCGCCTGGCCGGCAATGGCCAGATCCTTCGCTAGCTTCAAATGCGCCGTGCCCGCGGCGGCGACGCTGGCCAGCTCGGCACGATCAGCGTCCAGCGTCAGTGTGCCGCCCACATCAAGGGCACCCAGCAGGACCGAGGTCCTGGCCTGAAGCGCGGCATCGCCACCGACGCTCAGCCGCTCGAACTTGATGCCACCCTCCATGCCGTTCAAGCTTGCCGTGCCGCCAATCGTCGCGCCCGCACCCGACAGCGAGGCCCCACGCAGCAGGGCGTCGCCCTGCAGCCGCAGCGCCGCGGCCCGGAACTCGCCGGCAACCATCACGCTGCTGTCGCCGGCCACATCGAGTGACTGGCCATCGAACGCGGCCACGTCGATGCGAAGATCGCCGCCCACCTGCAGTGGCCCGATCGCTGCAGCGCCCGCGGCGATGTTCAGGTTGTCGCCCACGTCCAGGCGGGCTATGCCCAGTGCTGCGCCCGACTGCAGGGTGGCCGAGCGTCCAACCGTGACGCTGTCAAGCCGGATCTCGGCGGCGCGTGCATCGAGCTTCCCGCCGACTGCGGCCGTTGTCGCCGTCAGCAGACCAGCCGCCTGCAGCGATGCATCGCCGCCCACCTGCACCGGCCCGAGCGTTGCCGCGCCCGCCGTGATGTTCAGGCTGTCGCCCACGTCCAGGCGGGCTATGCCCAGTGCTGCGCCCGACTGCAGGGTGGCCGAGCGTCCAACCGTGACGCTGTCAAGCCGGATCTCGGCGGCGCGTGCATCGAGCTTCCCGCCGACTGCGGCCGTTGTCGCCGTCAGCAGACCAGCCGCCTGCAGCGATGCATCGCCGCCCACCAGCACCGGCCCGAGCGTGGCCGCGCCCGCCGTGATGTTCAGGCTGTCGCCCACATCCAGGCGGGCTATGCCCAGGGCTGCGCCCGACTGCAGGGTGGCGGAACGTCCAACCGTGACGCTGTCGAGCCGGATCTCGGCAGCGCCTGCATCGAGCTTGCCGCCGACTGCGGCCGTCCTCGCCGTCAGCAGGCCGTCCGCCTGCAGCGACGCATCGCCCCCCGACTGCAGCGCATCCATCGTGAGCAAGGCCGCTGAGGCCGACAGCGACGTCCCCGCCCTCAGTGAGCCAAGAGTCGCTGCGCCACCGGCCGAAACCGACAGTGCATTGCCGGCACTCATTCCGCCGGCGTCCAGCGCGGCTCCCGCGCCCAGGCCAAGGCTGCCGGCTGCGTCGAACGAGCCGCCCTGCAGCGTCGTGGCGGCTTGCGCATCGGCCTCGCCCCCCGCGGCAAGCGAGCTCAGCTGCAGTGATCGGGCCGAGCGCAGCGCAATCGAACCCAGTGCCTGCACATCGTTGAGCCGCATGTCGCCATCGTGGCTGATCAGCATCAGGTCCCCATCGGAGCGGGCCAGCCCCGCCACGCTGATCTGACCGGCGTCGACCTGCAGCAGGTGGCCCGCGCCGCGGGCGAACAGGCTGTCAGCCGCATCGAACGCACCCTTGACCTGCAACCGGATATTGCCAGCGCTGCTGAGAGCGCCTTGCAGCCTGAGGCTGCCCTCGGTGCCGAGAAACAGGTCGCCACTGTCCAGGCCGAGCTGCTCCAGCACGACATCAGGCTGGAGCAGGTTGAGGAACAGGCCACCGCTGCGGCTGCGCACCGCCACGCGCGCGGCATCCAGCTGCAATGGCAGCGCGGCGGTGCCGACGCCGGCGCCTTCGCTGTTCAGCACGTTGAGAGCCAGCAGCCCTCCCGGAGTACCGACCTGTATCCGGTTCGCCGCGCCGACGGCGGCAATGCGGCCCAGCGGCGCCTCTATCGCCACGCCGGTCTGACCGAACAGGTTCGCCACGAGGGCATCGCCGCCACTCAGATTCAGGCTGAGGGCGCCGGCCTCGCTGCGCAGGCCGCTGCCCGCCGCCATTCTCGCGCCCAGGGCCAGCAGCGACACATCGCCCTGTGCCTGCAGCGTCGCCTGATCCTGCGCGATGAAGTCGCCGCCGATCAGCAGCATGGCCTTGCCGCCGACGGTCACGCCGCCGGTCAGGCTCAGGTCGGTGGCTTCAGGCGCCCTCAGCACCAGATCATTGGCAAGCACCGAGGTTCCCAGGCGCAGGGCCTCGCCGCTGGCGCCTATCCAGGCACTCTGCCCGTGCAGGGTCAGCGCACCGCCGGTGGTGCGCAGCTCCAGGCTCTTGCCGTCCGGCCCGCCGATATCGCCGGCCGTCCACAGATTCAGGTCATGGCCGCTCAGCGACAGCAGACCGGCCTCCTTCTGACGGATGCTGCCAGTCTCGGCACGCAGGTCCACCGTCTGGCCGGCGCCCATCAGGTCGAGCACCAAATTGCCTAGCGGCTGCACGATGTGGATGTCACCGTCGGCCCTGGCCAGGCTCAGTTCATCGCTCCGGATGACCAGAGGCTGCGCCGCGGAGCCGATGCTGCCGCGGCCGCCATCCAGCACCAGGATCGTGCCCTCAAGCTGCGGGCCGGCGGCCGTGCCGGCCACGCTCAGGCCGTCCTGGCTCAGCAGGCGCAGGCCGCCGGTGCTGAGCACCTTGCCGAGCTTGAGCTCGCCCTCGGCCTGCACGAACAGCTGGCCGTTGAAGCTGGCGTCCAGTTGCTGGCCGGCGCGCAGGAAGAAGGGCCGGTTATCCCGCACCCTCAGGCCGATGATGTTGCCATCGGCATCGGCCAGGGTCTGCACATCGCCCGGGGCAACCGCCAGCGACAGGGCGTCCCGGTCCTCCGGACTCAAGGCCTGACCCCGAGGCAGCGTGCGGAAACCGTTGTCGCGGCCCAGCGTGGCGGTCGCTCCGCCGCTGGTCAGCGTGACCGTCTTGCCCGAGATGTTGAGGTGCTCGATCTCGCCGGTGCCGCCACCGCTGCCGGTGTTCAGCGCCGTCAACCGGATCGAGTTCTCCAGCCGGTCCTGGCCCCAGTAGCTGCCGGTGGCGTAGCGCTGCAGCAGCGCGGCATCGCCGGTGAACTGATAGACCGGGTCATAGCTCTGGAAGGCCGTCTGCGTCGCCCAGCCAGCTCCCAGGCCGGCGGCAAAGTCGCCCGCCAAGGCGTTGAAGCGGCTGTTCACATAGGCCTGCAGCTGGGCATCGGTCGGCGCCGCGCCGAGCACGGTGGCCGCCATCGCACGCACCGAGTCCTTGCCCGAGGCAGTGAGTACGCCGCCACTGGTGGCGTTCCTCAGCTGCCAGTACTCGTTGTAGCGGTCCGCACTGAAGCGGTAGTTGGCGGCCTGGGCCTGGAACTCGGGCCGGCTCTGCCAGCTATTGGCGCCCAGCAGGCTGTCGAAGGTGCCGGTATAGCGCGCCAGCAACTCGTTGGCCCAGGCGTTCACCTGCGCGTCGCTGGGCTGGGCAATGCCCAGGCGCGCGGCGGTCTGAGCGCGCAGGGCACTCAGGCCCGCGCTGTTCAGGGTGATGGTACGGCCGCCACTGCCCAGCGTGCCGAGCGCGCGCAGGCTCCAGTAGTCTCGATAGTCGCGGCTGACCTGCTGGTCCAGCGGCGCGATGGTGTGGAGCAGGGTGTCGGCCGTGGCCGCGCTGCGGTCCCCGGCCAGGTGCAGCTGGCCCTGCCACAGCGCCAGCAGGTCTTCGTTGGCACGGCCGCTGAGGCCCTCGCCCTCCCGGTAATCGAACAACGAGCCCTGGGTGTTGATGCGCACATTGCCATCGGTGGCGCCGATGCTGTCCACACGGATATCGCCGCCGGCCAGGTTCAGATTGACGTCGCCAAGCGCCTGGGCCCTGATGATGCCGCGCTGCGAGACCTGGTCGCCGATGCTGCTGACGGTAACGTTCAGCGCCTGGTCGGCGCCGGCGCCACCGATGCGGCCGTTGCGGCTCTCCAGCTCGACCTGGAAGGCCTTGACGACGCTGGCCGCCGAGGCCGCCGTGATCTCGCCATCGGCGCGAACACTCAAGCGACCAGCCGAGGCGCTGCTGCCGGCGCTGACACTGCCCAGGCTCAGTGCGGACGACGCGTCCAGCGCCAGATTGCCGCCCGCCTCGGCATTCAGCACGCCGCCGGTGAGCCGTATGTTCAGCGCCTGGCTGCTACCGTCGCCGCCCAGATCGCCAGCGGCGCTGAGCGTCAGATTCCTGGCCGTGATCAGACCGCCATCATGGCCCACCAGCTTGCCAGCCTCCGTGACGCTGATGCTGGTGTCGCCACCGGCATTGGAAATGGTCTTGCCCACATGGGCGCTGGCATTGGAGCCGATCGTGATGCCCCCGGTGCCGAAGCCCTTGAAGGCGATGGCCACCGCATGATCGGCCCTGACGCTGCTTCGCTGTATCAGGGTGGCCGAGGTCGCCAGGCCGAACAGGCGGTTCGCCGGTCCGTTGTTCGAGTAGGTCACGTTCCAGTAGTCGAAGCCGGCGCTGGCGTCGAAGCGATAGCTGTAGTTGACGTCCTTCAGCGCCGGATTCAGGCTCACGCCGGAAGACACGACGCTCCAGCTCGGCGTGCTCAGATGGGTGGCCTTGCCCTGCTCGTCAAGAAACTCCCAGTCGGTGGCATAGAAATAGTCCCAGTACTGGCCGGGCACGATGCGGCGTGTGGCCGTGGCCTGTCGGGTCCAGTCATAGCGATAGCCCTGCCTGGGCAGATAGCTGGCCGTGCTGGCGCCGTTCTCGGTGCTGGTGCCCTGCACCGGGGTCAGGCCGACATAGTCGCTGGCCAGACGGTCCTGGTACATGTCGACCTGCTGGCCATCGGTGCTGACGTACCAGGTGGTCAGCGGCGCGACCACATTGCGCTTGAGTTTGGGGCTGTAGACGCTGGCCAGCTGGCCGTTGTCGGTGATCTGTATCACCCCCTTGCTGTTGCTGCTGGTCTCGATGCGCGGCAGGTCGATCTCGAGACCGGAGTTGTTCTGCAAATTCAGCTTCATCGCGCCGGTCGAGAGCTCGATCTTCGATGAGCCGGTGGCATTGCTGTTGAGCATGATGCCGGTCAGCTTCACCGCGCCCTGGCTGCTGCCGCCGATGCTGGCGGTGCTCACCCGCCGGGTGCTGGGGTCAAAGGTCACGGTCAGCCTGGGACTGCTCGCACCGTAGGTCAGCGACGCGGCCGGCACCTCGTACAGGCCGTTCTCCTGCGCACGCAGCGCGTTGCGGGCACGGCAGCTGGGGTCGAGCACGCACTCGAAGAAACTGAACTGCGGGCCGGCCCAGAACCTGCCGTCCTTGCGGTACAGCTTGGTGCTGTTGATGGTGACGTCGACCTCGCGTGCCGTGCCCGCGAGGATGGGCGCGTTCAGGTCCAGGTAGCGCGCACTGATGTCCACCCGGTTGGCCAGCAGGCCCGGGCTGGTGACGCCGTTGATGGCCGTGGGCCGGGTGCCTTCCAGGGTCTTGACCTGCAAGGTGTCGAACAGGTAGTGGCCGTCGTACCAGTTGCCGCCGCTCTTGTACTGCTGGTTGCCCAGGTTCTTGCGGAAAAGGTACCCGGAGCCCGAACCCTTGTTCTCGACGATGCCCTGCAGCTGCCTCGAGTAGGTGACGGCGTCGGTCGAGCTGCCGATGCCCCGCCGCACATAGAACGCATAGGCCACGGTGTCGATGAAGTTGAACGCGTCGCTGGGCCGCACCAGTGCATCCCAGGAGGCCCACTCGTTCTGCGGCGTGCCACCGATCTTGGCGTAGCCCGTGCTCTCCAGCACGAAGGTGCCCTGGGGCACCTGGATGTCCACCGTCAGCGCATCGGGTGCGGCACCCCAGGCGTTGCCGAAGTCGTTCACCAGCGTGAAGCTGCCGCGGGGGTTGCGCACCGTCGTCACGCCGGAGGCGCCGCTCTGGAACACGATGTCCGATGCCAGGCCGCCGAATGCGGTGTTGTAGCTGTTGTGCAGATCGATCGCCGGCGCACGCCCCTTGTCGACCTCCTGCGTCGACAGGCCCGCCGGCCTGACGGCGCCGCCGAGGAAGGTGACCGCCCCGCCGCTGTCGGCATCGGGTATGACCATCATATTGGCCAGCAGGTACCGGTTGCTGGCGTTGGCCACCCTTATCAGCGGCCCGCCCTGCGCACGCAGGCTGCCGCTACCGCTGGCGCTGGGCGCCGACACCTCGATATTGCCGCCGGCCACGAACAGGTCGGGCAAGGCATAGGCGCCCATGGCCTGATCGGGCACATTGCCCAGCTTCTCCTTGGCGCCGCTGTCGTAGTAGCGGCTCGGGTTGAAGCCGTCGATGCGGGCGATGTAGGCCTTGGGCTTGAGGGCCAGCGCCGGATCGACGAGCTGACCGGTGGCATCGTGATAGCCACCGGTTGCGTCCATCGTGAAGCTCTGGACCGGAAGGGCCAGGGCCGGCTGGTCGACGGTCTGCGTCAGCTGACCAGTCGCATCGATGCGCAGGTCGCGCAGCCGGTAGTAGCCCGCCGTCACCTGGCCGTTCACCGCCACGCTGCCGGCAAACACCGGCGCATGGGCGTGGCTGTCGTCGGTGCTGAGGCTGAACAGCTCCAGATAGGGGTTGTGGCCCTCACCATGGGCGCTGCTGCCCTGGTCGCCCTTGAAGGTGCGCAGGTAGACGCTGCGCCCGGCCTCGACGCGGCTGCCGCCGGCCAGATCGACCGCGGCCGTGATGGTGCTGCTGGCATCGGCCGAGTTGGTGGTGGTGATGGGCAGCGCCGTGTAGTTGTAGACATCGGTCATCGCCTGCGCCTGCACCAGGTTCAGGCCGCCCAGCGCATCGCGGCCGGTGGCCAGGCTGACATTGCCGTAGGCCTGCAGCAGCGCATTGCTGCCGACGCTGATGCTGTCCGTCTGGCCGGCACTGGCATTGCTGGTGCCGCCGGCCACGCTGACCGCGCCGTAGGTCTTGACCAAGCTGTCGGCATTCATCTGGTTCAGCGCCGTGGTGCCCAGCACCATATCGCCGACGCTGCGCAGCACCGCATCGCGACCGACGCTGACGGTGTTGTGCGCGTCGGAGACTGCCTGCACATCGGCGAACGGCACATCGACCAGGCCGCCGGTGTTCAGCGAACCCTTGGTGCGTGCGCTCAGATCGGTGTGCGCCGCCAGGGCCAAGGTGCCGGCATGGTCGCTGGTCGGGTCGCCGAACACGCTCAGGCCAACCCGCTCGCCCACACTCACCGTCGAGTGCGTCGTGAAGCGCGTGCCGGCCTGCACGGCGCTGCCATTGGCCAGGCCGCCACCGGCCCCGGCCGCGTTGTCGCCGCCCTCCAGCTCCTGCGCCTGGTTCAGCGAATTGACGCTGAGGCCCAGCGCGCTGGCCTGCAGATCGTTGCCCAGCTGGGCCGTGACGCTGTTATCGACCTTGCTCAGCGCGAACGCCCCGCTGCCGCCGACCACCGAGGCATTGACGGTGTCGGCATCGGTGCGCACGCTGCCATGGTGCTCGGCGTCGACGCTCAGCTTGCCGGCGTGCAGGGTGTAGCCGGCCGCATCGGCCTTGGCCATGGCGCCCCAGGCCTTGAGATCGGCCAGGGTGGTGCTCGAATCGTTGACGTTGGCCACGGCCGCCTGGCCGGAAATCAGCCCGCCGCCGCCGGCCGTGGCCTTGGCGGTGCTGCTGTCGTTGCCGATGGCGGCCACCGACAGGTCGCCCAGGCGCTGGCCGGAGGTCTTCACATTGCCCAGTGTTGCCTGTGTGCCGGCGGTGGTCGTGGTATCGGCCACATTGCCGCCCAGGGCCAGCAGGCCACCGACGGTGACACCGCTGGCCTCGCTGTGCTGGGCCGCGGCATGCCGGGCGACCAGGGTCACATCGCCATCCGGCAGCAGGGTCGCGTCGCCGATGGAGGCCTGCACCACGGCCGTGTTGCTGACCGTCGCCACGCTGGCGTTCAGCGCCGCCGTCCAGCCGCCGCCCGAGGCCGTGGCCTTGGCGGCGAGGGCATTGGCGGCGTTTTCCTCGGCCGCCACGCTCAGCGCGCCGGCGGCATCGAACTGCACCGACGGGCCGACACTGGCCGTGGTGTCGCCCCCCAGTGTCACCAGCGCCACCGAGCCACCGAGCTGCACGCCGCCGGACACGCCAACGCCCCAGGCCTCGCTGCTCAGATTGACCGCGCGCTGGGCCAGCACATTGCTGCCATGGCTGGCGTCCTCGGGGTCGCCGCTGACGCTGATGCGGCTGTTGTCGCCGATGCCGGCGCGCACCTGCATGGTGTCGTCGACGGTGCCCGCCGCGCCATTGCCCGACACCGCCAGGCCGGCCGCCACCGCGCGCGAGATCACCGTGTTGCTGCCGCTGGCCTGTGCGCTGATGTCCAAGGTGCGGGCGTTGACCCAGCTGCCGCTGCCGCCGGCCCGGTTCACCCAGGCATTGACCGAACCGCCGCGGTCCAGCGTGGACACGGCAATGCCCAGCGCGCCGCCGCCGGCGGCCGCGGCCACGTTGCTCACGCTGGCGCTGGTGCTGTCGCTTGCGGCCATGGCGACGCTGGCGCCGGTGATCGTGCCATCGGCCTGGGCCGACACGATGTTGCTCAGGTGCGCGACGCCCACCGAGGCGCCGAGGCCGGCGAAGCCGACACCGCCGGCGATGGTGGTCAGGTCCAGCGCCTGCTTGCCGCTGACATCGCGCGACTCGGCGCTGAGGCTGACCGCACCGCCGGCGGTGATGGTGCTGGCCGTGACATCGGCCGCGGTGGCGTTGAACACATAGCTGACGCCGACCGAGCCCCCTGCCCCGACGCCGAGGCTGACGCCCGCCGCACCGGCCAGGTTCTTCAGCGAACTTTCCTGATCGGCCTGCACGGTCACATTGCCGCCCGCGCGCAGTGTGCTGGCGCTGACGGTCGAGGCGGCCGAATTGCTGCCGGCGTCACGCAGCGTGCCGCCGATGTCGCGCTGGCCCTGCGCCTGCAGGCTGCTGCGCTCGGTCGTGTTGATGGTGTCGGCGGTCTCGCCGAGGCGATTGCCCTGGGTCAGCCGGATGGCCGCGTCCATCAGCTGCGAGCCCTTGGCGTTGCTGCCGCTGCCGAAGGCCTCGCTGTCCTCGGGGCTGCCGGTGCCCAGCATCGTCAGCGAGACGGCAAAACCTGCCCCCAGGCCACCGCCCACGCCGACCCCCACCGTCGCTGCCTGGTGTTGCTGCTGGTTCAGTGACAGCAGGCTGATGGTGCCGGCATCGACCTCGCTGGCGTCCACGCTGGCGCCGACATTGGCCCGCGTCACCAGCACCGAGACCGTGCCGCCCACACCGCCGGCGCCGAAGCCTATGCCCGCGGCTCCGCTTTCCTGGGCGATCACGCCATGGTCGCTGGCATGCACATTGAGCGTGCCGGTGGCCGGGCCGGTGCTGGTGGTCGGCCCGTCGCTGGGGCCGTCGCCAATCTCATTGCTGCCGCCGCTGCCGGGCGGCACATAGATCCAGTCGGGCGCGACACCGACCTCCAGATCGGCGCCGCTGACCGCGGAGCGGGTCTGGTTCGTCACCACCGCCACCGCGCCGATGGCGGCGCCCGCCGCACCGCCGCTGCCGCTGATGGCCACCGTGAACGTGTTGACGGCGCCGCTGCTGTCGGCCTGCACGGTCAGGTCGCCGCCGGTCGACACCCGCGTCGAGCCCTGGGCCGAGCCGGCCCGGCCGACCAGGGCCTCGGTCAGCGTGTCGGACACGACCACCGTCACCGCCCCGGCCGCGCCGCCGCCGGCCGACAGCGCACCCGCACCGGAAATGACATTCACCACCGCCGCGTTGTCGGCGTCGACGACGGTGTCGCGACCCGAGCGCGACTCGCCGCCCAGCAGTGCCGCCTGCACCTCGGCATCGAACACCACCACGCCGGCGGTGCCGGTCAGCGCGCCCGAGCCGGCCGCGAAGCCGATCAGGATCGAAGACTGGGCCGATTCATTGCCTGCGTGCACGGACACATCCTGCTGCGCCTTGACCTTGGCATCGCGGATATTCGCCTTGGTGCGCGTCACGAACACGTCGCCACCCAGGGCCGCGCTGCCGCCTGCGGTCGCGCCGACGCCTGCCCCCAGCGCGAAGGTGCTCATCACATGGTGGCTGCTGGCCTGCACGTCCAGCGCCTGGGCAGCGGCCAGGCCGGTGCTCTCGCGCTGGTTCAGCTCGGCGCCCACCACCTCGGCCGTGGTGGCGCTGCTGATCACATGGGCGCCGGCATTGGCGCCTATGCCCACGCCCTCGCCGGCGCCACCGATGGCGGTGTCGAAGGCCAGCACATGCCGTATCGAAGCGGCATTGACGGCCACGCCATGGATGGTCTTGGTGCCCTCGGCCATCTTCTTGCGGGTGGCATCGTAATCGCTCATTGCCGCCAGGCCGTCGAACGACGAGGGGTTGGTGCCCGCAGCGGCCACGCCCGGCAGCGGCTGGGTCAGCACGCCGCTATGCACCAGCAGGCCCGCCCCATTGCCCTTGGCATCGAGCATGACCTGGGTCTCATCGTCGGCCCCGATGCTGGCCTGGGTGCTGCCACGCACCAGGTTCACCGTCGTCGACAGACCGACCCCGGCGCCATTGCCAATGCCCAGCGCACCGGCGAAGGACTTGATGTCGTCCTCGCTGGTGGCCTGCACCGCCGCGCTGCCCTCCAGCCTGGCCGATGCGCCGCGGCCGATATGCGCCGCCACGTCCGTATCGACGATGTTGACGCTGATCGAACCCGCGCCGCCCACCTGACCGGCCACGGCGATGCCGTAGGCGGCGTTGACGAGGCGGGCATCGCTGCTCGCGTCCACGCGCAGATCGGCGGCGCTGAACTCCGCGCCCAGCGCATGCCTGGCACCCTGGGCATCACTGCCCTGCAGTTGAGCGGACACGTCGTTGTCGATGCGGTTGACCGCAATCGCCGCGCCGAGGCCGACCTTGCCGGCGACACTGATCGCCGCGGTGCCGAAATCGACCTCGGAAACGTCGCGCGCCAGGATCTGCACGCCCGCACCGGCGGCCGTGACGCCCGAGCCCTCGATCTGCGCCTTGGTGCTGTTGGTGACGGTGTTGGCGCTGGCCGCGCCATTGATGCTGGCCGTGGTGGCGCCGCCGCCGGCCACGGTCACGCCGATGATGCGCACGCCGGTGTCGGCCCGCACCAGCAGGGCGTCCGCCGCCGTGCCGGTGACGGTCAGGGCCGAGCGTTCGATGCTGGCTTCGCGCTCCAGCGCGACGGTGTTGACGGTGACGGCCGCGCCGCCGGCCACCTTGCCGGAAAAGCCGATCGAACCGGCACCGCTGTAGACCTGGGCCGCCAGGCTGTCGCTGTCACCGGCATGCACATGCAGGCCGCTGGCGCTGACGCCGGAGTCGGTCACCGAGGCCGTGGTTCGGTCGGACACGTCATGGACGACGAAGGAGCCGTTGATCGCCGCCTTGTCGCCAAAGCCGCCCGCCGCCGCCACGCCGATATGCTGGCTGCCCGTCGTCGACTCGACCCGGGCCGCGCCGGCGCTGCTGCCGACGCTGAGCGTCGCATTGCGAGCCAACGCCTCGGCCACATTGGAGCCGGTGCTGACCACACCGGCCAGGCCGCCGGCCGTGCCGCTGGTCGAGATGGCCACCGCGCCGGCCACCGCAAAGGCGCGGTCGCTGGTGGCGGAGGTGATGCCGAGGCCATTAGCGCCCGTGGTGGTCACGCTGGTGGTCTTGCCGGTTTCGCCTATGCGTGCCGTGGCGCGGCTGTCGTTGATCGTCACCGCCACCGAGCCGGCGAAGGCGATCTTGCTGCTGGTGCCGCCCACGCCGAGGCCGACGTTGACGATTAGCGAGGCGTCGGTGGCATCGACGGCCACGCCGGCACCGGTCAAGGTGGCACCCTCGACCAGCGCCTCATGCACATTGGCAACGCGCGACACCGAGGCCGAGGCGCCGGCCGCCTCACCGGAGCCGACGGCGATGCCACCGGCCACGCCTATCACCAGCGCGCCGGGCTGGCCCTGCCCGATCGCCTGTCCGCCAAAGGCCTCCTGATCGCCGGCGCGCAGCGAGGCGCCGAAGTCGTACTCGCTGTCGGCCGGCGGCGTGCCATCGGCGGCCAGCACCGACTCGAAACGGGTCTTGAAGCTGGCAGGCACCAGGTCTGTGGCCTGCACCGTGATCTGCGCGTCGCTGCTGATGCTGGCCGGGCTGGCGCCGCGATTGCCGATGAAGGCGCGGCTGTTGTTCTCGACCTCGCCGTAGCTGACACTGCCCTCCAGTGTGAAGCTCTTCGCTTCCTTGCTGTAGCCCAGGCTGGCCGCGCCAATGCCCAGCACGACCGGGTCGAAGGCGCGCACGTCCACACGGCCCGCCTGGGTGGCGGTGGTGCCGGCGATGCTGGCATCGGTGCTGTTGTGCACCAGCGCCACGCCGATGGCCACGCCCGCGGCGCCGCCCTTGTTCTTCTGCACCGTCAGCGCACCGGCGCCGACGCCCGTCTCGGTGCGGTCATAGGCCAGCACCTCGACCACCGACTTGCGCGCGGCCGAGCCGGTGATGGTGCCGCCCTCGATGGCAGCCACGGTGTCGTTGTCGGAATCGGTCATCGAATAGGACACGTCCAGCATGTAGCTGGGCTTCTTGCCACTGCTGCCGGCAATGCCCAGGCCCGCCGAGATGCGCTGGCCGGCGCTGAGCGACTCCACCAGCACCGTGCCGGCGTCGCTGATGCTGCTGTCGACGATGCGGGCGCTGCTGTCGTTGTCCTCGATATCGACGGTGATCGCGCCCGAAACACCGTAGCCGGTCTGCGTCTCGGGTGCATTGAGCTTGAGCAGCGCGATCGAGCCCGACACGGCGTACTGGTGCGTCTCGTTGCTGGTGCGCACGGTCACCGTGTTCAGGCTGCCGGCACCGTCCTTCAAGCTGGCACCCTGGACCAGGGCCCGGCTGTCCAGCTTGCCGAGATTGACGGCCGCACTGCCGGCGGCGGCGATGGACAGCTTGGGCGGGGTCGGTTTGACCGGGTCGGCCGCGGCGGCCTTCTCCTTGATCTTGTCGGCCAGGAAGTTGCGCGCCTTGGCGATCTTGCCGGTGTCGCTGGTCTGCAGCTTGGCCACCGCCTTGGCGCGCAGCTCGCTGGTCTTGGTCTTCAGCGCTTCCCATTTCTTGGACAGGCCGCTCTTGGGCGCCTCCTTGACCTGTTCGTCGGGCTTGGCATCCGGGTCTTCGCTCTCGACCGAGGCCGCCGAGGCGCTGACGGCGCCGCTGGTGCCCTGGGTGGCGGCCAGCACGCGCAGCGCGTCGGTGGTGATGCTGCCCGTGGCCGAGCGGCCGCTGAAGCCCTCGGGCCGCACGGCGCCCCATTCCAGCGTGCCGGGGTCGGCAATCGCCGCCAGCGTACGGCCGTCGAGCTCGTTGACCGCCACGGCCACGCCCACGGCATTGGCATTGCCGCCGAACGCCGCCGCACCCGAGGCGCTCCAGACCGATACATCCTCGGTGGCCACGACGTCGAGCGCCTTGGCCGTGACCTGGGCCTTGTTGCTGACGACGGCCGCGGTCAGGTTGTCCAGCTCCGCATAGGCGGCGATCAGGTTGACCACCGAGCCGGTGCCGCGGCCGGCCGTCGGCGCCACCGCGATGATGCGGTCGATGCTGAGCGCCTCGACGCCCACCGTGCCCAGGCTGGCCGTGACCACCGCGCCATCGTCGATGCCGGCCACCGTGCGGTGCTCGGAGCCCGCGTAGTTGAAGGCCGCGCCGGCCGCGAACGGCCCGCCCTGCACGCCCAGCTTGACGCCGCCAAAGCCGAAGGCGCTGGGCTGGCCGGTCAGCGTCAGGAAGCTCGATTCATTGCGCGCCTGCACATCGACGGCCTTGCCGAAACTCGCCGCCTGCTTCAAGGTGATGCCCAGCACCACCGGGGCGCCGTCCAGCCAGTCGGTGATCTCGCCGACCGCGTTCTTGGCCAGGCCCGCCACCTTGTCCACCGCCTCCTGGGTCTCGCGCAGGATATTGCCCAGCGAGCCCACCGGCTCGCCGCCTATGCTGGTGTCGCCGTCCAGCAGCGGCGCGGTCGGCGTGGTCCAGGCGATGCTCCAGGGCGTGTCGGCGCCGGTGGACGTGATGTGCGCGCCGGACCCCACCCAGGCGGTGGACCGGTTGCCGAAGGCCGTCCAGTTGACCGCACCGGCCGCCGCCACGGCCTTGTTCGGATCGGTCGATTTGGGGTCTATCTCCTGCTCGGTCAGGGCCGTGGCCCAGGAGGTGAACACCAGCTGAGGCATGCCCAGATTGGGCGGCGTGAAGTGGGCGAACAGCTCGGACGGCTTGGCAATGCCGCCGCTGCCGAAGCTGGCCAGCCAGGTCACGTCCAAGGGCTGGTAGATCTGCGACTGCAGGCCGAACTGCGTGGCCGTGATCTGGGCCCCCTCGCCCACCGTGGCCTCGGCCGCGTGGTCGTACAGGCCCACCGCCACCGCCAGGCTCAGCGCCGGGCCGTTGCTGATCGAATCCTTGGTCCTGGCCCGGCTTTCGGCAATGTTGTGGATGGACCGGTCCTCGGTCTGGGCCAGCACCGCCACCTTGCCACTGGACACGATATTGGCGTTCGCGCCGATGTGAGCCTGTGAGCCCAGATCGGTCTCGTTGACGGTGACCACCGCGCCGAGCTTGAAGGTCGGCGCGCCCTTGGACAGGCCGGCCAGGGTGTCCGACTTGGCGGCCAGCCAGTCGCCCAGCACCTGCTGGCCGGACGAGAACGGAAGGATCTTGCTCGCCACCGCCAAGGACACCTTGCCGACCAACGAAGGGTCTCCGCCGACATCGTTGCGCGCCGCGATGTAGTTCTGCCACAGCGCTGTGTCGGCCACCACGGTGACGTCGCCGACCTGGGCCAGGCTGGCGTCCAGCAGCGCCGTGCTGTGCGCCTTGATATTGCTGACCGCCACCGACACGCCGACCGAGGCCTGCGGGGGATTCGGGTCCTGCTCGGTGGCTTTGCGCTGCGCCTCGGTGGACTTGGCGATATTGCGCACATTGCCGGTCTGCAGCGACAGCAGCTCCAGCGAGCCGACCTGGATGTCCGCCCCGGCGGCGATCTGTGCATAGGCCGACACATCGGTCTCGACCACGCCCACAGCGGCGCCGCCCTTGGAATTGGTGCTCAGCACCTTGACCGAACTCTTGGCCGTGGCGTCGTTGTGGGCCACGACCGAGAGCTTGCCGCCGGACTTGAGCTGCGCACCGCTGCTCACCAGCAGATCGGCAATGCCGCCGGACTTCACATAGGCCACCGCGGCCGAGAACAGATCGGTGCCGTCCTCGGCCTGGGTGAACAGATAGACCGAGCCGGCCGCCTTGTTCAGCGAGGCCGCATGCAGCGACAGAGTGCTGCTTGCGTCCAGCCGCGCCGTGCCCAGCACGTCGAGATGCGCATTCGCCTCGGCCTCGTGGTACGCCGCATTCATCCCGGCCAGCGAGCCGATGGCCATCAGGCCGCCCTGCAGCGCAAAGCCCCAGGCCCCGTCGGGCGAGGCCTCGGCCCGCGCGACCGCATTCGCGGTGATGGTCTCGCCCTTGACCGTGCCCGCCAGCACGACCTGGCTCTCGGCGGTCGCCTTGCCGAGATTCCATTGCTGCAGCGCATAGGCCGTCAGCTCCACGGCGCCACCCAGATGGCCGTCGCTGCCGGTGGACTGGGCCAGTATCTTGGCGCCGGCATCGAGCTGCACCCGCTGGCCGCGCACGGTGACCGCGCCGGCATTGCGCAGCAGGGCCGCGCTCTCGGCATCGGCCGCCGCCGCCACGCCGCGGGTGATGATGGCCGCGCCGTTGTTCAAGTGCACGGTGCCGCCCTCGACCTTGGCGCCTATGGACAACGGCCCCCAGCTGATCGAGGTCTGGTAGCTGAACTCGCCGGTGCCCAGGTCGCCGGTGGACAGGCCGCCCAGACCGATCAGCTTGACCGCGCCGCCACCGGTCAGCAGCCTCGAGTTGGCATTGAAGGTGATGTCCTTGCTGACCAGGGTGATGACATCGGTGCTGTCGGTGTAGGCGCTGCTCAGGTCCAGCGTCGCCGCGGCGCCATCGCTGCCGCCCAGGGTGATGGCGGTATCGGCCTGCAGCAGCACATTGTTGCTCGCCGCCAAGGTCTGCACCGTGCCGGTGGTGACGCTGCAGTCGCCGCTGGTGCCCAGATCCAGGCAGCTGCCGTCGCCGCTGGCGCCATTGACGATGTGCAGGGTGTCTGGGTCGATCAGCAGCGTGCCGGTGCGACCCTTGGGCGCCTTGGTGTCGACCAGGCCGTAGAGCTGCAGGCGCCGCCGGCCCGAAACCTCCACGAAGCCACCGTTGCCCCGTAAAGCGCCACCGCGCGAACGCGCCAGACCGCCGAAGTCGGTGCTGCCATCGCTGAGAAACTGGATGCGACCGCCGTCGCCGTCCTGGGTCGAATCGGCCAGCACCTGGGCGCCGCGCGCGAGCACCAGGCGCTGCGTCAGCGGGGCCGGCGGCTCAGCCGGTGCCGGCGCATCGAGGGCCTCGGGGGCCGGCGCGGCCGATGTCAACATCTGACCCCGCATGTCGCCGATCACCGCACTGCCGCCGCCGCTGACGCCGGACACATCGATCAGCGATCCGGCCTGCAACTCCATGTCGCTGCCCTGCAGGCGCACCTGTCCGCCAAGGCCCGCGCCAGCGGGGCTGGTGCCCGACTCCAACCTCGGCGCCGTATGCTGTGCAGCAACCAGGCTGCCCGCCACCAGCAGCTTCTCATCGCCGACCAGCTCGATCACACCGCCGCGCTCCACCATGCCGACGGCCGAGCTCAGGCCATTGGCATTGACGGCGCTGCGGAAGGCCGCGTCATGGGCGGCATCGGCCCCGGCGCGTATCGTGCCGGCCACGTCGATGCGGCCGGCCTCGATGCGCACCCGCTCCAGCGCGTTGATGCGCCCATCGATGCGCACCCGGCCCTCGGCGCTGCGCGGCGCCCGGCCCTGCAGCAGCTGTTCCACGGCCGCCTCGCCGATCTGCCCTTGCGCGCCCAGCATCGCGTCCATATGCGCCTTGCTCGGCGCGACGATGTGCAGGCTGTTGACATTGATCACGCCCTCCTTGCCCACGACCAGGCCGTAGGGGTCGGCAAAGACCAGCCTGCCGTTGAGGCTGCCGTCCTTCAGGCCGTTGAGCACGCCGTCGACGCGCACCGGCGCCTCGGTGACCAGATTGATGACGCGTTGCGCCTGGGCGGGCACCACCACATTGACGGTCTGGCCCTGGCCGACCTCGAAGCGGCTGAAGCTGTTGAAGGCATTGCTGCCACGCAGGGTGGCGGTGCTGATGTCGGTGCGCGTGCCTATCACCTGCAGCGCGGTCTGCGTGCGACCGTCGGGCTTGATGACATTGGCCTGCGTCTGCGCCCAGACGCTGATCGCCGGCAGGCCCGTCAGCGCCGCCACCGCGCCACCCAGCGGCGTCAGCGCCAGCAGGCGACGGCTGCGCTGCAACAGAGAGAAGCGGGACGGTCGGGCGAGGAGTTTCATGGCGGCGCTACCTGATCAATGAAGCCGAGAGGTCTCGGCGGCCTGGCCAAGCCGCAGGCTCAGGCGCTGAGCCAGTCTCGGCAGCAGACCCAGCGAGCCCAGATGGGCATAGACGAGGCCCAGCCAGCCGGGGCGGAACAGTGTCTCCAGCTCCTGCGCCGGCAGCGCCAGCAGCCGGTGCTCGTCCACCACCAGGAAGCCGCTCAGGCTGGCGCTGCGGCCTGCCAGCGGGTAGTCGATGGCGCGCTCGACCAGCAGGCCCAGCTCGGCCAGACGCTGCGTGAACGCGCGGCTGACCTCCATCTCCTGGCGGAACTGGATCAGGAACTGCTTGGCCTGGCCGAGCCAGGCGCTGTCGCTGCCATCCGCGTCGAACAAAGGCTCGCCCTCGACCCGGTTCAGACCGGGGTAGCTCTCGTCGATGCAGACGGTGTATTCCTGAGCACTGGGCGTCTGGGCCAGCACGAAGGGATAGCGACGGACGAAGGCCGGCACATAGCTGCCACTCTGCCAGTCACCCGCGGCATCGACGAACAGGTTCTCTCGGTCACGCAGGCCCAGCAGCGCGGCCATGGCCGGGCCCTCGTCGGTGCTGACGAAGACGCAGGGGTAGTCGAGGCCCGCCTGTGGCAGCTCGCTGGCGGCCAGCAGCACCGAGTTGGTGCCGCGCGCGAAGGCATAGCGCTGCGCGCTGGGCCCGACCCGCAGGTCGCGGTGACGCTCGCGGTGCAGGCCCACCGGCTGTTCGTAGATCAGCATGGACTTCATCAGGGGCTCCTTGCGTTGCGCCGGTTGAGCCAGCCGTCCAGATCGGCGCTGATGCGCAGATAGAACTCGGTCTTGGCCGCCGGCACACTGTCCGTCTTGCGCGGAGACGCCAGGCTCGCCGACAGGCTCCAGATGCCGCGCCGCCAGTTCAGGCCCAGGCCGGCGCTGGACAGCCGCGTGGCCGGCGTGCCTTCGATGCGCACGCGGCCGTGATCGATGAAGACGAAACCGACGATGTTGCCAAGCTCGCCGACGGCGAACTGACGGTGCAGCTCCAGCGTTACTGTCTCGCCACGGTCGCCGCTGGCACTGGGCGAAGCGAAGCCGCGCACGCTGCCCGGCCCGCCCAGCTGCAGTTGCAGTGCCGCCGGCAGGTTGACGGCCGAAGTGAACTGCGCCGAGCCGTGGGCCTGCAGCGACCAGGCCTCGAACAACTCGCGGAAGGCATTGAAGCTCAGTTGGCCGACGGTGCTGTCGCGCGCCGCGATGTTCGCGGCGCGGGTATGCACCCGCGACAGGTTCAGCGTGCTGCCCAGGCTCGCCACCTCGGTCTGGTAGCCCAGGCTCAGCGAAGCGGCCAGGCTGCCCATGCGCACGTCCGAGAAGCGCTCGCCGGCAATGGTCGTGTTCGAGCGCGACTCGCCCAGCGAGGCACCGGCCTCCAGCGTCCAGGCCCCCCGGAACAGCAGCGGCTGGCTCAGCCCCAGGGTGAAGGCGCTCGACCCGCCGTCGACGATCAAATCGTTCTGCGGGCCCGACACGGTCTTGGTGTTGCCGGCCGACAGGCCGATGCTGCCCCGCGTGCCGAAGCGGGCCAGCGAGGCGCCCAGCACGGCGCTGTAGTTCAGGCTCAGCGAGCTCGCGCCCTCCGAGTAGATGCCCAGCAGGGCCAGCTTGTCGGCATAGCCCAGCCAGTTGTTCAGCGCGCCGGCAAAGCTCAGCTGGTCGCGGCCGACGCTGGCATTGCCCTCGTTGCTGAGCGACAGGCGGCCGGTCCACTTGGGTGGCTCATCGATCTCCACCTTGATCACGCTCTGGCCCACGGCCTCGCCCTCGGCCGGCACGAAGCTCAGGGCCAGCCGGGTGTCGCTGCCGCGGTGCATGCGCTGCAACTGCCCGCCGATCTGCGGCACCTGTATCAACTCGCCCTCACGCGTCGCAATCACGCCACGCACAAAGGCCGGCGACAGCCTGGTTGACTCGGGCAGGGCTATGCGCGCCAGCGTGGCCTCGACCAGCTGCACCTTGAGCACGCCGTCCTGGATCTTCTGCGCCGGCACCAGCGCACGGGCCGTCAGATGGCCCCGCTCGTAGTACAGGGCATTGATCCGTTGCACCAGCGCCTGCACATCGGCAAAGGTGGTGGGCTTGCCGAGCTGCGGCGCAATCGCCTGGTCCAGCTCGGCCGGTGTGAGCAGCAGGCTGGCACCGGCCTCGACCCTGCGCAGCATGAAGCTGGCCGTGGAGTCGGGCGTCGAGACCTTGGTGGTCGGCGGCGCGCTCAGGCGCGGCGCAGTGTCGGGGCTGGGCCTTTGCAGACGCTGGCGCTCCAGCTCCTCACGCTGGCGCTGGATCTGCGCCGGATCCTGCCCGGGGGGCGGTGCCTGGGCCAATGCCGCGCCGCCCCATCCGCCGGTCAGTAAGACCAGCAGCCAGGGCGTGGCACCGGCGCGGCAAGGGATCTGGGCACAACGCAAGGGCTTTCTCCTCAATGGTCGGACGCGCAGGCGCGATCTCGGCCTGCCAGCGGCGAACAAGGTCAAGCATGTCCGAGGGGCCACGGCCCGTCATTGACGCGAATCAATGGCGGGATGCACGGTCGACGGCGTCCGGCCAGCCGCCCCTGCTACGCTCAATTGGCACTGCTGGCCAAGGCCTTGCGCCGGGGCCACTGCGCGGGCGGGGGCTTGCCCCTAAGATGGCCGGCATGAGCGAGCCGTCGAGCGACTATGTCGTCAAGGTCCATGAGGACCCCCGTGAACTGGATGCCCAGGCCTGGAACCGCCTGCTGGCCCAGCAGACCCACCCCACCCCTTTCATGCGCCACGAGTACCTGGCGGCATTGCAGGCCTCCGGCAGTGCCGTCGCCGCCAGTGGCTGGCAGGCGCAGTTCCTGAGCATCGAACGCGACGGCGCGCTGATCGCCGCCTGCCCGCTTTACGTCAAAAGCCATTCCTATGGCGAGTACGTATTCGACTGGGCCTGGGCCGACGCCTACCAGCGCCACGGCCTGCGCTACTACCCCAAACTCTTGATTGCCGTGCCATTCACGCCCGTGCCGGGCACCCGGCTGCTGGCGGTGGACGATGGCGCGCGTGCCGCCCTGCTGGCGGGCATCAGCCAGTTGGCACGGCGGGCCAGGATGTCATCGGCCCATCTGTTGTTTCCCAGCCCCGATGACCTGGCCCAGGCCGAGGGCCAGGGCTGGCTGCTGCGCCGCGGCGTGCAGTTCCATTGGCACAACCGCGCCGAGCAGCCCTACGGCAGCCTCGAAGACTTTCTGACCACGCTGCAGCGCGAGAAGCGCAAGAAGATCCTGCAGGAGCGCCGCTATGTGCGCGAGGCCGGCGTCACCTTCGAAGTGTTCGAGGGCGCGCAGATCAGCAACGAGCAGTGGGACTTCTTCTATCACTGCTACACCTTGACCTACGCCGCCCACCGCTCGACGCCCTACCTGACGCGCGAGTTCTTCCAGCTGATGGCCGAAACGATGGCGGCGAACTGGCTGATGTTCATCGCCCTCCGCGAGGGCCGGCCAGTGGCTGCCTCACTCGTCTGCATCGACCGTGAACGCAGCAATGCCTACGGGCGCTACTGGGGCTGCATCGAGGAGGTGCGCTGCCTGCACTTCGAGGCCTGCTACTACCAGCCCTTGCAGTGGGTAATAGAGAACGGCTTTGCCTCGTTCGAGGGCGGCGCCCAGGGCGAGCACAAGATGTCGCGCGGGCTGATGCCGGTGCGCACGTTCTCGGCGCACCAGCTCAGCCACCCGGGCTTTGCCGAGGCGATCGACGACTACCTCAAACAGGAAGGGCAGTCGATCGAGCAGTATGTCAACGAGCTGAACGAGCGCAGCCCGTTCAGACCCGACACCTCACTCGACACCTCGATCACGGCTTGAAGTCGCCGCCGAAGCTGATCACCAGCTGATCGGGCTTGATATAGCGACGGAAGGCCGCGTTGACCTCGGTCAAGGTCGCCTTGGCCAGCGCGTCATCGACCTGCTGCGACACCAGATAGCTGCGGTCGAGGAAGAGATTGCCGGCCAGCGCGGCGGCCAGTGCCGCGTCTTGCGCCCGTGACAGCCGGCGATAGCCCAGCAGGCCCCGGCGCGCCTCGTCCAGCTCCTTGGCGCTGAAGCCCTCGGCCAGCGCGCGGGCCAGCTCCTCGCGGTAGGCGGCCTCGACCTTGGGCTGGTTCTGCGGCGCGAAGATGGCGCTGCTCAGCCAGGCCGAGTTGGCCTCGACGGTGTTCCACTCGACCCAGCTGCGCACGTCGTAGGACAGGCCCTCGCTTTCGCGGATGCGCTTCCACAGCCGCGAGCTGCCACCGCTGCCCAGCATGTAGTTGGCCAGCATCAGCGGCGGGTAGTCGGCATGCAGATCGTTCAGCGGCAGCGACAGGCGGGCCAGCATCGTCGCGTTCTGCTTGTCCGGAGTCTTGAACATCAGCCGGCGCGGCTGCGGCGCCACCAGGGGCTGCGGTACGCGGGTGTAAGCGGCGGTGCTGCGCCAGTTGCCGAAGCCAGCCTCCAGCGCAGCACGCACCGCGACGGCGTCCAGATCGCCAACGGCGGCAAACTCGGCATGGCTGGCCCCGCCGAACTGACGCTGGAAGGCACGCAGCTGCTCCACCTTCAAGGCCTTGATCTCGGCCTCCTGCTCCTCGAAGGTCGGCACATAACGCACGTCGCCCTTGGGATAGGGGCTGAACTCGCGGCTGATGGCATCGGCCACCACCGCCTCGGGCTCCTTGCGCTGCTCCTCCAGCCCGGCCAGGGCCTCGCGCTTCAACTCCTCCAGCCCCTCGGCCGGGAAGTTCGATTGCTGCAGCAGCTCGGCCACCAGGGCCACCGTGCCGGGCAGGTGCTCGCGCAGGGTGGTGACGGTGATCTGCAGCTCGCCGGCGCGGCTGTTGATGGCCAGCTCGGCCTTCAGCGCATCGAGCCGGTCCTGGATCTGCTGGCGGCTCATCGCCGGCGTGCCGCGCGTCAGCATCTGCGCGGCCATGGTGGCAACCATGCCCTGATGCTGCAGGCTGCGTTCGTCGCCAAAGCGCAGGGTCATCCGCGCCTGCACCGTGCCGCCGCGCGAGCCCTTGGCCAGCAGCGCCACCTTCATGCCAGAGGGCAGAGCAAAGCGCTGCGTGCGGGCCTCGATATTGGCCGGCACAGCGTCGAAGGCCTCGACCTTGGCGGCCGCGCTCTTGGGCACAAAGCTCTTCAGCTCGGCCTCGGTGTCGACCTTGACGGGCGCGGGGGCACGGATGGCCTGCTCGGTCGGGATGTAGGTGCTGAGCGTGCGGTTGTCGGCGCGGTAGCGCTCGGTGGCCACGCGCTGCACGTCGGCGAGGCTGACCTGGGCGACCCGGTCGCGGTTCAAGAAGAACAGCCGCCAGTCGCCGGCACCGATCATGTCGGACATGGCCACGCCCACGGTCTCGGGGTTGGCAAAGGCCTGGGCCCATTTCTTGTGCCACTTCTGCTTGGCGCGATCCAGCTCCTGCTGGCTGATGGGCTCGCGCGCCACCGACTCCAGCACCGCCAGCAGGCCCTGGCGCGCCTTGTCGATGTCCTGGCCGGGGGCCAGTTGCAGGCCGAACATCTGGAAGCCCGGATCGGCCAGTTCGGCCGAGAAGCTGAAGGCATTCGCGGCCAGCTGTTTCTCTACCACCTGTCGGTGCAGACGACCCGAGGGCGTGTCACCCATGATCAGGTTCAGCAGATCGACGGCGGCGTAATCGGGATGCGCCGCGGCCACCACGTGATAGGCCGCCCAGACGGCCGGCGTGCCGCCGTTGCGGCGCAGGGTCACGCTCTTCTCGCCATCCTGCACCGGGTCCATCGTGTAGATGGGCGGCAGCATGCGCTGCGGGCGCGGCAGCTTGCCGTAGGCCTGGGTGACCAGGCGCAGCGTCTTGTCCGGATCGAACTTGCCCGAGACGATCAAGGTCGCGTTGTCGGGTTGGTAATAGGTCTTGTAGAAGGCCTGCAGCCGGGTGATGTTGACGTTCTCGACATCGCTGCGCGCGCCTATCGTGCTCTTGCCGTAGTTGTGCCACTGGTACATCGTGGCCAGGGTGCGCTCGAACATCACGTTACCGGGATTGTTCTCGCCCATCTCCATCTCGTTGCGCACCACGGTCATCTCGGTGTCGAGATCGCGGCGGGCAATGAAGCTGTTGACCATCGCGTCGGCCTGCCAGTCCAGATACCACTGCAGGTTCTCGTCATTGGCCGAGAAGCTGGCGAAGTAGTTGGTGCGGTCCAGCCAGGTCGTGCCATTGGCCCGCAGGCCGCGCTTGGTGAACTCGGCCCAGGCTCGCGGGTTCTTCGGCGTGCCCTTGAAGATCAGATGCTCCAGCAGATGGGCCATGCCGGTTTCGCCGTAGTTCTCGTGCTTGGAGCCCACCCGGTAGGTCAGATTGACCGTCGTCGTCGGCTTGGAGTCATCGGGAATCAGCAGAACCTGCAGGCCATTGGCGAGACGGTACTCGCTCACCCCCTCGACGCTTTGCACCAGCAGCGGCGCGGCACTCGACGCCAGCGGCAGCGCGGCCTTGATGGCCGGATCGCTCGAATAAGGCTTGGTCGGGCTCTTGGCCTTGCTGCTCTTTTTGGCCGCTGTGCCGGCTTTGGCCGACTTGGCTGGCTTGGCGGGCTTGGTCTGAGCAGCGGCCGGCAGGGCCAGCAGGGAAACCGCCACCGAGACGGCGAAAGCGGTGGCGGTGGACATGAAACGCTTGAGCATGGAGGGCGCCTGAGTCGGAAGAGCGCCGAGTGTAGAGCCAGCCCCATGAAAAAGAGCGCCACCATGGGCGCTCTTGCAATCCGATACAGCCGATCCCTTACTTCGCCTGCGCGGCGTAAGCAGCCAGACCGGAGACGATCTCGGCCTTGGCGGCTTCGGGGCCTTCCCAGCCCTTGACCTTGACCCATTTGCCCGGCTCCAGGTCCTTGTAATGCTCGAAGAAGTGCTGGATGGCGTTGAGACGCATCTTGTTCACGTCCTCGGGTTTCTGCCAGTGGTCGTACATCGGCAGGATCTTGCTGGTGGGCACGGCCAGCAGCTTGGCGTCGCCGCCGGCCTCGTCGTCCATCTGCAGCACGCCGATGGCGCGGCAGGTCACGACCACGCCGGGCGTCAGCGCGTAGGGGGTGATCACCAGCACATCGACCGGGTCGCCATCGTCCGACAGCGTCTGCGGGATGTAGCCGTAGTTGCAGGGGTAGTGCATGGCCGTTGTCATGAAACGATCGACAAACAGCGCGCCGCTTTCCTTGTCCACCTCGTACTTGATCGGGTCGGCGTTCATCGGGATCTCGATGATCACGTTGAACTGCTCGGGCGCCTTGGCGCCAGGGGTCACGTTGTGCAGGCTCATGGGGTTCTTCTCGACAGCGGGGAAAACCCGCATTCTAAAGGGCCGGCCTTGCCATGACCTGACGCAGGAAGTCTGCAATTGGCGGGCCCACCACTGGAAAACACCATGCCGTGATGAATTGCCCGTCCCTTAGCATGGGTTTGCGACCCGTTCCAAGGCGCCGCGGCGCGACTTGAAGAGACGGACGTTTCAACAGTCCCAGGGCTAGAACGAAAGAGGAGACAGCTACATGTCGACGAGTTTGGCGCTGTATTTTGCGCTCGCGTGCGGTGCTGCCGCAGTGCTTTATGGGTTCATCCAGCGAAGCTGGATTCTGAGTCAGGACGCGGGCAACGCGCGCATGCAGGAAATCGCGAATGCGATTCAACAAGGAGCCGCGGCCTATCTGGCCCGGCAGTACAAAACCATCACCATCGTCGGTGTGGTGCTGGCGATCCTGATCGCCCTGTTTCTGGACAAGACCTCGGCGATTGGCTTCGTCATCGGCGCGGTGCTCTCGGGCGCCTGCGGCTTCATCGGCATGAACGTCTCGGTGCGGGCCAATGTGCGCACCGCCCAGGCTGCGACCAAGGGCATTGGCCCGGCTCTGGATGTCGCCTTCAAGGGCGGCGCCATCACCGGCATGCTGGTGGTGGGTCTGGGCCTCTTGGGCGTCTCGCTATTCTTCTGGTTCCTGACCGGCGGTGAGAAGACCGACAGCGCAACGCTGAAGCCTCTCCTGGGATTCGCCTTCGGCTCCTCGCTGATCTCGATCTTCGCCCGTCTGGGCGGCGGCATCTTCACCAAGGGCGCCGACGTCGGCGCCGACCTGGTGGGCAAGGTGGAGGCCGGCATCCCCGAGGATGACCCGCGCAACCCGGCGGTGATTGCCGACAACGTCGGTGACAACGTCGGCGACTGCGCCGGCATGGCCGCCGACCTGTTCGAGACCTACGCCGTCACCCTGATCGCCACCATGGCCCTGGGTGGCCTGATGGTCACCGGTGCCACGATGAATGCGCTGATCTACCCGCTGATGCTGGGCGGCGTGTCCATCATCGCGTCCATCATCGGCTGCTACTTCGTCAAGGCCTCGCCGGGCATGAAGAATGTGATGCCGGCCCTGTACAAGGGCCTGGCGGTGGCCGGCGTGCTGTCGCTGATCGCCTTCTACTTCGTCACCAACGCGATGTTCCCCACCGCGCTGACCCTGAAGGACGGCAGCTCGGTCTCGGCCATGGCGCTGTTCGGCGCCTGCGCCGTCGGCCTGGTGCTGACCGCGGCCATGGTCTGGATCACCGAGTACTACACCGGCACGCAGTACGCCCCGGTGCAGCACATCGCCCAGGCCTCGACCACCGGCCACGGCACCAACATCATCGCCGGCCTCGGCGTGTCGATGCGCTCCACCGCCTGGCCGGTGCTGTTCGTCTGCCTGGCCATCCTGACGGCCTACAAGCTGGGCGGCCTGTACGGCATTGCCGTGGCCGCCACCTCGATGCTGAGCATGGCCGGCATCGTCGTGGCCCTGGACGCCTACGGCCCCATCACCGACAACGCCGGCGGCATTGCCGAGATGTCGGAACTGCCCGCCAGCGTGCGTGACGTGACCGATCCGCTGGACGCGGTGGGCAACACCACCAAGGCGGTGACCAAGGGCTATGCGATCGGCTCGGCCGGCCTGGCGGCACTCGTGCTGTTCGCCGACTACACCCACTCGCTGGAAGGCCGTGGCATCAGCGTGGCCTTCGACCTGAGCGATCCCAAGGTCATCGTCGGCCTGTTCATCGGTGGCCTGATCCCCTATCTGTTCGGTGCGATGGCGATGGAGGCCGTGGGCCGCGCCGCCGGCTCGGTGGTGGTCGAGGTGCGCCGTCAGTTCGCCGACGGCCAGATCATGGCCGGCCAGCGCAAGCCCGACTACAGCGCGGCGGTGGACATGCTGACCACGGCGGCGATCAAGGAAATGATCGTGCCTTCGCTGCTGCCGGTGATCGTGCCGGTGGTCGTCGGCCTGACGCTCGGTGCCGCGGCGCTGGGCGGCCTGCTGATGGGCACCATCGTGACCGGCCTGTTCGTGGCCATCTCGATGTGCACCGGCGGCGGCGCCTGGGACAACGCGAAGAAGTACATCGAAGACGGCAACCATGGCGGCAAGGGCTCGGAAGCGCACAAGGCCGCCGTCACCGGCGACACCGTGGGCGACCCCTACAAGGACACCGCCGGCCCGGCCGTCAACCCGCTGATCAAGATCATCAACATCGTGGCCCTGCTGATCGTGCCGCTGCTGCCCATGGGCGCGGCACCGGTCAAGGCGGCCGAGGCACCGACTGCCATCGTGGCACCGGCCCCGGCCTCGGAAGCGGTGACCATGCCGGCGGCCATGCCCGCCGCAGCGATGGCCAGCGAGGCAGCCTCCAAGCCCTGAGCGAGCCCGCCCTCCATGCAAACAGCCCACCTAGGTGGGCTGTTTTTCATTGTCAGAACGGAAACTCGCCTTAGGCGGCAACCTTGAACACCGCCACCACCTCGGTCAGGCGCTGAGCCTGCTCGCGCAGCGAGCCGGCGGCGGCGGCCGACTCCTCGACCAGGGCCGCGTTCTGCTGCGTCATCTGGTCCAGGTTGTTGACGGCCACATTGACCTGGGCGATGCCGTCGCGCTGCTCGATAGCGGCCGAGGCGATCTCGCCGATCATGTCGCTGACTCGCTTGACGCTGCTGACGATGTCATGCATCGCCGCACCGGTCTGGGTCACCAGCGCCGCGCCGGACTCGACGGTCTCGACCGAGGCGCTGATCAGGGTCTTGATTTCCTTGGCGGCGGCAGCCGAGCGCTGGGCCAGGCTGCGCACCTCGCTGGCTACCACGGCAAAGCCGCGGCCCTGCTCGCCGGCACGGGCGGCTTCCACGGCGGCGTTCAGCGCCAGGATATTGGTCTGGAAGGCAATGCCATCGATGACGCCAATGATGTCGCTGATCTTGCGCGAGCTGTCGGTGATCTGGCCCATATTGCTGACCACCTGGCCGACCACCGCACCACCGCGGGTGGCGGCATCGGCGGCCGAGGCCGCCAGCTGATTGGCCTGGCGGGCGGTGTCGGCCGAGTGGCTGACGGTACCGGTCAGCTCTTCCATCGAGCTGGCGGTCTGCTGCAGATTGGAGGCGGTCTGCTCGGTGCGGGCGCTGAGGTCCTGGTTGCCCGAGTCGATCTGGGTCGAGGCGGTGGAGACCGACTCCACGCCCTGGCGCACCTCGCTGACCAGGCCGCTGAGACGCCGGTTCATGCCGCCCATGGCCTGCATCAGCTTGCCGATCTCGTCCTGGCGGTCGGTGCGCAGGCTGCGCGTCAGGTCGCCCTCGGCAATCGCCTCGGCCATCAGCACCGCCTCGTTCAGCGGCCGGCTGATCGAGCGCACCAGCAGGGCCACACCGCCCAGGCTGAGGCCGAACACCGTCAGCATCACCAGCATGCCCAGCACTTCGGCGCGCTGGCTGGCGGCCGCGGCGTCGGTCTTGGCCTGATCGCGCTGCGTGGCCTGGACCTGCACCAGGCCGTCCAGCGCGGCGAAGTAGCCGGCCACGGCGGGCATCAGCTCCTTGTCGATGGTGGCGGGCAACTGGTCGCCGTCGCCGCTCTTCTTCAGCTCGTCGATCTTCTTGGTCAGGGCCAGCACGGCCGTGCGGCGGGTGTTCACCAGCTCCATGGCGGTGCGCTCGGCGTCCGAGTCAATGCCCTTGACGATGGCCTCCTGCAGCGCGTTGATGCCGGCCACGCTTTCCTTGAGCTTCTGGTTGAAGCTCTGCTGCAGCAGCACCTCGTCGCTCAGCGCGACGGCGATGACGCGCTGCACATTGGTCTCGGTCGCGCCCTTCCACTGGGTGGTCTGGGTGATGCGGTTCTCGAACTGCCCCACCGCCTCCAGCGCCTGCTGCATCGCGCCCATGGCCAGTCGCTGGCTGAGCAACGAGGTGACCACCATCAGCGACAGCACCAGCAGCGTGGCGCCCCAGAGCTTGCGGGAGATGGAAAGATTTTCGAAAAACTTCATGATTGTTGATCTGGCGCAAGATGGCGCTGGGCGATGCCTGCTAGGGCGACCAAGGCCTATCGGGTTTCCACGGAGCCATTGAAGGCCCGCGCAGTGAACAAAGTCACGCCCGATGCCGCCAAGGTGGCGCAACGGTTCGCCAATCGCCCGAACTCAGTCGACGGCCAGCGGAGCCTGCAGCATCAGGTCGGCCATCGTTACACCCCCGCGCTCACCGGGCACCAGGCTGCCGTAACGCTGGGCAAACACCGGCGGCAGCGGCCGGGCAGAATCGGGTGCCAGCCACAGTCGCAAGAGATGGCGCCGGCGCTCGGGCTCGGGCCAGTCCTCGAAGGCGGTGCGGTCGTGCAGCAGGCTGTGGTTGTGCACGAACTGCAGGTCACCGGGCTCCAGGCTCATCATGAAGTTCAGGCGAGGGTCGTTGCTCAGTGCATCGAACAGGTCCAGCGCCTCGACCGTCTCGGCACCCAGCCGTGGCGCATCGGTAAAGCGCTGGGCCGAATCGATGTACTGGCGTTGGTAGATCGCCGACAGCAGGCCGGCATGCCAGCTGAACACCGGTATCTCGAAGAAGGGCTTGCCCCCGGGAGGCACCTCGCCGCGCCGGTCGGTGGCCAGCGGCTGGAACAGCAGAGCCGCCAAGTCGGGCCGCAGCCGCCGCAGCTCGTTGTACAGCGTCACCGACGACACCAGGGCCGACTGGCCGCCGCTGCGCGCCGTCTGCAGGCACAGCAGGCCGACGATGTCGCTTGAGTCGGTGTGGAAGGTCTGGCGCTCATGGGTCTGGTAGATGCGCACCCGGGGATCGTCGGAGCTCAGGCCCAGGTCCTTCACATGGCCCAGCAGATGGCCCTGGGCGTTCTGCGGCCGGGCCCGGCCCAGGTGCAGGCCCAGGCCGTAGAAGGCGACGGCGCTCTGGCGCAGACTCCAGCGCTGCACCGGCAGGCCGCGCAGCAGCACGAAGCCGCGGCCATCGAGCAACTCGGCGAGCACCGTCTGCAGGCGCGGCCCCAGGGTCGGCAGCGGGAAGTCCTCGCGTCGCATGGAGGCGATGTCGGCTTCGCTGTAGGCGAGGCTGGCGGACGCTATCTCGGCCAGTTCGGTCTCAGTGAAGTGCAGCAGCCATTCATCGCTGCGCGCCGCCATGTCCGGCCCGAACCAGGCCGAGGGGCCTCCGATCTGCGCCGGCAAGCTGTCGGGAAATGCGTTATGCGAACTCATGGCGGCCCGGGCGGTGGAAGTTCCTCTATTCTGGGCCACCCCCACGAAAGAGCTGCCATGGACACCCGCATCCCCGGACGACGCTTTCTGCACTCCCCCGGCCCCACCCATGTGCCCGACGAGGTGCTGGATGCAATGCGCCGCCAGCCCATGGACATGGCCGATCCGCGCCTGACACGCTGCATTGCCAACTGCGAGGCCGGCCTGCAGCGGCTGCTGGGCACCACCTGCGCCAAGCCCTTCGTCTATGCCGGCAACGGCCACGGCGCCTGGGAGGTGCTGGTCGAGAACCTGATCGCGCCGGGCGAGCGGGTGCTGATCGCCGGCACCGGGCATTTCTCCGACTCCTGGGCGCTGCAGACCGAGGCGCTGGGCCGGTCCGTACAGCGCACGCCCTGGATCGAGGGCCGGGCGATCGACGTGGCCGCCGTCGAGCAGGCCCTGCGTGACGACAGAGAGCACCAGATCAAGGCGCTGTTCGTCGTCCACACCGACACGGCCAGCGGCATCACCAGCGAACTGGCGCCGCTGCGCGCGGCGCTGGACGCGGCCGGCCACCCGGCCCTGCTGGTCGCCGATATCGTCGCCTCGCTGGGCGCGGCGCCGTTCGAGATGGACGCGCTGGGCGTCAATGTGGCGGTCGGTGCGTCGCAAAAAGGGCTGATGCTGCCGCCGGGCCTGGGCTTTGTGGCGGTCGATCCAGCCGCCATGGAGGTCTCCGCGCGCAACCCGGCGCCGCGCTTCTACTGGGACTGGCGGCTGCGCGACAGCGAGCTGCCCTACCGCAAGTTCTGCGGCACGCCGCCGCAGAACCTGTTGATGGGGCTGGAGGCGGCGCTCGGCCTGATCTTCCAGGAGGGGATAGAGCAGGTCCATGCCCGCCATGCGTTGCTGGCCCGCGCCGTCCATGCCGCCGTCGAGGGCTGGGCCACGGCCGGCGCATTGAGCTTCTTCGCGCAGGTGCCCGAGCAGCGCTCGGTCTCGGTCACCGCGGTGCAGGTGGCACCGGGCATCGATGTGGACGCCCTGCGCGGGCTGGCGCGCGAGCGCTTCCAGGTGTCGATTGCCGGGGGCCTGGGCCCGCTGACCGGCCGGGTATTCCGCATCGGCCATCTGGGCGATCTGAATGCGGCCATGGTGCTGGGCTGCCTGGCCGGCGTCGAAGCGGCGCTGACGGTGCAGGGCATTCCGTTCGGCCGCGACGGCGTGGCCCGCGCAGTGGCCTGTCTGGCCAGGGGCTGAGCCCTCCCGCAGCGGCCCATAGCCCATTGCGGCACGGGCCATGGCCCGTCCGGGCGATGCGGCGCGGGGGGCGGATCAGCACACTTCAGGCTTGAGCGTTGCCTGATGGTTGGGTTTCGCTCTCACCGGAGCACACCATGAACCAAACAATCACCCCCACCCGCACCCGGCACGCCCTCTCCTACTGGGCTGTCAGCGCCCTGGCCCTGCTGTCGGCGTTCTTCACGCTCACCCTCAGCGGTTGTGCGAGCGCGCTGGACCGCGCCGGACTCAACCCCAAAGACCCGCAACTGGCCGACAAGCTGGTCGAGCGCTACCGCCGCTATGACGGCCAATGACCACGCCCTTCACTAGAAAGCACCCATGACACACCCTCTCCTGACCTTGGCCGGCGCCCTGGCCGCCGCCTGCATCGCCTGCGCCCCGGCCCATGCCGGCACCTATCTGTTCAGCCAGGGCGGCTACGCCGGCGGCGCCACCATCAGCGGCAGCTTTGCCGGTGAGGATCTGGACGCCGATGGCTGGCTGTACGGATATGAAATCACTGACTTCTCGCTCAGCTTCTCGGGCAGCTTCGCCGTGCCGGCCTTCAGCCACAGCCTGTCCGATCTGAACGGGCTGGAGTACCGCATCGGCGCCAGCCAGATCGGTGGCGACGAGCCCGGCGGCATGGCCAGCAACTTCGGCGGCTTCGTCGGCACCCTGCTGCCGCCCGGCAAGAACGCGAGCAGCCTGCCGGGCTACCAGTTCACCAGCTTCCAGTGGCCCACCTATTCGATTGCCGGCGAGGTGGCCGACATCGACATGGGCATCAGCTCGCGCACCAGTGAACTGATCTCGGTCACCGCCGTGCCCGAGCCTGGCAGCCAGGCGCTTCTGTTGGCCGGGCTGCTTGGCATTGGTGGCTTGATCCGCCGAAGAATGCGTGCCGGCTGAAGGAGTTCAAACGGCTTAGGCGACCCATTCCCCGACCTGCACCCGGAAGGTCTCCACCTCGGCCAGCAGCCAGGCACGAAAGGCCTGCACCTGCGGCTTCTTCAAGGCCTGCGGCGGGCAGGCCATGTAGTAGGCCTGGCCGCTTTTCACCGTCAAATCGAACAGGCGCTGCAGGCTTCCGGATTCGAGCTCCTGCAGCACCATTGCGTGCCGCACCAGGGCGATGCCATCGCCGCGCACGGCCGAGGTGATCAGCATGGACAGGTCCTCGAACTGCACGCCGCCGCCGGGCTCGACCAGCGCCAGACCCGCGACATCGAACCAGGGCTGCCAGGGCTCCAGCGAACGCAGCAGCAGGTGCTGGGCCAGTGCGTCGGGCCGGCTCGGCAGGTGGCCACCAGCATGCTGCGGGCTGGCCACCGGGTAGTAGGTGTCGCCCATCAAGCGCTCCACCACCAACCCCGGATACAGGCCAGCGCCGTAGCGTATGCCAATGTCTATGCCCTCGCGACCCAGATCCAGCAGCTGGCCGCTGGACTGCAGCCTGACCTCGATGCCCGGGTGCTGTTCAATGAAGCGCCCCAGGCGAGGTGCCAGCCAGCGCGAGGCGAACGACGGCACGGCCGACAGGCTCAGCACCTGGTGGCGCGCGCTGGCCCGCAAGGCATCGGCGGCAGTGGCAATGTCTTGCAGCGCCTGGCGCACCACATTCGCAAAGCGTTCTCCCTCGGCGGTGATCGTCAGCCGCTTGCCGTGGCGGGTGAACAGGGCCTGGGCGAGCTCCTGCTCCAGCGCCCGCACCTGGTGGCTGACGGCGCCATGTGTCACGTGCAGCTCCAGCGCCGCAGCCGAATAACTCTGCAGTCGGGCCGCCGCCTCGAAGGCACGCAGCGCGGTCAGATTGGGAAGTTTGCGGAGTTCGGTCATCGTGGCTTGGGCCGGATTCCTTGTGAGCCATTTTAGCAAGGTGGGTGAAAACAAATCATTTGGCATGACACGATGGTCTGCCTAGACTGCAGTCCGCTCAAATCCACCGGAAGACCCCCATGCCCTCTGCCCCGCTCGCGCTGATCGTCGACAGCCTGTTCACCAGCCCCTACGCGATGTCGGCCTTCGTCGCCCTGCGGGAGAAGGGCCTTGCCTTCGAGCTGCAAACGGTGAATCTGGAGGCCGGCCAGCAGCACAGCCCCGCCTTCCGCCAGCAATCGCGCACCAGCCGGGTGCCGACCCTGGTGCAGGGAGACTTCACCCTGTCCGAGTCCAGCGCCATCACCGAGTATCTGGAAGACCTCTATCCGGCGCCGGGCCATGCCCGGCTCTACCCGACCGATCGGCAGCAGCGCGCCCGCGCCCGCCAGGTCCAGGCCTGGCTGCGCAGCGACCTCCTGGCCCTGCGCAGCGAACGCACCACCGAGGTGATCTTTTTCAGGCCCAACCCCGCTCCACTGAGCGCCGAGGGCCAGGCCGCAGCCGACAAGCTGATACACGTCGCCGAAGGCCTGCTGCCGCCCGGTGCCGAGCATCTGTTCGGTGCCTGGTGCCTGGCCGACACCGATCTGGCCCTGATGCTGAACCGCCTGGCACTCAACGGCGATGCCCTGCCCGAGCGGCTCAGGGACTATGCGCAGCAGCAGTGGCGGCGGCCCTCGGTGCAGCAATGGGTGCGCCAGCCAAGGGCTTGAGCCCTAGGGAAAACTAGCACCCGTGGATGCGGGGCTGGGACGCAAAAATGCTGCTTCTCGCCCCGTTCTGGCGGCCCAGTCGCGCTACAGTTTCGCTGTCGCATCGTCAGATGCCTGCATTCTCGATCTGGACCCGCCCCGCTGCGCATGTTGAACACCACCAAGTCGTTGCCGCCGGCCATGGAGCTGGGCCGCCGCCAGGGCGCGATGGCCGCCCTGCAGCTGCAGTTGCAGGGCCTGGAAGCCGAGTTGACCGTGCTGCTGAAGGGCCTGAAGCGCTTCATTGTGCGCTATGCGCAAGAACTGACCCCGCTGTACACCGAGCTGGACGCGCTGGAACTGCAACTCAGCGAGGCGCTGCAGCGCCTGCTGCGGGCCGAGGGAGAAGGCTTCGGCCCGGCGCCCGAGACCGGCTTCGGCCTGCCCGATTTCGGCAATCTGCCACCGCCCGAACCCGAACCCAAGCCGCCCGTGGCACTGGCAGGCCCGCAGGACTTCAAGCAGCTTTACCGCCGCGCGGCGATGCGCCTGCACCCCGACCGGGCGCGCAGCGAGGTCGAGCGCAATATCCTGAACCATGCGATGAGCCAGGTGAATCTGGCCTATGCCCAGGGCGACCGCTACACGATAGAGCGGCTGCTTGTGCAGTCGGGCGAGGACCCGCAGCAGGTCAGCAGCGACCCGCTGTCGGCCAAGCTGCTGTGGGTCCAGCAGCGCGAGCAGCAATTGCAGCAGCGCGAGCGCTATGTGCAGTCGCGCCTGAACGAGTTGCGTGCCAATCCGATGCACAAGCTGTGGCGGGTGGTCAGCGATGCCGAGGCGCTGGGCCTGGACCCGCTCGGTGTGATGGCCGAGCGCCTGCGCGGGCAGATTGCCGAGCGGCGGCGTGAACTGCATGCGGTGACCCAGCGCTGACGTGCGGACATGGGCTGTGGCCCCGGATTGCATCCGGGCTACCAGGCGTTTGTAGCCCGGATGCAATCCGGGATGTCGGCGAACATCAAGGGCATCCAAACGATTTCAGGCAAATTTGCCCTGCAAAAACCAGCCCGAATGCTTGCCGGCCACCGGCAGCGCCAGCCGGCCGCGGAACACCCAGACCAGGGCACCTCCGGGACGCATCGCGATGTAGTAGTCCCGGGCCACGCCGGCGCCGTCCCACCAGCCGGACTCGATGCGCTCGGGCCCGCTCAGCAGCTGCAAGACCTGACCCTCCAGCACCGGGCAGGCATCGCGTTCGGTCAGCGGCTGCGGCTCGGGCAACAGCCAGGCAGGCTGGGTCAGGCAGGTCGATGGCAAGGCCTCCTCCACCCTGCGTTGCGAGGTCGGTGGCTCCCAGGGGCTCAGCCGCGAGGCGCACTCGGGCCGGTGATCGGCCTGCGGGCGCAGCTGCAGGACCCGCTCGCGCCCCAGCCTCGCCTGCAACCGCTCGATCAGGCGCAGCATGCCCTCCTGCTGGCTCTGCCGGGTGGGAAAGAGCTCCTCGTTGGGCGGCGCGCCCAGCACCAGATCGCTGCAGCGCAGGCGCAGCTCCAGCGTCGGCGCGGCCAGCGTGGCCCGGCCCAGGCGCTCGCGCAGCAGGAGTTGCAGATGGGCGGCATCGGCCGACGCCTGGGCCAGCGCTACCTCGACGACCGTGTGGCTGGGCCCGTCCGAGCGGTGGCGCGCCTCGTGCAGCATCTGCAGCTCGAAGCACTGCACCCGGCCGTGGCCGGCCTGGGCCCAGACCACCAGCTGTGCCAGCAACAGGGCCGCGCCCTGCAGCACCTGCTCGGTGCTGTCGGCACGGGCAAACAGCTCCAGCCGCTGCTCGAACACCTTGGGCAGCAGCTCCCAGTCGCGCGGGTCGGGCCGGGTGCCCAGGGCGCTGTCCAGATCGGCCAGCAGCTGCGGGCCGAAGCGCCGGGCCAGGCCGGCACGGGGCAGCTGGCGCAGATCGGCAATGCAGCGCAGGCCCATGCCCTGCAGATCGTCCCCATGAGCCCCCATCCGCGCCTGTGCCGGCCCGAGCAGCAGCGTGACCGGACCGCGGTTCAGCAGTTGGGCCAGCGCCCGTGGATCTTCGGTGTGAGCGCCCTGCTGCAGATCACCGCGCCAGCGCGCCAGATAGGCCGCGCCCAGCGCGGTGGGCGCACTGGCGATCTGCGCCTCGCCCACACTGGACTGCAGCGGCTGCAGGGCCTGCTCCAGCCGCTGCAGCAGACACGGCAGGCCACCGAAATAGCGCAGGCTGGCACGCACCTCCAACAGCACGTCCAGCCCCTCCAGCGTGACCGAGGGCGTGAAGGCCAGCGCCGCATGGACGAGCGCCTGCCGGGCCTGCACATCGCGCCGGGCGTCGGCCTCGCCCAGGGTCAGCTGGGGCGCCAGCGACAGGGCGGTGTTGCGCTTCAGCCCCGGCTTGACACCCAGGCGCAGGGCCGCCGCATTGACATCGCTGACCAGATGGTTGTCGATCAGCGCCACCGGCCCCTGGCGCAACTCGGCCGTCAGGGTCGCGGCAAAGGCTTGCAGCGACAGATGGGGCAGATGGAGGGCGATCCACAACATGGCAGGGGCAGCGGGTCACGAGGCGATGCATGGCTCAGGCCGCGCCGGACACCACTTCATGCGGCACGGCGGCGTTCGCCGGCTGCGCCGACACCGGCACCCCACGCTGACGCGGCGCCAGCGCCCGGGCGCGCTGCTGCGGCAGCAGCACCGGGGGCAGCTCCAGCAGCAGCGCCTCGGCCAGGCGCGGCCCGCGGCGCTTGAGCACCTGCACGGCCAGACAATCGGGTCCGCCAGCGCGCAGGCTCAGGCGCAGCGGCGCCGGGCTGGGCCGCTGCTGGGCCGTCCACTCGCGCAACAAGAAGGCCGGGCCCTCATGGTGGGCCGCGGCCAGTTGCAGGCGGCGCAAGGCATCGGCATGCCTGTATTCAGAAAACCGCTCGGGCAGCCAGGCCAGCACCGCGCCGGCATGGCCGCTCTTCAAGGTCTGCTCCAGCGCCCACAGCAGATCGGCATTGGCACGGGGCTGGCCAGGGATGATCAGCAGTTGCTGCGCCCGCAGCCCCAGGCCGTCCAGCGCCCGCACCGATAGCTGCGCCGGCGGATCGAACAGCATCAGCAACTTGCCGCCTGCCGCCACCGCCGCCAGGGTGGGGGCCAGCAGGCGCAGCTCGCCGATGCCGGCCTGGGCCAGCAGCAGCTCGCTCAACACGCCTTGCGGCCAGCCGCCGCCCGGCAACTGGGCGTCCAGCGCGGCAAAACCGCTGGGCCAGGCCACGCCCGACGCCCGCGTCAACTGGTGCGCCCGCCACAGGCCGGGATGCAGTTCCTGCAGGTCCCGGCCCGGCCCAAGCCCATGCAGCAGCCCCGTCGGGAGAGGCGGGGCATTGGCGGCAACACCGAAAGCAAGTTGGGCAGGGACTGCGGGCATGTTGATACTGTATTTTTGTACAGTATTTTATGCAAGGATAAATTGCACCGCCTGGTGACACTTTGCGGCTGATCAAAAAAGAAGCTGACCGCTCCGGTACAAAGCTGCAGTTTCCCCGCCTCCGTCGAGCCGCACGCAGCCGATGAAGGGGCAAATCACGTCAAGATGCCGTCTTTGTCACCTTTTAAGCCGCGCATCATGCGCTGGCGGCCTTTCGCACGTGTCTTTGCTCGCCCAGTACTTCCTGTTCCGCGATGGCAGCCCGACGGCGCTGCTGCTGGCCAACTACCAGCCCTGGCTGGTGGTGCTGTCGCTGGTGGTTGCCTCGCTGACCTCGGCGCTTGGCCTGCAACTGGCCGGCATGGCGCGCTCCGTCGGCACTGGCCGCCTGCGGCAGCTGACGCTGCTCAGCGGTTCGCTGGCGATGGGCGGCGGCGTGTGGGCGATGCATTTCATCGGCATGCTGGCCTTCAGCCTGTGCACCAAGATCGCGTTCAACGCCGGCATCACGCTCGCTTCGATGCTGCCGGCGGTGTTGGCCTCCTGGGTTGCGCTGAGCCTGATCTCGCGCGGCACGCTGGGCCGCTCGCTGTGGGTGTTGGGGGGCGTGCTGGTCGGTGCGGGCATAGGCGCGATGCACTACACCGGCATGGCGGCGATGGAACTGAACGCCCAGCTGCGCTACGACCCGCTGTGGTTCGCCGCCTCCATCGTCGTCGCCGTGCTGCTGGCGATGCTGGCGCTGTGGGTGCGCTTCGGGCTGGAGCACCGAGTATCCAAGCTGACGGCGGTGCTGCTCGGCGGCCTGGTGATGGGCTGCGCGATCGCCGGCATGCATTACACGGCGATGGGTGCCGCCCGCTTCGTCGGTGCGCCGGATGAACTCTGCGTGGACAGTGTCGACCGCAACGGCTACCTGGCACTGGCCATCACCGTCGTCACGCTGACGATCAGCCTGCTGACCGCGGGCGCCAATGGCCTGCTGCGCTACCGTGCACTGAACCGCCAGCTGGGTCTGGAGCAGGAGCGCACGCAGGCACTGCTGGACACGGCGGTCGACGGCATCGTCATGATAGACAGCGCCGGCCAGATTCGATCGTTCAATGGCGCGGCCGAGCGCTTGTTCGGCTGGGCAGCGGACGAGGCGCTAGGCCAGAAGGTGAGTCTGCTGCTGCCGGACCCGGGTGACGAGGGCCGCGAGGCGCAGATCAGCCGCTACGTCAGCATCGGCCATCGTGGCGGTGCTGCGGGTGAGGACGGCGGCGGTGATCGCGAAGTCATGGCCCGACATCGCGACGGCCATCTGATCCCCATTCGGCTGGCCGTCGGCCGCGTCGAGCACCGAGGCGATCTTCACTACATCGCCTTCATCACCGACATCGCCGACCGCAAGCAGATGGAGCAGGCGCTGCGTAACAGCGAGGAGCAGCACCGCAGCCTGATCGCCAACAGCCCCGGCGTGACCTTCCGCTGCAGGATCGATGTGAACTGGAGCCTGGTGCTGGTCAGCGACGCGATGGAGACGCTGTCGGGCTGGCCGGCCGCCGACTTCCTGGCCGGGCGCATCCACTGTGGGGACCTGGTCCATGCCGACGATCGCGAGCGCGTCGATGCCGCCATCCATGCGGCCATGGCCGCCGGCGAGAGCTATGCGATCGAATACCGGCTGATGCGCCGCGATGGCGGCGAGCGCTGGGTCTCGGAGACCGGCCGAGGCGTGTTCGATGCCGCCGGCGCGGCGCAGTGGATAGACGGCGTGATCGTCGACATCAGCGAATCCAAACGCCTGCAGCAACAGCTGGAGCAGGCCAAGAACAGTGCCGAGGCGGCGGTGGCGGCCAAGGGCGCCTTCCTGGCCAATATGAGCCACGAGATCCGCACGCCGATGAACGCCATCCTGGGCTTCACCGAGCTGCTGCTGGACACCACCCTGGGCGAGCTGCAGCGCAAGCACCTGACGACGGTGCGCGGCTCGGCGCGCTCGCTGCTGGGGCTGCTCAATGACATCCTCGACACGGCCAAGCTCGAAAAGGGCGCGGTCGAGCTGGAGCAACTCGATTTCTCGCTGTACGCGGTCTGCGAACAGACCTTCAATTCGCTGCGCCTGGGCGCGCAGCGCAAGGGTCTGGCGCTGCAGCTCGACTATCCGGATGATGAGCCACACTTCTTCAAGGGCGACCCGCTGCGCATTCAGCAGGTGCTGGTCAATATGGTCGGCAACGCGATCAAGTTCACCGAGACCGGGGCGGTGACCCTGTCGATGCGGGTCGAGCAAAAGCAGGTCCACCTGCGCGTCATCGACACCGGCATCGGCATCGCACCCGACCGGCTGGACCGCATCTTCGACGCCTTTGCACAGGCCGACGCCTCGACCACGCGCCGCTTCGGCGGCACCGGCCTGGGCACCACGATCTCGCGCCAGCTGGTCGAACGGATGGGGGGCCGCATCACCGTCGAGAGCACGCAGGGCCTGGGCAGCTGCTTCCACATCTGGCTGCCGCTGCCGGTGGGCGAGGCGGTGGCGATCGCCGAGGAAGGCGAACACATGGTGCTGCCGCCGCTGCGCGTGCTGGTGGCCGATGACGTGGCCCAGAACGGTGAGCTGCTGCAGCTGATGCTGGGCCGCGACGGCCACCAGGTCTGCCTGGCCGGCAACGGCCTGGAGGCGCTGCAGGCCTTCAGCGAACAGGATTTCGACGTCGTGCTGATGGACGTGCACATGCCCGAGCTGGACGGGCTGGGCGCCACGCGCCGGATCCGCCAGTTCGAGCTCAGCCACAGCCGGCCGCGCACGCCGGTGGTCGCGCTGACGGCCAGCGTGCTGGAGGAAGACCGCCAGGCCGCACTGGCCGCCGGCATGGACGGCTTCGCGACCAAGCCGATCGAGGCGGCCCTGCTGCGCGCCGAGATCGCCCGCGTGCTGGGCCTGGCGACAGGCATCGCGGCAACGGCGCGCACGGCCGGCGCCGACGAAGACGCCGAGACCGCGCTCGACTACGCTCACGGCGTGCGCCTCTGGGGCAATGCGAGCGCCTGGCGGCGCGCACTGCGCCGCTTCTCCCAGGAGCAGGCCCAGGGCGGGCCGCGCCTGATGGCGCTGTTGCGCAGCGGCGAATGGCTGGAGGCTCGCGGGCTGGTGCACCGCTGGCGCGGCGTGGCCGGCAGCCTGGCCATGCCTCAGCTCCTCCAGGCGACCAAACCGGTCGAGGACCTGCTGCGCCAGGGCCGGCCCGAGGAGGCCTTGGTGGCCGCAGCATTGCTGGCCGCCGCGCTGGACGCTGTGCTGGAGGCCATCGCCGAGCTCTCGCAGGCCGCCAACACCGCGCCGGCTCCGCTGATGGACGCGCCTGCCCATGACGCGGCCGTGCCGCCGGCGCTGCTGGAGCGCATCGACAGGGCCTTGCGGCGCGGCGAACTGGACGACTCGGCCCTGGCCGAGCTGGTCCAGCGCCTGGGCGCCGCACGCTGCGCCGCGCTGGCCGAAGCACTCGATCAATTCGACTTCGAGGCGGCGCGCAAGGCGCTGCAAGCCCTGCAATGAACACTGCGACCCCACCCGACAAGCGCCCGAAGCTGCTGCTCGTTGATGACGAGCCGGCCAACCTGCAGGTCTTGCGCCAGGTGCTGCAGGACGACTACCGGCTGCTCTACGCCCGCGACGGCCACAAGGCCTTGGAGCTGGCCCGCGCCGAGACGCCGCATCTGATACTGCTGGACGTGATGATGCCCGGCCTGTCGGGCCTGGACGTCTGCCGCACGCTGAAGGCGCAGGACGCCACGGCCGCCATTCCGGTGATCTTCGTCACCGCCCTGTCCGACGCACAGGACGAGGCCCAGGGCTTCGAGGCCGGCGCGGTGGACTACATCGGCAAGCCGATCAGCCCGGCGACCGTGCGGGCACGCGTGCGCACGCACCTGCAGCTGGTGCGCACCGAGGTGCTGCGCGAGACGCGGCTGCAGATCGTGATGTGCCTGGGCCGGGCCGCCGAGTACAAGGACAACGAGACCGGCTGGCACGTGCTGCGCATGAGCCACTACTCGCGCATCCTGGCGCTGGCCGCCGGATACGACGAGGCCGAGGCCGAGGACCTGATGCATGCCGCGCCCATGCACGATGTCGGCAAGATCGGCATTCCCGACGCGGTGCTGCAAAAGCCCGGCCCGCTCGACGAGCGCGAATGGGAGATCATGCGCCGCCACCCGCTGATCGGCGCCGAGATTCTCGGTGCACATCACAGCGGCCTGCTGTCGATGGCGCGCCGCATCGCACAGGCCCACCACGAGAAGTGGGACGGCAGCGGCTACCCGCAGGGCCTCGCCGCAGAAGACATCCCGCTCGAGGCCCGCATCGTCGCCATCGCCGACGTGTTCGACGCCCTGACCAGCGTGCGCCCCTACAAGGCCGCCTGGACCGTCGAGAAGGCGGCCGAGCACCTGCGCACGCAGGCCGGCAAGCATTTCGACCCGCGGCTGGTCGAGCTGTTCCTGGCCAGCCTGCCGGCCATCGTTGAGGTGCGGGAGCGCTTTCTGGAGGCGGAGTGAGCCGCCGGCCGGCCGCAGCCGGTCGAATCGGCGAGGCTTCGTTCGTCGTGCCTGCATCAACAACCCGGAGACACGCATGAAAACCTGCCTGACCGCAACGGCGCTGCTGCTGGCGGCAGCGGCCGCCAACGCCACACCCACCGCCTACGCCATCGACCCGACCCATACCTTCCCCAGCTTCGAGGCCGACCACATGGGCATCTCGGTGTGGCGAGGCAAGCTCAACAAGAGCAGCGGCAAGGTGCTTTACGACAAGAGCGCTGGCACCGGCAGCGTCGAGATCGTGACCGAGCTGGCCAGCATCGACTTCGGCATGTACGCACTGGCCAACTGGGCGCGCGGCAAGGACTTCTTCGACGTGAAGAAGTACCCCCGCGCGGTCTTCAAGGGCAGCCTGCAGTCGCCGGTCAATGGCGTGCCGACCCAGCTCGTGGGCGAGCTGACCTTGCACGGCGTGACGCGCCCGCTGGCACTGACGGTCAACTCACTGAAGTGCGTCCCGCACCCGATGCTCAAGCGCGACTACTGCGGCGCCGACGCCAGCGGCAGCTTCAACCGCGACGACTTCGGCCTGAGCGCGGGTAAGGACTACGGCTTCAAGATGAACGTCGACCTGCGCATCCAGGTCGAAGCCATCGCACTGCCCTGACGCGGGGTGCCTCGGTCAACGGTCGGCCTTGTGGCAGCGCCGCCTACTGCTTGTGGGCGGAGCGACGAGCTCGGCCGGGCTCCCCTGTCAGCTCCCTGCCGCTCAACACGTACTCCGGGTTGTCGATGAGGCGCTCCACGGCCAAATCGATGAAGGCCCGGGCACGTGCAGGCTGCGATGTCCTGCTGCCGAAATACACAAAGTAGCTCGCGAAGTCCGGCATGTGGTCGGCGAGTATGGGCACCAGTTGCCCTGAACGGATATAGGGTGCGGCCGTCACCCCCGCCAACTGCCCCAGCACCCTGCCCGCCAGCACGGCCTGCAACTCGAAGACTTCGTCATTGCTGCAGATGGCCGGCACGACCGGCTGATCAATGGTCTGATCGCCCAGCCTCACATGCCACGGCGCGACCCTGCCCGTCCCGGGGTGGCGGAAGGCGCTGCAGCGGTGGGCGGCCAGGGCCACCAATGAGTCCGGCAGGCCGTAATGCTCGAAGTAGGCCGGTGCGCCGCAAATGACCATCTGCAGCGGGAACAGCTTGCGGGCGATGACACCCTCGTGCGGCGAGGCGCCCAGGCGAAAGCCGACGTCCACGCGGTCCTCGACCCAGTTGCCCACCCGGTCGTCCAGCAGCACGTCAGGTTGTATGCCGGGATGCAGATCGCAGAACTCTTCCACCAGACGCCAGAGGATGGGCTGGAAGGTGGTGCGAGGGCCGGCGATGCGCAAGGGGCCGGCGAACTCATCCTTGGCCGTCCTTGCGTTTTGCAGCGCACGCTGCACGCCCAGCAGCGCGGGTTGGACTTCCTCTAGCAGGCGCTGCCCGGCATCGGTCAGTGACATCACCCGTGTAGTGCGATGGAAGAGCCGTGCATCAAGATGCTCCTCCAACTGCGCAAGCGCCTTGCTGGCCGCTTGGGGGCTGATGTTGAGTGCCTGGGCTGCCTTGCGCAAGCTGCCCAACTCTGCCGCCTTGATGAAGGCGGAGACGGAACGGAGTTCGTTGATGGCCATATGAATTTCCTCCCACTGGCATTGTCTTCATTCAGATGCCAATCAAACAACCTATTTACCACTATTCGGATGCGAGTCCAGGTCCTACAGTTCGCTTCATCGCATACCCGATGACCCTCGATGCAACACATAAGCCTGAACAACGGCACCGAGATGCCCATCCTGGGCTTCGGTGTCTTCCAGATCGCCGATGCGCAGGAGTGCGAGCGCAGCGTGATCGAGGCCATCCAGGCGGGCTATCGGCTGATCGACACGGCAGCCTCCTACATGAACGAGGAAGCGGTAGGCAAGGGCCTCAAGGCCAGCGGAGTAGCCCGGGACCAGCTGTTCGTGACGACCAAGCTGTGGGTGCAGGAAACCGGCTACGAGCGCACACAGCAGGCCATAAACAAGTCGCTGCGCCGTCTGCAGCTGGACTATCTGGACCTCTATCTCATCCATCAGCCCTTCGGTGACGTCCATGGCTCCTGGCGGGCAATGGAAGAGGCCTACCGCGCCGGCAAGCTGCGCGCCATCGGCGTCAGCAACTTCCACCCGGACCGGCTGATGGACATCAAGGCCTTCAACGAGATTGCGCCGGCCGTCAACCAGGTGGAGGTGAACCCCTTCCAGCAGCAGATCGAAAGCGCGGCCTTCATGAAGGAGATTGGCGTTCAGGCCGAGGCCTGGGCGCCGTTCGCCGAGGGGCGCAACAACTTGTTCCAGAACGAGGCGCTGGTCGGCATCGGTGCCCGGTACGGCAAGTCTGCCGGCCAGGTCGTGTTGCGGTGGTTGGTTCAGCGAAGCATCGTCGCCTTGGCCAAGTCGGTACGCAGGGAGCGCATGGCAGACAACATCGCCGTCTTCGACTTCAAGCTCGACGACGCCGACATGGCTCGCATCGCGGCGCTGGACACCCACACGAGCAGCTTCTTCTCGCACCGCGACCCGACCATCGTCAAGTGGATGGCCGAGCGCCGGCTCGACATCTGAGCGGCATACCGATGAACGCAACTCAAGATGTCACCGCGGGCCGGCGCCCCGACATCGGGCTAGCCATCTTCGTGGCCAGCTATCTGATGATCGTCGCGGCGGTCATGGACGCCGGTGCATTGATGCGGACGCTGTCTGCCCTCGTGGCCTGGCTCTGCATCGTCATCCCACATCGGCGCATGGCCCTGCGCCAACTGGAGGCTCTCTCGTGAAAACACTGTTCAGCCTTGCCCTGAGTTGCGCGACGACAGGAGCCCATGCCCAGGCTCCCGCCCATGCTGCGCCTGCACCGACCGTGGAGGTGCGCCCGGCAGCCGCCCAGCCCGTCGCCACGGGATCGGCCGACACCTTCACCGGCGTCGTGCGCATCAGTTCGCCCTTCCGGGCCCTGCCACCTGGCCGAGCTGGCGGAGCCATGGTGACCTTTGAGGCGCGCGCCAGGACTGCCTGGCACACCCATCCGCTGGGGCAGACGTTGATCGTCACTGCGGGCCTGGGTCTGGTTCAGCAGTTTGGGCAGCCGGCTCGGGCGATGCGCCCCGGTGATGTCGTCAGCATTCCCGCGAACGTGCGTCACTGGCATGGTGCGGGCCCCGATGTTTCAATGGCTCATGTCGCCATCGCGGAGAAGGACGAGGGCATCTCGGTGACATGGCAGGACAAGGTCGCCGATCAGGACTACCAGGCCGCCATGACGAGTACCGGAATCGGCGTCGACGCTAGCGGGAAGGGGCAAGCTTCTGCTCGTGCACAAGCCACGTCCCAGACTCTGTCCCCCAGGCAGGAGGCCATTCCGCTGATTGCCGCGTGCACGGCCGCCAGCGACATGCCCAAGCTCAACGCCGCCTTGAACCAGGGCCTGGACGCGGGGATGACAGTCAGCGAGGCCAAGGAGGTTCTGATACAGCTCTATGCCTACGCGGGCTTTCCCAAGAGCCTCAACGCGCTTGGCGAGTTGCTGAAGGTCCTGGAGTCACGCAAGCAGCGCGGCATCCAAGACGCGCCCGGCCGCGAGCCCAGCCGCGCCATTGCCGCAGGCAATGAACTGGCCGCGGCAGGCAAGGCAAATCAGACCGAGATTTCTGGCGGACCGGTTCAAGGCCCGGTGTTCGACTTCGCGCCCGCCATCGATCAGTTCCTCCAAGCCCATCTGTTCGGCGCCATCTTCGAGCGCGACAACCTCGATTGGCAGAGCCGCGAGTTGGCGACGGTCGGCGCCCTCGCTGCCATGCCGGGCGTCGAAACGCAGTTGCGCTCGCACATGAGGGCCAGCCTGCGCGTAGGCCTGAGCCCCGCGCAACTCCGACAGATCGTGTCCGTGCTGTCCGACCGCGGCCACCCGGACGCCGCCCATCGCGCCAACGACGCCCTCACACAGGCCCTGGCCGCAGCATCGAAAGGTTGAATATGAAAGCCGCCCGAATCCTCACTGCCGTTGCCTTGATGGCCCTCATCACCGGCTGTGCGACGAGTTCCAGCGGTCCCGGCATTGGCTCGGCGCCGCTGGTGATCCAAGCGCAGGGGAGCTTCGCTGTCGGCGGCACGGTGCTGAAGACTCCAGGCACCTACGACAACAACAGGCCGACGGCTGCGGGGCAAACCTTTCATGGCGACCACCTCTATGCCTTCTATCAGGTGCCGAAGAACCCCAAGGCCTTGCCCATCATCATGCTGCACGGGGCCTTCCAGTCGGCGCGCAGTTGGGAGACCACCTCGGACGGACGCGAGGGCTTCCAGACCCTGTTCCTGCGCCGGGGCTTCCCGGTCTATCTGGTCGACCAGCCGCGCCGGGGGCGCGCGGGCAACAGCACCGTCGCCGCATTGGTCGAGCCGACATCCAACGATCCACTGTTCTTTGACCAGTTCCGCCTCGGCAAGTGGCCCACCTTTTTCGACAAGGTGCAGTTCGCCCGCAAGCCGGAAGCCTTGAACCAGTTCTTCCGCTCCGTCACGCCCAACACCGGACCCTATGACGCGGGCGTGATTTCGGATGCGATGTCGGCGCTGTTCGACAAGGTCGGCCCGGCGATCCTGTTCAGCCACTCCCAGGCGGGCGGTCCGGGCTGGCTGACGGCAATCAGGAATCCCAAGGTCAAGGCCATCGTCGCCTTCGAACCGGGCAGTGGCTTCATCTTCCCTCAAGGCGAATTGCCTCCCGCGATGCCGAGTGCCGCTGGCACGCTGTTGCCCGAAGCGGTGCCACTGCCGGACTTCCAGAAGCTCACCCGCTTCCCCATCGTCATCTACTACGGCGACAACTTTCCAACCGAGCCAACGACCGAGCGCGGCCAGGACAACTGGCGTGTGCGGCTGGCCATGGCCCGGCTCTGGGTGGCGGCCATCAACAGGCATGGCGGCGATGCCCGCCTGGTGCACCTCCCGGAGACCGGCATTCGCGGCAATACGCACTTCCTGATGTCCGACCTGAACAACGTCCAGATCGCCGATCTGGTGTCGACGTTTCTTGCCGAGAAGAAGCTGGACTGACCCCTTCTTGCGAGGCACGCCGTCATGCCTGGCCATGCCTCCCCTAAGATGCCCCACCCAAACCATCCAGGTGCCGCATGAGCCCCACGTTCCAGATTGAGGGAGTTGACGTTTTTGTCGAGGGCCAGGGGAAGGACGAAACCCTGGTCATGATCCACGGCTGGCCCGACACCCACCGCCTGTGGGACGCCCAGGTCGCCCATCTGCGGTCGAACTACCGCTGCGCGCGTTTCACCCTGCCCGGCTTCGACGCCGGCAAGCCCCGCCGGGCCTGCGGGCTCAAGGAGATGATCGCGCTGTTCAAACGCATCATCGAGCAGGTCAGCCCCGGGCGGCCGGTGGTGCTGATGCTGCACGACTGGGGCTGCGTGTTCGGCTACCAGCTGCTGATGCGACACCCGGAGCTGGTGTCGCGCGTGATCGGCGTGGATATCGGCGATGCCGGCTCGCCGGCCCATGTGCGAACGCTAGGCATCAAGGCCAAGCTGATGGTGCTGGGCTACCAGCTGTGGCTGGCCCTGGCCTGGCGCATTGGCGGCAAGCTGGGCACGCGGATGACACGCTATATGGCCCATGCGATGCGGTGCCCCAGCGACGCGCAGCTGATCCACGCGGGCATGAACTATCCGTACGACATCACCTGGACCGGGAGCCATGGCGGTTATCGCGATGTGCTGAAGTTCGACCCGCCCTGCCCCATGCTCTACCTCTACGGCACACGCAAGCCCTTCATGTTCCATTCACAGGCCTGGACCGATGCGCTGGCCGCCAAGCCCGGCAGCCGGGTGCAGGGTTTCAAGACCGGACATTGGGTGATGAGCGCCGAGCCCCAGGCCTTCAACGAGGCGGTGTCGGCCTGGCTCGCGCCCTCCGTTCAGACGTCTTCCAAGGCCAGCAACTCCTGAATCGTCTGGCGACGACGGATCACGCGGCTGCTGCCGCCATCGACCAGTACCTCGGCGCACAGCGGCCGACTGTTGTAGTTGGAGGACATCGAGGCGCCATAGGCGCCGGTGTCGTGGAAGACCAGCAGATCGCCGACCGCCGGGGCGGGCAGATCGCGGTGGGTGACGACGCCGCCCTCCTCCTGCGTGAACACATCGCCCGATTCGCACAGCGGGCCGGCGACGACGGTGGCCAGGTTCTCCCGCGCGGCCAGCGGCGCGTTGCCGGCGCCGGCAATAACGCTGATGTGGTGGTAGCCGCCGTACATGGCCGCCCGCACCAGTTCGTTGAAACCGGCATCGACCAGCGCGAAGTGGTTGGCCCCCATGTCCTTGACCGCCCGCACCTCAGACAGCAGCAGGCCCGACTCGGCCACCAGATAACGGCCCGGCTCTATCTCCAGCTTGACCGGGTGCTGCAGGCTGGCGGCGATCTGCCGGCGCGCCGCATCCCAGAGGCTGAAGTAGTGGGCGACATCGATGCGGGCGTCGCCCTCGCGGTACGGGATCGACAGGCCGCCGCCGGCCGAGATCGCCTCGATGTCATGGCCCAGGGCCTGCACTCGCGCAGCCAGCGCCACCATCGCCTCGCAGACCTGGGACAGATGGCTGTAGTCCACGCCGGAGCCGATGTGCATATGCAGGCCCACCAGGTGCAGGCCATGCTGGGCAATCGCCTCCAGCGCCAACGGCAGATCGGCATGCCAGATGCCGTGCTTGCTGTGCTCGCCGCCGGTATTGGTCTTCTGGCTGTGGCCGTGGCCGAAGCCCGGGTTGATGCGCAGCCAGACACGGTGGCCCGGTGAGGCCGCGCCGAGCTGGTGCAGCATGTCGATAGAGCCCGCGTTGACGGGCACACCCATCTCGACGATGCGCGCCAGCGTCGGCCTATCCAGCAGATCGGCGGTGAAGACAATCTCCGAGGGCTCGCCGCCCAGCGTGTAGCCGGCGTGCAGCGCCCGCTCGACCTCGCCCAGCGAGACCGAATCGACCAGCACGCCCTGCTCGCGCATCAGGCTCAGGATGTGGGTGTTCGAGCAGGCCTTCTGCGCAAAGCGGATGGTGTCGAACGGGCGCAGCTCGGCGATGCGCTGGCGTATCAGTACGGCGTCGTACACCCACAGCGGCGTGGCATGGGTCCGGGCCAGATTGGTCAGCAACTCGGGATTCAGGGCGGTGGGCATGGCAGGTCTTCGCAAGGCGGGAATGCCGCGATCTTGCCTCCCTGCAGACTTTCAGTAAATTGCTTTATATTGGCATATCCATTCATACTTGATATGGATAGCACCCATGCCGCTCTCTCACCGCCATATCGAGGTCTTTCATGCGCTGATGAGCCAGGGCAGCGTCACCGCCGCGGCCCAGGCCCTGTTCACCTCGCAGCCGACGATCAGCCGCGAGCTGGCGCGCATGGAACAACTGCTGGGCCTGGCCCTGTTCGACCGCGTGCGCGGGCGGCTGCAGCCCACCACCCAGGCGCTGGCGCTGTTCGACGAGGTGCAGCGCTCGTTTGTGGGCCTGGAGCGCATTGCCAGCGTGGCCACGCAGCTGAAGAACTTTTCCAGCGGCCAGCTGTCGGTGCTGTGCCTGCCGGTGTTCTCGCACTCGCTGCTGCCGGGGGCGATGGCGCGCTTCGTCCAGGCCCATGCGGCGGTGAGCATCGCCATCACGCCGCAGGAGTCACCGTTTCTGGAGCAGTCGCTGGCCGCGCAAAGCCATGACCTGGGCCTGACCGAGCATGAGCGCGAGCTGCCAGGCACGCAGCAAAGCCTGCTGCTGCAGGCCGACGAGGTCTGCGTGCTGCCAGAGGGCCACGCCTTGCTGGCCAAGCCGCAGCTGGAGCTGAGCGACTTTGCCGGCCAGGCCATGGTCAGCTTCCCTCCCAGCGACGGCTACCGCCAGCTGCTCGACGGCCTGTTCGCTCAAGCCGGCGTGCTGCCGCGCCAGGTGGTGCAGACGCACAGCGCGGCCTCGGTCTGCGCCATGGTCAGGCAGGGCCTGGGCGTGGCCGTCGTCAACCCGCTGACGGCACTGGAGTACCTGGGCCCCGGCCTGCAGATCAGGCCGCTGATGCGCTCGATTCCGTTCCGCGTCAGCCTGGTACGACCCGAGCGCCGGCCTGGCAACGCGCTGGTGGACCAGTTCGTGCAGGCGCTACAGGCCGAGGCCGCGTCGCTTCTGCAGCGCCTTCGCCCCTGGCTAGGCTGACAGGCGCGGCTGTCCCAGCAAGCCCTGCCAATAAAGCTCGGTGGCCAGCAGCACGGTGCGGGTCAGGGTCTCGTGGGCCAGCACAAAGGCTTCGCCATACACGGTCTCGTCCGGGTACTCGGTGATCAGCGTGTAGGGCACCTTGGAGCGCTGATCCTCGCTGACAAGGCAGGCGATGCCGTTGAACACCGGGAACGGCAGTTCACCCCAGTGCGCGCGCCACAAGGCATGCTGGCGCGCGTTCAACGCACGCAGGGCCGGGTCCTGCGCCAGGCCGGCGGTCAGCGCCTCCAGAAAGGCCGTCCCGTCATGGCCGGGGTGCTGGCGCAGGATCAGGAAGAAGCCCTTGGGCAGGGCCCAGTCCGGCATGCCGCGCGGCAGATAGCCCGAGAACGGCCGCGTCCACTCATGGGCCGGATAGCCATGCAGGCTCAGGTGCAGGCCGGCCCGGGTGCGGGTGATCGCCTCCTGGCGCGCCGCCTTCTCGCCCAAGTCGGGTGCCTGGCGCACCTCCAGATCGTCGCCCAGCGCCGTGTAGCGGGCGGCATGTTGCATATGGCGCGGGCTGCTTCGGCACAGCAGATGGTGCAGGGTCGCGCCGTCGGGATTCTCCAGCGGCACCAGCGCGTAGTGCGCATCGGGCCGCTGCTGGAGCACCGCGCCGGCACGCAGCACGGCGACGATGCCCGAGCATTCATTGGCATGCTGGCCACCGCTGATCACCACGCCCGGCAGGCCGCCTGCACGATACAGGCCCTCGACCTGGCGGCCCTGCCAGGACTTGAACTTGAAGCGTTCGCCGAGCAGCGGTGCGAACGCCGCCCGCACCTCGTCAGGATGCAGCGGCCGGTCCAGGCGCTCCAGGGCCGGCGCCGCCACCTCGGCCGGGGGGACGGCGCGATGGCTCTGCAGCCTCACGCTCAGCGTCGTCGGGCCGTCGCACGACACCACATTCGGCACGATCTGCCCGGGCCGCAGGGTGCGGTCGCCGGGCGGCTTGCCGCTGTGCCGCTGGAAGTGCTCCAGTATCGAGAAATACAGGTCCTCGTGCAGCGCCTCGGCCGTGCTGATGACCTCGTCGCCATAGTCCAGCCCGCGCTCGATGCCGCGCATCGCGATGTCGATCTGCAGGGTGTCGAAATAGGGCTCCGTCGCCGGCCAGGGATGTCTGCGCACGGCCGCCATCGCCTGTTCGAACAGGGCTTCGTAGTCGGTCCGCATCGGGCCGTCGTGCAGCAACTCATTGCCCCGCCAGGCCCGCAGCCAGCCGATTGGCGAGCCCTCGTCACTCAGCGGCACGAACACCGGCCGGCGCCGGCCATCCAGACTGACGGCGATTTCGGCATCGGCAACGAACGCCAACCGGGTCTGCTCGCCCAGCAGGCCGGCCAAGGGATAGGCATCCACCTTGATGCGCTGCAGCAGCTCGGCCGGAGCATGAACGGTGATCTCGTGCAGATCCTGCAAGGGCCCGGCCTCCTCGAGGAAGAAGTGCAGCAGCGCCTTGTAGGCGCAGCGCACCTGCACATCCATTCCCAGCCGCTCCAGTCCGCGCTCGGCGCTGCGCCGCTGCTGCTCGTCCTCAAACAGCCAGACCTCGGCCCGCGTGGCGCACAGCGCCTGCAAGCGGGCCGGCAGGGCGTCAAGTGTGGACGGCAACACAAGGTGCTGGATCAATGCTGTCATGGGCTTCAGGAAGGGAAGAAGAACCTCCATTCTCCACCGCCAAGGCACCGCGTGCTGGGCCATACTGGGGCATGAGCACGATCACCGCACCGCCCTCATCGCAGCTGCACCGCCTGCGCGACTTCGTCACTGCCCTGGCCAGAGTGCTCGATGAGCGACCCGACGAAGCCCGCATCCTGGCCGAGGGTGGAAACCTGCTGGCCGCCCTGGTGGCCCAGGACGATTGGCTGCCCGAGGCCTATGCCCGGCCCGACGCCCAGCACTACCGCCAGTACCTGCTGCATGCCGATTCGGCCGAGCGCTTCTCGGTCGTCAGCTTCGTCTGGGGGCCGGGCCAGCGCACGCCCATCCATGACCACACCGTCTGGGGCCTGATCGGCGTGCTGCGCGGCGCGGAGATCGCCCAGGCCTACGCTCGCAGCGAGCAGGGCCAGTTCTTGCCACAGGGCCCGGCGCAGCGGCTGCAGGCCGGCCAGGTCGAGGCCGTGTCGCCGCGTATCGGTGACGTGCATCAGGTCAGCAATGCCCTCGCCGACCAGACCTCCATCAGCATCCATGTCTATGGCGCCAATATCGGCGCCGTGCGGCGCTCGGTCTACGCACCGGATGGCACGGCCAAGCCCTTTGTCTCGGGCTACAGCAACAGCGAACTGCCCAATATCTGGGATCGCTCCAGGGAACTTGCCGCATGAGTCTTGAGCTAGCGCCCCGCAGTCCCGAGTACGTGCGCCAGGCCTGGCGCGAGGCAGGCCTGGGCCGTGAGATCGCGCTGCTGGACCTGCGCGAGGAAGACCCCTATGCGCAATCGCACCCGCTGTTCGCCGCCAATCTGCCGCTGGGCCTGATCGAGCTGCAGGCCTGGAGCCGCCTGCCGCGCCGCGACGTGGAGATCGTGCTCTATGGCGAAGGCGCTTTCGATGCGGCCTTGATACCGGCGGCCGCCGCAAGGCTGCGCGCGCTGGGCTATGTCGATATCGCCGCGCTCGAAGGCGGCCTGCCGGCCTGGAGCGCCGGCGGCGGCGAGCTGTTCCGCGACGTCAATGTGCCGAGCAAGGCGTTTGGCGAGTTGGTCGAGGCCGAGGTGCACACGCCCTCGCTGCCGGCACAGCAGGTGCAGGCCCTGCTCGATGCCAATGCCGATCTGGTGGTGCTGGACGCGCGCCGCTTCGACGAGTACCAGACCATGAGCATCCCCACCGGCATCAGCGTGCCCGGGGCCGAGCTGGTGCTGCGGGCGCGCGACCTGGCCCCCGATCCACGCACGCAGATCATCGTCAACTGCGCCGGCCGCACGCGCAGCCTGATCGGCGCGCAGTCGCTGATCAATGCCGGCCTGCCCAATCCGGTGGCGGCGCTGCGCAACGGCACCATAGGCTGGACCCTGGCCGGCCAGACCCTGGAGCATGGCCAGAACCGCCGCGCCGGCCCCACCAGCGACAGCGGCCGCGCCCAGGCACGGCGTGCGGCGCAAGACCTGGCCCGCCGCGCCGGCGCGCGCTTTCTGCCACTGGCACAGCGCGATGAACTGAAGACCGCCCAGCGCAGCCTGTTCTGGCTCGATGTGCGCACGCCGGAGGAGTACCGCGCCGGCCATCTGGCCGGTTTTTCCAGTGCGCCCGGCGGCCAGCTGGTGCAGGAGACCGATCACCATGTGGCCGTGCGCGGCGCCCGCCTGGTGCTGCTGGACGACGACGGCGCGCGCGCGGCGATGACGGCCTCCTGGCTTACCCAGCTCGGCTGGGAGGTCTGGGTGCTCGAAGGCGCCGGGCCGGCCGACTGGAACAAGGCCGGGCCCGAGCAAGCCCCCCTGCCCGAGCTGCCCGAGGTCGCGCGCGTGCAGCCCGAGCTGCTGGCCGACTGGCTGGCGCAGGATGGCGCCAAGACGCTGGTGCTCGACCTCGCCCCCAGCGCAGAGCATGTCCGGCAGCACATCCCGGGCAGCTGGTGGGCCCTGAGCTCGGCGCTGGAGTCGGCGCTGACGCAGGTGCCGGACCATGCACGGATCGTGCTCAGTTGCCGGGATGGTTTGCGCTCGCGCTTTGCTGCCGCCCATCTGGCCGCGCGAATCCAGACTCCAGTGTTCTGGCTGCAGGGCGGCCTGCAGGCCTGGACGGCCCAGCGGCGGCCGGTCGAAGCCGGCGACGCGCAACTCGCCTCGCCGCGCAGCGACCGCTACCGCCGCCCCTACGAGGGCACCAGCAATCCGCGCGAGGCCATGCAGGCCTATCTGGACTGGGAGTTCGGTCTGGTGGCCCAGCTGACGCGCGATGGCACACATGGCTTCTCGGTGCTGCCACCGCTAGGCTGAGTACCGCCAAGCCTCACCGCGACATGCTGCACCCCGACACCCTGCTGCTGGTCCAGGTCAGCTTCACGCTGCTGACCACGCTGCTGTTGACGGTGGCCGCGCTGCTGGCCGGCAAGCAGCCCGAGCAGCGCGCCTGGGCCCTGGGCAATGTGCTGACCAGTCTGGGCCTGTGCCTTGGCGCGATGGACGGCGCTCCGGACATCGTCCACGCCGTGCTCAGCTACGGCCTGATCGGCCTCGGTCTGGGCCTGGTGCTGCAAGGTTTGCTGCGCTATGGCGGCCAGGCCCTGGCCACGCGTTGGCTGATCGCCATCAGCGCCCTGGCGATGCTGTTGCCGGCCCTGTTCCTGTATCCATGGCCCAGCCTGAGTGGCCGCCTGATCGTCACCGGCGGCTACTTCGGCCTGCTGAATCTGGCCTGCGCCACGGTGCTGGTGCGCGGCGTGCGCGACAACACGCGGTCAGTGATGTGGGTCAGCGCCAGCGGTTTTGCGCTGCTGGGCGTGGTGTTGCTGTGGCGCGCCGGCTATCTGAGCTGGCGCGTCGCCGCGCCCCACATCGCGCACGACGCCGAGCTGGCCGCCGGCATGACCTTGTTCGCCATTCCGCTGGCCCAGGTCACGATCGCCTTCGGCCTGATCATGCTGGTGGCGAGGCGCGATGCCGAGGCGCTGCGTCGTCTGTCGCTGACCGACCAGCTGACCGGCATCTGCAACCGTGCCGGCCTGGAACGCCGCGGCGCCCGCCTGCTGCGGCGGGCGCTGCAGGCCGGCCGACCGGTGGCCCTGCTGATGCTCGATGCCGACCACTTCAAGCGCATCAATGACAGCCATGGCCACCCGACCGGCGATGCCGTGCTGCGCCAGTTGGCCGACGAGCTGGCCGACACCCTGCGCCCCAGCGATCTGCTGGCCCGCTATGGCGGCGAGGAGTTCGTGGTGCTGCTCGACGACTCCGGCCTGGCCGGCGCCACCCTGGTGGCCGAGCGCCTGCGCCTGCAGGTGGCGGCCAGCCCGGCCCGCCATCAGGCGCTGCGCATTGCCTACACCGTCAGCATCGGTGTGGCCAGCAGCGAGCAGCATGGGCACGACCTGGCCCTGCTGTCGTCCAAGGCCGACCAGGCCCTCTACCGGGCCAAGCAGCAGGGCCGCGACCGGGTCGTCGAGGCGCTTTGAGGGAACCGCCTATCTCTGCGGCGGCAAGCGGGCACCGTAATACGCGTTGATGCGCGCGCCGTAAGTGGACCGCGCCTCGGGCGTCAACCAGAGGTCGAAGATGCTCTTCAGCGCGGCCACGCCGGCCGGCGTACCAAAGAGTCTCTCCACCCGGGCGGCCGTTTGCCGGCCCCACTCGGTGCGCGGGCAGGCCACCCCCGACTGCAGCAACTCGCTGCTGCCCTGGATGGGCATGCTGACCAGCTCGTTCAGCGCCGCAGACTGCGGGCGCTGGAACTGCAGGGTGAAGTCGAAGTCGATCGAGTAGTCCGCCCGGCCCAGGGCCACCATATGCAGCAAGCGGCCGCCAAAGTCGGCGGGGGCATACAGATCAATCGACTTGGCCGGCCGGCGCGCAAGCTGCGCGTCCAGCGTCTTGCCATAGCTACGGCCCTCGATCAGCGCGCCGCGCAAGCGGCCTTCGCTCAGCAGGCGGTCCAGATCCACCTCGCCGCCGGCCCCTCGCGGCAGTTGCGCCAGCTTGGCGCGCCGCACGATCAGCTGTGCCGGTGGCACCAGATGGGTGTTGGCGAAATAGGCCAGCTGCTCGCGCTCGGGCGTGCGCAGCGCGACCAGATGGCAGGCCGGCTCCCCCGCCTCTATCATGCGCCAGCTGCGCTTGACATTGGCCACCACTACCTCATGACGCGCCTCGGGCCAATGGCGTATCAGATAGTCCGCCATCGGCTCGACCATGCCCTTGCGCGACTGCCCCGGCGTCTGCCCGTCGAACAGGGCGAACTCGGGCATCAGCCAGGTGATGCGCTCGGCGGCGCCGGCAGGAGCGGCGAGCACGGCCGCGGCGAAGACCAGCCATCGGCCCTTCTTTGCAAGCCCATTCATTGCACTCTGGAACATCGGACGGCGCCCTGCGTTTGAGCAAGCATAGCCCATGGCATCATGACCCTCTCTTCCGATTCAGCCGGGCCGCGGCTTCTGCCATGTCAACTTGGATCTTCTACTCCGCACGGGGCACCTGTGCTCTGGCCACCCATATCGCCCTGCACGAGGCCGGCGCCGCCTTCGAGCTGCGCCTGCTGGACTTTGCGGCCCAGGGCCAACAGACACCCGAGTTCCTGAGCGTCAATCCCAAGGGCCGGGTGCCCGCCCTGGTCACCGACCGCGGCATCCTGACCGAGACACCAGCGCTGCTGGCCTTTGTCGCCCAGCAGTTTCCGCAGGCCGCGCTGGCCCCGCTCGATGATCCGTTCGCCTTTGCCCGGCTGCAGGAGTTCAACAGCTATCTGTGCAGCACGGTCCACGTCTCGCATGCGCACAAGCACCGCGGCGCTCGCTGGGCCGACGAAACCGAGGCCCACGAGGCGATGCGCCGCAAGGTCAGCGCCAATATGACGGCGCACATGACCCTGATCGAAGCACAGCTGAGTGGCGACCACGTGCTGGGCGCCCACTACAGCGTGGCCGACACCTATCTGTACGTCGTCACCGGTTGGCTGGCCGGCGACGGCGTGGACATCGCCCAATTCCCACGCTTGCAGGCGCACCGCGCCAGGGTGGCCCAGCGCCCGGCTGTGCAGCGCGCCGAGCGCGAGTTGCAGGGCTGACAAGGCCGCGGGTCTTTGCTACCCTGGCCGACTCGAAGGAGAGCGGACCATGGGCGACAACTCGGCTTCTGCAGGCAATCCACTCGATACCCTGATCAAGTACCTCGGGCCCCTGCTGGGCATGGCGACGGCGGCGCTGTCGCTGTACATCGCCTTCAGCACCCGCGAAACCAATGAGCGCCTGGCCACGACCAAGGCCGAGGTCGAGAAGCTCAATCTCGCCAGCACGCAGTACGACCTGGCCGCCCGGGTGATACACGAGTTCGGCGCCCAGAATGCGCGCGAGTTCTCGGCCACCTACGCGCAGAAGCAGCCACCGGTCGAGGTGCCTGACGCCGAGCTGCGCCGCCAGCTGGTCGACGGCGTCGGGCGCTGGAAGGACGGCAACAACCTGATGACGGGCTCGGCCATCAATGGCCTGTACCTGCGCCAGATCGCCTATCTGAAGCTCAGCAGCATGGGCAAGACTGCCGTCACCGATCTGCGCCTGGTGGTACGGCAGAAAGACTTCGACGAGAAGCTGGGCACACAGGTCAAACGCTACGGCCTGCTCAACACCGCCGGCTGGGCCGAGACCACCCTGCCCTTGTCCGCCTTGATGGAAGCCAGCGCCGAGGCCCGCAGCATGCGCACCCAGGTGCTGATTCCGCTGGCCCAGGTCTCGGGCGGCGAGTATTTCTTCGGCCGCGTGCTGGTGCCCGTCAAGCTGCTGTGGAAGGACAAGCGCCTGGGGCGCGATGACTCACTCGATCTCAATGTCGCCAACGAGAGCACGCTGGACAACCAGCTGCACAGCGCCATCCTGGGGCGCTCGACCTCGGGCTCCACCTCGGTGGCGGCCGGGGCCAGCGCACCACGCTGACACCGCAACGGTCACGCCTCAGCCCAGCGCGGTCGCGAGGCCCGCCGGCGATTTGTCGCTGACGAGGCAGCCCATGCCGACCAGCGAGGCCTCGACGGCCTGGTCAATCGACGTGTGCGGTTCACGGCCCAGCACCGCGAGCAGGCGCGCGTTGTCCATGCGCAGCTCGGTGCGCCACAGATAGCGCATCTCCATCATCTCGCGCAGCGTCGCCACAAAGGGCGAGACCAGGGTCACCAGCCACCAGGGGAAGGCGCGGACCTTGGGCGTCTGGCCGGTGCGCCGGGCCACCACGGCGCGGATCGCCTCGCCCATCTGCCGGCCGTCGGCATCCCAATGGCCGGCCATGTGGAAGCGGGCGAAGGGCTCCAGCCGTTCGCGCCGCGCCAGCAGCTCGACCATCGTGCGGGCCACGTCCGGCAGATAGGCCCATTGATGGCCTATGCCCGGCCGGCCGGGGGCGCTGACGGTCTTCACCGGCTGGCCCGGCTTGACCAGGCCCTGCGAGAACCAGTTGTTGCCGGCCCGGGGCCCGAAGAAATCGCCAGCGCGCACGATGATCACGCGGGCGCCCCGGCGGCTGGCGGCCTTCAGCCGCTGCTCAAGCTCGACGCGGATCGCGCCCTTGCGCGTCAGCGGGCGCTGCGGCGCGTCTTCGCCGACCACGGGAAATGCGTCCGGCCCGTAGTTGTAGACGGTGCCCGGCAGCACGATGGTGGCGCCTTCGGCGATGGCTGCCGCCACCGTGTTGTCCAGCATCGGCAGCACCAGCTCGGCCCAGCGGCGGTAGCCGGGCGGGTTGACCGCATGGACGATCACCGAGCAGCCGCGGACGGCATCCATCACGTCCTGCCGGTTCAGCGCGTCGCCGCGCAGCCAGCGGATGCCGTCCCTGCGCTCACTGGCCTGGGCCAGGCCTCGCTGCAGCGCGCTGACCTCCCAGCCCGCGTCACGCAGCTGCCGCGCCACTTCGCCGCCGATGCCACCACTGGCGCCGAGCACCAGAACCCTGTTGTTGCCAGCCATTGTTCACTCCTGTGTGTTGTCGATGGCTGGATTCTGGGCATCCTCACCTTGGATTGGAATTATCGAACATAGACTATCAGCTATACATTTATGCATGGCATCGACGATTGGCTGGGAGTTGTACCGAACGTTTCTGGGCGTGCTCAAGGAGGGTTCGCTTTCGGGCGCGGCGCGGGCCCTGGGCATCACCCAGCCGACGGCGGGCCGCCATGTGGCAGCGCTGGAGCAGGCGCTGGGCGTGGCGCTGTTCACCCGCTCCCAGATGGGGCTGATGCCGACCGAGGCCGCGCTGGCCCTGCGCGGCCATGCCGAGGCAATGGAGAGCACGGCCGCTTCGCTGGAACGGGTGGCCTCCAGCCAGGGCGACGGCGTGCGCGGTGCCGTGCGCATCTCGGCCAGCGAGGTGATAGGCGTCGAGGTGCTGCCGCCGATACTCGCGCGGCTGCGCCGGCAGCATCCACAACTGCAGATCGAGCTGGTGCTGAGCAACCGCGTGCAGGACCTGCTGAAGCGGGAGGCCGACATCGCCGTGCGCATGGTGGCGCCCAAGCAGGATCAGTTGCTGGCGCGTCGCATCGGTCAGATCGAGCTGGGCCTGCACGCCCACCGCGACTACCTGGCGCAACAGGGCATGCCACAGACGCTGGCCGAGCTGGCCGGCCATGCGGTCATCGGCTACGACCAGACCAATGCCTTCATCCGCAGCTTCGCCAAGACCCTGCAGGGCTTCACGCGCGACAGCTTCGCGCTGCGGGCCGACAGCGATCTGGCCCAGCTGGCCCTGCTGCGCGCCGGCGCCGGCCTGGGCATCTGCCAGGTGGCGCTGGCCCGCCGCGACCCTGCCCTGCAACGAGTGCTGCCCGGGCTGTTCTCGCTGCAGTTGGAGACCTGGGTGACGATGCACGAAGACCTGCGCAACAGCCCGCGCTGCCGTGTCACATTCGATGCGCTGGTCGAGGGGTTGCAGCAGCATATTGCCGCCACGGCCTGAGGCCTCAACGACGACTTCGCATCAACGGCCACAGCAGCAAGCCCCCCAGCGCCAGCACCGCCACGCCGACCAGCGCACCGGTCTTCACATAGACTAGGCTGGACCACAGCACATAGGCGCTGCAGGCGGCGAAGGCCAGGGGCAGCCAGGGATAGAACGGCACACGGTAAGGACGCGACCGATCGGGCTCGCGGCGGCGCAGCACGATCAGGGCCAGGCCGCTGAGCATCAGGAAGAACCAATAGACCGGCGACAGATAGTCCACCATGGTCGAGAAGCCGTCGCGTGTCAGCGTGCCAAACGCCACCAGGGCCAGGGCCACGGCGCTGGTGGCCAGCACGGCGGCGGTGGGCGTGCCGCGCCGGGCATTCCAGCGGCCCAGGCGCAGCTCGGCGGCCAGGTCGCGGGCGGCGGCATAGGTGGTGCGCGGGCCGGCGATCAGGATCGCGTTCATCACCGACAGCGCGGTCAAGGTGACGATGGCCACCATCAGCAGCTCGCCAGGCCGGCCGAAACAGCGTCGCATCAGCTCGGCGGCCGGCGCCTCGCTGCGCGCCAGCCCGTCCAGGCCCAGCACGCGCAAGTAGGCCCAGTTGGCCAACAGATAGAAGACCATCACCAGGGCCAGGCCCCACCACAGCGCCCGCACGATGCCGCGCCGGTCGTCGCGCATCTCGGCCGACAGCGTGGCCGCATCGCTCCAGCCGCCATAGGCCAGGAACACGAACACCATCGCCGTGCCCCAGTCCTGGCGCACCGGCTCCATCAGCTGCAGCGGAGTCACGGGCGGTGCGCCAGCCAGCACGACCGAAGCCCCACCGGCGCCCAGCAGCAGCAGGCCGCCCAGCACCGCCCCCATCAGCCCCAGCTGCGTGCCCAGGCCGATCTGCACGCCCAAGAGATTGAGCACAGTCAGCAGCACGATCAGTCCGGCCGCCAGCACCGCGCTGGCATGCGGCCCCAGCCAGGGGCTCAGATCCGCCACCTGGGCCAGGTAGTCGCCGAAGACAAAGGCCAAGAGGGCCATCGATCCGGTGTGGATGACGGCAAAGCGCGACCAGGCGAACAGGAACCCGAGGCGCTGGCCAAAGGCGCGGCGCAGGAAGTGATAGTCGCCGCCGGCATCGGGGAATGCCGCCGCCATCTCGGCAAAGCACAGCGCACCGACAAAGGACAGCAGGCCGCCGAAGGCCCAGGCCAGGTACAGGGCCCCGTCGCTGGACAGCGCGCCGGCCACCATGGGCGAGGTCTTGAAGATGCCCGCACCGACCACCATGCCCACGCACAGCGCCACGGCGTGTTTCACGTCGAGGCGGCGCTCGGGAAGGGACAGGTCTTGCTTGGGTGTCATGGGGGGCCCTCGTGACCGTGCACCGGTGCTAGCCGCGAATCCGCCGCACGGAGGGCGCCGTCACACCTCGCCCTGGATGGTTCGGTAGGCGGGCCCGTCGGGCGATTCGTTCACGGCCGCAGTGCCCATCTCGGCTTGCAGTCCCGATCGTGTCAGCCCATCCATCAGCAGGCCGTGCCCACCCCGCGCGCAGGCCGCCGCCAACTGCTCGGCGCTCAGCACCGCCTCCCCGACACAGGCATAGGCCGCACGCCGGGCCGTGACCGCCGCACCGACCAGCAGCTCACCCCGTGCGATGCCTATGCCGAAGCTGATGGCCGCCAGGCCCTCGGTGCGGCGCTGCGCGTTGAACAGCTCGGTCAACTCGATCATGTCCTGCCCGGCCTGGACCGCGGCCCGGGGCTCGGCGAACAGGGCCAGCAGGCCGTCGCCGCAGAACTGCGCCACCTCGCCGCCCCGCCCCTCGATGGCATCGAACATCAAGGTGCTCCAGCTGTTCAGCAGCTCCATCAGCTCCTGCGGCGTATGCGGCTGACGCAGCAGCTCATGCAGGCGGGCCACCAGCACACAGGCGTCGGCCAGGCGCCTGGGCTCGGCCGGCCCGCCGGGCGTCAGCCGGCGCAGGGCCTCGCGCTGCAGGTCGCGGTGATGCTTGCGCGCCAGGCTGGACTCGACCCGCGCCTTCAGCAGCCAGGGATCGACCGGCTTGTGCAGAAAGTCATCGGCCCCCAGCTCGATGCAGCGCGCCACCGGCGCCACGCCGCCCAGCGCGCTGGTGACGATGACGGCCACCTCGCGCAGCTCGGCATCGTCGGCGCGAAACTGCAGCAGACCGAAGCCATCGAGCTCGGGCATGGCCAGGTCCAGCAGCAAGAGCTCGAAGGGCTGGCGCCGCAGCAGCTCCAGCGCCTGGCGGCCGTTGTCGGCACTGCTGACGTGATGGCCCATCAGCTCCAGTGACCGGCACAGCAGCAGGCGGTTGACGCGGTTGTCGTCGGCCACCAGCACACGCGCCCTCATTGCTGCCGCGGCGGGCGGGGGTGAGGCCACTTGCAGCCGCTGGGGCTCGACGGTGCCCGGCGCCAGGGTGAAGCGGTAGCCCAGGCCGGCCACGGTGGAGATGGCCCGCGCGCCCAACACGCGGCGCAGGCCGGAGATCTGCACCTGCAGATTGTTCTCCTCGACCACCAGGCCCGGCCAGACCTCGTCGAGCAACTCGTCCTTGCCGACCACGCGATCACGCTTGCCGACCAGGGCCTTCAGCAGATCAAAGCCCCGGCTGCCCAGGGCCACCGGCTCGCCATGGACGAGCAGCTGGCGCTCGGCCAGCCGCAGCTCGATATGGCCGAAGACCAGAGCGCTCATTGCCGTCGCGCCAGGGTCTGCAGGGCGGCCAGCGCAGCGTCCAGCTCGGCGGCCAGCTCTGCGATCGCTGCCGCCTCGGCCGACGGCCCATGCCACTCCAGCCGGCGCGCCGCCTCGGCCAGCCGCGTCGCGCCAAAGGCCACGCCATTGCTCTTCAACGTGTGGGCCAGGGTCTCGAAGCGCTCGGCGTCCGCGTCGGCGTGCGCCTGGCGCAGCTGGGCCATCAGCTGTGGCGCCTCCTCGGCAAAGGCCGCGACCAGGGTGACGACGAAGTCGGCGCCGACATTGGCCTGCAGCGCTTCGAAGCTGTGGGTGTCTATCGGAGAATGAGGCATTCAGGTATCGGTGCGTGCAACGGTGTCGGTCAGCGCGGCGATCAGGGCCTCGACACGCAGCGGTTTGCTCAGATGCTCGTCCATGCCGGCGGCCAGGCATTGCGGCCGATCACCGTTGAGGGCGTTGGCCGTCATGGCGACGATACGAGGACGTCGCCCGGCCGGCCAGCGCGCCGTGATCTGCCGCGTCGCTTCCAGGCCATCCATCTCGGGCATGCGCACATCCATCAGCAGCAGATCGTAGGCCTGGCGGGCGACGCTGTCGATCGCTTCCCGTCCGTTGCTGGCCAGGTCAGCACGGTAGCCCAGCTGTTCCAGCAGCCGCAGTGCCAGTTTCTGGTTCACGCCGTTGTCCTCGGCCAGCAAAATGCGCAGCGGATGACGGGCGGCCATCTGCGGGTCAGGCGCCACTGCAGCCTTGCGCTGGGGCAGCAGATCGAGCGCGGCAGCCGGCGCCGCGATGTCAAAGTGGAAGCGGCTGCCCTGGCCGGGGCCGGCGCTGTCCACGCCCATGGTCCCGCCCATCAGCTCGGTCAGCTGCTTGCTGATCGCCAGACCCAGGCCGGTGCCGCCATAGCGGCTGGCGATGCCGGCATCGGCCTGGCTGAAGCGCTGGAACAGGCGCGAGCGCCCCTGCTCGCTCAGGCCGATGCCGGTGTCGCGCACCTCGAAGGCCAGGCGCCCCTCGGCGGGCCGCGTGACCTTGAGCTGCACCTCGCCCTGTTCGGTGAACTTGACCGCATTGCTCAAGAGGTTGAGCAGGATCTGGCGCAGGTGGGCGGCGTCACCCACCACCGCCGCCGGCACCTCGGCATCGAAGTGGCAGCTCAGCTTTAGACCTTTTTGCGTGGCGCGCACACCGACCAGGTCCAGCGCCAGACGCACGCATTCGCGCAGATCGAAGGGCTGGTGCTCCAGCTCCAGCTTGCCGGCCTCTATCTTCGAGAAATCGAGCACGTCGTTGATGATGGTCAGCAGCAGCTCGGCCGAGTCGCGTATGGTCTGCGCATGGTCGCGCTGATCATCGTTCAGGCTTGAGCTGAGCAGCAGGCCGCTCATGCCTATGACCCCGTTCATCGGCGTGCGTATCTCGTGGCTGACGGTGGCCAGGAAGGCGCTCTTGGCCGCGTTGGCCGATTGGGCGGCCTCGCGCGCCTGCGCCTCGGCCACCAGCTTGTCTTCCAGCAGCTGTGCCTGTGTGCGGGCCGCCTCGGCCTGCAGATCCTGCTGCAGCATCTGGGTCGCATGGGCCACGGCGCGCATCTCGTCCGGCCGGTAGGGGATCAGGCCGGGCTTGGCGGCCAGCAGCAGAAAGCCGGTGAGCTGGTCGCGGTGGGTGGTCGGCACAGCCAGCGCATCAAGGCCCGCAAGGCCGGCCAGCGCGGCGGGCAGCCGGTGGGCGAGGATGGCGCGCAGATCGGCCGGGCTCAGGGTCAGCTGCTCGGGGGCGCCCGGCAGGGTGGCCGAGAGCCGTGAGCACAGCCCCGACGCAGACTCGGTGCGGTAGATCGCAACACCTGCGCCATCGGCAAAGGCGCTCACCGCTGCCCTGTAGTGGCTCAGCAGCGCATCGCGGCCGTGCACCGCCGCCGCCGCCGCTATGGCCTGCCGCAGCGCGTCCTCCCTGGCCTTCCAGGGGCGGTAGAACAGCGCCTGCACCAGACGCTGCGCCCACTCGTAGCCGCGTGGCAGGCCCAGGGCCGTGAGTGCCGCCGAGGCGGTCGTGAAGCCCAGGTTGGTGTTGGCGTCGGCCAGGTTCAGCAGCGGCGAGAACAGCAGATGAAGCAGCCCGACACCAGCCAGCAGCAGCGCCACCACAATGGCCCAGACCAGCACCCGGCTGAGGGCGAAGCCGAAGCCGAAGACCTTGTGGCGCAGCACCGCATAGCCCAGGCCGAGCATGGCCGCGATGGCCATCGCGATATTGACGAAGGACACCACCAGCTCGCGCTGCGCATTGCGGCCCGGCAGTGCCCCGGCAATCATGAAGATCACGCCACTGGACAGCATGATGGCCAGGCAGATGCCGATCCAGGCGGCACGGTACCTGGCCTCACCCCTGGCCCGCCGCCAGGCAGCCCACAGAAACGCCAGGGCGGCCACGCTGGCCACCGTGGTGAAGCCCTGCGTGACTCTTTCGAATATGGGCTTCCACTCCTGCGGCTGAAACGGCGTGAGCCGCAGATGAAACAGGACCTCGAACACCGCAAAGGGTAGCGCCAGGCAGAGCAGCAGGACAAAGCCCCGCCGCACCCAGGCCTGGGAGAAGCGGCTCTGCTCGTCCGGGTAGGCAATCGCGAAGAAGAGGTACGCCGCCGTGATGCTGACCAGCAGCACCGACGGGGCAGCGAACATCAGAATCGCCTGTGTCATGCCGGCCGGCAAACGCTGGCCGACATCGGCAATGCTGTACAGCGCCAGGGCCACGGCCAGCGCGCGCGTGGCCTTGCTGTCTGCACGGCGCCAGCTCAGCGCCGCCGCAATCGTCAAGGCCATCCAGCTTTCAACCAGGCCGCTGAGTTCGCGCGCCACGCTGACGGCGTCAACACGCCCAGGCTGCGGCATCGTGCGCACCGTCAGCTGCCGCAGCTGCCCCTCCGATTCGATGGTGACCGGTATCAGTTCGTCCACGCCCTTGGTGCGCCAACGGTCGCCGAGGCGGTCATAGGTCAGGCGGTCACCGGGCTTGACACCCTGGCGTGCCAGATCGGAGTCGGGCGCCACGCCAACCACGGTCGTCATCCAGTTCGGCCCGTCGAGGTAGCCGCGCATCTTGACCCCCATGCCCCCCGCCGCTTCCGGCACCACGCTGCGATCCAGATAGGCCGTGGCCCACAGCCGCAGACCACCGCAGCTGAGGCACAAGGCGAGCAGCAGCACCTGCCAGGTGCGGGTGTTGGAGCCCGAGGGCGGCAGCGCGCCGACGGGCGCAACGGTATCCGGAATTGCCATTGAACTGGTCATGGTGTCCTCGTCGTCGCTGAAGCATAGGGAGTTCAAGCCGCCGTGTCAGCGAGTAAACCCCGATAGGTCCAGCGGTTTCAGGAAGTTTCAGCGGCTCCTCAGGTGCCTTAAGGACAGCGGCTGCAGCTAACGCGATAGTGGCCTGGCGGTCGCAAGACGCCCCGACGCCGGCTGCCGCGATCATCCATCTCAATCTGAAGGGACGAACGACATGTCTAAGCAACAAGCCTCCATCGCACGACAACTGCTCCCGCTGGCAACCGCGGCGGTCCTGGCCCTCGCGTCCGGCGTTTCATCGGCGCAGCAGCTGATTGCGCCCAATGCCCCGGTCGCGGGCCTGAGCCAGAGCTATATCGCCGCCCAGTTGGGCCAGTGGACACTCTCGTATCCGGCGGCGACCAACCCGCTGCTCGACACCACCGGCGCGCTGTCGGCCGCAGGCGACCAGGGCAGCTACTTCTTTCTCAGCGGCTCGTTCGACGCCACGCCCGTGGTCCGCAACGTGACAGTGCGCACAGACCAGACGCTGATCATCAACCTCGGCATGGTCATTGACTGGATGGGCGGCAGTCTCGATACCGAGGCGGAAATCCGAGAAGAGGCGGCCAATGTCCTGGGCGTGAATCCGGCGCTGACCCTCACCATGGACGGCGCGCCGGCCCTCATGCCGGCCGGTTTCAGCTCGCTGGAGCAGTTCCGCCAGTCGTCCCCCCTGTTCCCGCTCACCTTCATCGACGGTAACGTCGCCGGCTGGCCCGTCTCGGTCGTGCCGGCCATTGTTGACGGCTACATCGTCGCGATGGAAGGCCTGTCACAGGGCACCCACCAACTGCACTTCACCTCGTTCACGCAGGGCATGGGGCCCTTAGCCGGCTATTCGTTCTCGCAGGACATCACCTACAACATCACGGCCGTGCCCGAGGCGAGCACCTGGGCCATGATGGGCCTGGGCATGCTGGCCATCGGTGCCGGCGCGCTGCGTCGGCGCCGCAGCAGCTGAGTACACCGAAGTCTTTCGGGATCGGGATAGGGGCGGTCAGATACGCCTGCGCGGCAAGTACCGCATCATGCGCACGTCGCCACGGCCTGAAGCCGTGGCTGTGCTCGCTGAATGTCGGGTCCAGGATCGGCTGCAGCACTTGCAGCAGTGCCTGCTGGATCAGCCTGTCCGTCACCGTCGGGATGCCCAGCTCTCGCTGGCTGCCGTCGGGCTTCGGGATGAGCACCCGTCGCACTGAATCGCCCCAGGGCGATTCATACAGCGCCACTTCACTGCGAGTCGCGTTTGCGCCCTGCGGCATTGCAATCAAAAGGAGCGTCGGAGATTGCGCTACCTTCCACCAGCTTTTTGGGGGGTAGCTGTGCAGCAATGCCAACTACACTGTGGCCGACCCTTCGCATAGCCTGCCTTTTGTGGGCCGGTGGCTGGGGCTTTGAACATCCATCGATGCACAGGGAAGAGACAATGCAGAACTCGATGATAAAACAGGCCTCTAAGATGGCCGCGCTGCTGGGCGCATTGGCCATAGCGGGCGCTGCACAAGCAGACCAGGCGATGCTGACAAAGCTCGATGACAAGCAAGTGCTGGACAGCGGAGCCAACCTCGCCTGGGCTTCAGACTGGAACCTCGCACAGACCAGCGGCTTCGACAGTGATGGCTTAATGACTTGGAGCCAGTCCCTCGCTTGGATCGCCAAGCTCAACGCCGACAACTACGCCGGCCACAACAATTGGCGCCTGCCCTACACCATTACCTCGACGTCATCGAATGCTGTGATGCCCTTCTACATCGGTGGCGTCTTGGTTCAGGAGTACGGCGGCTTTCACCCTGCCGGCAGTGAAATGGGGCATCTTTTCTACGAAGTTCTGGGTGGCAAATTTTTAGAAAGCATCCTGACCCAAACCGGCGACAGCCAAGCAGAAAAGGACAATTTGGCACTGTTCAAAAACGTGCAGTCCGACGGCTACTGGTCCGGTACAGAGTACCCGCCGCATTTGAATGCCGTGTTGTACTTCCATACCAACTACGGCACTCAGTACCTCGGCTTACACGAGGACAATAGTATGTACGCGCTGGCTGTACGCCCCGCAGACGTGCCCGCAGTGCCGGAGCCACAAACCTACGCGATGCTCCTCGCCGGTCTTGGCCTGATGGGCTTGGTTGCCCGCCGCCGCCGCTAGCTGCCGTAACGTCATCGGCGCCGTGACCTTGAATCCTGAGCGCGATGCCGTCGTCCAGGCCCACTCGGCAATGATCAGAATACAGCCAAGGGCTGCATGACTCAGGCGACAAGTACCTTGACGCGCGCCGAGAACAGGGTCAGGTCTCTTGCCCTGCTTGTCAACGAAAAGGACGAGACGCTGGCTGGTGGCAATCATTGGAGAGAGGTAGGTACCTTACGGCTTGCTAGAGCACTACGTCTACAGCTTTCCGCTAGCGTCCGAACTCATTCACCAAACGACTGGCACCAAACTGGCACCGGCTTTGACCATGAAAAAAGCACCTGGGGCCTGCGCCCAAGGTGCTTGATCCATTCTTAATTTTTGGTGGGCCCTGAGTGACTCGAACACTCGACCTACGGATTAAGAGTCCGCTGCTCTACCAACTGAGCTAAGAGCCCCACACTTGCACTGCTTTTACAACAAACTACTACATCACTGCCAGTCAACCAGCTTCGGCTCGCGCCTCACTGGTGGGTCGTGCGTGACTCGAACACGCGACCAACGGATTAAAAGTCCGCTGCTCTACCGACTGAGCTAACGACCCCGTGGCAGAGCCTCGCATTATAGGACGATATTTCTGACCTCTGCAAGAGGCTTTTCAAAATACTTTCTTATCAGTTCGCCAGCGGCCACCATGCCGAAGGTCGAGGTCACCGTCACGCTCGATCCATAGCCATGGCAGTTGAGGCTGCCATCGACATCGCACTCGCCTTCGGGCCGGTGCACGCTCTCTCGCGAGAACACGCAGCTGACGCCGACTTTGCCCGTGCGCGCCGCGCCATGGTGCTTGCGCAAGCGCTGGCGCAGGGAGGCCAGCAGGGGGTCATGTGTTGTCAGGGCCAGGTCTTCCACCGCCACCGCCTGCGGCTCGCGCTTGCCGCCGGCCGCACCGACGGTGACGAAGGGCCTGTGCTCGGCCAGTGCCCAGGCGGCAAGCGCGGCCTTGGCGCGCACCTGGTCGCAGGCATCGATCAGGCCATCGACCGGCGTGCTCAGCAGGGCCGGCCAGTTCTCGGCATCGACGAACTCCTCGATCATCTGCACCTCGCAGCCGGGGTGGATGTCGAGCACGCGGTCACGCAAGGCCTGGGCCTTGGCCTGGCCCAGGGTCGAGCCCAGGGCCTGGATCTGGCGGTTGATGTTCGATTCGGCGACGTGGTCGAGGTCGATCAGCACCAGGCCGGCCACGCCGGAGCGGGCAAGCGCCTCAACGGCCCAGGAGCCGACACCACCAAGACCGACGACGGCGAAGCGCGCGCCGCGCAGGCGCTGGTACTGGGCATCGCCATAGAGGCGACGTAGGCCGCCGAAGCGGCGCTCGGTGTCGGCCTCGAATTCGGGCAAGGGATTGTTCATCGCCTCAACCCATCCGGTCCAGGCGCCAGACCTGGTAGCGCAACGCCAGCACCGCACCGGCGATGATGGCCGCCAGCGCGATGAAGCTGCCCAGTGACAGGGTGGACACGCCCGACAAGCCCTGGCCAATGGTGCAGCCCACGGCGGTGACGCCGCCCACGCCCATCAGCACCGCGCCGACGACATGGTTGGCGGTGTCCTCGACACCGCGAAAGCCTTCCCAGCGGAAGCTCTTGCCGATCAAGGCATAGCCCCAGGAGCCGACGATCACGCCGGCGGTGGAGACAATGGCCAGGGTCAGCACCTTGCTCTTGTCGCTGAAGAAGATCAGCCAGTCCAGCGAGTAGGCGATAGGCGCGACAAAGCTCAGCGCCTCCATGCGCTGGCCACCGGTGCTGCCCAGAAAGGCCTCTTCCAACGTGTTCGGATCCTCGGCCACATAGCCCAACCGGCCCGACACCCACCACAGCAGGGCGATCACAGCGCCGGTGCCGATACCGCCAACAAGCACGTCCGCGCTACGGCCCTCGGCGCGCAGCAGCGACCACAGCACCAGGCCGCCGCCGATCAGCCCGCCCAGCAGCAGGGCCGCCTGGGCCTTGGCCAGGCCCAAGCTGCCGCTCAGCAGCGAGGGCAGGTCCTGGCCGGTGGGCAGGTTGATCAGCACCGTGTCCACAGTCGCCACACGGGCCACCGCGGTGATGCCGCGCAGGGTGGCAAAGGCCGACAGGCCCAGCACCAGCAGCACCACCAGCGATTTCAGATTGCCCGCGCCCACCCGCACCAGCGTCTTGCTGCCGCAGCCCGAGGCCAGCACCATGCCGAAGCCGAACAGCAGGCCGCCAACGATATGGGACAGCCACAGCAGACGCGGCCCCGCATAGACCGTCTTGCCGGCGTCTATCCAGCTTAAGCCCACCATGCCGTTGAAGCCCAGCATGGCCACGCCAATGGCCAGGGCCCACATGCGCATGCGCGCCCAGTCGCCCATATTGACGATGTCGGCCACCGCGCCCATGGTGCAGAAGTGGGTGCGCTGGGCAATGGCGCCAAAAGCTATGGCCAGCGCAAAGGCCGACCACAGCACCTGGGTGGTCAGCGAGGAGATGTCGATTTCTTGCATGGGCGCGATTCTAGGTCGTGGACCCAGAACCGCCCTGCCCTGCCGTCCCAATCACTTGAGACTTGCCAGTCTTTCTTTGCCAGCCTGAGCTGCCTCGGACTTTGGATAAGCCTTCAGCAACTCGTCCAAGGTACGCTTGGCCGTCTTCGCGTCCTTCAGCTCCAGCTGGCAGTTGGCCATGGCCAGCAGGGCCTCCGGCGCCCGTGGATGCTCGGGCGCGGCGTTGACGAAGGCGCGGAACACCGTCACGGCGTCCTTGTAGTCGCGCTTGCCGTAGTAGGCATTGCCCAGCCAGAAGCGCACCGAATCGCCGAAGGCACTGGCGGGAAAGCGACGCTGGAACGCCGACAGCGCCGTCGCAGCCTGGACGAAATCACCGCCACGCACAGAAGCCACGGCGGCCTCGTACAAACGATTCTCGTCGGGCTCGACCAGCACTTCCTTGCCGTCCAGCACCACCTTCTGCGGCTCCATCTTGCGCAGGCGCTCGTCCAGACCCTGGCTCAGATCGGTCTGCTTGCGCTGCAACTCGGCCACGTCGCGGGCCAGCTGCTCGTTCAGGCCGCGCAGCTTGGCCAGCTCGACGCGCAGGCCCTCGTTCTGCGTGTTCAGCTCAAGCAGGCTGCGGCGCAGTGTGCCCAACTGCTCGGTCTGCAGATCACCCAGTTGCTTGGCAAGCTGCTCCGAGCGCACGCGCTGCGCATCGTCGCTGGTCTGGATGCGGGCGCGCAGGTCAAGAATGGCCTTGCGCGCTTCCTCGTCGTCGAACAGACCGGCGTGAGCCACGGGCCAGGCCAGCAAGGCCAGCACGCAGGCGCTGTACTTCAGACGCGAAGACAGACGTTGGAGGCCCATGGCGATCACTTGTCCTTCAGCTCGGCGCGGCGGTTCTTGGCCCAGGCGGCTTCATCGCTGCCCTGCACGGCCGGGCGCTCCTTGCCGAAGCTGACCGGCTCGGCCTGAGCCTCGGTCGCGCCCAGCAGTGTCAGCGACTTGGCCACGGCCTCGGCGCGCTTCTGGCCGAGGGCCAGGTTGTATTCGCGGCCACCGCGCTCGTCGGTATGGCCTTCGATGCTCAGGCGCACCTTGCGGTCGGCGTTCAGGCGCTTGGCATGGGCGTCGATGACATTGCGGTACTCGTCCTTGACGACATAGCTGTCGAAGTCGAAGTAGACCAGACGGCCGGCCTTGGCGACGTCGGCGGCGCCCAGGTCCACGCTGGCCACCTGCGATTGCGAGTTCACGCCACCGGCGTTGGCATTGGTCGTGGTGCTGGCAGAGGCAGCAGGCGTCGTTGCCCGGGTTTCGACCGGGGCCTTGTCGTCCAGCTTGACGGTGGAGCCGCAGCCCACCAGGGCAGCAGCGGCGAGAGCGGAGAAAGAGAGTTGCCAGAGTTTCATGGGTAAGCCTTCCGGGGCTGGAGAAGAAAAGGGTTTGTGACTCGGGACTGGGCGCTTGGTTCAGTCGGAGGCTGTGCAGGCCTGCGGCTCAGCGCCCGAACGGGCCCCAAGTCGGCTCGCGCACATCGGCCAAGGTGGAGATCAGCCGGGCCTTGATTCTGCCGTCCAGGGTGCTGGTCATCAACACATCGCGGCCCTGGTAGCGGGTGGCATAGATCAGCAGCCGGCCATTGGGCGCGAAGCTGGGGCTTTCATCGTCATTCGTATCGCTGATCTGCTGCACCGTGCCGCTGACCAGGTCCATCGTGCAAACGCGGAAGGCACCGCCTGTGCGCGTCACGAAGGCCATCACCCGGCCGTCCGGGCTGATCGTCGGGCTGATGTTGTAGTTGCCATTGAAGCTGACGCGCTCGGCATTGCCGCCGGCCACCGGCATGCGGTAGATCTGCGGGCCGCCGCCACGGTCGCTGACAAAGAACAGGCTGCGGCCATCGGGGGCGAACACCGGCTCGGTGTCGATCGCCGAGGTCTGCGTCAGCCGGCGCACATTCTGGCCGTCACGGCCCATGATGAAGAGCTGGGTGCCGCCATCGCGCGACAGGCTCAGGGCCAGCTGTTGACCGTCCGGAGAGAAGGCCGGCGCACTGTTGGTGCCGCGGAAGTTGGCCACCATGCGGCGCTTGCCGGTGGCCACCTCCTGCACCCAGACCACCGCCTTGCGGGTCTCGAAGGACACGTAGGCCAGCTCCCGGCCGTCGGGCGACCAGGCCGGCGAGATGATGGGCTCGGGGCTGGCCAGTGCCACCTGGCCGCCCTCGCCGTCGGCGTCGGTGACGCGCAGGTTGTAGCGGCCGCCGGCCTTGGTCACATAGGCGATGCGGGTCGAGAACACGCCCTTGTCGCCGGTCAGCTTCTCGTAAATCGTGTCGGCAATGCGGTGGGCGGCCAGGCGCACATCGTCGGGCGCCACGGCATGGCTTTCGGCCGCCAGCTCCTGGCCGCGCACCACGTCCCATAGCTTGAAGCGCAGGTCGAAGCGGCCGTCGGCTAATCTGGTGACCGAGCCTGCCACCAGGGCATCGGCGGCGCGGGCGCGCCAATCGGCCCAGACAGGCACGCTGCCCTCGAACAGGGCACCCGGCGCCTCGAACGGCCGCAGCTGGCCGCTGCGCTCCAGGTCGGCCCGGATGATGGCGCCAACCGGCTGGCCCGAGCGAGCCTCGTCGCGGAAATCGGCCACCGCCAGTGGCAGTTGGGTCGCGCCGACACCGGAGATCTCGACCCGGAACTGGGCCAGGGCATTCAGCGGCAAAGACATCGCTGCAGCACCTGTCAGCAGGCGGCGGCGGGTCAAGGGAGACACGGGGGAGGAAGTCAAGCGCTGATCAGTCATCGGGTTCGACATGGCACCTAGTTAGGGCTGGCAACGCGCATTTTGCCTCAGCCGTTGACCCGGATCGCTGGCCGCTGCCTATGATGAGTCGTCAGACACCCGAAAATTGCAACAGAGCACTACGGAGACCCCGATGATCGCCCCCATCTGCCGCTACCCGGTACCCGAGCTGAACGAACTGCCCGAAGACATGCGCCAGCGCATGCTGGATGTGCAGGAGAAGGCCGGCTTCGTGCCGAATGTGTTCCTGGCCCTGGCCCGCCGGCCGGACGAATTCCGCGCCTTTCTGGCCTATCACGACGCGCTGCTGCTGCGCGAATCGGGCCTGAGCAAGGGCGAGAAGGAGATGATCATCGTCGCCACCAGCGGCGCCAACCAGTGCCTGTATTGCGTGGTCGCCCACGGCGCAATCTTGCGCGTCTATGAAAAGGCGCCGATGCTGGCCGACCAACTGGCCACCAACTATCTGAAGGCCGACATCACGCCGCGCCAGCGGGCGATGCTGGCCTTTGCGCTGAAGGTCTGCCAGGACTCGGCCAACGTCGGTGACACCGATCTGGCCGCGTTGGCCGAACATGGCTTCAGCGACGAGGACGCCTGGGACATCACCGCCATCACTGCGCTGTTCGGCCTGTCGAACCGGCTGGCGAATGTAATTTCGCTGCGGCCCAACGATGAGTTCTACCTGATGGGCCGCCTGCCGCGCGCCGCAAAGTCATGAGCCTATAACAGGTGTAAACACGCTCAACGGCGCATGCCGGCTGGCCGTAGCATGGATCCTCCAAACCCATGTTCACGTCTCAGCCGAAAGGATTTCGCATGCGTTCTTCCATTTTCGTGGCCCTCGCTCTGCTGACGGGCAGCAGCATCCAGGCGCAAACGCCGCTGACCCTGGACAAGGTCAAGGCCAACGGCAGCATCACCCTTGCCTATCGCGAATCGTCGATCCCGTTCTCCTACCTCGGCGGTGATGCCCAGCCGACCGGCTTTGCCTGGGAGATCTGCGGCAAGATCGTGGATCAGGTGAAGAAGGCCACCGGCCGCGCCGACCTGAAGCTGGCCACCCAGGCCGTGACCTCGCAGAACCGCATCCCGCTGCTGCAGAACGGCACCATAGACATCGAGTGCGGCTCAACCACCAACAACAGCGACCGCGGCAAGCAGGTGGCCTTTGCCACCAACTACTTCTACACCGGCACCCGGTTGCTGGTGAAGACCGGTGCGCCGATCAAGACCTTTGCCGACCTGAAGGGCAAGAAGGTGGTGTCCACCATCGGCACGACCAACTTCCAGGTGCTGCGCAAGCTCAACACCGAGCAGAACCTGGGCTTCGAGCTGCTGGGCGCCAAGGACCATGCCGAATCGGCACTGATGGTGCAGCAGGGCCGCGCCGATGCCTTCGGCATGGACGACATCCTGCTCTACGGCCTGCGCGCCAGCTCGCAGAACCCGGCCGAGCTGTCGGTGGTGGCCGAGGCCATCCAGGTCGAGCCCTACGCCATCATGCTGCGCCGCGATGACCCGCCGTTCAAGAAGCTGGTCGACGACACCCTGGCAGGGCTGATCGCCAGCGGCGAGTTCGAGACGCTGTACAAGAAGTGGTTCCAGTCGGCGATCCCGCCCAAGGGCATCAATCTGAATGCACCGATGAGCAAGGAGCTGGTGGACAACCTGAAGTTGTTGTCCGATAAGCCGGCGTTGTAGTGATTTGCGGGACAGACCTGATGCGAAAGCATCTGCTCTGTCCCCAACTGATCAGAGCAACACGATGTCGTAGCTCTCCGGCCAGCCGTTCGGCTCGGCCGTGAGCGAGATCGGCTTGCCGATGAAGTCCGACAGGCCGGTGAGATGCTGGCTCTCCTCGTCGAGCAGCATCTCGACCACCGAGGCCGCGGCAACGACGCGGAATTCCTTGGGGTTGAACTGGCGGGCCTCGCGCAGGATCTCGCGCATGATGTCGTAGCAGACGGTGCGCGCGGTCTTGACCTGGCCCTTGCCCTCGCACACCGGGCAGGGCTCGCACAACATCCTGGCGATCGATTCGCGGGTGCGCTTGCGGGTCATCTCCACCAGGCCCAGCTGGGTGAAGCCGCTGATGGTGATCTTGGTGCGGTCGCGCTGCAGCTGCTTGCGGAATTCGGACAGCACCGAGTTGCGATGGTCCTCGCGCACCATGTCGATGAAGTCGACGATGATGATGCCGCCCAGATTGCGCAGCCGCAGCTGACGGGCGATTGCGCCGGCCGCTTCCAGATTGGTCTTGAAGATGGTGTCGTCGAAATTGCGTGCGCCGACGAAACCGCCGGTGTTCACGTCCACCGTGGTCATCGCCTCGGTCTGGTCGATGATCAGGTAGCCGCCCGACTTCAGATCGACCCGCCGCGCCAGCGCCTTGGCAATCTCGGCATCGATGTTGTAGAGGTCGAAGATCGGCCGCTCGCCGCTGTAGTGCACCAGTTTCTGCACCGAGCTCGGCGTATAGAGCTCGCCGAACTTGTGCAGCACGTCGAACTGCATCTTCGAGTCTATGCGTATCGACTGAGTGCGCTCGTGGGCCAGGTCCCGCAGCACCCGCTCGACCAGGCTCAGGTCCTGGTGCAACAGGCTGGCCGGCGGCGACTTGAAGCTGCGCTCGCGTATCAGCGCCCAGGCCTTGCGCAGATAGGCAATGTCGGCGGCCAGTTCCTCATCGGTCGCGTCCTCGGCATTGGTGCGCAGGATGAAGCCGCCACCGCCGCCCTCCTCGGCCGTGCCGACCAGGGCCAGCATGCGCGCGCGCAGCTGCTCGCGCAGCTCGTGCGAGCCGATCTTCTGCGAGATGCCGATGTGCTCGTCCTGCGGCAGATAGACCAACAGCCGCCCGGCGATGCTGATCTGCGAGGACAGGCGCGCGCCCTTGGTGCCGATCGAGTCCTTGATCACCTGCACGGTCAAGGACTGGCCCTCGAACACCCGCTTCTCGATGGGCACGGCCGGCGCATTGGCGGCATCGTGATGGTGGTTGCGCGGCGTGGAGCCGGCATCGTGCAGATCGGCCACATGCAGGAAGGCGGCGCGCTCCAGGCCGATGTCGATGAAGGCGGACTGCATGCCCGGCAGCACGCGCACCACCCGGCCCGAATAGACATTGCCCACCAACCCCCGTTCCAGGGTGCGCTCGACATGCAGCTCCTGGACGGCGCCGTTTTCCACCACGGCCACGCGGGTCTCCTGGGGAGACCAATTGATCAGAATATCTTCCATAGCCTTCGGTTGCTTGCCGGCCCGGGGTCGGGCACAAGGCGCTGAACACTCTCGCAAACCTGTTTCTCTCGGCTTGCGGCAATGCTCTTCAGAACTTCACGCCACCCTCGGTCAGCAACTGGGCCGTCTCGAACAGCGGCAGGCCCATGATGCCGGAGTATGAACCTTCGATGTGGGAAATCCACGCCGCCGCCTGGCTTTGGATCGCATAGGATCCCGCCTTGCCGAAGGGCTCTCCGCTGGCCACGTAGTGCTCAAGCTGGGCCGGGCTGACCGGCGCGAACTTCACCTTGGAGATGCTGACGGCCAGGCGCTCGGCCCGGCCCGAGGAAAGGGCCACGGCGGTGATGACGCGATGAGTGCGGCCGGCCAGGCTGGTCAGCGTGGCCAGTGCATCGGCGGCGTCAAGCGGCTTGCCCAGGATCTTGCCGCCCAGCGCGACAGTGGTGTCAGAGCACAGGATGGGCGCGGCCGGCAGACCACGGCTGCGCAGACGCTTGCGGGCGGCCGCCAGCTTGGCCAGCGTCACGCGCTGCACATAGGCTTCTGGCAACTCGCCCCGGATCTCGACCTCCAGCGCCTCGGCATCCTCCTCGGGCCCGGGCAGCAGCAGCTCATGGCGCACGCCCAGTTGGTCGAGCAGTTGACGGCGCCGCGGGCTTTGCGAGGCGAGGTAGATGAACGAATGCGACTTCACAAGGACCTATTCGCGATGGTAGGGGTGGCCGGTCATCACCGTCCAGGCGCGGTACAGGCCCTCGGCCAGCAGCACGCGGGCAAAGGCATGGGGCAGGGTCAGATCGGACAGGCGCAGCGTCTCGTCGGCCGTGGCCTTCAGTGGCGCGGCCAGGCCATCGGGCCCGCCGATCAGCAGGGCCACATCGCGGCCGTCGCCCATCCAGATCTTCATCCGCGCGGCCAGCTGCACGCTGGTCAGGCGGTCGCCGCGTTCATCGAGGATGACGCGGCGCACGCCGCGTGGCAGAGCCGCCTCGATGCGCTGGGCCTCGGCGGCCATCAGCTGCTCGGCTGATCTGCTGCCCCGTGTTTCGGCCTTGACGGCCTTCAGCTCCAGCCGCATCTCGGGTGGAAAGCGCTTGGCATAGTCCTCATAGGCCGTGTCGGCCCACGCCGGTTGGCGCTGACCGACGGCCACAAGCAGCAAACGCATGCCGTCAGCTCAGCGAACGCTCAAGCGGCGCGCTTGCGGGCCGGGGCCGCCTTCTTGGCCGGCGCAGCCTTCTTCACGCCGACGGTACGCGACACGGTGCCGCGCACGGGCGCCTTCTTCTTCGGCGCCTCGGACTTGCCGACGACCATGGTCTTGATCGGTGCGGACGTGGAGGTAGACTTGGCCGCTACCTTCTTGGCCGGAGCCTTCGCACCGGCCTTCACGACCACCTTCTTGGCCGGAGCCGGCTTGGCCGCCGTCTTGCGGGCCGGGGCCTTGGCAGCGGATTCGGCGGCCAGGGTCTTGGCGCTGGGCTTCCGGGACGTGGTCTTCTTCTTGACCGGCTCGTCGTCCTGCGGCTCTTCCGAGGCCTTGACCAGCCTGACGGTTTCGTCGCCCAGCTTCATCTTGACCGGCTTGCCGCCCCAGATCTCTTCCAGGTGGTAGTAGTCGCGGATGGCCGGCTGCATGATGTGGGCCACGGCGGCGCCGCAGTCCACGATGATCCATTCGCCGTTTTCCTCGCCCTCGGTGCGCATGACATCCATGCCCTGCGATTTGACGGTGGTTCTGACGCTGGCTGCCAGTGCCTTGGTCTGTCGGTTGCTGGTGCCCGAAGCGATGATCACGCGCTCAAACAGCGGTGACAGGTGCTCGGTGTTGAAGACCACAATCTTCTGGGCCTTCACATCTTCCAGGCCATCGACGATGGCGCGTTGCAGTTTGCGTATATCCATTCAGTACTCGTGTGTCGTCTCGTAAAGACGGTGGAGAGCAATATACTCCGCCACCGCGTCGCCCACCAAGGGGCGGATGTTCTCGCCGCGCGACACGCTTGCGCGCACCCCGCTGGACGAAATACTCATGGCCGGCATCTGCAGCCGCACCATGTCGTGCTCAAAACCTTGCAAGGCCGCTGGCGCGTTGACCACCTCGCCGGCCCGTGCGGCCACCGCCAGGGTCACGCTGCGCAACAACTCTTGCCAGCAGTTCCAGGTGTGCAGCCGCGCATACTGGTCCTGGCCAATGACCAGAAACAGCTTCGCTGCCGGCGTGGACGCTGTCACTGCTCGCACCGTGTCTATCGTGTAGCTCGCGCCCGGGCGCCGCAGCTCGATGTCGTCCAGCACAAAGCCCCGCTCACCGGCGATCAACAACTCGATCATGGCCGCGCGATGCCGGCCCTCGGTAATCGCCCGACTCGTTTGTCCTGTCTTTTGCCATGGCTGGCCGGCCGGCTGCCATCGCAGCTCGCCCAGGCCCAGCTCATCGAATGCGCTGCGCGCCAGGGCCAGATGAGCCAGATGGACGGGATCGAAACTGCCGCCAAACAGGCCGATACGAGGTCGGCGCGCGAGGCGGGAGTCTAAGCCCATTGGGGCTCGGGCTTCTCATGCGCCCAATCGCGCGGGCGCAGGAAGTCGCTGTACAGCTTCGCCTCGGCCGTGCCCGGCTCGGGTGCCCAGCTGTAGCGCCACTTCACGATGGGCGGCATCGACATCAGTATCGACTCGGTGCGCCCGCCCGACTGCAGGCCGAACAGCGTGCCCCGGTCGAACACCAGATTGAACTCCACATAGCGGCCGCGCCGGTAGGCCTGGAAGTCGCGCTCGGCCTCACCATAGGCCAGCTTCTGCCGCCGCCCGACTATCGGGAGGTAGGCTGGCAGAAAGGCATCGCCCACCGCCTGCATCATCGCAAAGCTGCCATCGAAACCCAGTTCGGCGAAGTCGTCGAAGAACACGCCGCCGATGCCGCGCGGCTCATGGCGATGCTTCAGGAAGAAGTATTCATCGCACCAGGTCTTGAAGCGCGGATACAGCTCGGGGCCGAACGGTTGCAGCGCCTGCTCGCAGGTCTGATGGAAGTGCTGGGCGTCGGTCTCGAAGCCGTAGTAAGGCGTCAGGTCCATGCCGCCGCCGAACCAGACCACCGGGGCCTGATCGGCCGGGAATGCGGCGAACATGCGCACATTCATATGCACCGTCGGCACAAAGGGGTTGTGCGGGTGCAGCACCAGCGACACCCCCATGGCCTCGAACGGCGCGCCGGCCAGCTCGGGCCGGTGCTGGGTGGCCGAGGGCGGCAAGACGCGGCCCTTGACGTGAGAGAAGTTGCAGCCGCCGCGCTCGAACAGGGCGCCGCCCTCGATCAGCCGCGTCTGGCCATCACCCTCCAGCCGGCCGCCGGGCTCGCGAGTCCACGAGTCGAGCAGGAAGTCGTTGCCGTCGGCCGTCTCCAGTGCGCCGACGATGCGGGCCTGCAGGGCCAGCAGGTACTCGCGCACCGCGCTCATCTTCAGTTCGGCTTGGTTCATGGTTTGAGTCGTACCGGTGAGGCCATCGTCGGTCGTTTGCCCTGGCGCTGGCCGAGATGTTGCTCGATCAGCGCGAAGTCGCGTTTCGGGTCGCCGCTGAGTGTGATGAACTCGCGCAGGCCCACCGTTTTAGTCTTGAAATCGAAATACGCCAAGCCCAGGGGCACCTGGCCCTGCACCGCCACATGGTAGGTGCCGGAGCGCCAGCCGTCGGTCAGCGAGCGCGTGCCCTCGGGTGCGGCCACCAGCCAGAACAGCTCGCCGCGCTCGCGCGCCGCCTGCATCTCGGCCACCGTGTCACCGACCAGGCCACGGGCGCTGCCGCGATCGACCGCAATGCCGCCCAGCCAGCGCAGCCAGGTGCCGAACAGCGGCACCTTGAACAGGCTGCTCTTGCCCCACCAGCGCGCCGGCAGGCCCATCGCCCATTTGGCGAACACGCCGACGATGAAGTCCCAGTTCGAGGTGTGCGGATAGACGACGATCACGCCCTGCCGCGCCGGCAGGCCGCTCCAGTCCACCCGCCAGCCGAACAGGCGCATCAGGCCGCGCGCCAGCGCACTGCCCTTGAAGGTCACCGGCCTGGCGGCCAAATCGATGTCCAAGATCGGGGCGTCTCCGCGGTTCAGCGGCGCACGGCGCGGTGGCCGATGTCCTGGCGGTACTGCCGACCGTCGAACTGGATTGACTGCGCGACCTCATAGGCCCGTTGCTGGGCCAGCTTGACCGATTCACCCAGCGCGGTGACGCACAGCACACGCCCGCCGCTGGTCTGCAACTGACCATCGACCTCGGCCGTGCCGGCATGGAAGACGAAGGCGTCCTCGGTGGCGGCGGGGATGCCCGTGATCGCATCGCCCTTGCGCGGCGTCAGCGGATAGCCGTGAGCGGCCAGCACCACGCCCAGCGCCACGCGGCGGTCCCATTGCAACTCGACCTGGTCCAGCGTGCCATCGGTGCCATGCATCAGCACATCGAACAGATCGCTCTTCAGCCGCATCATGATGGGCTGAGTTTCGGGGTCGCCCATGCGGGTGTTGAACTCGACGGTGCGCGGCTGCCCGTGCTCGTCGATCATCAGGCCGGCGTAGAGGAAGCCGGTGAACGGCCGGCCGTCCTTGGCCATGCCGTTAACGGTCGGCAGGATGATCTCGTGCATCACCTTGGCATGCACATTGGGCGTGACCACCGGTGCGGGCGAATAGGCACCCATGCCGCCGGTATTGGGGCCCAGATCGCCGTCGAGCAGGCGCTTGTGGTCCTGGCTGGTGGCCAGCGAGACCACGTTCTTGCCGTCGCACAGGACGATGAAGCTGGCCTCCTCGCCGTGCAGGAACTGCTCGATGACGACACGCGCCCCGCCCTCGTTGTGCTGCACGCCCAGCTTGTTGCTGTCGAGAATCCAGTCGATGGCCTCATGGGCCTCGGCCAGCGTCATCGCCACGACCACGCCCTTGCCTGCCGCCAGGCCATCGGCCTTGATGACGATGGGCGCGCCGGTGTTTCCAACTTCGGCGTCAACGTAAGCATGGGCCGCGGCGGCATCGGTGAAGGTGTCGTAGGCCGCGGTAGGGATGCCGTAGCGCTTCATGAAGTCCTTGGCATAGGCCTTGGAGCTTTCCAGCTCGGCGGCAGCCTTGGTCGGACCGAAGATGCGCAGGCCGCGGGCGCGGAATTCGTCCACCACGCCGGCGGCCAGGGCCACCTCGGGGCCGACCACCGTCAGGCCTATCTTCTCTGCCTGGGCAAAGTCGGCCAGCGCCTTGACGTCCGTGATTGCCACATTGTGCAGATGGGGGTCACGCGCGGTGCCGCCATTGCCGGGCGCCACATGGACGGACTGCACCTTGGGGCTTTGCGCCAGCTTCCAGGCCAGCGCGTGTTCACGGCCGCCCGATCCAATCACCAAAACCTTCATTCGTCCAAGCCCGCGTTGTGATAGACCTCTTGCACATCATCCAGGTCTTCCAGCACGTCCAGCAGCTTTTGCATGCGGACGGCGTCGTCGCCGGTCAAATCGATCGTGTTCTCGGCACGCATCGTCACCTCGGCCATCGCCGGCACCAGGCCGGCCGCCTCCAGCGCATTCTTCACCGCCTCGAAGCCGGCCGGCGAGGTCAGCACCTCGATCGCGCCGTCGTCGTCGGTAATCACGTCCTCGGCGCCGGCTTCCAGCGCCACTTCCATGACCTTGTCTTCGTTGGCACCCGGCGCGAACACGATCTGGCCGCAATGCTTGAACTGGAAGCTCACCGAGCCATCCGTGCCCAGGTTGCCGCCATGCTTGCTGAACGCATGGCGCACTTCGGCCACGGTGCGCACGCGGTTGTCGGTCATGGTGTCGATCATCACGGCCGCACCGCCGATGCCATAGCCCTCGTAGCGGATTTCCTCGTAGCTCACGCCCTCGAGGTTGCCGGTGGCCTTGTCGATGTTTTTCTTGACGGTGTCCGACGGCATATTCGCCGCCTTGGCCTTCTCGATTGCCAGCCGCAGGCGCGGATTCTCCTTCGGGTCACCGCCGCCCTGGCGCGCCGCGACCATGATCTCCCGGATCACGCGCGTCCACACCTTGCCGCGCTTTTCGTCTTGCCGACCCTTGCGGTGCTGAATATTGGCCCATTTGGAATGACCCGCCATCGCTGGAACTCCTCGCGGGTGCGCTCCATGGCGCAAACCCGTTGTATTTGTTGGATAGACTGCGATTTTACTTGCCCCCGGGCCCTTCACCCTTTATCCGGAGTTTTCAAGCCATGGCCGACCCCATTCTGATAGCCCGCCACGGTGAGATCGAGTGCCTGCTGCTGCCCGCGCTGGCCAACCGCCACGGCCTGATCACCGGCGCCACGGGCACCGGCAAGACCATCAGCCTGCAGACCCTGGCCGAATCCTTGAGCCGCATCGGCGTGCCGGTGTTCATGGCCGATGTGAAGGGCGACCTGACCGGCATCTCGCAACCCGGCAAGCCCAGCGACAAGCTCAAGGCCATCCTGGCCGAGCGCGGCATCGAGCTGCCCGAGCCCAAGTCCTGCCCCACCACGCTGTGGGACGTGTTCGGCGAGCAGGGCCACCCGGTACGCGCCACCGTCTCCGATATGGGGCCGCTGCTGCTGTCGCGGATGCTGGCGCTGAACGAGACCCAGCAGGGTGTGCTGCAACTGGTGTTCAAGATCGCCGACGACAACGGTCTCTTGCTGCTGGACCTGAAGGACCTTCGCGCGATGCTGCAGCATGTCGGCGACAACGCGGCGCAATACCAGACCGAGTACGGCAATGTCAGCGCCGCCAGCGTCGGCGCGATCCAGCGCGGCCTGTTGCAGATCGACGAGCAGGGTGGCGACAAGTTCTTCGGCGAGCCGATGCTGAATATCGCCGACTTCATGCAAACGGATGGCGGGAGTGGTGTGATCAACATCCTCGCCGCCGACAAGCTGATGAACGCGCCGCGCCTGTACGCCACCTTCCTGCTGTGGATGCTCAGCGAGCTGTTCGAGCAGCTGCCCGAGGTCGGCGACCTGGACAAGCCCAAGCTGGTGTTCTTCTTCGACGAGGCCCATCTGCTGTTCAAGGACGCCCCGGCGGCTCTGGTCGAGCGCATCGAGCTCGTCGTGCGTCTCGTGCGCTCCAAGGGCGTGGGCGTCTATTTCGTGACGCAGAACCCGCTGGACATCCCCGACAGCGTGCTGGCCCAGCTGGGCAACCGCGTTCAGCATGCGCTGCGCGCGTTTACCCCCCGCGATCAGAAGGCCGTCAAGGCGGCGGCCGACACGATGCGCGCCAAGCCCGGCCTGGACATCGCCACCGCCATCACCGAGCTGGCCGTTGGCGAAGCCCTGGTCAGCCTGTTGGACGAGAAAGGCCGGCCCAGCGTCACCGAACGCGTGTTCGTGCTGCCTCCGGGCAGCCAGATCGGGCCGATCACACCCGAGCAGCGCCAGGCGCTGCTGCAGGGCTCGCTGGTGGCCGGCGTCTATGAAAAGACGGTCGATCGCGAATCGGCTTACGAGAAGATCAAGGGCCGGGTGTCGGTGTCCACCGATTCCCGTCCCGAGCCGCGCACCACCCCCAGCATGGCCGACGAGGCCATCGCCGCGACGCGCGGTGGGGCCGCCGACGCGGCCAAGGACGCGGCGAAGGAAGCCGGTGGCGGCCTGCTCGGCGGCCTCAGCGACGTGCTGTTCGGCAGCACCGGCCCGCGCGGCGGCAAACACCCCGGCCTGGCCACCACCATGGCCACCTCGGCCGTGCGCAGCATAGGCAGCGCCGTGGGCCGCGAGATCATCCGCGGCGTGCTGGGCTCCATCCTGGGCGGCAGCAGACGCCGCTGAATCGCCGTTTCAAGCACCGCGGTGCCCGTGCCCGCGTTCCGGATCCATGGTGATCGCCAGATGCGGCGGGCCGAGATCGGGGCTCGCCATGTCCGGACGACCGCGAATCGAGTGGAGACATGGCGTCATACGCACTAACTAAGTGCAAATGCTGCGCCTTCCGCCAGGCCATACAGATGACTACGCTGGAGACAGCTCCACTTCGGGAGCCGTCAGCCTTGCGGCTGGTATCGCCGCAAGTCCTTCGCCAGCCTCATCAGGCCTAACGGCCTGCCGAGCGCGGGCTCAGACACGGAGTCCATCTTGAAACCCTCTCTCGCAAGACCCGATGTAACAGCCGCCGACCGCAGCGCGGCCGGTTCAGCGTCGATTCGCTGGGTGCTCGCCAGCCTGTCACTGTCCATGCTGCTGTCCTCGCTAGGCACCAGCATTGCCAATGTCGGCCTGCCGACCCTGGCGACGGCTTTCAACGCCTCGTTCCAGCAGGTGCAGTGGATCGTGCTGGCCTATCTGCTGGCCATCACCAGCCTGATCGTCGGCGTCGGCCGGCTTGGCGACCTGATCGGCCGCCGCCGCCTGCTGCTGGCCGGCATCTCGCTGTTCACCGTGGCCTCTGCCCTGTGCGGCCTTGCGCCCTCGCTGGGCCTGCTGATCGCCGCCCGGGCGCTGCAGGGCCTCGGCGCGGCCATCATGATGGCCCTCACCATGGCCTTTGTCGGCGAGGCGGTGCCCAAGGCCAGGACCGGCAGCGCCATGGGCCTGCTGGGCACCATGTCCGCCGTGGGCACCGCCCTGGGCCCGACCCTGGGCGGTCTGCTGATCGCCGGCTTCGGCTGGCCGGCCCTCTTCCTTGTCAACGTGCCGCTGGGCCTGCTGACGCTCTCGCTCGCGCACCGCCACCTGCCCGCCGATCGCCGTCGGACCCGGACCGAACGGCCCGGTTTCGACCCGCTGGGCACGCTGCTGCTGGCCCTGACGCTCGCCGCCTATGCCCTCGCGATGACCCTGGGGCACGGCAGTTTCGGCCGCCTCAACCTGGCCCTGCTGCTTGCCGCAGCCTCGGGCCTCGGCCTGTTCCTGCTCGCCGAGGGGGGCGCAGCCTCTCCGCTGATTCGCCTGGCGATGTTCCGCGATCCGGTGCTGAGCGCCAGCCTCGCGATGAGCGCCCTGGTGTCGACGGTGATGATGGCCACACTGGTGGTCGGTCCCTTCTACCTCTCCCGTGCGCTGGGGCTCGAGGCGGCGCTGGTCGGGCTCGTCCTGTCGGTCGGCCCGCTGGTGGCGGCACTGACCGGCGTGCCGGCCGGCCGCCTGGCGGACCGTTTCGGCGCCGCGCGGATGACCATCGCCGGGCTCGCGGCGATGGCGGCCGGCGCCTGCCTGCTGCCCATGCTGCCGACGAGCTTCGGCGTGCCGGGCTACGTCGGCCCGCTGGTCGTCATCACCGCCGGCTATGCGCTGTTCCAGGCCGCCAACAACACGGCCGTGATGACGAATGTCGGCGCTGACCAGCGGGGGGTGATCTCTGGCTTGCTCAATCTGTCGCGTAATCTCGGGCTGATCACCGGCGCCTCGGTGATGGGCACCGTGTTTGCGTTCGGCGCCGGGGCCAGCGACATCATGACCGCCCGGCCCGAGGCGGTGGCCACCGGCACCGGCATCACCTTCATCGTCGCAGCGATGCTGATCGCCATGGCCCTGGTCATTGCCATCGTTTCGACCGGCCGCGCTCAGGAGGATGGCCGTGACCTGGCTGCATAAACTCCGCGTCGGCGGCGCCCTTGTGAGCGGCCTGCTGGTTTGCGCCGCTGCGGCGCCCGCCGTACCGCTCAAGGCCATGCCGCTCGGCGGCGAGGCCTCGCTGACGCTCAGCGCCGAAGCCCGCCTGCGCTACGACGCCCATGAGCAGGGGCAGCTGGTGCGGGGCAACAGCTACCGGCAGGGCCTGTTCCGCGGCATTCTGGGCGCAGACCTGCGCTTCAACCCCCAGGTCCGCGTCTATGGCGAGATCGGCACCGGCCAGGTCGATGGCCGCCGCAACATAGCCACCGCCAACTTCCAGAACACCGTGTCGCTGCAACAGCTGTTCGTCGAGGCCCGCGGCCGGCTCGGTCCGGCGCAGGTGGGCGCGATGCTGGGCCGCCAGGAGTTCGCCGACGGCCCCCGGCAGTTGATCAGCCTAAGCGACGGTCCCAATCTCCATCGCAGCTGGAACGGCCTGCGCGTCTACGCCCAGGATCGGGGCCTGCGCGTCGGGGCATTCGACCTGCGGGCGACGCGTCCGGGGCGTGGCGGCTTCGATGAAGCCGTCAATCACGCCGAACGCCTGCAGGGGCTCAACGCCAGCTGGCTTGTGTCGGCGGACGGCGAGCCCAACACCTATCTCGACCCGTTCTTGATGCACAGCGAGAACCCGAGCTTTCGCTTCGGCGGTCAACTGGGCCGCGACGTTCGAGACACCTGGGGCCTGCGTCTCTGGGGGCGCAAGGGCGGCCTGCGCTTCGATTGGACGCTGGCCCATCAGACCGGTCGCTACCGCGGGCGGGAAGTCGCTGCCTGGGGCCTGTTCGCCGTGCACAGCCTGGCGCTTTCCGACCAAGGCTGGAAGCCGCGGCTGACGGCGCATATCGATATCGCCACCGGCGGCGGCGCCTACGGCAGCGGCAGGCTCGAGGGCTTCAACCCCCTCTATGCCAGTTCCGCCTATCTGGGCGAAGGACAATTTCTGGCCCTGAGCAATCTGCTGATGATCGCGCCAGGCCTGTCGGTCTCGCCAACACCGGCAACGACACTCTCGGTCGAATACGGCTTCGCGCGGCGTTTCGACGCGCACGATGCAGCCTATGCCGGCGGCATGCGCGCCTACGCGGGCACCCAGGGTCTGCCGGGTCGGCAGATCGGCGGGCTGCTGCGCGTCGTCGGGACCTGGTCGCTCAGCGCGCAACTGAGCCTGTTCCTCAACCACGAACGCTTCGACGCCGGCGAGCTGCTCAGGCGCGCGGGGCTGCCCTCGGGTCGCTACAGCCATGTCGGCGCCACTTGGCGCTATTGAGGGAGCGGCAATGTAGCCTAGGCCCGTGCGTGCCGTGCCAGCGCGGCCAGCAGAGCATCTATTGCCGCCTTGGCGCGGGCAAAGCCGGCGTTGGGCTGGTGGGTCTGCACATTCATGTACAGCGAGCGCTTGATCTCGATCTGCACCGCGTGGCAGTGGCGCGCCGGCTGGCCCGAACGGCGGATGATCTCGACGCCCTTGAACGGGTCATTTCGGGCGACGCTGTAGCCGTGGGCGCGCAGCGCCCCCTCGAGCACCAGCATGGTGGTGGCGTCGGCACAGCTGCCGTCCAGATCGCCCAGCACGAAGTCGGCCAGCTGCTGCTCGGGCAGGCCCAACTGGGCATAGGAATCGTCGGGCATCGAGTGCACATTCAGGTGCCAGCGCTTGCCGAAGCGCTGGTGGGCCTCGTCCAGGGCCGCGTTCAGGGCCTGGTGGTAGGGCTGGTAGCAGCGCGCAATGCGCTGCTCGACCTCGGCAACGCTCAGGCGACGCTCGTAAATCGGCAGCCCCTCCCCCATCTGTCGCCACACCAGGCCTATGCCAAGCCGGGTCTTGGTGCTCTCGGTCACCGGACCCGGCCAGGGCGCATCCAGCAGCGCCTCGTCAATGTCCTCCAGGCTGCGGTTGGGATCGATGTAGACGCGCGGGAAGTTGGCCGTCAGCAGGCTGGCACCGGCCGCCGGTGCGCCGGCCCAGAGCTGGTCGACAAAGGCATCCTCGCCCTGGCGCAGCCGCCACAGCGGCAACCCCGCGTCAAAATCTCCGGGGTAGTGTCGGCCGCTGTGCGGGGAGTCCACGACGATGGGCATTTCGGGGCCGGTCGGGCGGGTGAGTTCGTAGGCGCGCATTGCTGGGTGGAATCAATTTCGGCCATTCTCACCGATCGCGGCGGCCTTGGCGGCATCAGCCTGGCCGCATTTGGCGCCCGGTCGCCGACGCTTCGCGCCCCTAGGCCGCCGACCATCGCATCATGATCGCGCCCTGGCGCAGGGCCGGGCAGGATGCGTCCGTCGCTGCCAATCACAGACAGCCCCTACCGCGAAAGGCCACAGCCATGATCCCCTTCTCCATGCTCCAGCAAGTCGTTGACCACACGCCCGTCTATGTCTGGGGCCTGCTGATGTTCTGCCTGGTGATGGGCGTCAAACAATCGCAGGATCAGCAGCTGTCGCGCCAGCGCCTGCTGATCGTGCCGGCGATCTGGACCGCCTTCGGTCTGTGGGGCGTGGCCTCGGCCTTCGGTCTGCAGGCACAGAACCTGGCCGCTTGGGCGCTGGGTCTGGGTCTGGTGATCGCGACCCTGCGCCAGACGCCATGGCCGCGCGGTGTGAGCTTCGATCGCCGCAGCGGCCTGTTCCATGTGCCCGGCAGCTGGGGCCCGATGGTCATGATCATGGCCATCTTCATGGCCAAGTACCTGGTCGGCGCCAGCCTGGCGATGCTGCCGCAGCTGGCCCAGGCAACGGCCTTCGGCCTCGCCGTCAGCGCCTTGTACGGCGCGCTCAGCGGTCTGTTCATTGCCCGCTCGCTGAGCATCCTGCGCCATGGCGGCGGCGCAGTGGCCAGGCTGTCGGCGGCATGAGCGACGCTGCGGGACAATACCGCCCCATGAACAGCATCGCCGAACCGAATCCGCGCAAGACCGTCTGGCTCGGCCCGCACCCGAACGCGCTGCTGCGCTGGCTGGGCTTCCAGGTCTCGCTGCTGATCGGCATCGCCCTGGCGGTTGCCCTGGTGCTGGTGCTGACCGGCAACCAGCGTTGGGGCACCACGCTGGTGTTCAGTTTTTGCATCACCTTCTGCTGCGGCTTCTTCATACAGGCCGGCCGGCTGCTGACATCTCATTTCTGGGTCCATCGCCGCCAGGCCGAGCCCTGCGCCGACAGCCGCAGCTACTGGCCCGGCTGGCCCCTGATGCTGATGGTGCTGGTGCTGGGCACACTGGCCGGTTTCAGCACCGGCGTGGCCCTGGCCAACTGGATCACCGGTTTCAACGAGCCCAGCCTGCGCGATGTGGGTCTGCGCAAGGCCGGTTCGATGATGCTGTTCTCGCTGATCCCCGGCCTGGGCCTGACCCTGTACTTCCTCGCCCAGTCCCGTCTCAGCGATGCCACCGCCAAGCTGGCGACGGCCCAGCGCCAGGCGGCCGAAAACCAGCTGCGCCTGCTCGAGTCGCAGCTGGAGCCCCATATGCTGTTCAACACGCTGGCCAATCTGCGCGTGCTGATCGCCATGGACCCGCAACGGGCGCAGCAGATGCTGGACCAGCTGATTGCCTTCTTGCGCGCCACGCTGCAGGCCTCGCGCACCGGCAGTCATCCGCTGAGCGCCGAGTTTGCCCGGGTCGAGGACTATCTCGCACTGATGAGTGTCCGCATGGGCAGCCGACTGCAAAGCGAGCTGAGCCTGCCGCCCGAGCTGGCTGGTTGCCTGCTGCCGCCGCTGCTGCTCCAGCCCCTGGTAGAGAACGCCATCAAGCACGGGCTGGAGCCCCATGTGGACGGCGGCCGGCTGGAGATCAGCGCGCGGCGCGAGGGCGACAGCCTGCTGCTGCAGGTGCGCGACACCGGAGCCGGCCTGGGCAACAGCCCCAATCCCGGCACCCAGTTCGGCCTGCAGCAGGTGCGCGAGCGCCTGCACACCCGCTATGGCGCGGCCGCCAGCCTGAGCCTGGAGCCCGCCCCGGACGCGCGCGGCGGCGCCCTCGTCACCGTGAAACTGCCCATCGAAATGCAAACATGAAGCCCGTGAACCGCCCAACCGCCCTGATCGCCGAAGACGAAACCCTGCTGGCCGAGAACCTGCGCCTGGAGCTGCAAAGGCTCTGGCCAGAGCTGGACATCGTCGGCATGGCCGCCCATGGCCAGGCAGCGCTGCAATCGGCGCTGCAGCTGCGCCCGCAGATCCTGTTCCTGGACATCCGCATGCCCGGCATGACCGGCCTCGAGGCCGCCCATGCGCTGGCCGAGGACTGGCCCGAGGATGCACCCTTCCCGCTGCTGGTCTTCGTCACCGCCTACGACCAGTACGCGCTGCAGGCCTTCGAGCATGCGGCGGTGGACTATGTGCTCAAGCCGGTGCAGCCCGAAAGACTCGCCCAGACCTGCCAGCGCCTGAAGACGGCGCTGGCCGCCCGCGAGGCCGCCCCCGCCCCGGCCGGCATGCAGGCGGCCGTCGACCAGCTGCGCCAGCTGCTGGGCGCCACCGGCCTGGGTGCCGCACCCGCGCCAGGCGCACCGCTGCGCGTGCTGCAAGTCGCGGTAGGCAACAACATCCATATGGTGCCGGTGGACGAGGTGCTGTACCTGGAGGCGGCCGACAAGTACGTGCGCGTCATCACCACCGAGCGCGAGCACCTGGTGCGTGCCTCGCTGCGCGAGCTGCTGCCCCAGTTGGACGGCCAGCGCTTCTGGCAGGTGCACCGCGGCACCGTGGTGCGCTCCGACGCTATTTGCCTGGCCCAGCGCGACGAGGCCGGCAAGCTGACACTGCAGCTGCGCGGCTGCAAGGACCGCTTGAGCGTCAGCCGCATGTACGCGCATTTGTTCAAGGCGCTGTAGGTGCGAGTCGCGCCGCGCCGCTGACGTTTCACGCGCTGCGCTGGTCGTCCGTCGCAAGCCCGTGGCCGCGACGGCAGGCGCCGGACATGATGCCTCCCATGCACTGCACATCGCAGCGCCCCACCACCAGGAGAGCACCATGAACACCACCGACACCAATATGAACGAAGCTCAGCTGCGCAGGACGGCCAAGCGTCGCGTCAATCTGAAGATGGGCTTTCTGATCCATCTGCTGGTGTTCGTGGCCGTGAACGGCGGCCTGTGGCTGATGACCACGATCACCGGTGGTGGTGGCTGGCGCGTGTTCCCGCTGTGGGGCTGGGGCCTGGGCCTGGCCATCCACGGCCTGGTGACCCTGGTCAATCTGCAGGGTCAGGGCCTGCGCGAGCGGATGCTGGACAGCGAACTGAAGGCCCTGCGCCAGCGCCAGCTGTAGCCCGGATGGCGATCCGGGGCCCCGGATTCCATCCGGGCTACGGGATCGCAGCAGTTTTCACCGCCATGCACACCGGCGCCGAACCCAGTGCCGCCCTGGCGGCCTCGCTCAGCGGCGGCAGCAGGGCCGTCTGGCCGGTGGCTTGCAGGCTGTTCAGGAAGGCCTCGACCGTGCCCTGGCCTATCTCCATCAGATCGAAGGCCGTGGGGTCGAGTATCCAGTTCTGTATCAGGCCATCGACCAGTGACATCAGCGCCAGCGCGGCCATGCGCGTGCGCACAGTGGACGGCAGCTGGCCCAGGGCCACGGCCTGTTTCAGACCGCGCTCCAGTTCGTCCAGGCCATGGTTGCGCACCGCCAGATGGCGGTCGCGCACGGCCAGCAACTCCTCCACGTATTCGACCCGGTGCATGGCGATCTCGAACACGCGGCGGGTGCGCTCGTTGTGCACGGTCGAGTGGAAGGCGTTCAGCAGGCCCCAGCGCATCTGCTCCAGCGGCCGGTCCTGGGTGTAAAGCAGGGTGGACTCCATGGCCTGCTCCAGCGGCATGGTGGCACGCTCCATCATGGCATTGAAGAGCTCGGCCTTGTCCTTGAAATGCCAGTAGATGGCGCCGCGCGTGACCTGCGCCTGCTGGGCGATGTCCTGCAGCGAGGTGCGCGACACCCCGCGGCGCTGGAACAGGATTTCCGCCGCATCGAGGATGCTCATGCGCGTCTCCAGCGCTTCCGACTTTGTTTTGCGTGCCATGGTGTGTTTGATTCTATATCACTTACATACATCCGTGGATGTATGTATATAATGCGGGTCATCCCTGACACAAGTGCTTACCTCGGCTAGGATGGCCGGCGCTTGACCTACCTCAAATCAAATTCACTCGATCCGAGAGGCTTTCATCGTGATCTGCTCTGCTGCAAACCTGAAGAACCCACCTTCCCCGCAAACCGTCAGCCGCACGCTGTACCTGCTGCCCCTGGTGCTGGCATTGAGCGCCTCGCTGGCCCTGCTGAGCGGCTGCGGCGACAAGGCCGCCGCTCCCGCCGGCGGCGCAGGCGGCATGCCGCCGCCCCCGGCCGTGGGCGTGGTCACCACCGCACTGAGCGCCGTGCCGCTGCAGATCGAGCTGCCGGGCCGTGTGGAGCCGGTGCGCGTAGCCCAGGTGCGGGCCCGCGTCAATGGCGTGGTGCTGAAGCGCCTGTTCACCGAGGGCAGCGAGGTCAAGGCCGGCCAGGCCCTGTTCCAGATCGATGCCGCGCCCTACCAGGCCGCCTTCGAGAGCGCCCAGGCCGGTCTGGCCCGCGCCCAGGCGAATCTGGCCCAGGCGGCAGCCCAGGCCGAGCGCTTCAAGCCGCTGGTCGAGGCCAATGCCATCAGCAAGCAGGACTATGTGGCCGCGGTGGCGGCACAAAAGGTCGGCGAGGCCGATGTGGCCAGCGGCAAGGCCGCCGTGCAGACGGCCCGGCTGAATCTGGAATACGCCCAGGTGCTGTCGCCGATCTCCGGCCGCATCGGCCGCTCGCTGGTCAGCGAAGGGGCGCTGGTCAGCGCCGCCGAGGCCACCCAGCTGGCCCTGGTGCAGCAGACCAGCAGCGTCTATGTCAACTTCACCCAGTCCAGCAACGAGGTGCTGCAACTGCGCAGGGCCATGGCCAACAAGCAGCTGCGCAGCTCTGGCGAGAACGCCGCCCTGGTGCGCATCGTGATGGAAGACGGCACCGAACTGCCCCGCCCCGGCAAGCTGCTCTTCACCGATCTGAGCGTCGATGCCACCTCGGGCCAGGTCACCCTGCGTGCCGAGGTGCCCAATGGTGATGGCCTGCTGCTGCCCGGCCAGTATGTGCGCGTGCGCCTGAGCCAGGCCGAGGTGCCCAACGGCATCCTGCTGCCGCAGCAGGCGGTGACGCGTTCGGCCACCGGCGACACAGTGCTGGTGGTCGGCGCCGATGGCAAGCCGACACCCCGCCCCGTCAAGGTCGGTTCGGCCCAGGGCAATCAATGGGTGGTGCTGGATGGCCTGAAGCCCGGCGAGCAGGTGATTGCCGACGGCTTCCAGAAGATGTTCGTGCCCGGCGCACCGGTCAAGCCCGTGCCCTGGACGCCGACGGCCGCGCCGTTCTCGGCGGCATCGGCCGCGCCGGCTGCCTCCGCCGCCAGCCGCTAAGCGACAAGGACTCACACCATGGCTCGCTTTTTCATCGACCGCCCGGTCTTCGCCTGGGTGATTGCGCTGTTCATCCTGGTGTTTGGCGGCGTCGCCATCACCAAGCTGCCGGTGGCGCAATACCCGACGGTGGCACCGCCCTCGCTGGTCATCAACACCGTCTATCCCGGCGCCTCGGCCAAGACCCTGGACGAGAGCGTCATCTCCGTCATCGAGCAGGAGCTCAATGGCGCGCCCGGCCTGGCCTATATGGAATCGGTCAGCCAGGCCAATGGCACGGGCGCGATCACCGTCACCTTCGAGCCGGGCACCAATATCGACCTGGCCCAGGTCGAGGTGCAGAACCGCCTGTCCCGCGCCACGCCGCGCCTGCCCTCGGCGGTGACGCAGCAGGGCGTGCGCGTCGACAAGGCACGCAGCAACTTCCTGCTGTTCGTCACGCTGTCGTCCAAGGACGGTTCGCTGGACCCGGTGGCGCTGGGCGACTATGCCTCGCGCAACATCATTCCCGAGATCCAGCGCCTGCCCGGCATCGGCCAGGCCCAGCTGTTCGGCACCGAGCGGGCGATGCGCATCTGGCTGGACCCGGCCAAGGCGCTGAGCTTCAACATCAGCCCGGCCGAGGTGAATGCCGCGATCCGCGCGCAGAACGCGCTGGTGCCAGCCGGCGTGATCGGTGACCTGCCGAATCTGAGCAGCCAGACCATGTCGGCCACCGTGGTCGTCAAGGGCCAGCTGGAGAGCGTCGAGCAGTTCGGCAAGATCGTCTTGCGCGCCAACACCGACGGTTCGACCGTGCGGCTCAAGGACGTGGCCCGCATCGAGCTGGGCGGCCAGAGCTACGGCTCCTATGCTCGGCTGAACGGCAAGCCTTCAACCGGCATCGGCGTGCAGCTGTCACCCAGCGGCAATGCGCTGGCCGCCGCCAGCGCGGTGAAGACCCGCATGGAAGAGCTCAAGCGCTACTTCCCCGAGGGCGTGATCTACGAGATCCCCTACGACTCGTCGAAATTCGTCAAGATCTCGATCTCGCAGGTGGTCGAGACCCTGCTGGAGGCCATCGCCCTGGTGTTCCTGGTGATGTTCCTGTTCCTGCAGAATTGGCGCTACACCCTGATCCCGACCCTGGTCGTGCCGATCGCGCTGCTGGGCACCTTCGCCATCATGCTGGGCATGGGCTTCTCGATCAATGTGCTGACCCTGTTCGGCATGGTGCTGGCGATCGGCATCCTGGTCGATGACGCCATCGTCGTGGTCGAAAACGTCGAACGCATCATGAGCGAGGAAGGACTCTCGCCCCGCGACGCCACCAAGAAGGCGATGAGCCAGATCTCGGGCGCCATCATCGGCATCACCGTGGTGCTGATCGCCGTGTTCGTGCCGATGGCCTTCTTTGCCGGCTCTGTGGGCAATATCTACCGCCAGTTCTCGCTGGCCATGGTGGCCTCGATGTCGCTGTCGGCGGTGATGGCGCTGAGCCTGACGCCTGCGCTGTGCGCCACCCTGCTCAAGCCGGTCGAGGCCGGCCACCACCACGCCAAGAGTGGCTTCTTCGGCTGGTTCAACCGCGGCTTCTCGCGCACCGCCAAGGGCTACGAAGGCTGGGTCGCCAAGCTGCTCAAGCGCGGCGGCCGCATGCTGATCATCTATCTGGCCCTGGTGGCCGGTGTCGGCTATCTGTACCTGCGCATGCCGACCTCCTTCCTGCCCAACGAAGACCAGGGGTACCTGATCGTCAATGTGCAGCTGCCCCCGGGCGCCACGGCCAACCGTACCGAGGCGGCCGTCAAGGCGGTGGAAGACTTCATGCGCAAGCAGCCCGAGGTCGAGGCCACCATCGGCGTGATCGGCTTCTCGTTTTCCGGTCAGGGCCAGAATGCCGCCCTGGTGTTCGTGCCGCTGAAGCCCTGGGAAGAACGCGTGGGCCCGCAGCACAGCGCCAGCGCGCTGGCCGGCCGCGCCTTCGGCGCGATGATGGGCGGCGTGCGTGATGCCTTCATCTTTCCGCTGAGCCCTCCTCCCATCCCCGAGCTGGGCACGGCCACCGGCTTTGCGCTGCGCCTGCAGGACCGCGGCGGCCTCGGCCACGAGGCGCTGCTGAACGCACGCAACCAGCTGATGGGCATGGCCAGCAAGAGCAAGGTCATCACCGGCATGCGCCCCGATGGCCTGGAAGACGCCCCGCAGCTGCAGATCGACATCGACCGCGACAAGGCCAACGCGCTGGGCGTGGCCTATGAGTCCATCGCCGCCGTGATCTCGACCTCGCTGGGTTCGGCCTATGTGAACGACTTCCCCAACCAGGGCCGTCTGCAGCGCGTGGTCGTGCAGGCCGAAACCGGGGCGCGCATGCAGCCCGCCGATGTGCTGCGCCTGAACGTCAGCAACAAGCAGGGTGCAAGCGTGCCGCTGTCGGCCTTCGCCTCGACGCGCTGGGTCAGCGGCCAGATGCAGGCGGTGCGCTACAACGGCTATCCGGCGATGCGCCTGGCCGGTGACGCGGCCGCCGGCGCCTCGACCGGTGCGGCCATGGCCGAGCTGGAGAAGATGGTGGCCCAGCTGCCGGCCGGCATCGGGTTTGAGTGGACAGGCCTGTCCCGCGAAGAAAAGCTGTCGGGCTCGCAGGCGGGCATCCTGGTCGTGTTCTCGCTGCTGGCCGTGTTCCTGTGCCTGGCCGCGCTGTACGAGAGCTGGTCTATCCCGCTGGCCGTGCTGCTGGTGGTGCCGCTGGGCCTGCTCGGTGCGGTGCTTGGCGCCACCTTCCGCGGCATGCCCAATGACGTCTACTTCAAGGTCGGGATGATTGCCATCATCGGCCTGTCGGCGAAGAACGCGATCCTGATCATCGAGTTCGCGAAGGACTTGCAGGCCCAGGGCAAGGGGCTGATCGAATCGATTCTGGAGGCCTGCCATCTGCGCTTCCGGCCCATCATCATGACCTCGGTGGCCTTCATCCTGGGCGTGATGCCCTTGGTGTTCGCCACCGGCGCCGGCTCGGCCAGCCAGCGCGCCATCGGCACCGGCGTGATGTACGGAATGATCTCGGCCACCGTGCTGGCCGTGCTGTTCGTGCCCATCTTCTTCCTGCTCGTGCGCAAGCTGTTCAAGGGCAGCGAACGCCAGCGCCGCATGTACGCGCATGAACTCGATCAAACCAAGCCCGCTGCGCCCGGACCGGGCCACACTTCGGGAGGGCCACTGACATGACGACGATGATGATGAAAACGAGTTTGATCGCGGCGGCTGCAGCCCTGGCCCTGGCCGGCTGCGCCAGCACCACGAGCTATGAGCGACCCGCCGCGCCGGTGCCGGCCAGCTGGCAGGACGCCAGCACGGCCGCAGCCGCAGCACCACTGCCCTGGCAGCAGTTCTACACCGATGCCCGGCTGCGCGAGCTGATCACCCTGGCGCTGCAGAACAACCGCGATCTGCGCGTGGCCCTGCTGAATGTCGAGCAGGCCCGTGCCCAGTCCCGCGTGCAGGACGCCAGCCTGCTGCCCACCGTTGGCGCAGGCGTCACCGCCAGCCGCACGCCGGGCAGCAATGGCGTGGTCAACAACAGCTACCAGGCCGGCGTGCAGATCTCGGCCTACGAGGTCGATCTGTTCGGCCGTCTGCGCAGTTTGAGCGGCGCCGCGCTGGAGCGCTATCTGGCCGGTGTCGAGGGCAGCCGCGCGGCGCAGATCAGCCTGGTGGCCCAGATCGCTAGCAGCTATCTGAGCCTGCGGGCCAACGAAGAGCTGCTGAGCCTCGCCGAGCAGACGCTGAAGACCCGCGACGACTTCTACCGCCTGACCAAGCTGAAGAGCGACAACGGCGTCGCCTCCGGCCTGGACATGAGCGCGGCGACCTCCCAGGTCGAGGCGGCCCGCGCCAGCCTGGCCCAGCAGCAGCGCCTGCGCGCGCTGGACCTGAATGCGCTGCAGCTGCTGGTGGGTCAGCCCCTGCCGCAGCTGTCGGGTGGCACGGCCTGGAATGCGCAGGCGAATTTTCCAATGCTGGCCGATGTGCCGGCCGGCCTGCCGTCCGAGGTGCTGGTCAACAGGCCCGACATCCTGCAAGCTGAAGGCTTGCTGAAGGCGGCCGAGGCCAATATCGCGGCGGCGCGGGCGGCCTTCTTCCCCAGCCTGACCTTGACCACCAGCCTGGGCACCGCCAGCTCGGAGCTGTCCAAGTTGTTCAGCAACACGGTCTGGAGTTTTGCGCCGCAGCTCTTGATGCCGATCTTCGACTCGGGCCGCAACAAGGCCAATCTGGCCTCGGCCCAGGCCGGGCGCGACATCGCCGTGGCGCAGTACGAGAAGGCGATACAGGTGGGCTTCCGCGAGGTCGCCGATGCGCTGGCCGGCCGCGCCACCTTGGCCGAACAACTGCGCGCCACCCAGGCGCAGGCTCAGGCCGATGAGGACAGACTCAAGCTGGTGGATCTGCGTTTCCGCGCCGGTGCGTCGAACAGCCTGGAGCTGCTGGACGCCCAGCGCTCACAGTTCGCGGCACGCCAGGCGGTGGTGCAGTTGCAGCTGGCCAGGGCCCAGAACAGCGTGCTGCTGTACAAGGCCCTAGGAGGCGGCTGGGCCGCGCAGTAGACGATCAACGGCCGTGGTGGCGGTGCGGCTTGTTGTCGCGCCACTCACTGCGGCGGTGGTCGCGCCGGTCCCAGTGCGGGTGATGGCGATGGCCGTGGCCGTAGGCCGGATAGACCACCGGCGCCGGGTAATAGACCACCGGGGCCGGACGGTATTGATAGACCGGTTGATATACGGGTTGATAGGCGGGCTGATAGACCACCGCCTGGCCCGGGTAGTTGCCCACCACGGTGCCCACATGGCCCACGCCGTTCAGCGGCGCATTGATGCCGACACTCCAGTAGACATCTCTTGCCTGGGCGCTGCCGCAGGCCAGGCCGGCGGCCAGGACGGCGGCGGCGATGAAGGGGGTCTTGCTCATTTTGTGCAACTCCTTTGGGAAAGCCGGGCGCCCCAGCCTGCGGCGCCTGGGTGACCCAACGCGGGCCGGGGCCTGGCGGTTCACAGTGCAGAAGTAAAGCCTTGTAAGCGGCGTTCGCCCGGGCGCGGCGTCATAGCCTGCGTAAAATCGCGCAAACCCCAATGGATTCCATGAACACGCCCAAGAAAACCCCTGGCGCCGATGCGGCGGCCGAGCACAAGCCCACCAACTTCCTGCGCAGCATCATCGAGCGCGATCTCGAGGCCGATGTCTATGCCGGCCGACAGTGGGGTGGCCAGCCCGGTGACGCGGCGCTGCACCAGGCGGGCCAGCCCGATGTGGCCAAGGTGCGTTTGCGCTTCCCGCCGGAGCCCAATGGCTATCTGCATGTGGGCCATGCCAAGAGCATCTGCCTGAATTTCGGCCTGGCCAAGGACTATGGCGGCGTCTGCCATCTGCGCTTCGACGACACCAATCCTGAGAAGGAAGAGCAGGAGTACGTGGACTCCATCATCGACTCGGTCAAGTGGCTGGGCTTCGACTGGGAGTTCAACCAGCAGAGCCATCTGTTCTACGCCAGCAACTACTTCGACTTCATGTACCGGGCGGCCGAGTACCTGATCACGGCCGGCCTGGCTTACGTCGATGAGCAGACGCCCGACGAGATGCGGGCCAACCGCGGCGACTTCAACAGGCCCGGCACGGACAGCCCATTCCGCGCCCGCAGCCCGGACGAGAACCTGGCGCGCTTTCGCGAGATGCGCGATGGCAAGCATGCTGATGGCGCGATGATTCTGCGCGCCAAGATCGACATGGCCAGCCCGAATATCAATCTGCGCGACCCGGCCCTGTACCGCATCCGCCGCGCCACCCACCACAACACCGGCGACACCTGGTGCATCTACCCGATGTACACCTACGCCCACCCGATCGAGGACGCGCTGGAGCAGATCACGCACAGCATCTGCACGCTCGAATTCGAAGACCAGCGCCCCTTCTACGACTGGCTGCTGGAGCGGCTGGCCGAGGGCGGCCTCCTGGCCCATCCGCTGCCCAAGCAGTACGAATTCGCGCGCATGAACCTCACCTATGTGATCACCAGCAAGCGCAAGCTGCGCCAGCTGGTCGAGGACCAGCATGTCAGCGGCTGGGACGACCCCCGCATGCCCACCATCGCCGGCATACGCCGCCGCGGCTACACGCCCGAGGCGCTGCGCCTGCTCGACACCCGCACCGGTGCCAGCAAGAACAACACCTGGATCGACTACGCCTGGCTGGACATCGCGCTGCGCGACGATCTGGAGTCCAAGGCCCATCGCGCCATGGTCGTGCTGGACCCGATCAAGCTGGTGCTGACGAACTGGGCCGAGGTGTTCGGCAGCGAAGACCATCTCGAGGCCTGCAGCGCCCCGACGCTGCCGCCCAAGCCCGATGTGCCCGAGCTGCCGAAGCGCGAGTTCAAGCTGGGCGGTGAGGTCTGGATCGAGCGCGAAGACTTCATGGAAGTGCCGCTGAAGGGCTACCACCGCCTCAGCCCGCCCCGCTACGACGGCGAGGGCAAGAGCATCGCCGGCAGCATGGCGCGGCTGAAGTACGGCTATGTGATCCAGTGCACCGGCCTGCGCAAGAACTTCGACGGCACGGTCGCCGAGATTCACGCCAAGATCCTGCCCGAGACCAAGAGCGGCACGCCGGGCGCCGACAGCGTCAAGGTCAAGGGTGTGCTGACCTGGGTCAGCGTGGCCGAGGGCCTGCCGGCCGAGGTGCGGCTGTACGACCGCCTGTTCACCGAAGCCCAGCCTGACCAGGGCGGCCGCGACTTCCTGACCGTGCTCAACCCGGACAGCAAGAAGACTGTCACCGCCTATATGGAGCGCACCCTGGCCACCGCCAGGGCCGAGGACCGCTTCCAGTTCGAGCGCCACGGCTACTTCGTCGCCGACCAGAAGGATCACCGGGCCGACAAGCCGGTGTTCAACCGCATCACCGGCCTCAAAGACGGCTGGGCCAAGTAAACCGGGAAGCTTCATGCGCATAGACATCGGCCAGGGCGTACGCCTGTTTGTTGACATCCAGGGCCCGGGTCTCGTGCCCGACGGACCGACGTTGCGCGAGAAGCCGACACTGATCTTGCTGCATGGCGGGCCGGGCTTCGACCACTCGGGCTTCAAGCCGGCCTTCTCTGCGCTTTCCGATATCGCCCAGATCGTCTACTACGACCACCGCGGCCACGGCCGCAGCGACCGCCGGCCACGCGAGGAATGGACGCTGGACACCTGGGCCGATGACGTGGTGCGGCTCAGCGATGCGCTGGGCATCGTCAAGCCCATCGTGCTGGGCCAGTCCTTCGGCGGCTTTGTCGCCCAGCATTACCTGGCTCGCCACCCGGGCCATGCGGCCAAGGTCGTGCTGTCCAGCACCTCGCCGCATATGGCGCTGGAGCGCAAGCTGGCCATGTTCGAGCGCTTCGGGGGCCTGCGCGCCCGCGAGGTGGCGCAGCAGTTCTGGACCCGCCCCACGACCGAAACCTGGGCTCCGTACTGGGACGTCTGCCACACGCTCTACAACCAGAAGCCGCCACCGAACGGTGACGCCGCGGCGCGGACCATCCACCACAACGACATCCTGTTCCACTTCGCCGGCGGCGAAATGCAGACGCTGGACCTGCTGCCGGGCCTGGCCCGGGCGCAATGCCCGGTGCTGGTGATGGCCGGCGAGCAAGACCCCGTCTGCCCGCTGGCCGACTCGCAGGACATTGCCGCGGCGCTGCCGGCGCATCTCAGCCAGCTCGCCACGTTTGCCGGTTCAGGTCACGGCGCCTGGCGCGACGAGCCCGAGGCCGCGTTTGCATTGCTGCGGAGATTCATCCTGGCCGGCGACTGAGCCCGCGGATAGCCCCGCTGCTCGATATCGTCGCGGTCCTCCAGCGCCGCGGCGGTCAGCTCCTTGCGTATCTGCGCGGCCAGCAGCGGCCGTAGCAGACCGCCGATCACCGGCGGTAGCGGCAGGCGGATGACGATGTCCACCAGGGTGCCCGCGCGCCCTGACTGCATCTCGGGCAGAAATCGGAACTGCAGCGAGCCGCCGGCGTTGAAGCCTTCGACCGAGCGGTCCAGCATGCTGCCGTCGGCCTCGATCCGGCGCTCGAACACATCGCGCTGCTTGATGCCCAGCAGTCGCACCTCCTGCACGTAGCGGGCGCTGGAGCCTTGCCGCTCCAGAACCTCGAAGTGCAGCTTGGGATGCACATTGGCGTGGATGTGATGGTCCAGATCGGCGAACTGGGCGCGCACGGTGGCCGGGGGCGAGGCAATCCACTGCTGGTGTTGCACTTCGACGAATTGGGGCATGGCGGGCTCCTTGGCTGAAAAGTAGGGGCTCAGCGAATACGAGGCCAGGGGCGATCCGGATTCATCAAGCGGTTTGCATCCGGATCGTGCTTGGCTTCGTAGTAGCTCCCATGAGCACGCCCAAGCCCCCCGCCGCCCTCAAGCAACGCCTGCTAGACCGGGTGGCCGACACCGACGACTCGCACCTGACGATTGCGCTGGACGATGGCGGCTGGCAGCCGTGGCTCGACGGCGTCGAGATCAAGCCGCTGCACGAGGTGGACGGCGTGCTGTCCTATCTGCTGCGGCTGGCCCCCGGCGCCACCCTGCCCGCGCACCGCCATCCGATCGATGAGGAGTGCATCGTGCTGGACGGTGTGCTGCGCGTAGGCAGCCATATCGAACTGGGCCCGGGTGGCTACCACCTGGCCCACCAGGGGGCGCTGCATGCACGCATCAGCACGGCCAGCGGGGCGACGATCTTCTTGCGCGGCGCGATACCGCAGGCCTGCCATGTGCTCGGCTGACTCGGCCGATGGCGGCCCGGCCCTTGCGCCCGAGGCCATACCGAGCGACGATGCGCCAGCCGCGTTGATCGTTGACACGCAGCGGCGCCCCGGCGCCCCAACCGATGAGACGGCTCCATGAACGCCACATCCTCTGTTCACACCCGCCTGCGCAGCCCGCCCCAACGGGCCAAGCTGGGCGATGCCGAATCGCCAGACCCGTTAGAGGCGCTGTTCGACGACCCGGCCGATCACCCGACTCCGGAGCTTCAGCACCAGCCGCCCGCCGGCTGCAAACCCTGTGCCGACGATGCCCAGCTGACCGCCTGGATGGCACAGATCGCCGAGCGCGACGAGCGCGCGCTGTCGGCGCTCTACGACGCCACCCTGAGCCGTGTCTACGGCCTGGTGCTGCGCATCGTGCGCCGGCCGGCCTGGGCAGAGGAGGTGGTCGAGGACACCTATTTCCAGGTCTGGCGCCAGGCGCTGCGTTTCGATGCCAGCCGTGGCCGCGCACTGACCTGGCTGCTGGGCATGGCCCGCTCGCGCGCCATCGATGCGCTCCGCCGCGAGTCCCGTTTCGATCACGACACCCTGGACGACGACGAGGCCCCGGCCCTGGTGGACACCGGCCTGCGCGGGCTGGATGAGGTGCTGGACCTGAGCCAGGGCCAGGCCACCCTGCAGCGGGCGCTGCTGGCCCTGGGCGCTCAGCCCCGGCAGCTGGTGGCCCTGGCCTTTCTGCGTGGGCTCAGCCACGAGGAGATAGCCGCCCGGACCGAGCTGCCGCTGGGCACAGTAAAGTCGCAGATCCGCCGCGCGCTGATCAGCCTGCGCGAGCTGCTCAACGAGCCCGGCGCCCAGGCGCTATCGGCCTGAGAAACACCATGAGCAAGCCACCCACCAATCCCTTGATGACTATCCGGCCGGCGCCTGATCCACTGGCCCATGAGCTGGGCACCCTGCTGGCCGAGCCGCTGGCCCAGGCCTGGCTGGCCCCTGAGCCGCCTTCAGCGCTGCGCCAACGGCTGCAAGAGCGCCTGGCCGCGGCACGCCAGGCAGAGGCCGCCATGTTCACCGTGCGGCGGCGCTCGGCTCCGCGCCAGCCCCTTGCCCCGGGCGTGACGGCGCAGACGCTGTACCGCGCCAAGGCCGGCCAGCCGCTTCGCCCCGGCGAGCCGCTGGGTGCGACGCTGATCGAGCTGGCCGCCGGCGCGAGCTTCAACCCGGCCATGCTGAACAATGCCGCTCTGCACCGCGAGTGGTTGCTGCTGTCGGGCAGCACGATGCGGGGCGGCGAGCCGCTGTCGCAGCGCGACTATCACGTCACCCCGGCCGGCCATGGAGCGGCGCCATGGTCATCGGCCGAGGGCGCGTTGCTGTTCCTGCGCGAGTGCGACCTGCCGGCGCAGCCGGGCGATCAGCCCCTGACGGTGCGCGATGCCGAGGCCGGCTGGCCCGAGTTCGCGCCGGGCATACGCCGGCGCGTGCTGTGGCAGCGCGACGGCCAGGCCGCGCTGCTGTACTTCGCCGAGGCCGGCGCCCAGGTGCCCAATCACCGCCATGGCCATGACGAGGAATGCCTGATGGTCCAGGGCGAGCTGTTCCTGGACGACATCCTGCTGCAGACCGGCGACTATCAACTGGCCCCGGCCGGCACCGGCCACACCCTGACAGAAACCGATACCGGCGTGGTCATCTACGCCCACGGCGATCTGGATCTGCAGTTTGTCGGCTGAGCGTCGCCCTATCTACCGTGCCGGCTCTTGGCCTTGCGGCCATCCAGCTCCAGCAGCTGGGTCTTCAGCAGCGACAGCAGCACGCGTGCGGTCTCTTCGGTAAAGAGCAGGGCGCTGGTGGGTGCCTTGTCTTCGGGTGTGACGGCGGGCGCGATCAGGGCGTCCACATGCAGCTTGATCAGGCCATGGGCAAAGCTCTGGCTCTTCACCTTCTGCACTTCGATGTTGTAGGTCTTCACGGTGCGGTCCTAGGCAAAGCGCGAAGGTTACCGCAGGGACACCTCACCAGGCTTGATGACTGCCCATTCGGAAGCTCTCCACGCGCTGGCGTTCGGCCTCGCGCTGAGCCTTGGCCTCCAAATACATCCAGCATGGGGCGTTGATGTCGTCCAGCGTGTGCTCGCTCAGCTCGGTCAGCGCCAGGAGCTCGGTCTTCTCGCGCTGGCGCGCGCGCATTTGCGTCCACCGGCTCAGCAGACCGTTCAGCCAGCCGGCGGTCACCGGTTGCGGCGAAAGGGCTGGGCAGGTGCTTGCGGTGCTGGTCATAGTCGGCTCCTTGGATAGTTCGTGCTGGTAAGCTTAGCCATCCAAAGTTAGCAATGGAATCGACTTGTTCTGCACTGGCTGGTCAGCTATGCTTACCAGATGAGCCGATTGCCGCTGCACACCCTGCCCGCCTTTCGCGCCGTGGCCCGGCTCGACAATCTGCGCGCCGCGGCCGAAGAGCTGTACCTGACGCACAGCGCAGTCAGCCAGCAGATCAAGCTGCTGGAGGAGCAGCTGGGCTTCGAGCTGTTCGACCGGCGCGGCCGGCGCATCGTGCTCAACGCCGCCGGCGCGGCCCTGCTGCGCGCCGTCGAGCCGGCGCTGACCCAGCTGGACGAGGGGGTGCGCGCCGCCGCGGCGGCCGCCAGCGGCACGGCGCACCGGCTGCGCGTCACCGTGCTGCCCTCGTTCGCCCAACGCTGGCTGCTGCCACGCATGGGCCACTGGCGCGAGCAGCACCCCGACATCGCGATGGAGCTGCACACCTCGCAGCAGGTGATCGATCTGAAGCGGGAGGGCTTCCATGCCGCGCTGCGCCAAGGCCAGGGGCCGTGGCGAGGGTTGGAGGCGCAGCGGCTGATCGAGTCGCCGTCGGTGGTGCTGGGTTCGCCGCGTGCCGCCCACAGGCTGCTGAGCGGCGACCCCGCAACCCTGGCCGCCCGCCTGGCCGACGAACCGCTGCTGGGCAATGTGTCGCGTTGGGAAGCCTGGTTTGCGCTGGCCGGTGTGCGCTGCCGGGTCAACCCCGTCGCGGCCTTCAATGACGCCGGCATGATGCTGCAGGCCGCCGAGCAGGACCTGGGCATCACGCTGAGCCGCGAACTGCTGGCCGCCGATGCGCTTCGCGAAGGCCGGCTGGTGCGGCTGTGTGAGCTGATACTTCCCGATGACGAGCATGATTCGTTCTGGCTGGTCCATCCGCCCGAGTTGCGCGACTGGCCGCCGCTGCAGGCGCTGCGCACCTGGCTAGTGGCCGAGCTGGAGCGCTCGGAGCAGAAGTTGCTGACCTCGACAAACCCCGGAACACCGTGATGCCACAAGCCCCAAGACCGCTGAACGCCCCCGCCGCAGAGCGCAACAGGCAGCCCATTCTGGAAGTCTTGCAGCGGGTGCTGCCGACACGGGGCGTGGCGCTGGAGATCGCTAGCGGCACCGGCCAGCATGCGGCGCATTTCGCCGCCGGATTGCCCGGCTGGACCTGGCAGCCCAGCGAGTACGAAGCCGCCAACCTGGCCTCGATCGCCGCCTGGACGGCCGAGCTTGCGAATGTGCTGCCGGTCATACAGCTTGATGTGCTGGCGGCCATCTGGCCTCTGCCAGCGGCGGCGCAGACCCTTGACGCCATCTTCTGCGCCAATATGCTGCATATCTCGCCCTGGGCCTGCTGCGCGGCGCTGATGCAGGGCGCGGCGCGCCACCTGGCGCCGCAGGGGCATCTGCTGACCTATGGACCCTATCGGGTGCCAGGTCTTGCCACCGCGCCGAGCAACGAGACCTTCGATGTCGACCTGCGCGCGCGCAACCCGGCCTGGGGACTGCGCGATCTGGGTGACGTCGCGGCCGAGGCACAGCGCGCCGGCTTGCAGCTGATCGAGCAGATCAGCATGCCCGCCAACAATCTGTTGCTGGTGTTCGCCCGAAGCTGAATCAGCCGGGGAACTTGCGCCGGTAGAGCAAGACCACAGCGTCAAGTACGGCGCGGCTGAGCTGGTCACGCACCTCCAGGTCACCCAGGCGCTGAGCGTCTTCGGGGCTCAGATCCTCCTCGTCGCCGCCCAGCAGCGCGATCGGCACCAGGGCCGCGCCGATCTCGGCGTCATCGAACAGGGCACCCCAGCCCTCGGGGTCCAGCGCCACGGCCTGCAGAAAGCCTATGCACCAGACCTCGGCATCGACCAGATCGCGGTCATCGACCTCGGCCACGCTGAAGATGGGCTGCCAGGCCTCGCCCTTGTCGCGCAGCTCGATGGCCACGCTTTGCAGATGGCGCAGCACCAGCAGCGTGGCCCGCTTGCGCTGCTTGTTGCTCGGAAACGGGGCATTGCCCTCCCCGTCCCCACCCCAGACAGCCGGCAGCCAGTCGGCGCTGGGCCGCTGGCTCAGGTCACCGGGGCCGACCAGCAGGGCGGTCAGGTAGCCATCCATCGCCTCGATATTCATCGCCTCGTCGGCGGGCAGCTCTTGCAGCAAATCGTCCAGCGCATTGAGCTCGTCGTCACTCAGCGGGGCATTGTCGGTTTGCGGGTTGTATTGGGGGTAGTCCATGGGCGGGGCCGGTTCGAATAGGAATGCAGGTACGCGAGCCTAACTCAGCGGCGGGTTGAGGTGGCAGAGGCGGCGAGTCCGAGCGGTCTGGCCAATGCCTTGATTCAGTCCAGGGAGCGAAACGCTGCCAAATGAACATGATGAAACCAGTCAAGGCCCTGTGGCCAATCTTCTGAAGCCCTGGACCAATACTGGCTCACCTTGATTCATGTGCATTCGAAGCTTGCTTGGCGTAGCGAACAACCCGATTCGCGATCATCGACGAGCAGCGATGCCAGCTTGTCGCCTGCATGGCAATCAAATTGACAAGCCTTGACCAGCAATCTCTTGAAGACACGGCCTACGTTGAACCGCCACGGACTTGAATCCCTTGTCGGAGATGACGCCCTACCCGATGCTTATTTACTGGGATATTGAAGATCTGCCCGACGATTCTGCCCCCAGTCGGCTTCGTCATGCCCCCTGAACTTCGGCCGCTCCTTGCCCCAACTGACGGCTTCCATCTGCGCATCCTTCACGCCGTACACCTTCAAGGCGCTGCGCACAGCTTCGGCACGCCGTTGGCCTAGCGCCAGGTTGTATTCGGCGCCCCCGCGCTCATCGGTGTTGCCCTCGATGCGGATTGCGAGTTGTGGGTTGGTCTGCAGATACTTGCTATGTCGCTCCAGCAAGGACAGAGCATTGGCCTTGACGACGGACTGGTCGAAGTCGAAGTAGACGCTTCGGGCCGTTGCAATTTCGCTCTTCGGGTCGAGGTGTGCCGGAATTGTCACCGTGGACACTTTGGATTGGGCTACGGGGGCGGGCGCCATGGGCTTTGCCGCAGGTGCTGCTGCGGCAGTTGCCGGCTGAACGGCAGGTGGTGGGGTCACCGGCGTGCTGCTGCAAGCCCCCAGCAGGCCAGCAAGGATCAGCAGCGTGGTGTAGTTTGTGGCGGTCGTCACTCTTGATTCTCCAGTCGTCGAGTTGGGCCCGCGCGCAGCATGCGCGTTCATGGGCCGCGCCGTATCGGCGCTTGCCGCATGACTTTAGAGGGGGTCTGGCAACCACAATAGTGCGGGTGGTCACTACCCGACAATGTCTTTCGTCACATCCCGCCCGCGGAATGGGCGCCATTGCAAGTTGCAGCTCAGTACTCGAACTCGATGGTGACTGCGGTGCCCTGTCCCGCCTGGCTGGAGATACAAATTTTCGCGTCGATCAGCGCCGCTTGCTCGTGCATGCCAAGCAGCCCGAAGTGGCCTGGATGGGCGCCCAGCGGGTCGAAGCCGATGCCATCGTCGGCCACCTCCAGGAGGGCTCTTGTCGGTTGGCCGAGTGCATCCACACCGGCTTCGGACAAGGGTATGCGGCGAAGCTGAACACGCACGGTTCGTGACTTCGCATGTCGCTCGACATTGCGCAAAGATTCTTCGACTATGCGGAACACCGTTTCCGCGCGTTCATCCAGCCAGTTGGCGGACAAGGGATCGGTTTCAATGGTGGTGGCCACGCCCGTGCGCTGAGCAAAGCGCCGCGCCAGATCGTGCAATGCCGGACCGAGGCCGGCATCCCGCACGCCGTTGTCCCGCATCTGCTTGATGGCGGCGCGTGCCTCCGTCAGGCCGGTGGCCGCGACTGCCTCCGCCTGCGCGAGTTCGGTCTCGAGCGTTGTGGTTTCCATGCGGGCGCGAAACTTGCGGATCATGCGGATCTGAGTCAGCAGCGCCATCAGGGAATGCGCCAGCGTATCGTGCAGATCGCGCGCCATCCGCAGCCGCTCTCGCGTGACGGCCGCATGGCGAGCTTCTTTCGCCAGACGTTCGATGCGCTGGGTTCGCTCGATCACGCGCAGGTCGAGCTCGGCGTTCAGGGTTTGCAGCGCCTGTTTCTCGGACTGCAGAAAGTCAACCACTTGCGCCAGCGTCGCGCCAATCCTGCTGACCTCATCAGCGCCCGGCGGCGGCAGCAATCTGCGCTGTTGGCCGCGCTGGACGGCCTCGGCCTCTGCGGCCAGGGCGGTGAGGCGGCGTGTCAACAGGCCGGTCGCCTGAACCGCGACAGCCGCCGCCATCAGGCCCGCCAGGAAGACGATCGAGAACACCGTTCTGCGCGTGGTCCTAACGGGCGCCAAGGCAAGGTCTGCACGCTGGCGCACCACGGCGGTCCAGCCCAGGCCCAAGCCTTGGGCCAATCGCAGTTGCGCGCGGCTGCCGGCCAAGTAGGCGCCGCCCTCGGCAATATCGCTGTCCGAGGTAATGGCGCGGCCCAGCCAGGCTTGCGGTCCCAGCAGCACGCTCCCGTCGCGGGCGGCAAGTATCACTTCGAGTTCGCGATGCCTAGTGAAGGCAGTTTGCATTCTTGCAACCACCAATTCAACCCAAGACCAGGACACCTCTGCGGCGATCACCCCGCCCGCAGGGCCGAGTGAAGGATCGAGCGGGATGGACATGTCGATGGAACGGCCCGAAAGCCCCGCGCCGGCGGCCAAGGTCGCTGCGACGTCGCGCGACTGGGGGCGCGCATCGCTGACGTAGGGTTGAGCGCTAGACTCATGGAACCATGGCACTTGCGACACATCTGTGCCCGGCGGGATACGATCCGTGTCCACGATCATCCGACCTGCTCCGCTCGCAATCCCAAGCCACGAATACTCCGGGTACTGGGCCTGCAGCGCACCAAGCGCGCGGCTTAGCGTGCGGGCGCTCCGGTCCTCCGACGCGGCGATCTGCGTCGCCGTGGCCTGCAGAAGTGCACGCCGTGTTTCCAGGTGCATGGACAAGGTGTCACGTACCTGGGTCGCAAACTCCGCAAGCAAACTCTCGGCATCTGAGCGAGCACGAAGCTCCGCCTGTTCTGCGGCCAGATGCGCGGCGATCAGGGCCGCCAGCGTTACCACGGCGAACACGGCCCAGCCCATCGCAGCAGCCAGGTAGAGCCGAGGATTCAATCGGAGTCTCAGAGTCATGGCCGAAGCATGCAGCGTTTGTCTTGGACCTTGACTGCCAGGCCGGTCGTCGTGACCTCAACATGGCCGAAGTCACTGGTGGACAGCGATGGCAGCGGGCTATGCTCCGCAGCATGTGTTTCCATCGCCTTCGCCATTGCCACCTCTATTGCCATTGCTGTTGGCGCTTGAATACGACATGCCCGGTATGGTCATGATGAACGAACTGATTGACGCTGTTGAGCGATCCGCAGACCTGTCTCCCCAGCAGGCCACAGAAGCGGTCGGCGGCATGTTGCGGTTCCTTGCATCCAGGCTGCCTTCGCCCTTGTTCGGCGAACTGCAGTCACGCCTAAACACTTCCCTCATGCAGGACGTCCTCGCTCCCGAGTCCGCACAACCGCCGGTTGAGTGAAATGAATGCCACAGACCTTGCCGCACGCAACTTGCGCCTGCTGATTGTCGATGACCAGCCGATGATCCGCAGAGGGATGGCGATGATACTGGCCGCTGAGGCAGGCCTTGAAGTGGTGGGGCAGGCCGCCGATGGCTTGGAAGCCATCGAGCAGGCCATGGCCTTGACGCCGGATGTCGTCCTGATGGACCTGCAGATGCCAAGAGCCAGCGGCGTTGTCGCAACGCGAGAAATCATGGTGGGTCTGCCACAGACCAAGGTGGTCGTGCTCACCACGTACGACGACGACGAACTGGTCTTCGAGGCTATCCGGGCCGGTGCGCATGCCTATCTTCTGAAGGACGCCTCTGAGTCTGAAGTGCTCGACACGATTCGGGCCGTCTGCCGCGGCGAGTCCCGACTCTCACCGTCGGTGGCGCGCAAGGTGATGGAGCAATTCCGCACGTTCGACGGGAGGCACGGGGCTGCCAAAACTGGTCCGATGGCAGACCGCGCGGATACGAGATTGGATACCGCCGTGGCCGCTGAGACCGCAAACTCAGCTCCACTTGATGCCCCTCAGGAGCGGCTGACCGACAAGGAGATGCGCATCTTGGATTTGCTGGCCGAAGGGATGAGCAACAAGCAGATCGCGGCTACGGTGTTTCTTGCTGAAGGCACGGTCAAGAACTATGTGAGCCGGATCATGGACAAGCTGCATGCCGGCAGCCGCCTCGAGTTGGCCGTTCGGGTGGTGGCACGTACGAGATGAATCAACCGTGAAGTGCGATCAGTAGCACGCGGGCCCGCCTCAACCAGTCAATTGGGGCCTGCCAGTGTCTCCGCACCTTCTATCTACCGAATTCAGCAATGTCATGCAATCCGTGAACCTATCGCTGCACTGGCGCCACCGCGCCGACCGACTACCGACGCAGGCAGTAGTCGTCCGTATTGACAGAGCCCAGTGTCAACGCCTTGGCGTCCGGCCCATCGACGTCGATCAACTTCTGGCCGCGATTCAAACCCATACGCTAGAGACTCGGCTTGGCGTGTACGACGGCTGTGCATGTCTGCCCGAGGATACGCGCGTCTATCTTTTTTCGTCGGACGCGCGCGCTTTGGCTGCAGCAATCTTGCCCGTGATCGAAGCGCATTGTGCTCACCCATGCACGACCTTGCACCTCTGCGACAAGCCAAAGCGTGGCGCCTGGCGGGACATCAAGCGCTGAACCGGGGACGAACGGCAGAGCCGGACGTTGTCGAGCGCAATCTGGGATCAATCACGTGTTCATGAGCCGCGCGGTCATTTCTACTTTCTTGCTGATGATTTTGTCCAACGGAGCAATTTCCTCAGATCTCACTCGCCAAAGGATGCCGTGTCTGGAGAAGCTCTGCGTCGGCGACGACATACTCCGAATCGAGAACGTTGAATGGCAGACCGCAGTCAATCCGGCAAATGGGCTGCCACTGTCAAAGAACCGCACTTCGGACAAGTATGCTCACGGCCTGAAAGCAATCCTGCGAGGTGCTGGGGCTGCCATCGTGGCTGTTGCACCGTACTGGTACTTGCGCAGGTTCGACGCCGATGGCCTACGCGTGTTGAGAGACATTCATGCCGTATGTGACCCGCTTGGAGTTTCCCAACGCCTTCGCGCAGAATACCGGGACAGGCAAGGCAATCGGGTCGTCGTTCATTTCGCTCCTACCGCCACCGATGACGGGAGAGCCCAGCGCTTTCTTGTGACCATGATTCGCCGCCACTTCAGCGAGATTACACAGCCCTGGCAGCTGAAGGCGATGGGCGATCAACTTGGTGCGCGGTATGAAGGCTTCGGGGCCTACGCGAGCGAGACCAAACCGGGTGTGGTGTGGAATCCTCACGCGAAGCAGGGACCAAATATCACACTGCTTGCCCCGTTTGGAGACTCGTCAGAACAGGCAGAGAAACTGCGAATGCATCCGGCTTGCGCCACCTCCGTCGGGGCTGAGGTCCGAGGACTTCCTGTTCCCGAGTCGCATGCGCCGCTCGCCATTTCTTGGGACGCTTGCCACGGCAGCTTCGCGGAAGCAAGAGCGGAGGCAGGTGTCACACAGGCCTTAACTGTCGCTGCAGGCCAAAGGTCAGCGGCGCATGTGAGCAACGGGCACGCACCGAACGATCGTGCGGCGGCAACGGGTCGCCATGAGCCCGTCGCAGCGCGTGGAAGGCAAGGTCCCGCACCCTCACCCGAGGGGCAGCCGTTCCGACTATCGCCGACGCTCGGGCCAGCCCAGGCCGCTCACCGAAACGTCGGCTTGACGGAATAAATCGTAGCCCCGGTCGCCGCCTGCGATCGGGTCCCAACGCAGCATCAGCGCCAGCGGGCCACCCCCAGTGGTTCGCCCGCTCCGCCGCAGCCGCCTCCGCACGCTCAAGCGGATCGCCGGAGCGCGCATCGCAGCGAGGACTGCCTCAGCCGGTCGGCTTGTATCGCCGCAAGTCCTTCGCCAGGCTGAGGCTGGACACGGGCAGTCCTGAGGACGGCTCGTGCCTGCCGAAGGCCAAGGCCTATGGCCGAGGCACAAGCCCCTTCCGGGCCTTGTGTCCGGGCTCAGAGACTCGGCCAGATGCCGGCTGGTACGTCCAGGCGCAGGTACCAGTCGGACGGCAGCGTGCCGGCCCAGACCAGGTTGTGATGGGGCAGCAGGCGCCGCTTGGCAAAGGTCATGCGGGCATCGGCGAGGGTCAGCAGGGTGCTTGCCTGCCAGTCCTGATTGGGCGGGCTGGCGGCCACGCCTATGGTGGCGGTCAGCGGGCGCAGGCCCCCTAGTTGGGCCAGGGCTGAGGCAATGCGGTCACGCAGGCGCTCGGCCAGTTCGGCCGCGGCGGTCAGGCTGGTGTCGGGCAGTATCAGCACGAACTCGTCCGCACCGAGGTAAGCGAGGGTGGCGCTGCTGGGTTGCAGCTGCTGCAGCAGCATCGCCAGCTGCGTCAGCACCTGTTCGGCCTGTGCCGGGCCGTGTTCGTCCTGATAGTCCTTGAAGTGATCGATGTCGAGGGTCAGCAGGGCCAGCGACCGGCCGGACGCGCGCGCGGCCTGGGCGATAGCCTCGAACACCTGCTGCATCGCCTGGCGGTCCAGGACGCCGGGCAGGGCCCGCAGGTCGGCATGGGCAATAGCGTGTGCAACGGTCATGGGTACTCCCCGGTGGCGATGCCCCATGCTAGCCAAGGGCCGGGACACCGCTCATGCTCCATAACCCGGGGTGCGTCGCCCCGCCTCTCGGCGACGCCCCGGCCAATCCCGACCGCCTTCTAGAGCCGAACATCCTCGATGGTGCGTTGCAAGCGGCTGCGCTCGGCGGCAAAGGCCATCAAATGGCTCTCCACAGAGGCATCGATCGGCGAACTCAACAGCGCCGGATTCTGCTGGCCCACGGCCTGCACCCAGTCACGCACCATCGGGTGATCCCCGCCGCCGTGGGCATCGGTCTTCATGCGCCAAGTGCGGCGCTGGCCGGTCTTGAATGTGGTGAGTGTGAAACTTTCCATGTCACCCGTCACGTCGCCCAAGGAACCCATGATGCGCGTGCGCCGACCCTCGTAGGATACGAAAGCCTCCATCGAAAACGCCGCCGTGACACCATTGCGAAACAGGATGTTGACGGTCAGGTGGTCGGGCTGGTCGTTGTCCATGCGGTAGACGCAGCGGCCGTAGTCGGTAGTCTTCAGCGCCTGCAGGATCGTGGCATCCCACAGCGTGCTGTCCTCCGGCAGGTCGAACACGTACAGGCGCTTGCGGTCGCGCAGGTAGATCTGCAGTGCCGAATAGGGACACTCGTGCTCGACCGCGCAGCCGTCTGTGCAACGCTCGGTGCTGCCCTCGGGCGCATTCGCGTCGGTGAACCACTTCAGGTTGCCAAAGCAGTGCACGTTGTCGGCATGGTCGCCCACCAGCCAGCGGATGATGTCGGTATCGTGGCAGCTCTTGGCCAGGATGATGGGCGTGCTGTTCGCGCTGTTGCGCCACAGGCCGCGCACGTACGAGTGGCTCATGTGCACGTGCTCGATAGGCTCCAGATGCTGCATGCTGATCAGTTCGCCGATCAGGCCCTTGTCCAGCAGAGCCTTGAGTTCCCGGAAGTAGGGTGTGTAGCGCAGCACGTGGCACACCCCGACCAGCCGCCCTGTGGCGTGGGCCTTGGCCAGGATCGCGCGGCACTCGGCCTCGGTCGGCGCGATGGGCTTTTCCAGCAGCACGTCGTAGCCCTGGTCGAGTGCGCGCAGGCACGGTGCGCTGTGCAGCGGATCAGGGGTGGCGATGATGACCGCATCGGCCAGCCTTGCGCCCTCGAAAACCTGTTCCCAGCTGTCAAAACAGCGCTCGGGTGCAATGCCATGCAGTCGGGCCAGGCGGTCGCGCCGGTGGCGGTTCGGGTCGGCCACCGCCACCACCCGCATCTCGGTGGGGTTGCGGGCGGCAAAATTGGCGTAAATGGTGCCGCGGTGGCCTGCGCCGATGAGCACCACCGTCACCGGCCGCTCCAGTGGCCGATGCAGCGGGTTGGCGTACAGATCCTCCTGCAGCCCCAGGGTGCGTGCCGTCTCGCTCCAACCGTGGACGACACCGTCCTTCACCGCGGTCAGCGCCCGGGTCAGCGGGCGAAGTGACATGAACTGTCTCAGTGACATGGCCTCATCGTCCCATCATGGCGCCCCGTGCGGTAGGCGGCCATGCGCGACCGGCTCATCGCACACCCAACCAGGTCGCCAAGCCCGCCATCGCGGCGGCCCAGACCAGCAGCAAAGTGATCGAGCCGCGCTGCTGGGGCAAGCCACGGCGCAGCACGGCGGCGTCCAGCGTGGTGCCCAGCAACTGCGCCGGATCGGGAGCCGCCATGAAGCGGCTGAGCACCACGGTCACCCCCGCTGCGACCACCAGGCCACTGATGTTCCACCACATCCAGAACAACGCCGCCCCCAAGTAGGCCGCGAGCACCAGGTTGATGACCAGCCCCGCCGCCACGCCGACCAGAACCGCGAGCCCGCGCGCACGGCGGTCCAGGATGCCGCAGAGAAAGGCCGCCAGCAGCGGACCGTAGAACAGCGCGCCAATGCGGTTGATGCCTTCGACCACGCTGCTGGCCAAGCCGCCCACCGAGAGGGCGAAGCCCACCACGACCAAGCCCCAGGCCAGCGTCACCAGCCGCCCGTTGCGCAGGGCACGGGTCACCCCCATGCGAGGCTCGACAAAGTCGCGCAGCGTGGCCGCCGACAGGCTGTTCAACGCCGAGTCAAGGCTTGACATCGCTGCGGCCAGGATGGCAGCGACCAGAAGCCCCCGGGTGCCGCTGGGCAGATAGAGCTCGATGAAGCGTGGCACGAGCAGGTCCAGACGATCGGCGGGCACGGCTTCGCGCAGCGCCGGTTGCTGCATGGCCACGGCGCCGATCGCCAAACCAAGGCCGGCGTAGGCCAGCGTGAGTGGAAAGCGCAGCACGCCATTGAGCACCAGCGCACGCTGCGCGCCGGGCACGTTGATGGCCGACAAGGTGCGCTGGGCCTGGCTCTGGTCAACGCCGTAGTAGCTGATGTAGAGCACCAGTCCGCCGGCAACAAAGCCCCATAACGGCGCCCGCGCGCCATCGCCCACGCCGTGTGCCCATTCGATGGCGGCCAGGCGGGCCGGGTCATGCGCGGCGATGATGGCGGCGCCGCCGCCGGCCATGTCCCAGGCGATGACGGCGCACAAACCGATGCCACCCAACAGGACGGCCATCTGCACGACGTCGGTCCAGACCACGGCGCGCATGCCGCCCATCGTGTCGTAGACCACCGTGATGCCCCCCATCAGTACGATGGCCCATGGCAGCGACAGGCCGGTGCTGACCTGCACCACCAAGCCCGCAGCGTACAGGGCCACGCCGGTGGCCATGCCGCGAGACAGCAGAAACACGACGCTGAGCCACACTCGCGTGCGGCGGTCGAAGCGACGCTCCAGGTATTCATAGACGCTGATCACGCCCAGGCCGCGCAGCACCGGTACCAGCACCAGCATCACCACGATCATGGCCATGGGCACCATCAGCTCGTACTGCAGCCAGGTCAGTCCACCACCGGGCACCAGGGCCACATAGGCGGGGATGCCTATGAAGGAGTTGGCCGATGACTGCGTGGCCAGGATCGAAATGGCCAGAGCCCACCAGGGCAGCGTGCGCCCGCCGACGTAATAGTCGGCGGCTGTTGTCTGCCGCCGCGCCAGCCAGGCCGAAAGGCCCAGCGTGCCCCCCAGATAGCCCGCGATGACCCACCAGTCCAGGGCCGACATCAGGCCGCCGCCTGCTGGGACTGCGGCACATGCACCAGCAATTCGTCGAAGCTGCTGACCACCGTCAGTCCGGGCACCTCGGCAAGGAGCGGCGACTTCGGCTCGATGGCGAAGGCCCTCTCTGCGCCGCGCAGCATGCCCAGGTCATTGACGTTGTCGCCCACCGCCCAGCACTCGACCACGCGCGGCTCGCTGCGGTCTTCGCGCAGGCGGCGCAGCACACGGCTCTTGCAGATCGCAGGGCCGGCGTCACCGTTGCGCGGCAGGAACGCCGCATTCAGGCGCAACTGGCCGGAGCAGACCTCGGCCTCGAACTGCAGCATATGGGCCAGGGCAAAGTCGGCGAACAGGCGCCGGCGAACGATATCGGCGGCGACGAAGTAGCTGTCGCTCAGCAGACCGACCATGAAGCCGGCCCGACGCATGCGGTTGACGAACTCAATTGCGCCGGGACGCAGCACAAGCCCATGGGCGACGCGTTCGAAGTCGCGCTGATGCACGAATTTGAACAGGGCTGCGATGCGCTCGCTGCGCGTGCCCGCGTCGTCGCTGGGGCCGTCGAGCAGGGCCATCAGCTCGGTCTCGCGCCCGGTCGCGCGGGCCAGTTCGACGGCAAAGCGCGAACCCGTGACCGTGCCATCCATGTCCAGCAGCAGTACCCGTTGACGGCCGCGGCGGCGGGTGAGGATGTAGTCCAGCTCGGCCTGGGCCTGGCGCTGCGTCTCGTACATGGCGATCACCTGCTCGACATGCAACCGTCCAGCGGCGCGCGCGCGGGCATAGATCACGCGCGAAACTTCATTGGCCATCAGGGTCAGGTCGAGCAGCGGCTGGCTGTCGTGTTCAAGCGAACCGATGTCCACCTCGGCAAGCCGCGCTCCGGCGCGCTGGGCGTCCAGCAGCAGGCCAATGTCCACGCCATATCCGCTCTCGAAGCTGAGCGAGCGCAGCAGGCAGCGACGCGCGGCGATGATGCCCCCCAGCGGCTGCGCGAAGTGCGCCACCTCCGGGAAGAAGACCTTCAGCATAGGCTTGGCCGTCAACTCAGTGACACGCCCGCCGCCGCGACCGAAGCGGGCCTTCACGAAGTCGGCATCGCCACGCAGCAGCGGCCGGCACAGGTCGCTGATGATGCCCGGCCGCAGGCCCGACAAATCACCGTCGAGAAAGACCAGCAACTCCTCCCCCGCCGCGGCTACGCCGTCGCACATCGAAGCGCCCTTGCCCAGCATCGTGCTGGTGATCACGCGTGCGCCGGCCTCGCGGGCCAGACGGACGGTGTCATCAATCGAACTGTCGTCGACGACCAACACCTCGGACGTGGCTTCGTCGGCGAGCGCGTAGGCCACCACATCCGCGATACGACGCGCCTCGTTGAGCGCCGGTATCACGACGGTCGCATAACGCGACATCGGCAACGACAGGGTTGCCGCCCTATCGGCCGCGCCGATGCGGTTGACGGGCTCGGCTGCGCTTGTCGCACTGCCACGCCGCAGTCCCAGGCTGGCGCTGACTTTCAACCACCAGGCTCGTAGTCGGCGGACAATCCAACGGGTTGGGGTGTTCATGGCAGGACTCTTTCCTTTGCGCCGATTCGAGACGTATTCGCGGCCAACACGGGTACTGATGTCATCGGCATAGGCAGCAGCGCCGAACGTCGAGCGTACAACGGCTGCCCCGACTTCCGGCGCAGGGTCGTCACCGCCCAAACACCTTCTTCAGGATCGCGCTGCCGGTGCCAACCGGGTCCTGGCGGATCTTGTGCTCCTCTTCAGCGATCATCAGATAGAGGCCGTCCAGCGCGCGGCGGGTGACGTATTGCTGGACATTGGCGTCCTCATCCTTGACCAGGCCGAACCTGGCGGCCTTGGCGGCGACGGCGTTGTACTTCTCGGCAGCGGACACCTTCTGCGTGGCCTTGGTGACGATGGGCAGGAACTTGGCGCTCAGCGGCTGGCGGGTGTTGCGGGCAAAGAAGTCGGTCACCGCGGTGTCGCCGCCGCGCACGATCAGCAGCGCATCCTTGACCGAGACGTTCCTCACTGTCTGCACCAGCAGGGCCTTGGCCTCGGGGATGGCGGCCTCGGCGGCGCGGTTCATCGCGGTGATCAGCTCATCGACCCTTTTCTGCTGGCCGGTGGCACGCAAGAGCTTGGCCGCATCGTTCAGTGCACCGGGCAAGCCTATGCGCACCTTTTCGTTGCCCAGAAAGCCGTCCTGCCTGCCCAGCAGGGCCACGGCAGCAATGGCGCCGCGCTCCAACGCCGCGCGTACTCCGGAGGCGGCATCGCGCTCGGACAGATCGGCCGCCCACAACGGCAGGTGAACAAGGCCCAGCGCACTGAATTGGCTGAACTGGCGGCGGCTGATCATGGGCTTCTCCTGTTGGCTTGACGGCCATGATGCCAGCTGTTGCCGACTTGGCATCGGGCCATGTCGGGCGCTCATATCAGGCCGGCAACCGGTCATTTGCCACCCGGGTGGCAGCACTCCCGCACAGAGTCTGCTTGAATCGGGTGGAACAACAACAGGAGGACTGCAATGAGTGGCAAGGCCCGGGTGCTGGTGATTGGTTGTGGGTTTGGCGGTATCGAGGCGGTGCGCGCGCTGTCCAGGGCGCGGGACGAGGTGGAGATCACGCTAGTCGACCGCACCAACCACCATCTGTTCCAGCCCCTGCTCTACCAAGTGGCCACCGCGGGCCTGAGCGCACCGGCGATCTCGGGACCGATACGCCACATCCTGCGGCCACAGATGCGGCGCGGCAATCTGACGATTCTGCAGGCCGAGGTCAAGGCCATAGACGCGCCGGGCCGCAAGGTCACCCTGCATGACGGCGAGCAGCTCGCCTACGACCATCTGATCGTCGCCGCCGGCGCCACCCACAGCTATTTCGGCCACGACGAATGGGCCGCCCACGCGCCGGGGCTGAAGACGCTGACCGATGCCTTCAATATCCGCCAGCGCGTCGTCAATGCCTTCGAACAGGCCGAGCGCTGCGAGGACCCCACCCGACGCCAAGCCTGGCTGACCTTCGTCGTTATCGGCGCCGGGCCCACCGGCGTCGAGATGGCCGGCACCTTGAGCGAGATGGCCCGCCACACGCTGGTCAGCGAGTTCCGGCGCATCGATTCGCGCGAGGCCCGCGTGGTGCTGGTCGAGGGCTCGGACAGGGTGCTGGGCAGCTTTGTGCCGGCGCTGTCTCAGCGCGCCGCCGAGCAGCTGCAAAAGCTGGGCGTGGAGCTGCGCACCGGCTGCCGCGTCACCCATATCGATGGCCACAGCGTGCGCTTCGAGTCGACAGCCGGCACCGAGACCCTGCCCAGCCACACCGTCGTCTGGGCCGCCGGCGTGGCCGGCTCGCCGCTGGGCCGGGCGCTGGCCGACAGCGCCGGCGCGACACTGGACCGCGCCGGCCGCGTGCTCGTGCAGCCCGATCTGAGCCTGGAAGGCCACCCGGAGATCAGCGTCATCGGCGACCTGGCCGCGGCCAAGAGCTACGCGCCCGGCGCCGAGCCCAAGCCGGTGCCCGGCGTCAGTCCGGCGGCCAAGCAGATGGGGCGCAGCGTGGCGGCCAATCTGCTGCGGCGGCTGAAAGGGCAAGCCACCCTGCCCTTCCGCTATGCCGACTACGGCAACCTGGCCACCGTGGGCCGCAAGGCGGCGGTCGTCGATCTGGGCGTGCCGGGCCTGGGCGCCCTGCGCTTCTCGGGCTATTTCGCCTGGCTGTTCTGGCTATTCGCCCACATCTACTTCCTGATCGGCTTTCGCAACCGGCTGATCGTGCTGATCGACTGGGCCTGGGCCTACTGGACCTTCGAGCGCAATGCTCGGGTCGTGCCCCAGGCCCAGGATCATCCCTAAGCAGCGAGAGCCAGTTCGGCGTCGAAGCTCTGGTACAGCCTTGCCCGCACCAGGGCCGGATCATTGACCGTGCGCACATCGGCATACACAGCCTCGGCCTCCGGGTAGAGCCGGCGCAGGTAATTCAGCCATTGCTTGAGCCGGCCGGCGCGGTGGCGGGGCTCGATATGCGTGTCAATCAGGCCCCAGAAATGCTGAATGAGCGGCAGCAGCTGATCCCAGGCCAGCACGCCCGCGCCGGGCTGCAGAATGCTCAGCGCCAGGCCCGGGTTGACGACCATGCCGCGGCCCAGCATCAGCGGATGGCAGCCCGATTGCTCGCGGCAGCGGGCGGCATCCTCGGCGGTCCATATCTCGCCGTTGGCGATGACGGGAATTCTCAAAGTGGCGCGGATCTCGGCGATGCGGTCCCAGTAGGCCGGCGGCTTGTAGCCATCGGCCTTGGTGCGGGCATGGACCACCAGCTCGTCGGCACCCGCCGCTTCGATCGCCAGCGCGCAATCCATGGTCCGGCTGGTGCAGTGAAAACCGAGCCGCATCTTGGCCGACACCGGCATCGGCTGCGGCACGGCCATGCGCACCGCCGAGACGATCTGCTGGATCAGCTCCGGATCGTCCAGCAACGCCGCGCCGCCGCCATGGCGGTTCACCACCTTGGCTGGACAGCCGAAGTTCAAGTCTATGCCGGCCGGCCCCAGCTCGGCCAGCTTGGCGGCGTTCTCGGCCAGGCAGGCAATATCTGACCCCATCAGCTGCGCCCGCACCGGCACGCCCGAGGGCGTGCGCCCGCCATTTAGCAGCTCGGGCACGATGCGGATGAAGGTGCGATTCGGCAGCAAGGTGCCGGTGACGCGAATGAACTCCGACACGCAGCGGTCGATGCCGCCCACGCGGGTCAGCACATCGCGCAGCGTGAAGTCGAGCAGGCCTTCCATGGGGGCGAGCAGTATCGTCATCGCGACTGCCCCTCACACCAGGCGCGCCAGGTGTGGCGCAGCACCGCGTTGAAATGGCCAGCGAAGCGCGGCGCATCGCACAGCGGGGATTCCAGCAAGCGATCACGCAGGCCAGCGCGCAGCGCGGCCAGGGCCTGCAGATCGCTGGCATGGGCGACAGCACGGGCCAGATAGTCGTCCTCGTCGGTCGCCACCCAGTCGGGCAGGCCGAGGTTTTGCAGCAGGCTCTCGCCCTGGCGCGACAGGGCCGCGGCGCCACGCAGGCTCAGCACCGGCACGCCCATCCACAGGCCCTCGACGCTGGTCGTGCCGCCCGGGTAGGGAAAAGGGTCCAGTGCAATATCGACTCGGTTAAACGCGGCCAGATACTCGGCGCGTGGTGAGGCGCCCTCCAGCAGCAGGCGCTCAGCGGCGATGCCATGCCGGGCAAAGCGCTCAGGCACGGTGGCCTGCGCGCCGCCCTTCAGCTGCAGCCGGCTTCCCGGCACCGCCAGCAGCACACGCGCCCACAGCGCGACGACTGCCTCGTTCATCTTCAGCGGCTTGTTGAAACAGCCGAAGGTGATGTGGCCCTGCTTCAGCGCCGGCAAGGGCCCGACCGCGATGTCCAGGGCCGGTGGCGTGAAGCACAGAAAGGTCTCGGGCAGACGCAGCACCGGCTCGACGAACCGGGCCTCAGCGCCGGGCGGTGTGATCCAGGGGTCGCCGACAAAGGCGTCCATGGCGGCGAGCCCGGTGCTGGCACAGTAACCCAGCCAGCTCAGTTGAATCGGCGCCGGCTTCCAGGCAAGCACCGGCAGCCGGTTGTGGGCGGTGTGGCCGGCCAGGTCGATCAGCACGTCGATCGCATCTGCGTGGATCAGCTGCGCCAGCGCTTCGTCGCTCAGCGCCCGCACACCATGCCAACGCTGGCAGTGGCTGCGGATGGCTATTGACACCGCATCGTCATTCGCGTGATTGGCATAGACGATCAGGTCCACCTCGCGGCCGAGTTCGGCCAGCACCGACTGCGCGAAATACCCGACCGGATGGTTGCGCAGATCGGCCGACACCAGGCCCACGCGCAGGCGCCGGCGGGCATCGGGCTCGCAGTTCCAGCTCGTGAACGGGTGCGCCACCTGCGCCGCCAGCGCGCCGAACTGCCGCGCCTCGTCCAGCGCCCCAGCCTGATCGGGCAGGTAGTTCAGCATGAACAGCAGATTGCTGCGCGTCTCGAAGTTCAGCGGCTCCAACGCCAGCGCGCGGCGATAGCTGGCCGCAGCCTCGCTGAAGCGACCCAGCTCCTTGAGCGCAAAGGCCAGGTTGCTATGGAACAGCCCATGGCCGGGCTGCAGCCCGATCGCGCGCTGGTAATGCGGCAGCGCCTCGACGGCACGGCCCAGCGCCTGCAGGGCATTGGCCAGGCTGCCATGTGCCTCCGCGTGGTCGGGCTGAAGTTGCAGCGCATTGCGATAGCTGGCGGCGGCGGCCTCCTGCTGGCCCAATTCGGCCAGAGCGATGCCCAGCTTGAAATGGGCTTGAACGAGCCTGGGGTTGTGCTGCAGCACGCGGCGGTAGCTCGCGGCCGCGTCTGTCCAGCGCCCCTGCAAGGTCAGCACATTGCCCAGATTCAGATGGGCCACGGCAAACCCGGGCTGAAGCGTCAGCGCGCGCTGCAGGCAGGCGGCGGCCTCGTCCAGGCGGCCCAGGCCGGTCAGGGCCAGGCCGAGATTGCTGGCCAGATCGGCATCGCCGGGCAGCAGCGCCGCGGCCTGCTGCAAGGCTTCGAACGCCGGCTTGTCCTGAGCCAGCAGGGCCACGCTCAGGCCCTTCCAGACCTCGCCGGCCTGCGGAAAGCGCGCCAGCAGCGCCCGGGCGTGGGCCTCCATTTCGGCAAAGTGCCGAGCGCTGAACAGATCGAACAGTTGCTTCAGTTCGACATGGGGAACGACGGTAACGGCAGGCGAGGAACTCATGCGGCGCAGGGATGGCAGGCGCGCATTATTGCCCGCCTGCCCTGCACGCACCGCACTGCGGCGAGAGGTAAGCCTCTACTTGCGCTGCTTGCGCGCGGCCGCGCCCAGGGCCAGCAGGCCGCTGAGCATCAGCGCCCAGCTTGTGGGCTCCGGCACAGGGGCCAGCGCGCCATCGACCGAGAAGGCGATGAACTGGGTCTGCTGGCTGGCGGCGAAATTGTTGTCAGCCACCAGCACCAGGGTCTGCTTGCCGTTGACGACCGGGCCGAAGGTGATGCCCTCGACGTTGTCGAGCAGCAGTGCCGAGCCGTCGTCGTTCTTGACCGTGCCCAGATCCAGCAGCAGGCTCTTGCTCATCGCCTGGTAGTTCTGACCGCTCAGCGCAGCCAGGCCCGAGACATCGCTGGCCCCGGCGGTCGAGCTCAGATAGATGCGGATGTTGTTGCCCACGCCGGTCGAGAACGAGCGCTCGACGGCCAGGAAGTGGCTGTCGTCGATCGCCAGCAGCTCGACCAGGCCGTTGGTGGCAAAGCTGCCCGCCGGGTTCGGCGCGTCGGTGACCGCATCGGTCAGATAGACGTATTCACGCTCGCGCTGGCCGCTGGCCACATTGAACTGGGCCACCCGCGACGGCGAGGCCACACCGACCGCAGCGGCCGGGCCGTCCTGGGCCAATGCATTCTCGGTCGCCACCCAGGCGGTCTTGCCGTCCTTGGAGACGGTCAGGCTCTCGAAGGCCAGGTTGTTGCGGATGCCCGTGTCGCCGGCTTCGGCGCCCGAGCTGCTGCCGGTGGGCAGATAGGCCGCCGGCACGCTGAAGTCGCGCAGATGGCCGCCGTCGAGCGCCGCCTGGCGCAGGGTCGGGCTCTGGAAACCGCCCGCCGAGCGCTGGCCCTCGTTGGTCCACAGCAGGGTCGGGCCGCTGGCGCCGGGCAGGAGGCGGATGGACTCCGGGTCCACCGTCAGTGCGCCGAAAGCGCTGCCGCCGGCCGTCAGCAGGGTGGTGACCTGGTTGAAGGCCACACCGGCCGAGCCTGGGGTGTTGGAGCGCTGAAATTGGGCCAAATCGAGGTTCAGGCCATAGAAGCGGGCCGGGTTGAACTGGCTGCGGTCGTCGCTGATCGCGAAATAGCCACCGGTGCGGGCGTTGTAGTCGATGCCGGACAGGCCGCCGACCTGGGTGCCCGCAAACTGCGTGCCGGTGGCCAGCGTCTGCTGGCCCAGGTAGTTGAGGCTGGCGGCGTGGCTGCCGCCATGGGCGGCGATCAACAGGCCGGCCAGCAAGGCCAGGCCGAAGCGGCCATGGGAAGAGGACGCGAGATTCATGGGGGACTCCTACTGCATTGAACACAAGGCAGACGGAGTCTGGCCCGGGCCTGTGTCAGCATCGGGGCGGCCCACAGGCCGAACGGACTACGCCCTCCCCGTGACCGAGTTCACGACGGCGCTGGCGCCATGGTCAGGGCGAACCCGCAAGCCACCGATACTGCTGGGCGCAACATCGACACCCATGACGCCACGGCTTTTTCCGATCACCATCGGCTGTGCATGCAGCCACCCCAACAAGCCTGAAGGCTGATGGCAGATTCCAATCCCATGGACCCCACCCCGGCTGGCCATGCCTGGTGGCAGCGCTTCCATCGCGCCCACCTATTCGACTACAACGCCAAGGCCACCCGCTTCTGGTCTGCGCTGGCGCTGGGTGGTCTGCTGGCCATGGGCTTCGCGCTGTGGCGCCTGACGCAGTTGGACAGCGCCGCGCTCTGGCAGGTGCTGGGCTGGACGGGGCTGACGATGGTCGCTGCAGCGTTTCCTATCCCCATCCCCCGCAGCAAGCTGTCGATCTCGACCGGCGATGTGCTGATCTTTCTGCTGCTGGCCCTGCATGGCATGCCGGCGGCGGTGTTCGCCGCCGGGCTGGAGGGGCTGCTGGGCTCGATACGCACGTCCAAGCGCCTGAGCAGCCGTGTCGGCAGCCTGGCCGCTGCCTCGCTGGGCATGACGCTGGCCGGGGCGCTGTTCGTCTGGCTACAGTCGCTCTTGCAGACCGCAGGCCTGGCTCAGGCGGCCGCCCATCTGGCCGCGCTGGCGGCCGCAGCCATGCTGCACTTCTTTGTCAGCACCTGGGCCATGACCCAGGTACTCTACCTGAAGCGCGGCCTCAGCCTGGCTCTTGGCGAGTGGCTCTCCAGCATGAGCTGGGTGGGTGCGCTGTTCCTGGCTTCAGCCACGGTGGCGGGTCTGCTGTCGCTGAATGCGCAGCAGTTCGGCCATGCGGCGCTGCTGGTGGGCGTGCTGGCCATGGGCGGCTCGCTGGCCCTGCTGCGCGCGCACTTCCACCGCCAGAGCGTCGAGCATGAGGCCCAGGAGGCCCGCGTGGCGGCGGCCGAGCTGGAGGCAGGTCACCATCTGCGGCGCTTTCACGCTGCCTTCACCCAGGCCTCGATCGGCATGGCCATCGTCGCCGCCGACAGTAGGGTGCTGCAGGTCAACCAGGCGCTGTGCACGCTGCTGGGCTACACGGCCGAGCAGCTGCAGCAGCGCAGCTTTCGCAGCCTGCTGCATGGCGGCGATGCGAGCCTACTGGACCGCCATGTGCAGAGCTTGTCCGCGCACAGTCAGGACAGCTTCTCGATGGAGCTGCGCTGCTGCCGTGCGGATGGCAGCGAGACCTGGGTCTCGCTGCACTGCGCGCGCTTCGACGACGCTGACGCCAGCGCGGCGGGTCTGATCTTCCAGCTTCATGACATCAGCTCACGTCGCCGCGCCGAGGGGGAACTGCAGCACATCGCCTATCACGACAGCCTCACCGACCTGCCCAACCGCAACTGCTTTCTGGAGCGGCTGGAGGCTGCCGTGCGGCATGGCCGCAGCGAGCCGAAATACCGCCTTGCCCTGCTGGTGCTGGACCTGGATCGATTCAAGAGTGTCAACGACAACCTCAGCCATGCGGCCGGCGACGAGTTGCTGAAAGAGGTGGCCCAGCGCCTGGGCGCCTGCTTGCGGCCCTGCGACCTGGTCGCGCGCCTGAGCGGCGACGAGTTCGCCATCCTGATCGACGAGCCCGAGGACGAGGGCGAGGTGTTGGCAGTCGCCGCGCGCGTGCTCGCTGCGCTGGAGCAGCCGGCACACATCCACGGCACCGAACTGCGGCCGCAGGCCAGCCTCGGGCTGTGCTTCGGCTCCCAGGCCTACCGCGCGGCCGACGAGATGCTGCGCGATGCCGATCTGGCCCTGTACAAGGCAAAGGCCGATGGCAAGGGGCGGCTGCAGGTGTTCGACGCCAGCCTGCACGAGCAGTTGGACCGCCGGCTGCAGCTGGAGGCCGATTTGCGCCATGCCATCGACGCCGGCCAGCTGAGCCTGGTCTATCAGCCGCTGTATGGGCTGCAGGAACGGCGCCTGATCGGCTTCGAGGCGCTGGCGCGCTGGACCCACCCGGTCCGCGGCCCCATCAGCCCGGCGGTGTTCGTCGCCCTGGCCGAGGAAACAGGCTGCATTCAGGCGCTGACGGCCTGGGCCATCGCCGAGGCCATGCGCCAGCTCGCCGCCTGGCGACGCGAGTCACCGGCCTGCGACGGCCTGGTGATGCATGTCAACGTCTCGGGCAAGGACCTGTCGCGGCCGGCCCTGGTGCCCCATGTGCGCGAGCTGCTGCAGCGCCACGCCCTGCCCGCCCATCTGCTGACACTGGAGATCACCGAGAGTGCGCTGATGGACCAGCGCGAGCTGGCGCTGAGCACCTTGCACGAGCTGCGCGCACTGGGTGTCAAGCTGGGCATCGACGATTTCGGCACCGGCTACTCCTCGCTGGCCTATCTGAGCACCCTGCCCTTCGACTGCCTGAAGATTGACCGCTCCTTTGTGATGGGCATGGCCCAAAGCCAGCAGAACGTCGAGATCGTGCGCACCATACTGTCGCTGGGCCGCTCGCTGAACAAGCAGGTCGTGGCAGAGGGCATCGAGACCGATGACCAGTTGCTGCGCCTACAGGAAATGGGCACGCCCGTCGGCCAGGGCTATCTGCTGGCGCGGCCGCTGAACCCGGAGCAGGTCATCGCACTGCTGGATTGAGCGTCAGACCCGCCAGGCAAACCAGCCCGCAGCCAAGAGCAGGCTCAGCAGCCCCACCGGCACGCCCACCCGCGCATGCATGCGCCAGTCGATCGCGATGCCCTGGCGGCGGGCGGCATCCACCACGATCAGGTTGGCGATCGAGCCAACCAGCAGCAGATTGCCGGCCAGGGTGCTGACCAGGGCCAGCATAGGACCGGCCCAGGGCTCCCTGGCCAGCGGCAGCAAGAGCATCACCGCCGGCACATTGGAGACCAGGTTGGACAGCAGCAGGGTCGAGGCGAACAGCGGCGCGGGCTGGCTCAGATCGACGCCCGATTGCGCCAGCGCCGCCACGCCACGGGCGCTCAGGCCCGTCAGCTCCAGCGCATGGTTGACGACGAACAGGCCCATGAACAGCACCAGCAGCTCCCAGTCGATCTCGCGCATCACCTTGCTGGAGTGAAAGCGCTGGCTCAGCAGCAAGAGCCCTGCCCCGACCAGTGCCGCCACGTCGCGCGGCCAGTCGGTGAACAGGAACACGGCCAGCAATGCGGCGGCCACGGCCACGCCCTTGGCGCTTTGCCAGCGGTCCAGCGCGATGCAGTCATCGCCTGCAGCCATCGACGGCGCCGGCGTGTGCGGCCGGGACAGCCCGCGCGCCAGCCAGGCCCACAGTGCCAGCAGGCTCAAGCTCACCGGCACCAGCGCCTCCAGCAGATAGGCGCCGAAGGGCAGCTTCAGCGTCTCGCCGATCAGCATGTTCTGCGGATTGCCGATCAGGGTCAGCGCCGAGCCGATATTGGCGGCGCAGGCCAGGGCCAGCAGAAAGGGCACCGGGTTCAGACGCTTGCGCGCGCAGGCATCGGCCAGCATCGGTGCCATGGCAAGGCAGACGATGTCGTTGCTGAACACCGCCGACAGCAGGGCCACGACCGCAATCACCACGCCCAGCAGGGCCGCAGGTCCCAGCTTCAGACCTGACACCGCCGCCGTCACCCAGCCGTAGAAGCCGCCCAGTCGCAGCTGGGCCGAGACGACCATGAAGGAGAACAGCAGCAGTATCGTCGGCAGGTGGATGGACCGGGCCGCCGCCTCGGGCGTCATCACCCCCAGGCCGACGACGGCGATGGCGCCCAGCAGGGCCACGCCGGTGCGATCCAGATGCAGGCGCGGCAGCCCGCCCAGAATCATGCCCAGATAGACGATGGCGAAGATCGCCAGCACCCAGGCGTCCATCGCCAGCGTCACCTCATTTGCCCCGCAGCTTCTGCACCCCGGTCACCAGGCCAAGTACCAGCGCACCCGCGACCACGCCCACCAGGCCATCGATCACCGTCGGCAGCACAGCGGCGGCGACGCTGCCCAGGCCCGTGGTCCAGGCCTCGATCGCGTGATGCAGCGGCGCGATGCCATGGGTCAGGATGCCGCCGCCGACCAGGAACATCGCCGCCGTGCCCACCACCGACAGGCCCTTCATCAGCCAGGGTGCGGCTTTCAGAATGGCGGCGCCCAGGCTTTGCAGCGGGCCCGGCTTGCGCATCAGATACAGGCCCAGGTCGTCGAGCTTGACGATGCCGGCCACCAGGCCATAGACGCCCACCGTCATCACCACGGCCATGCCGGTCAGCACCGTCACCTGGCTGATGAAGGGCGCCGCGGCCACCGTGCCCAGGGTGATGGCAATGATCTCGGCCGAGAGGATGAAGTCGGTGCGCACCGCGCCCTTGATCTTGTCGCGCTCGAAAGCGACCAGGTCGACGGCCGGGTTGGTCAGCGCGGCGGTCAGCTCCTGGTGGTGCGACTGGTCCTCGGCGGGCGCATGCAGGTATTTGTGCGCCAGCTTCTCGAAGCCCTCGAAGCACAGATAGGCCCCGCCCACCATCAGCAGCGGCGTCACCAGCCAGGGTGCGACATAGGAGATGGCCAGCGCCGCGGGCACCAGGATGGCCTTGTTGACGAAGGAGCCCTTGGCCACCGCCCAGACCACCGGCAGCTCCCGGTCGGCGCTGACGCCGGTGACCTGCTGGGCATTCAGCGCCAGGTCATCGCCGAGCACGCCGGCGGTCTTCTTGGCCGCGACCTTGGTCATCACGGCCACGTCGTCGAGCATGGTGGCAATGTCGTCGAGCAGGGCAAGCAGGCTGGTGGCCATCAGTCGTTTCCTTTGGGTTGCATGTCTCGGTGGGTCAGGTACAGGCGCAGATCGAACTCCAGCTGGTGGTAGTCCGGCTCCATGTGCTGGCATAGCTGGTAGAAGGCCTTGTCATGCTCGCGCTCCTTCAGATGCGCCAGTTCGTGCACGACGATCATCTTCAGGAAGGCCGCCGGCGCCTCACGGAACAGCGCATCGACGCGGATCTCCCGCTTGGCCTTGAGCCTGTTGCCCTGCACCCGCGACACCGCCGTGTGCGTGCCCAGGGCATGCTTCATCACCTTCAGCTTCTGGTCGTACTGCACCTTGACCAGCGGCTCGGCGCTGCGCATGAAGCGGCTCTTCAGCGCCTGGGTGTAGTCGAACAGCGCGCGGTCGGTGCGTACCTCGTGCGGTTCGGCATAGCGCTTGGCCAGCATCTCGCCCAGCCGGCCCTGCGCAATCAGCTCGCGCACCTGGGCCAGCAGGGTTTCGGGATAGCCCAGCAGATACTTCACTGCACCGCCGCAGGCGCCTGGTAGCGGGCATCCACCCAGTGCTCGAAGCGCTCGCACATCGCCTCCTCACCGGCGCTGCTGTCGGCCAGCAGCTCGGCGCCGTGGACGACGCGAATCAGCGCATCGAGCCTCTGCGGATGCTCGGCGGGATAGACGCGCTGCGCAGCCTCCCGCATCGTGGCTTGCGCCTGGGCCCAGGCCTCGGCCACAGACAGATTGCACTCGGCGGCCAGATGGCGGGCACTGAAGCCCTCGCCGGTCAGGCTGACGAGGGTGGCGTCATGGTCGATGCTGTTGCCGGGCGCCCAGTAGTGCTGGGCCAGCAGGGGGCCGATCTGCGGGTTGTCGGTCAGATAGCCGAAACGCTTCAGGAAGTAGGCCCGCGTCTGATAGACCGCCATATGGGCCAGCAGATAGCCGTGATAGGAGCAGGCCGACTCCTGATTCAGCAGATGCGGAATGGCCAGCAGCGGGCGCGGGCTGTGCATGCCCAGCACCTGCTGCTCGCAGCGGCGTGCCAGGGCCAGCAGGTTCTCGGCCGTCAACTCGTCATCGTCCAGCGCATAGACCGCCGCCTCGAAGTAGGACACCAGGGCGATCGAGCGCTCGTTGAAGGCCATCATCGGCTGGGTGCTGGCGATGCGCTCGTGTATCAAGTCGTCGGGCATGGCCTGACCCTGGGCATCGAGCGCATAACGCTTGAGCCAATCGGCATCGTTGAGCAGGGAGTCACAGAACATCGACTGGGTCTCGGCATAGGCGGCCGAGGTCGGCGCGAACTCCTGCGAGAAGCAGGGCGAGTTCTGCGTCACATTGGCGAAGTGGGCTGCGTGGCCGCCCTCGTGGAACAGGGTGGCAATGGCGCGCAGGCCGCTGCCCACCTGGTCGGGCTTGGCCTCGGCGGTGAAGTTGATCTGGCCCGGCACCCATTGCCCCTGCGCATCGAAGTAGGCCGGGATGGGCCCGTGGCAGAAACCGTTCTGGTACTTGCCCTTGCGCTCCAACAGGTCCAACTGCATCGTCGCACCGCGGTACTGGATGCCCAGGCGCCGGAAGCTCTGCACCCAGCGCTGCAGGCCCTTGCCAAACGGCAGGAAGGGGTCCATGCGGCGCACCACGTCGCCATTGGTGAAGAAGCGCAGGTTCCAGGGCTGCAGCGCCGCCTCGCCATGCGTGGCCTTGACCTCGGCCAGCGCGCGCTCGTTGGCACCGGCCGTGCGGGCCACGAAGTCGTCGAGGATGGCAAACAAGGCCGCCGGCGTCATGCGCTCGGTCTTGCGCAGCTTGAAGTCGAAGTAGTCGGCAAAGCCCTGGGCACGGGCAAAGCGGTTGCGCAGCTTGACCAGGTCCAGATAGCCATTGGCCAGCACCCAGCGCTCCAACTCGGCAAACGCAGCGTACGAGCTTCGGCGGTGCGACTCGACCGGGTTCATGGCCAGATTGGTGGCCAGGCCACTCAAGGTGGCGTCTTCGCGCTCGCCCTGCTCGTTGACGTGCTGCAACACCAGCGCCTGGCGCTTGGCGAACAGCGCGGCCTCGGCGGCGATCAGCTCGTCCAGCAGCGCAGCGGCCTCGGCGCTTTCAAGAATATTGGCATCGAAAACCGCCAGCCAGCCCTTCAGGCCATGAACCAGGGCATCGCGCTGTGCACCGGGGGCGGCCGCCTCGGCCAGGGCCAGGTGCTCGCGCGTGGCGCGCAGCCGGGCCGGGTCGGCGATGAACTGCTTGTAGGCCTGCTCGGCGCGGGCAAAGCCGGCATGGTCCTCGCTGGTGGCCATATAGGTGGCCCAGAACAGGTCTTCCTTGGTCTTGTGAACCTGCAGATAGTCGCTGTTGAGCTGGTCAAAAAACGCTTGTGACGATTCCATCGATCGGGCCCTGCTGCAATGACAAGCCCGGGAGGATAGCGGTTTGCGCGGCTCGGGGGACTGGGGAGCTGGGGTCGCCGCCGTTGGCATTGCCCCCAACACCCCAACAAACAATATCAACTATTCAATAAATAGATGCATAATTAATTAATACGATAGCAAGTACACATAACGTGCGCACTTCCAAATCACAGCAGGACAAGACCCGGCGCTTGATACTCCGCACCGCGGTCGATCTGATGACCGCCCAGGGCATCGACGGCACGACGATGAAGCAGATAGCGCGTGCCGCCGGGCTGGGAGACGCCACGATCTACAACTACTTTCCGAGCAAGGAGAAGCTGGTGTTGGCCTACTTCGAGCTGCAGGCCGGCGAGGCACTGGCTCTGATGGCCGGCACCAAGGGCCAGCAGGCCTTCGCGCTCCAGGAGCGCATGCAGTTGCTGATCGACAGCCTGCTCGAACTGCTGCAGGCCGACCGCGAGTTCGTCGCCATCGCCCACCAGATGGTGCAGCGCGCACCGATGCTGCTGCTGGGGCAGGCCATGCCGGGCAAGAAGCTGCTCCAGCAGGCCTTTGTCGACATGCTGGAGCAGGCCGAGGCCGCCGGCGAGATCGCCCCCTGCGCCTTCACGCCCAGCCTGGGCGGCCTGCTGGCCGACTATGTCTATGGCATCGCCGCCTACTGGCTGAAGGACGAATCCGATGAATTCGGCAACACCACCCAGCTGATTGACCTGAGCCTCGGAGTGCTGGTGCTGGCACTGCAGAGCGGCATCATCAACAAGCTGCTGGACCTGGGCGGCTTCATGCTGCGCAGCCAATTGGCGCGGCTGCTGCAGGACCAGGGCGGCGGCCTGCTGGACTTGCTCGCCCTGGCCAGGCGCGGTCTCTCGGCGGGGGTGCAGCGATGAGGGCCGACGTCAACGGCTGGCTGCTGCTGGCAGCCGCCCTGAGCGGCATCGCCGGGGCGCTGCACGTGCTGATCGTGTTCGGCGGGGCGCGCTGGTACCGCTTCTTCGGTGCCGGCGAAAGCATGGCCCGCATGAGCGAGGCCGGCCATTGGTGGCCGCCGCTGCTGACCAGCGGCATTGCCCTGGTGCTGGGGCTTTGGGCGCTGTACGCGCTGACGGCCAGCGGCGCCTGGGCGCCGCCCGAGTCGTTGGCATGGCTGCTGCCCTGGCCGCGCCTGGCGCTGGCCCTGATCACCGCCATCTACTGCCTGCGCGGCCTGGCCCTGATTCCCTTGCACTGGTTCGCCCCTGCGCAGGTGACGCCCTTCCTGATCTGGAGCTCGCTGATCTGCCTGGGCTACGGTGTGGCGCATCTGATCGGCTTGATCCAGGTCTGGGAGCGGCTGGGATGAGCAGCAAAGCCCCGCACAGCGGCCGCCTGGCCCGTGGCGCCATAGCAGGCACGGCCGCAGTCAAGCTTGGCCTGGCTTCCTTGGCGCGCAAGGCACAGGTGCTGACGCAGTCGGACGATGCCGGCACGCAGGCCCACGCCGCCCACGAGGCCAAGCTCGGCCGCATCCTGTTTGGCGCGCTGAATCAGCTCAAGGGCACGGCATTGAAGGCCTCGCAACTGCTCAGCCTGGAGCTGGGCCTGCTGCCCGAAGGCATGCGCAGGGAGCTGGCCCGCGCCCACTACCAGGTCACGCCACTGAACCGGGCACTGGTGATCAAGTTGCTGCGCCAGGAGTTCGGCGCCGGGCCGGAGGACCTGTACGCCGGCTTCGAGCCGCAGGCCTTTGCCGCCGCCAGCCTGGGCCAGGTGCATGGGGCCACGCTGCACAGCGGCGAGGCCGTCGCCGTCAAGCTGCAATACCCCGGCATGGCCGCCTCGATCGGCAGCGACATGGCCTTGCTGCGTGGGCTGCTGCAGGGCCTGGCCCTGGGATCGGCGGCACTGCCGAGGGCCGAGGTGGTGGGGCGCGTGATGGCCGACATTGAACTCAAGCTCGCCGAGGAGCTGGACTACCGGCACGAGGCCGAGCAATTGCGCTGGTTCGGCCGGCATCTGGCTTCGATGCCCGATCTGGTCGTGCCCCGGCCGGTGGCCGAGCGCAGCAGCCAGCGCGTGCTGACGATGACGCGCCTGCAGGGCCTGCACCTGGACGAATGGCTGGCCACCGGGCCCGGCCAGGCCGAGCGCGACCGCTATGGCCAGCTGATCTTCGACCTGTTCCTGCACTGTGTCTTCGTGCTGGGGTGCCTGCAGGCCGACCCGCATCCGGGCAACAGCCTGTTCATGCCGCAGGGGCGCCTGGGGCTGCTGGACTTCGGCTGCACCCAGACGCTGTCACCCGCCTTCTGCGCGGGGCTGAGGGCCTCCTGGAATGCGCTGCTGCGTCAGCCAAGCGACCACCGGGCCTTGCAACAGGCCTATCTGGCCCTGGGCCTGATCTCGCCCGAACTGGGCGCCGACCGCTTTCGCGATGAGCTGCTGCCGGCCTTGCAGCCCTTCCTGGCCTGGCAGGTCCAGCCCTTTACACGGGCGGTGTTCGACTTCGGCCAACACCCACCGCCGCCCAGAACCCATGCCGACCGGCAACGCACCGCCCTCACCCACTTGCAGGCCATGGCACCCGACATGCCCTATTTCGACCGCAGCTATCTGGGCCTGCTGCAGACCCTGCGCAGAATGGGAGCGCGGGTGCGCACCACCAACCGATGGATTCATGCATGAACGGGCAAGCCACCGCCACGCCGGCATAAACGGCTGCCGATGAGTGGACGCCTGACGCTCAGAAGCTTTCCCAGTCATCACCCGCGGCACCGGCCGCTGCCGGGACGGCAGCCTTGCTGGCGGTCGGCTTGGGCATGGCGCGCGGAGCAGGTTTGGGCGAGGCCTTGGGCGCAGCGGGCTTGATGGCGCCCGGCTTGGCGCTGAAGCTGGGGGTGACGGCGCGCGGTGCCGGCGCAGGCGCGGCAGGGCCGCGGGTCTCTCCGCCCAGGCTGAACACGCTCACCGCTGCCACCAGCCTGGAGGCCTGCTGGCTCAGGCTGTCGGCCGCGGCGGCACTCTCCTCGACCAGTGCGGCGTTCTGCTGCGTCACCTGGTCGAGCTGCGTCACCGCATCGCTGACCTGGCCAATGCCCGCCGTCTGCTCGATGGTGGCGGCACTGATCTCGGCGATCAGGTCATTGACGCGCTTGACCTGGGCCACGATGTCGTCCATCGTGCGGCCGGCCTCGCCCACCTGCTGGCTGCCGGTCTCTACATTGACGACGCTGTCATTGATCAGCACCTTGATCTCCTTGGCCGCCTCGGCCGAGCGCTGGGCCAGGCTGCGCACCTCGGAGGCCACGACGGCAAAGCCGCGGCCCTGCTCACCGGCCCGCGCCGCCTCGACGGCAGCATTCAGGGCCAGGATATTGGTCTGGAAGGCGATGCCGTCGATCACGCCGATGATGTCGCTGATCTTCTTGCTGCTGGCGGTGATGGCATCCATCGTGCCCACCACCTGCCCCACCACCACGCCCCCCTTGGCGGCGGCGACGCTGGCCGAACTGGCCAGCTGCGTGGCCTGGCGGGCGGTGTCGGCGTTGTGCCTGACGGTCGCGCTGAGCTGCTCCATCGAGGCCGCAGTCTGTTGCAGATTGCTGGCCTGCTCCTCGGTGCGCTGCGACAGATCGGCATTGCCGGTGGCGATCTGGGCCGAGCCGGTGGCGATCGAGTCGGAACCCTGACGCACCGTGCCAACCACATCGATCAAGCTGTCGTTCATGGCCTTCAGCGCTTGCAGCAGCTGGCCGGTCTCATCCTTGCTGTTGATGGTGATGTGCGAACCCAGGTCGCCGGCGGCCACCGTCTGCGCCACCTTCACCGCCTGAGCGATCGGCACGGTGATCGAACGTGCAATGAACCAGCCCACGGCGGCGCTGCCGGCCACCATCGCGGCCAGCAGGCCCAGCATCAGCGCCATCGCCTGCTTGTAGTGAGCCTCTCCGTCGGTCGCGGCCTTGTTGATCAGCGCAATCTGCTGGTCCTTGAAAACGTCGAGCTGCTTCATGTACTCGAGCTGCACCGGACGCAGCTTGTCAACCAGCAGGGCCTTGGCTTCGTCGCGCTGGCCCTTGGCAATCATCTCCGCGAGCGCCAGCTGCACCGGCACATAGGCCGCACGCGCGGTCTGCACGGCCGCCAACTGCGCCTTGCCCTCGGCCGACGTGACGGTCGGGGCAAGCTGGTCCAGCACCTTGCCGATGGTCTCACGTGACTTGGCAACCAGGTCCAGCGCGGTGCGCTGCTGGGCAGGGTCATCGACGATCAGGGCATTGCGCAACTCGCGGGCGCTCATGTTCACGTCATCGGTGATATCGGCCAGCCGCTGCACCTTGGGCACACGGTCATGGCCTATCTGTTGCAGGCTCTCGTTGAGTTCGCCCAGGCGTGACAGGCCAAGCAGCACCACCGCCACGGCGATCACAATCAGCAGCGCGAAGCCGACGCCCAGGCGGGCACCGATACGGAGGTTCTTGATGTAGTTCATGGAGCACTTTCGTCGGTTCGACAGTCATGGCACCAACCGCGCAAAGGCGCTGGCCAGAGGGTATGCACAGCCTAACGGCCGCATCAGGCCCCAGTTAAGCAGGCCATGCCTCGGAGACCCCGAATTCGTTACTATTTCATATTTATCATTGTTATCAAATCAACTATTTGACCGTGGCTGCTTGTGCGCGGCCTCAGCCGGGCCGGCATTGCGGGTTGGCCCCAGGGCGCCGCAGGCGCAAGAACCCAAAAAACATGCGTTGCTCGGTGGCATCATCGGCAGGGGACGGGGCACTGGCGAGGTGGCGCATTGGATTTGTTCGCGCTGGATGCGGAACTGGCGGGGCTGGAAGCAGCGCTGGAGCAGCTGCGCGCCCATGCCAGGCTGGGCCTGCTGCCGGCGCTGGCCTGGCATCTGCGCCAGCGTGATGGTGCGCGCGCGATGGCACTGGCCGAGGAGGCGCGGGGACTGTTGGTCACCAGCACGAGCGGCGACAACGAGCGCCTGCATATCCAGGCGCGGCTGGATATGCTCGACGGCGAGCTGGCCTGGCTCAACGCCGAACTGGACCAGGCGCTTGCGGCCTGCCAGCGGGGTCAGGCCGCCTTCTACAAGCTGGGCGACGCCCGGGGCCAGGCCGATGCCCACATGCTGGAGGCGCAGATCATGGCCGACCGCGGCCAGTCGCTGCCGGCCGAGGCCCATTGGTCGGCCGCCGCCCATGCCGCCATGCTGGCCCGCGACCCGGCGCGCATTGCCGTCGCCCAGATCGCCAAGGCCCGCTCGGAGCTGCTGCGCGACATCCGCCGCGCCGAGTCGCCGCAGCGCTTCAGCGTGCTCGAGCCCGGCAGCGAGCCCCATCCCTGCGTCGCTGCGGTCCACAGCGAGTACCTGGGCCTGGCAGCGGCATTGCGCGGCGACTTTGCCGAGTCCACCGGCCACTATGCCGCCAGCCAGGAGGCGGCGGCTCGCTGTGGCCAGTTCCGCCTCTGCGTCGAGAGCACCAGCCTGCTGGGCCGCTCCTACGCCAAGCTCAACGCCCATGAGTCCAGCCTGACCTGGATGCAACGTGCGCTGACCCTGGCGCGGCTGCGACCCTGGCCCTGGTCGCTGGGCGTGTGTCTGATGCACTTCGGCGAGACCCTGCGCAACTTCGGCCGCCACCAATCCGCCTCCGAGCTGCTGCATGAGGCCCTGCAGACCTTGACGCCACTGGCAGGCTCGCGCCCCTACACCTGGACACTGATGTTCCTCGCCCACCTGGAGCGGGACATGGGCCAGCACGAAGCTTCGCTGGCCCATTACCGCGAGCTGGGCCAGCGCGCGCAAGGCCTCAACCACAACGAGATCATCATCGATGCCAGCCTGGGCGAGGCGATCGCCCTGTCCCTGCTCGATCGCCCGCAGGAGGCACTGGCGCTGGCGCTGCAGGTGCTGGAGCAGTCCCGCGGCCTGGCCAATGTGCTGCGCCAGACCGATGCGCTGAAGGCGTTGGCTGATATGCATGCCAGGCACAGGCTGCCGCCGCCTGCCGAGATGCAGGAGGCCAATGCGGTGCTGCACTATCTCGGCCAGGCGGTCACACTGATGGCCGGCATCGGTGGTTACACCCCACCGCCGGAGCTGCTGGAACAGCTGGCGCGCGAGTACGCCCACCAGCGCGACTTTGCCCGCGCCTACGAGTTCTCGCAGCGCGCCGGCGTCGCGCGGGGCAAGATCCACGGCCAGGAAGCGACCGACCGCGCGATCGCCATGCAGGTCCATCACCAGACCGAGCGGGCCCGCGTCGAGATGGCCTATCACCGGCAACTCGCCGCCGCCCAGCACAAGCGCGCACTGGCCCTGCAGCAGACCAGCGAGACCTTGGAGCAGCTGGGACGCATCGGCCAGCAGATCACCGCCCAGCTGCGCTTCGACGCGGTCTTCGAGGCGCTGGCCCAGCATGCGCAGGCCATGCTGTCGGCCGACGCGTTCGCGATCTGTCTGCTGCACCCCGACGGCCAGCACCTCAGCACCTCCTATGTGCTGGAGCGCGGCAAGCCGCTGCCGGTGGAATTGATCGCGTTGAACGACCCTTTTGCCAACACCGCCCGCTGCGTGCGCGAACGCCGCGAGCTGGTCGTCCACCTCCCCCCCGAGCAGCATGACCCCAGCCTGGTGCCCGGCACCCTGCAGACTTTGAGCAGGCTGTACTCGCCGCTGATGGTGGCCGATCAGGTGCTGGGCGTGATGAGCGTGCAATCGGTGCGCCCCCATGCCTATGGCGAACGCGAACAGACCATCTTCCGCAGCCTCTGCGCCTATGGCGCGATCGCCCTGGACAATGCCCGAGCCTATGAGCAGCTGCGCCAGGCCCGGGCCAAGATGCTGACCCAGGACAAGCTGGCCACGCTGGGCTCGCTGGTGGCCGGCGTGGCCCAGGCCATGAACAGCCCGTTGGGCAACGCCGTGCTGGTGGCCGAGACACTGCAGCACCGCGCCGGCTCGCTGAGCGAGAAGCTCAAGGCCAATGAGCTGCGCAGGGCCGAGCTGGAAAGCTTTGCGCAGGAAAGTACCCAGGCCAGCACCCTGCTGGTCAACGGGCTGGAACAGGCCTCGCGCCTGGTGCAAAGCTTCACCCGCCTGGCCGGCCGGGGGCCCACCGAGGCCTATCAGGAGTTCGAGCTGTTTGCCGTCGGGCAGCAGTTGCTGCGCGGCTTGCAGGCCCGGCTCCAGACCGCTGGCGTGCGGCTGCGCCTGGCCCTGCCCGAGGGCCTGATGATGGCGGGCTATCCCCAGGCCCTGACTCATGTGCTGGCTCAGCTGCTGGACAATGTGCTGCTGCACGCCTATCCGCCCGGACATCAGGCCGCCGAGCGCTGCGTCACCCTTGCGGCCGAGCCCGGCGGCTGCGGTCGCATCCTGATCAGCGTGCACGACGATGGCATAGGCCTGGGCGCGCCGCAGCTGCGGCGCCTGTTCGAACCCTTCTTCACCGCCGCCCAGAACGGCGCCAGTCCGCACAGCGGTCGCGGCCTGGGCCTGTTCGTCTGTCATACCGTGGTCAATACCTTGTGCGGCGGGGAGATCCGCGCCGACAGCAGACCCGGCGAGGGATGCCGCTTCACGCTGGACCTGCCGCGGCAGGCGCCCGAGGGCAAGTCATGAGCCCGGCAGAGTTCTTTGCACCGATCACCGAGCGTGAAGCGCTGGAGGCTGCGCTGGCCGATGCGCATGGCCCGGCGCGCCTGGCGCCGCTGGTCGCACTGGCCTGGCAGTTGCGCCAAAGCGAGCAGGCACTCGCCCTGAGCCTGCGCGACGAGGCGCTGGCGCTGATCGACACCGACGCGGCAATCGCAGAGCATGGGCAGGCGCTGGCCCGGCTCGACCTGGTGCTGGCCGAGCACCTGCTGCAGACCGCCGCGCTGGAGCCGGCCGCGGCGCTGGTCCAGCAGGCGATGAGCGTCTTCGCCGGACTGGACGACAGCATCGGCCAGTCCGATGCCTGCATGCTGCTGGCCATGGTCCGCCTCGACCAGGGCCGGACGACCGAAGCCGAGGCGAACTTTGAAACCGCGGCCGACCTGGCACGGCGCCGCGGCGATGCCCTGCGCGAGAACCTGGCCCGGGCTTGCTTGGCACGCTCGACCGTGCTGCACGACATCCGCCTCGCCCGCGAGCCGGTTGAGTTCCCCTTGCCGCTGACGCAGCAGTCGCCCGGCCTGCGCGCGCTGGCCGAGGACTATCGCGGCCTGTGCGCCGGCCTGATCGGCGACTTCGGCCGTGCCGCCAGCCATTTCATGGCCGCCTATGAAGCGGCACGGGCCAGTGGCCAGCTGCGGCTGCACATCGTCTCCACCACCTCGGTCGGCCGCTCGTTCTCGAACCTGAATGACAACGACTCGGCGCTGGCCTGGTTCGAGCGCGGCCTCGCATTGGCCCGACCGACGGGCTGGCCGTCCAGCCTGGGGCAATGCCTGATGCAGACCGCCGAGACGCTGCGCCGCCTCGGTCGCCTGGAACCCGCCCAGGAGCTGCTGCGCGAGGCGCTCACCGTGATGCAGCCGCTGGCCGGTTCGCGGGCCTATGCCATCAATCTGATGTACCTGGGCCGGCTCAGCGCCAATCAGGGGCAGCACCTGGCGGCGCTGGCCTACTTCGCCCAGCTCGAGGCGCGCGCCCAGGTGCTGGACCATATCGACTTCGTCATCGATGCCCGCATCGGCGAGGCACAGGCACTGTCGCAGCTGGACCGCGCCGAGGACGCACTGGAGATGGCCCGCGGCACCCTGGAGCTGGCGCGCAGCCGCAGCGGCATCGACCGGCAGATCGAGCTGCTGCGCGTGCTGGCCAATATCCATGAGCGCCACCGCCTGCCGGCCCCCGGCGAGATGGGTCAGGGCACGGCCAGCCTGCACTACCTGAAGCTGGCACTGGCCCTGATGACCCATATCCAGGGCTATACGGCGCCGGGCGACCTGCTGGATCAGGTGGCCCGTGAGCATGCCAAGACGGGCGATTTCGAGCGGGCCTACGACTACTCGCAGCAGGCCAGCCTGGCCCGGGAGAAGACCCATGGCGCTGAGGCGACCAACCGCGCGATCGCGCTGCAGATCCACTACCAGACCGAGACAGCGCGTGCCGAGGGCGAGCATCATCGAGGGCTGGCCCTGGCCGAAGTGCAGCGTGCCCAGGTGCTGGAGCAGACCAGCCAGACGCTGGAGCGCCTGAGCAAGGTCGGGCAGGAGATCACCGCCCACCTGGATGCCACGGCCGTGTTCGACGCGCTGAACCGGCATGTGCAGGGTTTGCTGGCGGCCGAGTCTTTTGCCATCTACCTGATGGACGCCGATGGCCTTGGCCTGAGCACGGCGCTGTTCATCGAGAACGGGCAGCCGCAGCCGGCCTGCCGGGTGGCCCTGGACGACCCGCACGCCGGCTCGGCCCGCTGTGTGCGCGAGCGGCGCGAGGTGCTGATGCTGCGCAAGCCCGGCGAAGAAGAACCCGACGCCAATCTGATCCCGGGCTCGCTGGAAACGGCCAGCCGCATGTTCGCCCCCCTGCTCGCCGGCGAGCGCATCCTCGGCGTCATGACCATCCAGTCGATGCGGCCGCAGGCCTATGGCGAGCGCGAGCAGCGCATCTTCCGCACGCTGTGCGCCTACGGCGCGATCGCGCTGGACAATTCTCATGCCTATGCCCAGCTGCAGGCTGCGCGCGACAAGCTGGTCGCGCAAGAAAAGCTGGCATCACTGGGCGCGCTGGTGGCTGGCGTGGCCCATGAGCTCAACACGCCGATAGGCAACAACCTGCTGATCGCCGGCACGCTGCGGCACCAGGCGCGGAACTTCGAGCACAAGGTCCACGCCCAGACGCTGCGCCACTCGGATGTCAGCAACTTCTTGCGCCAGTCCACCGAGGCGGCCGATCAGCTGGTGCAGGGCCTGGCCCGCGCCGCCAAGCTGGTAAGCAGTTTTCAGGAGGTGGCCACCGACCGCGCGGCCGAGCGCCGCCGCCGCTTCGAGCTGCGCGGCACCGTGCAGGACATCGTCAGCACCATGATGGCCCAGATCAGCCAGGCCGGTCATCGCATCGAGCTGGACCTGCCCGAACATCTGACGGTGGATGCCTACCCCGGAGCACTGGGTCAGGTCTTGACCCAGCTGGTCGGCAATGCGCTGACGCATGGACTGGCCGACCGTGCGCCGGGTCTGATCCAGATCTCGGCGCGAACGCCACGCGAGGGCCGCGTCGTGGTCAGTTTCCGCGACAACGGCGTCGGCCTGTCCGAGGCCAATCTGCGCCGCATCTTCGACCCCTTCTTCACGACCCAACTGGGCCAGGGCAGCAGTGGTCTGGGCCTGTACATCTGCCACAGCATCATCAACTCGCTTTTTGGCGGCCAGATCAGTGCCCACAGCCCGGCCGGCGAAGGCCTGCTGTTCGTCATCGACCTGCCGCTGACGGCGCCGAAGTAGTCAGTGACTCTTGCGCTTGAACCTGGTGCCCCAGCGCAGGCGCTGCAGGGCCAGCAGTTCGCGCACGCCATAGAGCAAGGTGCAGCCGATCACCAGGCCGTGGGTCAGCGAGTGCTTCATGACAGTTTGTCGAGTGGCCAGACGAAGACCCGCAGGTCGGCGAAATAGCGATCCAGCAGGGCTTGCGGGGCGAGCGACTTGAGGATCTTGCGCATGACAGGCTCCGGACCGGGGTGCTGAAGCCGCCAAGTTAGCGGGCGATTGTGAAATTGGCGTGAATCTCAGCTCGGCATCGAGGCCTGAATCTCCTGCCCGGCACTGGCGGCCAGCGTCTGCGGCTCCAGCCCCAGCGCCCGCAGCGCTCGGGCGGCCACGCCGTGGCGCATGCCGGCGATGACCACCACGACATGAGCGCCCAAAAGCGGTTCTTTCGAGCCCGGCCGGCCGGCGGCCAGGCCCTGCATCACCCCCTGCCCGGACGCGCTGGCGCGATACAACCGACGGGCCGCCGGCTGGGGCGCGGGGTCGAGTGCGGTCAACGCTTCGGGATTCAGCCCGATGCCGCGCAGCGCCTCGCCATGCTGGCGGGCAATGGCGGCGGGCAGCAGCGCCGGATCGATCTGCAGCCGCTCGAAGCTGCGGCGCGCCGAGCCATCGGGCAGCTCCAGCGCCGACAGCAGGAAATGCTCGGCCCCGGGCTCCTGCTGCCCATCGCGCAAGGCGTAACGTTCTGCACCCTGGCAAAGCGCCTTGATCGTGCCCATATCGCGCAGGCGCTGTCTGATCCCCTGGAACATCGTGAACTCCCTGTTCATTGATTGATGGTGCCGGCCAGGCGTTTGTGCGCCGCCTGCTTGGAAACGCCCAGCGCCTGCGCGATCTGGGCCCATGACCAGCCCTGCTCCAAGGCCCTGGCGACGGCCTGACGCTCGAGCTTGTCAGCCATCAGGCGCAACGCCACCACGGCGGCCAGTGCCTGCTCGGGGTCGTCGCTGGAAGGCAGGGAGTCAGGTTTGTTCATAGGTCAACTTTAGTTGACAAATGATTCGCCCGTCAACCATTGTTGACAAATCCAGCTGCTGTCACACGATTGGCATCTGCGGCCGCTAAGCTTGCGCAACGCCTGCTCAGCACAACCCGTGACCCACGACACCCCCGCCGAACTGCTGGAGCTGGAACGCATCATCGAGTCCGGCGGCACGCAGCTGCAGACGCGGGTCGTTGCCATGGCCGATGCCGGCCCGCGCAGTTTTCCGGTCTACACCATCTGTCTCGGCAACCCCAGTCCGGACGTGCCTGCGGTCGGCTTTTTCGGCGGAGTTCATGGCCTGGAGCGCATCGGCGCCGAGGTCGTGCTGGCCTATCTGAACAGCCTGGTGCAGCGCCTGCAGTGGGACACCAGCCTGCACCGCCAGCTCGAATCGCTGCGCCTGGTCTTCATGCCCATCGTCAACCCCGGCGGGCTGTGGCGCGGCACGCGGGCCAATCCGCATGGGGTGGACCTGATGCGCAATGCGCCGGTCGATGCCGGCGAGCGGGCCCTGTTCATGATTGGCGGTCAGCGCATCAGCGCCGACCTGCCCTGGTACCGCGGCGCCGAGGGCGCGGCGATGGAGGTCGAGAGCGCGGCGCTGTGTTCGCTGGTGAGGGAAGAACTGCTGAGCCACCCGTTCAGCCTGGCACTGGATTGCCACTCCGGCTTCGGCCTCAACGACAGGCTGTGGTTTCCCTATGCCCACAAGACCCCGCCGATGGCGCATCTGGCCGAGATCCATGCGCTGAAGCGCATCTTCGATCAGAGCCACCCGGTTCACCGCTATATGTTCGAGCCGCAAAGCCGCCACTACCTGGCCCATGGCGATCTGTGGGACCACCTGTACGAGCAGTCGCTGGAGCAACCGGGGCACATCTTCCTGCCGCTGACCCTGGAGATGGGTTCCTGGCTGTGGGTCAAGAAGAACCCGCGCCAGCTGTTCAGCCGCCATGGCATCTTCAACCCGCTGATCACCCACCGCCAGCAGCGCGTGCTGCGCAGCCATATGGTCTGGCTGGACTTCCTGACCCGCGCCGCCTGCGGCCACTCGCGCTGGCTGCCGCTGGGCGCCGAGCGCGAGGCGCATGAGCAGCAGGCACTGGACCTGTGGTACCGCAGGCGCAGGCTGTGAGCACCTGGATACTGCTGCGCGGGCTGACGCGCGAGGCCCGGCATTGGGGGGATTTCCCTTCCCAACTGGCCAAGATCGTTCGCGGAAGCCAGGTCTTGACTCTTGATCTGCCGGGCAACGGCCAGCTGCACCGCGAGCGCAGCCTGACCACAGTGGAGGCGATGGCCGATTTCTGTGAGACCCAGCGGCAGCGCCTTGGCCTGTCTGCGCCGGTGAGTCTGATTGCCATGTCGCTGGGCGCGATGGTCACTGTGGCCTGGGCCGAGCGCCATCCCGAGGCGCTGGCCTCGGCCGTGCTGATCAGCACCAGCCTGCGGCCCTTCAGCCCATTTCACCATCGCTTGCGCCCGGCCACCTACCCTGCCCTGCTCAGGCTCGCCTTGGGCGCCACGCCACGGCAGTGGGAAGAAGCCGTTCTGCGCCTGACCAGCCGCCACGCCGGAACACCGCGAACCGCGTTGCTGGAGCAATGGCTCGGCTACCGCCGCGACTGCCCGGTGACCCGCGCCAACGCGCTGCGCCAGTTGTGGGCGGCGAGTCGCTACCGCGCCCCGCTAGAGAGGCCCGCCCTGCCCTTGCTGCTGCTGAACAGCACCCAGGATCAGTTGGTCGATCCCCGCTGCTCGGCCGCGCTGGCTCAAGCCTGGCACTGCCCGCTGCGCCAGCACCCCAGCGCCGGCCACGACCTGCCGCTGGACGATGCCGACTGGGTCCTGCGCCAAATCGCCGACTGGATCACCCGACCTGATTGAGCGCCACCGCCAGCGCCGCGCCGACCCGCGCGTTGTGCTTGACCAGGGCAATATTGGTGGTCAGGCTGCGCCCGCCGGTCAGCTCCTTGATGCGGGCCAGCAGAAAGGGCGTGACCGCCTTGCCGCTGATGCCCTGGGCAGCCGCCTCGGCCAGCGCCTGCGCGGTGATCGCATCGATCTCGGTGCGCGGCATTGCCGCACCGGCCGGCACCGGGTTGCTGACGACGACGCCCCCCTTCAGGCCCAGCTGCCACTTGCTGCGAATGAAGCGCGCCTGTTCGACCGGCGTGTCCAGCCGGAAGTCAGCCTTGAAGCCGCTGTCCGGCGTGTAGAAGGCGGCGAAGTTGGTTTGTCCGATGCTCAGCACCGGCACGCCATGGGTCTCCAGATACTCCAGCGTAAGGCCGATATCGAGAATCGATTTGACCCCGGCGCAGACCACGGCCACCGAAGTCTGTGCCAGCTCCTGCAGATCGGCCGAGATGTCGAAGCTGGTCTCGGCGCCGCGGTGCACACCGCCGATGCCGCCGGTGACGAAGACTTCAATGCCGGCCAGCTCGGCGCAGATCATCGTCGCGGCCACCGTGGTGGCACCCACGCCGCCCTGGCTCAACACAAAGGGCAGATCGCGGCGGCTGACCTTCATCGCATCGGGCGAGGTGCCCAACTGCTCCAGCTCGGCCACCGACAGGCCGACGCGGATCTTGCCGCCGAGGATGGCGATCGTCGCCGGTACGGCACCGGCGTCACGGATGATCTGCTCGACCTCGCGCGCCGTCTGCACATTCTGCGGATAGGGCATGCCGTGCGAAATGATAGTGGACTCAAGCGCCACGATGGGCAGACCGGCCGCCCGGGCGGCGGCCACTTCTTCGGAGAAAACCAGGTAGTCGTTCATGATCAAGCCCGGCCTCAAACGGCCGGCTCCAGCAGGGTTGTCGGGTTGAGATCGGGGCAGACCGAGGCGGGGCTTTGCAGGGTCAGTGCGGCCAGCGCCAGGCCACGCCGGCAGGCCAGGGCCAGGTCTTGCGGCTGCTGGCTCAAGGACCAGCAAAGGCCGGCGCTGAAGGCATCACCGGCACCGGTGACATCGACGACCTTGACCTTGGGGGCGGCCAGTCGCTGCAGCTTGTCGCCCGCTGTGTGGACCACGCCCTCGGCGCCCAAGGTCACCACCAGGTCCTGCAAACCCCGTGCTCGCAGGGCCATGCAGGCCTGGGTCAGCGCGCGCAAGTTCGGCAGCGCCTCGCCGGCCAGCGCTTCCAGCTCGTCGCGGTTCAGGACCAGCAGGCTCAGGCCGCTCAGATCTCGCGGCAGCCGCGCCATCTTGGGGGCAGACACGGCCACCAGCACCAGCGGCGTCGCACCGGCCCGCGCCTCGTCCAGCAGCACTTGCAGCGACGCGGCGGGCAGGTTCAGATCGGCCACCGTCAGGCTGGCCCGGGCGCGCTGCGGGCGGCAGCCGGCCAGGTAGTCGGGGGTCAGCGCCTCGCACAGGGCCATCGCGGCCATGGCCAGCACCATGCTGCCGTTGGCATCGAGCACGGCGGTATAGCTGCCGGTGACCTGATCGGCGAGACGCAGGCTGCCGCCGGTGGCGATGCCCACGCCGGCCGCATGCTCCAGCAGCGCGCGGCCCGAGGCATCGTCGCCGACGGCCGTCAGCAGGCTCACCGGCAGCCCGAGGCGGGCCAGGTTTTCGGCCACATTGCGGGCCACGCCACCGGGCGTCTCCTGCTGCTCGACCGGGTTGGAGGTGCCCATCTGCAGCGGCGCAATGCTGCGCAGCTTGCGGTCCACATTGGCGCCGCCCAGGCACACGACGGTGCGCGGCGTCGGCAGCAGCCTGCTGGCCATTCAGGGCCTGCCGCCGACGCGGCCCAGGTGCTGCAGGAAGAAGCGCTCGTAGCGCTTGTGCAGCGCCTTGCGGTTGACGGCGCCGTCCAGGCCATGCTCGCCATCCGGATCGAGGAAGAGCTCGACCAGGCCCTCCTTGCCGCTGTCGAGCAGGGCGCGATAGACGTTGACGGTATCCTGGTACAGCACATTCGGGTCCTGCATGCCATGCACCAGCAGCAGCGGCTTCCTCAGGCCCTTGGCCAGCGGCAGCAGCGAGAAGCGCTTCAGCGTGGTCTTGCTGCGCTCGGTCTTGCCCAGCGTGCGGCCGCTGTACCAGCTGTTGTAGTTCTCCCATTCGGTCGGGCCGGCGCCGGCCGCACCGGCGGCAAACAGAGACGGATCGGTGTACATCGTGTACTGGGTCTGGAAGCCGCCGAAGCTCCACCCGGTCAGGCCCAGGCGCTGCGTGTCCACGCCCCAGCCCTGGCCCAGCTGCTTGACCAGATCCTGCAGGTCCTCGGTCTGCGGCTGGCCGGGCTGCTCCCAGTTGGCGCCGCTGAAGCGCCGGCCGTAGTTGGACTGGCCCCGCGGGTCGAAGGCCACCGTCACAAACCCATGCCTGGCGGCCATATACATGCCGAACAGATAGGCGGTGGACTGGAAGCTGTCGACCTCGACGGTATGGCGGTCATTCAGCGGGCCGCCGTACAGGTAGACGATGGCCGGGCGCCGGTCGCTGGCCCTCCAGCCCGGCGGCTTGAAGGCATAGCCCTGGACGGTATCGCCATGGCGGTTCTTGAAGCTGAAGCGCTCGGGGCGCAGCAGGTCCACCTGGGCCCAGGCCTTGTCGTGGCTGTCGGTCAAGGTGCGCGTCGTCGGCTGCGGCGATGCCGCATCGATCAGCTTCAGCTCGGGCCGCTGGGCCCAGTTGCCGGCCACCGCCGCCAGCTTGCGTCCATCGTCCGACACCTGGGGCTGGCGGTGGTAGTCGCCCGCCCGGCCCAGTGCCTGCATCGCGCCGTTACTCAGATCCACTCGATAAACGTTCATCGCCGCCGGGTCGTCCCTGTTGGCGGCCAGCAGCAGGTGGCGGCTGTCGGGCGTGAAACCGATCAGCGTGTGGGCTTCGAACTCGCCCTTGAGCAGAGCCCGTGCCGTGCGGGTGGTGGTATCGATCACATAGGGCTGGCGATAGCCCTCGTCGTCGAGCACGGCGATCAGGGTCTTGCCATCGGGGGTGAAACGCGGCGCGATCACATTGACCACCTCGTGGCCGGTCTTGCCCTCGCCCTTGCGCTCCAGCACCAGCTCGGGTGCAACGACCTCATCGGCCAGGCCTACATAGATGCGCAGGCGCTGCTTCTCGCGCTCCCAGGTGGCAAAGGTGTAGCGGCGGCCGTCCTTGGCCCAGGACAGCCCACTCATCTCGAACCAGACATCGCCGCCGGGATGGCTGAACACCGGCTCGGGCTGGACGGCGTTTGCCGCGCCGAGCCTGCGGATGAACAGGGCCAGCGGCTGCTGGATGCGCTTGTCGTCGGAGACCTCGCGGTCCACCTTCTTGGCGGTGGCGAAGCGCTCGCCGTAATTCATGATCTCGACCTGCCGTACCTTGGGTGGCGGCGGCGCAGGTGTCTTGTCGCCCACACTCAGCGGCGCACGGGCGATCAGGGCGATGAAGCGCTGGTCTTCGGTCAGCACGCTGCGCTCGATGCGGTATTTGCGTTCGGCGTCGTCGGCATGGATCAGCTCGCGGCTCAGCTGCGTCACGCCGCCTTGAGCAAATGCGGCCCGCAGCACGCGCGTCTCGTCCATGAACACATAGCCGCTGTCGTCGGGCGTGTAGGCAAGGATGCGCTCGGGCCTGTCGGTCTGCGTCAGGCGCTCAATCGCGCCGCTGGCAGCCTGCACGCGGAACAGGTCTCCGCGGTACTGGAAGATCAGCTCGGGCGCCTTGTTGGCCCACTGCAGGACCTCAACGCCGGGATAGGTGTCGGTGGGCTTGAGCTTGTCGCGCGCCTGCTTTCTCTTCAGCTCGTCGCGCCACTCCCAGAGCTCCTTCTCCTTGGCGTCTTTCTTCTCGTCGTCCTTCTTGGGCTCGTCGCCCAGGCGCTCGGCCTCCAGCTTCTTCTGCGCCTCATCCCGGGCCTTCTTGTCCAGGAACTCCTTCTTCACCTGCTCCAGCGCCTCGCGCTCCCAGGCACCGAGGTCCACGGTGGCGCCGGCCAGGTAGGCGGCCTGGTCCTGCATGCGGGCCTGGTTCAAGGCGTATTCGCGCTCGCGCTGCGCAGCCTTGGCGAGAAAGCGGGCCACATCCTCGGGCGCGTCATGGGCCCGCATCACGGCCAGCGAGGTGATGCGCCGGGTCTGGCCGCTCTGGCTGTCATGGATGTAGAGGTCGGTGCCCGCTTCGCCGAACGGGTTCCACAGATAGGCGAGGTAGCGCCCGTCGTGGCTGAAACGCATGCCCCTGGCATCGGTGCCGCGATAGGGCTTGGCCCGATACAGCTGCTCCAGGGTCAGGTCTTGCGGCTTGAGTGCGGCTGCAGAGATGGGAGCGGTGGTCGCCTGGCTGTTGCCGAGGCTGGCCAGCGCGCCAAGGGCCAGGGCGGCCAGGGTGCGGTTCAAGGTCATGAAGAAGGCGCGGTTGGTGGCCACCGGTAGGCAGCGAACCGCGATTCTAGAAGCAGCGCGGCGCACTCGGGTGCGCCTGCCGCCCGGCTTCCTCAGACGATGGTGCGCTGCAGGCGTATCTCTTCGATCTTGGCGCCGCCGATCTCGGTCGTGCGGGCCGAGCCCTTGTCGGCCTTGAAACCGGCCTGGTCGAAGAAGGTCAGGGCGCGCTCGTTGCGCCACAGGGTCCACAGCGTGGCCTTGGTGCAGCCCTCTTCCACCAGGCCATCGCGTGCGGCTTCCCACAGCGCGGCGCCGACGCCGGTGCCCCAGAGGGCGGGGTTGGCATAGATCGCCCAGACCTCACCGGTGGTGGCGGGCGTGCCCTTGTCGCGCGAGCGGTCAAAGCCGACGAAGCCGACGATCTGGTCGTTCTCGGTGGCCACCAGCACCTGGGGCTCGCACAGATCAATGGCTTCTCGCCAGAAGGCCTGGCGCTTTTCGATCGACAGGGACTTGAGATGGTCTTCGGGCACGAGACCGGCGTAAGCGGCCTGCGAGGCGGCGACGTGGACCTGGGCAATCGCCTTGGCATCGCGAAGCGTGGCGGGACGAACTTGGTACTGGGACAACTGACGGGACATGAGCGATGGACTGCTTTGCATACGAATCTTCCGGGGAGGCGGGATTGTGCCCTCAAAAGGGGCTGATCCCGCTGTGACCCGGAAATTCCCGGCAAATTCCCTGGACGAGAGGCCGCTAGGCTTGGAGCTTGAAGCTCGACACCGCCTCGGTCAGCGACACCGCCTGCTGCTCAAGGCTCGAAGCCGCGGCTGCCGCCTCTTCCACCAGCGCCGCATTCTGCTGAGTCGAGTCATCCATGCGGGCGATCGCCGTGCTGGCCTCGCCGATGCCGGTGGCCTGCTCCTTCGATGCTTCCGAGATCTCTGCAATGATGTCGCCGACGCGCTGCACCGAGCTGACGATCTCGCGCATCGTGCTGCCGGCGCGCTCGACCAGCACCGAGCCGTGCTCGACCTGCTCGACCGAGGCCTTGATCAGCGAGCTGATCTCCTTGGCCGCCTGGGCCGAGCGCTGGGCCAGGCTGCGCACTTCCGCGGCCACCACGGCAAAGCCGCGGCCCTGCTCGCCGGCACGGGCAGCCTCCACGGCTGCGTTCAGCGCCAGGATATTGGTCTGGAAGGCAATGCCGTCGATCACGCCAATGATGTCGGCAATCTTCTTCGACGAGGTCGAGATCGTGCCCATGGTCTGTATCACCTCGCCAACGACCTCGCCGCCCTGGGTGGCCACGGTCGAGGCCGAGCTGGCCAGCTGATTGGCCATGCGCGCACTTTCGGCGTTCTGCTGCACGGTGCCGGTGATCTTCTCCATGCTGCTGGCGGTGCGCGCCAGCGAGGAGGCCTGCTCCTCGGTGCGCACCGACAGATTCATATTGCCGGCGGCAATCTCGCGCGAGGCATCGGTGATCTGGAAGGTGCTGGTGCGCACCCCGGACACCATGCTGCGCAGCCCCTCGGTCATGGCCGCGACGGCGGCCAGCAGGCTGGTCTCGTCGCCCGGGCTGAGCTCGATCTTCTGTGACAGATCGCCCAGGGCCATCGCGCGCATCGCCTCGCGGGCATATTCGGGCTCGCCGCCCAACTGGCTCCAGACACTGCCGATGACCAGCCAGGAGGCGATGCCCAGCACGATCACGACCACCAGGCCGCTGATCAGGGTCGCGTACAGGCTGGCGCGCACGCCACTCTCGGCGCCGCTGAGGCCCTCGGAGAATGTCAGCTGAGCCTTGGCCTGATCCTTTTTCAAGCGCTCTTCCAGCTTCTTCTGTGCCGCCTGCATGGCGGGCACCGAGGCGGCACCATCGCCCTGCTTGATGCCAAGAAACAGCTGGGCCGTGTCCAGCGCCGCTGTGTAGTAGGCCTCGAAGTCCTGCGTCAGCGCCTTGCCTTCGTCCGCATGGGCAGGCAGGGCGACGATGCGCGCCAGCGTCTTGCGTATACCCGTGGCACGCTCATTGGCCTCATCCAGGCGCTTCTTCTCGCCCTCGGCCACCGCACTCTGTATGGTGCCAGACAACGCCTCCAGCTGGCTGCCCATCTGGGTGGTTGCCTCCAGATAGGGATAGCTGCTGTGCCCCACATCCTTGATCGTGCTCATCGTGCCCAGCGACGAGAACAAGACCACCACGATGCCCAGCGAAAAAATCACTGTGGCAATGATGGGCAGGGCCCAAATCTTCATGCGGACGCTCATGCGGCACCTCGTTGTTGTGATCAACCCCCGGGCGCTGCCGGGGGGATTTGCCTGTCTTGAACGTCAGTCAACGGCCAGCAAGACCTTGACTGTAGCGTCCACGGCGCTCTTTTCAATGTAGCCCACGGCATCCGGGTTTGCTGCCACCAACTTCTTGACTTCGGCACTATTGGCCACTTCCTTGGGCGGTGTGGCCTTGCCCGAGAACACCAGCCGCGACCAGGCCGCCTTGACCTGGGCCGCCGACTTTCCGGCCACCTTGGTATAGAACTGGTCACGCACCGCGGCCGACTCGGCCTGGTCGATCAGCACCGCATTGCCGGCGCCGGGCAACTGGGCCGACTTGCCCAGGAACAGGTTGGCCGCCTGCTCGGCGTTCAGTGCGGAGGCCGGGCTCTTGGCGCCGACCACTACCGCGACCTGGGCCTGCGTGGCCGGTGAGGCACACAATGCAGCCAGGGCGACGAGGAGGGATGAGATGTGGTTCTTCATGTGCGGCTCCCCCTTAGAACACGAAGTCGACAACAACGCTGTAGACGTTCACCGATGTGCCACCCAGGCCCGGCAGGGCGCTGTTGAACAGGCCGGCGGCACCCGCATCGACCTTGATCCGGTCGTATTGACCCTTGACGGCGACGTTCTTCATGGCATCCCAGCGCACGCCCACCGCGGTCGTGCTCTGACCCAGCGAGCGCAGCAGACCGTTCAACCCGGCGGCCAGCGGCGCCAGCTGCGGCAGCGGCGGAATCGCGTTGGATGAGGTCGGGCTGTCCTGCTGGATCTCGGACAGGGTGACATAGGGCGTGAACTTGCCGACGCGATAGCCGACGGTCGTGTACCAGCCGGTGGTGTCGGCGATATAGCTGTCGGTGCGGCGCTTGGTGAACTCGGCGCTGGCGACGATGTTGTTCCAGTCAAGCGCCATGCCGATGCCGGTGAACGTGGCATTCTTGCCATTGACATCCATGTCGTTGGCCAGGGTGATCAGGCCGCCCAGGCCGGGCGTCTGACCCACCTGCTTGAGCCCGCCGACCAGGGAGTTCAGACCGTTGCTGCCCAGCACGGTCAACTTGGTCTTCAGATGGCCGACACGCACGGTGACCGGTCCCATCTCGGCCGAGGCATTGAAGCCCAGCAGGTTCTTCAGCTTGACGTCGACGCCGCCGCCGAAGTCCACCGAGGCCTTGCCGCCGAAGACCTGCGCATTGACGCTGGCCGGGCCCATGTCGCCCTGGTACAGCAGATCGGCGCCGTCAAAGGTGCTGAAGTTCACCTGGCCGTAGACATCGACCGGCGGACGCACCCAGACATTGGTGTAGCCCACGTCGCGGAAGTCACTGACCATGAAGAACGGCGCGCCGATGCGGCCCGCGCGTGCGCTGAAGCCCTTGCCGAACTTGGCTTTGGCAAACAGCCACTGGATGGCCGGGTTCCAGTTGCCCTCGCCATTGACTCGGGTCATCAACTGGCCGGTGGCGGAGAACATCGGGTTGAAGGTGGCCGTCACCTGCACGGCCAGCTTGGTATCCACGTCGGTGTTCCAGTCGGACTTTGCACCACCGGGGCGCACGGAAGCCTGATAGGCCCCCATATCGGTGCTGGTCTTGACGGCGCCAACGGTGCCGAAGCCCGACACGCTGAACATGGAAGCGCCGTCTTGAGCTTGGGCACTGGAAGCGAGCGCCACAAGGCATGCGGCCGCGATGACGTGAATACGAGAGTGCATAGGGGACTCCTGGTGATGAAAAAAACATCGTCGACGCCGGACCAAACCCGACCCCAACAATGCCGTTGCCCCCCTCATATCGGTGGAAAAGTGACAAAAGTTAAAACGTATTTCATGCGGTAATTGACAAAATCGATACTCCGAGGCACCCAATTTGGTGCGAGATCCGGCATCGCTTGATTCAGGTCAAAAAAAACCCGCCTGCCCGGAAAATCCGGGCGGCGGGTTTGCAGGAGCCGGTAGCGCTGCGTCTAGCGCGTCACCAGGTCCGGCAGTTCGATCTTGACCTCGAGCACTTCCAGATTGTCCTGGCGCTCCATATGGACCTTGATGTCGTCAGGATTGATGGCCACGTACTTCGAGATCACGGCCACCAGCTCGCGCTGCAGCGCCGGCAGGTAGTCGGGGCTGGCGCTGCGGCCGTTGCGCTCGTGGGCCAGGATCAGCTGCAGCCGCTCCTTGGCCACGCTGGCGGTTTTCTTCTTCTCACCGAGCAGGAATGAAAACAGGTTCATCGCTCAACGCCCCCCGAAAATGCGCTTGAAGAAGCTGGGCTTGACCGCGTCGACAAAACGCATCGGCTTGTCCTCGCCCAGGAATCGGCCGACCACGTCCATATAGGCCTCGGACACTTCCGTGCCCTTCAGGTGGATGGCCGGCAGGCCCTGGTTGGAGGCCGTCAGCACCGACTCCGACTCGGGGATCACGCCGATCAGCGGCGTGCGCAGGATCTCGTGTATGTCTTCCAGCGACAGCATCTGCCCGCCCTCGACCCGGTTCGGGTTGTAGCGGGTGATCAGCAGATGCTCCTTGACCGGCTCCTTGCCCTCGATGGCACGCTTGGTCTTGGAGTTCAGCATGCCCAGGATGCGGTCCGAGTCGCGCACGCTGGAGACTTCCGGGTTGGTCACCACCAGCGCCTCATCGGCGAAGTGCATGGCCATCAGCGCGCCGGTCTCGATGCCTGCCGGCGAGTCGCAGACGATGTAGTCGAACTCCATAGCCTTGAGCTCTTCCAGCACCCGCTCGACGCCCTCTTTCGTCAGCGCGTCCTTGTCGCGGGTCTGCGAGGCGGCCAGCACATAGAGCTTGTCGGCCTGCTTGTCCTTGATCAGCGCCTGGGTCAGATTGACCTCGCCGTTGATGACATTGATCAGGTCATAGACCACGCGGCGCTCACACCCCATGATCAGGTCCAGATTGCGCAGGCCAACGTCGAAGTCGATAACCGCGGTCTTGTAGCCACGCAGGGCCAGGCCGGAGGCAAAGCTGGCGCTGGTGGTGGTTTTGCCCACGCCGCCCTTGCCGGAGGTCACCACAACAATTTTCGTCATAGATGAAGGTCTTTCGATTGAATGTGAGTGAAACGCCGTCTGCCTCTATGACAGACCGCGCATACGTGATCAGTAATGAAGTGCTTCCATCAGCAACTTTTCGCCCTCCAGGCGAATCTGCGCCGGCTTGCCCTGCACATCGGGCGCCAGCGGGCCCTCGATGGCGCGGTAGATGCCGGCAATCGACACCAGCTGAGGCTCCATCACCGCGGCAAAGATGCGCGCCTCGGTATTGCCCTTGGCGCCGGCTATCGCCTTGCCGCGCAGCGGCGCGTAGATATGGATGCTGCCGTCGGCAATGACTTCGGCGCCGTGGCTGACCACGGCCATCACCACCAGATCGGCGCCCTTGGCATAGACCTGCTGGCCCGAGCGCAGCGGTTTGTCAACGATGACGGTCTTGGTGGTTGGCGCGGCGATCTGGACTTCAACCTCGCGCACGACTTCGACGGGCACTTCGCGTATCACCTCGACGGTCTGCACGCGCGGTTCCTGGCGGGCCGGCGCAGGCCCGGCATCGGGCGCTTCACCCAGGCCCGCAGCCAGCGCCGCGGCCATCTGCTCGCCAGAACCGCCGCGCACGGCCACCGGCAGCAGCTTGTAGCTCTTGAGCAGCTTGACCAGCGCCTTGAAGTCGATCTCGCCGGCCGTCGCAACCGGCGACAGGTCGATCAGCACCGGATCCTGGCTGAAGACATCGGGGGTTTCGCCCAGACGCTGCGCCATTTCCTGGCTCAGCGCCTTGATGTCCGTGGTTTTGAGCAGCAGCGCGAGCAGGGTCAGCGAGGCGCTCTTCAGATCAAACACAGCCGTAGGGGGGGGCGACGAGGCGGCCGCAGCTGCAGAAACAAGAGGCATGGAGCGACAGGACTGGAAAGGAGCCCAAGTGTAATGGCTGCTCCTTACGCGGCGCCCTGAGGCTCACCCCTAGAAACCGGCGCTCAGGCCGGCTGCGCCGCGAGTGCCTCGGTCATCCGTCCCGCCTCGATGTGCAGCTGCCGCTGGCAGCGCTGGGCAATGCCCACATCATGGGTCACCAGCACCAGCGTGGTGCCGGCCTCGCGGTTCAGCTCGAACATCAGCTCCATCACCTGGGCGCCGGTGGCAAAGTCCAGGCTGCCGGTGGGCTCGTCGGCCAGGAGCAGGGCCGGTCGCATCACGAAGGCGCGGGCCAGCGCCACGCGCTGCTGCTCGCCGCCTGACAGCACGCGCGGGTAGTGCTTCAGCCGCTCACCCAAGCCCACGCGCTTGAGCATCTCGGTGGCAAGGCGCTTGGCCTCGGGGTGGCCCTGCAGCTCAAGGGGCAGCATCACGTTCTCCAGCGCATTCAAGTTGCCCAGCAACTGGAAGCTCTGGAACACGAAGCCGACCTGGGCGGAGCGCACCGCCGCGCGGGCATCTTCATCGAGGTCGAACAGCTCGGTGCCGGCCAGCTTGACCGAGCCGGTGGTCGGCGTGTCAAGGCCTGCGAGTATCGACAGCAGGGTGCTCTTGCCCGAACCCGAGGCGCCGACGATGGCCACCGACTCCTGCGCCAGCAGGCTGAAGCTGATCTCATGCAGAATCGTCAGGGTTCCGGTGGAGTCTTTGACGTCTTTGGTGATGCGCTGGACTTCGATGATGGGTTTTGACATGGGAAGGTGGGCAAGCAATGCGTCGACGTGGGCTGGTGAAGCACTGTAGCTTGTTGGGCCTGAGCCTGGCGCTCGGCTTGACGCAAGCCCCCTTGCTGGCGGCAGAAGCCCGGGCGGCCGCGGCCAAACCGACCGTCAAGCTGATACTGGTGCTGGGCGACAGCCTGTCGGCCGAATACGGCATAGCCCGCGGCGAGGGCTGGGTGGCCCTGCTGGAACAGCGCCTGGCCAAGAACAGGCAAGCGGTGACCGTGGTCAACGCCAGCATCAGCGGCGACACCACCTCGGGGGGCCGTTCGCGGCTGCCGGCACTGCTGCAGAAACACCGGCCCAGCCATGTGCTGGTCGAACTCGGTGGCAACGACGCGCTGCGCGGTCTGCCACTGACCATGACGCAGGACAATCTGCTGGCCATCGTCGGCGCCTGCAAGGCGGCCGGCGCCAAGCCCATCATCGTGGGCATGCAGGTGCCGCCCAACTACGGGCGGCAATACGGCGAGGAGTTCGCCGGCCTGTTCGCCAAGGTGGCCAAGGCCCAGTCGGCACCGCTGGTGCCCTTTCTGCTGCAGGGCATTGCCGAACGCAAGGACGCCGAGGCCTGGTTCCAGGCCGACCGCATCCACCCGCTGGCCAAGGCCCATCCCCAGATGCTGGACAACGTCTGGGCGGTGCTGAAGGGCCAGCTGTAGTCGTTGCGGGTTGGACCTGCCGGGTACCCCCGACAGCTCCGACCCCAACTACTCGTAGCTGTTGGCTGTTGCCGGCCGTTCAGTGGTTACTGTGAGCTGATGCGCTCGCGCCGCCCCTCCTTGTCGCGCTTGCCGGGCTGATCTTCGCGCTCGGGCCGGGCCTGCGGCGCGGGCGCCCGCGGCGGCTCGCCGCGCTGCACCGTCGGCAGCGCCGGCAAGGCGGCCGGCGGGCTGGGCGGGGCCGCCGGGCGCGTCACGGGCAGACCCTGCGGCGCTTCGCGCTGAGGCATGGGTGCCGGCGGGGCGGCACGCTCGCGAGGCTCCCGCTGCATCTGCTCCCGCTGCATCTGCTCCCGCTGCATCTGCTCGCGGCGCTGCTGCTCCCGCACATTCTGTTCGTACTGCTGCTGCGCGCGGTCCCTCGCCCCCATCGGTTCGCCCGTGGGCATGGCAGGCGCCGTGGGTACCTGCATCGCCGGAATCGGCAGGCTCGGAATCACGGCGCTGGGCATGCCCGGACGCTCGCGCCCGGATTCACGGTTAGGTTCACGGGGCTGCTGCACCGGGGCAGGCAGCTGCACACCGGACTGGTACTCGCGCAGTGCCGACTGCCCCGATGGCACGGGCTGCGGCGTGGGCACGGCCATCACCGGCGGCGTGCGGCGCGGGCCGCGGTCATCGTCGCCGCGCGGAATGGCCGGTCGAACGCCATCCCGCGGCCGGTCACGCCCCTCGGGCGGCACCCGCAGCGGCAAGCCGGGATCCGTGTTGACCGGCCCGCGAATCAAGTCCTGCACGGTGCCCTGGTCGGCGATGCGGTCGATGCGCTGGCCGCGGCCGATCTGGCCGACCGGCGCCACGGTGATGGCATCGCGCCCGTCGCGGTTGCCGTAGTACTCATGCGGCGGGCGGCGCGGCCCGTCGATGGCGCGGTTGATGACGTTGGCGTCATGCACATGATGGATGTTGACGTTGCGCACATAGCCGGGGCTGACCCGGTAGCCGGGCACATAGACCTCGCGCGGCCCCAGCGGAAACCAGCCCACCACCGGCGGCCGGCGCGGCCCGACGGTCACGCCCACGCTGACCTGCGGCCCGCCCACCCAGGCCACCAGGGCCGGCGCATAGACCGGCCGGCGCACATAGGTGCCCGGCACCCAGCACCAGACACCGCGATGCTGGGCCCAGCGGCCATAGTGGAAGGGGGCAAAGCCCCAGGGTGCATCGTCCACCCAGGTCCAGCCCCAGGGCGCCACCGAAACCCAGCGGCCGTGGCGGTAAGGCGCCCAGCCGGGCTCGACACGCTGCGGTATCCAGACCGCGCCGTAGTCCACCGTCTGCTCCCAGCGGCCATAGCGGTCAAGGTCTTCGGCACCGGTCATCTCGGGCGAGACATAGCGCTCGGAGACGGAGCGCTCCTCTCGGGTCTCCAGGCGCATCACCCAGTCGGTGAACGGGTCATTGCCCAGTGCGACCAGGCGGCTGCTGTCGCCCATCAGCTCGGCCCGCTGCCCGGCGCCCAGGCTCATCGCCTGGCCCTGGCCCTCGTAGCGCAGCTGCCCCTGCCAGACATTGGCATAGCTGATGTCGTCGCGGCGGTCGATGCGGTAGTGGCCGGCACGCTCGGGGCTGAACGTGCCCTCGTTGGTGATGACCTGGTACTCCAGCGCCGTCTCGCGGGTGCGCAACCGCAGCGCAATGCTGCCGCTGTGCACCTGCACGCGCACGCGCTCGTCATCGAGCTGCAGCACCTCCAGCTCGGTCTGACCATCGACCAGCAGGCTGGTCGGGCCGACCCGCAACACGGCGCGGGCCTCGCCATCGGTGCTGAGCCGGTCACCGGCGGTCAGGGGCCGGTTGCGCAGTGCGGAGATCCATTCATTGGTCTCGGCATCGAACAGCCAGACCCGGCCTTCGATCTCGGCGATGCGGCCGACACGACCGGGAGGGTCGGCAAAGGCGGCGCCGGCCACCAGGCTCAGGCCGAGGAACAGGACGGTGCTGAATCGGCGCAGGCGCTGCGCAATCAGGCCGGTGGGGCTGGGGGATGTCATGGCACGGGGCTCCGGAGTGCCCTGCACTGAAGGCAGGACGTCAGTGCCACAACGCCGGCCGCCGAGATCGGGCTGACGGCGCATACGGCTTGTTACGAATCAATCGTCGTCGTTCGGGTCCATTTCGGGGAACAGCACGCTGGTGTAACCGAACTGCTTGAAGTCCTTGACGCGCATCGGGTACAGCGTGCCGATCAGATGGTCGCACTCGTGCTGGACCACGCGGGCATGGAAACCATCGGCCTCGCGATCGACGGCCACGCCGTACTGGTCAAAGCCGGTGTAGCGGATGCGCGCAAAGCGCGGCACCACGCCGCGCAGGCCCGGCACCGACAGGCAACCCTCCCAGCCATCGACCAGTTCGTCGGACAGCGGCGTGATGACCGGGTTGATCAGCACCGTCGGCGGCACCGGCGGCGCCTCCGGGTAGCGCACATTGCTCTTGAAGCCGAAGATCACCAGTTGCAGGTCGACGCCTATCTGCGGCGCGGCGAGACCCGCGCCCTGGGCGTGGGCCATGGTCTCGAACATATCGGCAATCAGCCCGTGCAGCTCGGGGGTGTCGAAGGCCTGCACCGGCGGGGCGATGCGCAGCAGGCGGGGATCGCCCATTTTCAGGATCTCGTGGATGGCCATGGTTTCTCGGTTGGTCAACGCGGGCACGGCCAGCGCCGCGCAAGAGCCGTAGATTACTATCTGGCGAGACTCTGCCAAACGACCCATGCCCGACTATCTGCAAGACCTCGGCGACGGCTTGTACGCCATCGACACCGGCTTTCAGCGCCCGCTGTTCGACGCCGCCTATCTGATGGTCGAGAACGGCCATGCCGCCTTCATCGACACTGGCACCAACCACGCGGTGCCCCGGCTGCTCGGCGCCTTGGAGTTTCTGGGCCTGCGGCCCGAGCAGGTCGACTGGGTGATACCCACCCATGTGCATCTGGACCATGCCGGCGGCGTGGGCCTGCTGATGCAGTCCCTGCCACAGGCCCGCGTGGCCGTGCACCCCCGTGGTGCGCGGCACATGATAGATCCCGAAGCGCTCTATCAGGGGGCGCTGGCCGTGTATGGTGAGGAGGAGATGCAGCGCTCCTATGGCACGCTGGTCGGCGTCGACGCCGCGCGGGTGCTGAGCACCAGCGACGGCCTGCAGCTGGAGCTGGGCGGCCGCCCGCTGCTCATCGCCGACACCCCGGGCCACGCCCGTCACCATCACTGCATCTGGGACGAGCGCTCGCGCAGCTGGTTCACCGGTGACACCTTCGGCCTCAGCTACCGCGAGTTCGACACCGCCGAGGGCCCCTGGATCATCCCGACCAGCACGCCGGTGCAGTTCGATCCGGAGGCCCTGCGCACCAGCATAGAGCGCATGATGCGGCAGGGGCCGCTGCACATGCAGCTAACCCACTATGGACGCATCAGCGACCTGCCTCGCCTCAGCGATTTGCTGCTGGAGCACCTGGACGCAACGGTGGCCATAGGCCTGGCGCTGCGCGACGCGCCCGACCGCCATGCCCGCATCAAGCAAGACCTGGCCCTGCTCTACCGCCGCTCGCTGCGCGCGCACGGCTGCCTGCTGGCCGAGGCCTGCATCGACGATCTGCTGGCGATGGATGTGGAGTTGAACGCCCAGGGCTTGGGCATCTGGCTGGACAGCGACAGGGCGCCGTAGCAAGCCCCGGATTGCATCCGGGCTTGTATGTTTGGGGCAGCACCTTCAGACGCAGCGA
>JADMJJ010000015.1 GCA_018780645.1 Burkholderiaceae bacterium
AGAGCGTGTCGCGCGGCTATGCCTCGATGGACTATGAGTTCAAGGAGTACCGCGCGGCCGATGTGGTGAAGGTGGACATGCTGATCAACGGCGACCGCATCGACGCGCTGTCGCTGATCGTGCACCGCTCGCAGGCCCAGTACCGTGGCCGCCAGGTGGCCGCCAAGATGCGCGAGATCATCCCGCGCCAGATGTATGACGTGGCCATCCAGGCCGCCATCGGCGCCACCATCATCTCGCGCGAAGACATCAAGGCGTTGCGCAAGAACGTGCTGGCAAAATGCTACGGCGGCGACATCTCGCGCAAGCGCAAGCTGCTCGAAAAACAAAAAGCCGGCAAGAAGCGCATGAAACAGATCGGCTCCGTCGAGGTGCCGCAAGAGGCCTTCCTGGCCATTCTCCAAGTGGAAGATTGATGAGTGCAATCACCGGAATTTTTTACGCGGTGCTGATCGCCTATCTGGGCGGCTGGTACATGGGGTCCTGGAGCGGCAATTTCTCGCTGCTGCTGTTCGTGATGACCTTGGTGACCCTGGGCTACTGGCTGGCCGAGCGCTTCTACTTCCTGCCAGCCCGTGTGGCCGGTGCGGCCAAGCTAGAGGCGCAGGACGCCGCCCGCCGCGAAGAACTCAAGCGCCAGGGCATTGCCCGCGTCGACGGGGATGTGGCCGGTGCGCGCGACGAGATCCTGCGCCAGCCCTGGTGGCTGGACTGGACGGCCGGCCTGTTCCCGGTGATCCTGGCCGTGTTCCTGCTGCGTTCCTTTCTGTTCGAGCCGTTCAAGATTCCGTCTGGCTCGATGGTGCCCACGCTGCTGGTCGGCGATCTGATCCTGGTGAACAAATTCCACTACGGCGTGCGCCTGCCGGTGATCAACAAGAAGATCATCGCCAACAACGACGTGCAGCGTGGCGACGTGATGGTGTTCCGCTACCCGGAAGATCCCAGCGTCGACTTCATCAAGCGCGTGGCCGCCATTCCCGGCGACGAGATCCGCTACGTCAACCAGCGCCTGTACATCAACGGCGTGGCGACCGAAGTCCAGCCCAAGGGCGACTTCTATGACGAGAGCGGCATGCGTTACAAGCCTTGGTTCAGCGAGAAGCTGGGCAAGGTCGAGCACGAGATCCTGGTTGATCCGAAGCGCCCCTCCATGTACCGCCCCGACCGCAAGGACGGGCCGTTCCCGTTCCAGGAGCAGTGCCAGTACACGGCCGAGGGCGTGACCTGCAAGGTGCCGGCCGGCCACTATTTCATGCTGGGCGACAACCGTGATGATTCGCGCGATTCCCGCTACTGGGGCTTTGTGCCCGATCAGAATATCGTCGGCCGGGCCTTCTTTGTGTGGATGAATTTCGGTAACCTCAAGCGTATCGGCGCGTTCCATTGAGCGCTTGGTGGTCGGCTCGTGAATCCTCAAAGGTGCAGATCTTGATGCGGCAACAACAACGTGGTGTGACGATGCTGGGCCTGCTGTTCTGGGCCATCCTGATCGGCTTTGCGGGTTTGATCACGATCAAGGTTCTGCCCACCATGAACGAGTACTACACGATACGCAGCGCGATCAACAAGATCGCCAAGTCCAATCCGCCGACGGTGGCGGCGGTGCGCGGCGAATTCGACCGCCAGCAACAGATCGAGTATTCGATCAGCAGCATCAGCTCGAAAGACCTGGAGGTCACCAAGGAGGGTGACAAGGTCGTGATCAGCTTTGCCTACGATAAAGAAATTGCCCTGATGGGCCCGGTTTTTCTCTTGATCAAGTACGAAGGGCGGTCCGAATAGTGCCTCTGCGGGCGGGCGCAGCAGCGCCTTGCCTGCTTGAACACTGTTGCGTACCAACAGATATTGCATGAGTCAGATGCTTGAAACTCTGCAAGACCGGCTGGGCTATCGCTTCAAGGAGCCGGCTCTCCTGAAACGCGCGCTGACGCACCGCAGCTTTGGCGCGGACCACAACGAGCGGCTCGAATTTCTCGGCGACACAGTGCTCAGCCTGGCCGTGTCCAGCCTGCTGTACGAACGCTTCCAGGGCTCCGACGAGGGTGATCTGACCCGCGTCCGTGCCCACCTGGTGCGCGAAGACAGCCTGCACCGCCTGGCCCTGGGCCTTGGCCTGCCGCAGGTGCTCAAGCTCAGCGAAGGCGAGGCCCGGGGCGGTGGCGCCCAGCGGCCATCCATCTTGGCCGATGCCTTGGAGGCGCTGATAGGCGCCGCCTTTGTCGAGGGCGGGTACGAGGCGGCCCAGGGCGTGGTGCAACGCCTGTTTGCCGATGTCATTGCCAACACCGGCATGGACAACTGGGCCAAGGACCCGAAGACCGAGTTGCAGGAATGGCTGCAGGCGCGCCGCCTGCCGGTGCCCGACTACCGCATCATCGAAACCCGTGGCCAGGCCCATGCCCAGACCTTTGCGGTCGAGTGCGTTGTGCCGGCCCTGGCCGTTACCCAAAGCGGCGAAGGCCGTTCGCGCCGTGCTGCCGAGCAAGACGCTGCCAAGCGTGTGCTGGACGAACTGAAATCCCGTGACCGGCCCGGCAGCGGCCTGCGCGACTGAAACGGTCACAAGCCGCACACCATGAACAACACCCCTGAATCGCCGCCCGACTTGCCCTCCGAACTTCCTGATGACCTGCCTGATGTAGAGCACGACGAGGTGCAGGGTGGCGTCGGCGAGCCCCCCGAGTACGACAGCAATGGCCGGCGCTGCGGCCTGCTGGCCATTGTCGGCCGGCCCAATGTCGGCAAATCGACTCTGCTGAACGCCCTGGTTGGCCAGAAGGTCAGCATCACCTCGCGCAAGGCACAGACCACGCGCCACCGCATCACCGGCGTGCGCACGGTCGAGGACTCGCAGTTCGTGTTCGTTGACACGCCCGGCTTCCAGACCAAGCATGGCACGGCGCTGAACCGCAATCTGAACCGCACCGTGCTGTCCTCGCTGTCCGATGTGGACGTGGTGCTGTTCATGGTCGAGGCCTGCCGCTTCAACACCGATGACGCCAAGGTGCTGAGCCTCTTGCCCGAGCACAAGCCGGTCATCCTGATCGCCAACAAGCTCGACGCGGTAAACCGGCGTGCCGATATGGTGCCCTGGCTGAAGGCGATGCAGGTGCGCCGCAACTTCACCGAATTCGTGCCACTGTCGGCGCAGAAGCCCAGCGATGTCGAGCGCCTGTTCGCCATCCTCAAGCCCTATCTGCCCGAGCAGGACTGGTTCTACGAGGAAGACGCGCTGACCGACCGCAGCGACCGCTTCCTGGCCAGCGAAATCATCCGCGAGAAGCTGTTCCGCCTGACCGGCGATGAGCTGCCCTACAACTGCACCGTGGTGATAGACAAGTTCGAGGAAGAGGGCCATCTGAAGCGCATCGCCGCCTCCATCGTCGTCGAGCGCGATGCCCACAAGGGCATGATCATCGGCGGCGGCGGCGAGCGCCTGAAGCGCATCGGCTCCGAGGCGCGCCAGGAACTGGAGACGCTGATGGACTCCAAGGTCTATCTGGAGCTGTGGGTCAAGGTCCGTTCCGGCTGGGCCGACAGCGAGGAACATCTGCGCTCTTACGGCTACGAGTGAACGCAACGCGCGTCTCGGCCCGGGCGCCCAGAGCGCATGCGACGCAGCCAGCGTTCGTCCTCCATCACTACGACTGGAGCGAGACCAGTCTGATACTCGACCTGTTCACCCGTGAACTCGGTCGCGTCGCCGTGGTGGCCAAGGGCGCCAAGCGGCCGTACTCGCAGTTGCGCGCGGTGCTGCTGCCCTTCCAGCGCATCAATGTCAGCCTGTCCAAAGGCAGCAAGACGGAGGAGGGCGCGGCAGAGGTTCTGACGCTGCGAAGCGCCGAGTGGGGCGGCGGCGCCACCCTGCCCGGCGGCGCGGCCATATTCTCCGGCTATTACCTGAACGAACTGCTGCTCAAGCTGCTGGCCAGGCAAGACCCGCACCCGCTGCTGTTCGACGCCTATGCCCAGGCCCTGCCGCAGTTGCACGCCGAGGACGACGCCAGCAGCCAGGCCGGCCTGCGCGCCTTCGAGCTGGTGCTGCTGCGCGAGATCGGGCTGCTGCCGGATCTGAGTCTGGCCACCACCACTCAGCAGGCGCTGCGCCCGGAGCGCGACTACGCGCTGTCAGCACAGTCCGGGGTTATCGCCCCCGCAGGCGATGAGCCGCGGCTCGGCGGTGCCACCCTGATCCATCTGCAGGCAGCCCTGGAGCATGGCAGCCATGCTGCGCTTTTACAGGCCTGCGGCTCCGCCTTGCCTGCCCTGCGCGCGGCATTGCGCGGCCTGCTTCACTATCATCTGGGCCATGCGCCGCTGCGCACCCGGCAAGTGATGCTGGACCTGCAAAAACTCCTGGAAGTCAAAACGCCATGAATCCTCTTGTCGCTCCCGAAGCCGGCTCGCACGGCCAGCGCACCGCGCTGTCGGTCAACGTCAACAAGGTCGCTCTGCTCCGCAACACCCGGCACCTGGGCATTCCCAGTGTCACCAAGGCTGCCGAGCTGTGTCTGGAGGCCGGTGCGCAGGGCATCACCGTGCACCCGCGTCCCGACGAGCGGCACATCCGCGCTCATGATGTGCGCGAACTGGCGGAGCTGCTCAAGACCTGGCCCCAGATCGAGTACAACATCGAGGGCAATCCGACGCAGAACCTGATGGACTTCGTGCGCGAGATTCGACCCCACCAGGTCACCTTCGTGCCCGATGCCGAGGATCAGTTCACCTCCGACCACGGCTGGAACCTGCCCGCCGACATGGCGCGGCTGAAGCCTTTGATCGCCGAGTGCAAGTCGCTTGGCGTGCGTGTCAGCCTGTTCATGGATCCGCTGCCAGAGGCCATGCCCCTGGTGGCTGAGCTGGGCGCCGACCGCATCGAGCTCTACACCGAGACCTATGCCAGCGCCTTCGGGACGGAACGCGAAGACCCGGTGCTGGCCGGCTTCACCGCCACCGCGCAGGCAGCGCTGGCCATAGGCCTGGGCATCAATGCCGGCCATGACCTGAACCGCGACAACCTGACGCGCTTTCTGCGTGAGGTGCCGGGCGTGCTGGAGGTGTCGATCGGCCATGCGCTGATCGCCGACGCGCTGGAGCTAGGCTATGCCGAAACGGTGCGTGACTACCAGCGATGCATTCAGCGGGCCTTTGCTGCGCCATGATCTACGGCATCGGTACGGACATCTGCGACTTGCGCCGCCTGCGCGCAACCTTGGATCGCCGTGGCGAGCGCTTTGCCGAGAAAGTGCTCGGCCTGCATGAACTGGCCGTGTTCCGCGCCCGCCGCGCCCGCGTCGAGGCGCGGGGCCTGAGCTTTCTGGGTACCCGCTTTGCCGCCAAGGAGGCCTTTTCCAAGGCCATAGGTCTGGGAATGCGCATGCCCATGACCTGGCGCGCCTGCGAGATCGTCAACGCTGCCAGCGGCAAGCCCGAGATCCGCCTGCACGGCGATCTGGCCGAGTGGTTCGCCGCCAAGGGCCTGCGTGCCCATGTCACCGTCACCGACGAAACCGAATACGCCGCCGCCTTCGTGGTGGTGGAAACCATTTGAGAAGAGACGAACCCATGACCGAGCTGCAGCACGCCCCCGTGATCCTGGACATCGCCGGCCTGAGCCTGACCTACGATGACCGCCGCCGCCTCCAGCACCCGCTGACCGGCGGCATGATTCTGTTCAGCCGCAACTGGCAGAGCCGGGCCCAGCTGACCGAGTTGACGGCCGAGGTCAAGGCCCTGCGGCCCGATCTGCTGATCACCGTCGATCACGAGGGTGGCCGCGTGCAGCGCTTCCGCAGCGATGGCTTTACCCATCTGCCTGCCATGCGTGACCTGGGCGAGCTGTGGATGCAGGACGCGATGCGAGCCACCAATGCCGCCACGGCGGCCGGTTATGTGCTGGGCGCCGAGCTGCGCGCCTGCGGGGTCGATCTGAGCTTCACGCCGGTGGTCGATCTGGACCACGGTCGCAGCGAGGTCGTTGGCAACCGCGCCTTCCACCGCGACCCTCGGGTCGTCTCGCTGCTGGCCAAGAGCCTGATGCATGGTCTGCTGCAGTCCGGCATGGCCAATTGCGGCAAGCACTTCCCGGCCCATGGCTATGCCCAGGCCGACTCGCATGTGGCAGCGGCAGTCGACAAGCGCTCGCTGAAAGCCATTCTGGCGGAGGACGCGAAACCCTATGACTGGCTGTCCACTTCACTGACCTGCGTGATGCCGGCCCATGTGACCTATCCCAAGGTCGATGCTCTGCCGGCCGGCTTCTCGGCTCGCTGGCTGAAGGACATCCTGCGCGGCCAGTTGGGCTTCAACGGCGCCATCTGCTGCGATGACCTGAGCATGGAGGGCGCGCGCATTGCCGGCAGCCCGACCGAGGGTGCCATCACCGCGCTGAACGCCGGCTGTGATCTGGTGCTCTTGTGCAACCAATCGAAGATCGATGGCGGCAAGCCGGTCGATGCGCTGCTGGATGGCCTGGCCAAGGCGCTGACAGCCGGCCGCTGGCAGGCAGAACCCGACAGCGAGGCCCGCCGCCTGGACCTGCTGCCGCAGACCGCACCACTGACCTGGGACGAGCTGATGCATCAGCCGGCCTACCAGCATGCGCTGGAGCGCTTGCCGTAAGCCGGCGCTCACGAAGCAGGACGAAAAAAGGCCGCCTGGCATGCCAGGCGGCTTTTTTTTGATCTATCTAGTCGGTGAGGTCAGCCCTTGTGCTCGTAGGCACAAGGGCCTTCGCCAAGACATTACTTTTGCTCGAACGGCAGCGTGATCTGTGCCAGGTTCTTGCGTGTCTCGACTAGCACCAGCGGGCCCTGATCGATCTGCTCGACCGGCTTGGGCTCCCGCGGCACATGCACGGGCTTGGGCTCGGCGGCCATCGCTTCCTGCACGGCGCGGATCTTGTCGGCGTCGGAGTTGACCCACTGCAGGCCGGCGTTGGCCGCCACAGCGTTCAGATCCTCGATCGGTAGGGCGAAGGCTTCGACCACCACCGGTGCGGCAACAGGTGCTGCGACGGGAGCGGGGGCTGCGACAGGAGCCGGGGCGGGAGCCGCCACGGGTGCCGGTGCTGCCACCGGTTCGGCCACCGCTTCCACGGGAGCCGCCTCAGGCGCAGCAGCCACAGGAGCAGCAAAGGCCGAGGCCTCGATGGGGCGGGCAACCATCACTTCGATCGCTGCGGGTTCGTCAGCAGCTGGAGCGATGGCTTCGGCCGGAGCCTCGGCAACAGCGTCTGCAGCGGCTTCGCCAGCAACATTCTCTTCGCCTTCGGCGCGCTCGCGACGAGGGCCTCGATCGCGGCCACGGCCACGGTTGCGACGGCCTTCGCGGGCTTCACCTTGCGGCTCCGCGCCTTCGCTGCCTTCGGCAGCGACTGCATCCTGCGCTTCGGCACTGGCAGGCTCGGCGGCGGCAGCGGTGCCATCACCCAGCAGCGCGCCGTCAGCGTCGGTGCCCGTGCCTTCGGTGCGGGTCTCGTCACGGTCACGGCCACCACGGCGGCGGCGGCGGCGGCCGCCCTGGCGTTCGCCTTGGTCTTCACCCGCTTCGGCGCCTTCGGCGGCCGGGGCAGTGTCGGCAAAGGCGGGTTGGGCGCCAGCGTCGGCACTCAACTCGGCCGCGGCCTCGGCACTGCGTTCCTCATTGCGCGGGCCGCGCTCGGCACGGTCACCACGGCCACGGCCACCGCGCTCGCCACGCTCACTGCGCGGTGTGCGAGCTTCCTCGGCGCCAGCAACTGCGACACCAGCAGCCACGGCGGCGCCAGCGGCGACGTCCAGGCCCTCGGTACGCTCCGTGCGCTCACCACGTTCGCGGCGCGGACGGCCACCGCCTTCGCGGTTCTCAGGACGAGCATCACGCTCGCCACGGCCGCCGCGGCCACCTTCGCGCTGGCCCTCGCGGCCGGCGGACTCGGCGCGTGCGCCTTCCGGCTTGGCTTCGCGATTGCCGTCGCGCCCACCATCGCGGCCGCCGTCACGGCCGCCATCGCGTCCACCACGGCCACCTCGGCCACCACGCTCGTTGCGGTCACCACGGCCGCGCTGGCCGTCACGGCCTTCGCGGGCCGGCTTGGCGTCGGGGCTGGTTTCGACCTTCTTGACCGGAGCCGGTGCCGGAGCAGCAGTCTCGCCGCCGCCGAACAAGCTCTTGATCCAGCCGAAGAAACCACCACCCGCGGCGGCAGGTGCTGCCACCGGGGCCGGTGCGGCCACCGGTGCTGCCACCGGAGCGGGCGCCGGAGCGGGCTTCGGGATAGCCACCGGAGCGGGCGTCTCGGGCAGGATGCCCTTGATGACCGGCTCCTGCTTGGCCTTGGCCTTTTCGCGGCGTGTGATCCCCACCTCGTCTTCCGGCTCTTCGATCATCGTGTAGCTGGCCTGCAGATTCTCCAGACGCGGGTCGTCGTGGCGCAGGCGTTCCAGCTTGTAATTCGGGGTGTCGAGGTGCTTGTTGGGCACCAGCAGCACGGTGATGCGCTGCTTCATCTCGATCTTGGTGATTTCGGTGCGCTTCTCGTTCAGCAGGAAGCTGGTCACTTCCACCGGCACCTGCACGTGCACGGCGGCGGTGTTGTCCTTCATCGACTCTTCCTGGACCATGCGCAGGATCTGCAGCGCGCTGGACTCGGTGTCGCGGATGTGGCCGGTGCCGTTGCAGCGCGGGCAGGTGATGTGGCTGCCTTC
>JADMJJ010000017.1 GCA_018780645.1 Burkholderiaceae bacterium
CATAGCCGTCACCGGCGAACAGGTTCTTGCCGTCCTTCCAGACCGACTGGTGCACATGCATGCCGGAACCGTTGTCGCCAACGATGGGCTTGGGCATGAAGGTGGCCGTCTTGCCGTAGGCGTGGGCCACGTTGTGGATCACGTACTTCTGCAGCTGCACCCAGTCGGCGCGCTGGATCAGCGTGCTGAAGCGGGTACCGATTTCCATCTGGCCGGCGTTGGCCACCTCGTGGTGGTGCACCTCGACCGGGATGCCCAGGTTTTCGAGGATCAGGCACATCTCCGAGCGCAGGTCCTGACCGCTGTCGACCGGAGGCACGGGGAAGTAGCCGCCCTTGACGGTGGGGCGATAGCCCTTGTTGCCGTGCTCGTATTCCTTGCCGGTGTTCCAAGCAGCTTCTTCGGCTTCGATCTTGGAGAAGCAGCCCGACATGTCGTTGCCCCAACGCACGCTGTCGAAGATGAAGAATTCGGGTTCCGGGCCGAAGTAGGCGGTGTCGCCCAGGCCGGTGCTCTTCATGTACGCCTCGGCGCGCTTGGCCAGCGAACGGGGGTCGCGCTCATAGGGCTTACCGTCGGCCGGATCGACCACGTCGCAGGTCAGGATCAGCGTCGGCTCTTCGAAGAAGGGGTCGATATTGGCCGTTTCCGGGTCGGGCATCAGCTGCATATCCGAGGCTTCGATGCCCTTCCAGCCGGCGATGGACGAGCCGTCAAACGCGTGGCCGGAAATGAACTTGTCTTCATCGAAGTGAGAAACAGGCACGGAGACGTGCTGCTCCTTGCCGCGTGTATCGGTGAAGCGGAAGTCGACAAACTTGACTTCGTTCTCTTCCACCATTTTCATGACATCGGCGACGGTCTTGGCCATCAAAATCTCCTCAGCAGGGGCTAATTGGGGACGGAATGCTTGGTTTCGAATTCAACGGTCGCATCGCCCATCAAGGCGCTGCGATTTCGTGATCGCCCTGCAATTTAGCAGATAGCGTGCCAGCGTCGGATGACGGGGCTGGCGCCGGAATTGCCGTGTGGCGAGGCCGCCTGTGCGGCCTGCGAATACGAGTGCACCAGCATGATGCACCAAGACGCCCGAACTTGGTGCACAGATTTTCGCCTCAGCGCACCATTTCGGCGCTGATCACCGCACCAATGTGCGCCAGCCCGGTCTTCAGCGCGGCATAGGCGGCGTCCAGTTGCCCGGTTTCGCCCTTCACGCCCAGCTCGATGTGGCGGCCCCATTGCGGGTGATCGACGCTGGGCAGGCTGAAGACCTTGATGCCCGGGAAGTCGCGCTCGATCTGCTCCATCAGCGGGGTCAGGGTCGCCTCCATCGCGCCCTGCACGATCAGCGACTTCTCCAGCACCCCTAGGGCCCGATGCAGATGCCGGTAGTGGGTGTCCAGCACCCATTCCATCATCGGCCAGGCCATCACCGGGAAACCGGGCACGAAGTGCACATGACCGACCGAGAAACCTGCGATCTTGTTGTAGGGGTTGGGGATGATGGCGGCCCCTTCCGGGAACACACCCATGTTCAGCCGGTGCTGGTTGTCGGGCGTGTCCGGCTCATAGGGCTTGCCTTGCTCCGCCGCGACATCGCGCATGCGCTCCAGTATCAAATCCCTGGCCTCGGGGTGCAGGGCCAGCGGCCGGCCCAGCGCGGCAGCCGCGCACTGGCGCGTGTGGTCGTCCGGCGTGGCGCCGATGCCGCCGCAGCTGAAGACGATGTCGCCGCTGGCAAAGGCATGGCGCAGGTCGGCGGTGATGCGCTCGCGCTCGTCGCCGGCATAGCGGGCCCAGGCCAGGCTCAGGCCCCGCGCCTGCAGCAGCTCGATCAGCTTGGGCAGGTGCTTGTCCTGGCGCTTGCCGGAGAGGATTTCGTCGCCAATGATGATCAGGCCAATGTTCATGTCAGATGGGAGGTAGGGCAATGAGTTGATCGGGGCCGGGTAACTCGGCGGCTGGAGGGCTGCCATCGGCTGCCGGCGGCAGCACGGTCTCAAGCATGCGCAGCTTCTCGAGCGCCGCCAGTGCGTAATGGGCGAACCACAGCGCGGCAAAGGCGAACACCAGCGTGTAGATCCAGACGGTGACGACCACCAGCAGCGGCCACAGCACGACGGCGATCACACCGAAGGCCCACACCAGCGACGGTGCGGCGCCCAGATAGCCGCAGATCACGCCCATCAGCAGCATCGGTGCGCGGTGCTCGCGCATCAGCTGGCGCCGCTCCTCGGTCGAGGCATGGTCGGCCAGCACGTCGAAGGCAAACACGCGAAAGCTCAGCCAGCCCCAGATCAGCGGCGGCAGAATCATCACCAGCGGCGGTATCAGCCACAGCGGCACGCTCAGCAGCAGCGCGAACAAGGCCGCCACCGTGCAGCCCAGCGACCACAGCACGCTTTGCCAGATGGCGGCGCCCTTGCGCCGCTCCAGATTCGGAAAGCGGCGATTGGCCACCAGTGTGACCAGGGCCGGCGTCATCAGCAGCGCCACCAGCACCAGCGAGACGACGACGATCACCGGCACGGCCAACGCGATGATGATGATGGGCACCAGCACCGTGCGGAAGCCCTCGCCGCCTATGCTGCCCAGCCAGCGCAGCAGGCTGTCGATGATCAGCCAGGAGTCCAGGGTAGCTCGCAGGCCATCGACGGCCGACTCCCAGTAGAAATATGCCAATCCGCCGCTTAGGCCTGCCGCCAGCAGCAGCGGCAGCAGGGACAACACAATCACCTTGGGATGCAGGCAATAGGCGACGGCGCGCCAGAAGGCATCGAAGAGCAGGTTCATCCACCAAGCATACGCGAGGCGGGTATCCTGTGGCCGGCGTCAGGCCTTGCCCGCAAGACGCTTCAAGCCCAGCCACTGCTGGGCCCAGAAGCCCTCGCCGTAGTCGCGCCCGCCCTCGTCGGGCAGCTGGTCGCGGATACCGGTGGGCTCGTAGCGCAGGCCGAAGTCGGCGCTGCGGAACAGCACATCCCAGACCGGCAGCAGCACGGCGAAGTTGCAGCCGCCCAGCGTGCCCTTGCCGGCCGACTCATGGCCGACACCGATCGCATGGTGCACGCGGTGAAAGCGCGGACTGACCAGCACCCGCTCCAGCACCGGGCCGAACCACAGCCGCACATTGGCATGCTGCAGGCTCTCCATCAGCTGAGACACGGCCACCACGGCCACGAACTGGCCCGGTGCAATGCCGATGAAGCGGGCCACCAGCACGAAGATCGCGTCTCGCAGCAGGTCGTCGAGCAGGTGGTTGCGGTTGTCGCTCCACATCGTCATCTGGCGCTGGCTGTGGTGCAGCGCATGCAGCTTCCACCACCAGTTGAAATGGTGCTGGCCACGGTGAATCCAGTAGTCGAGCAGGTCGAAGGCCAGCAGATAGAGCACGAAGCTGATGACGGGCTGATCGCTGACGCCGGGCCAGATACCGTCCAGCTGGAAGGTCGGCACACCCGCCATGCGCCATGCGCCAAACAGGGCGTCCCACAGCGGATCGATGCTGAAGAACATCGCCAGGCGGAACAGGCCCAGGCGATGGATCAAGGTGTAGATCACATCGACGCGCACCGCCGCGCGGTCAACAACCGGCTCCACCGGATTGCGACGCTCCAGTGCACGTATCACCGTCAGCATGACGGCGATCTGGAGCAGACCCACCAGCAGCCAACCGGTGGCGGCAAAGGCCTCCTCCATCAGATTGCCGAAACCCAGGGCGAAGGCCAGCGGCTGCACCAGGGCCTCGAACAGGGTTTGCTGCGCCAGGGCGAAGGCATTCAGTACCGGGTCAAGCAGGCTGTCCATGGCAATCAGGGCTTGGGTGCGGCCGCCTTGAGCAGCGGGCCATAGACCGGATGATCGCGCAACGGCGCAAAGCACAGGCCCCTGGCCTTCAGGCCGACGATCAGCGGCTCCAGCACGGCCGGTGCCCAGGGGTCCTGCCGGCTCCAGATGCCCAGATGGGCAAGCAGCACGTCACCGCTGCGCACGCCCTTCAGCGCACGCTCAAGCAACTGGGCATTGGGGTAGTTGTTGCTGTCCAGCTCGTCGCCCAGAAAGCCGCTGGGCGACCAGGGCACATGGGTGAAACCGCAGGCCTGGGCCGTGGCCAGCAGGGCCGGCGAGGTACGTCCGCCAGGAGCCCGGAAGATCGGCGCCATGACCTGCCCTGTCATCTCCTGGAAGCGCACAGCGCTACGCTTGAGGCCTTCGCAATAGGCCGCTGCCGTGATCTCGCGGATACGGCCCGGCGCGGGCCCGGTACCCGTGCGCACGCGAAAGCCGCCATCGGCCCGATCGGCCAGCCAGGTGTCATGCTCCCAGGTGTGGCTGCCGAAATCGTGACCCTCGGCAGCGCGCGCCTTCCACCAGGGTGCCCAGGTGACGTCAAGGCTGGTACCGCCGGTCTTGGTGATCTCGTTGGCCAGGAAGAAGGTGGCCTTGATCTGATGGCGCTGCAGGACCTCGGCTACCAGCGGCGCCACCTCCATATGGCCGGTGTCGAAGGTCAGGTAGACCGGTTTGTCACAGGCCTGGGCCCAGGCACTGGCCTGCAGGCCGGCCAGAACGAGCGTCAGCAGCGTCCGGCGCACCTCAGCGCGGCGCATGGTTGAGGGTCCAGACGCCGTGCGGCGACTTGCCCACCTTGACCTGCTTGACGAGCTTGCGCGTCTGCGTGTCGATCATCGTCAGCTTGCCGGCCCAGCGCGAACCGACCAGGAGCGTCTTGCCATCGGGCAGCAGCTCCATATCGTCCGGGCCGCCGGGGCCGGGGAACTGATCGACCACGGCAAAGCCCTGCAGGTCGATCTTGCTGATGGTATTGCCGGCGCGGTTGCTGACCAGCACATGGCGCTTGTCACCCCAGGCGCGGAAAGAGTGGGCACCATTGCCCGTGGGCAGACGCTTGACCAGCTTCGGCTGGGCACCGGCGACGTCATAGATCTCGACCAACTTGTCGCCCGTAAGGGCCACCAGAATGTGCTTGTCATCGGGCGCCAGATAGATGTCGGCTGGCATCTTGCCGACCTTGATCTTCCAGCGCGGCGCCTGCGTGTTGAGATCTATGGCCATCAGCTCGTCGCTGTCCTGGATGGACACATAGAGCACCGTGCTCTTGCTGTCGATGTACAGATGGCTGGGCGTCTCGGGTGCTTCGATGCGCTTGACCAGCTTCAGCGGATTTGTCTCCAGCGGCAACCAATGGTAGAGATCGATATGGTTGAGGCGGTTCGCGGCGGTGATGAACCACTTCATGTCCGGCGAGAACCGCAGATGGTAGGGGTCGGCAATGCCGCGCAGTGTGCGCTGCACCTCGGCCGTGACCGGGTTGATGAAGGTCAGCGAATCGCCCAGCGCATTGGCCACGATCAGCGACTTCTCATCCGGAGTCAGGTACAGATGGTGCGGCTCCTTGCCGGTCGGGATGCGCTTGATCTGCGTGAAGGTGTCCGCATCGATCACGCTGACATCGGCGTCCAGCGAGTTGAGGACGAAGATCGGCGGCGTGGCGGCCTGGGCCAGGCCCGCCACGGCACAGGCCGCCAGAGCCAGGCTGCGGCGCAAAGTCAGGTTGAGCAATTTCAAGGGCAATCCGGAGGCTGGGAGCAGAGCCGCCTAGTGTAGGCGGCCAGGGCATCAGGCTCGGCTTGCGAGCCTGATGCAGATCAAGCAGAGTCCAGCCGACTCACTCGTCATCGCCACCCAGCAAGCCCCCCAGAAGCCCTCCTCCCAAGACGCCGCCAGCCGCAACGCCACCCAGCAAGGAGCCCTCCTCCCGGCTGCCGCCGCGCTGCGGTGCCGCGGCGAAGATGCGCGAGGCCAGGCGCGAGAACGGCAGGCTTTGCAGCCAGATCGTGCCGGGGCCGGTCATCTTGGCCAGGAACAGGCCCTCGCCGCCGAACAGCGCGGTCTTGATCTTGCCCACGTACTGGATCTCGAAATTGACGCTGGGCGTGTAGGCGACCACGCAGCCGGTGTCCACCAACAGGGTCTGGCCGGGCTGCAACTCGCGCTTCACGACGGTGCCTCCGGCATGGACAAAGGCCAGGCCGTCGCCATCAAGCTTTTGCATGATGAAGCCCTCGCCGCCGAAGAAGCCCACCGACATCTTCTGCTGGAAGGCGATACCCAGCGACACGCCGCGCGCCGCGCACAGAAAGGCATCCTTCTGGCATAGCAGGGTGCCGCCGAGCTGGCGCAGATCCATCGGCAGGATCTTGCCGGGGTAAGGTGCGGCAAAGGCCACGCGCTGCTTGGCACTGGCCTGATTGGTGTAAACGGTGGTGAACAGCGACTCGCCGGTGATCAGGCGCTTGCCCGCGCCCAGCAGCTTGCCCAGAAAGCCGGTCTGCGCGGCCGAGCCGTCGCCGAAGATGGTGTCCATCGCAATGCCGGCATCCATGAACATCATGCTGCCGGCCTCGCCGATGGCCGCCTCGCCGGGGTCGAGTTCGACCTCGACAAACTGCATTTCGGCGCCCTTGATCTCGTAGTCAACAACGTCCATCGCCATGATCTTCATTCCTCGTCAAACGGTTTGGGTTACGCAGGGCGCGATGGTACTGAAATTTCAATGCATTTCCGCGCCGGACCGGGCGGGCCGCACCCATCCGACCCAGAACATTGCCCAGGCCGTGAGCGCCAGGGCCAGCCAGCCGTTCAGGTGATAGCCCTCGAGGCGGCCGCTGGGGCCGTGGCTCAGCAACAGCCCGCCGACCCAGGCCGCGCAACCCACGCCCAGCGACTGGATCGCGTTGTTCACGCTCATGAAGGCCCCGCGCTGGGCCGTGGATGGCACGGTGGACAACAGCGCCTGCACCGGGATCACCCGGCCGGACACCGGCACCATGAACAGCGGAAAGAACAGCATCAGGCCCCACAGCGGCCAGGCCGGCAGGTAGGTCACCGCCAGCAGCGGCACGACGGACACCAGGGCCAAGCTGCGGAACACCCGAACCGCGCCGTAACGGTCGCTCAGCTTGCCCACGGCCCGGGCAGTGAACAGCGTGGCGACGCCGCCCGCCATATAGACCCAGGACAGGTCTTCGGGCCTGAGGTTGAGATTGGCCACGAACACCGGCGAGATGAAGGGAATCACCAGCATGCCCGACATCATCAGCGGCCCCGACAGTGCAAATGCCCGCAGGTGTCGCGGCTCGCACAGCAGCGCCCACAGCTGCGGCAGCACCTCCGCCATCGGCACCCGACGCTGCGCCAGGTGGGCATTCAGGGTCGGCAGCGCATAACGCGCTATGGCCCAGATCAGCACCGAAACCAGCACCAGCACGTAGAACGGCGACTGCCAGCCGTGGTGCGCGCCCAGGAACACGCCCAGCGGCACGCCGGCCACGGCCGCCATCGGGAAGGCCGTCATGATCAGGCCGGTGGCGGCACCCCGGCGCTGCGGCGGAATCACGTCGGCCACGATGGCCATCACCAGCGCGCCCATCACGCCGCCGGTTAGCCCGGCAAACGCGCGCGACAGCACCATCAGCGAGAAGCTGCTGGCCAGCGCACAGCCGAGGTTGGACAGCGCGAACAGCGCATAGATCACCAGCAGCAGGCGCTTGCGGTCGAAGCGATCGATGTAAGTGGCCGACAGCAGGCCCGACAGGCCCGAGCACCAGGAGTAGGCCGACACGGCGGTGGCAAAGGCGGCCGGCCCGACCGAGAAGGCCTCCATGATCTGCGGGCCCAGCGGCATCATGATGACGAAGTCGGTGATCACCGTGAACTGGGTGAAGGCCAGGAGCCACAGCAACGCACGCTCGCGCTTGTCGCTCAGGGCTGGTTGGGTGGGTTGATCAGACTGAAGCTCGGCCATGGTTCGATTGTCTCAAGGTCGCGCTGGGGGCACATCGCCGCCCTGCCACTGCTCGGCCCAGTCATACAGCGGCTGCATCGCGGCCAGCAACTGGCGGCCGCTGGTGCTCAGCCGGTAGCCGCCATCGGCATGCTCCAGCAGGCCGGTGGCACGCAACTCCTTGAGCCGCGTGTTCAGCAGGCTGGGATTGCTGTCGCAGGCCTGCTGCAGGGCACGGAAGGTCAATGGCTCGCCGCGCAGCTCCCACAGGATGCGCAAGGCCGCGCGCCGGCCCAGCAGGTCCAGCGCCACCATGATGGGGCGGCCGGTCGTCGAGCCACGCACTGGCCGGCCGGAGCTTGGAATCTTCATGCTTTACTTTTCATAGCAAGTGAGTAGGATTGCTATGCAAACTATAGCGGAGCAAGACCATGCAAGCACGTATGCAAGAGGCCCTCGCGCCCTTCCCCGCCGGGATCCAGCAGGCGCTGGATCGCACCATGCCGCCCGGCCGCGCGCCGCTGCGGCTGTTCACCACACTGGCGCGGGACCCCCGGCTGTTCGGCAAGTTCTTTGCCGGCGGACTGTTGGACCGTGGCCATCTGACGCTGAGGCAGCGCGAGATCGTGATTGCACGCACCACGGCGCTGTGCCGGTCCGAGTACGAGTGGGGGGTGCACATCACGCTGTTCGGCACTCGCGCAGGCTTTGGCGGGGCACAGGTACGGTCGCTGGCAAGGGGCGGATCGGAAGATGGCTGCTGGACCGACGAGGAGCGCGATCTGCTGCGCCTGTGTGAGTCTCTGCACCGCGAATGCCAGGTCGACGATGGGCTCTGGCAGAGGCTGAAGGCGCAGTTCGCCGACGAGGCGATGCTGGAGTTGTTGATGCTGGCCGGCTTCTACCGCACGGTCAGCTACCTGACCAATGCGCTGCAGCTCCCGCCGGAAACAGATGGGGCGAGGTTTCCTGCCAACTGAACAGGAAGGTCCTCGCCCCGAAATGGGTAGATGAGCCGCCAGCAGGCGGCTCGCCATACGCAATCACCCCATATGCAAACCACCATTGCAGCTGAAGTCGGCGCCGGTCGTGAAGCCCGAATCCTCACCCGCCAACCAGGCCAGGATGGACGCGATCTCTTCCGGCGTGCCCAGGCGCTTGACGGGAATCGTGGCGACGATCTTGTCCAGCACGTCCTGGCGAATGCCCTTGACCATGTCGGTGGCGATATAGCCCGGGCTGATGGTGTTCACCGTCACGCCCTTGTTGGCCACTTCCTGGGCCAGGGCCATCGTGAAGCCGTGCATGCCGGCCTTGGCGGCCGAGTAGTTGGTCTGGCCGAACTGGCCCTTCTCGCCGTTCACCGACGAGATGTTGATGATGCGGCCCCAGCCCTTGTCCAGCATGCCTTCGATGACCTGCTTGGTGACATTGAACATGCTGTTCAGGTTGGTGTTGATGACGGAGTCCCAGTCGGCCCGGCTCATCTTGCGGAACATGCCGTCACGGGTGATGCCGGCGTTGTTGACCAGCACATCCACCTCGCCATGTTCGGCGCGCACCTTGGCGAAGGCCTCGACGGTGGACTCCCACTCGGCCACATTGCCGACCGAGGCGTAGAAGGTGTAGCCCAGCGCCTTCTGCTCGCCGAGCCACTTGTCGAAGTCGCGGCTGGGGCCGCAACCGGCGATGACCTTGAAGCCCTCCTTGTGCAGGCGTTGGCACATCGAGGTTCCGATGCCACCCATACCGCCGGTGACGTAAGCCAATTTCTGCGTCATTGATGTCTCCTTGCGCTTCTAGCGCTGTCTGTCAAAAACCAGGGGCCTGCTCGTCTGGGCAAGCTACCCGTCAACTAGGGTCATGCAGGCCGCTGGCCCGGTCAATCGGGTTCCCCCTCATGCGGGCCATGCGGCAAGCGATATCAGCGCTCGACGGTCAGCGCCACGCCCAGGCCACCGCCTATGCACAGGCTGGCAATGCCGCGCTTGGCGTCACGCTTTTGCATCTCGTGCAGCAGCGTGACCAGAATGCGACAACCCGAGGCGCCGATCGGGTGCCCCAACGCGATCGCGCCACCATTGACGTTGACCTTGGAGGTGTCCCAGCCCATTTCGCTGTGCACGGCACAGGCCTGGGCGGCGAAGGCCTCGTTGATCTCCAGCAGGTCCAGGTCGGCAGGCTTCCAGCCGGCGCGCTCCAGCGCCTTGCGCGCGGCGGGCACCGGACCCATGCCCATATAGGCGGGGTCCAGGCCGGCGCTGGCGTAGGAGGCAATGCGTGCCAGCGGCGTCAGGCCCAGGGCCGCGGCCTTGGCCGCACTCATCACCATCACGGCGGCGGCGCCATCATTCAGGCCCGAGGCATTGCCGGCCGTCACACTGCCGGCCTTGTCGAAGGCGGGGCGCAGGCCGGCCAGCACCTCGGCATTCGACTTGCGATTGATGAACTCATCGGCCGAGAAGACGATAGCGTCGCCCTTCTTCTGGGCGATGCTGAAGGGCACGATCTCGTCCTTGAAGCGGCCGGCGTCCTGCGCGGCGGCGGCCTTCTGCTGCGAGGCCAGCGCCATCGCGTCCTGCTGCTCGCGCGTGACGCCGTACTTCTTGGCCACGTTCTCGGCCGTGATGCCCATGTGGTACTGGTTGTAGACGTCCCACAGGCCGTCGACGATCATCGAATCGATCATCTTCCAGTCGCCCATGCGCTGGCCGTCGCGCGAGCCATTCAACACGTGAGGGCTCAGGCTCATGCTCTCCTGGCCACCGGCAATGACGATCTCGCTGTCGCCATCACGAATCGCCTGCGCGGCCAGCATCACCGCCTTCAGGCCCGAGCCGCAGACCTTGTTGATGGTCATGGCCGGCACAGTGTTCGGGAAGCCCGCCTTGATGACCGACTGGCGCGCCGGGTTCTGCCCGGTGCCGGCCTGCAAGACCTGGCCCAGGATGACTTCACTGACCTGGCCGGCCTCGATGCCGGTGCGCTTGATCAACTCGGCCAACACGGCCGCGCCCAGCTCGGTGGCCGGCGTCTTGGCCAGGGCGCCACCGAATTTGCCGATGGCGGTGCGGGTGGCGGCGACGATGACGATATCGGTGCTCATGAGGTTCTCCAGAAAAGGTAGATTTCAGTCAGTTGGTGCCCGAGCTTGCCGGGTACGGCAAGGTCCGGCACGCAAGTCCCTAAGCTTTCAGGCCTTTGCTTTGACGTAACGCCCGGGCGCCGGTTCGATGGCCTTGTACTTGCGGTTGCCCGGTGTCTTCGGTGCAGCAATCTTCTTGCCAGCGTGCTCGCCCAGCCACTCGGCCCAGTCGGTCCACCAGCTGCCCGGGTATTCGGTCGCGCCCTTGAACCAGTCCTGCGCGTTCTCAGGGAAGGTGGACTTGCCAATCCAGTGGCTGCGCTTGCCCTTGGCCGGCGGGTTGATGACGCCGGCAATATGGCCCGAGGCACCGAGCACGAAACGCTTCTTGCCGCTGAACACCTGGGTGCTGCGGTAGGCGCTGTCCCAGGGCACGATATGGTCTTCGCGGGAGCCGTAGATATAGACCGGGGCCTTGATGCTGGCGAGGTCCACTGGCTCGCCGCAGACGGTCAGCTTGCCTGGATCGATCAGCTCGTTCTGCAGATAGGTGTGGCGCAGATACCAGCAGTACATGGGCCCCGGCAGATTGGTGCTGTCGCCGTTCCAGTACAGCAGGTCGAACGGCGGCGGCGCCTCGCCCTTCAGATAGTTGCCGACGACATAGTTCCAGACCAGATCGTTGGGGCGCAGAAAGCTGAAGGTGGCGGCCAGGTCCTTGCCCATCAGGAGGCCGGGGCCGGTGGGCGCATCGGGGCCTATGGTCATGTCGCGCAGCTTCACCGAGGCTTCGTCAACAAAGATGTCGAGCACGCCATTGCTGCTGAAGTCGATCAGCGTGGTCAGCAGGGTCACGCTGGCGGCCGGCTGCTCGCCGCGGGCGGCCAGCACGGCCAGTGCGGTGCTCAGGATCGTGCCGCCGACGCAGAAGCCCAGGGTGTCGATGGTCTTGGCGCCGCTGATCTCCTGCACCACCTCGATCGCCTTGATCGCGGCGTCTTCGATGTAGTCGTCCCAGGTCAGCTGCACGCAGCTGGTGTCGGGGTTGCGCCAGCTGACGACGAACACGCGATGGCCCTGCGACACGGCGTAACGTATCAGCGAGTTCTCCGGCTGCAGGTCGAGGATGTAGTACTTGTTGATGCAGGGCGGCACCATCAGCAGCGGCCGCTCGAAGACCTGCGCCGTCAGCGGCTTGTACTCGAGCAGCTGGAACAGCTCGTTCTCGAACACCACATCGCCCTCGGTAGTGGCGACATTGCGACCCACCTCGAAGGCCGACTCGTCGGTCTGTGAGACATGGCCCTTGCGCACGTCTTCCCACAGTTGCTGTGCACCCTTGGCGATGCTCTCGCCCTTGGTCTCCAGCGCCTTGGCCAGGGCCTCGGGGTTGAAGGCCAGGTAGTTGCTGGGCGAGGCGGCGTCCACCCATTGCTGCACGGCAAAGCGCACACGCGCCCGGGTTTTCTCGTCGCCCTCCATCTTGTCCGCCATCTCCATCAGGGTGCGGGCATTCAGCAGGTACATCTGGGCCATATAGGCGGTGGCCGGGTTCTCGGCCCAGGCCTGGTTGGCAAAGCGCCGGTCGGGCAGGGCCGGGGTCGGCTTGGCCTCCCTACCCTCACCCGAGAGGCGCTGCACCGAGCCGTTCCACAGCTCGGTGGCCTGCTTCAGGTAGTCGCTTTGCAGCTCGGCCAGGGCGTCCATGGGCAGTTGCAGGCTGCTCAACGACTTCAACATCTCGCCCATGCCGGGCAGAGCGTCCAGGGCGGGATTCGCCGCCGGGTTTGCCGTCTCCGGGGCGGACGGGGCAGACTTGCGCTTCATATGTCTCCTCACACTCTGTCGGTACTCGATTCGGCACGTCTGCGCGACGTGTTCGAGCCCTTGGGTGCATGCTACAAGCGCTTTACGCTCTGCCGCGTTTGTACGCCAAAAAACTTACCTTGCGATGACGTACTCTCTCGCGTCGAACATTGAGACTCCAATATGTATCTGGTAGCGATCGCCTGGATTTATGTGGCCCTGATGATGGCCGCCGCCGAAGCCACCAGCAGCCAGGGCACGGTGCTGGGCGCCATTGTCACCTTCGCGCTCTACGGCGTGCTGCCGGTGAGCATCCTGGTCTACATCATGGGCAGTGGCAGGCGCCGTCAGGCACGGCGGCGCGCTGAAGCGGCTTCAGCGCAGGCTGATGGCGGCAACCATGCGGCCACCCAGGGGCACGCGTCGGTAGGAAAAGAACCGTGAGTCCTGGCTGTAGGTGCACCATTCGCCGCCGCTGATACGGGTCAGGCCGGCGGCTTGCAGGCGCAATCGGGCCAGCGCCACCAGATTGGCACGCCAGCGCGGCTCGCCAGCGGCATTGGGCCGATAGAAGAAGAAGCGCGGGTCGGGTCTTGCCGGATCGGCGCCAAAGGCCTGCAGCACATCGGCACCCACTTCGAACACCTCGGGGCCTATGCAGGCGCCCATCCAGGCCCGGATCTCGCCGGGCTCGCAAGCCGCGGCGCTACTCAGCGCCGAGACGGTGTTCTCCAGCACCCCAGCGGCCAGGCCGCGCCAGCCGGCATGGGCGCCACCCACGCCACCCGGCGCGGCGAACAGCACCGGCAGGCAGTCGGCGGCTTGTATCGCCACGCCCAGGCCCGGCGTGGTGCTGATGCTGGCGTCATGCCTGGAAGGCCGCCAACCCGGCTCGGCATGTTGGGGCTGCAGATGGAGCACATCGGCGCCGTGAACCTGGTGGATGAAGACCGCCCGGGCCTGCAACGCGCCGCTGACAAGCGCACGGTTGGCAGCCACATGCTCGGGCGCATCCTGAACCGAGGCGCCGACATTCATGCTGGCATGGGGCGCTTGGCTGACGCCACCGGCGCGGGTGGTCATGAAGGCATTGATCTGGGGCAGGTCCCAGTCGGGCCTCAGCCAATCCGGATGAGGACGTTGCAGCTCACTCGGCATCTGGGCAGGCCGCTGGCTGGGTGTTGGCGAAAGCCGGCCGCGCCATGCAGTGCTCGAAGATGCGCATCACCGTCGGCACATGGTCGAGCTTGCAGTCGAAGCGCCGGGCATTGAATATTTGCGGCACCAGCGTGCAATCGGCCAGGCTGGCCTGCTCGCCATGGCAGAAGCTGCCGGTGCCGGCCTCGTTCACCAGGCGGCGCTCGACCACCTCGAGGCCGGATTCGACCCAGTGGCGGTACCAGCGGTCCTTGTTCTCGTCGCTGACGCCCATCTCGCGCACCAGGTAGCGCAACACACGAGGGTTGTTCAGCGGGTGGATTTCGCAGGCTATGTCCATGGCCAGCGAGCGCACCCGGGCCCGGCCCAGCGCATCGGCGGGCAGCAGCGGCGGCTCGGGATGGGTCTCGTCCAGATACTCCATGATGGCCAGCGACTGGCTCAACACCGAATCCCCGTCGCGCAGCAGCGGCACCAGTCGGGCAGCTGACAGATCGGCGTAGGATTCGCTGTGCTGCTCCTGCTTGAGCAGGTGGATGGCGCGATAGTCGTAGTCCAGGCCCTTCAGGGCCAGCGCGATGCGTACCCGGTAGGAGGCCGAGGAGCGGAAATAGTTGAAGAGTTCCATGAGGGCGGTCCGGTGAGGCCGGCACGGCTGCGGCCGGCGGCGCTGATCATGCCACGCACGATACACTGGCCCGTATGCAGTTTTTCAAGCGCTTCCACCATTGCCCGGCGTGCGGCGGCGCGGTTGAGTACAGCATCCCGGCTGACGACAATCGCGAGCGCGCCACCTGCACCGTCTGCCACACCATCCACTACCAGAACCCGATCAATGTGGTGGGCACCCTGCCCGTCTGGGGCGAAGGCCCGCAGGGCCAGGTGCTGCTGTGCAAACGCAATATCGAACCCCGCTACGGCATGTGGACCCTGCCGGCCGGCTTTCTCGAATTGGGCGAATCAACCGCCGACGGCGCGCTGCGCGAGACCGATGAAGAGGCTGGGGCGCAGATCGAGCTGCAGGGCCTGTACACCGTGCTGAACGTCGTGCGCGTCGGCCAGGTGCACTTCTTCTACCGCGCAAGGCTGCTGGGCACCGAGTTCAATCCGGGCCCGGAGACGATAGAAGCACGGCTGTTCCACGAGCATGAGGTGCCTTGGGACGAGCTGGCCTTCCGCACCGTGAAGGAAACGCTGCAGCGCTTCTTCGCCGACCGGCGCGAGGGGCGCTTCGACGTTTTTTGCGGGGATATCTCTTAAGACTTTGTGTGCCGGACCTTGCCGTAGTCGGCAAGCTCGGGCACCAACTGACTCGTTGGCCCCGGATTGCATCCGGGCTACAGGAAGTTTCGTAGCCCGGATGCAATCCGGGGCCACAGCCTCACTTCGCCACGCGCCCTGCCCCGCCAATCTGCGCACTCGCCCAGGGCCCGGTCACACCATCGACCTCGCAGTCCCACAGCGCCTGCACATCCATGGGGTCGGTCACGCCCTCGGCATAGACCTTCAGCGCCAGGCTGCGCAGCATGATGACCATGCCGCGCACAAAGGCGGCGCGGGCGGCGTCACCGGCCACGCCCTGCACCACCGAAGCATCAAGCTTCACGTAATCCAGCCCGGCCTGGTACAGGCGCTCGACCTGGGACAGACCCGCGCCGGCATGCTCGATGCCGATCAGCACACCCAGCGGCCGCAACTGGCGGCCCATCTCATACAGCAGGTCGAAGCTGTTGATGGCGGCGGTCTCGGCCACCTCCATGCCCAGCTTGCGCGCGGCCTGCGGTGACTGGAACACCAGGTCGCGCAGACGGGCGGTGAAGCCGGTGTCCAGCAAGGACATCGGCGAGATATTGACGCAGCGCTGCTGACCGTCGCGGCTGATCGCCTCCAGTGCCAGCGCCACCGCGTGGGTGTCCACATCGGCGGTGAGGCGGCTGCGCACGGCCAGCGGAAGCCAGCGCATCGCCGGCTCGAAATCGCCATGCGAGTCGAGCTGCATCTGCAGCGGGCACTCCAGATGCTGGACCTGGTTGCCGCGGTCTATCACCGGGTACTGGACCAGGCGCGTGCGCCGCTCCTTGATCGCATCGGTGATCTGCTGGCGCCAGACCCGCTCGCCCTGCAGCGGCACATCGGGCGTGGCCGGCGCCGCCATCTCGACCGCAAATGGCCCCAGCGCCTCGGCCCGGGCCAGCGCGGCATCGGCCTCGCCGAACCAGGCGCCCGAGGCCCGGCTGCGCGACATCTCGACCGCGCCGAAGGACACATGGATGTGCGGTCCGAAGGCCGGCAGGCTGACGCGCAGCGCCTCGGCCAGCGAGCGGGCGGTCTCGATCGCCACCTCGGGCGCCGGCAGCCATAGCGCGAAGTCGGCACCATTGAGCCGGCCGGCTACACAGCCCTGCACGCGCTCGGGATAGGCCTTCACCGCATTCGCCACCGCCATCAACGTGCGGTCGGCGGTGGGCCGGCCCAGGCGCAGGTTCAGACCCTGCAGATCGCGAAGGCGCAGCAGCACCAGGCCGGCCTCGGCGGGCCCATCCTCGCGCTCCAGCGCCGACTCGAACTGGGCCAGGAAATGCTTGCGGTGGCTCAAGCCGGTCAGCGGGTCGCAATGCGCCTGCACGCGCAGCGCCTCCAGCTGCGCGGCCTGGGCCTCGAACATGCCCTTCATCCGCGCGACCATGGTGTTCATCGCCCGCGTCAGCCGCTGCAGCTCCGGCACGTGGGACTCTTCGATCATCATGAAGCTGCCCTCGACCAGCGACTTGGCCTGCTCCACCGCGTTGTCCAGCGGCTTGCGGATGCGCCGCATCACCAGAAGGGCGAGCACGCCGGCAACCAGACCGACGACGGCCAGCAGACCGGCGGTGCGCATGGTGCTGCGCCACAGCTCGTCATGCACATAGGCCGACTGGCTGGAAACCTCGATCGCGCCGACCGCCTTCCAGCCGTTGGACACCTGGGCCACGCCGGGCTGCACGGTGATCGGCGTCAGCGCCACGAACCAGCGCGGCGCGATGCTGGGCGCCGGGGCGGCATGGCGCTCGAAGCCGACCTTGCCATCCGCCTTGCGCCATTGCAGGCTCTCGTAATAGCCGCTGTCGAACTGGGCGGCAATCAGCAGCTCCATCAGCTGCTCGTCGCCGCGCTGCTGTGACATGGCCAGCGCCAGAGACAGCGCGTTGTCGCTGTTCTTCAGTTGCAGCTGGGTCTGCAGCACATAGCGTATCGAGCCCGCCGACACCGCCGCGCTGCCCACCAGCGACAACAGCACCACGCCCAGCAACAGCAGCCAGATCTGGCGTATCAATGACATGACCTGTCCCCCACAGCAGTTGGCACGCTTGAGTGCTCCACCTTGTGCTCCATCATAAGAATCCCTCCGCCCGCACCTTGGCCAGCACCTCGCGCCAGCGCGACAGCCGCACCAGCGGATTGCCGGCCGTCTGCGCCCCCACACCTTGCCACAGACCTTCGCTGTTGAAGCTGAAAACCGGCATCAGATCGGGGCGCCTGGACGCCGCCCTCAGCTCGGGCACCAGATTGTCCAGGATCAACGGCTCGGCATCGGGGCTTGCATAGTAGGCCAGCACCATATGTGCCTGCGAGCTGCCGGCCAGCTGGGCCCGCACATAGACCAGGCGCAGGCGGGGCACCGGCACGCCGGCCGCCACCAGGCTGGCGTACTTGCCTATCGCATAGTCTTCGCAATCGCCCGAGCCCTTGTCCAGGAACTCCAGCGGGCTGGCCCAGTAGTCCTCCTGGCCCCAGACCTCGACATCGCTGCGGAACTGCACGCGCTGATTGAAGAAGTTGTTCACCGCCGCCAACTTGGCCGCCTCGTCCAGCGGCGCGGCGCGCTCGATCACCTGCTGCAGCAGCCGCGCCGCCACGGTGGCGCGCGGGCCGATGGCCGCAGCAGCGTCCAGCATGCGCTCCTGCTCCCAGCTGGCCGCCCCGGTCAGGCCCATCCCCAGCAGCGCCGCCAGCAGCGAGCGCAGCAGCCAGCGTGCCGGTCCGCCATGAATGACGCCCGGCCGACCCTGAAACAGGCCAGAATCGTGCCTTTGGCATGGACTCAGATAGGTAGTGGGGGCTGGCACAGATCAATCGGTAGGAGGCGCTTTAAGATTCATCCCGAACGCGAGCATCCCGAAGCGACGCGTCTGTTCACAAATGTTTCTACCACGGCTGAACGCCACCCGATCGAATTTGTAGCCTCGCGACCGGCCCTGGCCGTAGCGAATGCCGAACTCCGTGCCGTAGTTTGCTGAAAACCCGCCCAACAGCCGTCACCATGCAGCCCCAAGACATCCAGCAAGAACTCGAACGCGCGCGCGACAGCGGCCCCACCAAGACCCTGGTGATCCCCCCCTGTCCCGAGTTGCTCAGCCGGTTGCAGCGCGTGATGGAAGCCGAAGATCCCGATTTGAACGCCGTGGCCCGCATTGCCGGCAGCGACGTGGCCATGTCGGCCGCCCTTCTGAAACTGGTCAACAGCCCGCTGTATGCCCGCAGCCGACGGGTCGAGACGATAGAGCAGGCCATGGCCACCCTGGGCCTGCGCCAGACGGCAGCGATGCTGACCGGCTTTCTGGTGCGCTCCAGCCTGCCGGTCAGCTCGCCGCTGCTGGGCCAGTTCTGGGAACGTTCGGGCCGGCGGGCGCTGGCCCTGGGCCACATCGCCCGCCAGCTCTACAACCTCGAACCCGACCTGGCCCACACGATGGGGCTGTTCAGCCATGTCGGGATACCGGTGATGCTGCAGGGCCTGCGTGGCTACAGCAGCACCCTGGTGGAGGCCCAGGCGCGCATCGACCGCTCCTTCATCGCGACAGAGAACGCCGCCCACCGCACCGACCACGCCGTGGTCGGCGCCCTGGTGGCGCGTACCTGGCGGCTGGCGCCCACCATTCAGTTGGCGGTGCGCCTGCACCACGACTTCAACATCTTCGGCGACGAACAGCTGCCGATGGAGGTGCGCAGCCTGGTGGCCGCCAATCTGGTCGCCGACCATATGGTGCACCGCTACGACTCGCTCGAGCCGGAGGCCGACTGGCTGGCCCACGGCCAGGTCTGCATGGACTTTCTGGGCGTCACCGAGATGGAGGTTACAGACTGGATGGACACGCTGCACGAGGCGTTTGCGGCGCCCACCGCCTGAGGCGCCGTCAAGCCGGTTGCTTGCGCATGCGTGGCCATGAGCCCAGGGTCAGCGCCCGCAGCAGCCACTCCACCGGGCCGTAGGCAAAACGCTCCAGCCACCGGCGGCTCAGCCACAACTGGGCGGCAAACAGGGCCAACGCGATCAGCATGGCGCCGAGCGGCGCCACCTGCCCCATCAGGCCCAGTCCATAGGCGGTGAAGACCAGCGCGCAGACCAGCGACTGCAGCAGATAGTTGGACAGGGCCATGCGCCCCGCCGGGGCCAGCCAGGCCAGCCAGCGGGCACCGGCCGGCCGCTGGAACAGCGCCATCAGGCCCAGCACATAGCTCAAGGTCAGGAACGGTGCCGTCAGCAGATCGAGGGCCAGGGCCAGCAGCGTCCAGCCATCACCGACGGCGATGGCGGCCACGCTTGCATAGCACAGCGAACCCAGCAGCCCGAGCGCCAGGCCCAGCGCCGGGCTCCCGTGCGGTGCCCATTGCCGCAAACCCTCGCGCCAGCCCTCGTCCTCGAACCAGCGCCGCCCGCCGGCCAGCCGCCCCAGCAGGAACATGGCCAGCGCGCAGGGCCCCTGCACCAGCCAGACCAGGCCGAGGGTGCTGGGCAGCTCGCGCAGATGCTGGGCCATCACCGAGGCGGGTGAATCCAGATAGGCCTGCTGCGCCGCCAGCGCCTGGGTCTGCAGCTCGGGCGCAAAGCCGCTCGACGCGGTCACCAGCAGCAACACACCCAGCAGCGCCCAGACCAGCGCCGTCAGGCCTATCAGCCGCCGCGCCAAGCGCAGCAACTGCGCATCGGCACGTCCGCGCAGTGCCAGCAACACCAGACCCAGCAGCGCATAGGTGCTCAGGATGTCGCCGAGATACAGCAGCACCGCATGGGCCAGCCCGAGCAGCAGCAGGCCCAGCAGGCGGCGCTGCATGCGTGGCACAAAGGCCTGCCCGGCGCGCTCGGCGGCGTCCATCTGCAGCGTGAAGCTGTAGCCGAACAGAAAGGAGAACAGCAGGTAGAACTTGGTCTCGAACAGCAACGCCACCACCCAGCGAGCCGCGCGGTCAAGCGGAGAGGCGAACTGTGGGTCACCGATGCCCAGGCCGAAAAAGGCGGACGCAAAGGCACCGATATTGACCATCAGAATGCCCAGCAGTGCGAAGCCGCGCAGGGCATCGAGTTGCAGCAAGCGGGCGGGCGGGGAGGAAACGACTGTCATCGATAAGGCGCTCGGATCAAAACCCGAGAGCATGCCATTGCACCGGTCAACTTCCAGGTTATCTTTTCAAGGCAGCGTTTCACGCACCCGACGGACCCGGATTGTGATGGGCCGCCACGCGCGCAGCGGCCAGGTCCCAGCGGGCGCAGCCCACGCTCTTGAAGACGCGCGCGCCCTGTTGCGGCGCTGCGGCAGGATCCTGCACCAAATGCTCAAGGCCTAGCACCTGCTCCCAGTCCACCCCGGCCTGCAACAAGTCACCGGCCTCGGCACGGGCGCCGTCCGGGTCGTCCACAAACAGCGCGGCGCGCTGCACCAGCGCTGGCGGCAGTTCGGCCATGTCATGCCGGTAGGCGCCGACAGCGATGACCAGGGCGTCCTGCGCGCCGGCATCGGCCAGCACCGGCGTGGCACTGGTGGTGGCGGTAATGATCAGATCCCAGGGCAGCGAGGCCTGCTGCTCCGGGGTCAGGGCTTGCGCCTGGATGCCCATCAGGTGAAGCTGGCCGGCGAAGGCCTTTGACGCTGCCACGCTGCGGCCCTGCACATGCAAGCGCGCCAAGGGCATCAAGGCTGCCAGCGCTTCGGCATGGGCCAGCGCCTGTGCGCCGGTGCCGATCAGCAAGGCGCTCTGCGCGTCGGCCGCACCGAGCAGACGCGCCGCCAGCAGGCTCACCGCCGCGGTGCGCCGAGCGGTCAGGGTCGGGCCGTCGAGTTGCATCAGGCGCTGGCCGCTGCGGGTGTCCATCACCACAACCTCGCCCTGAATAGTCGGCAGGCCCAGGCCCGCATTGCCGGCGTGGACGGTGACCAGCTTGGTGATGCTCAGCTCGCGACTCACCGCCGGCATCACCAGCAGGGTGCCGGCCTCCCCCAGCGGCACGACCAGGCGCGTCGGGCAGAAGATCAGGCCGGCCACCTGCTCGCGGCAGACCGTCGCCACTTCCTCCAGCAGGGCTGCCCAGGGCAAGGCTTCCCGGGTGGCGCCGGCGTCCAGCCTCAGCATCTCAGATCCCTCGCGCCAGCCACTCGGCGCGAGTCATCTCATAGGTCGCGCAGTCGCTCTCATACCAGCGCTCCACGCCGCGGTAGCGCATGCCCAGGCGCTCCATCACCCGTGACGAGGCGGTATTGGCCGGGTTGCACACGGCCAGCAGAAGCGCCGTGCGCACGGTCTCGAAGGCGAACGCCGCCATGGCCCGGGCAGCCTCGGAGGCATAGCCCTGGCCCTGCCTGTCGCGCCGCAAGCGCCAGCCAATCTCCAGCGGATTGGCCATGTCACGCGCCAGGTACTGGATGCAACCGGTGCCTATCACCTCACCGCTGGCCAAGTCGACAAAGGCCCACCACGAGAAACCCCACTCGGCCCAGCGCGCCTTGACACGGTCCACCATCGCCTGCGTCTCGTCCAGGGTCTCGGCCTTGCCCGTGATGTAGTGCATCACCTCCGGGTCGCCGTTGATGGTGTGAAGACCCAGCAAATGCTGGTCGGTGATCGGCTCGAGGCGTAGGCGGGGGGTGGCGAGGACGGTCATAGGGCTGCTGTGCAAAGTTGGACCAAGTCTAAGGGACGTTGACAAACTACCTAGTGGTAGGTAATGATGCACGCATGCCAATCACAGAATCCCGAACCGACACCCGCGAACGCATCCTCAACGCGGCCCAGATGTTTGCACAAATGCGGGGCTTCAATGCCTTCAGCTATGCCGACATTGCCGAGGCCGTGGGGGTGCGCAAGGCCAGCATCCACCATCACTTCGCATCCAAGGACGACCTTGAACTCGAACTCGTGCAGCGCTATCGACTGCAATTCGGTGCGCAACTGGCATGCGTCGAGCGCGATCAGGCCACGGCGCTGGGGCGCCTGACCGGTTATGGTGCCCTGTACCGGGCCACGCTCATCGCCGGCGGCATTTGTCTGTGCGGGATGATGGCCTCCGACATCCGGGCCCTGCCCGAGGCGCTGCGCAAGCCACTGCACGACTTCTTCGCGGAGCAGGCGGCCTGGTTGTCCGGGGTGCTGGACGATGGCCGAAAGAATGGCGAATTCGTCTTTCGCGGGCCAGCGCTGCGGCGCGCGCAACTGGTGCTGGCGACCTTGCAAGGGGGGCTGATTATTGCCCATGCCTCGCAGGACGTCAGCCAGTTCGACTCACTGCTGGACGACCTGGTCGCCAGTGTCGCCCAGTAGTGGGCTTTTTTTTACCTCATCAACCTACCTACTGATAGGACCGTTATGACACATTCTCTGCATGACTTCAAAGATCAAACCGCTGTGATCACCGGCGGCGCCAGCGGCATCGGCCTGGCCACCGCACGACGGCTGTCGGGCCTGGGTGCCCGCATCGTGATGGTCGGTCGCGACGCCGAGAAGGGCCGGGCCGCCGCGCAATCGCTGGTCAATGCCGTGTTCCTGTGCACGGACCTGACCCAGGCCGATCAGGTCCAGGCCCTGGTGGCCCGGCTCGCCGATCAACAGGGGCCGGTGCGCTATCTGGTCAATGCCGCCGGCGTGTTCAGCCCCAAGGCCTTTGTCGAGCACACGGCACAGGACTACGACCGCTACCTCGACATCAACCGAGGCACCTTCTTCCTCACCCAGGGGCTGGTGCGCCAGATGATTGCCGCCGGCAAGGGCGGTGCGATCGTGAACGTCGGTTCGATGTGGGCGCACCAGGCGATCAAGCTCACACCCTCATCGGCCTACTCGATGGCCAAGGCCGCTGTGCACACGCTGACGAAGCATCTGGCCATGGAGCTGGCCGATGCCGGCATCCGCGTCAATGCCGTGGCCCCGGCCGTGGTCGAGACACCGGTCTACGAGGCCTTCATCCCGCGCGAGGAGGTGAAGGCAGCGCTGCAAGGCTTCAATGCCTTCCATCCGATCGGACGCATCGGCACGCCGGACGATGTGGCGGGGGCGATCGAATTCCTGTTGTCGACGCAGTCCGCCTGGATCACCGGCACCACGCTGGATGTGGACGGTGGCGTGATGGCTGGGCGCAGTTGATGGGCCGCCGATGCTTGCCCTCGCCGTCTCATTGCCTGGAGATCCGACCATGAACGCAAGATTTCGACTGTCACTGCTGTGTAGCACGCTGTGCCTGGGCCTGACCGCCTGCGGTGGCGGTGGTGACGCCCCGCTGCCACCGGCCCCCAGGCCCAGTTTGCTGAATGCCGACAATATGCTTGATGCCGTCGGCGTCGCGACCCTGACCCATCGGCGCGCCCATGGCGATGCCACGCAGTTGCTGAGTGCAGTGTTCAACAATTACGTGCAGCAGACACCAGCCGGCACCTATGCCTGTGCGGTCTCGGGAACGCTGACCCTGACGCGTCCCGAGCCGCTGCAGTGGCACTACACCGCACAGAGCTGCGACACCGGCGCGTTGCTGATCACGAGCGGTCAGCTACAGATCGACGCCACACTGCCACAAGGCCAGGGTCTGAAGTTCCAGCTAGCCGACGTCCTCTATCGCGGGAGCGCGTCGTCCGCAGCAGCACTTCAGACCGTCACCGGCTCACTGACCGTGCTGATCAATGTGGCAGACGATCTGGGCAAGCGCAGCACCGGCAGCATGAGCTTCACGAGCAATGGCCGTGCCGACAGCTATTCCGACATCTTCATCGCCAACAAGACCAGCGATGTCGGCTTCGTGCAGTACGGTGCATCGCTGAAGACGCCGCGCTTCGCCCATGCGCTGAAAACGCTGTTCGACGAGCGCAGCAAGGCGCTGACCCTCGAGGCCGAGGACGGCTCCTCGGTCACGGCCACCAACCTGGGCAGCAGCACCCGGCTGGAACTGCGCGCCAGCGCCGGCGCCGTACCCACCTTGACCACAACGGTCAGCGACAGCGAGCTTGACGCCGCCGTCAACCGGGCATTGCAATAGCGAGTTGTTGGCCTCAGGACGCCGCGGCAGGCAGCTCGGCCAGGCGCGCCTGTAGTGCCGCCACCTGCTGCTTCAGGGCGGCGTTCTCGGCCATCAGCGTGTCCACCGCCAGTTGCAGCTGGGCGACCTGTTCGTCGCTTTCCCAGGGCGGTGCACCAGCCTCCGCCGTGGTTTCTGTCGCGGCGTCCACCGGCGTGCGCGATGCCGACTTGGCATCGCGCACGCGCTTGGCCGCATCGCGCAACTCCTTCTTGCCGCCGGCCACGGCCGCCACCTGTTCCTCGCTGGGCAGGCTGGCCACGGCGGCAGCGGCATTGATCGAGATCGTGCCCTGCCTGACCGCCTCCACCAGCTCCGGCGCGGCGTTCTTCTGGATCTTCTCGATCTGCACCACCGTGTTGCTGCTGATGCGCGCCGCCTTGGCAATGGCCTCGCGCGTGTTCAGCGGCTCGGCGGTGGGTGGCGCGCCTTCGACCGCCGCAACGGCGACCGGGGCGGACTCGCTGGCCGCCTGGTTGCGACGCGCCGTGATGATCTCCTTCTTGCGCAGCGCCAGCACGCCGCGCTGGAAGTCCGACACGCTGCGCCGGCCCAGGTGCTGGTCGATCATCCATAGGTGCACGTCGTCCATGGACCTGAAGCGATCGTTCTGCACGGTCTGAAACGACAGCCCGTGCTTGCGGCAGATGCCGTAGCGGTTGTGCCCGTCGACCAGCACCTCGCCCCACAGCACCAGCGCGTCGCGGCAGCCTTCGGCCAGGATGCTGCGCTCCAGCGCCTGATGTTCATCGGCCGTCAGCGGATCGATATAGGCGCGCAGTTCTTCAAGTACCGTGATGTTCATGTCAAAGCGTGGGGCGAGGAAGGGGCGGCATTCTATGTCGGCCCCGTCGCGGAACCGTCTCCAGCCGGACAGATCGCCGCGCCATGTCCGGATCTGACCGCCGGCGGTCCGTCGCCGACTCGACGGCGCCTCGCGGTCCGGGCAAGCTGGCGCCACTTGCCTTCACCGCCACAGGACCGACCATGCTCCAGCTCCGCCCCACCTGCGAACACTGCAACAGGGCCCTGCCGCCCGACTCCACCGAGGCCCGCATCTGCTCCTACGAATGCACCTTCTGCACCGGCTGCGTCGACGCGGTGCTGGGCAATGTCTGCCCCAACTGTGGCGGTGGCTTCGTGCCCAGGCCGGTGCGGCCGGCGCACAACTGGAAGGGCAACAACTTCCTGGGCAATGACCCGGCCAGCACGACGGTCAAGCACCGGCCCGTCGATGCGGCCATGCACGCGCCGTTTGCTGCGGCCATCAGTAGAATTCCTCCCGAGCAGCGCTGAGCACCGCCCGCCCATGCTGATAGGCCCCACACCGCAGCCCACCCCGTCAGCCACCAGCCGGTTGACTGTGGCCGCGGGCCGCGTGCATTTCTGGCCTGGCGGCAGCCTGTGGATAGGCCACGGCAGCGGCCTCTCCGACTGGCACGAGCACCATGCGCTGCAGATCGCGCTGGCGCTGGACGGCGTCTGCCGGTTTCGAGACCGGGAAGACGGATGCTGGTCTGCCTTCACCGGCGCCCTGGTGCGCTCGCACTGCAAGCACCAGTTCGAGATCGAGGGCGCGACGGTGGCCCATCTGTTCATAGAACCGGAAACCACGGCGGGCCGGATGCTGAGCCGGCACTTTGCCGCCCATGGCATCAGCCCCCTGCCCGACGCGGAGCGCGATGACATGGCCGACCTGCTGCGGGCCGCCTACCGCCGTGGCGCACGTGACGAAGCGATGGTGGCCACGGCCCGTGCCGCGGTGGCCCTGCTGACCAAGGAGCTTCTGGCCGACGACCCCGTGGATCCGCGCATAGGCAAGGCGCTGGACTACATCCGCACGCATTTGCACGCGCCGATCACGCTGGCCGACGCAGCCGGCGAGGCCGCGCTGTCACCGGGGCGGTTCAGGCACTTGTTCGTGCAGGAGACCGGCAGCGCCTTTCGTCCCTATCTGCTGTGGCTGCGCCTGAACACGGCCATCCAGTGCGCGATGGAAGGCCAGTCCTGGACCAACGCCGCCCACGAAGCCGGCTTCGCCGATTCGGCCCATCTGACCCGCACCTTCAAGCGCATGTTCGGCATCAACCCGGCGACCTTGGTCCGGGTGTAGGCCGTTCAGGCCGCTGGAATCGTCAGTGCTTCCCGCACAAAGCGCACCAGCGCCCGCGCCGTCTCCGAGCCGGCAGGCACCGGCAGGGTCAGCGCATGCACCCACTCGCCCTGATCGACCAGCAGCCGCCAGCCCGGCAGCAGATCGACCAGGCCGCTGGCCCGCCCAACGCAGAAGTCGGGCAGCAGCACGATGCCGCTGCCGTGGCGGGCCATCTCCATCAGGCTGTCCATGTCATTGCCCCAGGCAACAGCCTGCAGCATCACCGCTTCGGCGGCGCCATCGTCATGGCACCAATGGCCGGGCCGCGCCTCTTCGTTCTGCCCGATCAGCAGGCAGGGCAGCTCGGCCAGGGCCTGCGGACGGGGCAGCGCAGCTTGACCAGCGGCACCATAGGCGCGCACGGCAAAACGCAGCACCGGCTGGGCGACCCAGTCCTCGGGCGGCCGCTCGGTGATGCGAAAGGCCAGATCCAGCCCCTCGCGCAGCAGGTCCACCCGCCGGTCGGTCACCAATAGCTCGTAGCGCAGCGCCGGATGCAGGGCCTGAAAGCGCGCCAGCAGTGGCGCCAGCACGTGGCGGCCAAAGCTCAGCGGCGCACTGATGCGCAGCGTGCCGCCCAGCTGATCGCGCTGGCTGCGCAGGGCCAGGCGTGCGCCCTCGGCGGCCTCGTGCACCGCCCGGGCGCGGGCGTGCAGGCGCCGGCCGGCCTCGGTGAGGCCCAGGCTACGGGTGCTGCGGGCGAACAGGGCCAGGCCCACGGCCGCCTCGATGGCGGCCACGCGCCGGCTGACGGCGGCCCTGGTCAGCCCCAACTCGCGCGCGGCCTGGGCAAAGCTGCCGGCCTGGGCAATGCGGGCGAACAGCTCCAGCGCATTGGCGTCCAGCGCAGCATCGGCGGCGGTGAGGCGGCTGCGCGAAATCTTGGCGGTCTTTGTCATCAAATGGGAAGCAATGTGTCGCTCAGACCGAGTCTAGTCGCATGCTTGTTGCCAATCTAGACTGCCACCAAGCCCCAGGAGCCCCCAATGAACCAGCAGACCACCACAGACGATTCCCTGCAGCACGACACCCAGCTGCGCTGCGCCGATGGCCGCCTGCTGGCCGGCCGCTGGTACGAGCCCAGTGGGCCGGTGCGTGCGGTGGCTGTAGTCAGCCCGGCAACGGCCGTGGCCAGCGGCTTCTATCGCGCCTTCGCGCAGTGGCTGGCGGGGCGCGGCTATGCAGTGCTGTGCTACGACTATCGCGGCATTGGTGCCTCGCTGCAGGGCAAGCTGCGCGACGAACCTGCCCGCCTGCGCGACTGGGCCCAGCTGGACATTGCCGCCGCGCTGCGCTCCGCCCACAAGCGCCGGCTGCTGGAGCAGGCGCGCCAGGGCCATGAGCTGGGCCTGCTGCTGATCGGCCACTCGTTCGGTGGCAATGCGGTGGGTCTGGCGCCGGGCTACGAGCAGGCCGATGCGCTGCTGGGCGTGGCCGCCCAGGCGGCCGACTGGCGCAACTGGTCGGGCCTGCACCGGGCCAAGGCCTGGCTGTTCTTTCACGCCATGCTGCCCGCGCTGAGCCATCTGTTCGGCCATTTTCCGGGTCGCCTGCTGGGCGCCCGGGCGCACAGCATGCCCAAGCCGGCGGCACTCGAGTGGGCCCGCTGGGGCCGTCGGCGCGGCTTCATGTTTACCGACCCGAGCCTGCGGACCGATCTGGGCTATCACCACTTCACCGGGCCGGTGCACTTGTGGAACATCAGCGACGACCATCTGTTCGGCCCGGCGCGGGGTGTCGATCATCTGGCGGCGCAGTTCCGCGGCGCGGCGGTGGCGCGTCACACCTTGGCGCCGCAGGCCGTGGGGGCGCGGACCATCGGCCACTTCGCCCTTTTCCGCCGCGAGCTGGGCGAGCGTATCTGGCCACTGCTTCTGGCACCGATAGAAGCCGCCACGCCGCGGCTGCGCAACCGCCTTGGGCCACCGTCGCCGAGTTGAAAGCTGCGGCTACCGCCCCAGCTTGAAGGCCCAAAGCGAGCTTGCGGTAAATGCGGGAAAGCCCCTGCGCGGGGCCAGCCAGCGGCGCCGGGATAATGGCGGTGACGGGTTCGCTTGCTTGCACAAAGCGCGGTCACCGGCGATCCCATAAGGACGGTGTATGAGCGCGTTGCTTGAGCAGGTCACCACAGAAAATGGACAGCTGCTGCTGCCGCCGCAGGAGTTGTCACGCTGTGTCGAGGCGCTGCGAGCGCTGGGCCTGGAACCCTATCTGCGGCCACTGCCCGAGCAAGGCGGGCTGACCCTGCTGCCCCAGGCCCTGCAGCAGTTGGCTCCCGGCCATGACACCACCGGCCTGAGCCAGGCGCTGGGCCTGGACACGGAGGCCAGCGAGGCCGATCTGCAGCGCGAGATCTGGCTGGCCCTGCTGGCCACGCCGCTGCAGCAAAGCTTCCCCTCGTTTGCCGAACTGGCCGCTGCGGTGCGCATGCGCGTCAATATCGTGCGCGCGGCGCGCAAGACGGCGCTGGCCTTCCAGACCAGCGTCGCCGAACGCCCCGCCGGCCTGTGGACCTATGCCCGTGAGACCGGCTTCACCGTCCAGCCCGGCTGTTCGCTGATAGCCGCGCTGGAGCGCGCCACCCAGCCCGAGCGCAGCGGCCAGCTCTATGACTTCTCCTGCTACCGCGCCACCGAGTACGTGATCCTGCTGGCCATTGCACAGGAGGCACAGCTTCACCATCCGGCCCTGTACGCGCGGCTGCAGCTGCAGAGCGAGCGGCGCGCGGTGATGTCGGGGCGCTTTCACGACGTCTTCCTGCGCGAGCTGGGCAGCACCGAGGCACCGCTGCCGCCGGCCTATTACGTGCCAGGCGACCGGGTCTGGTTCCGCAACCCCGACCCGGCCTCGTCAGATGTGTCCGGCTATGAGGGCTCCTGGGTGTTCTACCTCGGTCAGGGCCTGTTCTGCAATTTCTGGAAACGCGACCAGCCCTTCACGCTGAGCAGCAAATGCGTGGAGATCTACCACTGGCGCGACGCCGTCTATCTCGATGCCGAGGGAGAACCTCGCATCGACGAGGCCCGCGTGGCCGAGCATGTGCAGCGCACGCTGAGCGATGCCCGAGCCACCGAGGCGGTGCTGAACACCATGCTGCGCCTGCGCGACCCGGCCCGCCAGTACCTTGGCGGCGGCTGCATAGACCGCACCCGCGAAAGCCCGCGCTGGGTCTGCCCCGGCAGCAGCGATATTCAGTTGCCGGACGCCTGAGCCCTCTTCAGACCAGCCCGGCCTTGCGGCTTGTATCGCCGCAAGTCCTTCGCCAGGCACGGGCTCCTTCCGGACCCCGTGTCCGGGCTCAGCCACGCAGGTGACAGGCCACCCAATGCCCGTCGCTGCTCTGCTTCAGTTCCGGTGACTCGCTGGCGCACAGCGGCAGCTGCTTGACCGGGCAGCGGGTGTGGAAGTGGCAGCCGGTCGGCGGGTTGATCGGGCTGGGCACATCGCCCTGCAGCATGATGCGCTTGCGCTTCAAGGTCGGATCGGGGATGGGCACGGCCGACAGCAGCGCCTCGGTATAGGGGTGCAGCGGCCGGCTGTAGAGCTCGCGCGAGCTGGCGATCTCGACGATGCGGCCCAGGTACATCACCGCCACCCGGGTGCTGGTGTGCTCGACCACCGACAGGTCGTGCGCGATGAACAGATAGGTCAGATTGAACTTGGCCTGGAGGTCTTCCAGCAGGTTGATGACCTGGGCCTGGATCGACACATCCAGCGCCGACACCGCCTCGTCGCAGACGATCAGCTTCGGGCTGACCGCCAGCGCGCGGGCAATGCCGATGCGCTGGCGCTGGCCGCCGGAGAATTCATGGGGATAACGGCGCAGATGGTCGGCACTCAGACCCACCGTCTCCAGCAGGTCGACGATGCGGGCCTCGTAGTCGGCCCGGGTCTTGGTCAGCTTGTGTATGGTCAGGGCCTCGCCGATGATGGCGCCCACCGTCATGCGCGGGTTCAGCGAGGCGTAGGGGTCCTGGAAGATGATCTGCATGTCGCGCGCCATCGCGCGCAGCTCGGTCTTGCCCAGCGCCGTGACCTCGCGGCCATCGAACCAGACCTGGCCCGAGGTCGGCTCGATCAAGCGCAGGATGCAGCGGCCGGTGGTCGACTTGCCGCAGCCCGATTCGCCGACCAGGCCCAGCGTCTCGCCGGCCGCGAGATCAAACGTGACCCCGTCGACCGCATGCACCCGTGCCTGCTCGCGGCCCAGAAAGCCACCCTTGATGCCAAAGTGCTTGACCAGCTTGTCGACGCGCAGCAGCGGTTTGCTCATAGGATGCAGGCGACCTTGTGACCAGGGGCGATCTCGCGCAGGGCAGGCGTTTCGGCGGTGCAGGCGCTGCTGGCGTACTTGCAGCGCGGCGCGAAGCGGCAGCCCTCGGGCGGGTTGATCAGCTTGGGCACCGTGCCGGCAATCGCTTCCAGCCTGACCTTGTGCGTGGCAGCAAGGTCGATGCGCGGAATCGAACGTATCAGGCCCTGCGTGTACGGGTGGCGCGGATTGGCGAACAACTGCTCCACGGTGGCCTCCTCGATCACCTTGCCGGCATACATCACGACCACCCGCTGCGCGACCTCGGCAACCACGCCCATCGCATGGGTGATCAGCAGGATGCTCATGCCCAGCCGCGCCTTCAGCTCGGCCAGCAGTTCCAGGATCTGCGCCTGGATGGTGACGTCCAGCGCCGTCGTCGGTTCGTCGGCGATCAGCAGCTGCGGGTTGCAGCTCAGCGCCATCGCAATCATCACGCGCTGGCGCATGCCGCCGGAGAACTGGTGCGGATAGTCGCGCACGCGGCGCTCCGGCGTCGGGATATTGACCAGGCGCAGCATCTCGACCGCACGGTCCATCGCATCGCTGCGGTTCAGGCCCTCCTGCAGGCGCAGCACCTCGGCGATCTGCTGGCCCACCGTGTAGACCGGGTTCAGCGAGGTCATGGGCTCCTGGAACACGATGGCGATCTGCTTGGCGCGGATGCGGCGCATCTCGCTCTCGGGCAAGGTCACCAGGTCCCTGCCCTGCCAGAGGATCTGGCCGGCGGCGATGCGGCCCGGCGGCATAGGCAGCAGCTTGAGCACACTCATCGCCGTGACCGACTTGCCGCAACCCGACTCGCCGACCACGCAGACCGTCTCGCCACGATGCACCGTCAGGTCCACGCCATCGACCGCGTGCAACCAGCCGGCGTCGGTAGCGAAATGGGTCTTCAGGCCGCGGATCTCGAGCAATGGGGCTTCCTGGCTCATCACATGACCTTGCGCGGATCGAGCGCGTCGCGCAGGCCGTCGCCAATGAAGTTGATCGTCAGCACCGCCAGAAAGATGGCCAGGCCGGGGAACATCGCCCAGTGCGGCGCGATGTCCAGATAGTCCTTGGCGTCGAACAGGATGCGGCCCCAGGTCGGGATGTCGGGCGGAAAGCCCAGGCCCAGGAAGGACAGCGTCGATTCAGCGATGATGGCCGCCGCCACGTCTATGGTGCCGGCCACGATCACCGGGCCCAGCGCATTGGGCAGGATGTGGCGCGTGACCTGGCGCGGCGTGCTGGCACCCAGCGCCCGCGCCGCCTCGACGAACTCCTTCTCGCGCAGCGAGAAGAACTGCGCCCGCACCAGGCGCGCCACCGGCATCCAGCGAAAGCCGCCGATGACGACGACGATCAGTATGAATACGCCAACCTCGGGGCCGAAGGTGTCCTTCAGGCCATCGCGGAACAGGTAGATGATGAGCAGCAGCAGGGGCAGTTGCGGCAGCGACAGGAACAGATCGGTCAGCCACATCAGGCCGGCGTCGACGCTGCCGCGCGAGATGCCGGCAATGGCACCGATCAGCACCCCCACCACCACCGCCATCAGCATCGCCGCCAGACCCACGGCCAGCGAGATGCGGCCGCCGTAGAGCAGGCGGGCCAGCAGGTCCTGGCCCAGGTCGTCAGTGCCCAGCGGGTGGGCCAGCGACGGGCCCTTCAGCCTGGCGGTGAAGTCGATGTCATTGATCGCCAGCTTCCACACCAGCGGGCCCAGCAGCACGGCCGCCACCATCAGCGTCAGTATCACCAGGCTGAGCATGGCCATGCGGTGGCGCTTGAAGCGCCGCCAGGCCTCGCCCCAGGGCGAGACATGTTGCGCCGCCGCGCTAGCGGTAGCTGATGCGGGGATCGAGCCAGCCATAGAGCAGATCAGCCATGAGATTGAAGAAGATAACCAGACAGGCGAAGACGAAGGTCACGGCCATGATCACCGGCGTGTCATTGGCCAGGATGGCGCTGATCAAGAGCGAGCCTATGCCCGGAATGCGGAAGATCTGCTCGGTGACGATGGCCCCGCCAAACACCGCCGGCATCTGCAGCGCCACCAGGGTCACGACCGGTATCAGGGCATTGCGCAGCACATGCTTGATCACCACCCCGCCCTCGCTGAGACCCTTGGAGCGGGCGGTGGTCACATAGTCGAGCCTGATCACGTCGAGCACGGCCGAGCGCACATAGCGCGTCCAGCTAGCGCCCTGGAACAGGCCCAGCACCAGCACCGGCATGATGGACTGCTTGATGTGCTCCCACCACCAGGCCCAGCCGGTGGCGGCGATGTCCGCGCGATAGACGAAGGGCAGCCAGTCCAGCGTGATCGAGAACAGCAGGATGAAGAGCAGGCCGGTGAAGAAGGTCGGCAGCGAGAAGCCGACGAAGGCCAGCGTGTTGGCAACCTGGTCGAAGATCGAATAGGGCCTGGTGGCGGCGAACACGCCCACCGGTATCGCGATCAGGAGGGCCAGGACTTGCGAGCTGCCTATCACCACCAGGGTGGTGGGCAGGCGCTGCAGTATCAGCTGATCGACATCGACGCGACTGACGAACGAGAAGCCCCAGTCGCCCTGCAGCATGGCGAACAGCCAGCGGAAGTAGCGCTGCCAGACCGGATCGTCCAGACCGAACTTGGCGCGCAGCATCTGGCGCACCTCGGCCGGCACATTCGGGTTGGTCGCCAACTCCTCGAACGGATCACCGGGCGCCAGCGCCAGGATGGTGAACAGGACCACGCTGATGCCCAGCAAGCTGGGCAGGGCGTAGAGCAGGCGGCGCAGTAGGTACTGGGTCATTCAGCGGCGGCAGGGCGTCAACGAGCGATCAAGCTTCGCGGAACCAGTCCTTGAGGTTCCAGAGGTCGTTGTCCCAGCCGCTCAACGGGGCATAGAGCTTGGTGGCCACGGCGGCCACGCGGGGCCGGTAGACGACCGGAATCACCACCGGATCGCTGCAGATGAGGTCATTCATCCGGACGAACAGCGCGGCGCGCTTGACCGGGTCGAGCTCGTTCTCCGCTGCGCGGAAGGCCTTGTCGTACTCGTCGTTCTTCCAGCGAGCGATATTGCGGCCCTGCCACTTGTTCTCCTTGGTCGAGAACTCCCAGGAGACGAACTGGTTCATGAACAGCTCGGCGTCGGGCTGTGTCATCGTCGTCGTGTACATCTCTATGTCGCAGAAGAACTTGGTGTACGTGTCGGGGTTGCCCACATCGGATGAGAAGTACACCGACGAGGTGATGGCCTTCAGCTCCAGATCGACGCCGGCCTTTTGCGCGGCCTGCTTGATGATGGCCTGGGTCTTCTGGCGCGGCGCATTGATCGAGGTCTGGAACACCAGCTTGAGCTTCTTGCCGCCCTTCTCGCGGATGCCGTCGCTGCCCTTCTTCCAGCCGGCCGCCTCGAGCACGGCGCTGGCCTTGTCCACATTGAACTCCCACTTCATCGTCTTGGAGCGGAAGCGTTCGGGGTTGTTGAGGAAGTTGGCCGTGGCCACACCGGTGCGGCCGTAGATGAACTCCTGCACCGCGCCGCGATCGACCAGCAGATTCAAGGCCTGGCGCACGGCCTGGTCGGACAGGATCGGGTGGCGGCTCTTCGGGTGCGCCCGCTCGCCCTCGACCTCGGTCCAGGGGTCGGCCATGTTCAGCACGATGAACTCGATATTGCCGCCTGGCGTGATCGTCACCTTGCCGCGTCCGCCGGCCTCCAGGCGCTTGAGGATTTCGTCCTCGACCTGCATATTCCAGGCGTAGTCGAACTCGCCGGTCTGTATCACCGCGCGTGCGGCCGATACCGCATCGCCGCCGCCCTTCATCTCTATCGTGTCGAAGAAGGGACGGTTGTCGAAGTGGTAGCTGGTATTGATGGCGCCACGCACCATGTCACCCGGCTTGAAGTCGACGAACTTGTAGGGGCCGGTGCCCACCGGCTTCAGATTGGCGGGTGCGTCGCGCGACTTGGCGCCGATGAAATCGGCGAACAGGTGCTTGGGAATCAGCATGCCCCGGGTGCCGACAAAGGGGTCGGCCCAGAACGGCGTCGGCTTCTTGAAGGTCACCTTGACGGTATGGCTGTCGATCTTCTCGACCTTGCAGTCCTTGTAGGTACCGACCGTGACCGCCGCGGTGTCGGGGTTGCTGGCGTACTCCCAGTTGAACACGCAGTCATCGGCGGTGAAGGGCTTGCCGTCATGCCAGGTGGCGCCGCGCTTGAGCTTCCAGGTCACCGACATGCCGTCCTTGGACAGGCCGCCATTCTGCACGGAGGGAATCTCGGCCGCGAGTATTGGCACCAGGTCGCCATCGGCGTTCCAGGCCGCCAAGGGCTCGTAGAAGATGCGCGCGCCCTCCTGGTCCTTGGTGCCGGTGGCGAAGTGCGGATTCAGCAAGGTGGCACCCTGCCACCACAAGAGCTTCAAGGCCCCGCCACCGCCGCGCTTGGTCGGCTTGTAGCCCGATGGCGCCTGGGCCTGGGCGATGCCAGCATGCATCAGCATCTGGCCGACCATCGGGGCCGTCAGCCCCAGTGCCAGCATGCGCTGGACAAAGGCCCGGCGGGCGAGGCGCCCCTCACGCACGTCTTCGATCAGGGTGCGCAACTGTTGCTCTTGCATGGATAACCTCCGCAAAGCCGATGACGGTGTATGACCAAACTGCAAGACCATGCTAGCAGCGCCGCACCGAATGCTTGATTGGGGTAGGCCCTGAGAGAGTCGCTTCTTTTCCGGCAACGGCGCCCTACGGGCAAACACCGACAATGCCCGCCATGCCGCCCCGCCCCCAAGCGCCCTCCATCAAGCACCGCCGCCGGCTCTTTGCCCTGCTGTGGATGAGCCTGGCCCTGCTGCCGCTGGCGGGGTGGCTGCTGACGCCCAGCGGCGTAACCGTACTGGTGGTGCAGAAAACCTGGCAGCTGGCGATAGAGATCGAAACCCTGGTCGAGGACCATGGCTCAAGCTGGTGCGATGAACTGCCCAGCGGGGTGCGCGTCACGCTGCGCCGCACCATGATCGATCCCAGCGGCGCGCGCACCCGACCGACCGAGCATTGCCGCTACGCCGGTCCGCAATGGCGGGCGCTGCACAGCGCAATGGCCGAGGGCCAGGCGCCCGCGCCACCGCTGTGGCCAAGACCCTCGCTGGCACCGGTCGCTGATCCACCGCCACTCGGTGCCGAGCGCCCGGGCAAGCGGCACGAGCGCTATGAAGTTCAGTTGCGCGCCGCCTCGGGTCAGACCTGGACCTGCCGCCTGCCGCTGGCCCACTGGCAAGGCGTGACCCCGGGCCTCAGCTTTCGCCTGCAGGTGGACCGCCACGGTGTGGCCCACTGCGGCAGCGTGCCGGGCCTGCCTTCACCCAATCACTGACGGACGCGGGGCCCGCCGCCCTGCAGGGTCTGGGCCTGGACACGGCGAACACTCTCGATGCCGCGGCGGCGCTCCTGCTCCGCCTCGATCAGGCGCTCACGCGCCGTCAGCACGCGCGGCCGGTTGGCGGCAATCGCGGCCTGGTCCAGGTTCTGTCCCCAGCTCAGACCGGCCCGCAGCGGTGTCGGCGGCGCCAGGCGGTCGGTGGTGCCGGCCTCCAGCCAGGGCATGATCTGCTCCAGCACCAGGGCCACACGCGGCCGTATGGTCGGCTCGCCGATGCGCCCGCGCTGGCCCCAGCTGACGATCAGGTCGGTGCTGGTGCCGCCGGCGGGCCGGGGCGTTGTGATGGCAAAGTCACGCAGCACGCCGTAGCGCAGCTGCATCATCGCCTCCTCGACCAGCATGGCCGGATCCTCGGCCGACACCGTTTCGCCCACCGGCATCGAATAGCTGTAGTCGTCGTTGACGCGGTCCAGGCTGAAGAAGCGGGCCACGTCCTCTGGCCCATAGGCGATCTGCTCCGCCGTGGCCGTCACCCCGAAGAACTGCACCCGCCCCAGGGCGACCATCTCCTGCGAGTAGAAGGGTAGACGCTGCGCCAGATCCGCCGAGGGCGTAAGCGCCGGACCGGCCTGCCAGACGCGCAGGCTGCCGCTGAGCTGTGTGTGCAACCGGGGCGGCACCAGATCCGCGGCATGGGTGAGCTCGTGATACAGCAAAGGCCCCAGCGTGTAGGCCAGCCTGGACAACTCGCGCGGCCTGCGTTCGGCCACCGGATAGACGCCATCGGCATGGGCGTTGTTCAACACATAGCGCCAGGGCGCGCTGTAGCGCAGCTGCACGCCATAGTCGCTGCGCGGATCCGGCGTCTCGCTGATGGTGTCGCGCTGCTCGGGCGTCATCCACAGATAGCCGGCATCGAGATAGATCGCACCGGTGGCGCCCCAGTAGAACGCCGGCCGCACGCGCCCGCCAATCACCACGGCCGTGCTGGCATTGAGCAGGCGGCGGAAGTCGCCGTGGGCGTCCTGCTCGCGCAGAAAGGCCTCGAAGGCCTCGCCCATCCAGTCATTGGACACCAGCACCCGCCGCATCACCTGCTCGACGGTCGGCAGCTCGCCGCGGGTTTCCTGGCCCAGCAGCGGCAGACGCCCCAGCGTGCAGGTGTTGTTGCGGTCCAGGCTGGGCGTGTAGATGCAGTCCTTCAAGGCCTGGGCATGAGGGCCGCCGGCAAGATAGGGATAGACGCGTGAGACCGGGTCGCTGGCGGGGAACAGGGCATCGGCTCCGGCCTGCCGTGGCGGCGCCTGCACCAGCAGCTTGAAGTCCTGACTGAGCTGGCGGCCACCGGCCAGGCTCACCTGGGCGCGCAGGCGCAGCAGGCTGTCCTGGCTGACCACCGGTGCCTTCAGCAGCGCCCGCCAGCCGGTTCCTTCCTGCAAGGTGGTGGTGGGACCATCGACCACCGCCCAGCTCACCGTGGCGGTGTCGCGCTCTTCCTGGCTCAAACTCGCCGCCCAGGCCCGAATCGACAGCGCGCCATTGCTGTAGGCCGAGGGCTCGCCGCGCAGCAGCAGGCCGGCATCCGCGGCCGCCGCCACATTGAATTCGGCCTGGCCACTGCGAACCCTGCCCTGCGCGTCCTGGAAGCTCACCTCGAAGCGATAGCTGCCCGGCTCAGTCGGCTCCAGCGTAAGCGCCTGCGAGCGCGCAGACATCAGCCTCAGCGTGGGCCCGGCCACCTGCGTCCAGCGCAGCTCGCCGAAGACCTGCCCGGCGGCGCAGCCGAGCAGGCTCAGTTCGGCGTTGCGCCCGACCTGGGCGCCCGCGGGCAGCTCAAGCCGGGCCACCGAGCCGGCCAGGCACTGGGTGCTCAGCGAGGGCTCGACGGGCGGAGGTTCGGGGGTCGGTGCGGGGGCGGGTGCGGAGCCGCCTCCGCCGCCACAGGCACTCAAGGCCACCAGACAGGCCAGGACCCAGGCCCGGCCCGTGATGCGCAGCATCTTCATTGTTTGCATTCCCGCTCAGGTCTCAGATACCGGCATTCTGGCCGACGACAAGTGTCAGGTCTTGCTTGGCGGCGACCTTGATGCCGAAGTCATCCCACCCAGGCGCCGCTCCGTCGCGCCCGCGCCGATTCGGTCGCTTGACGGTCCTCGCCCGCTCCGTCGGCTCCTAGCATACGACCCTTGCCAACACGCCCTGTGCTTCATGCAAAACCGTCTCCTGGCGACCAGTCTGCTGCTGGCGCTGAACACCTCGACCCTTGCCGCCGACCTTCAGATCGAGCGCCTGCAGGCAGGCCCCGCCGACCCCGGCCTGCAAAGCTACAACCTGCAGGAGCAGCGCGAGCTGCGCGTGTTCGCACGCTCGGCCGCCGGCTTCAAGAAGTCCGCCATCTTCTGGCAGCGCCGTGTCGATGGGCAATGGCAGGCTCCGCAGACGCTGCCTTTCGCCGACCCGCGCTGGCGCGACTCAGACCCCCACCTGAGCGGCGACGGCAAGACGCTGACCTTCATCTCCGACCGCCCCCTCGAGGGCGAGAAGCCGCTGGGACAGCTGGACCTGTTCGAATCCCGCTGGGCCGATGGCCAATGGAGCGCGCCGCAGCGCCTGGCCGAGGCCGTGCAAAGCCCCGCTTACGAGCTGGGGCCGGAGCGCTATGGCGAACGCCTGTACTTCGCTTCCTACCGCAAGGGCGGGCCGGGCGAGCTGGCCGTCTACCAAAGCGATGGCCCGCCCGGTGGCGAACACAGTGCGCCGCTTACGCTGCCCGCACCGATCAATGTCGGACCGTCCAACAGCGACTTCACGCTGTCTCCGGACGGCCGCTACGCGCTGTGGTGGAGCGACCGCAGCGATAGCAAGGCTCGGCAGGACGGCGATCTGTTCCTGGCCGAGCGGGTCGGCGCTGGCTTCGGCCCGGCGATACGCCTGCCGGCCCCGATCAACAGCCCGAGCTTCGAGTTCACGCCCTCTGTCAGCAGCGACGGTCAGTGGCTGATATTCGCCTCCACCCGCCCGGGCCAGCATGCTGCAGGGCTGTCGCAGCTCTACCGGGTCAGCTGGCCCGCCCTGCTGGCCGGACTAGGCCCGCTGGCCGAGGCGCACAGCCAGGCGCAGCTGGAGGAGCGTGTCGGTGACCTGTGGCGCACCTTCAACAGCCCCGCAGGCGGCAAGGCCAACGCCGAGTTGCTGCGCCCGCTGCTGCATCCGCAGACACGTGTCTGGGGCCAGCGCCTGAAAGACGCCAGTCTCGACGTGCGCAGCTGGTCGGGCACCGAGTTCCTGGCCGCGCTGAACGAGGCTACGCCCAAGGCGGTGTTCGAGTGCGAAGTCCATCGCGAGCTGCGACGCTATGGCGCCCACGCCCAGGTCTATAGCGTGGTCGAGACGCGCTACAACAGCGCCGAGGCGCCGGTCGCCTTCACCGGCGTCAACAGCAGCCAGTGGCAGTTGGGCCCGCAGGGCTGGCAGCTGCTGTCACTGCACTATGCGCTGGAGCTGCCGGGGCAACCATCACCGCCACGCACAAGGCGCAGCGGCGACTGCATCGGCTGAAGAGTCAAGTCTTGCGCGGCGGTGGCACGTCCGTGCACGAGCCGTGCGCGATCTCGGCGGCCATGCCGATCGACTCGCCCAGGGTCGGGTGCGGATGGATGGTCTTGCCGATGTCCACCGCGTCGGCGCCCATCTCGATGGCCAGGGCGATCTCGCCGATCATGTCACCGGCATGGGTGCCGACGATGCCGCCGCCGAGGATCTTGCCGTGGCCGTGGGCCTCGGGCGAATCATCGAACAGGAGCTTGGTATAGCCCTCGTCGCGGCCGTTGGCAATCGCGCGGCCCGAGGCCGTCCAGGGGAACAGCCCCTTCTTGACCTTGATGCCCTGGGCCTTGGCCTGGTCCTCGGTCAGACCGACCCAGGCCACTTCCGGATCGGTGTAGGCCACGCTGGGGATCACGCGGGCGTCGAACTGGCTGCGCGCCAGCTTGTCGTCGCCCAGGATGGTGCCGGCGGCGACTTCGGCCGCCACATGGCCCTCGTGCACGGCCTTGTGCGCCAGCATGGGCTGGCCGACCACATCGCCGATGGCGAAGATGTGCGGCACATTGGTGCGCATCTGCACATCGACGTTGATGAAGCCGCGGTCGGTGACGGCCACGCCGGCCTTCTCGGCGGCAAGCTTCTTGCCATTGGGCGTGCGGCCCACGGCCTGCAGCACGAAGTCATAGACGCCCTCGCTCTTGGCGCCGTCAAGCCCCTCGAACTGCACCTTGATGCCCTCGGGCGTGGCCACGGCGCCCACCGTCTTGGTCTTCAACATGATCTTGTCGAAGCGCTTGGCATTGAGCTTCTGCCAAACCTTGACCAGGTCGCGGTCGGCGCCCTGCATCAGGCCGTCCAGCATCTCCACGACGTCCAGGCGCGCGCCCAGCGTCGAATAGACCGTGCCCATCTCCAGGCCGATGATGCCGCCGCCGATGATCAGCATCTTCTTCGGCGTGCCGGTCAAGGCCAGCGCACCGGTCGAATCGACGATGCGCTCGTCGTCGGGCAGGAAGGGCAGGCGCACCGCCTGCGAGCCGGCCGCGATGATGGCCTGCTTGAAGTGCACGGTCTTGCTCGTTCCGGTCTTCTCCTGCGCCGAGCCGCTGGTCTCCTCGACCTGCAGATGGTTGGCATCGGCAAAGCTGCCATAGCCACGCACGATGGTGACCTTGCGCATCTTGGCCATCGCGGCCAGGCCGCCGGTCAGCTTGCCGATGACCTTTTCCTTGTGGCCGCGCAGCTTGTTGACATCGACCGTCGGCGCGCCGAAGTCCACGCCCAGATCGGCCATGTGCGAAACCTCATCCATCACCGCCGCCACATGCAGCAACGCCTTGGACGGGATGCAGCCGACGTTCAGGCAGACACCGCCCAGGGTGGCATAACGCTCGACCAGCACGACCTTGAGCCCCAGGTCGGCGGCGCGGAAGGCGGCCGAGTAGCCACCAGGGCCGCCACCCAGCACCAGCACATCGCAGTCCAGATCGGCCGTGCCGGTGTAGGTGGCGGCGGTGGGCGCAGCCACGGGTGCTGCGGCGGCAACCGGTGCAGCCGCAGCAGGCGCCGGTGCCGGCACTGCGGCCGCATCGGATTCCAGCATCAGCAGCACCGTGCCCTGGTTGACCTTGTCGCCCAGGGCGACCTTCAACTCCTTGACCACGCCGGCATGGGACGACGGAATCTCCATCGAGGCCTTGTCGCTCTCGACGGTGACCAGACTCTGCTCGACCTTGATGATGTCGCCGGGCTTGACCAGCAACTCGATCACGGGCACATCCTTGAAGTCGCCGATGTCGGGGACTTGAACTTCAATCAACGCCATGGATTTCTCCGAGAAATGGGTAGCCCGGATGGAATCCGGGGTTCTGCTTGGGGGCGGTCCCGGATTGCATCCGGGCTACGGCACGCCTTAGAGCACGATGCGGCGGAAGTCGGCCAGCAGGGACGCGAAATAGACGTTGAAACGTGCTGCGGCCGCGCCGTCGATCACCCGGTGATCCCAGCTCAGCGACAGCGGCAGCATCAGGCGCGGCACGAACTGCTTGCCGTCCCACTTCGGCTCGATGGCACTCTTGCACACGCCCATGATGGCCACCTCGGGGGCATTGATGATGGGCGTGAAATAGCGCCCGCCGATGCCGCCCAGCGACGAGATCGTGAAGCAGCCGCCGCTCATCTCGGCCGGCGCCAGCTTGCCGTCGCGGGCCTTCTTGGCCAGCTCGCCCATCTCCTGGCTGATCTGGAAGATGCCCTTCTTGTCGGCATCCTTGAGCACCGGCACCATCAGGCCGTTGGGCGTATCGGCCGCGAAGCCGATGTGGAAGTAGTTCTTCAACACCAGCTGATCGCCGTCGAGCGAGCTGTTGAAGTCCGGGAACTTCTTCAGCGCTGCAACCGCGGCCTTGATCATGAAGGCCAGCATCGTCACCTTGACGCCGCTCTTCTCGTTCTCCTTGTTGGTGGCCACACGGAAGGCCTCCAGCTCGGTGATATCGGCATCGTCATGGTTGGTGACGTGAGGAATGACGACCCAGTTGCGGTGCAGATTGGCGCCGGAGATCTTCTTGATGCGCGGCAGGTCCTTGCGCTCGACCGGGCCGAACTTGGTGAAGTCCACCTGCGGCCAGGCCAGCAGGCCCGGGAAGGCGCCACCGCCTGCGGCCGCCGCCGCCGCTGGCGCCTTGGCCTTTTGCGCCGTGGTCTGTTGCTCGCCGCTCATGATGCGCTTGACGAAGTCCTGCAGATCGCCCTCGGTGATGCGGCCCTTGGGGCCAGTGCCCTTCACTTCAGCCAGCGGCACGCCCAGCTCGCGGGCCTGCTTGCGGATGCTCGGCGACGCGTGCGGCAAGTTGCCGGTGGGCGCGGTCGGCTCGTGGGCCGGCAAGGCGGCGGTTGGCACCTGGCGTTCGGCCGGAGCTGCGGCGGGTGCGGCAGCGGTAGTTGCTGCAGCTGCTGGAGCAGGCGCGCTTGCGGCGGCCGCAGGCGCGGCAGCGGCCGCGGCACCGGCCACTTCCAGCACCACCAGCAGGCTACCCTTGGCGATCTTGTCGCCCAGCGCCACCTTCAGCTCCTTGACCACGCCGGCATGCGAGGACGGAATCTCCATCGAGGCCTTGTCCGACTCGACCGTGACCAGGCTTTGCTCGGCCTTGACGGTGTCGCCGACCTTGACGAAAACCTCGATCACGGAGACGGACTCGAAGTCGCCGATGTCCGGGACGGTGACCTCAACAGAGGTCATACCGACGTTCGGATTTGCGACCGGAGCCGCAGCGGGCGCGGCCGCTGGCGCGGCAGCCGGTGCAGCGACAGGCGCCGCCGCGGCAGCCGGCGCAGGCGCTGCAGCAGCCGCGCCAGCGGCTTCAAGCACCAGCACCACCGAGCCCTCGTTGACCACATCGCCGACCTTGAGCTTGATCTCCTTGACCACGCCTTCGGCCGAGGACGGAATCTCCATCGAGGCCTTGTCGGATTCGACGGTGATCAGGCTCTGCTCGGCCTTGACCGTATCGCCCACCTTGACCAGCAGCTCGATCACCGCCACGTCCTTGACGTCCCCGATGTCGGGGACCTTGATGTCTACCAATGCCATGTCTTGTCTCCGGTGCGCCGCCGATTAGGCGTAGAGCGGGTTGATGCGATCGGCCTTGATGCCGTACTTGGCGATCGCCTCGGCCACCTTGGCCATCGGCACCGTGCCCTCATCAGCTAGCGCCTTCAGTGCGGCGACGACGATGTAGTGCCGGTTGATCTCGAAGTGCTCGCGCAGCTTGGAGCGGAAGTCGCTGCGACCAAAACCGTCGGTGCCCAGCACCTTGTAGGTACGGTCCTTGGGGATGAAGGCGCGGATCTGCTCGGCGTAGTTCTTCATATAGTCGGTCGAGGCGATCACCGGGCCGTTGTGCGGCTGCAGCTGCTGCGTCACGAAGGGCACGCGGGCGGCTTCCAGCGGGTGCAGCAGGCTCCAGCGCTCGGCGTCCTGGCCGTCGCGGGCCAGCTCGTTGAAGCTCGGGCAGCTCCAGACATTGGCGGCCACGCCCCAGTCGTCTTCAAGCAGCTTCTTGGCGGCCTGGCTTTCGCGCAGGATGGTGCCCGAGCCCAGCAGGTTGACGCGCGGCGCGGACCCGGAGGGGCCCTTCGGTAGCCCGTTGGCGGCTTCGTCCAGCAGATACATGCCCTTGATGATCTGCTCTTCGGTGCCCGGCTTCAGGCCCGGCTGCGGGTAGTTCTCGTTCAGCAGCGTGATGTAGTAATACACGTTCTCCTGCTTCTCGACCATGCGCTTCAGGCCATGCTGCATGATCACCGCCACTTCGTGCGCGAAGGTCGGGTCGTAGCTGATGCAGTTCGGTATCGTGCCGGCCAGGATGTGGCTGTGGCCGTCCTCGTGCTGCAGGCCTTCGCCATTCAGCGTGGTGCGACCGGACGTGCCGCCGAGCAGGAAGCCGCGCGCCTGCATATCACCCGCCGCCCAGGCCAGGTCGCCGATGCGCTGGAAGCCGAACATCGAGTAATAGACGAAGAACGGAATCATCACGCGGTTGTTCGTCGAGTACGAGGTTGCCGCGGCAATCCAGCTGGCCATGCCGCCGGCCTCGTTGATGCCTTCCTGCAGGATCTGGCCGGCCTTGTCCTCGCGGTAGTACATCACCTGGTCCTTGTCGACCGGGGTGTACTTCTGACCATCGGGGTTGTAGATGCCGATTTGGCGGAACAGCCCTTCCATGCCGAAGGTGCGTGCCTCGTCAACGAGGATGGGCACGGTGCGCGGGCCCAGATCCTTGTCGCGCAGCAGCTGTGTCAGGAAGCGCACATAGGCCTGGGTGGTCGAGATCTCCCGGCCCTCGGCGGTCGGTTCCAGCACGGCCTTGAAGGTATCAAGACCCGGCACCACCAGCTGCTCGTCCGACTTCGGACGGCGCTTGGGCAGGTAGCCGCCCAGGCTTTCGCGGCGCTCGTGCAGATAGCGCATCTCGGGCGTGTCGTCGGCCGGCTTGTAGAACGGGATGCCGTCGGCGATCTGCTGGTCGTTGACCGGAATATTGAAGCGGTCGCGGAAGCTCTTGATGTCTTCGTCGGTCAGCTTCTTGGTCTGGTGGGCGGTGTTCTTGCCCTCGCCGCTCTTGCCCATGCCGAAGCCCTTGACGGTCTTGATCAGCATCACGGTCGGCTGGCCGACGGTGTTCACCGCCTTGTGATACGCGGCATAGACCTTTTGCGGGTCATGGCCGCCGCGGTTCAGGCGCCAGATGTCGTCGTCGCTCATCTTGGCGACCATCTCCAAGAGCTTGGGATGCTGGCCGAAAAAGTTCTTGCGCACGAAGGCACCGTCATTGGCCTTCATCGCCTGATAGTCACCATCGACGGTGTCCATCATCACCTTGCGCAGCAGGCCGTCCTTGTCGCGGGCCAGCAGCGGGTCCCAGTAGCCGCCCCAGATCAGCTTGATGACGTTCCAGCCCGAGCCGCGGAACTCGCCCTCCAGCTCCTGAATGATCTTGCCGTTGCCGCGCACCGGGCCGTCCAGGCGCTGCAGATTGCAGTTGACGACGAAGATCAGGTTGTCGAGCTTCTCGCGGGCGGCCAGGCCGATCGCGCCCAGCGATTCCGGCTCGTCCATCTCGCCGTCGCCCAGGAACACCCAGACCTTGCGCTTGCTGGTATCGGCGATGCCGCGGGCATGCAGATACTTCAGGAAGCGGGCCTGGTAGATCGCCATCAAGGGACCCAGGCCCATGGACACGGTCGGGAACTGCCAGAACTCGGGCATCAGCTTCGGATGCGGATAGCTGGACAGGCCCTTGCCGTCCACCTCCTGGCGGAAGCTCAGCAGCTGCTCCTCGCTGATGCGGCCTTCCAGGAAGGCGCGGGCATAGATGCCGGGCGCCGAATGGCCCTGGATGTAGAGCAGGTCGCCGCCATGGCCCTCGCTGTCGCCATGCCAGAAATGGTTGAAGCCGCAGCCCAGCATGGTCGCCAGCGAAGCAAAGCTGGAGATGTGGCCGCCGAGGTCACCGCCGTCCTCGGGGTGCAGGCGATTGGCCTTGACGACCATGGCCATCGCGTTCCAGCGCATATAGGCGCGCAGGCGTTCCTCGATCTCGATATTGCCGGGAAAGCGCTCTTCCTGGTGGGTCGGGATGGTGTTGACGTAGGCCGTCTTGGCCGAGAACGGCACGTCGATGCCGGCCTGGCGTGCATGGTCAATCAGTTGTTCGAGCAGGAAGTGGGCGCGGTCACCACCCTCGCTGCCAATGACGGCGGACAGGGCGTCCAGCCACTCGCGGGTTTCTTGCGAATCCTCATCATTGGCGCTGGCGCCTAGATAGGGTTGGGGGATGGCGCTCATGCTCGTCTCCTGAATTAGGCGTACACAACTATTTTGTCGCGAGCGAAGTTTCGCACAAGTTTTTGGAATTTCAAATAGCGCTAGTCGATTTCATTATGTGGGATATACGTATTTCTGGATGACTTCCGGCTCCCTCGATAATCGACGCCATGCAACTCTCCTTTTCCGTTCCCACGGCTCTGCGCGAATTCGGCCTGCTGCTCAAGCGCCGCTATGCCACCTGGTGGCGACGCCAGTCGCCGGCGCGGCAGGACCGCTTTGCCACGCTGGGCCCGCTGATCTCGGTGATGCTGTTCCTGGCGGCCATCATTGCGGCCTTCTGGTATCTGCGGAACGAGGAAAACGAGCGCGAGGCCGAGGCCGTCAAGCGCGACACCGAAATCGCCCAGCAGCAGATACGCCTGCGCCTGATCGAGAACCAGGAACAGCTGGTGCGCATCGCCCGCGAGCTGGTGACGCGCAGCATAGACACGCAGGAGTTCATCGCCCAGACCGCCAGCTTCACCCGCGAAAGCCCCGAGATCACGCAGATCACCTGGGTCAATGCACGGCGCGAGCGCAAGGCCAGCATCACGGCCTCGAGCTTCCACCCGGAGACCGACCCGATCTCCGACAAGCGGGACCCGTCGATGCCGGTGGCCGGCTCGGGCGCCCCCTCGGAAATCGCCTTCACCAATGCCAAGGAGCGGCGCCAGCCGATCTACTCGCCGCCGTTCACCGACGCGAGCGGCACCAATGTGTTCCAGATCCATGTGCCGCTGCTGGACCGCAGCGGCTTTTCGGGCACCTTGATCGCCGAGTATTCGGTCGAGGCGCTGCTGCGCTACTACGTGCCCAGCGAGGTGTCGGCGCGTCATCCGGTCGCCGTGCTGGACGCCAGCGACCAGGTGCTGACCAGCACCGTCACGCCGATGCCCGGCCAGGTGCCCAGGCGCCCCAGCATCCTGCACGAGGTGCCGCTGGCGCCTGCCGTCAATGGCCTGGTGCTGCGCGGCCAGGGCTATCGCACCTCGATCGGCCTGATCAGCAACACGCTGTTCTGGATGGTCTTGTCGCTGTCGGGCCTGACGGTGTGGATGCTTCTGGGCACCTGGCGCCATATGCGCCGGCGGCTGCAGATGCAGAACGCGCTGGTGTCGGAGACCAATTTTCGCCGGGCGATGGAGAACTCGATGCTGACCGGCATGCGCGCCATGGACATGGACGCGCGCATCACCTACGTCAATCCGGCCTTCTGCGCGATGACCGGCTTCTCAGAGAACGATCTGATCGGGCGCCGCCCGCCCTTCCCGCACTGGCCGCGGGACCGCTTCGAAGAGAACGCCCGACTGCTGCAGCAGGAACTGCAGGGCCGCAGCCCGGCCGGCGGCATCGAGGTCAAGGTGATGCGCAAGGACGGCAGCCTGTTCGATGCGCGCATGTATGTCTCGCCGCTGATCGACCCCAAGGGTGCGCAAAGCGGCTGGATGACTTCGATGACCAATATCACCGAGGCCAAGCGGGTGCGCGACCAGCTCTCGGCCTCGCACGAGCGCTTCACCACGGTGCTGGAGGGACTCGATGCTGCGGTATCCGTGCTCTCGGTCCAGCAGGGTGAGTTGCTGTTCGCCAATCGCTCGTATCGGCTGTGGTTCGGTGCCGACCCCGGTGGCCATGCGTTGCTGGCCGGCAGCCAGATGGGCGAGACCGGTGGCAGCAAGGGCGATGCGGGTGAGGCGGTGGACTCCTTGAGCGGCCTGCCGACGCAGGAGCTGACCGAGGTGGGCTCGGATCCGCGCGAAGTCTTCATCGAGGCGCTGGGCATGTGGTTCGACGTGCGCGCGCGCTATCTGCAGTGGACCGACGGGCGCCTGGCGCAGATGCTGATCGCCACCGACATCACCGCCCGGCTGCGCGCCGAGGCGGTGGCCGCCCAGCAGGCCGAGAAGGCCCAGGTCACCAGCCGGCTGATGACCATGGGCGAGATGGCCTCGTCGGTCGCCCACGAGCTGAACCAGCCACTGACGGCCATCACCAACTACTGCAACGGCATGGTCTCGCGCGTCAAGGCCGACACCATACGCACCGAGGATCTGCTGGTGGCGCTGGAGAAGACCGCCAAGCAGGCCCAGCGCGCCGGCCAGATCATCCACCGCATCCGCGCCTTCGTGAAGCGCAGCGAGCCGCAGCGCCAGCCGTCGGCGGCGACACAGATCGTCGAGGACGCAGTCGAGCTGGCCGGCATCGAGCTGCGCCGGCGCAATGTCGCCATCCACAGCTATGTCGCCCAGCGCCTGCCTATGCTGATGGTGGACCCCATCCTGATCGAGCAGGTGGTGCTGAACCTGTTGAAGAACGCCGCCGAGGCGATAGACAACGCCAACCTGCCGGCCTCGCGCCGCCACATCGAGCTGCGCGTCGTGCCGCGCCATACGCCAGAGGAAGGCGGCGGCATCGAGTTCAGCGTCACCGATATGGGACCGGGCCTGCCCGAGGAGGTGATCAGCCGGCTTTACGAGGCCTTCTTCTCGACCAAGGCCGATGGCCTGGGCATAGGGCTATCCCTGTGTCGCTCCATCATCGAGTCACATCGGGGCAGAATCCGTGCCCAGAACTTATACAATGGCCCAGCCGTCGTGGGCTGCCGTTTCTCGTTCACCATCCCAGTGGACATCCCGCGACCCGAGCCCGCAGGGGCTGTGAACATTTCTGCGACACCATGAGCCTGATCCCCAAAAAAGGTACTGTTTACGTGGTCGATGACGACGAGGCCGTGCGCGATTCGCTGCAATGGTTGCTCGAAGGCAAGGACTACCGCGTCAAGTGCTTTGACTCGTCCGAGTCCTTTCTGAGCCGTTACGACTCGCGTGAAGTGGCCTGCCTGATCTGCGACATCCGCATGGACGGCATGAGCGGCCTGGAGCTGCAGGACCGCCTGATGGAGCGCCACTCGCCGTTGCCCATCGTCTTCATCACCGGCCATGGCGACGTGCCTATGGCCGTGCAGACGATGAAGAAGGGCGCGATGGACTTCATCGAGAAGCCGTTCAAGGAAGAAGAGCTCTTGAACCTGGTCGAGCGCATGCTGGATCAGGCCCGCTCGGCCTTCAGCCAGCACCAGGAAGCCGCCAGCCGCGACGCCCTGCTGAGCCGCCTGACGACCCGCGAAGCCCAAGTGCTGGAGCGCATCGTCGCCGGCCGCCTGAACAAGCAAATCGCCGATGACCTGGGCATCAGCATCAAGACGGTGGAGGCGCACCGCGCCAACATCATGGAAAAGCTGAACGCCAACACGGTGGCCGATCTGCTGAAGATCGCCCTCGGCGCGCCCGCCAAGACTTGACGCACCCGATCTTTCAACAAGGCCGCTGCCAACACAGCGGCCTTTTGCATTCCTGAAAAGGACGCCCTCATGACTGCCCAACGTATCGACGGTAACGCCCTCTCGACCCAGATCCGCGCCGAAGTGGCGCAACGCGCCGCTGCGCTGACGGCCCGCGGCCACCAGCCCGGACTGGCCGTGATCCTGGTCGGCGAGGACCCGGCCAGCCAGGTCTATGTGCGCAACAAGGTCAAGGCCTGTGCCGACAACGGCCTGCATTCGGTGTTCGAGAAGTACGAGCCGACGATGAGCGAGGCCGAATTGCTGGCCCGCATCGATGCCTTGAACAAGGACCCCGCCATCCACGGCATCCTGGTGCAGATGCCGCTGCCCAAGCACATCGACCCGCACAAGGTCATCGAGGCGATCGCGCCGACCAAGGATGTCGACGGCTATTCGACCCTCAGCGCCGGCGAACTGATGACCAATGCGCCCGGTTTTCGCCCCTGCACGCCCTATGGCTGCATGAAGCTGATCGAGAGCACCGGCATCGATCTGCGCGGCAAGCATGCGGTGGTGATAGGCCGCTCCAACACGGTCGGCAAGCCGATGGCCCTGCTGCTGCTGCAGGCCAATGCGACGGTGACGATCTGCCACAGCGCCACCGCCGACATCGGCTTTCATACACGCCAGGCCGATATCGTCGTGGCCGCCGTGGGCCGGCGCAATGTGCTGACCGCCGATATGGTCAAGCCCGGCGCCATCGTCATCGACGTGGGCATCAATCGCAATGAGGAGAACAAGCTCTGCGGCGATGTGGACTTCGCGCCGGTGGCCGAGCTGGCCTCCTACATCACGCCGGTGCCCGGCGGCGTGGGCCCGATGACGATCACGATGCTGCTGGTCAACACGATAGAGTCGGCCGAGCGCGTGGCGGCCGCCGCCTAATCGCCGACGGCGTCGCCGCCCCACAGCTTCGCGAACAGCGGCGAATGGCAAGCCAGGCGGCCGTCGGCCGTCGCGAAGCCGTCCCGCTCAACCAGCGTCGGCGGCGCACCTGGCGCCAGCAGCGACACGCCCAGCCCCAGCCGGTGCGCCTGCGGCGCCCAGCTCAGGCCTGCGGCCTCGGCCAGCGTGGGCAGCACATCAACATGGCTGAACTGGCGCTGCGCGTCGGGCGCCGGCAGCTCGCGCCCATGGCCGTCGAAGCGGGCCAGCACATGGAAGACGGTGCGCGAACCGTCAGCCGGCGGCCTCAGCCTGTCGGCCAGCAGCTGCTGCGGCGCCAGATGATCGCCCATGATCCACATCACCTTGGGTCGGCCGTCGGCCTGCTCGGTGAAGCGGCGCGCCAGCTGCTCGATCATGCGATCGGTGCAGCGCAGCGCGTCGGTCATCAGCACCGGCGCGGCGACGTCCGATCCATCGGCCCGCGGCGGCGCACAGCCAGGGTCTTCACTGCCGGCCGGGCCATGGGTGTTGACGGTCAGCAGGATGTGCATGCGCGGCTCATCGTCCCGGCGGGGCCGGTTCATATCGGCCCAGGCCTGCTCGCTCAAGGCGCTGTCCAGCAGGCCCCAACCCTCGGCCGACACGGCCACGCCGCGCGCCTGCCATTGCTCGCGACCGAAGCGGCGCTGCACCTGGTGGCTGGCCAGGAAACGGCCCTTGCCGGCGAACTGCAGCGAGGCACCGCCGTAAAAGCTGATGTCCCAGCCCTGGGCGGCCAGCAGATCGGTCAGGCAACGGCCCTGGTCGAAGAACTGCTGTGAGTACTCGAATGACTGCCGGCTCATCAGCCCCACCGGCTGCAGCGGCACGCCGCACAGCGCGGTGAACAGGCCGCCCACCGTCCAGCTCGCGCCGCTGAGATTGCGCAGCGCGCCAAAGGTCTGGTGCGCCTCGTGCCAGCGGCTGAGCCGGGGCAGCGGTGCCTGGCTGGCATCGAGCGGCCGAGTGTAGGCCTCGTCCAGCGACTCGACGAAGACGAGCAGGATATCGGGCCGCTGGGCCGGGGATGCCTGTGCCCGCAGCGTCTGCATTGAGGGATCGACGTAGTGCTGGGCCAGGTAGTCGCCGTCGCCGGGCAGGCAGGGGTCCTTGACGGTGGCGGCCACCGAGGCCGCCGCGCCGAGACCCAGCAGCCCCCACAGCGCCAGGCAGCCGCGCCGTCCTGTGCAGCGCAGCGCCGCCAGCAGCAGCAGGCTCAGCAACAGGGTGCCGCCCAGATAGCGCCAGGCGCGCGACAGCATGCGCGGGTCGCTGTAGTCCAGGCCGCCGTGCTGCAGATGGAACAGCACCTGGTCCCAGGTCACCGGCCCCAGATACTTGCGCAGAAACCAGCTGCCGGTGATGACGAAGAGCAGCGCATACAGCGCCAGCAGGGCCGGCAGCCAGCGCCTTGCTGCCGAAGGGCTTGAAGAAGGGTTCACATCAAGCTCCCAAGTCGCAAAACCTGCAGTCTGCGCAAGGCCGGTTGCGCAGTTTTGTGTGCATGTGTCCGGACGTGGCCCAAGGTAAACATCTGTTGCGCCGGTGATATCCATGGGCGCAGAGCGCCCGGCCTACAGCGCTTACCATGTCGGTTCCTGCTATCGCCCCACCGCCTCCATGAATCCGAACCCCTTGCTTCAGACCTCCGGCCTGCCCCTGTTTGCCGAGTTCCGCGTCGAGCACATCAAGCCCGCCATCGAGGAGCTGCTGCGCGACGCCGAGGCGGCACTGGAGCGCGTCGTCAGCGACGCCGTGCCGGCGAACTATGACGCCGTCACCGCCGTGCTGCCGGTAGCCACCGAGCGCCTGGGCCGGGCCTGGGGCGCCGTCAACCATCTGAACGAGGTGCTGAGCACGCCCGAGTGGCGCGCCGCCTACAACGAGATGCTGCCGGCGGTGACCGAGTACTTCACCCGCCAGGGCTCGGACGAGCGCCTCTACGCCAAGTACAAATCAATCGCCGCCAGCCCCGAGGCCAAGACCCTGAGCGCGCCGCGCCAGCAGGCGCTGGCGCACTGGCTGCGCGACTTCGTGCTGTCCGGTGCCGAGCTGCAGGGCGCGGCCAAGGCCCGCTACGCGCAGATCCAGGAACGCAGCGCCGAGCTGGGCCAGAAGTATTCCGAGCATGTGCTCGATGCCACCGATGGTTTCAGCTATTACGCCAGCGCCGACGAGCTGGATGGCGTGCCAGAGGATGTCAAACAGGCCACCCGCGCCGCCGCCGAGGCCGAGGGCAAGCCGGGCCACAAGATCACCCTGCACCTGCCCTGCTACCTGCCGGTGATCCAGTACGGCACGAACCGCGCCCTGCGCGAAAAGCTCTACACCGCCCACGCCACCCGCGCCAGCGAGCTGGGCCCGGTCGAGCTGGACAACACTGCGCTGATGCAGGAGCTGCTGGCCTTGCGCCAGGAAGAGGCCGCCCTGCTGGGCTATCCGAACTTCGCCGAGGTTTCGCTGGTGCCCAAGATGGCCAGCTCGCCGCAGCAGGTGATCACCTTCCTGCGCGACCTGGCCGCCCGCGCCAAGCCCTATGGCGAGCGCGATCTGCAGGAGCTGCGCGAGTTTGCAGAGGCGAATTTGTCCGCCTTCGGTCTCACCGGCGCGAACCTGCAGGCCTGGGACCTGCCCTTCGTCAGCGAGAAGCTGAAGGAGGCCCGCTATGCCTTCAGCGAGCAGGAGGTCAAGCAGTACTTCACCGAGCCCAAGGTGCTGCAGGGCCTGTTCAACATCATCGAAACGCTGTTCGGCGTGGCCATACGCGAGGATCAGGCCCAGGTCTGGCACGACAGCGTCAAGTTCTATCGCATTGATCGAGGCCCGACGCTCGTCGGCCAGTTCTATCTGGACCTGCACGCCCGCCCCGGCAAGCGCCCCGGCGCCTGGATGGACGATGTGCGCGGCCGCTGGCTGCGCCCCGAGGGCGTGTTGCAGACGCCGGTGGCCCATCTGGTCTGCAATTTCGCGGCACCGGTGGGCGACAAGCCGGCGTTGCTCACGCATGACGACGTGACCACGCTGTTCCACGAATTCGGCCACGGCCTGCACCATCTGCTGACGCAGATCTCCGACTATGGCGTGGCCGGCATCTCCGGTGTCGAGTGGGACGCCGTCGAGCTGCCCAGCCAGTTCATGGAGAACTTCTGCTGGGAATGGGACGTGCTGAAGCGCCTGACCGCCCATGTCGACACCGGCGAGCCGCTGCCCCGTGAGCTGTTCGACAAGATGCTGGCCGCCAAGAACTTCCAGAGCGGTATGCAGACCTTGCGCCAGATCGAGTTCGGCTTGAGCGATATGCGCCTGCATGCCGAGCCCGGCAGCGAGCGCGATGTGCAGGCGGTGGTCGATGCGGTGCGCCGCGAGGTCAGCGTCTTCATGCCGCCGGCCTTCAACCGCTCGCAGCACAGCTTCTCGCATATCTTTGCGGGGGGCTACAGCGCCGGCTATTACAGCTACAAATGGGCCGAGGTCCTGAGTGCCGATGCCTGGAGCGCCTTCGAGGAAACGGGCGTGTTCAATGCCGAGACCGGCGCCCGCTATCTGCACGCCATCCTGGAGGCCGGCGGCAGCCGCCCGGCGATGGACAGCTTCAAGGCCTTCCGCGGCCGAGAGCCCAGCATCGACGCCTTGCTGCGTCACCAGGGCATGGCTTGACGTTTTCTTCACAAGCGGCTTTCTAGACTGGGTCATCAACCCACACCGGAGAGCCCCCATGAAACGCTTCGCCCACCTGCTTCAGCACTGCCTCGCCGGCCTGCTGGCCGCCCACGTATCTGCTGCCTCGGCGCAAACGCCGGCCCCGACCAAGGTGCTGATCGTCGTCAGCGGCGAAGGCCGCGACCAGGGCAAGACCCGTCCTGGCTTCGAGATGGACGAGTTCGCCCAGAGCTGGCTGCTGCTGCGCGCCAATGGGATCGAGGTCGATGTCGCCAGCCCGGCCGGCGGCCCGGTCGAGGCGGACCGCTACAACCCGCAGGACGACTACAACGCCCGCCTGCTGGCCGACGCCCAGGCCCTGACCCAACTGCGCCAGACCCTGTCCACCGCCAGTCTGCGCGCCAGCGACTACCGCGCAGTGCTGGTGATGGGCGGCAAAGGCGCCATGTTCGATCTGCCCAAGGACCCTGCCCTGCAGCGCCTGCTCACGGCCATCGATGCCCAGGGCGGCGTGATCTCCGCGGTCTGCCATGGGCCGGCCGCACTGGCCGACGTCAAGCGCGCGGATGGCCAGCCGCTGGTGGCCGGCCGCCGCCTCACCGGCTTCACCAACGAGGAAGAGGCTGCGTTCGGCAAGAAGTGGGCGGCGCAGTTTCCCTGGTTGCTGGAAGACCGGCTCAAGGCCCAGGGGGCGCGCTGGGAAGAGGCCTCGCTGATGATGCCCCGGGTGGTGGTCGATGGCCGCCTGATCACCGGCCAGAACCCCTTCTCGACCGCAGCCATGACCGAGGCCGTGCTGCGATCCCTGGGTCACGAGCCGAAGCCTCGCAAGCCTTTCCGCGACGAGGCCACGATGGCCCTGGCCCAGCGCTGGCTGGACGGCGAGCAGGCCGAGGTGCAGGCGCTGCTGGCCGCCGATGCCAAGGCCTACAAGATGGAGCTGGTGGCGATGCTGGGCCTCTACCAGTTCAAGCAGGCGGCCGATGACGCCAACCGCCGGCAGGGGCTGTCGCTGATGCGGCTGGCCGAGCCCCACTTCAAGCATGAGCAGCTGACCCAGGCGATTGCCCAGGCCCGGCAATCCCTGCTGGCGCTGGCCGCGCCTGCGCGCTGACGTCCGACCATGAGCAGCACACCGGCCCAGCGCATCCTGGTCGTCGAAGACCACGGCCCGCTGCGTGCCCAGATCGTCGCCCTGCTGCAGGGCGCGAAGTGGCAGGTGGAGGAGGCCAGCGATGGCCGCCTGGGCCTGCAGCTGGCGCTGGAGCAGCCGCCCGATGTGCTGCTGCTGGACCTGGGCCTTCCCGGCCTGGACGGCCTGCAGCTGTGCCAGCAGTTGCGCGCGCAGGCCGACCGCCACATCCCGGTGCTGATGCTCACCGCCCGCGACAGCCTGGCCGACAAGGGCCAGGGCTTTGCGGCCGGCGCCGACGACTATCTGCTCAAGCCCTTTGCCGGCGAGGAGCTGCTGTGGCGCTGCCAGGCCCTGGCCCGTCGCGGCGAGCTGGGCCGCAGCCCGGTGCTGCAGCGCGGCCCGCTGCGCATCGACCGGCGAAGCGGTCAGGTGCTCAGCGAGGGTCAGGTATTGCCCATGCCACCCCAGGCCTACCGCCTGCTGCTGGCCTTGGCCGAGGCCTGGCCGCGCACCGTCAGCCGCAGCGAGCTGCAGCAGGCGCTATGGGCCGACGAGCCACCCGAGTCCGACGCCCTGCGCAGCCATCTCTACACCCTGCGCCAGGCCATGGGCCCGGCCCAGCAGCTGATCAAGACCGTGCACAGCGTCGGCCTGCGCCTGGACATACCGGAATGACGGCGCCCTACCGCCCGCGCCTGCAGCGCCGGCTGATGCTGGCGTTTGCCGCCTACACCCTGCTGATCAGCACCCTGTTCGGCCTGTTCGCCATGGCCTTTGTCTACTCGGTCGAGGACGAGTTCTTCAACTCCGCGCTGGCGCAGGAGGCTCAGCGCCAGCGGGCCCATCGCAAGGCCCATGGCGACTGGACCACGCCCGCCCAGACCTTCATCGAACTCTACCGCCCGGCCCAGGCCCTGCCTGATGACCTGCGGCAAGGCCTTGGGCAGCGACCACAGTCGCGCGAAGTCAGCGGCAGCGACGGCCGCCACTACCACCTGCTGACGCTGGACGATCAGGGCAGCCGGCTCGTCGCCGAGGTGAGCGGCCAGTTGGTGGTGCGGCCCATGCGTGAGCAGCTGCTGCGCTGGCTGGCCCTGTGGGGCGGCGGGCTGAGCCTGCTGGCACTGGCGCTGGGCTGGTGGCTGGCGCGGCGCAGCAGTGCACCGTTGGCGCGCCTGGCCGCCCAGGTGGCAGGCAGCCGGCCGGAGCAGCTGCCGACAGATCTGGCCAGCCAATACAGCCACGACGAGATCGGCCAATTGGCCCGCCATCTGGATGGCCTGAACCAGCGTGTGGCCGCCTTCATCGAACGCGAGCAGGCCTTCACCCGCGACGCCAGCCACGAACTGCGCACGCCGCTGGCCGTGCTGAGCCTCAGCTGCGAACGGCTGCAGTCGCTAGGCGGCACGGCGGCCCAGCCCGAGATTGCCTCTATGCGCGCCGCGATCTGGCAGTTGCAGCAGACGGTCGAGCTGCTGCTGGCGCTGGCGCGGCAGCAGCCTGCCGAGAAGCATCCGCAGCGCCCGCTGCTGCCGCAGATCGAACAGACGGTGCTGCCACTTGCGCCGCTGCTGGACGAACAGCAGATCACGCTCAATCTCGACGTTTCCCCGGGCTTGAACCGCGACTGGCCGCCGGCACTGACCCAGCTGCTGGTCGGCAATCTGCTGGCCAATGCCCTGGCCCATGGACAGGGCGGCACGATCAGCATCACGGCCGATGATCGGGCGCTGCGCTTTTGCAACCCCAGCCCGCAGCCGCCCCTGGCCTTGCTGGCGGACGACGCGGCCGGGCGACTGGCTGGCATCAAGGGCGAGGCCAGCGCCGGCCTGGGTCTGGGGCTGTCCATCGTGCGCCGGCTGGCCGAGCGCCACGGCCTGCAGCTGCAGCTGAGCCATCAGCAGGGCTGCACCTGCGTCAGCCTGCGCCAGGACCTTGCCCTCACATTTTCTTGACGTACTGAGCCCTAGTCTGCCGTCATCGACAGCCCCATACGGGCCTCGATCAAACGATGACGAAATCAAGGAAAGCACGCAAGATCATGGCAAGTCTGCTCGGTCTGGCCGCACTGGCCGGCGCACTCTGGTGGGGCCTGTTCGGCCTCAAGCCGTACACGATCACCGACGAAGCGCTGCGCGCCCGCTATGCCTACAGCGCACCGCCTGAAGGCCTGGCCATGCAGCAGACCGCCGAGCCCGGCCATGCCCGGGCCCTGCTCTTCAAGACCTTCGATGGCAGCGAGGTGCAGGGGCGCATCGTCTACCCCAGCGACCCGGCCACGGCACGGCGCCCGTTTCCGCTGCTGATCGGCCTGCACGCCATGGGCCGCAGCCATGTGCGCTGGTGGCAGGACGAGTTCAAGCAGCGGCCAACCAAGGAGCAGACCCACCGCATCACCGCGCTGGCCCTGCAGCGGGGCTATGCGGTGCTGGCCCTGGATGCGCGCAAGCATGGCGCGCGCAAGGGTCCGGAGCACACGCCGAAGGAAATGCTGAATGACCTTCACTACTGGGGCAAGCGCGATCCCTACGAGCAGATGATCATCGACACGGTGCGCGACTACCGGCTGCTGCTGGACTGGGCGCAGACCCAACCCCAGCTGGATGCCAGCCAGGTGCGCGTTGCCGGCTACAGCATGGGCGCCCAGATGGCCCTGCTGATGGGCGGCCTGGACCCGCGCGTGAAGGCTGTGCTGGCCATGGTGCCGCCGCATCTGGACAACAAGGTTGCTGCCGTGGCACCGAGCAATCTGCTGGCCGGGCTGGCCGGCAAGAAGATCTGGCTGCTCAGCGCGGACGATGACGACTACGCCAGCCAAGCCGACAACGCGGCCCTGTTCGAGGGCATTCCGAGCCAGGACAAGCAGCATCTGCGCTTTGCCGGTGGCCACCTGCTGCCGGCCGGCTATGTGGACCGGCTGGCACCCTGGTTCTGAGCAGCGCGCCGCACGACCTCAGGCGACAATGGGGCCTTGCACGCCTCGTCCGTCGGTCGGGGCCGCTGCTTCGGAGTACACCCATGTCCAAACTCAGCTCGCTGGCCGCCCTGGGTCTTGCCGCCCATCTTTTGGTGCCGGGTCTTGCCTTGGCGCAGTACAAGGTCGTCGCCCCTGATGGCCGCATCACCTACACCGACCGGCCACCGACCGACGGCGGCAGCAAGGTCACGCCGTTGCGCGCTCAAGGCGGCGCGGAGTCTGAGCTGGCCCGCTTGCCGCTGGCCTTGCGCGAACCGGTGTCACGCTATCCGGTCACGCTGTACACCAGCAACGAGGTCTGCCTGCCCTGCGACAGCGCCCGCGCGCTGCTGCGCCAGCGCGGCATCCCCTATTCCGAGAAGCAGGCGCTGAGCAACGAGGACAAGCGCCAGCTGGAGGCGCTGATCGGCGCGCTGGAGGTGCCGGCACTGGCGATAGGCGCTCAGGTGCTGCGCGGCTTCGCGCTAGAGAGCTGGCAGGGCTACCTGGACGCCGCCGGCTACCCGCGCACGTCGGCGCTGCCCTCCAGCTACCAGCAGCCCGCCGCCACGCCGCTGAGCGGGCCGCCCGGCCAGGCCAACAAGCAGGCCGCACCGCAGCCGGCGTTCACGCCGGAGCTGCCATCTGATGTGCCCGCGCAACCTCCGGTGCGGTTCTAGCCCGGATGCAATCCGGGGCCCCGGATTGCATCCGGGCTACGGGTGCCGTCGCAGTGCGCGGGCCGGCCACTGTGCTGCCAGCAGCAGCGAGGCCATCAGCCACATCGGTGCAGCGGCCACCGTGCCGGCGGCCAAGAGGCCGAAGCCCGAGGGCATGACGATGGTGGCCGCATTGGTGAACAGCATGCGCAGGCCCAGCGCCTGGCCATGGCGGTCCGATGGCGTGACCTGGTGCAGCGTGGCCAGAATCATCGGCTGCACCGAGCCCAGGGCCAGGCCCAGCAGGCTCGATCCCACCATCAGTCCCCAGGTGCCGGGCAGCCAGGCATAGGCCATCAGCACCCCGGTGGCCAGCAGCATGGCCGAGCGCAGGGCCATCACCTCGTCCAGTTCATCGGCCCAGCGGGTGATGGCCAGGCGCACCACCGTGGCGGCCACCGCGAACGAGCCCAACAGCAGACCGATGCTGGAAGCACTGAGGCCTCGCGCATGGCCGACCACCGGCACGACGAAGCTGTGCGCGTCCCAGCAGGAGGACAGCACGATGTTCAAGATCAGCAGCCGGCGCAGATGCGGCAGGCGCAGCAGGTCCCAGGCGCGGCGTGGTTTGGCCTGCGAGTCCGGCTCGGCCTGCGCTGCCTCGGGCAGGCGCGGCACCTTCAGCGCCACCCACCAGGCCAGGGGGCACAGCAGCAAGGCAAGCACAAAGGCCGAGCGGTAGCTGACATGGTCGATCAGCAGGCCGGCGGCCATCGGCGCCAGCGCATTCGACATCGCCGGCCCCAGCGCCATCCAGCTGAACACCCGCTTCAGGTCACCGCTGTCGCTGGCCATCAGGCCGGCTTCGCGCTGTATCGCCACCGCCGCCACGCTGACGGCGCCGCCGGTCAGCAGGCCGGCAATCACCAGCGCCGCCAAGTGCTGTGACAGCACGGCCGCCAGCGCGCCGACGCTGGCCATTGCAATGCCCCAGCCGACCGGGCGATGGAAGCCGAAGCGGTCGGCCAGCCGGCCGGCCCACATTGACAGCAGCAGCGGCGCGACGGCATAGAGGCTCAAGAGCACGCCCACCGTCCATTCCGGATAGCCCTGCTTCAGCACCAGCAGGCTGGAGGTGACGCGGGTGGCGGCCATGCAGGCATGGACGCCGATCAGCGTGGCCACCACATAGGGCAGCGCGGCGCGCAGATTCGGCGCCGGCGCCGTAGCGCTCAAGCGTCGGCCTCGGGCTCGGTGTCAGTGGTGCCTAGAAGTGCCTGCACGCGCGTCTCGGGCAGTGCCTCGACGCTCTTGAGCTTGCGCGTCATCTGGCGGGTGCGGGTCTCCGCCATCTCGATGCTGCTGCTGGCCTCGTCGAGCTTCTTCTTGGTCTTGGCCAGCACGTCACCGAACTTGCCGAACTCGGTCTTGACGGCGCCCAGCACCTCCCAGACCTCGGCGGAACGTTTCTCAAGCGCGAGGGTACGAAAACCCATCTGCAGGCTGGTCAGGGTGGCCAAGAGCGTGGTCGGGCCGACCAGCATGACCTTGTGCTCGCGCTGCAAGGCCTCCACCAGGCCGGGCCGGCGCAGCGCCTCGGCATACAGGCCCTCGGTGGGCACGAACAGCATGCCGAAGTCGGTGGTGTGGGGCGGGGCGATGTATTTCTCGCGTATGGTCCTGGCCTCCGCTCGCAGGCGCATCTCGATGGCCTTGGCCGAAGCCTCGACGCCCGCGGCGTCGGCCCGATCCTGGGCCTCCAGCAGGCGCTCGTAGTCCTCGCGCGGGAACTTGGCGTCGATGGGCAGCCACAGCGGCGCGCCATCGTCGCGCTGGCCCGGCAGGCGTATCGCAAACTCGACCCGCTCGCTGCTGCCCGGAATCGTCGCCACATTGCTGGCGTACTGCTCGGGCGTGAACACCTGCTCCAGCAGGCCGGCCAGTTGCACCTCGCCGAAGATGCCGCGCGTCTTCACATTGGTCAGCACGCGGTTCAGCGCGCCGACGTCGCGCGCCAGGGTCTGCATCTCGCCCAGGCCCTTGTGCACCTGCTCCAGCCGCTCGGCCACCTGTTTGAAGCTCTCGCCGAGGCGCTGCTCCAGGGTGGCATGCAGCTTCTCATCCACCGTGGCGCGCATCTGCTCGAGCTTTTTCTCGTTGTCCTGCTGGATCGCCGTCAGCCTTTGCTCAACGGTGTGGCGCACCTCCGACAGGCGCTGCTCATTCGCCGTGGACATGGCCTTGAGCTGCTCGCGCATCGCGTCGCTCAAACGCTGCATCGCTTGATCCTGAGCCTCGCGGGCGGCCAGCGCCTGCCCGCCCAGCGCCTGCTGCAGGCTGGCGAGCTGGACGCGGAAGCTGTCGATCTGCTCGTTCTGCGTGCGGGCCACATCGCCCGACTGGTTGAGCAGCGTCTGCTGGAAGCTGGCCAAGGTCAGCGACAGCTCCTGGCGCGTGGCGCTGCCCGAGCGGGTCAGCTCATCGCGCAGCTCGCGTTCGGTGCGCTCGCCGCTGCTCATCAGGTTGCGTTGCAGGGCTTCCAGCGCCTGCCCCTGCTCGTCGCCCTGCCCTGCGGATTTGCTGCGCCATAACAGCAGCAGTGCTGCCACCTGCAGGGCGATCAGGCCCAGTATCACGAAGTCTTGCCAAGTCATCCGGCGATTGTCGCCGACGGCCAGGGCAAGCTGTGCGCGCAGCGGCTACTTCAACACGGCCAGCACGCTGCTGTAGTCATCGCTCCAGAGCCGGAAGCCGGGGGTCGCCTCGAAGGCGGCGGCTTCGGCCAGCAGGGCCTGGCCGAAGAACAGCGGATCGGCGCTGACCAGCACCCAGTCCGAGCGATAGACCAGCCGCTCACCGTCGGCGGCGGTGCCGACCAGCCGCGCCTGCCAGCCAAAATGATCGGCGGCGGCCTTGACGACCTGTTTCAGATCCAGAAAGCGGTTGGTGACGTGAACGGCCAGCACGCCCTGCGGCTTCAGGTGCCGGAAGTACGAAGCAAAGGCCTCTTTCGTCAGCAGGTGGATGGGCACGGCATCGCCCGAGAACGCATCGACCACCAGCACATCGAACTGCTGCGCCGGTTCACGCTCCAGCGCCAGCCGGGCGTCGGCAATGACGATCTCGGTGGCCGCCTTGCTGCGGCTCAGGAAGCTGAACTCGCTGCGCGCCAGCTGCATCACCAGCGGGTCGATCTCGTAAAGCCTGAAGCTGTCGCCGGGGCGGCCGTAGGTCAGCAGGGTGCCGATGCCGACGCCCACCACGCCCACCCGCACGGGGCCACCGGCCGCCTTGGTCAGTATCGCCCGGCCGACGCCGGAGTCCTGGCTGTAGTAGGCGGTCGGCCAGTCCTGGCGGTCCGGCGCCTGGAACTGCCGGCCATGGACGATCTGGCCATGCATCAGGGTGCGTCTGGCGTCCTCGGCCTCGCCGCCATCAAGCACGCGCAGCGTTCCGTAGAAGTTGCGAGCGGTGACGCGGGCGCCGTCCAGATCGTCCAGGTGTTCGTTGACGCTCACATAGGCAATGCCCAGAACCACGGACGCCGCACCGGCCCAGGCCAGGACCCGCCGCCGGCTGCTGGCAAAGACGTGATCGCCCATGACCACCCAGGCCGCCACCAGCGCCGTCAGCACCAGGCCGATCGACAGCTCGAAGTTGCCTGTGAACGCATAGGGCGCGACGACACCAACGAACAGCCCACCGAGCGCGCCACCAACGGCAATCATCAAGAAGTAGCCGGTCAGCTGCGAGGGATGCGGATGCAGCCGAGCCAGCTCGCCGTGGCAGACCATGCAGGCCGCGAAGAAGGCCGCCAGATTGATGCCCATGGCCAGGTAGATGGGCAGGGCCGACACGCCCAAGGTCGGCAGATAGGCCATTGCGCCCAGACCCAGGGCCAGCAGCGGCAGGAACAGCCCGCGCCGGTACCAGCCCCTGCGCTCGAAGCAGAAGATGAAGGACAGCAGGTACAGCGCCAGCGGCAACACCCACAGCAGCGGAATCGGCGCAATGTTTGCCGTCAGGAAGCTGGTGTCAGCCACAAGCAGAATGGACGGACAGGCGGCCAGCGCGATCCAGCGCAGGCGCAGAGCCGCCGTCGGCCCGGCCACGGTAGCCGCCTGGGTGGCACCCGCCACTGCCGGCCCGCCATGCCTGCCGCGCCAGGCCAGCAGGCCGCACAGCAGCGCAAACACCGCGAACAACGCCGACCACCACCCCGACTGCCAGCGCGTCGGCAGATAGGGCTCCACCGCCACCGGATAGGCCAGCAGGGCCAGCAGCGAGCCGAAATTCGACAGCGCAAAGAGGCGATAGGGCACGGCGCCGGGCTTCTCCCGGGCAAACCAGGCCTGTATCAGCGGCCCGGTGGTCGACAGCACGAAATACGGCAGGCCTATGGTCACCGTCAGCAGGGCCAGGATGCGCGGCGTCGGGTCCTCTCCGCCGCTGGGCCGCCATTCGGCGCTGGGGCTGATCGGCAGCAGCAGCAGGCTGACCGCCAGCAGCGCGATATGCAGCAGGCTTTGCTGGCGCGCACTGAGCAGGCGCACGACGAAATGTGAGTACAGATAGCCCAGCAGCAAGAGCATCTGGAAGAACAGCATGCAGGCCGTCCAGACCGAGGCCGAGCCGCCGAACCAGGGCAAGATCAGCTTGGCGATGATGGGCTGCACCTGGAACAGCAAGAACGCGCTGAGCAGAATCGTCAGGCCGTAGTGAAGAGCCAAGCCTAGTTGGGCGAACATGAACGGCCTTCAGTCAGCGCTTGAGCGGGGTGCCAGCGAGACCGCAGTCTAGGGGGCCGCTGCCGCGCGGGCGATACGGGTTAGCGCCCGGTATCAAGCGCCGCGAGCTGCTTGTAGAAATAGGCGGTGGCATGCAGCTCGCCGCAGGGGCATTTGGTGTAGGCCGGTATCTCGCCCGCGTGCTGCCAGCCCAGATGGCGATAGACGCTGTCGGCTTTGGAACCGGCATCGGCGCCCAGCACCAGCAGCTGCCGCCCCTGATCGAGCGCAAAGGTCTCGAGCTCGCGCATCAGCATGGTCGCCAGGCCCTGGCCCTGGCAGGTGCTCAGTACCAGCAGTTTCTGCACCTCGGCGCGGTGGCGGCCATCGTCCCGTTCGCACAGTGCCAGTTGCACCGCGCCCAGCACCTTGCCGCGGTGGCGGGCCACGAACAGCACCTGGTTGGCCGACAGCCTGGCAAACACCTCGCGCCAATAAGCGGCCGCCTCGGTCGGCGCCAGCGGGGCCAGAAAGCCGACGGCCGCACCACCATGGACGCTGTCGATCAGCAGATCGCTGAGGCTGTCGATCAGGGCCGAGGTGGCCAGGGTGACTTGTTCGATTCGCATGGGGGTACCGGCAGGCAAACTTGGTTGCCTGAGCACCTGCAAGAAACAAGCCATGCCAGACGGCCGCCCTCGCCATCCGCCATGCACCAGGATGGCGAGCCCCGGCGCTATCCTGGTGCGCTAGGCGCCCAGCACCTCGGGATTGATGGGTGTTGGCGGCTGGCCCCCGGTCAGCGCCGCCGTCAGATTGGCCGCAGCCAGCTCGGCCATGGCCAGCCGGGTCTTCATCGTCGCGCTGGCGATATGGGGCGTCAGCACGACATTGGGCACGGTCAGCAGGCCCGGACGCAGTTGCGGCTCGCCCTCGAACACATCCAGGCCGGCGGCCGCGATGGTTCGGTTGCGCAGCGCCTCGGCCAGCGCCACGTCATCGACCACGCCGCCGCGGGCGATATTGGTCAAGGTGGCGGTGGGCTTCATCTGCGCCAGCTCGGCCGCGGCAATCGTGTGGTGGGACGCGGCCGAGTACGGCAGCACGATCACCAGATGGTCGGCCTCGCGCAGCAGCGTCGCTTTGTCCACATAGCGGGCGCCGACCTCGGCCTCCTGCTCGGCCGGCAACTGCGAACGGTTGTGATAGATCACCTGCATGCCGAAGCCTAAAGCGCCGCGCCGCGCAATCGCCCGGCCGATGCGGCCCATGCCCAGGATGGCCAGGGTGCTGCCATTGACCTCTGCGCCGGCAAACATGTCGTAGCTCCAGCGCTTCCAGTCGCCGCGGCGCAGCGCATGCTCGGCCTCGGCCATGCGGCGGGCGGCGGCCATCATCAGCGCGAAGCCGAAATCGGCCGTGGTCTCGGTCAGCACATCGGGCGTGTTGGTGGCCAGCACCCCCCGCGCGGTGCAGGCCGGCACGTCGATATTGTTGTAGCCGACGGCCACATTGCAGACGGCTTTCAGCTGCGGGCAGGCGTCCAGCAGGGCCGCATCGATGCGCTCGCTGCCGGTGATCAGCGCGCCGGCCTTGCCCTGCAGGCGCGCGATCAGCTCGGCCGGGGCATAGGGCTCGTCACCCTGGTTGCTGCTGACCTCGAACTGCTTCTGCAAGCCCTCCAACACCGAAGGGAACAGCGCGCGGGCGACCAGGATGGCGGGTTTCTCGGACATGGGGGGCTCCTCAGCGGAAGAAGATGAAGGTCATCAAGACGAACAAGGGCAGCAGCACCGCGCTCGACCAGGCCATATAGCCGAAGAAGCTGGGCATGCGTATGCCCCGCCCCTCGACGATGGCCTTGACCATGAAGTTGGGCGCGTTACCGATATAGCTGTTGGCGCCCATGAAGACCGAGCCGGCGGAGATGGCGGCCAGCACCGGCGCCAGGGTCGTCATCAAGACCTGCGGGTCGCCGCCGGCCATATTGAAGAACACCAGATAGGTCGGTGCGTTGTCCAGGAACGAAGACAGCACGCCCGAGAACCAGAAATAGGCCCAGGGCAGCGGCTGGCCATCGGGCCCGGTCACAGCCTGCAGCAGGCCGGCGAACGGCCCGGCCAGGCCGGCGCGCAGCATCGCCAGCACCGGGATGATGGTCAGGAATATGCCCGCGAACAGCTTGGCCACCTCCTGCATCGCGCCCCAGTTGAACTGGTTGCTCTCGCGCACCGCCTTGGGCGTCAGCCACAGCGAGGCGAAGGTGACGGCGATCAGCGCGCCATCGCGCACGACCTGGGCCAGGCCGACCTCGGTGCCGGCCACATCCCAGCTCAGCGCAGGCTTCCAGATGCCGCTCATCAGCACCAGGCCCATCACCGCCAGCAGCAACAGAAAGTTGATGCCGCCCTCGATCCCCAGCGGCTGATCGGGCGTCGGGTCATAGGGCTTCAGCTCCTCCTTGCTGAAGTAGTAGCGGTCCAGCAGCCAGAACAGGCCCAGCAGGGTGCAGACCAGGAACAGGGTCTCCGGCAGCAGGTACTTGACTGTCCAGAAGAAGTCCACCCCCTTCAGAAAACCCAGGAACAGCGGCGGGTCGCCCAGCGGCGTCAGCGCCCCACCGGCATTGGAGACGATGAAGATGAAGAACACGAACACATGGGCGGCGTGCCTGCGGTTGTCATTGGCGCGTATCAGTGGCCGCACCATCAGGATGGAGGCCCCGGTCGTGCCCATGAAGCTGGCCAGCACCGCGCCTATGGCCATCAAGCCGACATTGAGTCCGGCGCTGCCGCGCAGATTGCCGCGGATGAAGATACCGCCGGCCACCGTATACAGCGCGGTGAGCAGGATGATGAAGGGGATGTAGTCGGCCAGCAGCGCATGGGCCAGGTTCTGGCCAGCGGCCTGCGGGCCGAAGATCACCGCAAACGGCAACAGAAAGGCCAGCGACCAGCCGGCCGATACCTTGCCGAAATGGTGGTGCCAGAAGCTCGGCAGCAGCAAAGGCATCAGCGCGATGCTGAGCAGGATGCCGGCAAAGGGCACGGCCCACCAGACAGCCAGCTGGCTGCCGTCGAAGGCGGCGGCCTGGGCCAGGCCAGGGGCCAGCAACAGCCCGACGAGGACGCGCTTATTCATGGAAGGTCGTGAACGTGGCCACCGGGTCGCGCTCGGTCACCAGCGTGTTCTCGATCGCCGCGGGGTCAGCAAACCCCAGCGACATGCCGCAGACCAGCATCTGCTCCGGGTCCGTGCCCAGGTGGGCGAGGATGATCTTGTGGAACTGCGTGAACGCCGCCTGCGGGCAGGTGTGCAGGCCGCGCGCGCGGGCCGCGATCATGATGTTCTGCAGAAACATGCCGTAGTCCAGCCAGCTGCCCTGGCACATCACCCGGTCTATGGTGAACATCAGACCGACCGGAGCGTCGAAGAAGGCGTAGTTGCGGCCATGCTGGGCATGCATGCGGGTCTTGTCGCCCTTGGTGATCTGCAAGAGGCCGTACAGATCCCAGCCGACCTTGCGCCGGCGGTCGATGTAGGGCGAGCGCCATTCGGTCGGGTAGTAGGCGTACTCCTCGGTGTGGGTGGCGGCCACCGCCGGATCGTCGTAGGCGGCCAGTATCTTGGCGCTGAGCTCGCGCTTGAAGGCGCCGGTCATCACATGCACCTGCCAGGGCTGGGTATTGGTGCCCGAGGGCGCACGGGCGGCCACGGCCAGGATCTCTTCTATCGTCTGGCGCGGCACCTCGGTGGGCAGAAAGGCACGCATCGAATGACGCGAGGTGATGGCGGCGTCGACCGCTGCGGTGGATTCGAGAGAAATCTGGGTCACGGGCGAAGTCCTTCAAGCAAGGCCTGGAAATTGGCGGGCAGTTGCACCGGGCGGCGGGTCTGCCGGTCCACATAGACATGAACGAAATGGCCGCGCGCGGCGCACAGGGGCTCATCCGCGCCGAACAAGCCTATCTCATAGCGCACGCTGGACTGGCCCAGGTGGGCGACCCGGATGCCGGCGTCCACCGCCTGCGGGAAGGCCAGCGAGGCGAAGTAGTTGCAGTGCGTCTCGACCACCAGGCCTATCACCGGACCCTGGTGAATATCGAGCACGCCGCCATTGATCAGCATCTGGTTCACGGCCGTGTCGAACAGGCTGTAGTAGACGACATTGTTCAGATGGCCGTAGGCGTCGTTGTCCATCCAGCGAGTGGTCAGCGGCACAAAGTGCCTGTAGGCGGCGCGGGCTTCGGGGGTGGGTCGGCTGTTCATGGGCTCGATTGTGTCTCGGCTTGCCACTGCTGCCAGAGCTGCCAGGAGGAAGCCGCCTCGCGCAGGGTGTTCAGCTGCACATCGACGGTGGTCTGCAAGTCGCGCCCATAGCCGCCGGCCATGCTCAGCGCCACCGGCAGGCGGCGGGTGCGCAGGGCCTCGAATACGCGGCGGTCGCGCTCGCGCATGCCGGCAGTCGTCAGCTTCAGGCGGCCAAGACGGTCGCCCTCGTGGGGGTCAGCCCCGGCCAGATAGAACACCAGGCCCGGGGGCGTGGCGGCCAGCCGCGTCCAGACCTGCTCCAGAGCGGCGTCCAGCGCCTGCAGATAGGGCTCGTCGGTGCAGCCGTCGGGCAGTTCGACATCCAGATCGCTGGGCTCCTTGCGGAACGGGAAGTTCTTCGCCCCATGCAGCGACAGTGTGAACACCGTCGAGTCGTCACGGAAGATGGACGCCGTGCCATTGCCCTGGTGCACGTCCAGATCGATCACCAGCACGCGCAGCAGCTGCCGATGGCTACGGTGCCATTCCGCCTGCATCAGCCTGGCGGTCACGGCCACATCATTGAAGACGCAATAGCCCGAGCCGCGGTCGGCATAGGCATGGTGGGTGCCGCCGGCCAGGTTGGCGGCCACACCCTCGGCCAGCGCGGCTCGGGCGGCGGCGATCGTGGCACCCACCGATCGGCGTGAGCGCTCGGCCATCATGGGCGACCAGGGAAAGCCGATCTCGCGCTGCTGAGCGGCGGCCAGATGCCCCAGCAAGACAGCCTCTACATAGTCTGGCGTATGGGCCAGGGCCAGTTCGCCATCGGTCGCGGCCTGCGCCTCCTGCACCCGCCAGGGCCCGGCCACCCCGGGCAGCTGATCGCGCAGCATGCGGTACTTGCTGGCCGGGAAGGTATGGCCCGGCGGCAAGGTCAAGCTGAAGTTGTCGGAGTGGAAGGCCTGCATGGGGAGGCTCATTCTGCCCGCTGGCGCCGGCCGCGGACTGTCATTGGCGCGTCATGCGCACAGGCGATCCTGCGCCGGGATCTAGGCCCCACCCCTAGATTGCTGCACTGCAGCAAAAAGTGCTTGCAGTCCTGGCAAACCCCAGTAGAATTGCGCCCATGTTGCAGTGCAACATTTTCGCTGATCAATGACTTTACTCTTGGAGATGCACCATGCTGACTGCTGAACAAATTCTGGCCGCCCACAAGGCAAACGTTGAAACCCTGTTTGGTCTGACCAACAAGGCTTTTGAAGGTATCGAGAAGCTCGTCGAGCTGAACATGCAGGTCGCCAAGACCTCGTTCGGCGAAGCCGCTGAAACCGCCAAGGCCGCCCTGTCGGTCAAGGACGCTCAAGAGCTGATGGCTCTGCAAACCGCGCTGCTGCAACCGGCCGCCGAAAAGGCCGCCGCCTACAGCCGTCATCTGTATGACATCGCTGCCGGCACCAACGCCGAAGTGGGCAAGGCTGTCGAGGCGCAAATCGCCGAAGGCCAGCAAAAGTTCATGGGCCTGGTCGACACCGCCGTGAAGAACGCGCCCGCCGGTTCGGAAAACGCCGTCGCTCTGGTGAAGTCGGCCGTCTCGGCAGCCAACAACGCTTTCGAGTCGGTGCAAAAGGCCGCCAAGCAAGCCGCTGACGTCGCCGAAGCCAACTTCCAGGCGATGAACACCCAAGCCGTCAAGGCCGCAGGTCAAGCCACCAAGGCCGCCAAGCGTTCCGCCTAAGCTGCTTTCAGCCTGATCAAAAAGCCCGGTGCTAGCATCGGGCTTTTTTACGTCCGGACTCAGCGCGTCTTGGCCGCAATCGCCGCCCTGATCACCGGCAACAGCGCCTTGGCGATCTCGCGGCCGGCCTTGATGGCGCGTTGGCGACCACCGAAGTCCGAGCTGCCGACATCGCTCAGCTTCGGGCGCAGCACCACATCGGCCTCACGCAGCTCCGAGGTGTTGATGCTGCGGCCCATGATGCTGAAAGTCTGCATCAGCATGCGCATCGCGTCCTGTGGCGCGATGGCGTCGGGCGGAGATGAGATGTCTACCGCGATCACCAGCTCCGCCCCCATCTGCCGGGCATAGCGCACCGGCACCGGCGCCACCAAGCCGCCGTCGACAAACTCCTGATTGCCAATCTTCACCGGCTGGAACACCGCCGGCACCGCGCTGGACGCGCGCACCGCCATGCCGGTGTCACCGCTGCGGAACAGGATGCCCTCCCCGGACGACAGATTGGTGGCCACGATTCCCAGCGGCATACGCATCTGCTCGATCAGCAGGCCACCGGTCTTCTCGCGCACATAGCGGGCCAGGGCCTCACCGCGTATCAGGCCGCGCCCAGGAAACGACCAATCGGTCAGCGCCCCCTCGTCCATGCCCGAGGCCACCGCGGCCAACTCGGTGCCGGTCTTGCCGGCGGCATAGAGTGCCGCCACCAGGCTGCCCGCCGAGGTGCCAATGACCAGATCGGGCTTGATGCCGTTCTCCTCCAGCACCTGGATCACGCCGATATGGGCAAACCCGCGCGCCGCGCCCCCGCCCAGGGCCAGGCCGATACGCGGTGGCTTGGGCGCAGGCTTGGGCGCAACGACCGGGACGTCGACGGGTGGCGGCGGAGCCGGAGGCGCGGTGCTGCTGCAGCCGCTGACGGCAAGGGCCAGCAGCAGCAGACTTTGGCGGCGGGTCAGGGAGGCTGGCGGGAACAATCGATCCGGAAGAGGCATGCCGGCGATTCTAGGTTGCCCCCAATTTGCAGGGTCTCGCGGCCGCCCGAGCACTTCTTGCACCCGACTCAAGCGGCTATAGTGAAGCCGGCCAAGAGACGCCAACCGGCGCCAGGCCAGCCAGCAGGGAGCCGGTTATATCGCATGAATCCCTTGTTCCGATGACGCTTAGCCCCCGCTTGATACTGATGACCATCGGCGTCCTGTTCTCGCAGGCCAACCATGCTCAGCCCACGGTGCTGATCGGAGCCGAGAACGACTGGGCGCCCTACTCCTCCAGCCCCGACACGGGGGCCACCGGCAACGGCCAGGTGCAGGGCTTCGCGGTCGATCTGGTGCGCGCCAGCTTTGCGGCCAAGGGCATCAGGGCCGAGTTCATCGCCCTGCCCTTTGCGCGATGCATGCTGTATGCCGGCAATGGCCGCCTGCTGGGCTGCTTCAATGCCACCATCACCGAGGACAACAGGCTGCGCTATCTGTGGCACCAGCCGCCGATGTTCGAGGAGGAGCTGTCGATCTTTGCCCGCGCCGACGCTGCCGGCGACAAGCTCGGCCTGGCCGATCTGCGCGGCCACAGCGTCGGCTACACGAATGGCTACACCTATCCGACCGAGTTCATGCAGGACACGGCGATCAAGAAATACAGCGCCACCTCGGACCAGTACCTGCTGAAGATGCTGCTGTCCGGCCGGGTGGACTACATCCTGCTCAACCGCTCGCCCGGCTACTGGCGCATCAATGGCAGCCCGGAGTTCGCCGGCAAGGCCAAGCGTGTGGGCATGATCTCGATGGATGGCTTCTGGATCGCCTTCTCCAAGCAGCACCCGGACGGTCCGCGCATGACCGAGCTGTTCGGCCAGGGCCTGGCCGAGCTGCGACAGAACGGAAGCTACCAGCGCATGCTGGGCGAGTTCAGGCGCAAGATTGGCGACCGCTAAGACGACCGCAAGGAGTTCGCAGCATGCCCAAGCCGACAGGTCCTTCGCTGAGCACCGGCATCGCTGTCCTGCTGCTCGCTTTCACCGCCGGCGCCGAACCGCTGCCCCGCGACCCACTGGAGCGCCGCTGCTGGGTGGCCCAGACCCAGCAGCGCACCGGCGCCGACCTGCGCGAACCGGTGAGGGTGCGCATCTCGAATCTGCGCAATGGCTACCAGCTGCGGGCGCCGTTCTGGGTCGAGTTCGGCATCCGCGGCATGGGGGTGATACCGGCCGGAACGAAGCACGACAAGGCCGGCCACCACCACCTGCTGATCGACACCCCTCTGCCCAAGGACCCGCGCGAGCAGATTCCGTTCTCGTCCACGCACAAGCACTTCGGCAAGGGCCAGACCGGCACCGAGCTCGACCTGCCACCGGGCGAACACACGCTGCGCCTGCTGTTCGCCGACCATGAGCACCGGCCCTATTTCGTCTTCAGCCCCGAGATCACCGTGCGCGTGCTCGGGCGCCGCGACGCCACCACGCCCACCGTTGACGCCAAGGACTTCGAGGCCAGCTGCGCTCTCTGGTATCAGGACCACCTGAGCACGCCGCCGGGCAAGGCCAGGCAGGTCTATGTGAAGAATCTGCGCGACGAAGAGCCGGTCGCCAGCCCCTTTGTGCTGAGCTTGGGCGTGATCGGTTTCGGCGTGGCGCCCGCGGGCCAGAGCATCGCCGAGACCGGCCATTTCGAGCTGATCGTCAGCGGCCGCGGCGGCGCACCTTCACAGCGCGTACTGCTGGCCGACGGCCGCACAGAGGCCATGCTCGACCTGCCCCGCGGTGACTACGAGATCGAGCTGCGCCTGCTGGACGGCAGCGGCGCGGTGCTGCTGAAGGCGCCCCCGCTGAAGGTGCCCGTGGTGCGCCAGGAGCGCTGAGCTCAGGCCAGGTAGATCTCCAGCTCGCCGACATCGATCTGCTCCGGGTGCAGGAAGCGCCGCGCGTAGTCCATGCAGACGCCGGAGCGCAGGAACAGCTCGAACAGCTCGCCATCGAGGTGCTGCTCGCGCCGCATCCCGGCCATGATCTCGAGCGCCTCGGCCAGCGACTTGCCTTTCTTGTAGGGCCGGTCGTCCGCGGTCAGCGCCTCGAACACATCGGCCACCGCCATCATCCGGGCCGGCACGCTCATCTGCTCGCGGGTCAGCCCGCGCGGGTAGCCGCTGCCATCCATCTTCTCGTGGTGGCCGCCGGCAATCTCGGGCACGCTCTTCAGGTGGCGCGGCAGCGGCAGCTCGTTGAGCATCTTGATCGTCTGCACGATATGGTCATTGATCTTGTAGCGCTCCTCCTCGGTCAGGGTGCCGCGGGTGACGCTGAGGTTGTAGAGCTCGCCGCGGTTGTATAGGTGCTCAGGCACCTGCAGCTTGAAGCCCAGCGGATTGCTTTCGGTCGGCCGCTCGCGCTCCGGCCGCGGCAGCACATGCTCGGGCTTGTCGGCCAGCAGCGCCTCCTGCACCGGCAGCGCCGCGGCGGGCCTGCCGGCCTTGCGCTTGCGTTCGTCGCTGGACAGGCCCAGGCGGTCGTCCAAGGTACGCGTCCAGGTACGCGCGCCAATCTCGCGCAACCGCGCCAGCTGGGCTTCGGTCATCGTCTCGCCGCCCTCGTTGCAGGCCGCGACGAAAGCAAACTCCTCGTCCAGCCGTGCCAGCAGCGGGGCCAGCTCTTGCCTGACCTGCTCCAGCTGCTGGGTTGTCAGCAGGGCCTCGTAGCGCTCCAGCAGGGCCTCGCGCTTGAGCAGCTCAAAGCGCATGCGCACCTCGTGGATGCGGTCATAGATGGTCTCCAGCTTGGTCGCCTTGTCGACCACGAACTCGGGCGTGGTGACCTTGCCGCAGTCATGCAGCCAAGCGGCGATGTGCAGCGCCTCCCAGCCATCGTCGTCCAGATTGAAGTCAGCGAATGGGCCGCTGCGGACATCGCAGGCAGCTCGGGCCAGCAGCCGGGTCAGTTCGGGCACGCGCTGGCAGTGGGCACCAGTGTAAGGGCTCTTGGCGTCGATGGCGCCTGCCACCAGCTGGATGAAGCTCTCCAGCAGCTCCTTGCGTGCGCGCAGCAGCAGCTGGTTGTCGATGGCCACCGCCGCCGGCCCGGCCAGGGCTTCGATGAAGGCCTTGCGCGAGGGGGACAGGTCTTGCGGATGATCAACAGCATCGGGAACGAAACTCAGCGACAAGGTGCCAACCACCTCGTTCTGCCGGTTCTTCAGCGGCAGCGCCACGAGCCTGAAGCGGGTGGTGTTGAGGCCCATAAAGACGGCGCTGTAATGGGCCAGCTGGGCCGGGTCTTCCCAGTGCAGATCCAGGCTGATCATGCGGTCCTGGCGCACCGCCTGCACCGCCGCCGAAGGACTGTCGGCATCGTCCAGCGGCCACTGGATCAGCGCGGCGGGTTCGCCCTGGGCGCCATGCAGGCGCACGCCCATGGGCTCCAGGCGCTTGCCGTCGCCGCTGAGCAGATGCAGCGCCCCGCCGGTGGCGCCAGCCACCGAGATGGTCTCGGTCAGGATGCGCTGCAGGAGGGTGTCGAACTGGCGCTCGGCCGACAGCGCGCTGGATATCTCCATGAAGCGGCTCAGCGTGTGCTTCATGCCGGTCATGGCCAGGGCCAGGCGGTCGACCTCGCGGATGCGGCTGCGCGCAGGGTCGGGGCCGCCGAAGTCAAAGCGCCGTATCGTCTCGGCCTCATGGGCCAGTTGCTCCAGCGGCCTGGACACCAGATTGGCCGCCCAGTGCACCAGCGGCAGCATCAGCAGTACCATGCCGGCGGTGATCAGCACCGACAGATTCCGGTTGCGAATGGCATCAGCAAGCAACTCGTCGCGCGGCGCGGCGATGGCCAGCGTCAGCGGCGGCCCGCCCGCCGTGACCAGGGGCTCCAGGCGCACCACCCAGTCGCGGTCGGCCACGTCGAGCACAGGATCATCGGCGGCGATGGCCTGGCCGCTGCGGGCGCGCTGCCAAAGGGCGCTGAGCACCGGCACATTCAGCTCTTCGACGGTGACCAGACGCGACTCTCCGACCTGCGCAGAGGTGCTGGCCGGCAGGCTACGCGGATAGGCCAGCACGGCGCCACGAGCGTCGACAATCATCAGTTCGGCCGAGGGCGTGATGCGCTGACGCGCCAGCATCGCGGACAGCGCGTGCAGGCTCACATCAACGCCAGCCACCGCCGCACCGCGGGCCCTGGCCAGGGTCAGGCCGACCTCGCGGGTGGTGTAGAAGAGATAGGGCGCGGTCTGCACCACGGAGCCATCGGGTTCAGCCGCCTGGGCCTGTTTGAACCAGGGCCGGCCGCGCGGTTCAAACACATAGTCGGGGCGCTCGCGTGCCTCCAGCAGGCGCAGCTCGGCATCGAGGAAATCATGTCGACCCTGGACCGCCGGTCGGTCGCGGTTGACCGACTGCAGCACAAAGGCGGCACGGTCGGGCGACTTCATCAGCTCGCGCAGTGCCGGGCTGTCCAGCCGGCGCAGCAACACGAAGGAGCCGTTCTCGCTGCCCCCATAGACGGCAGACAGCGACGGGTTGGCGCGCAACGCGCCGGCCAGAAGAGGCAGCTGGGCCAGGCGGGTGGACTGGTCGGGTGCGGTCAGCAAGGCCGTATCGGCCAGCAGCGAGGCGGTGGTGCGCGCCGGACGCAACTCGCCCTCGATGGCGGCGGCGGCCTCGCGCCCGACCCGCTCGAAAGTGTCGGCGGCGACCCGCATCATGCGCTGCTTGCCGGCACGCAACTGGTAGCTGGCCAGGGCCATATAGAGCAGCACCACCAGCGCAATCATGATCACCGACAGCGTCACATAGATGGACCTCGGCGTGTAGTGCAGCGTCTTCATGGCCCTCCCCAAGCTTTGCTTGCCCCAATGAGGCCCAAGATCGCGACGCAAGTCAACCGAAGCTGTGGTTCAAACCATGCCCCGAGGCTTCCCTGACTGCTACGTCAGGGTGTCCATGATGCGCACGCCGGCATCGGGCAACTGCTCGCGGGCCTGTCGCACTGCCTCGGCCCGGACGCTGCGACGGGTGGCCAGATGAGCCAGCGCCCGCGTCACGGCGGCGCTGTCACCGACGGTCGCGTACAACCGCACCTGGGCCTCCAGGGCCGGCAGGGCCACGCTGTCACGCACACGCAGCGCCACCGGCTCGAACAGGGCCTGCAGCAACTCAAGCGCGGGGCCGGGCCGGCCGGCACCTTCGGCAATCAGGGCCATTTCCAACTGTGTCGACCGACGTATCGCCAGCCAGCCCTGGGCCTCGGCCAAGGCGCCCAGCTGCCGCAGCGCAGCCTCGGCTCGATCGAGCTCGCCGCGGCGTCGCAGCCAGCGCGCCACATTGGCCTCCCACATGCTGCGCAGGTAGTCGCTGTCGATGGCCTGAGCCGCGGCCGAGCCCTGCGCCACCACGCGACTGGCGCGGGCCAGCAGGCCCTGCGCCATGCCGGGATTGCCCTGGGCCAGATAGCCATCATGCAAGCCGCAGACCATGTGCATGGCATTCGAGTAGCGCTGCACCCGCTCGTAGGTCGAGCCCTGCTGCTCGATCAGCCCCAGCGCCTCCTGCATGAAGCGCTCGGCCTCGATCGCGTCGCCCAGCGCCAGGTGGCACATGGCCAGGCGCTCGATGGCGCGTGAGGCCAGCGGGATGTTCTTCAGCGCCAGCGCGTCCTGCCAGGCCACGCGCGCCGCGCGCAACGCCAGTTCGTGCATGGACAGTTGGCTGTGCGCGAAAGACATATTGATCAGCAGCTCGGCACGTCGCAGCGATGAACGATCCAGCGCCACCAGGCCCAACAGGCGCTCGCTGTCCACCAGCACGGCATCGAAACGCTCGAACTTGAGCCGGCAGCGCACGCGCAGCATCAGCGCTCGGAACAACAAGTCCTCCGTCGGACATTCGATCGCTTCATCCAGCACCCGCAGCACCGCATCGGCGGCGCGCAATGCCTCGTCGAAACGGGCCAGCTCAAAACTCTGATCGGCCTGTTCCAACAAGGTCTGGCAATGGCGTAACTGCGACATCATCCGGCTCGGCGTTGCAACGCCCTCCAACACTACCTGGGCTGAGGATCGTAGCGGGCCGTGCTGACACCCGGCCAACAAATGATAAAAATCTACGTCAATAGGCGCCCATATAGTCCTTCTTGCCCACCTCGACGCCGCTGTGGCGCAGGATGCCGTAGGCCGTGGTGACGTGGAAGAAGAACTGCGGCAGGCCGTAGTGCAGCAAATAGTCCTGGCCGCTGAAACGGCGCTCCTTGGGCGTGCCGGGGCGGGTAATGATCTCGCGCCCGGCGGCATCGGCAAACTGCGCGGGCTTCAGTGCAGCGAGAAAAGCCTGGGTCCTGGCAATGCGCCCATGCAGGTCCGCAAAGCCCTGCTCGCTGGCCTCGAACACCGGCACCTCGACGCCGGCCAGGCGCGCGCTGACGCTGGCGGCAAAGTCGCAGGCCACCTGCACCTGGCGCAGCAGGGTGAACATATCGGGATACAGCCGCGCCTGCAGCAGCGCCGCGGGCTCGATGTTGCGCGCCGCGGCATGGGCCTCGGCCTTGTTCAGCACATCGTCCAGGCCGCCCAGCATCTGCTTGAAGACGGGGACGGCACTTGAGTACATCAGTTCGGTCATGGAGGTTCCAGTGAGAGGCAGTGCCGCATTCTCGCAGGCCTGTTCCGGCCGGGATTTGTGTCAAATTCGATAAAAACGAATATTCGTCTCAAGAGTCGAAGACCGGCACCGATATATCTATCTGAATGACCACATCAGGAGCCACGTGAGCAAACCGAAGCGCGCCATCGCCAGTTGCGCGGCCGCATGACGCCTGCCGGTCCCCACGCCATGCCCAACAGTCCCCACAACGCGCACAGCATTGAAGCCCGTCTGTTGCTGGCGGCCTACGAGCGAAAACGGCTGAATCTGTTGATGACCGCGGCGGCCATGGCATTGGTGGTGGCCACGGTGCTGAAGACTGGCATATTTCCGTCCCGTCTGATGTGGCCCTGGGCCGTGGCCGTCCTGCTCTGCACCGCCCTGGGTTGGGTGGAGTCGCGCGCGTTCCGGCGCGCCGCGCCTGCGGCCCAGGACCTGACGCCCGCATTGCTGCTGCGTTGGCAGCGCATCTTCATCGCCCAGGCCCTGCTGGCCGGGGCGGCCTGGGCCCTGGGCCCGGTTCTGCTGGTGGGCCATGTGCAGAGTGCCGAACTGGCCCTGCTGGCCAGCCTGCTGCTGTGCGTCTGCGCCGTCGCCATGACCTCGGTGGCCGAGCAGCGCGAGGCCATGCAGGCCTTCCTGCTGGCCACGCTGCTGCCGGTGGCTCTGGCCATGGCCTTCAACGGCGACACGGTGCAGCGCATGCTGGCCATGGTGTTGCTGGGCGGCATGGCGCTGATGATCGTCGTCGGCCGCAATGCGCATCAGGCCATGCGCACCCTGCTTGAAACCCAGCTGGAGATGCGGGCAATGCTCGATGCCTCGCAGGACGCCGTGGTCGGCATCGACGATAGAGGCCTGATCACCGACTGGAACCTCAAGGCCCAGACGGTGTTCGATCGCAGCCCCCAGGAGTCCCTGGGCCAGGCCTTCGAGGCGGTGCTGATTCCGCAGCGCCACCGTGCGAGCTACCGAGAAGCGCTGGCGCAATTCCTGGCCCACGGCGATGAGGGGCGCATGAACCGCCGCATAGAGACCACCGCACTGCGCCGCAATGGCGAGGAATTCCCGGCCGAGGTGGCGATCACGCCTCTGAAGTCGGGTCGCAAGCACCGCTTCACAGCCTTCATCGCCGACATCACCGAGCGCAAGGCGGCCGAATCGAGGCTGGCACTGTTCCGTCGCGTGTTCGACGCCAGCGGTCAGCTGATCAGCATCCTGGATGGCGACGGCAAGGCGCTGTACCAGAACCGCGCCCATGCGCTCGAGCTGGGATATAGCGATGAAGAGATCCGGGGCAGGCACTTCTCCCTGACGGTGGCGCCGGAGAGCATGACGACCCTGCCCGAAGAACTCCGCAAGGCCATGCTCGAAGACCGGCGCTGGACCGGCCAGCTGACACTGCGCCGCAAGGATGGCAGCCGCTTCATCGCCAACAACAATATCGGCTTCATCCAGGACGAGGCCGGCAACGTCCAGTACGGCTTCAACATCTTCAGCGACTTCAGCGCCGAGCTGGCGCGACGCAATGAGCTGGCCCAGGCCAAGGAGGAGGCCGAGCGGGCCAACGCGGCCAAGTCGGACTTCCTGTCGAGCATGAGCCACGAGCTGCGCACGCCGATGAACGCCATCATCGGCTTTGCCCAGATGCTCGAGTTCGACGCCGGGCTCAATGCCGACCAGCAGGACAATGTGCAGGAGATCCTGAAGGCCGGCCGCCATCTGCTCGAATTGATCAACGAGGTCCTGGACCTGGCCAAGATCGAGGCCGGACACGCCAACCTGTCGCTAGAGGCGGTGGATCTTGGCCTGCTGATCGATGACTGCCGCCAGCTGCTGCAGCCGCTGGCGGCACAGCGCCAGATCCGCATGCACCTGCCTGTGCCGGAGCACACGCTGGTTCATGCCGACCGCGTGCGGCTCAAGCAGGTGCTGCTGAACCTGTTGTCCAACGCCGTCAAGTACAACCGCGAGGGCGGCGACATCACGCTGACGGTGCAAGCCCTGGCAGAGTCGCGGATGCGCATCACCGTCACCGACACCGGCGCGGGCATCGCGCCGGAGCGCATTGCCGAGCTGTTCCAGCCCTTCAACCGCCTGGACGCCGCTCACGGAGAGATCGAGGGCACCGGCATCGGTCTGACCATCACCCGCAGGCTGATGTTGATGATGGGAGGCACGGTGGGCGTGGACAGCCGGCCGGGAATCGGCTCCAGCTTCTGGATCGAGCTGCCGGGCGCCGAGATCAGGGCCTTGGACACTGCCGCAGGGCCGGCGCCGGGCCCGGCTGAGCCCGACCGTCCCGGGGGGCGGGCCTCCCTCGTGCTGTGCATAGACGACAACCCGGTCAACCTGAAGCTGATGGCACAGTTCTTCGGTCTGCGCCCCGATATCGAACTGCTGACGGCCACCGGCCCCGAGGCGGGCATCGAGCTGGCACTGGCGCGCCGCCCCGACCTGGTCGTGCTGGACATCAATATGCCCGGCCTGGACGGCTACCAGGTGCTGGCCCTGTTGAAGGCCCATCAGGGCCTGGCGAGTGTGCCGGTGATCGCCGTCACGGCCAATGCAATGCCCCGCGACATCGCGCGCGGCGAGGCCGCCGGCTTCGCCGCCTATCTGACCAAGCCGCTGGATGCCCGGCAGTTTCTGGACACCGTCAGGCATTGCCTGCAGCCCGACGTGGAGACGCCCCATGACCGAACTCAGACTTGAACATGCAAGGATTTTCTTGGTGGACGACGAGCCCGCCAATCTGAAGCTGCTGGACAAGCTGCTGCGGGTGCAGGGCTATCGCCAACTGGTGTCGATTCAGGACTCGCGCGAGGTCCTGCCCCGCTACCAGGAGGCCAGGCCCGACCTGATACTGCTGGACATCAATATGCCGCACATCGACGGCTTCGAGGTGATGAAGCAATTGCAGGCGCTGAAGGACCCACTGCTGCCGCCGATCGTCATCCTCACCGCTCAGCACGGGCGGGACCACTTGATGAAGTCGCTGATGTCCGGCGCGAGGGACTTCATCGGCAAGCCCTTCGACCGCGTCGAGCTGCTGATGCGGGTGACCAATCTGCTCGACGCCCAACTCGCGCACCGCATGATGCACGACCAGAAAGCGGTGCTGGAAGAGATGGTGCGGCTACGCACCGAGGCGCTGAACCAGACCCGGCTGCAGGTCGTGCACCGCCTGGGCCGCGCGGCCGAGTACCGCGACAACGAGACCGGCATGCACATCGTGCGCATGAGCCAGTACGCGGCCCTGCTGGCCCGCAGCCTGGGCTGGAGCGAGCCGGATTGCGAGCTGATGCTGCATGCCAGCCCTATGCACGACGTCGGCAAGATAGGCATTCCGGACGCCATCCTGCTCAAGCCGGGCAAGCTCGACGCGGCCGAGTGGGACATCATGAAGACCCACGCCAGCATCGGTGCCGACATCCTCGATGGCGGCGACTCCGACCTGCTGCGCCTGGCCGCCCAGATTGCCCTGACCCACCACGAGAAATGGGACGGCAGCGGCTACCCGGTAGGACTGAGCGGCAAGGACATCGCCCAGGCCGGACGCATCGTCGCCGTGGCCGATGTGTTCGATGCGCTGACCTCGCCGCGGCCCTACAAGAAGGCCTGGCCGCTGGACGAGGCGCTGGCCTTCATTCGCGAACAGGCAGGCAGCCATTTCGACCCCGAGGTGGTGCAGCACTTCGAACTCCGGACGGCCGAGATCCTGGCCATTCGGGAACAGCACCTGGAAGCGTGAGAGATGGGGCGGCCGCCGCCCTAAACTCGGCCCATGCAGTTTGCCCCCCTCATCAAAGAAATCGGCCGCGGCAGCAAGGGTGCACGCGATATGGACGGGCCGCAGGCCGAGGCGCTGTTCGGCGCCATCCTCGACGGTCAGGTGCCCGATATGGAGCTGGGCGCCATCCTGCTGAGCCTGCGCATCAAGGGCGAGAGCGCGGCCGAGGTAGCCGGCTTTGTGCGGGCCATGCAGGCGCGCGCCGCCGTGGTGGAGGTTCCCGCCGGTCCGCGCTGCGTGCTGCTGCCCACCTTCAACGGCGCCCGCAAGCAGGCCAATCTGATGCCCCTGGTGGCCCTGCTGCTGGCCCGTGCCGGCGTGCCGGTGCTGATCCATGGCCGGCATGACTTCGACAGCCGCGAGAGCCCGTTCGCGCTGCTGGCCGCCCTGGGCGTGCCGCCGGCCGGGTCGACCGCCGAGGCCGCCGGACAGCTGGCCGCGCGGCACCTGGCCTGCCTGCCGCTGGCCGCCCTGAATCCGGGACTGGACCGGCTGATGGCCCTGCGCCCCCGCCTGGGGGTGCGCAACAGCGGTCACAGTGTTGCCAAGCTGCTCGACGCCGCCCCCGGCCGCAGCGTGCGCGTGGTGGCGGTCACACATCCAGAGTACCTGGACAGCATGGGCCAGGCCCTGCCCGGCCTCACCGCCAACGGCGGCAGGGCCCTGTTGATGCGCGCCAGCGAGGGCGAGGCCTATGCCCATCTGCGCCGGCCGGCCCATCTGATCGGCTTTGCCGACGGCCAGGCCAGCGAGTTGCACGCCGCCGACACGACCAATATCGACTGGCCGCTGTCCGACGCCGTCGAGGCGGCGGCCAATGCGGCACTGATAACGGCCATGCTGGACGGCCGCGAAGCCATTCCCCCCCGCATCGCCGAGCAGGTGCGCGCACTGACCGGCTTGGCCAAGCATTGACCGCAGCCCGAGTCAGCAACGTTGGCCCCGGACTGCATCCGGGCTACATGAGATGTTCGTAGCCCGGACGCCAATCCGGGTGCGCCGTCAGACCTCCAGCCACTCCTTGCGGATATAGGCATTGGCGCGCAGCTCGGCCGGCGTGCCTTCGAAGACGATGCGGCCGTGGCCCATCACATAGCAGCGCTCCGAAATCTCCAGCGCAATCGCCAGCTTCTGCTCGACCAGCAACACCGAGATGCCGCGACGCTGAAGCTCCTTCAGATACTCGGCCACCAGTTCGACGATCTTCGGCGCCAGACCCTCCGTGGGCTCATCGATCATGATCAGGTCCGGGTCACCCATCAGCGTGCGGCACAAGGTCAGCATCTGCTGCTCCCCACCCGACAGCACGCCGGCCTCGGTGTGCTGGCGCTCCCTCAAGCGCGGGAACATCTTGTACATGTCCTCGAAGCCCCACCTGGGATTCTTCGCCCCCGACTTCTGCCCCAGCATCAGGTTCTGGTGCACCGTCAACTTGGGGAAGATGTCGCGGTTCTCGGGCACATAGCCCAGGCCCAGTTGGGCGATCTGGTAGGCCTTGCGGCCCAGTATCGATTCCTCGCCCCAAGTCACCGCACCCTGGCCATCGACCTGGCCCATGATGGTCTTGACGGTGGTCGAGCGGCCCGAGCCATTGCGGCCCAGCAGGCTGACGATCTCGCCCGGCCGCACCTCGAGGCTGACGCCATGCAGCACATGGCTCTTGCCATAGAAGGCATGCAGGTTTTCCAGCTTCAGCGTTCTTGTGCTCATGCCGCTGCTCCCTGCGCGTCGGCGACCACCGAGCCGAGATAGGCCTCCTGCACGCGGGCATTGGCACGCACCGCCTCCGGTTCGTCAAAGGCGATCACCTCGCCATAGACCAGCACCGCAATCTTGTCTGCAAGGCCGAACACCACGCCCATGTCATGCTCCACGGTCAGCAGAGTCTTGCCGACGGTCACATCGCGTATCAGCTGCACAAAACGCCGCGTCTCGCTCTGGCTCATGCCGGCGGTCGGTTCGTCGAGCAGGATCACGCTGGAGCCGCCGGCAATCGTGATGCCGATCTCCAGCGCCCGCTGCTCGGCATAGGTCAGGTTGATGGCCAGCACGTCTCGTTTCTTGTCGAGCTTGATCATCTCCAGCACCGCGTCGGCACGGTCATTGGCATCATCCAGATCGGCCAAAAACTTCCAGAAGGCATAGCGGTAGCCCATGGACCACAGCACCGCGCAGCGGATGTTCTCGAACACCGACAGCCGCGTGAACAGATTCGAGACCTGGAAGCTGCGGCTCAGGCCGCGGCGGTTGATCTCATAGGGCTTGTGGCCATCGATGCGCTGACCATGCAGCAGTACCTCGCCGCTGGTGGGTGCGAAGCGGCCGCTGATCAGATTGAACAGCGTCGATTTGCCCGCCCCGTTGGGTCCGATGATGGCCACTCGTTCACCGGCATTAACAGCGAGGCTGGCGCCGCGGATGATCTCGGTCTTGCCGAACTGCTTGCGCAGGTCTTTCAGTTCCAGAGCGAACGCAGTGTTGCTGCTCATAGCGACTCCCTGCGCTTGATGTCTTTCTCGATCTCTTCCTGCACAAGATCCCATTGCTGCTTGAACACGCGCCGGCTCAGCTCGAACAGCAGCAGGCCGATGACCAGCACGAAACCCGCACCGAACCAGCTGTCCAGGCCCTTGCTATTAAGACTGGCGCCGAGGAAGGTCAGCTGCGGACCCAGGGCCTCGTTGAGCTGCAGGTGGTACATCATCTCTATCATCGCCGCGGCGCCGACCAGAATGGTCATGGCCGTGCCGGCCAGGGCCAGATAGCCGGTCCAGAGCTGGCGCAGCTTCCCGTAGGCGGCGACGCGCAGATTCATCATGATCAGGCTGGAGAAGCCGCCCGGCGCATACATCACCATGAACAGGAAGATCAGTCCGAGATAGAGCAGCCAGGCCTTGGTCAGCTCCGACAGCAGCACACCGGCCAGCACCATCAGCACGCCGCCAATGATGGGACCGAAGAAGAAGGTCGCGCCGCCCAGGAAGGTGAAAAGCAGATAGCCGCCCGAGCGCAACGCGCCCACCACCTCGGCGGTAACGATCTCGAAGTTCAGCGCCGCCAGACCACCGGCAATGCCGGCGAAAAAGCCCGAGATCAGGAAGGCCATGAAGCGCACCCACTGCGTGTCGTAGCCGACGAACTCGACCCGCTCGGGGTTGTCACGCACCGCATTGAGCATGCGGCCCAGCGGCGTGCGCGTCAGCGCAAACAGCAGGGCGGTGCAAACGAAGCAGTAGACGGCAATCAGGTAGTAGAGCTGGATCTGCGGGCCGAAGGTGATGCCCAGGAAGGGCTTGCCGATGACCCGGTTGCTGGAAATGCCCCCTTCGCCGCCGAAGAACTCGGGCAGCATCAGCGACATCGACCAGATCAGCTCGCCCAGGCCCAGGGTGATCATCGCGAAAGGCGTGCCCGACTTCTTGGTGCTGACATAACCGAACAGCGCCGCGAACAGCAGTCCACCAAAGCCGCCGACGATGGGCACCAGGCTGACCGGCAGGTTGAGCGTGCCGGCACCGACCATATTCAGCGTATGGATGGCCAGGTAGGAGCCGAGACCGCTGTAGACGGCATGGCCGAAGCTGAGCATGCCGCCCTGCCCCAGCAAAACGTTGTAGGCCAGGCAGGCGATGATGCCAATGCCGATCTGGCTCAGCAGGGTCTGCGCCAGGCTGCTGGTCCACAGCAGCGGCGCCACGATCAGGACCGCAGCGAACAGGCCCCAGATGATCCAGCGGCCGACGTTATAGGGTTTGAAGTGGAAGCTGGCCCGGCCAGCATGCTTGGTGCTCATCTCAATCATCCCGCGTGCCCAGCAGGCCCTTGGGCCTGAAGATCAGTATCAAGACCAGCAGCAGATAGGGCAGGATGGGCGCCACCTGGGCTAGGGTCAGTTTGAGGACCGGATAGCCCGGCGTATCCTGCGTCACCATCCAACCCAGCGAACGCGCCAAGGTCGCCAGCGAGCCATCGACCGTCAGCGGCAGGGTCTGCAGCAGGCCGATCAGGATGGAGCCGACGAAGGCGCCCGACAGCGAGCCCATGCCGCCGACCACCACGACGACGAAGATGATGGGGCCGACCAGCACCGCCATCGAGGGCTCGGTGACGAAGGTGATGCCGCCGATAACGCCGGCCAGCGCGGCCAGGGCGCAGCCGCTGCCGAACACCAGCATCAGCACCCGTGGCACGTTGTGTCCCAGCGCCTCGGTCATCTCCGGATGGGTCAGGGCCGCCTGTATCACCAGGCCGATGCGGGTGCGCGTCAGCAGCAGCCACAGCGCCACCAGCATCAGCAGGGCCACCAGCATCATGAAGGCGCGTGTGGCCGGGAAGGTGGAGCAGACGACCTGGATCGCCGAGTCGACCGGGCGGCAGACCTCGGCCGGGGCGGCTCCGAGCATCAGGCGCAGGCCATCGGCCGAGGACTGGATGATGGTGAAGGCCGAGCCCTGCAGGGCCGGCGGCGGTGGAAAGGTCAGCGACGAGCGCCCCCAGATCAGCTGCACCAGCTCCAGGATCACATAGGTCAGGCCGAAGGTGATCAAGAGCTCGGGCACATGGCCGAACTTGTGCACCCGGCGCAGGGCCAGGCGCTCGAAGCCGGCGCCCAGCAGGCCCACAAGGAGCGGCGCCAGCAGCAGCGCCAGCCAGAAATTCATGATGCCCACCAGCGCGTAGGCCACATAGGCGCCGAGCATGTAGAAGCTCGCATGGGCAAAGTTCAGCACGCCCATCATGCTGAAGATCAGCGTCAGGCCCGAGCTGAGCATGAACAGCAGCAGCCCAGAGCTGAGGCCGTTCAAGACATTGATGACGATCTGGTCCAAATCCTACCCCTCCTACCCCCACCGTATAAAAAACGGGCCCGGCGAAGTTGCCTCCGACGGGCCCGGGCACCCCTCACGGGCGCTTCAAAGGCATCAGGTGGGACGCTTCATCTGGCAGGAGGTCGGCGTGCTCGAGACATAGGACTCGAAGGTCTTCACCGGCACCAGGGTGTAGCCGGTGTTCTCGGGGTTGTACGGGTACTTGGCATCGGCCTTCTGCCACACCGTCAGGAACAGCGGCTGCTGCAGCTGGTGGTCGGTCTTGCGCATCTCGACCTCACCGTTGAAGCTCTGCGCCTTCAGCCCTTCCAGCGCCGCGGCCACCTTGACCGGGTCGGTGGACTTGGCCTTGACGAAGGCCTGGTTCAACAGGGTGTAGGCATGGATCACGCTGCCGGTGTAGAAGTCGTCGTTGAACTTCTGCTTGAACTCGGTCATCCACTTGCCCATCTCGCCACCCATGTTGTAGTGGCTGTAGGCGATCTGGTAGACGCGGCCGGCGCCGTTGGCGCCCAGCGCCGTCGGTGTGCCGGTGACGCCGGTGTAGTAGGTGAAGAACTTGGCGTTCAAGCCCGACTCGTTGGCGGCCTTGATCAGCAGCGACAGGTCCGAACCCCAGTTGCCGGTGATCACCGAATCGGCGCCCGAGGCCTTGATCTTGGCCACGTAGGGGGCGAAGTCGCGCACCGAGGCCAGCGGATGCAGATCCTCGCCGACGATCTGCACATCCGGACGCTTGCGCGCCAGCAGCTCCTTGGCAAACCGCGCCACCTGGTGGCCGTGGGCATAGTTCTGGTTCAGCAGGAAGACCTTCTTGACCTCGGGCTGGTCCTTGATGAAGGTGGTCAGCGCCTCCATCTTCATCGAGGTGTCGGCGTCGAGGCGGAAGTGCCAGTAGCTGCACTTGCTGTTGGTCAGATCGGGATCCACGGCCGAGTGATTCAGGTAGATCACTTCCTTGCCCGGATTGCGCTCGTTGTGCTTGTTGACGGCGTCGATGATGGCCGTGGCCGCACCCGAGCCGTTGCCCTGGGTGACATAGCGCACGCCCTGGTCGATGGCCGACTTCAGCGCATTCAGGCTCTCGGCCGGGCTGAGCTTGTTGTCGATGCCGATGACTTCGTATTTCACGCCGGCTGGGTTGTTCTGGCTGAACTTCTCGGCGAAGAACTGGAAGCTCTTCAACTGGTTCTGGCCCACCGGCGCCATCAGGCCCGACAGCGGATCGATCCAAGCGATCTTCACGGTCTCCTTCAGGTTCACCGCAGGCGCGGCCGCCTTGGCCGGCGCTGCCGCCGGCTTCGCCGCCTGTGCCTGAGCTTGAGAGGCCATGCACAGGCCCAGGGCAATGCCCAAGCTCAGTGTCGAAATACGCAGCTTCATCATGCTTGTCTCCATGTTGTTCGGTATCCGCTCGACCTTAATGGATGGTCCGGCCCTTGGGTTTAGGGACTACCCGTGCACCTTGTCGCACACGGGACAAGCCCCCCCAAATTCACAGCGTCGCCAGGCGGTGGTCCTTGAACTGATCGCGCAGTTTCAGCTTCTGGATCTTGCCGGTGGCGGTGTGAGGAATCTCGTTCACGAAGACCACGTCGTCCGGAATCTGCCACTTGGCAATGCGACCGTCGAAGAAGGCCAGCAACTCCTCGCTGGTGACCTGCGCATCGGGCTTCCTGACCACCACCAGCAGCGGCCGCTCGTCCCACTTCGGGTGGCGCGCGGCGATGGCGGCCGCCTCGTGCACGGCCGGGTGGGCCATGGCGATATTCTCCAGATCAATCGAGCTGATCCACTCGCCGCCGGACTTGATCACGTCCTTGCTGCGGTCGGTGATCTGCATGAAGCCGTCGGCATCGATGGTGGCCACGTCGCCGGTCGGGAACCAGCCGCGCTTGCCCGGAATCTCGACCAGCGGCGACTCATCGCGCTGAAAGTAGCGTGAGATCACCCAGGGCCCGCGCACGACCAGATTGCCCGAGCTCTGTGCATCCCAGGGCAGCTCCTTGCCGTCATCGTCGATCACGGTCATGTCCACGCCGTAGATCACCTTGCCCTGCTTCTGCAGCAGCTGGGTCTGCTCGGCGGCACTCAACGCCAGGTGCTTGGCCTTGAGCTTGGCCAGTGTGCCCAGCGGTGACATCTCGGTCATGCCCCAGGCGTGGATGACCTCGACGCCAAAGTCCTCCTGCAAGGTCTTCATCATCGCCGGCGGGCAGGCCGAACCACCGATGACGGTGCGCTTGAAGCTGCTGAATTTCAGGCCATTGGACTTCATGAAGGTCAGCAGCCCCAGCCAGACCGTCGGCACACCGGCGCTGAAGGTCACCTGCTCGCCTTCGAACAGCTCGTACAGCGACTTGCCATCCAGATGCGGGCCGGGGAACACCAGCTTGGCGCCGACCAGCGCACCGCTATAGGGCAGGCCCCAGGCGTTGACGTGGAACATCGGCACCACCGGCAGTATCACGTCCTTGGCCGAGCAGTCCATCGCATCGGGCAGGGCCGAGCCGAAGGCGTGCAGCAGGGTCGACCGGTGGCTGTAGACGGCACCCTTGGGATGGCCGGTCGTGCCCGAGGTGTAGCAGATCGATGATGCGGTGTTCTCGTCGAACTCGGGCCACTCGTAGCGGCCGTCCTCGGCCTCGACCACTTCGTCGAAACACAGCAGATCCGGTATGGCGCTGGCGGCCGGCATGTGCGCTCGGTCCGTCATCAGCACAAAGTGGCGCACGGTCGGCAGCTGGCCAGCGATCTTCTCCACCAGGGGCAGGAAGCTCAGGTCGAAGCACAGCACCTTGTCTGCCGCGTCATTGGCGATCCAGATGATCTGCTCGGGGAACAGCCGCGGATTGATGGTGTGGCAGACAAGCTCCGAGCCCGAGCTGCCGTAATAGATCTCCAGGTGACGGTAGCCGTTCCAGGCCAGCGTGCCGACGCGGTCGCCGGCCTCACAGCCGAGCCGAGCCAGCGCCTGGGCCAGCTTGCGCGAGCGCAGCTCGGCGTCTTTCCAGGTGTAGCGGTGCAGATCGCCCTCGTTGCGCTTGCTGACGATCTCGGTGTCCGCCGCGTGGCGGGCCGCATGGGTGATCAAGGACGATATGAGCAGCGGCATCTGCATCATCTGACCCATCAAAGCTGCCATTGCTTGTCTCCTGTTGCTGGTGTGTTCAGATCAGTTTACCCCCGCAATCCGAGGGGCAAAGTCACCCTCGTTACACTGCCGCGATGCTTGCCGACACCGGTCTGACGCGACCCGAAACAGCGCTCGAAGTTCCCTCGCCTGCCGCCTGGTCGCAACGCATTGCCGCGCTCGGCAATCGCTTTTTTACCGAGCTGCCGCCCAGCCCCGCACCCGCCCCCCACTGGGTGGCACGCAGCGAGGCCTGCGCCGAGACCCTGGGTTGGGCACTGGACTGGTGGCGGCAGCCAGGCGCGCTCGATGTCTTCAGCGGCAATGCGCTGTGGCCCGGCATGCGGCCGCTGGCCAGCGTCTACAGCGGCCACCAGTTCGGCGTCTGGGCCGGCCAGCTGGGCGACGGGCGGGCGCTGAGCCTCGGTGAGACGATGACGCCCCGGGGCCTGTGGGACGTGCAGCTCAAGGGCGCCGGCCTGACGCCCTACTCCCGCATGGGCGATGGCCGCGCCGTGCTGCGCTCGTCGATCCGCGAATTCCTCTGCTCCGAGGCGATGCACGCCCTGGGCATACCGACCACGCGGGCGCTGTGCATCACCGGCTCGCCCTTGGGCGTGCGCCGCGAGGAAATGGAGACCGCGGCCATCGTCACCCGCGTCGCACCGAGCTTTCTGCGCTTCGGCCATTTCGAGCACTTCGCCCATACCGCCAATGACGACCAGCACGAGGCGTTGCGCGAGCTGGCCGACTTCATGCTGCGGCACCACGCACCCGAATGCCTGGCCGCCGACAACCCCTATCTGGCCCTGCTGGAAAAAGTGGCCCGACAGACCGCCGAGCTGATGGCCGACTGGCAGGCGGTGGGCTTCTGCCATGGCGTGATGAATACCGACAATATGTCGATGCTGGGCCTGACCCTGGACTACGGGCCCTTCGGCTTTCTCGATGCTTTCGACCCCGGCCATGTCTGCAACCACTCTGACAACCAGGGCCGCTACGCCTATGCCCGCCAGCCCAATGTCGCGTTCTGGAATCTGCATGCGCTGGCCCAGGCCCTGCTGCCGCTGCTGAATGACAACAGCGAGGCAGCGATTGCCGCGCTGGAGCCCTACAAGACGGTGTTCCCCGAGGCGTTGATGCGCCGCATGCGCGCCAAGCTGGGCCTGGCCACCGAGCTGGATGCCGACCGCTCACTGGTCGACGACCTGCTGCGCCTGATGGCCGCCGCCCGCGCCGATTTCACGATCACCTTCCGCCGTCTGTCCCGCTTCGACGCCGCCGATGAGGCCAGCCGCCACGCCGTACGCGATCTGTTCCTCGACCGCGAGGCCTTCGATGCCTGGGCGCTGCGCTACCAGGACCGACTGGCGCAGGAGGGCTCCGTGCCCGCCGAGCGCCATGCCAGGATGCTGGCCACCAACCCGGCCGTGGTCTTGCGCAACCACCTGGCCGAGCAGGCCATACGCCGGGCCCGCGACGGCGATTTCGGTGAGGTCCAGCGCCTGCTGAAAGTTCTGGCCTCGCCGTACGACGAACCTGCAGTGGCCGCGGACGCGGCCTTCCCGCCCGACTGGGCCCAACATCTGGAGGTCTCCTGTTCATCATGAGCGACGACAGCAAATACCCGGTCAAGAAGACCGATGAGCAATGGCGAGCCGAGCTTGACCCCATGCAGTACCAGGTGGCCCGCCACGCCGCCACCGAGCGCGCCTTCACCGGCAAGTACTGGGACCATTTCGAGGCCGGCCACTACAACTGCGTGGGCTGCGGCACGCCGCTGTTCGAGGCCGACACCAAGTTCGATGCCGGCTGCGGCTGGCCCAGCTACTGGGCGCCGGTGAACAGCGCCGTGGTCGAGCGGGTGATAGACAAGGCCCATGGCATGGTGCGGGTCGAGGTGCGCTGCAACAACTGCGGCTCGCATCTGGGCCACGTCTTCCCGGACGGCCCGGAGCCGACCGGCGAGCGCTTCTGCATCAACTCGGCTGCGATAGACTTCGCGCCCAAGGCTTGACACTCCAGCGCCCGGGCTGGCGCGATTGAACCAAATTCGCCGTCTGCCATCAGATGGCGCTGCTCCCTGCCGTGCCCGACCTCGTCCATGAAAATCCTGCTCGACTTCCTGCCGCTGATACTGTTCTTTGCCACCTTCAAGTTCGCCGAAGGCTCGGCGGACGCGGCGGCGGCCTTCGCCAGCCAGCATTTCGGCTTTCTGGTGCAGGGCGGCGTCGTCGGCGCCAGCGAGGCGCCGGTGCTGCTGGCCACCCTGGTGGTGATTGCCGCCACCTTGACCCAGGTGCTGGTGCTCAAGCTGATGCGCCGCAAGGTCGACACGATGTTGTGGATCAGCCTGGTGCTGGTGGTGGTGCTGGGCGGCGCCACCGTGTGGTTCCACAACGAGACCTTCATCAAATGGAAGCCCAGTGGCCTGTACTGGGCCATGGCCCTGACCTTCTGGGTCAGCGCCCAGTTCTTCGGCAAGAACCTGATCCAGGCCATGATGGGCAAGGAATTGCCCCTGCCCAACGCCATCTGGAAGCGACTGAACTGGGCCTGGATAGGCTTCTTCTCCTTCATGGGCGTGCTCAATCTGCTGGTGGCCTATAACTTCAGCACCTCCACCTGGGCCAGCTTCAAGGTCTTTGGCTCGACCGGACTGATCTTGCTGTTCACCATCGCCCAGGGCCTCTACCTCAGCCCGCACCTGAAGGAACAGTCGGCGCCCGAAGAAGTTGCCAAGGATGCTGCGCCATGAGCGCAACCCATGCCGGCGTCGAGAAGATTCGCGAGCGCCTGGCCCTGGCCTTCGGCGAGCAGGGCCTGGAGGTGCAGGATGACAGTCATCTGCACGCCGGCCACGCCGGAGCCCGCGAAGGCGGCCACTACACGGTGCGCCTGGTCAGCGAGCGTTTCACGGGACTGTCACGCGTGGCCCGCCATCGCCTCGTATATGATGCCCTCCGTGAATTGATGCACCAAGGCATACATGCGCTCGTCATCGACGCCCGCACGCCTCAAGAGTGCTGACGTTTTCAAGTCTTCCCAAACCGTCAATTTGCCCACGGCCGCCTTGCGCGGTGTCGAATGTCCCGGCAGGAACTGCCGGTCGAGTCTGTTGAAAGGCCACACCCCCATGAAGAAGATCGTCCTGACCGCCCTGCTGGCGGCCGCGTCCACTGCCCTGCTGCCCATCTCGGCCAGCGCGCAGAACATTGCGACCGTGAACGGCAAGGCCGTGCCGAAGTCGCGTGCGGACACGCTGATTCAGCAAGTCACACGCAACGGCCAGCAGCAGCGCACCCCCGAGATGGAAGCGCAAGTGCGCGACGAAGTCGTGCTGCGCGAGATCTTCATGCAGGAAGCCGAGAAGCGCGGCATCCCCGCCAGCGCCGACTACAAGGCCCAGATGGAACTGGCCCGCCAGAGCCTGCTGATACGCGAGCTGTTCGAGGACTTCGGCAAGAAGAACCCCGTCACCGACGTCGAAGCCAAGGCCGAGTACGACAAGGTCAAGGCCCAGGCCAGCGGCAGCGAGTTCCGCGCCCGCCACATCCTGGTCGAGAAGGAAGAAGACGCCAAGACCTTGATTGCCCAGATCAAGGCCGGCGCCAAGTTCGAAGACCTGGCCAAGAAGTCGTCCAAGGACACCGGTTCCGCCGAAAACGGCGGCGACCTGGATTGGGCCAATGCCAACAGCTATGTGCCCGAGTTCAGCGCCGCACTGACACAGCTGACCAAGGGCCAGATGACCGACACCCCGGTCAAGACACAGTTCGGCTTCCACGTCATCCGCCTGGAAGACACGCGCGAAGCGCAGTTCCCCGGCTTCGAGGAAGTCAAGCCCCAGATCCAGCAACGCATGGCCCAGCAGAAGCTGGCCAAGTTTCGCGACGAGCTGAAGGAAAAGGCCAAGACGGACTACAAGTTCTCGCGCTGAGCCCAGGCTTGCGCCAATGAGAAAGCCTCCCGCGGGAGGCTTTTTTCATGGCGCTAGGTCTTGCCTGTCCGTGCCTATCGGGGGCCGCTGCCGCGCTGCGCCTCGGCCCGTGCAATCAGCCGGCTGACCCGCGACACCGACAGGCCCAGGCCATCGGCCATCGCCGTCATGCTCAACCCGCCCTCGGTGTAGGCGCGCAGCAGGCCCTGCTCGCGGCTGTCGCTGTCCTTGATCCACTGCGCCACACCGGTCTTGCCATTCCTGGCCTTGCCGTTCTTGGCCACCGCGCGGCCCTTGCCACCACCGGCCATCGCCTGCATGCGGGCCACAAAGGCCTCGTCGCCGAGATAGATCTGATGGCGCAGCGTGGTGTCCCAGAATTTGTCGCCGTCAAACACCGTCAGCGCGGCCTGGTACTTCTGCGCCGCCTTGCGCTGGTCACCCGGTGTGCGCGCCTCGCGGCCCAGCACATAGCTCAGCAGGCCCTTGGTCTCCAGCCATGCGGGCGTGTCGGTCTGCAGGGTATGGGCGGCGTGGCTGGACCAGGGCCAGTAGCCATCACCACGGGTCAGTCCGGCTCGCTTGGGCGCCGACTCGACATACTGGCAGGCCGCGAGCAGATGCTGATCCCGATCCACCAGCACACCCTTAAAGCGCCCCTGAAACACCGGGCCGTTCTTGCCGTGGCGCCGGTTGAAGGCCTGGGTGTAGACGCCATTGATATGCCGCATCAGCCGCGACAGATTTCCCTGGGCCGTGTAGAGCAGTAACTGGTAGTGCTCACCCAGCAGGCTGTAGGCGAGCACCTGGGCGTCGAAGCGCGCCATGCCCTGCTCTATGACCGCCAGCAGCGATTGCCGGTCCGCGTCGTCCATGAAGATCGCGGCATTCGCATGACCGCGGGAGGTCACGTGATAAACCGCGCCGGGGAATTCGATGCGTAGAGGGCGTGCCATGACTGCAATCTAGGCTCAAAATGAAAAAAAGACAAGACCTGGCCCGACACCTGCTCCCTAATGAATATGGAGTGAAAACCCGCAGTCAAAACCAGTGCAGGACCAGTGGAGACCTGGCCCCGATGGACGGCCGCAGCCCGCCGTCAGAAGCCGCGCAGCGGCAACGCGCCGTCCCGCTGCAGCCAGTTGCGCGCAGAGTAGCGGGTGCGGGCATCGGTCACATGCAGAGTGTAGGCATGGCGCGAAACCGGTGACAGATTCGGTGCGCTGTAGTGGGGCAGCAGGCCGTGGAAGCACACCAGGGTGCCGGCCTTGACCTCCACCGGCACGGCCATGCTGTCGTCCGGCCAGGGCGTGGCGTCCAGCTTGAGCAGCTCGGTCTTGTCGCCATCGCGCACGAACAGCTCACGCAGCACGCCGCGCGCCCCCTGCTGGCCGCCCGGCTCCACCCACAGGCAGCCGTTGTCGCGGGTGGCGTCTTCCAGCGCAAACCAGAAGGTCGTCACGCTCATCGGATCGGTGTCGAAATAGGTCGCATCCTGGTGCCAGCGCACCTCGCCGCCGATGCCGGGCTGCTTGAAGATGTACATCGACTGCCAGATCTGCGGCTGCTCCAGGCCCAGATCGCGGGCCAGTGCGGCCAGCTCGGGGCCGTGGGAGAAGGCATCGAAGACCGGATCCAGATCGTGCAGCGCATGGCCGATCTTGTTGATCGACAGGGCCTTGGCCTGGCCGAGGCGCCCCTGGGCGTCAAACGCCTTTTCCTCAAAGAAGCAGCGCATCTTGTCGCCGGAGCCCAGGAAGTAGCTGTCGTCCTGGCGCTTGGTCTCGTCGGTGGTGAAGATGCTCTTCTGCTCGCCCGGGTCGAAGGCCTCGACGAGGGCCTGGGCCCGTTCGCGCAGCGCGGCCACTTCGTGAGCCGACTTGAAGCCGGGCAGGACCAGATAGCCGTCCTGCTTGAATTGCTGTTGTTGCGCCGCGCTGAGCATGCCGAGGTCTCCGTCTGTCTGTGAGAAGCCCAGTTTAGTCGCGCTCGATCAGCACCTGCTGGCGGCGGCGGTCTATCTCCAAACGCAGCACATCCGGCCGGGCATAGTGGCCGCTGGGGTCGAAGTTCTGGCGCTCCTCGCGCACCCGGGCCTGGTCCAGCTGAGCAACGATCAAGGTTTCCACGTCCGCCACCGGTTCGACCAGCCACAAGCCGTCCGGCCCGGCGATGCAGGAGCCGCCATTGGCCGAGGTCTCGGGCAGCACCTCGCGCAGCAGGGCCGCCTCGGGGATGTGATCCGGCACATCGCCGCGCCGCATCAGGCCGCTGACGGCCAGCGAATAGCTACGGCCCTCGCGGGCAATGTGGCGGGTCAGATCGATGGTGTTGCGCAGATTGCCCGGCCACAGGGCCACATGAAGGTCCTCGCCTTGCGCCTGCAGCGCGGCGCGCGGCAGCGGCATCCAGTTCTCCCAGCAGTTCAGACCGCCGGCACGGAAGGGGCCGACCTCGAAGGTGCGCAGGCCGGCGCCGTCACCTGTGGCCCAGACCAGACGCTCCTCGAACGTGGGCATCAGCTTGCGGTGCACATTGCGCACCTCGCCCTGCGGATCGATCCAGACCATCGAACAATAGACGCTGTGGCCCCGCGCGGCGGGCTGCTCCATCACACCCAGCAGCACCCAGCACTTCGCCGCCCGGGCGGCCGCGCAAAGCGGCGCCAGATCGCCGCGCTCGATGCGCACCGCCTGCTCGGCATAGTGGGCGTAGAAGCGCTTCTGCAGCGCCGACTCGAAGCGCGCGCCATCCGTCAGCTCCACCCAGAAGGGGTAGCCCGGCAGCAGGGCCTCGCCAAAGGCCACCAGCTGGCAGCCCTCGCGGCCGGCGCGGGCCACCCAGTCCACCATCTTGGCCAGCGTCGCCGCGCGATCCAGCCAGATGGGCGCAATCTGGGCCAGGCCCACGGTCAACACGCTTGAAATCATTTCTATCTCCCTGAGCAAAAGTGATCGCCATTTGTAGCTCCCGCGCCCGACCGGCGCTTGCAGAATCCTGCGCAAATGGCCCCGGCTGCCCGGCAGCGCGCCGAAACAGCGAAAATACCGCCTTGAGCGCTGCCCTTCCACGGCCCGCCGCTCCCCGCTACCGGTATTTGCATGACGACGCCCCACACCCTTTTTTCCGCCGCCAGCGGCTTTGAATCGGCCGCCCAGGTCACCCTGCTGCCGGTCGGCCACCGCTCGCGCGGCCTGCATGGCCACAGCTATCTGGCCACCGTACGCGCCGACCTGCCCGGCGGCTGGGCCCCCTTCCCCGGCGGCGAGGTCGAGGCGCTGCGCGCCCGGCTCGAGGCCTGCCTGGCGCCGCTGGACTACCAATTGCTGAACAACACCATTGCCCAGCCGACCGACGAGAACATCGCCCGCTGGATCCGCGAACGCCTGGACGTGCCAGGCATCGCCCAGATTGGCATCCAGAGCACGGCCCATTCCGGGGTCGATCTGGACGCCGCCGGCATGGCCCATGTCTGGCGCCGCTACCGCTTCCAGGCCGCCCACCGCCTGCCCCAGGTGCCGCTGGGCCACAAATGCGGGCGCATGCATGGCCACGGCTTCGAGGTCATCGTTCACGCCAATCAGGACCTGGGCACGCGCGATCTTTCGATCGACTACGACCATCTGGACGAAGTCTGGGCGCCGCTGCACCACCAGCTGAACTACCAGTGCCTGAACGATATCGAGGGCCTGGACAACCCGACCAGCGAGGTGATCTCCAGCTGGCTGTGGCAGCGGCTGAAGCCGCAACTGCCCGAGCTGTCCTGGGTCACCGTCTATGAAACCGGCTCCTGCGGCGCCAACTTCGACGGTGAAAGCTACCGCATCTGGAAGGAGCTGACGCTGGACAGTGCGATCCAGCTCAAGCGCGCGCCCGATGGCAGCGCCCTGCGCAGCATCCACGGCCATACCTACACCCTGCGCCTGCACTTGAGCGCGCCGCTGGACACGGTGATGGGCTGGACGGTGGATTTCGGCGATGTGAAGACCTTGTTCGACCCGATCTTCAAGGCCATAGACCACCGGCCGCTGTACGAGATCGCCGACATGAGCGACGGCGACACCGCCAGTATCGCCGCCTGGATACTCGAGAAGGCCCGCGCACAGCTGCCGCAGCTGGACCGCGTGGACCTGTATGAAACACGCGGCTGCGGAGCTATCGTGAGCGCGGCATCGGAAGGTCCGGCGCTGCCGGTTTGAAAAGATGAATCAGTTTTCGATCATGCTGGACACGGGCCGAGCGCCGGGCCGCCCCAAGCCGGCCCGCATCCCCTCGGGGGATCGACAAACGTACTCGTTTGGCGAGGGGCTCACATGAGCTACGCAGTCAAAGAGATGTTCTTCACCCTGCAAGGGGAAGGCGCCCAGGCCGGCCGCGCGTCGGTGTTCTGCCGCTTTGCCGGCTGCAATCTGTGGAGCGGCCGCGAGCAGGACCGCTCATCCGCCCAATGCAACTTCTGCGACACCGATTTCGTCGGCATGGACGGCATCGGTGGCGGGCGCTTTGCCACGCCCGAGGCGCTGGCCCAGGCGGTGGCGGCCCTGTGGCCGGCAGGCGCCGGCGGCAAGCCCTATGTGGTCTGCACCGGCGGCGAGCCGCTGCTGCAGCTGGACCAGGCGCTGGTCGATGCGCTACATGCGGTCGGCTTCGAGATTGCCGTCGAAACCAATGGCACGCAGCTGCCACCCAAGGGCCTGGACTGGATCTGCGTCAGCCCCAAGGCCGACACCGATATCGTGCTGACCCAGGGCGACGAGCTGAAGCTGGTCTTCCCGCAGCCCCAGGCCCTGCCCGAGCGCTTCGAGGGCCTGAACTTCACCCATTTCTTCCTGCAACCGATGGACAGCGTCCTGCGCGCCGACAACACACGCCGCGCGGTCGAGTACTGCATGGCGCATCCGCAATGGCGCTTGAGTGTGCAGATGCACAAGGTCATCGGCATCGCCTGAGAGAGCATTCCGGGGAAACCCGGATAATCGGACGATGACTATCGCCTCACAAGACACGTCCGCCGACGACTCCCTGGCCTTCAAGCGCCTGCCCTTGACGCCCGCCATGCTGGCCAATCTGGAGCAGCTGGGCTACACGCAGATGACGCCCATCCAGGCCGCCAGCCTGCCCGCGGCGCTCGCCGGCCAGGACCTGATCGCTCAGGCCAAGACTGGCAGCGGCAAGACCGCCGCCTTTGCGCTGGCCCTGCTGAACAAGCTGGATCTGCGTCGTTTCGAGGTCCAGGCGCTGGTAATGTGCCCGACCCGCGAGCTGGCCGACCAGGTGACGCAGGAGATACGCCGCCTGGCCCGCGCCGAAGACAATATCAAGATCCTGACCCTGTGCGGTGGCTCGACAATGCGCCCGCAGATCGCCAGCCTGGAGCACGGCGCGCACATCGTCGTCGGCACGCCGGGCCGGCTGATGGACCATCTGGATCGCGGCACCCTGAACTTGGGCGCGCTGAACACCCTGGTGCTCGACGAGGCCGACCGCATGCTGGACATGGGCTTCTTCGACGACATCGTCACCGTCGCCAAGCAATGCCCGAAGACCCGCCAGACCCTGCTGTTCTCGGCCACCTACCCGGAAGGCATCGCCAATCTGAGCAAGCAGTTCCTGCGCAACCCGCTGGAGGTCAAGCTGACCACCCAGCATTCAGCCAGCAAGATCCGCCAGCGATTCTACGAGGTCACCGAGGAGCAGCGCCTGCATGCGGTGTCGCTGCTGCTGGCCCACTTCCGGCCGGCCAGCACGCTGGCCTTCTGCAATACCAAGCAGCAGTGCCGCGATCTGGTCGACGTGCTGGAGGCCCAGGGTTACAAGGCGCTGGCCCTGCATGGCGATCTGGAGCAGCGCGATCGCGACCAGGTGCTGATCCAGTTCGCCAATCGCAGCATCTCGGTGCTGGTGGCCACCGACGTCGCCGCCCGCGGCCTGGACATCGCCCAGCTGGAGGCGGTGATCAATGTGGACATCACGCCCGACATCGAGGTGCACACCCACCGCATCGGCCGCACCGGCCGCGCCGACGAGGACGGCTGGGCCTTCAGCCTGGCCAGCCTCGACGAGATGGGGCGCGTCGGCAATATCGAAAAGATGCAGGGCCAGGAATCGAAGTGGCACCAGCTCAGTGAGCTGACGCCCGCCAGCAGCGAACCGCTATTGCCGGCAATGGAGACGCTGCAAATCCTCGGCGGCCGCAAGGAGAAGATACGCCCCGGCGACGTGCTGGGCGCGCTGACCGGCGAGGCCGGCTACACCGCGGCTCAGGTCGGCAAAATCAATATCACCGAGTTCCACACCTATGTGGCGGTCGCACGCGACGTCGCCGCCGAGGCGGTGCGCAAGCTGTCGGCGGGCAAGGTCAAAGGGAAAAAGGTCAAGGTCAGGAAGCTGGTGGACTTGGGGATGGACCTTGGCACGAAGTGACAAGCTCCGTCCTCAACTGGCTATGGGCTTGACACGCTGATCACAGGCAGAATGAGCCCAGCATCGCGGGGAGCTAGTCTTGGATACAACACGTGTGGTGTGGGTTGCCACCTCCGACACGGGCGCCGAACTGGCGCCGCTGCTGGAGGCGCTGGGGGCGCTGGGTCTCAGTGCCAGGTCTTGCCTGCCGGGTGACTCCTGGCAGCTCAAGGCGGAGTTGCGCGTGTTGCCGGCCTATGCCTTTGCCGGCCCGGACGAGTTGCAGGCCGAGTATCTGCAGGACACCCGCCCCACCCTGGTGCTGACCAGCTCGGACGCGCAAGAGCTGAGCGTGCTGGGCTATCTGTCCGAGCACGACGATCTGGCGCCCTTCACCCCGCGAGCCGATCTGCTGGCATTGCGGCTCGAACGGCTGGCCCGGCGTGCCAGCCAGGTCAAGCGCGCCGCACCACCGCAGACCGATGCCCTGACCGGCCTGCCCAACCGCGAGCGCTTCGACGCCGAGCTGACGCAATGCCTGGTCAACCTGTCGGCCGATGCGCACAAGGCCGCAGTCTTTCTCGATCTGGACCAGTTCGGCCAGGTCAACGAGCAGTATGGCCGCCTGGGCGGCGACCTGGTGCTGGTGCAGATGGCAATGCTCTTGGGCAGCGAGCTGGCACCCAGCGACCTGCTGGCCCGCGTTGGCGCCGACAAATTCGTCTGCCTCTTGAGCCGCTATGACCGCGCCACCCTGCTGGCCGACGCCCGGCTGCTGGTGCAACGCATCGCCCAGCATCAGTTCATGATCGATGCCCATGCGGCCGAGGGCGCTGCGCCCACCCATCTGTCGCTGACCGCCAGCGCCGGCCTGGCCTTTCTGGCGCCGGGCGCACCCGCGCCCGAGCTGTGGCGCCAGCTGGACGTGGCCGTGTTCGAGGCCAAGACGGCCGGCCGCAACCGGCTGGAGGTTTATGCCGCGCCGGTGGGCATACGCCCGCTGGGCAGCACGCCCGAGGAGCAGGCCCAGCTGCAGCATCTGCTGAACGTCACCAAGGTGGTGTCGGAGCGGATGGATCAGCTGCTGAAGCCGGTAGGCCCGAATGCCGGCGACGCGGTGTTGCGCGAGAGCTACCAGGACCCTCTAACCCAGCTCAACAACCGCCGCTATTTCGATCTGCGCCTGGAGCGCGAGTTCGGCAGCGCGCGCAAGCATGGCCGGCCGCTGAGCCTGGCCTGGATGGACATCAGCCACCTGCACGACCTTAACCAGCGCTATGGCTGGGCGGCCGGCGACAAGGCGCTGCAGCACTTCGCCGAGCTGGCCCAGGGCAGCATCCGCCTGGTGGACTGGCTCGCCCGCGTCAGCGGCCAGGAGTTCTGCCTGGTGATGCCCGACACCGATCTGGCCGAGGGCCGGCAGGTGGCCGAACGCATACGCGCCAAGCTGCAGGCCGGCGCTTTGAATGCCCCCGACGGCCGCCCCGTCACCTTGAAGCTCAGCCTGGGCGTGGCCCAGATCGACGATGCACTGCAGCAGCCCGACGAACTGGTCGCCCTGGCCCAGAGCGCGCTGCGACAAGACAAGGCCGGCGCCTGAGCGCACGGCCCCTCTACCTATCCGGAGATCCCGCTTGTTTGCCTGGTTTGAAAAACTCGTTCACCCCTATCCGGACGCCCCGCCCCAAACGCCCCCCAAGGGCTTTTTTGCTTTCTTGTGGGCGGCGACCCGCGGCCTGAGGCCCTTCATCCTCGGCATGACGCTGTGCACCGTGGTGATCGGTGCCTTCGAGGCGCTGCTGTTCAGCATGATGGGCAGAATAGTCGACTGGCTGGGCAAGGTCGAGCCGGCCCAGCTGTGGGCGCAGGAGCGTGACAGCCTCCTGCTGCTGGCCGCCATCCTGTTCGTCAGCCCGCTGATCGTGGCCGTGCAGACCCTGCTCAAGCACCAGGCGCTGGCGGCCAATTTTCCTATGCTGCTGCGCTGGAACTTCCACCGCCTGATGCTCAGCCAGAGCATGAGCTTCTACCAGGACGAGTTCGCCGGCCGCGTTGCCACCAAGGTGATGCAGACGGCCCTGGCCGTGCGCGACACCTGGATGATACTGGCCGACATCCTGGTCTTCGTGGTGATCTACTTCATCACCATGGTGGCCGTGGTCGGCAGCTTCGATCTGTGGCTGCTGGGCCCGTTCGCCGGCTGGCTGGTGCTGTATGTGGCGGCTCTGCGCTACTTCGTGCCGCGCCTGGGCAAGGTCGCCAAGAACCAGGCCGACGCGCGCAGCCTGATGACCGGCCGCATCACCGACGCCTACACCAATATCGCCACCGTCAAGCTGTTCTCGCACGCCCAGCGCGAGGCCGGATTTGCCCGCTCGGCGATGCAGGAGTTCATGCAGACGGCCCATGCGCAGATGCGCCTGGTCAGCGGCTTCGAGATCGTCAACCATGCCTTGAGCATGCTGCTGATCGCCAGCACCGCCGGCATCACGCTGTGGCTGTGGATTCAGGGCCAGGTCGGCGTCGGTGCGGTGGCCGCCGCCACGGCGATGGCCCTGCGGCTGAACGGCATCTCGCACTGGATCATGTGGGAGTTTGCCGCGCTGTTCGAGCACATCGGCACGGTGCAGGACGGCATCAACACGCTGGCCCGGCCGCACGCGGTGGTCGATCATCCCGGCGCCAAGCCGCTGCAGGTCAGCCGCGGCGAGATCCGCTTTGAGCAGGCCACCTTTGCCTACGGCGGCGAAAAGAAGGTCATCGACCATCTGAACCTGCACATCCGCCCCGGCGAGAAGATAGGCCTGGTCGGCCGCTCGGGTGCGGGCAAATCGACGATCGTCAATCTGCTGCTGCGTTTTTATGACGTTGAGCAGGGCCGGGTCACGATCGATGGCCAGAACATCAGCGAGGTCACGCAGGACAGCCTGCGCGCCCAGGTCGGCATGGTGACGCAGGACACCTCGCTCCTGCACCGCTCGGTGCGCGACAACATCCTCTACGGCCGGCCCGACGCCAGCGATGCCGACATGATTGCCGCGGCCCAGCGCGCCGAGGCCACCGACTTCATCCAGAGCCTGACCGACCCCAAGGGCCGCACCGCCTTCGACGCCCATGTCGGCGAGCGCGGCGTCAAGCTCTCGGGCGGCCAGCGCCAGCGCATTGCCATCGCCCGCGTGATGCTGAAGGACGCGCCGATACTGCTGCTCGACGAGGCCACCAGCGCACTCGACTCCGAGGTCGAGGCCGCCATCCAGGCCAGCCTCTACAACCTGATGCAGGGCAAGACGGTAGTGGCGATCGCCCATCGGCTGTCCACCATCGCGGCGATGGACCGGCTGATCGTGCTCGACAAGGGACGCATCGTCGAGGAAGGCGACCACCGCAGCCTGCTGGCCAAGGGCGGCCTGTACGCGCGGCTGTGGGCGCACCAGAGCGGCGGCTTCCTCGGTGAGGAGGCCGATGACGACGAGGTGCTGGAGCCGGTTGCCCTGCCCGCCTGATCAAAAAGAAAACCCGCCAGGCTCATCACCTGGCGGGTTTTTTATTGATAGCCTGGACTTAGGCCTTCACATCCAGGGCCAGATTCTGCTGCGCCTGCGCGCCGGCTTCATTGGCATACACCGCGCTGGCCTTGCGCCGCTCGGCCAATCGCGTGGCCTCATTGCGGGCGTCCAGGCTGGCCGTGTTGCGCGTCTGCACCGCCTCGGGCTTGGTTTCCTGGCTTCGCTGTGCCTGTGCCTGAGGCACCTCGCGGTTGGATCGTGTCGGCACGGCCGCTGCCGCCAGCTGAGCTTGCGCGGCCACCTGGGCCGACACATCGGCACGCGGCTCTTCGCGGGCCACCTCGGCCTCGGCCGGAGCGCGGGTTTGCGACAGATTCTGCTCGGCCACCTTGGGCGCCACCAGGCTGGCGGCGCCGGCGGCCCCTTGAGCGGGCTGCCAGGGTGGCGGGGGCCCGACCCCGACGGGCCAGGGCACGCCTTCGATCAGGCTCAGCGGCTGGGCCACGCCCGAGCTTTGCGCACTCGACACGGCAGCGGCCTCTCCGCCCGAGCTTGAATCGGCGGCTGCAGCTGCGCCCGCCGCGTTGGCAGCCTGGCGTGCAGCATCCGAAATAGAAACCCGCAGCCCGTCCACGCGCGCAGAAGGCGCGGCTTCGGTGCGCGCAATGGCGACCGGGGTGCGCGTTTCTTCCTTGATGGTCCGCGTTGCGGGCAACGCTGTTACCGTGGGCGTGGCAGTAGCGGTCTGGTCAACTCTCATGGCGAGTACCTCCGTGTCACGATTTCGGCAGGGGTTTGCAGAACTTTAGTCTGCATAGACGTTTGCACACAATTAATCAAGCCTCGGGGGCGCGCACGCCGGCCAGACCACGCCAGGCCAGCAGCGCCGCCAGGCCCATCAACGCCACCATACCCCATAGTGCCAGGCGCGTGCCCCAGGCACTGGCCAGCAAGCCGCCACCCAGTGCACCGGCCAAGGTGGCACCCTGGCCCAGGCTGCGCAAGCCGCCATCGACCCGGGCCAGCAGGGCCTCAGGCACCAGCGTCTGGCGCAGCGTGCGTTCGTGGATCTGGTGCACCGTCTGGCCGGCATCGCCCACGATTTGCTGCGTCACCAGCAGGGCAGCGGCCACCAGGCCGGCGCTCACGGCCAGCGGCGTGCAGGCCGCGCCGAGTGCGCACAGGCCCAAGCCAACCGCCATCGCCATCCCACCACCCAGGCGCCGCCCCAGGCGGACGGCCAGGCTGGCACCCAGCAAGGCGCCGAGGCCGCCTGTGGCGAAGATCAGGCCCTGCTCGCCGGTGCTGAAACCCAGCTCGCGGGTGACGAAGATCATGTAGCTGGTGCCGCCCAGGCTCATGGCAAGAGCCCCCAGCAGCTCGATAACAGCCAGCAGGCGCAGTCGGGAATCGCTCCACAGCAGGGCCAGGCCGGCGGCGGTGTCGTCCCGCCATTGCCGCCAGACCGGGCCCTCTCGCGCTGCCTGAGCCGCGGCAGGCGCCTCGGGCAGACTGCGCAGGCACAGCGCCGAGGCCAGATAGCTCAGCGCGTCCACCAACAGCGCCAGCACCGCCCCCAGACCCTGGTATAGCCAGCCGCCCAGCGCGAAGGCCAGCGTCTCGGACAGGCTGGTGCCCACGGCCAGCTGGGCATTGGCACGGGTCAGGTCCGCATCGGCGATACGCTGCGCCATCCAGGCCGAGCGGGCCATCTCGAAGGCCACGGTGAGCAGGCCGTTGGCAGCGGCCGCAGCGACCAGCAACGCCAGGCTCAGCTGATGCAGCCAGGCCAGAGCACCCAAACCGGCCAGCACGGCGGCGCGCAGCACATCGGTGACCAGCATCACCCGGCGCTTGCCTTGGGCGTCGATCCAGGCCCCCAGCAGCAGGCCGCCCACCGCGCCGGCCAGCACATCGGCCACCAGCAGCCAGCCCATTTGCAGTGGCGTGGCGGCCAGGGTCAAGGTGGCCAGCCAGGGGATGGCCAGGCGGCTGAGCATGGCGCCGAAATTCGACACCGACTCGGCGGCCAGTACGCGGTGAAAGTCTTGGAAGCGTTTGCCCATCGCAGCCCGGGAAGTTGCGGCGGATTGTGCAGCAGGCGGGCCGTAGACAATGGCGGCATGTCCGAGCCATCACCGCTGCGCCGCGTACTCATCGAGCCGTCAGGCATCGCCTTCGAGGTCGGCGAGCAGGACCCGATCCTGATGGCCGCGCTGGCAGCCGGCTGGCGACTGCCCAGTTCCTGCCGCAATGGCACCTGCCGCAGGTGCATCTGCAGGCTGCGGACAGGAGAAATAAGCTATTTGATTGAGTGGCCGGGCCTCAGCGCCGAGGAAAAGGCCGAGGGCTGGATACTGCCCTGCGTGGCGATCGCGCGCACCGATCTGGTGCTGGATCAGCCGGGTGTCGCGTCGGTGTTCGGTTGAAGACTCAGGCTGCGATGTCCAGCAGGCTGCCCATCATCTTCTGCTCGGTCTGCAGGGTCAGCACATTGGCCTTGAAGGCATAGCTGGCGACCATCTGCTGGACGAAGTCATTGGCCATGGTGTCGCCGGCAGGCTGGGCGGCCTGGCGCAGGCTGACCGAAACACCCCCGGTTTCCTGGGCCTCCTGCACCACTTGCTGACGGCGGAAATTGGCCGTCTGCGCATTGGCGATGTTGTGGGCCGTGACGCCCAGGCTGTACTGGGCGGCATTCAGACCGGACCTGGCAATCGAAGAAATTGAACCCATGCTGCACCTCTCGACGGTCTATCGTCAGGAAATGCAGGGTGTTTAGCCCCCTGTTTCGGGGATGAGCAATCCTTACAACTGCTCACACGGCGCAACTTTGCTACTTGAGGCCCAGCAACTGGTCCTTGAGCTTCCAGTCGGCGGGCACCGGGCCCATCCAGATCCACATCAGCGCCTTGAAGAACTCGGGTTCCTTGAACGGCTCGCCCTGGACCTTGCCCTTGACTGTAAGGACAGTGCCGGTGCCCGGAATCCATTCGACGGTGAAATTGTCGCCGGCAACCAGGTTCTTGTGGTCGGCGAACATCTGACCCAGGCGAATCAGGCCCGGAATCAGCGGCGCCATGGCGGCCTTGCCCATATTGTCTTCCATGCCCCGGGTCAGCAGCTTGCCCAGCTCACCCGCGTCGATGCCGCGCAGCATCGTGATCGACAGGCGCTTCGGGCCTGGCAGGCCCACCACCTCGTCGGGTGTGCCGACCTTCTTGGTCAGGTACAAGCCGGCGGCATAGACCTTGAACGGCCCCTTGAATCTGGTGCCGGCACCATTCAAGGCCAGATTGCTGCCGCGCATCTCGACCTGCTCTTCGAACTTGACGCCATAGATATCGACCGGCGCGCTCCAGGCGCTGCTCGCCAGCAGGACCGACATCAGGGCCAGGGACAGGGGCTTCAACAAGGATTTCATCGCACTTTCTCGGGCTGGTCAGCGCCCCACCATTGGGCGTCCGCCCGATTCTGGTGTCTAAGGGGCGGGCCACGCATCAGGGTTTCCCGAGAGGTAGCCATCGCGGTGTGAAATCCTGTGCGCTCAGGAGAAGTAGCGAAGCTTCAAGGCATCGTAGCGGCCGTCGCGCCGCAACTTGTCGAGTCCCGCCTGCAGGCGGCGGCGCAGCGACTCCGGGGCATCGGGTTGAAGGCCGAACCAGTAGGACTTGGTTGCGTCGTACTCCAGCAGCTGTGTCAGCGTGACGAAGGGCAACTGCAGCTGGCGCAGATTCCAGGTCGCCGCCCAGTCCAGCAGCACGATCAGGTCCATGCGGCCGGCCAGCAGCTTGCGCAGATTCGTGGCATCGTCACGCGCCCATTCGATGTCGTCGTCCGAGCGCAGGCCCTCGGCCAGCAATTGCTTGGCCGCAGCGGAGTCGCGCACCACGCCGATGCGGGCGCCACGCAGTTGGCGCAGGCTGGTGATCTGCAGATCGGTACGGCTGGCCAGCTTGTAGATGACGATGCGACGCTCGCTGATCGGCCCCACCCACTGGAATTGCGCCTCGCGCTCCGGCAGCCGGGTCAGCGAGAACAGCACGCTGTTGGGCGTCTGGGCGGCCGAGTGCATGGCCCGCGTCCAGGGCTGGACCTCGATGTCCAGGCCCAGGCCCGCCTCGGCCGCCAACATGCGCAAGAGTTCGACGCTGAAGCCCCGCGGTGTGTCCTCGTCCTGGTAGTTCAGCGGCGGCAGGTTCTCGGTGAAGCCGCGCAGCCTGGGCTCCGGCTCGGCCGCCTGCGAGGGCAGGCCACCGGCCAGGCCCGCAATCAAGGCTGTCAAGTCACGGCGATTCAACATGGCAGACGCTCAGAGCTTGATTTCGAGCTGCAAACCCACAGAGCGCACCAGTCTGCGCTCGGTCTGGCTGCCCTGCTCATTGCCGTTGGCATCGAGGTAGCTGCTGCTGCTCAAATCCTCCAGCGGCAGCAGGTCACGGGCCGACAGGCGCAGGCTCATCGTCGGTGAGAAGCGCCACTGGGCATAGGCATCGAATTTGCGGCTCAGGCCCTGGGTATTGCGCTGCTCTATGCTTTGCTGCACCGCATAGGCAGGGGTGTAGGCCATGCTGCCACCAAAGCTGACCGGCAAGGCCGTGGCTCGGTAGTCGAAGCCCAGATTGACCGCATAGGGCTGTTGCGACTCCAGCCGGTTGTCCGGGCCCGGGATGCCGGCCACATTCGAGCGGTAGAAGCTCAGACTGGCACGCAGGTCCAACGGCAGGCCGGCCTCGAAGGCGCTGGGGAACAACTCGCCGGCCCGGCCCTTGGCCTCCATCTCGACGCCGCTGGTGCTTGCACCTGTCAGATTGGTGGGCCGCGCCACCCAGCGTGGCACGGCCGCCCAGGACACCGTCTCCAGGGTGGTGGCCGAGCGTATCAATCCGTCGATGCGGCGGTGGAAGGCGCTGATGCTCAACAGCCCCCCGGCCTGCAGATACTTCTCAAACGCCAGGTCCAGGCCCAGGGCCAGCTCGGGCCGCAGATTCGGATTGCCGGTGCGGTCCGGGCTGCTCTCGATATTGGGCCCAGTGGTCGGGTAGAGATTGCTGTTGACGCTGGGCCGGGCCAGCAGCTGGTTCAGATTGGGCGCGCGGTAGCTGCGCGTCAGGCTGGCGCGCAGCACGTCGCGGCCCTTGCCGGGTTTGTAGGCCAGATGCAGCAGCGGCGTGACGACCTGGCTGCGGTTGCGCTGCTCGCCGCCGGGCTCTTTCGATGCGGTGCAGATGGTCTCGGCGCGCAGGCCGGCGTAGCCCGACCACTGGGCGTTGATGTCCCATTCGTCCTGGGCGTAGACGGCCAGCCGGCTGATACGGGCCTTGAACGGAACCTCGAAGCCGGGCAGTTGCTCGACGCCGTTATCGAGTTGGCTGCGGCTGTCGCTGCGGCGGCGGAACTCGCCCTCGGCACCGAGGGCCAGCACGTGGGCCTCCCACAGCGGGCGCTTGTACTTGGCCGAGGCGGTCATGCCCTGCTCCTCGCTGTAGCTGCGGCTCAGTTGGTCCAGCACCGGCGCGCCGCTGGAGTCCAGGCCCTGCAGCTGGCTGCGCCAGTCGCGCGACCAGCCCTGGCCGCCCAGGCGCAACTCCAGGCTTTGGCTGTCAGCCAGATTGCGCGCCCAGTGCAGATTGCTGCGCAGCATCTGCCAGCGACCGCGGCTGTCATAGTGCTCTTCACGGCTCAGCGGCCCCTGGCCCTGACTGACATCGACCCGCGTCAAGCCCTGGCTGAGCCAGTCGTGGCGGTTGATAAAGGTCTGCCAGCTCAGGTTGTTGTTGTCGCCCAAACGCCAGGCCAGGCGCGGCGAGGCATTGAAGCCACGGCCCTCGCCGTCGTCAGAGTAGCGGGCGGCCTGCACCAGCCGCTCGCCCCGGGCATCCAGGCTTTGTGTCTGTACCGCAGTCTGGTTCAGATTGCGGCTCTCGTAGGCCGACACCGGCAGCGAGTAGCTGAGGTCGCCGCTCCTGTCGCCATAAGTGAAGTTGATCCAGGGTGTGACGCGGCCCTGGGCAGCGTTGAAGCCCCCACGCCACTCGCGCTGGCGGTTCTTTGGCACTTCCTTGAGGATGATGTTGATCGTGCCGGCCACCGCCTGGGCGCTGTTCTCGGCCGTCGGGCCGCGCGAGACCTCGATGCGATCGATCTGCGAGGGCGACAGATTGTCCAGCGAGAAGCCGGGCGGTGCCGGCTCGCCATTGATCAAGATCAGCGTGAAGCCGGCGCCCAGGCCGCGCATCCGCGGCGCGCCGCCCTGCATATTGACGCCCGGCAGGCGCTTGAGCACATCGCTCATATTCGTGTCACCGTAGCGGGTCAGCTCCTCGCGGCTGAAGACGATCTTGGCCGCGGTGGACTGGCGACGCAGGTCGTTGTCACTGCGCTGAGCGGCCTGGACCTCGACGCGCTGCAGCTGCGTAGGCGCAGGCTCCCGGGTCTCGGTGGGCTCGCCGCGAACAGGCTGGGCCAGCACAGCGCCCAGCGGGTGAACAGCAGCAAGACAGGCAGACAGCAGGCGCAAGGGAAAGGCAACGGTCATGACGGGGGCCCGTGCAAGACGCGCCAAGATTTCAGGAACCGCGATTATCTTGAGAATGTCACGCATTGACGTGACAAAGCCGATCAAGCGGGCGACGGCCGGCATCAGCGCGGGACAAATGGGCAAAAAGTCCCGCCAAAGGCCTTGCATTCCCCCGCCTTCTCTCCAGCGCAGATAGCTGTAAACCCGTATTGCTGGGACAATAGAGGGTTGCACGCCAGGCGCCGCCTGGGTTGCCGCTCCCATGAATCACCCCGGTCACACCATGTCTGCCACCCTCGCCGTCCCGACCGCCGCAAGCCCTCCCCGTGCCTTGAAGCCACTCAATGGCTACAAGCCCTATTGGGCCAAGCGCTTCGGCAAGGCCAAGTTCCTGCCGATGAGCCGCGCCGAGATGGACGTCCTGGGCTGGGACAGCTGCGACATCATCATCGTCACCGGCGACGCCTATGTGGACCACCCCAGCTTCGGCATGGCCGTGATCGGCCGCATGCTTGAGGCGCAGGGCTTTCGCGTCGGCATCATTGCCCAGCCAGACTGGCAGAGCGCCGATCCGTTCAAGGCCTTGGGCAAACCGAATCTGTTCTTCGGCGTGACCGCCGGCAATATGGATTCGATGATCAACCGCTACACGGCCGATCGCAAGATCCGCAGCGACGACGCCTACACGCCCGGCGACGTCGGTGGGAAGCGGCCCGACCGTGCGTCCCTGGTCTATTCGCAGCGCTGCAAGGAAGCCTACAAGGACGTGCCCATCATCCTGGGCGGCATCGAAGGCTCGCTGCGCCGCATCGCGCACTACGACTACTGGTCGGACAAGGTGCGCCGCTCCATCCTGGTGGACGCCAAGTGCGACCTGCTGCTGTATGGCAATGCCGAGCGCGCCATCGTCGAGATCGCCCACCGCCTGGCCGCCCGCGAGCCGGTCGAGCAGATCACCGATGTGCGCGGCACCGCCTTCATGCGCCGCACCAATGACCCGACGGCCGAGGGCTGGTTCGAGCTCGACTCGTCCGAGGTCGACATGCCCGGCCGCATCGACGAGCACATCAACCCCTACCAGACCACCTCCGAGCAGGCCGAAGCCCAGGGCTCGACCTGCGCCAAGGAAGATGCCGAGAAGGCTGGGGAGGTGATGACTGCGCCCGTCAGTTCGCCCATGGGTGCGGCCATCCAGCCCATCACCTTCCACCGCAACCCCGCCATCAAGGCAGAGGGCAAGTTCAAGCTGCCGCCGCGCGAGCGCACCGTGCTGCGCCTGCCCGCCTACGAGCAGGTGAAGAGCGATGCCGTCCTCTACGCCCACGCGAATCGCGTCTTGCATCTGGAGACCAACCCCGGCAACGCCCGCGCCCTGGTGCAGCGCCATGGCGACCGCGACGTCTGGATCAACCCGCCCCCGATTCCGCTGAGCACGGCCGAGATGGACTTCGTGTTCGACCTCGACTATGCCCGCTCTCCGCACCCGGCCTATGCCGACGAGAACGGCAGCCATGACGGCGCGACCAAGATCCCGGCCTGGGAGATGATCCGCTTCTCGGTCAACATCATGCGCGGCTGCTTCGGTGGCTGCACCTTCTGCTCGATCACCGAGCACGAGGGCCGCATCATCCAGAGCCGCTCGGAAGACTCGGTGATACGCGAGATCGAGGAGATGCGCGACAAGGTCAAGGGCTTCACCGGCGTGGTCTCCGACCTCGGCGGCCCGACGGCGAATATGTACCGCATCGGCTGCAAGAGCGCGGCCATCGAGGCCGCCTGCCGCAAGCCCAGCTGCGTCTATCCGGGCATCTGCCCGAATCTGGACACCGACCATACGCCGCTGATCAAGATGTACCGCCGCGCGCGGGCCTTGAAGGGCGTGAAGAAGATACTGATCAGCTCCGGCCTGCGCTATGACCTGGCGGTGAAGTCGCCCGAGTATGTGAAGGAGCTGGTCAGCCACCATGTCGGCGGCTATCTGAAGATCGCCCCCGAGCACACCGAGGGCGGGCCGCTGTCAAAGATGATGAAGCCGGGCATCGGCTCCTACGACCGCTTCAAGCAGATGTTCGACAAGTTCTCGGCCGAGGCCGGCAAGAAGCAGTTCCTGATCCCCTACTTCATCGCCGCCCACCCGGGCACCAGCGACGAGGACATGATGAATCTGGCCCTGTGGCTGAAGTCCAACGGCTTCCGCGCCGACCAGGTGCAGACCTTCTATCCCAGCCCCATGGCCACGGCCACGGCGATGTACCACACCGGAAAGAATCCGCTGAAGGGCATTTCGCGCGACCCGGCCAAGGGCGAGACGGTGGACATCGTCCGCGGCGACCGCCGCCGGCGCCTGCACAAGGCCTTTTTGCGGTATCACGATGCCAACAACTGGCCGCTGCTGCGCGAGGCGCTGAAGGACATGGGCCGGGCCGACCTGATCGGCAATGGCAAGCACCAGCTGATCCCGACCTACCAGCCGGCCACGGCCGATGGCAGCTACCAGAGTGCGCGGCGCAAGAACTCGACCCCTTCCAAGGGCCAGATCCTGACCCAGCACACGGGCCTGCCGCCGCGGGACAAGGGCAACGCCAAACCAGCGACGAAGCTGGGGGCGAAGCCGGGAGCGAAGACGTTGTCGGCGGCCGCGGCTCAGGCACGGGGCGCGCGCACCGACGCCATCCTGAGCCGGGTCTTGGGGCGCAAGATCAAGCGCTGAAGTTGGCGCGGGGGCAAATTGGCCGACAATGCGCCCCCATGAGCAGTCACCCTAACGCCCCCGAGGCGCCTTCGGCGCGCAAAGCCATGACCCTGCACCGCCTGCGCGAGATGCGGGCCCAGGGCGAGAAGATCACCATGCTGACCTGCTACGACGCGAGCTTTGCGCGTCTGCTGGACCGCTGCGAGCTCGACTGCCTGCTGGTCGGTGACTCGCTGGGCATGGTGCTGCAGGGCCAGTCCAGCACCGTGCCGGTGAGCCTGGACGAGATGGCCTATCACACCCGCTGCGTGGCCCGCGGCAACCACCACGCCTGGCTGCTCAGCGACCTGCCCTTCGGCAGCTACCAGGAGAGCCTGGACCAGTGCATGCGCTCCAGCGTCGCGTTGATGCAGGCCGGTGCGCAGATGATCAAGCTCGAGGGCGGCGGCTGGACCACCGAGGCCGTGCATTTCCTGACCCAGCGCGGCATACCGGTCTGCGCCCATCTGGGCCTGACGCCGCAAAGCGTGCATGCGCTGGGTGGCTACCGCGTGCAGGGGCGCGATGCCGACGGCGCCGCCACCCTGCGCCAGCACGCGCGTGAGCTGAGCGACGCAGGTGCCACCATGCTGGTGCTGGAGCTGGTGCCCACGGCGCTGGCCGCCGAGATCACCGAGGCGAATCCGGCGCTGATCACCGTCGGCATCGGCGCCGGCAACGTCGCCGCCGCCCAGGTGCTGGTGCTGCACGACATGCTGGGCATCACCGCCGGCAAGCTGCCACGCTTCGTACGCAACTTCATGGCCACGGGCGGCAGCATCGAGCAGGCGGTGCGCCTGTTCGTCAGCGAGGTCAAGGCGGGCCGGTTTCCCGACAACGCAGTGCACGGTTTCTAAGTCTTCACGATCCCACCCATGCAAGTCATTCCCCACATTGCCGCCCTGCGCCAGGCGCTGCATGCCAGCCCCCGCACGGTGTTCGTGCCCACGATGGGCAATCTGCACGAGGGCCATCTGACCCTGGTGCGCCAGGCCGTGGCCGCCGCCAGCGGCGGGCCGGTGGTGGCCAGCATCTTCGTCAACCGGCTGCAGTTCGGTCCCAACGAGGACTTCGACCGCTACCCGCGCACCTTCGAGCGCGACTGCGAGATGCTTGCCGGCGCCGGCTGCGACTATCTGTTCGCACCCGACGAGGCCGAGCTGTATCCACAGCCCCAGGTCTTCAAGGTGCAGCCGCCGGCCGAGCTGGCCGACATCCTGGAGGGCCACTTCCGCCCCGGCTTCTTCACCGGTGTCTGTACCGTGGTGATGAAGCTGTTCCAGTGCGTGCAGCCGACGGTGGCGGTGTTCGGCAAGAAGGACTACCAGCAACTGATGGTGCTGCGCCAGATGGTGCAGCAGTTCGCCCTGCCGGTGCAAATCCTGGCCGGCGAGACGACCCGCGCCGAGGACGGCCTGGCGCTGTCCTCGCGCAACGGCTATCTGAGCGCCGCCGAGCGCGCCGAGGCGCCCGAGTTGAGTCGCCTGCTGCGCCACATCCAGTCGGCATTGCGCAGCGGTGCCTTGAACAGCGAAGCGGCGGTGCAGCAGTTGGAGCTGCAGGCCCAGGCGGCGCTAGCCGCCCATGGTTGGGCGCCCGACTACATCAGCGTGCGCCGCCGCGCCGATCTGCAGGCACCCTCGGCGCAAGACCTGACCCAACCCGACGAGCTGGTGGTGCTGGCCGCGGCCAGGCTGGGCAGCACTCGGTTGATCGACAACATCGAAGTCTGAGGCCGAGGGCATCGGCTCTTCCTTCCATGCCCTTCAGCCTGCGCGCACGGCGTCTCATCACCCGCTGGCTGGCTCTGCCGGCGCTGCTGCTTTGGAGCTTCGGCCTTGGCGCCATGCCCTTGCAGAACCTGCGCTTCCAGCACCTCGGTGTCGAGCAGGGTCTGCCGCAGGAATCGGTGCTGACCACCACCCAGGACGCCCAGGGCTTCATCTGGATGGGCACGCAGAACGGCCTGGTGCGCTATGACGGCTACCGCTTCGTCGTCTACCGGCACGACCCCGGCAACCCGCGCAGCCTGAACAACAATCTGGTGCAGGCCCTGCTGGTGGATGACGCCGGCACGCTGTGGGTCGCCACCCATGGCGGCCTGCACAGCTACGATGTGCAGCGCAATGACTTTGAGCGCCACCTGCCCCAGTCCGGCCTGCGCGGCAGCGCCGGCCTGGAACTGCGCAATCTGCTGGACGACGGTGCGCGGGGTCTGTGGCTGGGCAGCTCCGACGGCCTGCAGCATTTCGACAAGAAAACGCGCAGCTTCCGCTTCTGGCATCACGATCCGGCCCGAGCCGACAGCCTGGCCTCGGACCGGGTGCGCGGCCTGGCACTGGACCAGCAGGGCCGGCTGTGGGTGGGCACCGGGGCCGGACTGGACCGGTTGGACCCCGGCGCCAAGGGCTTCACCCATCTGCGCATGGACAGCGCGGCCCGGCCCGACGCGATCCACAACACCTTGCAGACCTTGATGGTGGACCGCGAGAACCGGCTGTGGATCGGCACCTATGCCGGGCTGGAGCGCTGGGAGCTGAACGGGCCCGAGCCAACACGGCTGCGCTTCGCGCCCGAGCAGGGCATTCCGCGGGGCCGCTACTACGCGCTGCTGCAGGACCGCGACGAGCAGATCTGGGTCGGCGCGATCTCGGACGGGCTCAAGCGCTGGTCGCCCCAGCAGCAGCGCTTTGTGCAGCACAAGCACGAGCTGGACGATCCGCACAGCCTGTCGGACGACCAGCTGGCCAGTCTGTTCCAGGACCGCACCGGCACGCTGTGGGTGGGTACCTGGGACGCCGGCGTCAATCTGGTCGACCTGAGCAGCGGTGGCTTCGAGCGCGTGTTGCCACCGCTGGACCCGCGCCAATCGAAGATCGAGCGTGTTGTCAACAGTCTGGTCGGCGATGGTCGCGCCGGCATCTGGATCGGCGGCCTGGGAGGGCTGAGGCATCTGGATCTGGCCACGGACATGACCACCGACAGGGGCCAGCGCCTGGGCGACAAGCGCGTGCACGCGATGCTGCGTGACGCCGCCAGCGATCGGCTGATGCTGGGTACCGAAACCGGGCTGGAGCTGTTCGATCCGGCCAGCGGCCGCGCCCGTAGCCGCCGCGTGCAGGCGCTCAACGCCACCAGCAACAATGTGCTTTGCTTGTTGAAGGACCGCGCCGGCATGCTGTGGGTGGGCAGCGCCGGCGGCCTGCACCGCCTGGCCTCATTCGAGGCGGCGGAAACCAGCTTCCTCCATCAGCCCAACGATCCGCAAAGTCTCAGCCACGACAATGTGCAGGCCCTGCTGGAGGACCGCGAGGGCCGTCTCTGGGTGGGCACCAACAGCGGACTGAATCTGTTCGACGCTGCCTCGGGTCACTTCACCCGGTTTCATCACCGCCCAGGCGGCGCCGAAGGCCTGGCCGGTGACAACATCACCGCCCTGCTGCAGGACCGGCTGGGGCGGCTCTGGGTCGGCACCGACAAGGGCCTCAGCGAGCTGCTGCGCGCGGCCGACGGCCGCGTGCTGTTTCGCAGCTATGGCCGGGCCCAGGGCCTGGCCAGCGAACGCATCATGGCCATCGTCGAGGATCAGTCCGGCGTGCTCTGGTTGAGCACCGACAACGGCCTGGTGCGCTTCTACCCGCTGACCGGAACCTTCCGGCACTACAGCGCGCGCGAGGGCATGGTCGAGGGTTCTTTCAGCCCCAATGCCGGCCTGCGCGATGTCGATGGGCGGCTCTACTTTGGCGGCGTGCGCGGCATCACCCGCTTCCACCCGGACCATGTGCGAGCCAACGAGCGTCCGCCCCAGTTGGCGCTCACCGAGCTGCGCGTGTTCAACCAGCCGGTGCAGCTCGGCCAGTTGCCCCAGGGCCTGGTGTTGGAGCAGCCGATCAATCGCGCGCGCGCGCTGACGCTGTCGTACCGGCACAGCGTATTCACGCTCGAGTTCGCAGCCCTGCATTTCGCCGATGTCTCGCGCAACCGCTATGCCTACATGCTGCAGGGTTTCGACCGCGAATGGGTCGAGGTGGGCGCCGGCCAGCGCGCCGCCACCTACACCAATCTGAACCCCGGCCGCTATGTCTTCCATCTGCGCGCGGCCAACAAGGACGGGCTGTGGACCCAGCAAGACGCCACTCTGGCCATCACCATCACCCCGCCGCTGTGGCAGACCTGGTGGGCCAGGCTCTCCGCCCTGCTGCTGATGGTCGGCGGGCTGGCCGCGGCCTACCGGCTGCGCATGCGCTCCGTGACACGTCAGACAGAGCTGCTGGAGCAGCAAGTGCAGGCGCGCACAGCGGAGGCATTGCAGCAGGCCCATGGCGTGCAGCAGGCGCACCTGAACATATCGGTGCTGAGCGAGATCGGCCGCGAAATCACCGCCAATCTGGACACCCAGGACATTGCGGCCACCCTGCACAAGCATGTCACCAAGCTGATGGATGCCACGGTGTTCGGCTTCGGCATCTACAAGCCCGAGCGGGAGGCCATCGACTACGACTTCTGCTTCGAGGGCACGCGCCGCTTCGCGCCCTACAGCCGCCCCTTGAGCGACCCAGACCAACTCGCCGTGTACTGCCTGACGCAGCGCCAGGAAATCTGGATACGCGATGTCGAGACCGACTACCCGCGCTACATCTCCCAGCCGCACGTCAGCGGCCTGGCCCGCCACGGCATCCGGCTGGAGGACGGCTCCGAGCCGGGCCTGCAGCGCTCGATGCTGTACCTGCCCATCGTTGCCCACGAGCGGGTGCTGGGCGTGATCAGCGTGCACAGCCTCGAGCGCGATGCCTATACCGAGGTGCAGCTGAACATGCTGCGCACGCTGGCCGCCTACGCCGCGGTGGCGTTGGAGAATGCCCAGGCCTTCATGCAGCTGCAAAGTGCCCAGACCCAGCTGGTGGCCCAGGAGAAGCTGGCCGCACTGGGCGCCATGGTGGCCGGTGTGGCCCATGAGCTGAACACGCCGATCGGCAACAGCCTGCTGGTGGCCAGCACCCTGCACGAGCACACCACCACTCTGATGGGCCAGCTGCAGGCCGGCAGCATGAAGCGCTCGGACCTGAACACCTATTGCGAGATGGCCGAGCATGCGGCCGCCATCATCATGCGCAGCCTGCACAGCGCGGCCGAGCTGGTGAGCAGCTTCAAGCAGGTTGCGGTCGATCAGACCAGCGCCCAGCAGCGCCGCTTCGACCTGCAGCGCACCTGCAACGAGCTGCTGTCGACGCTGATGAGCAAGATCAATAAGTCGGGCCACCATATCCGCGTGGAGATTCCCGAGGGCATCATGATGAACAGCTATCCGGGACCGCTGGGCCAGGTGCTGGCCAATCTGGTCAACAACTCGATGCTGCACGGCTTCGAGGGCCGGGAGAAGGGCTGCATGGTCCTGCGCGCGAGCCAGCCGCGCGCCGGGCGGGTGCTGATCGAGTTCGAGGACGACGGCCTGGGCATCGCCCCCGAGCATCAGAAGCGGGTGTTCGAGCCCTTCTTCACGACCAAGTTCGGCCAGGGCGGCAGCGGCCTCGGGATGCACATCAGCTACAACATCGTCACCAGCCTGCTGGGGGGCCAGATTGAGCTGGAAAGCGCACCGGGCCGTGGCACGCACTTCATGCTGGACCTGCCTCTGGACCTGGAGGCCGACGCCACCGAGCCGGGACAGGCAACGATCTCGCCGGCCGCGCCTTGAGATAATGGCTCATGATCGAGCCCAAGCCCCCCGCCCACTCACGCGACCCGCACCACGGCGTCACCCTAGAAGCGATGCTGACCGGTTTGGTGGACTTCTTCGGCTGGGACGAGCTGGGCCAGCAGATCAATATCCGCTGCTTCACCCATGATCCCAGCATCAAGTCCAGCCTGAAGTTTCTGCGCAAGACGCCGTGGGCGCGCGAGAAGGTCGAGGGCCTGTACGGCTTTATGCTGCGCGAGCAGGCGCGCCAGTCCCGGGGCTGATCAAGCGTTGACCGGGCGACCAAAGAAACCGATGTCGCCGTACCAGGCCTCGGTGGGCGACTTCAGGTCATCGCTGTCTGTCAGCACGCCGACGCTGCTGATGCGGCCCGGCGCCTCGCCGAAGACGCGCTCATAGTCGGCCATCACATTGCGCTCCACCGCCAGCCATTGGCGCAGCTGGGCCTGGCCACTCTCGGCCACCAGATAGCGCACGCGGCCGGTGCGGTCATGCTGCCGCACATGCTCGACCGGCAACTGGCCGTCCCAGACGTACATCAGCGTCGCAAACGGCAGCTTGTGGCCGGTGAACAGCTCCACCTGCTCGAAGATCAACCGGTCACGAAAGGACAGGCGCGACAGATCGCCCTCGAAGCCGATGATGATGCGCGTCGGCGTGTCGGACAGGTCCTCGTCGTCGATGGTGGCGCGGGCGTCCATCTCGTTGACCCGCCACTGCCAGCGCAGCCAGGGCGTTTGCTCCGGATCCACATCGACCTGGCACTGCAGGCCCGAGCTCGTGCCGGTGCCCTGGGCATGCAGCACCGTCTTGCCGTCCTGCCGGCAGGTTTGATACTGGGTGCGCGGCAGGTCACGGCGCATCACATAGGGTGTCCAGCCGCGCGGCAGGCCGCCGTCGGTGCCTGCGCTGGAGAAGGGCACCACCTCGCCCGGCGTCGCGCCAGCTGCCACAGGGGCCATCGGCCCGCTGGCGCAACCGCCCAGGATGCCACCCAGGGCCAGGGCCGGCAGCCCGATGCACAGGCGGCGGCGTTGCAGATCGGCGGTGGCGCGAGGGTGGGTGGTGGAGCTCATGACAAACCTTTGAGCAGGAGGAGACTGCCCCGCTCTTCGACCAATCTAAGGCCCAGTTGCGTCGTCGATGTGACAAAAACACGCCGTCGACCGGGAGCCCCGAGCCTGCCCCGATCAAGCGCCAAAAACCGCACATCCGCCGCAGAAGGCAGCTAGTCGCTCGTTACACTCTTGCCATGAGCCTTACCGCAAGCCTGCTCGTCATCCTGTTGCTGGTGGCCACCAGCGCCTTCTTCTCCATCGCCGAGATTTCCATGGCTGCCGCACGCCGGCTGAAGCTGCGCCAGCTGGCCGATGAGGGCGACGGCCGGGCCGAGGCGGTGCTCCAGGTACAGAGCCATCCGGGCCACTATGTCGCGGTGGTGCAGATCGGGCTGAACGCGGTGGCCATACTCGGCGGCATCGTCGGCGAGGGGGCGCTGACACCGCACTTCGAGGCCCTGTTCGGCCTGCTGATGCCGGCGCCGGCGGCGGCAACCACCGGCTTCGTCGTGTCCTTTCTGTGCATCACCTCCTTCTTCATCCTATTCGCCGACCTCTGCCCCAAGCGCCTGGGCATGAACCAGCCCGAGCAGATGGCAATGCGGGTGATAGGGCCCATGCAGGTCTGCATGACCGTGCTCAAGCCGGTGGTCTGGGTCTTCAACAGCCTGGTCAATGGCGTGTTCAGCCTGCTGGGCCTGCCGGTGCAGCGCGACGACAGCGTCACCACCGACGACATCATGGCCATGGCCGCCGCCGGCACCGAGGCCGGCGTGCTCGGTCACCAGGGCCAGCAGGTGATCAGCAATGTGTTCGAGCTGGAGACGCGCACCGTCGAGTCGGCCATGACCTCGCGCGAGCGCATCGTCTATCTGCTGCAGGACGACTCGGAGGAGACGATACGCACCCGCATCGCCGCCGAGCCTCACTCGACCTATCTGGTCTGCGACGAGAGCATCGACGAGGTGGTCGGCTACGTGGACGCCACCGACCTGTTCCAGCTGGTGCTCAACAACGAGCCCATAGACCTGCGCGCCTCGCACAGCCACGGCCTGCTCAAGAAGGTGCTGATGGTGCCGGACCGCCTGACCCTGTCCGAGGTGCTGCTGCAGTTCCGCCAGGTGCATGAAGACTTTGCCGTCATCGTCAACGAGTACAGCCTGGTGGTCGGCGTGATCACCCTCAACGATGTGATGAGCACGGTGATGGGTGACCTGGTCAAGTCGCACGACGAGGAGCAGATCGTCAAACGCGATGACGGCTCCTGGCTGATCGACGGCGTGACGCCCATCGTCGACGTGATGCGCGCCTGCGACATCGACGAGCTGCCGCACCGCAGCCAGTACGACACGCTGGCCGGCTTTCTGATGGTGATGCTGCGCCGCATTCCGCGCCGCACCGACACCGTCACCCTGGCCGGCCTGCGCTTCGAGGTGCTCGACGTCGACAGCTACAAGATCGACCAGGTGATGGTCACCCGCATACCGGTGGCGACCGCGCCCGCCGCGGGCTGAAGCCGGCCGCCATTTCGCGTCTGCATGCTCCATTTCAAGGTTTGAACCATGCCCTTCTCCATCGACAGCCTGTCACTCGAAAACCGCATTGACGCCCTGTTTGCAGCCCAGCGGGGCCAGGCCGTGCCCGGCTATGCTGTCGGCGTGCTGCACCAGGGCCAGGTTTTGCTGAGCAAGGGCTATGGCCTGGCCAGTCTGGAACATGGCCTGCCCGTGCGCGGCGACACGGTGTTCCGCATTGCCTCGGTGTCCAAGCAGTTCACCGTCAGCGCCGTGCTGATGCTGGCCAGCGAGGGGCGCCTGCGCCTGGATGACGACATGCGCACCCACCTGCCGGAAATGCCCGAGCTGCAGGCCGTGGTGACGATAGAGCACCTGATGCGCAACTGCAGCGGCCTGCCCGACTTTCTGGAGATGCTGCGCCTGGGTGGCGTCGGCCTGGAATTCAGTCTGAGCCGCGCGCGCATGCTGCAGCTGATTGCCGCCAACCGCCATCTGAGCTTTGCCCCGGGCAGCCGCTTTCTCTACTGCAACACCAACTTCCTGCTGCTCGGCCTGATCGTCGAGCGACTGTCGGGCCAGAGCCTGGACGGCTTTCTGCAGCAGCGTATCTTCAAGCCGCTGGGCATGAACCGCACCGCCATGTGCCGCGAGACCGATGTGCCGGTGGCGGGCCTGGCCACGCCCTATCTGCAGGGGCCGGACGGCAGCTTCCGCCGCGCCCAGCATGCCTTCGAGCAGGGTGGCGAGGGCGGCATGGTCTCCACCGTCGAGGATCTGCTGCTGTGGAGCCGGCACTACGAGCAGCCGTGGCTGGCGCCGCTCGATCTACCCGCGCAATTGGCCTCCCCAACGACGCTCACGGGCAACCACGCCAGCACCTATGCCCGCGGCGTCGAGCTGGGCAGCTTCGCCGGCCGGGCCACGCTGGGCCATGGGGGGCTGTGGCCGGGCTTCAAGACCGAGTTCCTGCGCCTGCCCGAGGCCGGCCTGACCGTGGTGGTGATCGCCAATGGCGGCCATCTGGAACCCTACCGCATCGCCCGCGAGGTGGCGGCCGAGGTGCTGGCCGTGCCGGCCTACATCCAGCCAGCCATGGACATGGCCTTGCTCGTCGGCGAGTGGTTCAGCGCCCCCCATGCCGGACAGCCCGAACCGGCGCTGCTGGAGCTGGCCGTCAGGGACGGCAAGCTGATCGCCACCCAGTGGGGCATGCCCTTCCAGTTGACCCCGGCCGCCGATGGCGGCTGGGCGCCGCTGCGCGGGGCCTACGAATTCAAGCTGTGGCCCCGCTCCGCCGAGTTGCTGGAAGTCGAGGGCGGCGCCGGGCTCACCCAGCGCTTCACGCGTAGGGCCGAACGCCCCGCCCCGCCCGCTGATCTGGAAGGCAGCTACCGCTGCGAACACAACGGCGTGCAATGGGTGATCGGCGCCGCGCCCGGCGATGAGGCCGGGCTGCAGGTGCGCATCAGCGGCCCGGTGCTGGCCGACGGCGGGGTGTGGACCCTGCGGGGCTTGAGCGAGGAGGTGCTCGAGCTGCAGGGCCAGCTGTACTGGATGAAGAGCAGCCAGCTGCTGCGCCCGCGACGCGATGCGCAGGGCCGGGTGACCGGACTGCTCGTGGACACCAGCCGGGTCAGAAACCTGCTGTTCGTGCGCGGCTGAGGCGCGAGCCGGAGAGCTGCCAAGCTAGGGATGGCAAGTCCTGCCGCCTCACTCCAACATGACGTCCTCTTTCGCCTCTAGCAGAAGGATCAGCATGAACGCTCACACACCTTCGTTGGCAGGCCTGGCGCGCGCCGCGCTGCTGGCCATCGGCTTGACTGCCACCGCAACGGCCGGCGCCCAGACGATTCACGCCACCCGCGCCGACTTCAACGGCGCGGTGCCCAACCGCTACGACTACAACTTCAATACCGACGGCATGGTCAACATCCTGTCGTCGGCGGTCGGTCATCTGGCCGACGTCAGCACGGTGGGCCAGGATCCCCATGGTCAGGCCTATTCGGGTGCGCTATGGGGTTCCGTCGCCGGCAGCTACGACGCCTTCACGACGTTGCGCTTTGACTTCATGCAACCCGTGATGGGCTTCGCCTTCGACGATCTCGACCTGAACGGCTCCGAGTGGGCAATCATCGATGTCAGCTATGTCGGCGGCGGCACCACCCGCTATGCATTGACCACGCTGACGCCCTTCACCCCGGTGTTCTTCGGCGTCACCTCGCTGACCGGTCTGGCCAGTGTGTCGGTGTTCTCCGATGACACGGCGGCCGGCCTGGCTCCCGGCTCACGCGCCAACCTGATCGACGATGTGTCGATATCGACCCTGCCGGTGCCAGAGCCGGCCAGCATGGCCCTGCTGCTGGCCGGCCTGGCCGTCGTGGGCGGCGTGGCGTCCCGGCGCAGGCAGCCGACCTGACTCAAGCCTGGTTCAGGCTGCTGACCACCTGCAGCTCACCGGCGTGCACGGCCTGTTCGGCGCCGCGCATCAGTCGCTCGAACAGCGAGCTGTGGTCCTGGCGCTCCTTGCCCATCAGGCCCACCCAGGCATTGCGGCCGGCGCGCTTGGCCATGTACAGGCCCTGGTCGGCCAGCTCCACCACCTGGTGCCAGCTGAGCAACTGCGGGTGCTTGGGGATGAAGGGGTAGCAGGCAAAGCCCAGTGAGCAGGTATTGGCCAGGTGCACCCCATCGCCAAGGTCGAAGTGGCGGTCGGCCACGGCCTTGCGTATGCGCTCGGCCAGGGTCGGTGCGTCCTCGCGCTTGCTGGCCCGCGCGACGACCAGGAACTCCTCGCCCCCCCAGCGCACCAGATAGTCTGACTCGCGGAACACCTCCAGCAGGCGCTCTCGCATCTGCACCAGCAGCCGGTCACCGACCGCATGGCCATGGTGGTCATTGACCTTCTTGAACTGGTCCAGGTCCACCATGAAGAAGATCAGGTCGTTGTCCGGGTTCGGCCCATGGCCGCCGGCTTTCAGCCACTCCTCATGCTGGCGCAGGGTGATGGCGACATCGCCGTCCAGCTGCTGCTGCAGAAAGCGTCGGTTGCGCAGGCCGGTCAGGGTGTCGGTCAGGCTGACCTGCTCCAGCGCGCTATTGGCCTGCTCCAGCTCCAGGTTCTTCTGCATCAGCTGCGCCTGGGTCTCGCGCAGCGTGCCCAGCGTGGCATGAAGCTGGCGGTAGGCGGCGGCATTGTCGAGCGCGATCGCGCCATAGGCGCAGAGGTTGCGGAAGATCAGCTGCTCGCGCTCGCCATAGGCCTGGGGGCGCGGCGACTGCAGGCTCATCACGCCCAGCAGCCTGTCATGCACGACCAGCGGCGCAAACAGCAGGCTCAGGGTCGGCAGGGTGCCCGGAATCAGCGTCGCGCAATCGGCATCTTCGGGGCTGATGTCAAGCTTGATCTCGCGCCGCTGGCGCGCGCACAGGGCGGTCTGCGTCGGGCTGTCGGCCAGGGCCAGCCGCCGGTGCGGGAGCGGTTTGCCGTCTTCCATGCCAAAGGCCATTTCCAGGGTGTCACCGGCCTCGTCGAGCAGGTAGACCATGAAACAGGTGGCATCGAGCAGGCTGTGCACATGGCGGTCCAGGGCCTGGAACACGGCAGCCTGATCCAGATTGGCGGTGATCTCCTGGCCGATGGCCCCAAGCGTCAACAGGGTCATGCCGGTCTGCTGCAACACCTCGGCCCGGCCGGCCTCGGAGGCGGCCAACTGGCGCAGGTGCTCGGCTTCGGCGCGCGCCTGCTCGGTCTGGTGCTGGACCTGCATGACGATGGACAGATTGGTTGCCTTCTGGCTGCGGATCTTTTCACGCGCCTGGTTGGCCTGCTGGCTGACGTTGTAGGCGGACAGATAGGAGCCGACATTCGCGTACTCGCGCGCCAGTGCGTCGAGCAGATCGCCGGTGACCGAATAGCCCTCGATGCCGGCCGCCAGCTTCAGCGCCTGCTCCAGAAAGTGCAGCGGTGCATTGACCACCGCACCCTTGAGCTCGCATTGAAGGGTCGGCAGGGCAGCCGACACACCATCAGCGACCGCCATCGGCAGCGGCTGGCTGGCATGGATCTCGGCCAGCAGGCGCAGCAGCTCGATCTGGTGGAACACGTCGTGCTGCTCGCGGGCCAGGGCCAGGCCGCTGAGCGCCACCTCGAGCGCCCGCAGCGGCTGGTCGAGGCGGAACAGGTTCTGCGCCTGGCCCAGCATGCCCATGATGTGGAAATCAGTCTGGCTCAGCGCCTCGGCACGCTGCTGCACCTGGCAGTAGCAGTCGTAAGCCCGGCCATGGTCGCCCTGGGCATGGGCCAGGTGGCCGGCCGAGCACAGCGCGATGGCATAGGCGCGCGAGCCGGCCAGCGGCGCCAGCATCTGCAGCGCCTCGGCGAGCAGCTCCTGGCCGGCATCCAGCCGGCCCAGCTGCACCAGCGTATCGGCCGTCTGCTGCAGGCTGCGGCCCACGCTGGCCGGCCAGCCGGTGGGCCGGGCCAGGTCCAGGCTGCGTTGCATCCATTCCAGCGCGGCATGCTGGTCATTGAGGCTGCTCAGCTCATAGCCGGCATTGCTGGCGGCAACAATGGCGCGGCGGATCTGTCCGCTTTGCAGCGCCGCATCAAAGGCCTTGATCGCATGGGTCAGCGCACCACCCGGATCGCCGGAAAACGAGCACATGGCGCTGCGATAGTCGCTGAGCACGGCCAGCAGGGCCGGTGGCGTCTGGCCGTCGATGGGCGGCAGCCGCCGATCCCAGCGCGCTGCGGCGAGGCGCCAGTTCTGGAAGGCCAGATGGCGCGCCAGCTCGCTCTCGATCAGCGCGAGGCGGCCATGGTCGGCCGCCTCGCGCGCCTGCAGGGCTGCGGCCTCCAGCTCTGCCTCGACGCGGTCGCGCCAGCCCTGATCGCCGGCGATGCAGCTGAGCAGCCAGTGCGCGTCCGCACAGCCGACGGGATCCCCCAGCGCGCCGAAGTCCTGCAGTGCCCGCTGCGCCAGTGCCTGCGCCTCGCCAAGTTCTGCATACAGCCATTTGGCCTCGCCATAGACCAGCTTCAAGCGCACCGCCAGGCCCCTGGTCTCGGCATCGTCCGCCCCGCGCAGCAGCGAACGGGCCCGGTCGGCCAGTTGCAGGGCCTGGGCGGTATCGCGTTGGCGCAAATACCAGGCAAGGGTGACCATGGCCAGCAGGCCGGCACGGTCGGGCTGGACCCCAAGGCCAGCCAGCCCAGCCTGCAGCCTCGCCACCTCGTCGTTCAGTGCAAACATCTCCACGGCACTACTCCCTGTCGCCTGTAGCACTTTGCACCGGAAGCGGCCGTTTGAACAGCGCACAAACCAGGGTTGAAGTCGCGGCGCACAGCGCACAGCGTTGTAAAGAATTCAAAAGTGACGGGCAAAGCCCACTCTCGCACCAGACAATGCGGGCCTTGCCTCCGCCGCCAAGACCCATCCCGACATGCCCCCTGTACAGCTGCACCCACTCGCCCAAGCCCTGGCCCTGCTGGCCGCCAGCGGCTTCTTGACTCAAGCCCAGGCCCAGGCAACCATCCCCACTGCTGCAGCCTCGGCTCCGGCCAGCGCCGCCAGCGCACCAGCACGATCCGGGCCACGCCAGGTCCCTGCTGCCACGCCGGCCCAGCTTGAGAAGGTCGAAGTCAGCGGCACGGCCAGCGACACCGAGCAGCGTCGCAGCTCGACGGCAGCCAAGATCGTCATCAGCCGCGAGGAGATCGAGCGCTTTGGCGACAGCTCGGTCAGCGAGGTGCTCAAGCGCCTGCCCGGCGTGACCACCGGCGGGAGGCCGGGCCGCGGCGGCGATGTGCGCATGCGCGGCATGGGCGGCGGCTACACCCAGCTGCTGGTCAATGGCGAACGCATGCCGCCGGGCTTCTCGCTGGACAATCTGCCGCCCGATCAGCTCGAGCGCATCGAGGTGATGCGCGCGCCGACCGCCGAGTACGGTGCCCGGGCGGTGGCCGGCACGATCAATATCGTGCTCAAGGAGGCGCTGAAGAAGACGCTCAACGAGGTGCGCGCCGGCGTTGGCATCGAGGCCGGCCGCGTCTCGCCCAATGCCTCCTGGACTCGCAACAACAAGCTCGGCGACAAGGGCGCCTACACCTTGACCGTCTCGGTCAACCGCAACAACCGCTGGGACGATGCCGACACGCGCAGCCGCTGGTACGACCTTGCCAGCGGCACTCAACTCCTGGACCAGCATGAGACCGGCTACTCGCTTGAGCAGCGCGAGGGAATGAATGTCAATGCGCGGCTGCAGATACCACTGGCCGAGGGTGAGTCGCTGACCCTGATGCCCTTCATGATTCTCAGCCGCGGCAGCAATGAAGCCGGCCGCACCCTGGTGCAGACCGGCACCGCCACCGAGCAGCCCTACGCCAGCTACAGCAGCGCGGGCGACGGCACCTTCAAGCTGCTGCGCGGCAATGCCCAGTGGCAGAAGCGCCTGGGCGCTGGCACGCGGCTGGAGGCTCGCGGCGGCCTGGGCGCCGGCCGCTTCAGCAGTCAAGGCCTGCGGCGGGAATTTGACAGCACAGGCACGCTGACCCGCAGCGTCGACGACAGCATCCGCAACCGCGAGAACAACTGGAGCCTGAATGCCAAGGTCTCGCACCAGCTGCAGAGCGAGCACAGCCTGGTCGGCGGTCTGGAGCTGGAGAGCAGCAGCCGCCTGCAGGGTCGCACGACCCTGCAGAATGGCCTGCCGATACTGACCGAATTCGGTGACGACCTGAGCGCCTCCTCGCGCCGCGTGGCCGCCTATGTGCAGGACGAGTGGAACCCCAGCAAGCAGATCTCGGCCTATGCCGGCCTGCGCTGGGAGGGCATCAAGACGAGCAGCGACAGCGCCAGCTACCAGGCCCGCAACACCAGCCATGTGCTGACCCCGCTGCTGCACGCGGTCTGGAAGCCCGACGAGAAAAGCCGCAACCAGATCCGCAGCAGCCTGACGCGCAGCTACAAGGCCGCCAGCTTGCAGGAGCTGATCGCCCGCCCCAGCATTTCGCAGCGCTTCCCGACCGGCGGCAACGAGATCGGCAGCCCGGACCGCGCCGGCAATCCGAATCTGAAGCCCGAGCTGGCCACCGGCATCGAGCTGGCCTACGAGCACTATCTGTCCAAGGGCGGGCTGCTCAGTGCCAATCTGTTCCACCGCCGCATCAGCGATCTGATACGCAATGTAGTCTCATTGGAGGATGTGAGCTGGTCGGCGCAGAAGCGCTGGGTGTCGCGGCCGCAGAACGTGGGCAACGCAAGGACGCAGGGGCTGGAGCTCGAGGCCAAGTTCCGCCTCGACGAGCTGATGGACGACGCCACGCCTGTGCAGCTGCGCGCCAATCTGAGCGTCTTTGACTCAAAGGTGGACCAGGTGCCCGGCCCGGACAACCGACTCGAAGGCCAGCCCAAGGGCACGGCAAACTTCGGCGCCGACTACAAGCTGCGCGGCCTGCCGCTGAGCCTGGGCGCCAGCGTCAACATCACGCCGGCCTACAAGCTGCGCCTGAGCGATATCTCCAGCAGCTCGGTGGGCAGCAAGATCGTCACCGATGCCTTTGTGCTGTGGTTCATCGACGCCGGCACCCAGCTGCGCTTCAGCGCCAACAACCTGGCGCCGCATGACTATCTGACGACCAGCAGCCTGATCAATGACACCCAGCGCCAGGACAACGAGAACGCCAACCGTTCGAAGATCAACTGGGGTCTGCGTCTGGAGATGAAGCTGTAATACTCGGTGCAGCCCTTCCCCCGGAGCAATGCCCATGCACCTGACACGCCGCCCTGCCCTGCTGCTGCTTGCCGCGCTGGTTTGCGCCAGCCAGCCCAGTCGGGCCCAGACCCTGCCATTCACCTTGAAGCAGGTGGCACCCAAGGTCTATGCGGTGATCGACAACGCCAATGGCGACTCAGGGGCGAACGCCGGTGTCGTCATCGGCGAGGAGGCGGTGGCCATCATCGACAGCCTGTATAGACCGAAGGCCACGCAGGCGCTGCTGGCCGAGGTGCGCAGGCTGACACCGCTGCCGATACGATATCTGGTCAACACGCACTATCACATCGACCACGTGGCCGGCAACGCGGTGTTCGCCCAGGCCGGGGCGGTGATCGTCGGGCACAAGAATGTCGCCCGCTGGATCAACACCGAGAACCTGAAGTTCTTCGGCGCCACGCCTACGGCGGAGGTGCAGGCCCAGGTGGCCGCGCTGACGCCGCCGCAGATCGGCTTCGACAGCGAGATGCGGTTGAATCTCGGTCAGCGCACCTTGCTGATCAAGGCGCTGCCGGGCCATACCGGCGGCGATGTGGTGGTCAGCGTGCAGGACGCCGGCGTGGTGTTCGCCGGCGATCTGTTCTGGCGCCGTGCGATACCGAATCTGATAGACGCCAACACGGCCGACTGGCTGCGCACTTTGGACACACTGCGCCAAGGGGCTACCGTCTTCGTGCCCGGCCATGGCGATGTGGGATCGGCCGGCGATGTGCAGGACTTCCAGCGCTACCTGGCCGACGTTCAGGCCGCGGTCAGGCAGCAGCTCGATGCAGGCAAAGACGGCGAGGCCCTGCAGGCCGCGGCCCTCGCCCAGCTGACACCCAGCTATGGCGGCTGGGCCTACTTCAAGAGCCTGGGGCCACGCAATGTGCGCGACATGCAGGCAGAATTGACCGGCAACAAACGCCGCCCTGCCCCGTGAAAGACGCCTGATCCGATGCTGTTTCGCCGCCTACCCCTGCCCGTCGAGGTGCCCGGCGCCCTGTGGCTGCATTCGATGCCCGGCCGCATGGAACCCTGGGACCGCTTTCTGACCGATATGCGCCGCGCCAAGCTGAGCCTGGTGATGTGCCTCAACCCGCTCGACGAGGTGGCCCAGCTCTCGCCCGAGTACCACAAGGCCATCACCCTGGGGCGCGTGCCCTTTCGCTGGCTGCACCTGCCGATGCGCGATATGGGCCTGGCCACCGACGCCGCCAGCCTCCGCGAGGGCGTGGACCAGCTGAGCCAGGCGCTGCGCCTCGGTGACCATGCGCTGCTGCACTGCGCGGCCGGCATCGGCCGCACCGGCACGGTGGCCGCCTGCGTGCTGAAAAGCCTGGGCGTGCCGGCCGGGCAGGCGCTGCTGCAGGTGCGCCAGGCGGGCTCGAATCCGCAGACGGCGGCGCAATCAGGGCTGATCGAGCAGTTCTAAGCGTGTCGGGCTACACCGGCTGGATTCGGTAAACACAGCGTCGTGCGCCGGTGAGCAGGTGCTCGCTGCGCTCGACCTTGACCGTATCGCCCAGGCAGTTCTGGAACAACTCCAGCTCCGACTGGCAAAAGCCCTGGCAGGTGGTCGCTGCGGCGCAGATCGGGCAGTGGTCCTCGATCAGCAGCCAGGTCTTGCCCTCCCGTTCTGCGCGGGCCATATAGCCCTCCTCTGCGCGCTTCTTCGCCAGGCCTTGCACCCGTTGTGCCAGGGTCTTGGCGCCGGCCAGGCCGGCCTCGTAGGAGGCTTGAGCGTCGGTCTGGCGCTGGTTGATCAGCGCCTGCAGCGCCTGCGGGCCCAGCAGCGCACTGACCTGGGCGATCAGCTGCACGGCCAGCTCGCCATGGCGGTCCGGGAAGCGGGCATGGCCGGCCTCGGTCAGCTGCCACAGCCGCGCCGGCCGCCCGACGCCATGCACTTCTTCATGCGAGGCCACCAGACCCGCACCATCCAGCGCCAACAGCTGCTTGCGCGCGCCCATGGCGCTGAGGCCGCAGGCCTCGGCCACCACCTGGGCGCCCTGCGGGCCACGGCTTTTCAGCGTGTAGAGGATCTGGTCGCTGGTGTTGTTCATGCATTGCTGGCCGCAGCCGCAGTACTGTGGATTGGCGATGTTGGCACATCACGGGCCAGGCGCAGCAGGCTCCAGGCCGCCCAGAGGCTGCAGGCGCCGCCGACCGCCATGATCCAGCGCGTGTCCAGCAGGCTCAGGGCACCGCCCACCAGCGCCGTCACCACATTGGCCAGATAGAAGATCACCGTCAGCAGACCCATCACCCGGCCCTGGCCGTGGTGGGCAAAGCGCTCGGACACCCAGGCCGGCAGCACCGCGTTGTACAGCGCCAGCGGCAGGCCCATGGCGATGATCACCAGCAGGCCCGCCATGCCGGGCAGCAGGGCCAGGCCCAGCAGGCCGGCCGCCGCGGTGAGCGCACAGGCGCTGGCGCGTTGCAGCGCATGCCCGCGCGTCGACAAGGCGTCGAATCGCCCGACCAAGACGCTGGCCAGCGACATCACCAGGCACAAGCCCGCCGTCACCCAGGCGATGCCCAGGCTGCCCAGGCCGGCGTTCTCCAGCAACCACAGCGGGTAGAACTCGTAGCAGGTGGTCAGGCCCAGCGTGTAGGCCAGCTGCAACGCGAACAGGCGGGCCAGCAGCCTGTCCTGGCGCAGCAGGCCCAGGGCCTGGTGCTGCATGGCCTGCTGCATCAATCCAACGGGCGCTGCGGCCGATCGCGCATGGGTCTCTGGCAGGGCAAGCCAGATCACCAGCAGACAGGGCAGCAGGGCCAGGCCAGCGAGCACAAAGGGCACCGGCTCGCCCAGCGGCAGGGTCAGCCCGCCCAGCAGCGGACCCAGCAGCCAGCCGGCGTAGTTGCTCGCGTTGAGCCAGGCGAAGGAACGGGTGCGGTCCAGCACCGGGTGCAGATCGGCCAGCACCGCGCGCGCCACCGCCAGATTGCCCTCGGTCAGACCGGTCAGAAAGCGCGCGCCGACAAACAGCGCGTACCAACGCTGGTCCAGCGCCCAGGCACCGAGCAGGCTGCTCAGCACCGTCAGCGACAGCGTCCACAGCAGCGTGCGGCGCCGGCCGTGCCGGTCGGACAGCGGGCCGATGAACAGGCTGCCGATCAGAATGCCCAGAGGATTGGCGGCCAGCGCGATGCCCATCAAGAGCTTGGGCGGCAGGCCCATGAAATGCGTGAAACCATCCACCGCCCCCTGCACAAAGATCGGCGCGAGGATGGGGTAAGGCATGGCCATGCCTATGGTGCTCATCATCGAGATCGCGCAGACGACCCAGAGCAGCGTGCGCGGGCGGGTCATCGCTGTGCCCCACGGACGAGGTCGCTGGCTACCTGCTGGTACAGCGGGCGGCCGTAGTGCAGGAACTCTTCGTGGCAGCTGAGGCTGAGCTTGATCACATGGTCGTCGTCCTGGGCCACGGCAAGGGCAAAGATCTCGGGCCAGCTCAGCGGAGCGCCCGATAGAGCCGGCGCCTGCAGCTGAGGTGCACCGACCGCCGCATAGGCGGTGCAGAAGGCCAGCCACAGGGCCAGGTCTTGCTGGGGGGTTTGCAGCTGCGGGCAATGCTGGAGCAGCAGGCGCCCCGCATGCAGCATGGTCACCAGGTGCAGCACGGTGAAGTTGCGCGTCTGCGCATAGAGTTGCAAGGCGGCATCGGCCATCGCCGCCATGCGTGCCTGCCCCTGGATCTCGGGCAAGCTCAGCGATTGAGCGAGTCGCGGATCCGCGGCGGCGGTGCGCAGGGCCGAGGTGATCGCACCCGTCACCGCGTGAGCGCCGCCCAGGCTCAGGTGAATGCGCTCCAGCGCGGCCGGCACCGAAGGCACGTAAGGCGCATCCTCCGTGCTCAGATCCAGCGGCAGATGGGCGACCACCAGGCTGGCCAGGCCGGCACCGATCTCGCCGGCATGCCCCGCTTCCAGGCCGTAAGCCACCCGTATCAAGGCATGAAAGGCATTTGTCGCCACCCCGTTGCCCAGCTCGGCCCAGACTTCGGCCACCACAGCCGGTGCGCCCTCCTGTGCCACCCGCTCGGCAAAGCCCCGGCTGAGCGATTCGAAGGCCCTCGCCTGGCCGCGCCAGGCGGACCACTGCCGCGCCTGCACGGCTGGTGCGGCATCGACATGAGGCAGGGCCTTGTGTTGCGCCCATTGGTCGAAATAGGCCTGCAGCCGGGTCGCAGAGGCGCCCATGCGCTGCAGCGCGATCAAGGCCATAGGCAGGTGGTTGGTGGTGCCGCGCGCGGCCAGGCCAAAGGCCTGGGTACGGTCCAACAGGTGGTTGAGTGTCGGCAGGGTCGAGTGGGTGTCGGTCACGATAGAGGGCTCGAATTCGTATGCCGCGATTGTGCTTCAGAGCCGCAATTAATAATCCAATAGTGTATTTATTGAAATGGTCTTGTCAGCACTATAGTCAGCGCCAAACCAACCGACCGGAGACCCCGATGCGCATCCGCGACTGCCACTGGCAGCAGATCGAAAACTATCTGCGAACCGACGACCGCGTCGTGCTGCCGCTGGGCAGCGTCGAACAGCATGCCTGGCTGTCGCTGGCCGTCGATGCCATCCTCAGCGAAGAGGTGGCGGTGGCCGCGGCCGAGCCGCTGGGCGTCCCGGTCTATCCGGCCCAGCCCTATGGCTATACGCCGACCTATATGGCCTTTCCGGGCACGATGAGCCTGCGGCTGGAGACCCTGCTGGCGGTGATGGGCGACCTGATCGCCTCTGTGCATCATCACGGCTTTCGTCGCGTGCTGATCGTCAACGGACATGGAGGCAATCAGCCGGTGACCGGCCTGCTGCAGCAGCTGATGGCCGAGCACCCGGGCCTGCAGCTCAAGTGGCACAACTGGTGGGCGGCGCCGCGCACGGTGGCCTTTGTTCGTGCGGAGGACCCACAGGCCTCCCATGCCTCGTGGATGGAGAACTTCCGCAGCACGCGCCTGCCCGGCGTCGAGCTGCCCTCCTCGCCCAAGCCGCAGGTGGACTACGCGCGCATGGCGCTGATGGATCCGCAGGCCAAGCGCGCCTATCTCGGCGACGGCTGCTACGGCGGCCACTACCAGCAGCCCGATGCGGTGATGGACGCGCTGTGGGCCGTTGCCGTCGAGGAGACGCGGGCCCAGCTTGAGGGCCCTTGGCTGCCGTAACAACGCTGTAACAAGGCTGGAACTCCCCCCACGTTTGAAGCAATACGGGGGATTGTTCACGCCGCGGTCGCGACCTATTCTTTCGCTGCGTTGATGCCAAACCCCCTCAAATCGGGGGGTCTGGCCTGCAACGTGGAGTCTCGCGAGGCCTCTCCCAAGTTTGCACCCCAGCCGCATCCGGATGTCCGCATCCAGGAGCGGGCGCGGGTATGCGCCGTAACCCAAGGAGGTCGATGATGAAAGCAAGCAACTGGTGGCAGCGCCTGTGGCGTCCACTGCTGGCCGTGGCCCTGTGCGCCGCGGCACACAGCCCGACATGGGCGTTCAAGGTGGACATGTACGCGGTCGGCAACTGGAGTGCCGGCGATTGCGACACCAATCCGGATGACAACCGCCCCTCATGGCCGGGCATGGCCGCGGCCTGGTATGACCGCATGGGCGTGCAGGGCCACACCAAGACCGGCAAGTTCGTTGACGGCAATATGAATCTGTCACGCTTCTGCACCGGCGCCGGCTGCGCCGACTCGTCCTGGATAGACTGGCCCGACGCGGCGATGATCGCCGTCCACGGCTATGACTATGGCGGTGGCGGCGGCGGCGGCTGGGGCGGACTGATGCGCATGAAGTGGAACGGCAAGTGCGGCACCCAGTTCGGTGGCCTGAGCCCCAATATGTTTGTCGGCGACCACAATCTGAAGATCCTGCATGCCTCGTCCTGCGTCAGCGCCAATGACGACTACCTGCCCAATCTTCGCAAATCGATGAACAACGGTGGCGCCAAGAAGCTGCATATGTTCACCGGCTTCCATGGCTGCATGTGGATCTCGTCGAGCTACAACAACGATTACAAGCAGACCGCCATTGATGGCCAGTGGGGCGGCATCGCCAACTCCTGGGTCAAGAACCACTACAAGAAGTTCGGCTGTGCCTGGTGGGACCCGTTCAACTGGTACAAGACCTGCACCGAGCAATGTCCGGTGGCCTACACCATAGGCAGCAGTTCCTCGGCGGCGCTGACGCGTCTGTACTACGAGAGCTATGGCAATGCCCTGGCCTTCGGCTCGCCGGGCGGCTCCAGCTGGTATGCCTGGATGGGCTATCGCGGCTGCAAGCCCGCCTGCGTGGACCACGCCTTCAATCCCTGACATCGGCACTGCCGGCCCGCCGCACCGATGTGATGCGGGCCCCTGCCCTGCCCGGTTTCCATGTGCCGAGCCGCGACCCAGGCTACGGGCCAGGTCCCGCTCGAACCACACGCCGTTCAAGCAAAGGAATTCGTCATGAAACGACTGTGTCACGCCCTCACCCTCGCGGCCCTGGCCGCCCTGGGTGCCATCACACCCGCCCAGGCCCAGACCCGCGGACCGCTGAGCATGGAAGAGATACGCGAGCTGGTGCGCCAGACGCTGCCGCCCATCGTCACCGAACAGGGCACGACAGGCATCCTGATCGGCCTGCTGCGCGAGGCCAAGATGGATACCGACAGGCCGCTGTCCAGGGCCTTCAATCCGGCCGAGGTTTCCAAGGTGGTGTTCGGCCGCACGCTGCCGAGCAAGGACCCGCTGTGCAACCAGCCGCTGACCAATGCCGGTGATGTCGATGAAGACGAGTGCAACTCAAGTTCGGGGGCACCCAATGGCGATGGCGCCTTCACCGCGCTGAGCTTCAGCAAGCGCATCCATCTGGGCAACATCACCATCCTCAAGCGCCCTGCGCGCAAGGAGATCACGCCCACCAGCCTGCCCGATGTAAAGCTGGATGAAAAGGCCGCCTATGCCGGCGCCATGAAGTTCGCGACCGAGACCCTGGGCCTGTCCAAGATGGAGATTCCCACGCCCCCCGCTGACGCGCCGCTGCCGGTCAACACGCTGACCCTGGGCTTTGGCGAGGAAGGCCGTCAGACCGGTGAGATCGCCCTGATGCGCATGGTGCACATCAAGCGCGCGGCCGAGCTGCCCAAGGGCATTCCGATGCCCAGCACCGGTGGGAATCCCGCCTCAGCGGCCGCCCCTCCCGAGCTGATGCATGTGCTGCTGCCCGGCGAGGCCACCTTCATGCTGGACGACAAGGGCGTTCAGGGCGCACGGGTCGAAGGCTGGCTGTCCATGCCCATAGACCCGAAGCTGGACCCGAAGCTGGGCAAGTCCAGCGACGAGTTGATCGAGGAGATCGCCCAGGACCTGTTCGCCCATGGCGGCCGCAAGATCGCCAGGCTGTCCTACAGCTTCGCCTTCGCGCAAGGGTCGAATCCGAACCCGGAAGACCCCAACTCGCCGCAGTGCGCGCGCTGCGGCGGTGTGCTGCGGCCGGTGCTGCGCGTGGCGCTGTATGCGATCGACGCCAGAAACCCGCTGCAGGGCGAGGTGGCAACGCCTGGCCTGGTGCACGACTTTGACCTGGCCGGCGGTGAAGAGGCGCCGCGCCTGATGCAGTAGGTCCAGGCACGCGGCCCGCCGGTGCGGGGCCGCGTGCCTATCCATTCATCCAACAGGTTTCCAGCAGTCCCGAGGCATGGCTCACCAAGAAGGAGTATTCATATGAGGAAGTCTCTTCGATCTACCCAGTTGGCGAAGGCAGCCGCCACGCTGGCCCTGATCGTTCCGCTCGCGGCCCAGGCCGTCGTCACGCAGATCGACGTCAATGGCGGCGACGGCAATCTGGCCAACATCAGCTATGGCGCGGCCCAGGACGGCACGATCCACACACTCAGTGCTCAGCTCTATCCGGGCCTGGGACTGGCCACCGATCAGGTCAAGCAACGCGTGTTCACCCTGACCGATCTGAAGTTCGAGTTCGGCATCAGCGGCGACGGCAGCGGCCTGATGGACCTCAGCTACAAGCTCACAAATACGGGCGTGGATGCGCGGGATGACCTGCGCTTCATGGTCGTGGTCGGCGCCGACGGCAATCCGCAAACCTTCAACGAATCCGTTGCCGAGACCTGGAAGGCCGCCCTGGCTGGCGACCCGAACCGGCGCGAGACCGCCCTGTACGCAGACGATCTGCCCTTTGCCTGGAAGCTCAGCCGCGGAGCGGCCGGACCCGAGGGCAGCGGCGTGCTCCCCGCCTGCGCCACGCCAACCGGCTGCGACTCGACGGTGGGCCTGCAATGGGATCTGGCCACGCTGAAGCCGGGCGAGACCTGGACCATACACGTCGGTCTCTCGGACGACGGCCAGGCCCTGTCGTCGCGCTTCTTCACCCTGACAGCCGACCCCACCGGCGGCATCAGCAACAGCATGACCTTCTCGGGTATGGCGACGGTCGCCGTCGTTCCCGAACCCGCGGCCGTGCTGATGTTGCTGAGCGGTCTGGGGCTGCTCGGTGCTGCGACCCGGCGGCGCAAGGGCTAGTCGACGAGCGCTGTCGGCAGTGATTCAGGCTCACCACACGGTGGGCCTGAATTCGTCATGCCGCGAGATCAGCGGCACAAAGGGCGTGTGCCGCTCGCGCCAGGCCAGGAACTGGGGCACCGGCATCGGCCGGGCGATCAGATAGCCCTGGGCATAGTCACAGCCCAGGGCCTGCAGCAGGTTCCATTCCTCGGCCGTCTCGCAGCCCTCGGCCACCACTGGCATGCCCATCACATGGGCCAGGCCGATGGTGGCGCGAAGCAGCGCCTCGCCGTCGGTGCCGGCGCGTACGCCACTGACGAAGGCGCGGTCTATCTTCAGCTCGGTGACCGGCATCTTCTGCAGATAGGCCAGTGAGGAGTAGCCGGTGCCGAAGTCGTCAATGGACAGGCTCAGCCCGCCGTCCACAAGCGCCTGCATGACCTTCAAGGTCGTCGAGGGGTCGTCCATGGCCGCGCTCTCGGTTACCTCCAGGCGCACATCCTGCGCCCGCGCACCGGTTTCGCGCAGCAACTGGAACACGCGCTGTGCAAAGCCCTGATCGCGCAGATCGAAGGTGGACACATTGACCGAGACCTGGATCTGCAGGCCCTGGCGCCGCCAATCCACCGTGTGCCGCATCGCTGCGCGCAACACCCAGTGGGTGAGCATGCTGATGCGTCCGGTCTGCTCGGCAAAGGGGATGAACTGGAACGGTGGCACCATGCCGCGCTCCGGATGCTGCCAACGCACCAACGCCTCGGCGCTGCGCACCGAGCCATCGTGCAGGCAGACCTTGGGTTGCAGGTACAGCAGCAACTCGTCCTGCTCGACGGCGCGTTTGAGCTCGGACAGCAGGGTCAGATCGGCCGGCCGCACCGTCTCGAGCTCAGAGGCATAGACCGTCCATCCCGACAGCCGCTTGCGATCGGCATACATGGCCGTTTCGGCATTGCGCATCAAGGCCGTCATGTTCTCGCCGCCGCCGGGCGGCAGGGCAACGCCTATCGACAGCGACACATCGACCCACTGGTCGTAGACGCTCAAGGGCGTGGCAAAAGCCGCTTCCAGCTGCGCCTGCAGGGCCGGCAGCCGGCCTGGCTCGGTGCACAGCATGCAGAACTGGTCGGCATGGGTGCGCCCCAGGAACTGGTGCGGCAGCTCGGCCAGGCGCTGGGCGGTGGCCAGCAGCACGGCGTCGCCCAGTTCATTGCCCAGTGCGTCGTTGATGGCCTTGAAGCGGTTGATGTTGAGCATCAGCACGACTGGCAGGCGGCCCTGCTGCTGAGCGCGCAGTTCCTCGCCCTCGATGCGCAGCCGCTCGCGGTTGGGCAGGCCGGTGAGCGTGTCCACATAGGCACCCAGCAGCCGCGCCTCGTTGCGCTCCTGCTCCAGCTGCCGTCTTTCGCGCTCGGTGCGCTCCAGGTCGGCCTCGATCTGGGAACTCATCACCCGCGCCCTGGCCGCACTGTTCTGCGTTCGTTCGTAGGCCTGACGATGGCGCTCGAGATACCGGTAGGCCGCGGCGAAATCGCCCATCCGTTCATGCAGCCGGGCCTGGGCCAGATACAGCTGTATCGGTAGATGCAGGTCCGCCTCCTGCATGCGCGCGAGCAGGCCCTCGGACTGCATCAGCGCATCCCTGGCCGGTTCGAGCCGGCCCAGCCCCTGCTCAACCAGGCCGTGAACGAGGTGCGCACGTACCTCCTCGCGCAGGCCGCTGCCTATCATCGGCAGCGCTTTCTCCATGAACACCCGGGCCTCTTCCGGATGGCCCAGCATCGCCAGACAGTGCGCGGCCGTGGTGTGCATGGACAGCAGGCTTAGATTCTCATGCGCGCGCTTGGCGCCACTGAGCCAGGGTGACAAGGCATCGAACGCCTGCTGCGGCCGCCCCAGGTGCAGCAGGCACTGCGCCAAGTTGGCCACTACCAGCGAGGCCATCGAGGTCTGGCCCTGGTTCTCGACCAGGTGACCCGCCAGCTCAAGGTGGCGCAGCGCCGAGGCGCTGTCGCCGGCCGCGTACTGGACATAGCCCAGATTCGCCAGCGCATGGGGAAGACAGCCCGGATCCGGGCACTGCTGGGCCTCGTCAAGCAACTTGAAATAGGTCCGCATCGCCAGCTCGGTATGGCCCAGGCGGTCGTGGAACAGCGCGCGCAGGTTCAGGGCATCGCAGCGATCGATGGCGTCGCCCCGCTGCTCCAGCGCCTCGGTCAGCGCCAGCAGATGGTCCCAGCTGTCGCGTTCGTCGCCGCGCAGCAGGGGGATGCCGGCCAACCGACACTCGATGCGCAGGCGCCCCAACTCATCGCCCAGCCGGCTGAACTCGGCCAAGAGGCGGGCAAACTCGGATTCGACTCGATCCTGCCCCTCACGGCGGGAACGCAGCAGCGCCAAGGTGGTTGCCGCCTCGGCGGCAGCCTGTGCGTCACCCTGAGCCTCGGCCATCTGCAGGGCGCGCCGGGCCAGCGCCATGGCCTGGTCGGGCGCGCTCAGCTTGGAGCAACGCGCCGCGTAGTTCAGCGAGGCCAGATCTGCACTCACTTCCATGGCTTGATGCAATCTCCAGAAGTCGATGGATGAGATCAAAACCTTGGCAATCCGGTGCGGCCTGAGCAGACACCGGTCGCCGCAGCTTGCACCAAGATTGGCCCAAAAGCAGTCGGGGCTGGCCCTAGATCGGGCGTGGCGCCACGCTTTTGCGTGAATGCTGCACAGCAGCCGGCTCGCAGACAATTGCGACATGAGCCCAACAACGATGGAGATTCTCCACGCCGACGACAGCCTGATCTTGTGCGACAAGCCCGCCGGCCTGCTCGCCGTGCCCGGTCGCGGGCCGACCAAGCAGGACTGCCTGATCAGCCGCGTGCAAGGGCTGCATCCCGACGCGCTGATCGTCCACCGGCTGGACATGGCCACCTCGGGCCTGCTGCTGTTGGCCCGTGGCGCCGAGATGCAGCGCAGGCTGAGTCAGGACTTTGCCGAACGCCGCGTGCAAAAGCGCTATGTGGCCGTGGTTCACGGCCTGCTGGCCGAGCCAGGCTCGGACTGGGCGCTGATCGACCTGCCGGTCGGCGCCGACTGGCCCAACCGTCCACGCCAGCAAGTCTGCCCCGTCAACGGCAAACCGTCGCAGACACGCTATCGCTGCATCGCCCAGGATCTGCGCGCACAGACCAGCCGCGTCGAGCTGGAGCCCATCACCGGCCGCACCCACCAGCTGCGCGTGCACCTGCTGGCGCTGGGTCATCCCATCATCGGTGACGCCTTGTACGCGGATCAGCAAGACATGGCCCCGCGGCTGTGCCTGCATGCCACCGAGCTGGCCTTCCACCACCCGGTGACCGGCGTGGCGCTGCAGTTCAGCAGCGCCACGCCGTTCTGAACAGCTTGCGGGTCAGACCTTGTCGCAAGACAAGCTCTGACCCCAACCGACTAGGTGGATCAGGCCTTGCGGCGCTTCACAGCGGCAAGCAGGCCCAAGCCCAGAAACATCAGGGCGTAGGTGCCGGGTTCGGGCACGGGAGCCGTGTTCAGCACGAAAGACAGGTTATCGGCATAGCCGTCGTTGTCGCTGGAGTTCAGACGCTCCATCGACAGGATGAACTCGATCTTGGCCGTGTTGACCGGCACGAAGCCGCTGGTTGAACGGAACAGCAGGCCGGTCTGGTTGCCGCGATCGGCCGGCGTCACCGGGCCCAGTTGCGCCAGGCCAAGTGACTGGCTGCTCGCATCGAGGAAGGACACCAGCAGCAAGGCGTTGTCGCCCTGGCTGCTCCAACCGCCCAGATAGCCGCTCAGCTCGAACGATGCCTTGCCGCTGGCGAAGGCGCCGGTCAGGGCGCCAACGTCCACGGTCTGCGCACCCGCCGAGTAGGGCGAACTCTCGCCGGCGAACATCTTGGCGCCACGGTTCACAGGGCCCGGCTCGCTGGGCTTGACCCAGTTGCTGCCATAGTCCACCGACTGGAACAGGTCGGTGCCGTCAAAGCCGGTCCAGCCGCTGACGCCGGCCTCGGCATCGCCATTGACGATCAGATTGCTGCCGAATCCGGCGGCGTGGGCACCGAGCGCACACAGGCTCAGGGTCACTGCGGCGGCGCCGCGAATCAGAGAGTTGTTCATGCTTGTTCCAAAGTTGAGTTGGGTAGAAAAGGGGTTCAGACCTGGTACTGGCTCAGCAGGGCCGGGCCCTCCATCGCCGGATCACTGATCGAGGGCTGGCCGGTTTCCAGATGGCCGGCGAAGCGGCGGCTGTAATCGGGCTGACCGGCCAAGCGCACGCTGAAGTCGTACCAATGGGCGCTGTCCTTCAGCGGCAGGCGAATCGTTGCAGTGGCCTGAGGGGCCAGCAGCTGGACCTTGGGTGCGACGCTGTAGTACTTGTTGGCCACCAGGCTGACGGTGCAGGCCAGGCTGCCACGGTTGCTCAACTCGACGACCAGTTCGCCGTTGACCGCATCCGGCGTCACGCGCACCTCCGGATTGGGCTGGGCGGCTGCGGCCACGCGGCGGGCATTGCCGGTGAAGTGACGATGGAAGCCATTCGGACCCAGTACCCACAGGTCGTAGCTGCCGGCGGTGGTCGGCTGCCAGCTGTCGCTCAGCTGCTTGTCAGGCTCGACGGTGAAGCGGCGCGGCAGCGTGGCCAGGTTCAGGCGGTCATAGACATGGAACACGGCCGCGGCCTCGCCGGTGTTGGCGAACTGCAGCTCGACACGGGTCGAACCGACGCGTCCCGGGTTGGGCACGATTCGCGCCGTAGCATGCAGCTCGTAGGGCAGCGCGCGCGCCGGGCGCACACCGGCGTTCTGCACCGGTGCGGCCAGGCTGCCGGGGACCGGAGGCGTGGTCGTGCCGGGCAGCGCGCGGGCCTTGTTGGCCAGCGCCAGGGTCTGCGGCAGCTGCTCGAAGAAGGCGCTGTCCTGCGGGTCGGCGAAATTGAAGGCCGAGCTCAGGTCACCGCAGACGGCGCGGCGCCAGGCGCTGATATTGGGCTCCATCACGCCAAAGCGCTTCTCGATGAAGCGAATCACCGAGGTGTGGTCGGCCACCTGCGAATTGACCCAACCGCCCTTGCTCCACGGCGAGATCACATACATCGGCACGCGCGGGCCCAGGCCATAGGGCTTGTGCTGGTGCGTGGCCGGTGTGCCGTTGAGGATGTGGTGGTACTCGCCGGTGGTGTCCACCGTCGAGGCGCCGGCCAGCTGGGCCTTGCCCGGATCGGCGTCCCAGACCTGGTAGGACGGAGCGGCCGGCGGCGGCATATGGTCGAAGAAGCCGTCGTTTTCGTCGAAGTTGATGAACAGCACCGTCTTGCTCCAGACCTCGGGGTTGGAGGTCAGCGCGTCCAGCACCTTGGAGGTGTAGTCGGCGCCCTGGGCGGGGCTGGAAGGGCCAGGATGCTCCGAACCCTCGGCGGTAGCGACGACCCAGCTCACCTGCGGCAGCTTGTCGGCCAGCACATCCTCCTTCAGCTTGTCCAGATCGCGGGTGCTGATGCCGCGCGCCAGCAACTCCGCCGAATAGCCCGGGCGCTTGTACCAGCCGTCGCGGAACACGCGGAAACCGGCCAGCGAGTTGTCGGTGAAGTTGTCCGCCATGTTCTGGTAAACCTGCCAGGTGATGCCGGCGCTCTGCAGACGCTCCGGATAGGTCGTCCAGGTGTAGTCGTCCAGCGGGTTCTCGTTGAACCAGTCATGGCTGTTGTCGGTGGACGGGCCATTGCCCAGGCGCAGCGGGTCGTTGGTGCCGGTCCACAGCAACAGGCGGTTGGTGTTGGTGCCGGTCTGGGTGGCGCAGTGGTAGTGGTCGCAGATCGTGAAGGCATTGGCCATCGCGAACTGGAAAGGCAGATCGGCCTCGGTGAAATGGCCCAGCGAGTGGTTGTTCTTGGCCTTGGGCCAGGCATTCATGCGGCCCTGGTCCCAGGCGAGCTGCGAATCGCTCCACGAGTGCGGCGTGCCGGACACCCGCATATAGGCGAAGTTCTGCACGGTGTTCAGATGGAAGGGGGCAATCGCCACCGGACCCGGCGACGGACGGCCCGGCACGGCCGTGACCGCATTGGGCTGCACCCAGATGTTGCGGCCGGCGATGCCGGTCTTGTTGACCACGGGCACCGGGAACGGGTCGGCAAAGCCGCGCACGCCGTTGAGCGTGCCGAAGTAGTGGTCGAAGGAGCGGTTCTCCTGGGTCAGCACGACGATGTGCTCGACGTCCTGGATCGTGCCGGTACGGTTGTTGGCCGAGATGGCCAGCGCGCGCTGGATGGCGGGCGGAAAAGTCGCCAGGGCGGCGGATGCACCGGCGGCCGAGGCCACGGTGCGCAGGAAACTGCGGCGGTCTTGTTGGCTCATGATGGACTCAGGCCTCGTTGGTGTTGGATTGACGACGGCGGGCGATGTGGCCCACGACGAACAGGCCTCCGATCAGCAGCGCGTAGGTCTGCGGCTCGGGCACGGCCTGGGTGAACGTGAAGTCGTCCATCGCGAACTCGCCGTGATTGGCGCTCTTCACCACCACCGCGTCGATCAGGCCGGCATAGCCGCTGGCCAGAAAACTCGGCGTGGCCGACGGATCGAGCACCGTCGAGCTGTGCACCTTGGCGCCATTCAGGAACAGCTCGAAGCTCAGGGTCGCGCCGCCCAGGCCGGCGAAGTAGGCCCCGTCGAAGGTCCCGGGCTTGACGAAGCGGATCAGGCTGGCGGCGTCAGCGGCCAGGAAGCCGGTGGCCACACGCCCGTTGCCGGATTTCGGCGTGTAGGGATCGGCCGGCGTGGAGAACACGGTCCAACCGGCGGCCGACCAGTCCAGCCCGCCATAGCTCACAGGCAGGGTGCCGTCCTGAGCCAGGTCGTCAAAGCTCAACACGGTGGCCATGGCGTTGGGCAGCCAGGCCGCCAGCGCAGCGCCGGCCAGCAGCGCGCGAATAGCAGGTTTCATCATGGTTAACTCCTTGTTGTCATGCACAGCGCATGCAGCGGTATGCGCGGAGCCCAATCTAGGGTCGGGTCTTGACAACACAGGAGCGGCCATGGTCCGGACGGACTATGGCGGGCGCGAAACGACAGACGCAGCGTGCGCCTGCCGCCCGCTTGAACGGTTTGCTACTCGCCTCGCTTCATCTTGGCGCGCTCATGGCCGGCGCGGCCGATCTGCTTCCATCTCGCCAGCTCCCGCTGACGGTCCAGTGGTGTCTGCTGATCGCGCTGCATCTCGCGCTTAAGCTTGTGGAAGTTGCGCACACGGTCGCCGGCCACCTGGGCCAGCACGGCGCAGCCCGGCTCGTTGACATGCTGGCAGTTGCGGAAGCGGCATTGCCCGGCCAGCGCCTGGATGTCGGTGAAGCTGGCGCTGAGCGTCTGCGCATCGGCGTCCGGTCGCAGGCTGCGCACGCCGGGCGTGTCGATCAGGCAGGCTCCCGACAGCAGCGGCAGCAGGGTGCGCGCGGTGGTCGTGTGACGACCCCGGCTGTCGTGCTCGCGCACCGGGCCGGTGTCCTGCAGGCCCATGCCGGCAAGGCTGTTGGTCAAGGTGGATTTGCCAGCCCCCGACGAACCCAGCAATACCAGTGTCTGACCCAGGCCCAGATACGGGGCCAGGTCTTGCGCCACGTCGGGGCTGCGCGCATCGAGCGCATGGACGATGACCTCCGGCGGCAGCCGCTCGCGCAGCTGGCGGGCAATATCCACCAGCCGCTCCGAACGCGCCCAGGCGGTGTCGCCCAGCGTGTCGAGCTTGGTCAGCACGACCACCGGCCAGACGCCGCTGCCCTGCACCAGGGCCAGATAGCGCTCCAGCCGGCGCAGGCTGAAGTCCAGGTCCAGGCCCATCACCAGCAGCGCCGTGTCCACATTGCTGACCACCGCGTGGCGGCTGCCATCGGCGTCGCGGCGGTTGATGCGAGTCACCGGCGGCAACACCGCATGGACCCAGCAGCGGTCAGGCTCGGGTGTCTGCGTCAACACCCAGTCGCCCACGGCGATGCTGGTGCCATCCAGGGCGTGCTGCTTGGTCAGCCGTGGCAAGGTGGTGGCACTGCGCTCGGACAGGCCGTCATGCAGTTGCAGACGGTCGCGGTGCACGGTGCACACGCGCATCAGCTGCCAGTCCTGGGCAGCGAAGTCGGAAGTTTGAGAAGCGAAGTCGGCAATCAATTGCTGCACAGCCTGGGCCATGGTGGGGTGCAGCCCGAGCGCACGCAGGCGCTCGAAGTCGATGTCTATCATGATGATTCCAGCAAACGGATCACGCCCGGCGCGGCTGTGCCACGCGGGTACGGAGCGAATCGGTTGCGGTGGAGGGAGCGGACGCGAAGGCGTCGAACGCTCAGATCATCGGATCAAAGGGCGAGAAAGCGCTCGCTCAGACGGCAACCGAGGAGTAGGCAATCGGTGTGTGGCTCATATCGCTCTCCTTGGCTTGCGGTGGTGGATCAGCGGCCATTGGCTCGCTGCGAGTGGCGCAGTGTGTCAGGGTCCGGGACCGGCGGTCAAGTCCCGCAGCGGCGTTCCCGCAACACACGGTATCGATCGCCCATGAAAAAAGCCGCAGCAAGCTGCGGCTTCTTGTTCGTGCGCCGAAGCGCCCGTGGGATCTAATGAATTAGATCGCGCGGATGTTTGCAGCTTGCAGACCCTTGGGGCCTTGCTTCACTTCAAACTCGACGCGTTGGTTTTCTTGCAGGCTCTTGAAGCCGCTTTCGCCCTTGATTTCGCTGAAGTGGGCGAACAGGTCCTTACCACCGGCTTCCGGGGTAATGAAACCGAAGCCCTTGCCATCGTCGAACCACTTGACGGTACCGGTTTGAGTTGCGCTCATGATGTATTCCTTGAAAAATTAAAAAAGACGCACGAGAAAAATCACCCGTGCGGGCAGAGACACTCAAGAAACGCAAACCGGGGAGTTCATGTACCTGGCCGACCCAGCGTGAGCTGGATGGAAGAGGAGGAAGACCTTGCAGAAACGGTCTTGGTATATCTGTGCAGCGAGTCTATACCAATTGCGTGGGCAAAACCGAGCAACTCCACAATAATTGTTGCGATACCGTAAAGAGTGCGGTTCTCGGCAGCCGCTACGATGCGCCAAGGTCTGCCAAAACGGAAAGCTCCTCACCATGTCCACCGACTCCCTGTTCATCGTCACCGGCGCCTCGCGCGGCATGGGCGAAGCCATTGCCCGCCAGTTGCTGCAGCCTGGTCATCGGGTGCTCGGCATCTCGCGCCAGATCAACCCTGCCCTGACCCAACTGGCCAAGGAACGCGGCGCCGAGCTGGAGCAATGGGCACAGGACCTCGGCCAGCCACTGGCAGCCGCGCAGCGCCTGGAAGCCTGGCTGAATGCCATCGGGGCACGGGGCTTTGCCAGCGCCAGCCTGATCAACAACGCCGGCGTTGTCTCGACACCCGGGCCCCTGGGGCAGTCGTCGGCGGAGGAATTGTCGAATGCGCTGCGCGTCGGCCTGGAGTCCTGCCTGCTGCTGAGCAGTGTGTTCCTGCGGGCGACGGCCGGTTGGAGCGCGAGCCGCAAGATCCTCAATATCTCGTCCGGCCTGGGCCGGCGTGCAATGGCCGGCAGCGCCGCCTACTGCGCGGCCAAGGCCGGCATGGATCACTTCTCGCGTGCCGTCGCAATGGAAGAAGCTTCGCTGGCCAACGGGGCGCGCATCGTCTCGCTGGCACCGGGCGTGATCGACACCGATATGCAGGTGCAGCTGCGCGCCAGCGACCCGGCCCGGTTTCCGGAACGCGCAAAGTTCGTGGAACTCAAAGCGGCGGGGCAGCTCACAACGCCGGATGAGGCCGCAACCCAGGTGCTTCGCTATCTCGCCCGAGCCGATTTCGGCAGCAACCCGATCGGCGATGTGCGCGACGCCTGAACTAGCTGCTAACCTTGCGAAAACCGGTCATGGCCCCATCTGACCGCTGACTGAGGCCTGGCCGGCCTCGAAACCGCCCGACAAGGGCACTGGAGACTTTCAAGTGAAACATCTTTTGCTGAGTGTGTGCATTGCGCTGTCCGGTCTCGTGATCGTGCAGAGCGATGCCGAGGCCCGTCGCCTGGGCGGCGGTTCGTCAGCCGGAATGAAGCGCACCACGCCGGCCGCCACACCCGACGCCACGCCGGCCAAGCCCGCTCAGGCGGCTCCGGCGCCGGCAGCCCCCGCCGCGCCGACCGCTGCTGCGACCCCGCCCAAGCGTTCCTGGATGGGCCCGCTGGCCGGTCTGGCCGCCGGTCTTGGTCTTGCCGCCCTGGCCAGCCATCTGGGCTTTGGCGCCGGCCTGGCCAACATCATGAGCATCTTGCTGGTGGTGATGCTGGGTGCCGTGCTGCTGGGCTTTGTGATGAAGTATCTGCGCAATCGCAATGCACCGGCAGCGCGTGGCCTGCAGGGCATGCAGTTCGCCAATGCCGGCTTTGGCTCGGCACCGCCGTCGTTCAACAGCGGTTCGGTGACACCACTGGCAAGTGCCACCCGCAATGATGTGGAACCGGTCGCACCGATCACGGCAGCACCGATCGGCTTTGACACCGCGGAGTTCGAGACCATTGCCAAGCGGGTCTTCATCCGCCTGCAAGCGGCCAACGATGCCGGCGATCTGGACGATCTGCGCCGCTTCACCACGCCCGAGATGTTCGCCGTGGCCCGCCAGGAGTTGCTTGAGCGTCCGAGCACGCCGCAGCAGACCGATGTGGTGCAGTTGCAGGCCGCCGTCGCCGAGCATGCCGAGGAAGATGGCCGCCAGATCGTCAGCGTGCGCTTCAGCGGCTTGATTCGCGAAGTCAAAGACGCCCCGGCCGAAGCCTTCAACGAGATCTGGCACCTGGTGCGTCCGCTGGACGGCAGCCGTGAATGGGCCATCGCCGGCATTCAGCAAGCCGCCTGAACCGCGCCTGCCACTCGAAGAAGCCCGCTGCGTAGAGCTGCGGGCTTTTTTTTCGTCAGGAGCGCCGGCCTGTGACGACCACGCGCTGCAGCTGCACCCCGCCAGTGACGACGACACGGTCCAGTTGGACGATGCTCAGAATCGCGCTGAACGGCACCGGAGCGAACTGATCCACGCCGCTCATGATGGAAGTGGTGACCATGACGGCGCCGATCGCGCCAACCACGCGAACGGCGAACGGGATTTTCGGGCAGGTGATCATGACGCATTACTCCTTGACTACCCGGGGCATGAGGCATGTCCCTGATTGCAGTTTCGTCCCTCAGGGCCCATATTTCCAGGCTTTTGCGACCGACCCGCCGTGGCGGGCGACGAACTGCAATCAGGGCTATCCCGCCCCACCCCTCGGACACCGAACTCAGCCATGACCAAGCCCCTACGCTCCCTGCTCGGACAGCCGCTTCTTGCCGTTCTCCTGTCCCTGCTGCTGCCCCTGGCCACACAGGCCCAAGAGGCTGCCGTGCTCAAGCCCAATGCCAATCTGGTCGCCCAGGGCATACCGGACATCCCGACCCAGCTGGTCGAGCAGGTGGGCCGCTACACGGATTTCCGCGGCCACAGCTTTGTTGACTGGCATCCGCAGAAACGTGAGATGCTGATCTCGCACCGCAAGGCCGGCGCCAACACCGTGCAGCTGTATCTGTTGCGCTCGCCGATGGCCGAGCCCGAGCAGTTGACCGACTCGGCCGACACCGTGCGCCAGGGCAGCTTCGAGCCGATCTCCGGCAAGTATGTGGTGTTCGAGCGCAGCAGCGGCGGCAACGAGGCGAATCAGCTCTACCGACTGGACCTCGCGACCAAGGAGGTGACCCTGCTGACCGATCCGGCCGAGCGCCATGATCTGCAGACCTGGCTGCACAAGAGCAGCCGGCTGCTGACGACGTCGGTGCCGCTGGACAAGACCGCCCAGGGCGGCAGCCGCGCCAGCGTGGACACCATCATCCGCCTGATGGACCCGCTGGAGCCGAAGGCGGTGCGCACCCTGGCCACCCTTCCCGGCGGCGGCTGGGGTGTCGGTGCGGCCTCGCGCGACGACAAGCAGGTCGCATTGACGCGCTATCTGTCGGCCAACGAATCCGAGGTCTGGCTGCTCGACCTGGCCAGCGGCAAGACGCGCCAGGTGCTGCCCGCGCCCGCTGCGGGGGCCATCAAGGCCAGCCACTTTGCCGGCGGCTTCACCACCGACAACAAGGGCCTGTACGTGGTCAGCGACCGCGCGGGCGAGTTCCGGGAGCTGATGCGCTACGACCTGGCCAAGGGCAGCCTGCAGCGCCTCACCCGCCACATTCCCTGGGATGTCGACAATGCCTCGCTGAGCCACGATGGCAGGCTGGTGGCCGCGCAGCTGAATGTCGATGGCCGCAACGAGTTGCGCCTGTTCGACGGCAAGACCCTGAAGGAGCTGCCGGCGCCGGCGCTGCCGGAAGGCAGCGTGAGCAGCGCACTGTTCCACCCCAGGGCCAAGGAACTGGCGCTGGCCACCAATGGCAGCAAGGGGCCCAGCCAGATCTACACGCTGAGCACGGCGGGCGGCAAGCTGGAGCAATGGACACAGGCCTATGCGCCGCCGGGCGTGGACATGAGCAGCTTCCCGCCGCAGCAGATCGTGCGCTGGAAGAGCTTCGACGGCCAGACCATCTCCGGCCTGCTGAGCACGCCGCCGGCCCGCTTCACCGGCAAGCGGCCGGTGATGGTGTTGATACACGGCGGCCCCGAGGGGCAGGCCACGGTGGGCTTCCTGAACCGCTACAACTACTACGTCAATGAGCTCGGCATCGCCCTGCTGCAGCCCAATGTGCGGGGCTCCAGCGGCTACGGCAAGACCTTTCTCAGCCTCGACGACGGTTACAAGCGCGAAGACTCGGTCAAGGACATCGGCGCATTGTTCGACTGGATCGCCACCCAACCGAACCTGGACGCCTCGCGGGTGCTGGTCACCGGAGGCAGCTATGGCGGCTATATGTCACTGGCCGTCAGCACACATTACGCCGACCGCATCGCCGGCGCCATCGATGTGGTGGGCATCTCCAACTTCGTCAGCTTCCTGCAGAACACCGAGAGCTACCGCCGCGACCTGCGCCGCGTCGAATATGGCGATGAACGCGATCCGGCGATGCGCGCCTTCATGGAGAAGATCTCGCCGCTGAACAATGCCGGCAAGATCACCAAGCCGCTGTTCGTCGTGCAGGGCAAGAACGACCCGCGCGTGCCCTTCACCGAGGCCGAGCAGATCGTGGCCAAGGCGCGCGAGAACAAGACACCGGTCTGGTATCTGCGCGCCGAGAACGAGGGCCACGGCTTCGCTCGCAAGGAAAATGCCGACTTCCAGTTTTACGCCACCGTCCTGTTCCTGCAGCGGACCCTGTTGAAGTAGGTCCCGCGCAGCGAGGTGAAAAAAAGGGCCGCAAATTGCGGCCCTTTTTCTATCAATCGCTTCAGGTCAACGTCGGTCGATCCGCGGCGTCTGCTCCGGCACTTCGCGCACCTCGACGTCCACCACCTCACCGGCGGTCGCCGCCGGGCGCCGGCCCGCATTCGGAAAACCCCACTGCCGGCCTGGTGGCATGCCGAAGCGCGGCATCACGATCACCGGCTTGCGGCCGCGCAGCAGGCTCCACAGCAGGAACAGCCCGCCGGCAATCAGACCGGCCAGCAGCAGGCTCAGCATGAAGATGAAACCGGCCACGGCCAGTACCAGCTTCAAGGCCAGCGAAACGATTTGCGTCACTACGTTCATCTCAACAGTCCTATCGTTCATCCACGCCCGACAAAGGGCATCTTGGTCGCCATCACGGTCATGAACTGCACATTCGCCTCCAGTGGCAGACCGGCCATATAGAGGACGGCGCTGGCCGCATGCTGCACATCCATCACCGCTTCGACGGCAATCTCGCCATTGGCCTGACGCACCCCCTTGGCCATCGGTGCGGCCATCTCGGTCAAGGCATTGCCGATGTCGATCTGGCCGCAGGCGATGTCAAAGGCGCGGCCATCCAGCGACAAGGCCTTGGTCAGACCGGTGATCGCGTGCTTGGTTGCAGTGTAGGGAGCCGAATTCGGCCGCGGCGCATGGGCTGAAACCGAGCCGTTGTTGATGATGCGGCCGCCCTGGGGCGATTGGCGCTTCATCAGCCGGAAGGCCGCCTGGGCGCACAGGAAGCTGCCGGTCAGATTGACATCGACGACACCCTGCCACTGGGCCAGCGTCAGCTCGTCGATGGGCACGGCAGGCGCGCCCACGCCGGCATTGTTGAACAGCAGATCGAGCCGGCCGAAGCGGCTCCGGACCTGCTCGAACAGCGCCGTCACGGCAGCCTCCTGGCTCACATCGGCCGTCAGCGCCAGGCAGCGCTCGGCGCCCGGCCCGGCCAGCTGCGCGGTCGCCTGCAGCGGCGCCTCGCGCCGCCCGACCAGCACCACCGTCCAGCCGGCCTGCAGCAGGCTCAGGGCCACGGCACGCCCCACTCCGGTGCCGGCGCCGGTGACCATGGCGATCTTGGAATCCGTTGTCATGCAAGTTCCCGGTTGATGAACTTGAATGATAGAGCCCGGCTGGCAGTCAGGAGGACCCGCGTTCGCGGGTATAGCTCAGTATCCGCCCCTTGTAGGCCTCTTGCGCCAGCCCCGGCAACACGGTGACCTTGCGCTCGGTCAGGCCATAACCCAGCGCCCGCATATGGCGGCTGAACTCGGGCCGGTTGCCGCGGTTCGGGTCGACGATCACGACCTCGCAGCAGGGCTGGGCATGCTGTTCGATGAAGGCCGCCAAGAGGGCCGGCAGGTCGCGTTCGTAGAGAAGGTCGCTGCCTATGATCAGGTCGAAGCGGCCCAGCAGCGGATTGTGCCGGCGCCAGTTGCCGTCGAGATAGTTGAGCACAGGCAAATCGTTGAGCGCCGCGTTCCGGGCCAGAAAGTCGCCGGCCAGCGGGTGGCAGTCGCTGGCTGTGACCAGGCCCAGGCGCTGCTGCACCACCAGGCTGGCCAGGGCCAGGCCGCAGCCGACCTCGAGCACCTTCAGTCCCTCGAAGCTGCGCAGCTGCATCTCGGCCGCCAGCACCCGGGCCGAGGGCCAGACCAGACCGAACAGCGGCCATGCCGCCGAGGAGATGCCGGCGCGCTCGGCAGCGCCCAGCGGGTCGTGGAACTGCTGACGGTCGAGCAGGGAGCGGATGTGCAGTGGCAGGCCGCCCACGTCGATATCGCCGTGCTTGACGAGGTAACCCGGTGGGGCGGGGATCGGGCTGTGCGCCGGCATGGGGGCTGTTCTCTCGAAGACATCGGAGGTCCGATCGAACAGGCATCGCGCTCGGCGAGAGCGGCCATGCAGGGGCGACAAGCGCGTGGCCGGCAACAGGCACCGGCAGGCGCAGCATAACAGTCGGCAATATCAGCAGACCTGGGTGGCAGACTTGACCTGGGCGCAGGCAAGGGCAGCGGTGGTGGCGCCGCTGGCATGGCCAACCACCACCACGCGGGGCAGTTGGCGAACCTGCACCGCGGCCTTGGTCTGCAGGCTCTGGCCGCTGATCACCACGCGCGGCAGCTGCTCGACGCGCGGCGCGGCGGCCTGGGCCAGCCCGGCGCCCAGCAGGGCCACCATGATGGGCAGGGCAAACAGGACGGCGGGCAGGTAGCGGGCTTGGGCGGCTGGGCGGGTGGTGTTCATGGTGGGCTCCTTGGCTTGACTTGTCTTCTGATGGACGAAGTGTCAGGCCTCGGGTTAACACCTACCAGCGCCTTGCGACGAGCTGCCTGTTTGGCGCGGTGAATTGCGGTTTACCCGGATGATCGGTCACCGGACCAGGGCGCCATAAACCATGGCCCGGAACAACTGCCGGTAGTGGGCGCGCTGATTCGGCGCCTGGGTCAGGAGCAGGGCAAACAGGTCCTGGGACGGGTCCACCCAGAAGCTGGTGCCGGCCACGCCGCTCCAGAAGAATGTGCCCACGCTGCCGGGCACCGGCGCCCTGCCCGCCTCCCTGCGCACCGCAAAACCCAGGCCGAAGCCGTGGCCGGGGTCCAGCAGGCCGGGATCCTGGGGCATGTCGCCGATGTGGTCGGCGGTCATGAAGGCCAGCGTGTAGGGCGAGAGCAGGCGCACACCGTCGAGCTCGCCGCCATTGCGCAGCATCAGCACGAAGCGGGCATAGTCCGGCGCGCTGGAGATCAGCCCGCCGCCACCCGACTCGAAGCGTGGCGGCTGGCGGGGGTCCAGCAACTGCACCGGGGCGCCACTCTCCGGGCATGCGGCAAAGGGCTCGGCAATGCGGTGCTGCTGCTCGGGCAACACGCTGAAGGCCGTGTCATGCATCTGCAGCGGCGCCAGGATCTCGCGCTGCAGGTGCACGCTCAAGGCCTCGCCGGCAATCAACTCGATCACATGACCCAGCACATCGGTGGCATGGCTGTAGGCCCAGAAGCGGCCCGGCTGGTGGGCCAGCGGCAGTCTGGCCAGCGCAGCGCAGAACTCGGCGTTGTCGGGGTTGCCGTCCCACAGACCGGCCTGGTCATAGAGACGCTGCACCGGCGAGTCGCCGGTGAACGCATAGGTCAGGCCGGCGCTGTGGCGCAGCAGATCCTGCAGGGTGGCCGGCTGCAGTTGGGGCACCAGCTCCAGCTTGTCGCCGCCAGGCACCGCCACCTGGCAGTCGGAAAACGCGGGGATGTAGCGCGACACCGGGTCGCTGAGCAGGGCCCGCCCCTGCTCGATCAGCCTCATCATCGCCACCGAGACGATGGGCTTGGTCATCGAATAGATGCGGAACAGACTGTCCATCGTCATCGCATCGGCATCCAAGGGCCGACGCCTGCCGACCGCCTGCTGCCAGGCCACCTGGCCGCCGCGGGCAATCATCAGCACGGCGCCGGGCAGGCGACCGGCATCGACGTCATGCTGCAGCAGGGTGCGAAGAAGGTCCAGCCGGGCACGGCTCAGGCCCGCTTGTTCGGGGGTGCAGGTGGGCAGGGCGTTGCTGAAGTGTTCGGCGCTCATGGGTGACGGAATAGCGAGTGAATGCGCGTCAGCATAGGCCATTCGGGGCGCGGCCCCATCGCTCCGGGGCCGCAGATCGCCGTTAGGGACAGCGCTAATCGGTGACCGCCGCGGTCGAGGTGACAATGCTCACTGCCGTTGACAACCGTCTCGCTACACAACCCAAGGAGAAGCACATGGCCAAAGGACAACAGAAGACCAACAAGGAAGCGAAAAAGCCCAAGAAGGACAGCTCGCCTCCAAAGCCGATCTCGCCCGGCGCCGTGATGCCCACCATCACCACGGTGGTGCCGGAACGCAGCAAGAAAAAGAAGTGATCTGAGGGGACCGCGGGCCCGATGGCGCGAAATACGCCTCGAATCCCGACGGTCTCGGCACTTGGCGGCCAGCGACCCTGGCTAGACTGGCCCGATGCGCGCGCCAGACTCCAACCCTCCCGACGAGCCTGGCCTGCATCAGTTGCTGGCCTTCAGCCGTGAAGGCCTGGCCCTGCTCGATACAGCGGGCCGCATCAGCTGGGCCAATGCGCGCCTGATTGAACTCTGCGACCGCGGATCGCTGATCGGACTGACTCCGGCCCAGGCACTGGACGACCAGCAGGAGCTGCAGGCACCTGGCGAAGGCGGCACCGACGACATCGACCTGCCGATCTTCTGGCAGCCGCCGCGGGGCCTGAAGCGCTGGGGCAATGTGCGCTTCAAGCGTCTCGAACCGGGCGGCAACTGGCTGTTCGCCCTCCAGGATCTCGGCGCCGGCCCGTCGGTGATCGAGGCCAGCGGCAGCAATCAGTCGCTGCGCACCGCCAGCGAGCGCGCGGCACTGGCCACCCAGGGCGCCGGCATGGGCACCTGGGAGATGGATCTGGCCAATGGCTGCGTCGCATGGGACGACCAGATGTTCCTATTGCGCGGCCTGGCACCGGCACAGCAGCCACTGAGCAACGACGTGGCGCTGGAACTGGTCCATCCGGACGACCGGCCGGCCATCAGCCGCGCCTTCAAGGCCATGCAGGCGGGTGACCAGAACGCTGGCTACGAGTTCCGCGTGCGACAGCCCGATGGCAGTTACCGCTGGCTGGCTTCGCGCTCGATTCCGGTGCGCGATGAGTCGGGCCGCATCCTCAAGCGCATCGGCATCAACTGGGACATCAGCGATGCCAAGCTCGCCGCGGTGGTCAGCCAGGAGCGCGCGCTGGCCCTGCACGAGAGCCAGGCCAAGTCGGAGTTCCTGGCGCGCATGAGCCACGAGCTGCGCACGCCGCTGAATGCGGTGCTGGGCTTCACCCAACTGCTGCAGACCCAGCTCAAGAGCAACCCAGGCTCGGTGGCCAACCAGCAGCGCAAGCTGGCCCATATCCGCTCGGCCGGCGAGCACCTGCTGGCGCTGATCAACGAGGTGCTGGACCTGTCCAGCATCGAAAGCGGCGGCGCCCAGCTGGCGCTGCGCCCGGTGGCCCTGCAGCCTCTGGTGCGCGACACCCTGCCCCTGGTCGAGGGGCTGGGACGCACGCACGAGATCGGCATGCGGGTAGGGGCCCTGCCCGGCAGCGTGCGCGCCGACCCGATTCGCTTGCGCCAGGTGCTGCTGAACCTGCTGTCGAATGCCATCAAGTACAACCGCGCCAGCGGCCAGGTCTGGCTGGAGAGCCGGGCCGAGGCGCGTGATGGGCAGCCCGGCTGGTGCCTGGCCGTGCGCGATTCGGGTCGAGGCCTGGACGCCGTGCAGCTGAGCCATTTGTTCGAGCCATTCAACCGCCTGGGCCGGGAGCGGGGGCCTATCGAGGGCTCGGGCATAGGCCTGGCCATCGTCAAGGCCCTGCTGCAGCGCATGCAGGGCCAGATCCACGTGCACAGCGAGCCCGGGCGGGGCAGCACATTTGAGGTTTGGCTGCAAGAGGCCGATGATGTGAGCCAGGAGCTTGCATCGAAGCCGTCGGCACCGGCCGGCGCAGCGCAGCAACGGGAGTCCAGCATGCCAGACCCAAGCAGCCCGCAGCCAGCGATGGCCAGCCATCGGCTGCTCTATATCGAAGACAACCCGGTCAATGTGCTGGTGGTGCAGGAACTGGTGGCCACGCGGTCGAACCTGACGCTGGACTGTGCCGTCGATGGCAGCAGCGGTGTGGCGCTGGCCGCGCGGATGCGGCCGGAGCTGATACTGGTGGACATGCAGCTGCCCGATTTCGATGGCTACGAGGTGCTGAAGCGCCTGCGCGCGCAGGCACAGACGGCGCAAACGCCCTGCATCGCGCTGTCAGCCAATGCCATGCCCGAAGACATCGCCAGAGCGCTGCAGGCGGGCTTCTCCGATTACTGGACCAAGCCGATCGACTTCAAGGTCTTTCTGGGCGGGCTGGATGCGCTGTTTTCCAAACCGGGCTGATTCAACCAGGCCCGAGGCGACACTCCCAGCTTCTGCGTGAACAGCCGTGACAGGGCGGCCGCACTGCCGTAGCCCAGCTGATCGGCGATCGATTTGATCGATTGCCCCTGGCGCAGCTGGGCCTGCGCGATCGCCAGGCGCCAGTTCGCCAGATAGTCGGCCGGCGTCTCGGCTAGCTGGGCCTTGAAGGCCGCCGCAAAGGCGCTGCGCGACATGCCGGCGCAGGCGGCCATCCGTTCGAGGCTCCAGGCCTCGCCGGGACGCTCGTGCAGGGCCACCAGGGTCTTGGCCAGCTGTGCATGGGCCAGGCCGGTCAACAGGCCGGTGGGCAGCTGAGCCTGCTCCGGGTGATCGAGCAGCCAGCGCAGCAGTTGCAGCAGCAGGATCTCGAACAGCCGATTGGCCAGCAGGCGCTGGCCGCAGCGAAGCTGCTCGGTCTCGGCAAACAAAAGCGCCAAGGTGTGCTCCAGGCCGGCCACGCGGGCCAGCGGCAGCACCACCACCGGCGGCAGCGCGCGGGCCAGCGGATGCTGGGCGCCGCCATCGAACTCCAGGGTGGCGCAGCTGAAATCCGCCCCTTCGGTCGGCGCATTGTGGAAGTCATGGGCCAGCGGCCGCGGATAGAACAGCAGGCTGGGCTCCTCGACGCTCAGGCGTAGCGGCGCGCCACTGTCGGCGCTGTGCGTGACCTCCATCGTGCCCCGTCGCATCACATGCAGAAAGCCCTGGCCGGGACGGGCGGCAAAGTGCGTCACGCCGCACAGCGGGCCGGCATGGAACAGGTCCGCCTGCACGCGAAAGCGCTCCATCAGGCTGGAGAGGCGATCGAGGCTGGGCTTCATCTGGACGAATTGTTGTGTTTGATGGACTGAACGGCACTTATGGTACCCGTATGGCGATGACACTGTGTCTGCGCCGGTCATACCGCCGCCGCAGCCTCTGCAACCCTGAACACCAAGGAGCTTTCCATGTCCCGAGTCCCTCTTCTCGATTCCGCCCGTGCCGCCACGCCCGCAAAAGCCCTGCTGCAACAGGTCCAGCAAGCGTTTGGCGCCACGCCGAATATGTTCAGGGCGGTTGCCAACTCGCCGGCCGCGCTGCAGCAGATGTGGGCCGCGTTTGGCGCGCTGGGCGGCGGCGTGATTCCTGCCAAGCTGGGTGAACAGATCGCCGTGGCCGTGGCCGATGCCAATGCCTGCCACTATTGCCTGGCCGCCCACACCGCGCTGGGCCGCAAGGCCGGCGCCACGGCCGAGGAAATGGCCGCCGCCCAGGGCGGTGAGGCGGCCGACGCCAGGACCCAGGCGGCGCTGAACTTCGCGCTGAAGCTGGTGCACGAGCGCGGCCAGTTGAGCGACGGCGATGTGCCGGCGCTGCGCGCGGCTGGCTTCAATGACGCTGAGGTGGTCGAGATCCTGGCGCATGTGGCCTTGAATCTGTTCACCAACTACGTCAATGTGGCCTTCGCCGTGCCGGTGGACTTTCCGCAGATCAAGCTGAAGCGCGACGCCTAAACTGGCCAGCGGGCCGGCGCCGACCGGCCCGCTCTTGCAGGAAACGAACATGAAATGTCTGGTGATACGTCATCTGGCCTTTGAAGACCTGGGCGTCTTCGCGCCGGTGCTGGCCGAGCGCGGCTACGAGATCGACTACCGCCAGGCCGGCGTACACACGGTCACCCAGCAGGAATGGCTGGCGGCCGATCTGGGCGTGGTGCTGGGCGGGCCGATCGGCGTCTATGAGCAGGACCGCTATCCCTGGCTGACGCAGGAGATGCGCCGCGTCGGCCAGCGCCTGCGCGCCGGCAAACCGACCGTGGGCATCTGCCTTGGGGCGCAAATCATCGCGGCGGCGCTGGGTGCCCGCGTCTATCCCGGCACGGCCAGGGAAATCGGCTGGGCGCCGGTGAGCTTGACGCCAGAGGGCCAGGCCTCGCCGCTGCGTCATCTGGCCGGCCTGCCGGTGCTGCACTGGCATGGCGACACCTTCGATCTGCCGCCCGCCGCCCGGCTGCTGGCCGGCACGGCGATCACGCCGCACCAGGCCTTTGCCATTGGCGATCAGGTGCTCGCGCTGCAGTTCCACCCGGAGGTGGACGCCAGCGCGATCGAATGCTGGCTGATCGGCCACACGGCCGAGCTGAGCCAGGCCGGCGTCGATGTCGTGGCGCTGCGCGAAGCCTCGCAGCGCCACGGCGCGGCGGCGGCCCTGGCGGGCGCCGCTCTTCTGCGCGACTGGCTGGCCAGAGGCTGAGAAATTTCTCAGACCGTGAGCGGCAGCAGGCCCCTGCCCTTCAGCATCGGTTCCACCTTGGCGTCGCGGCCGCGGAAGGCTTGGTACGCGGCTCGCGGCTCGCGGCTGTTGCCCGACGAGTAGATGCACTCCAGCAGGCGCTGGGCGACCTTGGCGTCGAACGGACTGCCGGCCTCGACAAAGGCGTCGTAGCCATCGGCGTCCAGCACCTCGGCCCACAGATAGACGTAGTAGCCGGCAGCGTAGCTGGAGCCCGAGAACAGGTGCTGGAAGTGGGCCAGGCGGTGGTTCAGGCCGATCGCTGGCGGCAGGCCGGCGTCTTGCAGCACCTGGGCCTCGAAGGCGGTGATGTCCGGGCCCTGCGCGTCGGTCAGCGAGTGGGCGGCCATGTCGACCAGGGCGCTGGCGGTGTAGCGCACCGTCTCGTAGCCTTGGTTGAACAGCTCGGCGGCCTTCAGGCGGTCGACCAGCACCTGCGGGATGACCTCGCCGGTCTGGTAGTGGCGGGCATGCTTCTTCAGCACCTCGGGCTCGGACAGCCAGTGCTCGAACAGCTGCGAGGGCAGCTCGACGAAGTCGCGCAGCACCTGGGTGCCCGACAGGCGTTCATGGTCCACCTGCGACAGCAGGCCGTGCAGGCCATGGCCGAACTCGTGGAACAAGGTGCGCGCATCGTCGAAGCTCAGGAGCGTCGGCTCGCCCGGCGCGCCCTTGGCAAAGTTGTTGTTGTTGACGATGATCGGTAGCACTTCCCCATCGATCCGGGATTGCCAGCGGAAGGCGCTCATCCAGGCACCGCTGCGCTTGGTCGGCCGGGCGAAATTGTCGTGCAGGAACACGCCACGCAGCTGGCCGTCGGCGCCCTGCACCTCGTAGACCTGCACATCGGGGTGATAGGCCTTGATCTCGGGCTTGGCGACGAAGCGCAGGCCGAACAGCCTGCCCGCCACATCGAACACCGCCTCGACCATGCGGGTCAGCGGGAAGTAGGGCTTGATCTGGGCCTCGTCCAGCTCGTAGCGGGCCTGGCGCACCTTCTCCGAGTAATAGCGCCAGTCCCAGGCTTCCAGGGTCAGCGACTCTCCGCGCGACAGCACACAGGCCTCCAGCGCCTCGCGCTCCAGCTCGGCGGCGGCCTTGGCCGGCACCCAGACGCGTTGCAGCAGATCGTTGACCGCATCGCGCGTGCCGGCCATGGTGTCGGCCAGCGCGTAGTCGGCGTAGCAGGCATGGCCATGCAGGCGTGCCTGCTCGTTGCGCAGGGTCAGGATCTCCTGGGCCACGGCGCGGTTGTCATGCTCGCCGGCATGCTCGCCACGGCTGACCCAGGCCTTCCAGGCCTGCTCACGCAGATCGCGGCGCTCGCTGAAGGTCAGGAAGGGCACGATGTGCGAGCGCGACAGCGTGATCACATGGCCGTCGGAAACGCCGCGCTCGGCGGCGGCCTGCTTGGCTGCAGCGCGCACGAAGTCGGGCAGACCGGCCAGATCGGCTTCACCGCGCAGCACCAGGCGGTAGCCGGTCTCATCAGCCAGCACGTTCTGCGCAAACTGCGTCGTCAGCTCGGCCAGGCGCTCCATGATCTGGGCATAGCGGGTCTGGGCCGCGCCCTGCAGCTTGGCGCCGGCGCGGACGAAGTCCAGGTGCACGCGCTCCAGCAGGCGCAGCTGTTGCGGCGTCAGGCCCAGGGCCTCGCGCCGCTGGTACAGCGCATCGACGCGGGCAAACAGGCCGGCATGCATATAGACGGCGTTGTTGTGCGCCGCCAGCGGTGCGGCCAGCTCGCGCTGCACCGTCTGCAGCTCGGGCGAGGTTTCAGAGGCGGTGAGGTTGTAGAACAGCGTTTCCAGCCGCGCCAGCAGGCGGCCGCTGCGGTCGAAGGCAACCAGCGTGTTCTCGAAGCTCGGCGGGGCCGTCTGTGCGGCGATGGCATCCAGCTCGGCGCGCTGCTCGCTCAGTGCCTGCTTGAAGGCCGGTTCGAATTGTTCGGCCCGCACTTCGGCGAATGGCGGCAGGCCATAGGGCGTGTTCCAGGGCTGCAGCAGGGGGTTGTTGCTCATCTTCGGTCCTTGGGTAAAGGCTTTACTCATCAAAAAAAAAGCGCAGGCTCGCGGATAGCGATGCATGCGCCTTCGGTCCGTCAAGAACCAGTCTTACTTGCCGGCCTTGATCGCAATTTCGTCGGCTTCGTCGTAGCGGCGGTCGGCGCAGCTGGTCTTCCAGGCCTCGACGCTGCGGTTGTGGGCTTCGGCGCGGGCCACCAGGGCGTCCTTGCCCTGGTTGTACTTGTCGACGCGGGCCTCGCGTGCGGCGGTCTGTTCCTTGATCGGGCCACCCGACTTGTTGTAGGTGTCGGCCTTGACGTCAAAGGCGGCAGCCTGGGCGTTGTAGGCGGCGATCATGACCTCGGCCTCTTCCTTCTTCACCGTGGGCAGCTTGACCTTCAGGTCTTCGCCGGCCTTGAGCATGTCGGCGCGCTCCTGGTTCAAGGCGGCCAGCGCGGCGGCGCGATCCTTGATGACCTGCTTCAGCGCCTCTTCGGACTTCAGCAGTTCTTCGCGCTCCTGGTTGCGCAAGGCCTGGGCGGCATTGATGGCCTTGGCCTCGGTGTCATTGACCTCGACCTGCTTCATGCAGGCGCGCAGTTCCTCGCGCGTCATCAAAGGCGCCTTGGCCGGGGCGGCGGCCTCGGGGGCGGCGGCCTTCTGTGCCTTGGCCGCCGGCTTGGGCGCGGGCTTGGACGGCGTGGTCTGGGCCTGCAGGCCCAGGGGAAGCATCAGGGCGGCGGTGATCAGGGGCAGAAGTCGTTTCATTGCAAAACTCGAATCGTCTGAGGGGCTGGGGTAAAACCCGGAGGTCGACTCCGGGCTGAAACTTGCACGCTGGAGCGCGATGATGCCTCAGGCCAGTGCGCGCTGCAGCAGCTCGGCCATCAGGCCGTTGAGGCCGCCTTCGTGCTTGTCGGCACGCTGGCGCAGCTGTTCGGTCAGCTCGGAGGGCAGCTTGCAGGCAAAGGGCACCAGGCCGGCGGCGGCGTCGAGGCGGCGCTGCTCCTTGCGGTCGACCAGGGCGGCGGCGCCTTGGCCAAAGCGGCCGGCGACGTTGGGACCCTTTTTCTGCGATTCGATCTTGGATTCGAGCTGACGCACGAGATCTTGTTTCTTCGTTGCCATGGCTGGCCTTTCGAGTGCGGAAAACCTTGGATTGTCCTCGATAAGGCCACCTAGCTCGAATAGGGTCTAATGTGCGCCTTCTCAGCACCGGGCTTCCCATGGCACTCAAGGCCACCATTTTCAAAGCCAATCTGCAGCTGTCCGATATGGACCGGGGCGTTTACGGCGAGCATGCGCTCACCATTGCCCGCCATCCGTCGGAGAACGATGAACGGATGATGCTGCGCGTGCTGGCCTTCGCACTGAACGTGCCGGCCGACGACCACAAGGGCAAGCTGGAGTTCGCCAAAAGCCTGTGGGACACCGACGAACCCGACCTCTGGCAGCTCGACCTCACAGGCCAGTTGCTGCACTGGATAGACGTCGGCCAGCCCGACGACCGCCGGCTGATGAAGGCCCATGGCCGGGCCGATCGCGTCAGCGTCTACAGTGCCAACAGCAGCACACCGATCTGGTGGAGCGGCATCGAGAACAAGCTGACCCGCGCACCGCGCCTGGCCGTCTGGCAGATCGATGCCGAACAAAGCCAGGCCCTGGCCGCGCTGGCCGAGCGCAGCATGCAGCTGCAGGTCAGCGTGCAGGACGGCACGGTCTATCTGTCCACCGAAAAGGGCAGTGTGGAGATCACGCCGAAGGCGTTGAAGCTTCCAGTGTGAACACTTTGCGTGCCGGACCTTGGGGCTTGCCCCAAGCTCTGGCACCAACCGACTGAAGGTATTTTCAATGAAGAAGACATTCCAACTCCAGGTCGAAGGCAAGCACCCCGAGCGCCTGCTCGAAGCCATCAAGCACGAGATCCGCAAATACATCGCCCGCGAGCGCCGCCGTGCGCTGCCGGCCGGCGTCGACTACTGGGACTTCGATTGCAAATTCGGCGCCAGCGAAGAGGTGGCCGAGGTCGTTCACCTGGAAGCCGTCACCGAGCGCATCAACGCCGTCGTGCAGGCGGCCGGCACGCAGTTCTATGTCGAAATCCTGGCCAAGCACGGGATTCGCAAGCCACGGCCCGCGGGCCAGGTCGAATCCGACGAGCAGGAATAGTCCGCCCGCGGCACCCCGGAGACAAGCATTGAAGACACTCATCAAAAGCAGCGCCCAGCTGCTCCTGTCAGCCCTTCTGATCACCCCCCACGCCATGGCACAGAACCCCGCGCCCGCCGACCCCTATCAATGGCTCGAAGACGTTCAGGGCGAGCGCGCGCTGAACTGGGTGCGCGAGCGCAATGCCGGCACGCAAAAAGTGTTGCAGGCCCGCGCCGAGTACGCGCCGGTGCGCGCCGACATCCTGTCGGTGCTGAATGCCAAGGACCGTATCCCCGGCATCGTGCGCCGCGGCGACTGGCTCTACAACTTCTGGCAGGACGCCGGCAATAAGCGCGGCCTGCTGCGCCGCACCTCGCTGGCCGAGTACCGCAAGGCCGCCCCGGCCTGGGAGACCGTGCTCGACCTGGACGCGCTGGCCACCAAGGAAGGCGAGAACTGGGTCTGGGGCGGCTCGGTCTGCCTGGCGCCGGAATACCGCCGCTGCCTGCTGATGATGTCCCGTGGCGGCGCCGACGCCAAGGTCGTGCGCGAGTTCGACCTGTTCAGCAAAACCTTCATCGCCGACGGCTTCAACCTGCCCGAGGCCAAGCTGCAGGTGGACTGGATAGACGCCGACAACATCTTCGTTGCCACCGATTTCGGCCCCGGCTCCATGACCGACTCGGGTTACGCCCGCATCATCAAGCGCTGGAAGCGCGGCACGCCGCTGGCCAGCGCTGCCACGGTCTTCGAGGGAGTGGCCAAGGATGTCGCGGTGCAAGTCAGCATTGACCGCACGCCGGGCTTCGAGCGCACCGTGCTGATTCGCGCGCTGGACTTCTACAACAGCAAGCAGTTCCTGCTAGCCGCCGATGGCAAGCAGATCGAGCTGGACCTGCCCAGCGACGCCAACGCCACGTTCTGGCGCGACAAGCTGCTGATCGAGCTGAAGAGCGACTGGAAGCTGCCCGGCCAGACCCATGCCAGCGGCTCGCTGCTGCTGGCCGATGCCACCGCCTATCTGAAGGGCGAGCGCAAGTTCCGGTCCCTGTTCACGCCCACCGCCAGCCGCTCGCTGGACGGCTACACCCACACGCACAGCCATCTGCTCTTGACCATCAACGAGCACGTCACCAGCAAGCTTGAGGAGTGGAAGTTCGATGGCGCCAAGCTGAGCCACCGCGTCGTCAACGCGCCCTCGCCTGGCCATCTGAGCGTCACCAGCCTGCATGATCCGATGCTGGCCAAGGACGCGATGGGCGATGCCTATCTGATCAACTATGCCGACTTCCTGACCCCGGACAGCCTGTTCCTGGGCCAGGCCGGCAGCGACACACGCGAGTTGCTGAAGGCCCGCCCGTCCCAGTTCAACGCCGAGGGGATGCGCGCCGAACAGCTGTTCGCCACCAGCAAGGACGGCACACAGGTGCCCTACTTCGTGGTCTGGCCCAAGGGAGCCAAGGCCGATGGCGCCAACCCTACCCTGCTCTATGGCTATGGCGGCTTCCAGGTCTCGCTGCAGCCCTGGTACTCGGGCGGCTTCGGCAAGGCCTGGTACAGCCGCGGCGGCGTGCTGGTGGTGGCCAATTTGCGCGGCGGTGGCGAATACGGCCCGAACTGGCACCAGGCGGCCATCAAGGCCAACAAGCAGAAGAGCTACGACGACTATATCGCTGTGGCCGAGGACCTGATCAAGCGCAAGATCACCGTGCCCCGGCACCTTGGCATCATGGGCGGCAGCAACGGCGGGCTGCTGGTCGGCGCGACCTTTGTGCAGCGCCCCGACCTGTTCAATGCCGTGGTCTGCCAGGTGCCGCTGCTGGACATGCGCCGCTACCACACGCTGCTGGCTGGCGCCTCCTGGATGGCCGAGTACGGCAACCCGGATGACGCGGCCGAATGGGCCTTCATCTCCAAATACAGCCCGTACCAGAACGTCAAGGCCGGCGTTAAGTATCCCAAGGTGCTGTTCACCACCTCGACCCGCGATGATCGTGTGCACCCCGGCCACGCCCGCAAGATGGCGGCCAGGATGCTCGAACAAGGCCACGAACTGCTGTACTACGAGAACATCGAGGGCGGCCATGGCGGCGCCGCGGACAATGAGCAGCGCGCCACCCTGCAGGCGCTGGAGTTCAGCTATCTATGGCAGCAGCTGGGGCGTTGAGTACCCCCAGGCCGACGACCTACGTCGTCCGCCCCCCGCGGGGGTCAAGCAAACTTGGGGCGGCCCTGCGTTCGCTTGTGACCGGGCAGTCGGTCGGCAGTTCGATCACAAAGCAGCAGCCCCCGGCGCCGGCCTGGCCGCGCAGCTCGATGCGGCCGCCCAGCACGCCGGTGACGATGGTGTAGACGATGTGCAGGCCCAGGCCACTGCCGCCCTTGCCCAGCTTGGTGGTGAAGAAGGGCTGGAAGATCTTGGCCTGGTGCTCGGCCGCAATGCCGCGGCCGTTGTCGCTGATGATCAGACGCACATGGCGAGCGTCATGCGATTCGACGCGAATGCTGACGCATCCGTCACTTCGGCCGTCCAGCCCGTGCAGCAGGGCGTTCTGCGCCAGATTGGTCAGCACCTGACCGAAGGGGCCGGCATAGCTGTCCAGCTCCAGATCGGGCGGTATGTCGATCTCCAGCCGGCAATGCTGTTGCTTGAATGACTGGCGCAGCAGACTCAGGGTCTCTTCGGTAACCTGTCGCAGGCCGAAGCGGCGCTTGACCAGGTGCGAGCGGTCCAGCGCCACCTGCTTGAAATCGCCCACCAGTTCGGCCGAGCGCTGCAAATTGCCCAGCGCCAGCTCGGCGGCCTGAATGGCCCGCCCGATCTGCTCGTGCATCTCGCTGCGCCGGATCGCGCCCGTCTGCACGGTGGCGTCGAGCTGGCGCATCGTCGCCAGCATCGTGCCCGAGGCCATCAGCGCATTGCCTATCGGCGTGTTCAGCTCGTGCGAGATGCCGGCCACCAGCGAGCCCAGACCAGCCAGCGTCTCCTTCTGCACCAGCTCGTCGCGGGCGCGCTGCAGGGCCTCGGTGCGTTCGGCGACGCGGGCCTCCAAGGTGTGATTGAGCGCCTGCGCCACGGCCTCGGCCCTCCTGCGAACGCTGATCTGTTCTTCGAGCTCGGCCGCGTGCCGCTCTTGCGCCTGGCGCTGCTTGGCCAGTTCGCTGGCCATGCTGTCAAAGCCATTGGCCAGATTGACCAGCTCTCCGCGGCCCCGCAGTGCCACCGGCACCACCTCGCGCCCGTCACGCAAGCTATCCATCGCCTGAGTCAGACGACCCAGCGGTCGGCGCACCAGTCTATGGATCAATCCGCGCAGCACCAGCAGGGTGATCAGCAGACACACAATGCCGACGGCCAGTATCACGCCCACCGCCGGACGCAGCCGCTCCTCGAGTAGCGAGCGCGGCAGCACCAGCACCGACCACCAGCCCGGGCCCGGAATGCGCGCCACGGCCAGCAGATGCGTGCCATCGGGCGAGGCTGCCACCAGGGCGCGCTCGCCGCCACTGCCGGCGCGCAGGATCAGCTGATGGATGGCACCTATCAGCGGATCGGCGATGGCGCTTTGCGAGAGCTGGCCCTGCGCCTGCTGGATGCGCTCTCGCAATTGCGGGTGGGCGATCAGGTCGCCGGCCTCGTTCAGAATCATTGCGCTGGCGCCCGGCTGCAAGCCATCGGCAATGCCACTGAGCAAGGCGTCGATGGCAATGTCGTGCCCTACCGTGCCGACCCAGCTGCCCTGCCAGTCCAGCGGCTGTATCACCGACACCATCCAGACCTTGGCCTCGCCGTCGTAATAGACCGGGGTCCAGAACAGTGCGCGGCCCGGGTTCGCGCGCGGGTCCGAGCCCTTCATCGTCGGATAGTCGAAATTGTCGGTCGAGGGAGTCGCACCCTGGCCCCAGTCGATGCCGCGCGAGAACACCATCAGGCCCTTCTCGACGAAGTCCACATAGGCCGAAAAGTACGGCGGCACCAGGGCCGGCCCCTGCTCGCGCAGCAGCTCATAGCTGATCACGGCGCGCTGGCGTGCCGAGGCGCTGGGGCCACGTGCGCCATGCTGCAGGTAGAAGCTAGGGCGGGTCTCGGTGTTGAGCAGTTCGGGCCGCAGCCGCCAGACGCCGTCGGGTGCGCGCATGAACAGCCGGTCGAACTGCTGCGTGGCCAGGGCCGGGTCCATCTCGGCGGCGCGCCGCTGCCACTCGGCATGCAGGCGGGTCACGCTGCCCTGGGCCTGAGCCAGCAACTGGCCCTGGCCGGTGGCACGGAGCTCCACATTGCGCAGCATCACGCCGGGCAAGGCGTCGGACAGCAGCAGGCCCACCGAGCCGTAGGCGATGCCCGCCAGGACCAGCAACATGAACAGGATCAGGCCGCCAATGGCCAGGGCCAGCTGACGCGCCAGGGTGTCCGGAACAAAGCGTTTGAGCAATTCGAAGCCAAATGATCCAGATAGGGTGTGGCATGCTAGCCGAGCTCCTCTCGGCACCGTCCGCCCTGCCGTGAACAATCCCGCAATATTTGATAAAAATGTCAGGAGACCTGATGAAGACCATGTTGCGAGTCTTTCCTGCCTGCAATTCACTTGCCTTTTGTCAAGCACAGCCCGCCTGCCCGGGCAAGGACATCAAGCGCAGCAGCGCTAGGGCGGGTTGAGATGCAGCCCGCCGCATCTGCAGCAGTCGAACACCAGCCCGCGCGTGGCCGATTTGTCACCGTTGTCGACGGCCTGGAGTGCGAGGCCGAGTACCAGCTCGACGGCCCGCGCGTGGTCTTCACGCACACCGGCGTGCCGTCGCGGCTGGAGGGACGCGGTATCGCCGCCGCGCTGGTCAAGAGAGCGCTGGAATGGGCTCAGGCCGAGCACCTGCAGGTCGTGCCGGCCTGCAGCTATGTGCGCGTCTATCTGCAGCGCCATCCGGAGTTTCAGGAGCTGACCCTGGCACCTGACGCCCGGCCGTCGAGCAGCACGGCGACCGAGGCGCAGCAGGTGCTGGACTTCTGGTTCGGCGCGCCCGGCAGCGCCGAGGCCGGCCAAGTGCGCGCCGCCTGGTTCAAGAAGGACCCGGCCTTCGACGCCGAGATCGCCGAGCGCTTCGGCACGCTGGTGCGCCGCGGACTGCACGGCGAGTTGAGCGACTGGGCCCTGGCACCGACCACGGCGCTCGCCAAGATCCTGCTGCTGGATCAATTCACTCGCAACGTCTTCCGCGGCAGCAAGCAGGCCTTTGCCGGCGATGCGCAGGCCCTGAAGACGGCCAAGGCCCTGGTCGATGCTGGGCAAGACATGACCCTTGACCCGCTGCAGCGCTGGTTCGTCTACCTGCCCTACGAGCATGACGAGAGCCTGGCCACGCAGGCTCGCTCGGTGGCCCTGTTCGAGCGCCTGGCCACAGCCGACGCCAGGCTGGCCGGGGCGCTTGACTATGCCAGGCGCCACCAGGCAGTGATACAGCGCTTCGGCCGCTTCCCGCACCGCAACGCGATGCTGGGACGCGACTCGACGGTGGCGGAGCTGGCCTATCTCGCGGAGCCGGGGTCGGGATTTTAGGTCGCGTCGCTCCCGGATTGCATCCGGGCTACGTTGCCTTTGTAGCCCAGATGCAATCCGGGGTTCGGCCTACGCGACCTTGCCGCTTTCCTCTTCCTGCAGCAGCCGCCACATCACCTTGCCCGAGCCCGACTTGGGCAGGCTGCCTACGAACTGCACCACGCGCGGCGCCTTGTAGGCGGCCATATGCTCATGGGCCCAACTGATGACGTCCTGCTCGGTGGTCTTGCCCACGGCCTCGGCACGCAGCACCACGATGGCCTTGACGCTCTCGCCCCGGTAGGCGTCCTTGGTGGCGATGATGCAGGCCTCCTGCACCGCCGGGTGCTTGTACAGGAGCATCTCGACCTCGGAGGGCCAGACCTTGTAGCCGCTGGCATTGATCATGCGCTTGAGCCGGTCGGTGATGAAGAAGTAGCCCTCCTCGTCCATGCGGCCCAGATCGCCGGTGCGGAAAAAGGGCTGGCCCTCGAACTCGACAAAGGCCGCCGCCGTGGCCTGGGGGTTGCGCCAATAGCCCTTGAACACCATGGGCCCGCGGGTGATGATCTCGCCCACCTCGCCGACAGGCATCTCCTGCAGGGTGAGCGGATCCACCACCCGCGAATCGACATCGAACAGCGGCATGCCCAGGCATTGCAGCTTGGCCCGCTCGGGTGGGTTGCCGTGCGAGGGTGCGGCGGTCTCGGTCAGGCCGTAGCCCTCGCAGAAGGTCAGGCCGAACTCCTGCTGCAGCCGCTCGGCCACGGCCAGCGGCATGGCCGCACCACCACCGCTGAGGTTGCGCAGGCTGGACAGGTCAAAGCTCTTGTAATGCGGGCTGCCGAACAGATCGATGATCATGGTCGGAATGCAGACCCAGTGCGAGACCTTGTGGCGCGAAATCAGCCGCCCGGCCAGTTCGCGGTCCCAGCGCGGCATGATCACCTGGGTGCTGCCCGCGTACATCGGCGAGATCACGCCGTAGAGCATGCCGGTGATGTGGAACATCGGCACCACCGCCAGGCTGACGGTCTCCGGCCCGGCATTCGAGAACACCCCGGCCACCGCATTGGCCATCAGCGTGCGGTGCGTGTGCATGCAGCCCTTGGGCAGGCCGGTGGTGCCCGAGGTGTAGGGCAGCAGGGCCAGGTCATCGGCCAGAGCGGTGTGCGGGCCGGGGGCATGGCCGGCGGCCAGCGCATCGTTCCAGGCGGTCGCCCCCAGCGGCAGCGGATGGGGCTGGTTGAGCCAGGCCCACATCGCCTCGGGAGGCATCAGCTCTGCCGGCGGCGCGCCCTCGGGCAAGGCATCAACATAGCGGCTGACCAGCAGTTGCTGCGCGCGGGTCTCGGGCGACAGCGCCGTATTGGCCTCGTGGACGACGGCAGCCAGCTCGGCGCCGCAGATCACGACCTTGGTCTGCGGGTCGGTGATGTAGTGCTTGAACTCCTCGCTGCGGTTCATCGGATTGACCGGCACCACCACCGCGTCGGCACGGTTCACGGCATAAAAGGCCGCCACGTACTGCGGGCAGTTCTGCATGAACAGCGCGACGCGGTCGCCTTTTTGCACACCCACACTCTGCAGCCAGCCGGCCAGGGCCAGGGCCTGGGCATGCAGTTCGGCGTAGCTCAGCTCACGGCCGAAGAAGACATAGGCCGGCTTGTTCGGGAAGCGCCGCGCCGCGACCTCCAGGTTGAACCACAGGCTGGTCTCGGGGATGCTCAGGGTCCGAGGCAGGCGCTTGGGCCAGTGGGCGAAGTGGGGACGGTCAACGGCGTTCGACATGGGCACGGGTCCTTGAAAGCGCGGGGGATTCACCAGCAGCCCCGCATCTTCTCCGCAGGCCGGCGGAGCCCTTGTCGCGGAGGAGACAGCCTCAGTTCGTGATAGCGTTATGCCCATGCAAATCCTTCACTCCGCCTCGCTGGCCCTGGCCCTGAGCCTGGGTCTTTCCGCGACCGCCGGCGCCCTCGACCTGCAAGCCCACCGCGGCGGTCGTGGCCTGATGCCCGAGAACACCCTGCCGGCCTTCGAGAACGCCTTGAAACTGGGCGTCAACACCCTGGAGCTGGACCTGGGCCTGAGCATGGACGGCATGGTGCTGATCGCCCACGACCTGAGGCTCAATCCCAACATCACCCGCGACGCGATGGGCAACTGGATTCCGGACACCCCGCCGCCGCTGTACCGCCTGGCCTGGACCGCGCTGCAGACCTTCGACGTCGGCCGCCTCAAGCCGGGCAGCAAGTACGCCGCCGGCTTTCCGGACCAGCAGCCGGTGGACGGCACCCGCATCCCCAGCCTGGCCCAGTTGTTCGAGCGCGTGAAGGCCCTGGGCAACACCACGGTGCGCTTCAATATCGAGACCAAGCTCTCGCCGCTGGAGCCAGCGCTGACGCCGGAGCCCGAGGCCTTCGTGAAGGCCGCGCTGGCGGTCATCAAGGCCCATGGCATGACCGAGCGCGTCACGCTGCAGAGCTTTGACTGGCGCACGCTGCGCGTCGTGCAGAAGCTCGAGCCCAGGATACCCACCGTCTACCTGAGCGCCCAGCGCAACTGGCTGAACAATATCGCCGATCCGCGCTGGACCGATGGCCGCACCCTGGCCGAGCACGGCAACTCGCTCCCCCAGATGATCAAGGCCGCTGGCGGCGGCACCTGGTCCCCCTACTTCGGCGACCTGACGCCCGAGGCGCTGAAGGAGGCCAAGGCCCTGGGCCTGTCGGTCGTGGTGTGGACGGTCAACGAGCCGGCGCAGATCGAGCAGATGCTGGACCTGGGGGTGGACGGCATCATCAGCGACCGCCCGGACCGCGTACGCGCCGCCATGGCCGCCCGCGGCCTGCCACTGCCGGCGGGGCTGCCGCGCTGAAGCCCCCCTAGAATCACGCCTCAAACCACAGCAAGCTTGACCCGGCGCACCCTTGCCCGGGCACCGGGTGGCGGCCTGCACGCCACGATTGGGAAGAGGTAAATGCGATGACCCCACAAGCTTTTGCACAACGGCGCAGCCTGCTGCTCATCTGGATGGCCGGGCTGCTGCTTTCGCCACTCGACGCCCTCGCGCTGGAGCCGGCCACGGGCAGCCCGCTGCTCACCATCACCGGCAATATCAAGCAGACCAATGCGGGCCGCCTGGCGGTGTTCGACATGGAGTTGCTGGAAAAGCTGCCCCAGCACAGCTTCGAAACCAAGACGCCCTGGCACAAGGGGCCGACCAAGTTCACCGGCCCGCTGCTGCGCGACATCCTCGCCGCCACCGGCGCCCGCGGCCACACCCTGCTGGCCACCGCGGTCAACGACTACCGGGTGACGATACCGATGGACGACGCTCAGAAGCACGATGTGATCGTCGTGCGCCTGACCAACGGCCAGCCGATGGCCCTGCGCGACAAGGGCCCGCTGCTGATCATGTACCCCTTCGACCAGCAGCCCATGCTGCGCAGCGCGCTGTACTTCAGCCGCTGCATCTGGCAGCTGCGCGGACTGGAGGTCCAGTGATGATGACGGATCCCTCGCAGCGCAAGCGCCGCACCCTGCTGACGCTGATGGCTGCGGCCCTGGCGCTCGCCTTCGGCGCGGTGTTTTACCTCGAAGGGCGCCAGGTCAATATGCTGCAGGCCAGCGTGCGCACCGAGCACGACTCTCTGGTCTGGAGCATGTTCCAGCTGGAGGTGGAGTACCTGAAGCTGCAGGGTGAGCTTCAGCATGCGATCGACAAGCCCGGCGTCGCCAGCCTCGAGTCATTGAAAACGCGCTACGAGATCTTTGTCAGCCGCCTGGGTGTGATCGCCGGCGACCAGGCCTCGAACATGATGCAGGACGACCTCGCCTACCAGCAGGCCCTGGCCCAGGTGCGAGGCTTCGTGCTGTGGTTCGACGCCCAGGCCTCGCGCAGCAATGGCGGCGCCTTCGACGAGACGCTGCTGCACAACACCCAGCAGCGCATGGCCGAGCTGTACACACCGGTGCGCGATCTGTCGCTGCGCCTGTCACAGCATCTGGCCGCCCAGGCCACGCAGCGCATCGCGCTGATACGCGACCAGAGCAAGTACAGCATAGGCCTGACCCTGTTCCAGTGCGTGCTGACCCTGGGCTTTGCCTTGCTGGCCTTGCAGCAGTTCCGCCGCCTCGATGCGCGCCGCAAGGCCCTGGAGACGCTGGCGCAGAACCTCTCCGAGGCACGCACCGAGGCCGAAAGCGCCAACCGCGCCAAGAGCGTGTTCCTGGCCAATATGAGCCACGAGGTACGCACGCCGCTGCACGGCCTGCTGGGCATGCTGTCGCTGCTGAAGGACTCGCCGCTGAACGAGGTGCAGCAGGAGCAGGTGGCCACGGCCGGCGAGAGCGCGCGCCATCTGCTGGTGATACTGAACGACATCCTGGACATGTCCAAGCTGGAATCGGGCAGCCTCCAGATGAACCCGGAACCGGTGGAGCTGCCCCGCCTGCTGGCCGAACTGGAGGCCTTGATGCTGCCCCAGGCCCATGCCAAGCAGTTGGCCCTGCAGCTGAGCATGGCCCCCGATGTGCCGCGATGGGTGCGGGCAGATGTGACAAGACTGCGCCAGGTCCTGCTGAACCTGCTCAGCAATGCGATCAAGTTCTGCGAGGCCGGGGCGGTGTCGCTGGATGTGACGCTGCGCCGCGACGAGGATCTGCCCGCCGACAGCAGCGCGGACTCGGTGGCCGCCACGGCCATGCTGCGCTTCACCGTCATCGACACCGGCATCGGCATGGACGAGGCCACGCAGAACCGCCTGTTCGAGCGCTTCAGCCAGGGCGATGCCTCGACCTCGCGGCGCTTCGGCGGCACCGGCCTGGGGCTGGAGATCTCGCGCAATCTGGCGCGACGCATGGGCGGCGACATCCGCGTCAACAGCGCACTGAACCTGGGCAGCACCTTCATCGTGGAGCTGCCGCTGCCGGCCTGCGAGCCAGGCGTCGCGCCGGTGGTGGTGCCGGCCTCAAACCAGCCGGCACGCAGCCTGCGCATCCTGGTCTCGGAGGATCATGAGATCAACCGAAAGTACCTGGAGGCGGTGTTGCAGCGCCTGGGCCACAGCGCCCGCTTCTGCCACAACGGCAAGGAGGCACTGCAGGCGCTGATGCGCGACGACTTCGACATCGTGCTGATGGACCTGCACACGCCGGTGATGGACGGCCTGACCGCCACCGAGGCGATGCGCGCCCTGCCCGCGCCCAAGCGCCATATCAAAATCGTGGCGCTGACTGCCGATGCCTTCGAGGAGTCGCGCCAGCGCGCGCTGGCCGCCGGCATGGATGACTTCCTGGCCAAGCCGGTGCACATCGCCGATCTGCAGGCCATGCTGCTGCGCCACGGCCCCGGCCCGGCGGTCGAGCGCGTACCGGCCACCCAGGCCGAGCCCTTGCCGGCCATCGATCAGCAGACCCTGAACCAGGTCCGCAACGCGCTGCCACCCGAGACCTTCCAGCAGCTGCTGCAGGCCTTTTTGCGCGACGAGGCGCAAAGCCTGCCGAACCTGGAGCGCGCGCTGCGCGCGCAGTCACGTGGCGAGCTGCGCCAGACCGCTCATAGCGTCAAGGGCGCGGCGCTCAGCCTGGGCCTCCTGGTCGTCTCCCGTCCGGCGATGGTGCTGGAGCAACTGCCCGCCGATGCCTCGCCGGCCGCGGCCGAACACGCGATACGCGAACTGAGGGTGGCCTTGGGTCAGGCCAGGCAAGTCTGCCAAGAAATGGGCTTGATCTCGTAGCCCGGATGGCAATCCGGGGCCCCGGATTCCATCCGGGCTACCTCAGACAAAAACCGGCTCCGGCTCCAACCGTATGCCAAAGCGCCCGTAAACACTCTCCTGTATCGCCCGCGCCAAGGTCACCACCTCTGCGCCGCTGGCATTGCCGCGATTCACCAGCACCAGGGCCTGCTTCTCATAGACCCCGGCGCCGCCAATGCTCTTGCCTTTCCAGCCGCAGGCGTCAATCAGCCAACCTGCCGCCAGCTTGATCGTGCCGTCGGGCATCGGGTAGTGGACGATGCCAGGGTCGCGGCCGATGATGTCCCGGCACTGCTCCTCGGTCACCACCGGGTTCTTGAAGAAGCTGCCGGCATTGCCTATCACCGCCGGGTCGGGCAGCTTGGCGCGGCGCACGGCGCAGACCCAGTCGAAGATCTGCCGCGCATCGGGCGCGGTGATGCCGGTATCAAGCATCTTGCGTTGCAGCTCCAGATACTCCAGCGCCGGCTGCCAGGGGCGCGGCAGGCGAAAACGCACGCGGGTGATGATGCTTTTGCCGGCCAGGCCGGCAAAGCCGCCCTGCTTGAACACGCTGTCGCGGTAGCCGAAGCGGCATTGAGCGGCATTCAGCGTCACGGTGCGGCCAGTGACCAGGTCCACCGCGTCCAGGCTGTCGAAGCGGTCTTTCAGCTCCACGCCATAGGCACCGATGTTCTGTACCGGCGAGGCGCCCACCGTGCCCGGTATCAGGGCCAGGTTCTCCAGGCCCGGATAGCCCTGATCGAGGGTCCAGGCCACCAATGCATGCCAGGCCTCGCCGGCGCCGGCCTCGATGATCCAGGCATCGGCTCGCTGCTCGACCAGGCGCATGCCCGGCACCTCGAGCTTCAACACCACGGCGTCGATGTCACGGGTCAGCACGATATTGCTGCCGCCGCCGAGAATGAACTTCGGGTTCAGCCCCAGATCGGGATGGTCGAGCACGCGCCGCACATCGGCCTCGCTGCGAATACGCACCAGACGTTTGGCAAAAGTGCTTAAACCGAAGCTATTGAAAGGCTTCAGGTTCACATCCTGCTCGATACTCAAGGCCTGCGCGCTCATTCGGGGGATTCACTTCTCTCGACTACAAGCGCACAATTTTCCCTCAATAGACTTACTCCAGGAATCTCTCAGACCATGCCCAGCTTTGACACCGTCCTCGAACCCAATATGGTTGAAATCCGCAATGGTGTTGACAACACCGCCAAGGAAGTCAGCACCCGTTTCGATTTCAAGGGCACCGGCGCGCGCATCGAGTTCAAGGAGAAGGAAAAAGAGATCATTCTTTACGGCGACAGCGACTTCCAGCTCGACCAGATCGACGCGGTGCTGATCGACAAGCTGACCAAGCGCAAGGTCGAGCTGACCTATCTGGACCGCAGCGGCAAGGTCGAGAAGCTCGGCGGCGACAAGGTCAAGAAGATCTTCAAGGTCAAGGAGGGCATAGAGTCCGACCTGGCCAAGAAGATCGTCACCGCGGTCAAGAACAGCAAGCTCAAGGTGCAGGCCTCGATCCAGGGCGATGCGGTGCGCATCACTGGCAAGAACCGCGACGATCTGCAGGGCGCGATCGCGATGCTCAAGAAAGAGATCGCCGACGTGCCATTGAGCTACAACAATTTCCGCGACTGATCTCGAATGAAGCTACGCGCCTCGCTGCTCGCTGCGGCCCTGTCGATGGCAGGCCTGACCTGCCAGGCCCAGCCGGCGGGCCCGCGCGTCAGCTTCAATGGCAGCCTAGGCGCCGACAAGGCGCTGCTGGTGATCGACGGCGAGCCCCGCACCCTGGCCGTGGGCCAGACCGTCAAGGGCGTGCGCCTGGTCAGCATGGCCGATGATCAGGCCCAGATCGAGTTCGGCGGCAAGCGCCAGCTGCTGATCTACGGCGCCTCGCCCGGCAGCATTGGCGATGCCACGGCCGCCCCCGGTGCAGGCAGGCAGATCATGCTCAGCGCGGGGGCCGGTGGCCACTTCACCAGCACCGGCAGCATCAACGGCCAGACCACCCAGTTCCTGGTCGACACCGGCGCCACAAGCGTCGCCATAGGCCAGGGCGAGGCCGAGCGCCTGAACCTGCGCTACCGCGATGGCCGCCGCGTGATGACGCAAACCGCCAACGGCGCCGTGCCCGCCCATCTGGTGCAGCTCGCCTCGGTGCGCGTCGGCGATGTCGAGGTGCGCGATATCGAGGCCATCGTCATCCCCGGCCAGATGAGCCATGTGCTCTTGGGCAACAGCTTCCTGACCCGCTTCCAGATGAAGCGGGAGAACGATGTGCTGTTGCTGGAGTTGAGGTACTGATGGGGGTCCCGGATTCCATCCAGGCTACGGTTGTTCACGTGGCGTCGCCGTAGATCGACACCACCACCGCCTCGCCGACGCGGGCATATCCCCGGTACATGCCCTCGGTGTTGAAGGGCATGCTGACCTCGCCATTGGCGGCCACCGCAATTAGCCCGCCACGGCCATTCAGCCGGGGCAGCTTCTCGTGGACGACCCGGCCGGCGGCGGTGCCCACATCGAGGCCCAAATACTCCATCTGCGCGGACACATCGTAAGCCGCCAGTGATCGCATGAAGGCCTCGCCGGTGCCGGTGCAGGAGACGGCCACGGTGGCGTCATTGGCATAGCAGCCGGCGCCCAGCAGAGGCGAGTCGCCGACGCGGCCGACCGGCTTGTTGGTCATGCCTCCGGTCGAGGTGGCGGCGGCCAGATGGCCGGCGGCGTCCAGCGCCACGGCGCCGACGGTGCCGAACTTGCCGACTTCGGCGATCGGTCCGCTCTGGCCGCCACTCTGTCCATCATGGTCCAGCAGCACGCCGGCCTGGGCGGCCTGGGCGCGCTGCAGTTGCTCCAGACGCGCAGGCGTGCCGAACCACGCGGGCGCGACCTGCTCGAGGCCCTGACGGGCCGCGAACGCGTCGGCCGCCTCGCCGATGAACATCAGATGCCCGCTGTGCTCCATCACCGCTCGTGCGGCGAGCACCGGATTGCGGGTGCGGCGCAGGCCGGCGACGGCGCCCGCCTTGAGCGTGCGGCCCTCCATCACGCTGGCGTCCAGCTCATGGGTGCCGGCGGCAGTGTAGACGGCACCCTTGCCGGCGTTGAACAGCTCGCACTCCTCGAGCCGGCGTACCGCCTCGACGACCACATCCAGCGCGGCGGCGCCCAGTGCCAGCTGCGACTGACCGGCGCCGAGGATGCGCTGCAGCGCCTGCAGGTACTCGGCCTCCTTGTCGGTCGACATGCTGCTGCGCAGCAGGGTGCCTGCGCCGCCATGAATTGCCAGCACCGGGCCGGGTTTCGTTTGCTTGTCCATCCGCGTTCCTTTCTGAGCTACTCCGGGCCGACTGTACGCAGGCCAGCGCCTACAGTGAAAACCCTGGACGACCATGGCTTGTCCCAGCCGAGACAGCGGATTAGCGAACGATCGTGCTAAAACACCAGACAAGCCGCAACGCATGCCCGCCAGGAGACCACCGTGGATCTGAATTTCACCCCCGACGAACTCGCTTTCCGTGCCGAGATCCGGCAATGGGTGGCCGAGAACCTGCCCCAGGACATCAGCCACAAGGTGCACAACGCGCTGCGCCTGTCCAAGGACGATCTGCAGCGCTGGGCCAGGATCCTGGGCAAGAAGGGCTGGCATGGCTGGGCCTGGCCCAAGCAGTTCGGCGGACCGGGCTGGAACACGATCCAGCGCCATCTTTTCGAGGAAGAATGCGCGCTGGCCGGCGCGCCCCGCGTCGTGCCCTTCGGCCCTGTGATGGTGGCACCGGTGATCATGGCCTTCGGCTCGCCCGAACAGCAGGCACGTCACCTGCCCGGCATCATGAGTGGCGAGGTCTGGTGGAGTCAGGGTTATAGCGAGCCGGGCTCGGGCTCGGACCTGGCCTCGGTCAAGTGCCGGGCGGAACGTGTATCCACAACTTCGGGCGACAAATACATCGTCAACGGCCAGAAGACCTGGACCACCCTAGGCCAGTATGGCGACTGGATCTTCTGCCTGGTGCGCACCGACACCAGCGGAAAGCCGCAGACCGGCATCAGCTTCCTGCTGATCGACATGAAGTCGCCCGGCGTCACCGTGCGGCCCATCATCATGCTGGACGGCGAGCACGAGGTGAACGAGGTGTTCTTCGACAATGTCGAGGTGCCCGCCGAGAACCTGGTCGGCGAGGAGAACAAGGGCTGGACCTATGCCAAGTATCTGTTGGCCCATGAGCGCACCAATATCGCCGACGTGAACCGTGCCAAGCGCGAGCTGGAGCGCGTCAAGCGCATCGCCAAGGCCGAAGGTGTTTACGACGACACCCGCTTCCGCGACGAGATCGCCAAGCTGGAAGTGGACATCGTGGCACTCGAGATGATGGTGCTGCGCGTGCTGTCGGCCGAGAAGAGCGGCAAGCAGTCGCTGGACGTGGCGGGCCTCTTGAAGATACGCGGCAGCGAGATCCAGCAGCGCTACAGCGAGCTGATGATGCTGGCCGCCGGCCCGTACAGCCTGCCCTTCATCCAGGAGGCGATGGAAGCCGGCTGGCAGGGCGACTATGTCGGCGCGGCCCACTGCCCGCCGCTGGCCAGCACCTATTTCAATCTGCGCAAGACGACGATCTACGGCGGCTCCAACGAGGTGCAGCGCAATATCGTTTCCCAAGTGGTTCTAGGTTAAGGAGCGAAGAATGGACTTTGATTTCACCGATGACCAGGAATCGCTGCGCGACGCGGTGCGCCGCTGGGTCGACAAGGACTACGGCTTCGAGCACCGCCGCGGCGTGGTGCGCGCCGGCGGCCAGTCGGCCGAGGACTGGCAGGCACTGGCCGGCCTGGGGCTGATGGGCCTGGCCGTGCCCGAGGCCCATGGCGGCATGGGCTTTGGCGCCGTTGACGCAATGGTGGTGATGGAGGAACTGGGCCGCGGCCTGGTGCTGGAACCCTATGCCCAGGGCGCGCTGATGGCCAGTAGCGTGCTGCAGGCAGCGCCCGAGGCGATGCAAACCGCCTGGCTGCCGAAGATCGCCGGCGGCGAAGCGCTGGTTGTGCTGGCGCAGCAGGAGCGCGCGGCCCGCTATCGACTGACCCACGTCACCACCACCGCCGTCTCGGGCACCACCGGCTGGATGATCAGCGGCGCCAAGAGCGTCGTGCCCTGTGGCGACCGGGCTGATGCCTTCATCGTGCCGGCACGGGTGTCCGGCGCGGCCGATGACGCGGCCGGCATTGCGCTATTCCTGGTCGAACGCAGCGCCGCGGGCGTAGCGACCCAGGGCTATCTGACGCAGGACGGCTCGCGTGCTGCCGAGGTGAAGTTCGCCAACAGCCCGGCCCAGCTGATCAGCCTCGACGGCCACGCGCTGCTGGAGCTGGCCGTGGATGTGGGCATTGCCGCGATGTGCGCCGAGGCCGTTGGCGCGATGGACAGAATGGTCGCCATAACCGCCGAGTACCTGAACACGCGCAAGCAGTTCGGCGTCGTCATCAGCAGCTTCCAGGCGCTGCGCCATCGCATGGCCGACGTAAAGATGCAGCTGGAGCTGGCCCGCTCGATGAGCTATTACGCCACGCTGAAGCTGGGCGAGCCACCGGCTCAGCGCCGCCGCGCACTGAGCCAGGCCAAGTACCAGCTGGGGCAATCGACCCGCTTTGTGGGCCAGCAGTGCACCCAGCTGCATGGCGGCATCGGCGTGACCGACGAATACGTCGGCAGCCACTACTTCAAGCGCCTCACCGCGATGGAGCTGCAGTTTGGCGACAGCCTGCACCACCTCGGCGAAGTGTCGGCGCGGATGCAGGACACCGCCGGGGTGTTCGCTTAAGTTCCCCAGCGCTAAACTGGCCCAAGGCCCGCTGACTTTGCACAAGGTCGGCGGGCTTTCTTATTGGCTCCCCAATCACCCCACTGGAGTTGATCCATGAAGCTGCCCCTGCTCCTCGCCCTGCTGGCCCTCGCCGCCCTGCCCGCCAGCGCCCAGAACATGAAACCAGGCCTGTGGGAGATCAAGCAGAAGCCGCAGTTGGAGGGCAAGCAGCAGGCGCAGATGGAAGAGGCGCAGAAGCAGATGGCCAATTTGCCGCCCGAGCAGCGCAAGATGATGGAACAGATGATGGCCCAGCGCGGCATGAGCATGAGTCTGGCCGATGGCGGCATCAGCATCAAGGTCTGCGTCAGCCCCGAGCAGGCGGCCAAGAACGCCCCTCCCGTCAGCGACAAGGGCAATTGCAGGCATGACGTGACGCGCAGCGGCAACACGACGCAAATGCGCTTCAGCTGCACCAATCCGGTCTCCGAAGGCGAGAGCGAGGTCAAGGTGATGGGTGGCGACGCCTACACCACCAAGACCCGCGTCACCACCCAGCGCAACGGCAAGATGGAGACCATGCACATGAACGGCGAGGGCCGTTTCCTGGGCAGCGACTGCGGCACGCTCAAGCCGATGGGGCAGTGACCTTGGTCCAGGGCAGCATCACCGACGTGGCCGGCCTCAGGGTCGGCCATTTCACTGATGCCCGCCGCCCGACCGGCTGCACCGTGTTGCTGTGCGAGCAGGGCGCGGTGGCCGGCGTTGATGTGCGCGGCGCCGCCCCCGGCACCCGCGAAACCGATCTCCTGAATCCGGTCAACAGCGTGCAGCAGGTGCATGCGCTGCTGCTGAGCGGCGGCAGCGCCTTCGGGCTGGACGCTGCCAGCGGCGTGATGCGCTGGCTGGACGAGCGAGGCCACGGCTTCAAGGTCGGCCCCGCCCGCGTGCCCATCGTGCCGGCCGCCGTGCTGTTCGACCTCTGGTTGGGCGATCCGGCGATTCGCCCCGACGCCGCCGCCGGCTATGCCGCCTGCGAGGCGGCCAGCGCCGAGCCCCCAGCCGAGGGCTGCGTCGGTGCCGGTGCCGGCGCGACCGTGGGCAAGATCTTCGGCATTGAGCGGGCGATGAAGGGCGGCATCGGCTGCGCCTCGGTCAAGGTGGGCGGGGTGACGGTGGCGGCGATGGTGGCGGTGAACGCGATCGGCGACGTGATCGATCCGGCTACCGGCCAGGTCGTGGCCGGCGCCCGCGGCGAGGACGGCCGCAGCCGCATAGGCATAGCCCAGGCGATGCTGCGCGGCGCCCTGCCCGCCCGGCATCTCACGGGCATGGCGACCACGATAGGCATCGTTGCCACGGACGCCGTGCTGGACAAGGTGGCCGCCACCAAGATGGCCCAGATGTCGCACGACGGCCTGGCACGCAGCATCAACCCGGTGCACACGCTGACCGACGGCGATGTGATGTTCGCGCTGGCCACCGGGGCGTCCGGTCTGCCGGGCAATCTGAACCTGCTGGGGGTGCTGGCCGCCGAGGTCACGGCCCAGGCGGTGCTGCGGGCGGTACGCGCGGCCACCGGCCTGCCGCAACTGCCCGCGGCCGGCGACCTCGATCGACTGCAACGCTGAGGCGCCTACGCGGCTTTGGCCTTATCCTTGACGCATATCCCGAGGTGCGCATGGAGTTGTTCGTACTCGATGAAGTCGTGGTCGAGTGGGAAGCCAGGCTGGCAGACATGCCGCCCGACGCCCCTGCGCTGGACCTGCTGCTGAGCCTGAGCTGGCATCTGCGCCAGCGCGATGCACGGCGCGCCCTGCAACTTGCGGCCCAGGCCCGTGCACGGCTTCGGCCGGGGCAGGCTGGCTGGCTCAGGCTCGATCTGGTCGAGGCCGAGATCGCATTGCTGAGTGGCGAGTTCGACAAGGCTCAGGCCCAGATCTTGCGCGCGCTGCAGGGGCTGGAGGTCATCTCCGAGCCCCAGGGCCTGGCCGACGCCCATGTCTTGCAGGCCTGGGTGCATCAGCAGGCAGGGCGCTCACTGGAGGCCATCGCCAGCCTGAATCTGGCTGCCGCCTGCGCCCGCGAGGGGGCTGACGTCGTGCGCGCCCGGGTTGCCGAGCTCTCGGCGGCCCTGGTGCAGACCTTCCGGGATCCGGTGGCCGGCCGAACCCGGGGCGCCCCGGACGAGGTCGAGACGGCTGCCATGCCCGAAGGGCTGGCCATGTGGGCCCACGAGTTGCAAGGCACGCTGGCCGCACAGGCCAGCGACTATGGCCGTGCCGCAGCCATGCGCATGCTTGCTTTCGAGGAGGCGCTGCAAACCGGTCAGCTGCTGCGCGCCCTCGTGGCGGCGCTCAACGCAGCGGCGGCGCTCAACAGCTTGAACGAATACGACATGGCGCTGCAGTGGTTGGACCATGCACTGAGCCTGGCGCGCCGTACCGGCTGGCCGGTCTATCTGGCCAACGGTCTGGCCCTGATGGGCGAGACGCAGCGCAACCTGGGCCGGCTTGAAGCCGCCCGCGAGAGTTTGCAGGAGTCCTTGGCCATTCTGACGCCGCTGCCTCGCGGGCGCGGCTACGCTGTTCTGTTGAAGTACATAGGCGACCTGGACCTGGATCAGCACCAGCCACAGGCCGCGCTGGCCCGATTCATCGAGTTGCAGCAACGGGCTCAAATCGACGCTCAGGCCGATATGGCGGTGTACGCCTGCCGCGGCCAGGCTCAGGCCTTGGCCCGGCTGGGCCGACCGGAAGAAGCCGCAAAGCTGGCCGATCAGGCACTGCAACTGGCGCAAGGCAGCCAGAACGTCTATCGCCAGATCGATGCGCTGCGTGCCCTGGCCGGCCTGCACGCCCGGCACCGTTTGCCGCCACCCGAGGGCATGGCGGCCACCAGCGCAAGCCTGCACTTTCTGCAGCAGGCCCTGGCTCTGGCTGAAGGCATGAAGGGCTATCTGGTCCCCGGTGAGCTGTGGGAAGAGCTGGCCGAGGAGCATGCGCGCACAGGCGATCTGCAGCAAGCCTATGCCCTGCTGCGGCGGGCGGCACCGGCCTACCGCAAGATCCAGTCCGATGCGGCCAACAAGCGACTGCTGGCCATGCAGACCATTCAGCAGACCGAACGCGCCCGCGCCGAAGCGCAGGCCCAGCGTCGGGTCCTGGCGCAGCGCCAGCAGGAAGAGCGGCTGGCGGCCATGGGCCGCCTGGTGGCCGGCGTTGCCCATGAGCTGAATACCCCCCTGGGCAATTGCCTGATGGTGGCCAGCACCTTGCAAAGCGGCAGCGAGCGCGTGGCCCGCGAGCTGCAGGAGCAAACCCTCAGGCGCAGCGAAATGCAGCAGTTCCTCAAGGACGCGCAACAGGCGTCCGAGCTGCTGATGGGCAGCCTGACACGCGCCGCCGAACTGGTCCAGCGCTTCAGGCAGATCGCCGTGGATCGCAGCAGCGAGGTCTTGCAGAGCTTTGATTTGCGGCCCCTGTGCGAACGCTGCCTGGCCGATTGCCAGGCACAGAGCGATGCCCTGGGCGTGCGGCTGCTGCTGGACGTGCCCGCCGGTCTTGAGCTGCACAGCTATCCCTCGGCCTTGCAACAGGTGCTGAACCAGCTGCTGAACAATGCCTTGCAGCACGCCTTCGCCAGTCGCAGCGCCGGCTGGCTGCGCCTGCGTGCCAGCCTCTTGGCGGACGATAAGCTGCGCCTGGAGGTCTGCGATGACGGCCAGGGCATTGCGGCAGAGCATCAGGGCAAGATCTTCGACCCCTTCTTCAGCACACGCTTCGGCCAAGGCAGCAGCGGCCTGGGCCTGCACATCTGCCACAACCTGGTGACAGCGGTGCTGGGCGGCCACATCCAGGTGCATAGCAGCCCGGGTCAGGGTTGCTGTTTCGAGCTGACGCTTCCCATCAGGGCGCAGGCACCCACAAGAAGCTAGGATCACGCCATGAAGATGCAGCTCTCACAGATACTTTTTTCCCAAGGCTTCGGCACCCGGCGCATCTGCGCCGGGCTGATCCAGCACGGCGAGGTGGCCATTGACGGTGCAGTCATCGACGACCCGCATCACGAGGTCGAGCCCAAGGGCCTGATCGTCCGCGTCAGCGGCAAGGACTGGCCCTATTTCGAGAAGGCCCTGGTGCTGCTCAACAAGCCCACCGGCTACGAGTGCTCTCAAAAACCCAAGCACCACCCCAGTGTGATGGCGCTGCTGCCGCCACCTCTGCGCGAGCGCGAAGTGCAGCCCATCGGCCGGCTCGATGAAGACACCACCGGCCTGCTGCTGTTCACCGATGACGGCAAGCTGATCCACAAGCTGACCAGCCCCAAGCACCATGTGCCCAAGGTCTACGAGGCGCGCTGCAAGCACCCGGTCACCGATGAGCAGGTGGCGGCGCTGCTGGCTGGCGTCGAACTGCGTGAGCCCGACGCGAAACCTCATCACAAGCCGGAGCAGGTGCGCGCCGAAGGGGCCGAGCGTTTCGACAGCCACGGACTGCGCCTGACACTGACCGAGGGAAAATACCATCAGGTCAAACGCATGGTGGCCGCGGTGGGCAACCGCGTCGAGGGACTGCACCGCAGCGCCTTCGGCGCCCTGGTCTTGCCTTCAGACCTGGCACCGGGGCATTGGCGCTTTCTGACCGGACCCGAGGTCCTTTATTAGCGCCTGATTAAGGCTCGCACCAATGCGCCGCCACAGTGCGGCTTTGATGCCACGCCCAGGGGTTCGCCCTAGACAATTTGTCATGCACTCGGTGTAGAAACCAAAGCGTCGTTCAGGGGAATGCTTTTTTGCCCGGCCTAGCGCAACAAACCGCATCAAAGCGGTGGCGTGGATCCGGGCCGTACCGATACATGATAAAAAATCCCAAAAGGGGGAGTGCTGCTGCGCCCAGCCACGCCGATGTCACCGCCTTGGTGGAGTCGGAGCGGGTCGCGTCGCTGTATGAGCTGACCTTGCCGACGCTGCTGGCGGCGGTGCTGTTCACGTTCTTCCCGCTGGTGCTGCTGTGGCCGCATCTTCCCCATGGGCTGCTGCTGGGCTGGTTGGGCTATCGCTGTGCGGTGTCCGCGCTGCGCCTGCTGGATGTCTGGCAGTTTCGCAAGGCCAAGCCCGATGCCAGCCAGATCGGCCACTGGCGCCAACGCTACTTCGTGCTGCTGGCGCTGGAGGCGCTGTCCTGGGGCGCGATGGGCTGGTTGTTCCACACCCCGGAGTTGCCCTATGTCGACGGCCTGCTGCTCGCCTCGATGGTTGGCGTCGGGGCGATTGCCCTGTTCACGCTGGGCAGCATCTTCACCGCCAATCTGATTTTTTCGGTGACCCTGTTCGTGCCGCTGATCGGCTATTACCTCAGCCTGGGGCAAGCCGAGGCGCTGTTCTGCGCCGCTGGCGTGCTGGGCTTCATGGGCATGCTGCTGTTCGAGTCGCGTCGCATCGAGGCCCGCACCATCGAGCTGCTGCGACTGCGCTTCGAGAACGCCTGGATCGCCGAGCAGCGCCAGCAGGCGCTGGAACTGGCCGAGCAGTCCAACCTGACCAAGAGCCGCTTCCTGGCGGTGATGAGCCACGAAATCCGCACACCGCTGAATGGCATCCTGGGCATGACCCAGCTGCTGGAGCGCTCGGCGCTGGACGAGCGCCAGACCGAGCAGGTGGACATCGTGCGCCGCTCGGGCCGCCATCTGATGACCTTGGTGAATGACATCCTGGACCTGTCGCGCATAGAGTCGGGCAAGCTGGAGGTGCAGTCCAAGCCGGTGATACTGGCCGAGGCGGCCGAGGACGTCTGCCTGCTCCTGGCCGAGACCGCCCGTGACAAGGGCCTGGGTTTCGACCTGCGCATGGCGCCGATACTGCCGCGCTGCATCCTGGGCGACGCTTCGCGCATCAAGCAGGTGCTGCACAACCTGGTCGGCAATGCGATCAAGTTCACCGAGCGTGGCAGCATCGATGTCGAGATCAATACAGTGCAGGACGCCAATCTGGGCACCCTCTTGCGCTTCCAGGTGCGTGACTCCGGCGAAGGCATTGCCCCCGACCAGCTGGAGCGCATCTTCAACCCCTTCGAGCAGGCCGAGAATCACAAGACACAGCGCACCGACGGCACCGGCCTGGGCCTGACAATCTCGCGCGAGCTGGCCCGCACCATGGGCGGCGATCTGCGCTGCAGCTCCTCGCCGGGCATGGGCTCCTGCTTCGAGTTCACGCTGCCGCTGAAGGTCAGCTCCGCGCCGATGGCTCCCGCCACCCAACCGATGCCCCTGCCCCAGCTGCAGGGCCGTGTCCTGCTGGTGGACGACAGCACCGTCAACGCGCTGGTGGCCAGCAGCATGCTGGAGCGCTTCGGCCTCGATGTGGACCAGGCCGAGAACGGCGCGCTGGCCTTGGAGCGTCTGTCGGTGCAGGACTACGGCCTGGTGCTGATGGACTGCCAGATGCCCGAGATGGATGGCTTCGAGGCCACCCGGCGCTGGCGCACGGTCGAGAACAGCGAAGGCCGCTCGCCGGTGCCCATCGTCGCGCTGACCGCCAGTGCCGTGAACGGTGACCGCGACCTGTGCCTGAAATCCGGCATGAACGACTATCTGGTCAAGCCCTTCGAGATGGAGGACCTGCTGAGCGTCGTCACCCGGCACCTGCGAGCCGAGGTGGCGGTGCCGGCCTAGGGCTCGTCCCGCACCCGCAGAAAGCTTGCAAACCGCGGCAATCCGGTGCGCGTCAGACCCTGGTAGGTGTAGGTCACCACGCTGCCCAAAGCCGGCGGGCTCAGCCGCTCAGCGTCGCTGAACCCGGTGCCAATGACAAAGTGCCGGCCGTCGGGCGTCTGCACCTTCAGCCCACCCAACTGACCGGCGTACTTGCCCTTGCCCGGCTCGTGGGCGATGACCCTGGCCTCGGCGTCATCCCGTGCTTTGAGCTTCAGCAGCACGTCGCTACGGCCGCTGTGCACCGGTGCGTCCTCGTGGTGCAGCATCAGGCCCTCGCCGCCGGCCTTCAGCACGGCCTGCAGCCGCTCCTGCAGGGCCTCTGCCGAGGTTACCCGGAATTGCTCCACCGCCTGAAGCTGCGGCCAGGCCAGGCGCGCGGTCAAGGCCTGCAGTTGCTGCGCCCGCTGGGCAAAGGTGCCGCCGGCGCCGGGCAGCTCGAAGACGCGGTACTGGATCTGACGCCAGTCGGCATCCATGGCCGGTGATTTGCGCACCATGCCCGACAACTGCTCGAAACGGCCGCGCGCCAGCCACAGCTCACCGTCCAGCGGCTCGGCCGGCAGCCGGGCCAGAAACCAGCCCGGCGCCGCGACGACGCGACCACTGCGAAAGCGCAGCGTCTTGCCATCCCACAGCGCCCGCACGCCGTCGAGCTTCTCGCTGACCAGGTAGCGGCTGGGGTCGCGGCCGCTGCTCCAGTCCTTGGCCAGCAGCACGGCAGGCTGCTCCGCAACAGACGGTGCCCAGACTCCGGCCACCAGTCCAAGCGCGGCCAGCAATCGGTGGCAGAAAAGTCGGCGAGGCTGGTCTGGCGTGTTCGGTGTCATGGTGCCCCCGTCGGGTTGGAGTACGCGCACAGTAGCCCGCCGCAGACGTGATGCGGCGGCATCCCTCCTTGGTGGGATCACCCTCTTTTGGGTGGCCTGAACCGATCCGCGTAGAATCAATCACCGGGCCCAAATTTTGTCTTCGGCCCGGCGTGTCGCGCCTTGACTTCGCATGCGAAGTCAGCCTGCGACGCGACGGCCTCCCCGGCCGTCGAGGGCGCCGGTCCTCGTGCCGAAGCAAGTCAAGCGCTCGCAGCCTTGGGTGTGCACTGCATCAACGCACACCGAAACTTGCGACACCCTTGAATCATGGAAATCTTCGACTACGACAACATCCTCCTGCTGCCGCGCAAATGCCGCGTGGAAAGCCGTGCCGAGTGCGACGCCTCGGTCGAATTCGGTGGCCACCGCTTCAAGCTGCCGGTGGTGCCGGCGAATATGAAGACGGTGGTGGATGAGAGCATCACCGAGTTCCTAGCCGCCAACGGCTATTTCTACGTGATGCACCGCTTCGACCTGGACAGCGTCGCCTATGCCAGGAGCATGCGCGACAAGGGGCTGATCGTCTCGGTCAGCTCGGGCGTCAAACAGGCCGACTACGCCATCATCGACCGGCTGGCGGCCGAAGGCGTCGGCGCCGACTACATCACCATCGACATCGCCCACGGCCATGCCGACAGCGTGCAGCGCATGATTGCCCACATCAAGCAGAAGCTGCCAAAGGCCTTCGTGATTGCCGGCAATGTCGGCACGCCCGAGGGCGTGATCGATCTGGAGACCTGGGGCGCCGACGCCACCAAGGTCGGCATCGGCCCGGGCAAGGTCTGCATCACGCGCTTGAAGACCGGCTTCGGCACCGGCGGCTGGCAGCTTTCGGCGCTGAAGTGGTGTGCCCGCGTGGCCACCAAACCCATCATTGCCGACGGGGGCATACGCCACCATGGCGACATCGCCAAGAGCGTGCGCTTCGGCGCGGCCATGGTGATGGTGGGCTCGCTGTTCGCCGGCCACGAGGAATCGCCGGGCCAGACAGTCGAGGTCGATGGCAAGCTCTACAAGGAGTACTACGGCTCGGCCAGCGACTTCAACAAGGGCGAGTACAAGCACGTCGAGGGCAAGCGCATTCTCGAGCCGGTGAAGGGCAAATTGGCCGACACCCTGCGCGAGATGCAGGAAGACGTGCAGAGCTCGATCTCCTACTCCGGCGGCACCAGGCTGGTGGACCTGCGCAAGGTCAACTATGTGGTGCTGGGGGGGGAGAACGCGGGCGAACATTTGTTCATGTAGCGCCTGACTGAATTGCCCGCGCTTCGGCGCGGCCAAAATGCGGGGGAACCCTTGTTCATGCAAGGTCGCCACCGCTGTAGTCCACCACCCAATCGTCCCCACCGATGCCACAAGACGCGGCGGCAATTTTTTCACCCATCGCCTGAAAACATAACTAAAATATAGCGCGCAATTCACGCAAAGGTCGAATCTCGGGGAGGGGATATGACTAACAGAGTCGTGCGTTTGCTCACGCCGCCTTTCTGGGGAGCGAGTTCGCGCCCTTTGCTAACCGCCTATCTGCTGGTCGCTGTTGTGCTGGCCGCCTGCGGAGGTGGTGGCTCCGACGGGCAGCCCGGCGTCACAGAGCCTGCCCTAGCCATCAGCGCCCAACCGGCTGATCAATCCGTGACCGAAGGGGCCGACGCAGCGTTTCGCGTCAGCGTCACGGGCCTGGCCATGCTCCAGTGGCAGGTGCTCCAGGCAGGCGTATGGCGGGACGTTCCTGGCGAAACCCGCCCCGAGTTCCGGCTGACCAGGGTGACCGAGTCCGACGATGGCACACATTACCGCGTGCTACTTACGGATCTCGGCACCACCCGTCATGAGCTGATCAGTTCCACAGCGACGCTCCGAGTGCAAAGCCGCGTCGTCTCACCGGCCATCGCCGTTCACCCCACCGACCTGACACTGACAGCGGGCCAGAGCGGCACTCTCTCGCTCACAGCCATCGGCACTTCGCTGATCTACGAGTGGCAGAACAGCCGTGATGGGGTCCAATGGACCCGTGTTGAAGCAAACTCCGGTCCCTCGCTGGCCTTGACCCGGGTTGAAAGAGCCGACAGCGGTCTGATGTTTCGTGCACTGGTCTCCAACCGCGCAGGCTCTGTCAGCACCCAAGCCATCACGCTAACCGTATTGGCGATGCCCCAGGCGCCGAGTTTCACGTCCGCACCCGTCGACATCAACGTCATCGCGGGACAGAAGGCCAGCTTCACCGCAGTATGCGTGGGAGAACCATTGCCTACCCTGCAATGGCAGACCAGCGTCAACGGTGTCGCGTGGACCAATGTTGCCGACGGGCACGGCGCCACGCTGGTGAGCAAGCCACTGGCTCTGACGGACGACGGGGTGTTGTACCGCGCTGTGGCGGTCAACGCGACGGGTGTCGCGACAAGCGCCGTGGCACGCCTGATCGTAGTTCCCGCCCCGGCAGCGCCCACCATCATGCAACAGCCGCGAAGTTTGACCGTGAACGCCCCCGCCCCAGCCTCATTCTCGGTTCAGGCCGACGGAGTCCCGAGCATCACTTTCCAGTGGCAGGTCAGTACCGACAACGGCCTCAACTACTTCAACGTCAATGGCGCCACCGAATCGGCATTCAGCCTGCCCGCCACCGCGATCGGCGATAACGGCAAGCGGTATCGGGTAGTTCTCACAAACAGCCAAGGCACACTCACCAGTGCAAACGCCAGCCTCACGGTAAGTCAAGCACCAACGATCACCGCTCAACCGGCCAGCGTCATCACCGGAGCAAACGATCCCCGGGTCAGCTTTCAAGTCGAGGCGCAAGGCTGGCCTGCTCCAGCATATCAATGGCAATCGAGCGGCGATGGTGGCCAGAACTATGACGACATCGCTGGAGCCACGTCGCCCACCTACAGCTTCGTGGCCGGACATGCCGATGGCGGCAAGTTGTTCAGGGCGCGCATCAGCAACATCGCGGGCACCATTTACAGCCACCCGGGACACCTTCGCAAGGTCAGTTGGGAGTGGATTTCACCCAAGTTTGGCGGGGATGAGTTGAGGGCCGTGGCATGGGCCAACAACAAGGTGGCCGTAGCCGTCGGCAGTGCTGGCATTCTGCTCAGAACGACCGATGCCGGACAGCACTGGACCATTGTCCGCGAGGGCAGCATCAATCTGACCAACCTGCATGCCGTCGCATTCCTCACGCCCGATCAGGCCATTGCTGTGGGCCACAAGGGCACGGTGCTTCGTTCGACCGACGGTGGCCTCACATGGTCGCCGATCGAAACCGGCGGGACTGCAGCGTTCAGCGGCGTGGCTTTCGGCAGTGCCGCAGTTGGCGTCGCTGTTGGAGGATCCGGTGTCGTGATGCGCACCGTCGATGCAGGTCGATCCTGGCGACCCGTTGCCGCAGCGTTGAACGATGTGTGGTTCACTGCAGTTGCGATGCGAGGCACCGTGGCGTTGGCGGCAAGCACAAAGGGGCTGTGGCGCAGCACGGATGCCGGAGCCAGTTGGACGAGAGTGAATGACCGCTGGTCGACGGCGTTGGCATTCGCCGACGGCAACACAGTTGTCGTAGCCGGCGAGCAATCCATGTGGCGAAGCATCGATGCCGGTGCCAGCTGGCATGGGGTCGCTCCGCCCGGCGGTCAGAGCATCTTCCCCGCTATCACTAGCGTCCACTTCTCCGGCGGTGGGCGTGGTATCGCAATCAGCGGCGGCGCCGACATCTACATGACCATCGATGCCGGACTGACCTGGCAGCGTAGCGCACAGAGCTTTGGATTGGGCAATGGCGCGGCACTGACTGCCGACGGCACCGTGCTTGCCGTGGGCCAGGCAGGTTTACTCAAACGCAGCGCCGATTTCGGAGCGACCTGGACCGACATCTCGCGAGATCCGACCACGATCGGGGCCAGCCTGAATGGCCTGGCATTCTCGCCCACGTCGACCATGCTGGCGGTCGGCGAAAGAGGAACTCCGGGCGTCATTTTGCGCAGCCTCGATTCCGGCCGCACGTGGCGCGACGTCAGCAATTGGGGACCGCCCAACTATGGTGGACTGGACCGCTTGCGCGCGGTCGCGTTTGCAGATGCCAACACTGCGGTGGCGGTGGGTGAATGGAGTGCAATGCGCAGCGTCGATGGTGGCGCCCATTGGCACCGCCTTGCCGCCAACGGCTTGAATCACGCCGCAGACATCGTCTTCCTTAGCCCGTTGATAGGCATCGTCGTAGCCGCCGATCACATCATGAGATCCAATGACGGCGGGCTGACTTGGAGCAGCGTCCTGGCGTCAAGGGGGGAGGGCTTCAGCAGCGTCAGCGCTGCTGGAAGTATCGTGATCGCGACCGGATCTAGCGAGATGCAACGCAGCGCCGATGGGGGGTTGACCTGGGCGAGCCTGCGCATCGGGGACGAGCCAATGATCAGCACCGCCTGGTTCAACGCAGCTACCGTGTTTGCCGTCAGCAATCGTGGGAGCGTATATCGAAGCAGCGATGCAGGATTGACCTGGTCAAAAGTCTTTCAGGCGGATGCTAATCAGCTCTATTTCGACTCAGTGGCATCCATCAATGGACTTGGATTCTTCGTGGGAACCAGTGGCCTCATTTACCAAAGCTCGGACCACGGACATACTTGGCGCCTGGACTTTGGGGGCAAACCTCAATGGTGGCAGTCAGTCGGCCTTACCGGTGCAGGGGCGCCGGTCGTCCTAGGCAACGACGGCAGCGTGCTGATGGGCTCGGGGTACTGAGTCACGCCATAGGCAGCACTACGCTGGCTTCAAATCCAGGCGTCGCATTGCTCAATGCCAGCGTCGCCCCGTGAGCGCTGGCAATCAATTTGCACAGGCTCAGCCCCAGGCCCACACCGCCGCTGCTGCGGGTGCGGGCCTCATCGGGCCGGTAGAAGGGCTCGCCAAGCTTGGGCAGCACCTCGGCCGGCACGCCGGGGCCGAAGTCGCGCACGGTGAGACGAGCGCCCTGCTCCGTCATCGTGGTGATTACAAGCACCTTCCCTTTTGTCGCATCGTTGTGGCGCAGCGCGTTATCGCCCAGGTTGCGCAACAGCAGCTGCATGCGCAGGCGGTCCAGCGGCATGGCCGGTAGATCGGGCGCCAGATCCAGCTCGACTTCCGCATCGGCGAACTGGTTCTGCACCAACTCGGCGATCAGCGCGTTCAGATTGCAGCTTTGCAGCGCCAGTGCGCTGTGGCCGGCACCCAGGCGCTCGCTTTCCAGGATGCCGGTGATCAGATCGCGCATCAGGGCCAGGTCCTGCAGCAGCGCCTGGCGCGGCGGCCCCTCCTCCACCAGTTCGGCATTCAGCCGCGCGCGCGTCAGCGGGCTGCGCAGCTCGTGGCTGATGGCCAGCAGCAGCGCGCGCTTGCCGTCCAGCATGGCCTGGATGTCGGCCGCCATGCGGTTGAACAGCTCCGCCAGTTCACCCAGCTCGCTGTGCGGCCGCAAGCGGATGCGGTGCGACAGATCGCCGCGTGCAAAGGCCTCGGCACCGACGGCCAGCGCGCGCAGCGGCCGGATCATGTGCCGGATCGTGCCGAAGGCCATGCCGGTGACTATCAGCAGCAGCGGCGCCCCCCACAACCAACCATAGGTTTGGCGCGTGGCGTAGAAGAGGATCAGGCTGCTCGCCAGGGCCAGCACGAGGAAGACGGCCACCAGTCGAGCGCCGAGGTGCTTGAAGCGATGGCGCCAGTGGCCGTGCTGCTCATGCCAGCGCTGGTGCATGCGTTGGCGCATGCGCCAGCGGCTGCGATGGTGGGCGCGCCAGTGGTTCAACGCCTCATGTTTGCGATGCCCAACATCTGGGCCGTTACAGCGCCTGTTGTTCTTCACGGCTGCGCCGCCAGTGCAAAGCAGTAGCCGGCATTGCGCAGGGTCTTCAGGGCATCCAGCGGCGCCAGCTTCTTGCGCAGCCGGCTGACCAGGATGTCCACCGCACGGGTGTAGAGATAGGCCTCATGGCCGCGCAGGCGGTTGAGGATCTCGTCGCGGTGGAACACCCGGCGCGGCTCGCGGGCCAGTATCACCAGCAGCTCGTACTCGGTGCTGGTCAGCTCCAGCAGGCTGCCGTCACAACCCCAGACCTCGCGCCGCGCGGTATCGATGCGCAGACCGTCGAAGCGCATATCGGGTGCCGACAGGCCGGGCGTCATGCGAGCCCGGCGCAGCAGGCTTTGCAGCCGCGCGGCCAGCTCGCGGGGCTCGAAGGGCTTGGCCAGGTAGTCGTCGGCGCCCAGCTCCAGGCCGACGACGCGGTCGGTCAGGTCACCGCGCGCGGTCAGCATCAGGATGGGTAGGTGGCGCGTGCCTTCAGCGCCGGCGCGAATCTGCTTGCACAGCTCGAAGCCGTCGATCTCGGGCAGCATGCCGTCGAGTATCAAGGCGTCGAACGGTTCGGCGGCCAGGCGCTGCAGGCCCAGGCTGGGCCGGGGCGCGGCGTGCAGCTCGAAATCGAAGCGGGCCAGGTACTGGATCAGCGGCCCGGCCAGCGCTTCATCGTCATCAATCATCAGCAGTCGCGGCATGGTTCTGATTCTGCCTTGCAGCTCAGCACATGCCGAAACGGCGCGGCCTGATCATGAAGCGCAGCAGCTGCTGCTGGTCGGCGTCGAGCGTATCGAAGAAGTCGGCAATCGCGGCAATCAGCGCCGGGCCGCCGTCGCGCAGAGTCTGCAGCCGGTCATCCCACAGGCTTTGCGCGGCCGTCCGGTCGAAGGTGGCCCCGCTCAGCAGATCGGCCAGCTCCTGGCGCGCCGAGCCGCCCTTCAGCGTCTCGCGCTGCTGCTGCAGCAACTCCAGCAGCTGGCGCAGTGCCAGCTGCTGCGCCGCGTTCAGGTCGAGACGACGGCTGGCCTTGGCCATCAGCCGGTCCATCACGAAGTCAACGTCCCAGGCTTTGGAGAAACCGTGGTGGGCATGGTGGTGGCCGTGATCATGGTGATGGCGGCCGAAACGGTGGAAGAACATCATGAGAATCCTATTGGTGGGTGGAGGGCTCGATGATGGAAGCGAGCCGCCCGCGAAGCATCTCGCCGCGGTATCGCCGGGTTTCGTTTTGTTTCAGCACGGGCCGGCGGGCGGGCCCGCGATTCGGGCAGGCAATTGGCACAACCTACAATCGAGCCCAATCCCGTTTTGCCCTGAAGGCGCTCGTCCCGGCGCCGAAACACGCGACTGCCTCCTCCTATGACCGAACTTGCCAAATCCTTCGAACCCGCCGCCCTGGAAGCCCATTGGGGCCCGCTGTGGGAGCAGCGCGGTCTGTACAAGCCGACCTTGGACACGGCCAAGCCCTCGTTCTGCATCCAGCTGCCGCCGCCCAATGTGACGGGCACCTTGCACATGGGCCACGCGTTCAACCAGACCATCATGGACTCGCTGACGCGCTACCACCGGATGCTGGGCGACAACACCCTGTGGGTGCCGGGCACCGACCATGCGGGCATTGCCACGCAGATCGTCGTCGAGCGCCAGCTGCAGGACAAGGGTCCCGAGGGCCAGAAGAGCCGCCATGATCTGGGCCGCAAGAACTTCGTTGCCAAGGTCTGGGAGTGGAAGCAGGAGTCGGGCGACACCATCACGCGCCAGATGCGCCGCATGGGCGACAGCGTCAGCTGGGAGCACGAATACTTCACGATGGACGAGAAGCTGTCCAAGACCGTGACCGAAACCTTTGTGCGCCTGTTCGACGAGGGCCTGATCTACCGCGGCAAGCGCCTGGTGAGCTGGGATCCTCAGCTGCAGTCGGCGGTGTCCGACCTGGAGGTGAGCAGCGAGGAGGAGGACGGCTTCCTGTGGCATATCCGCTATCCGCTGGTGGACGGCACGGGCGAGGTCGTGGTGGCCACCACCCGCCCCGAAACGATGCTGGGCGACGTGGCCGTGATGGTCCACCCCGAGGACGAGCGCTACACGGCGCTGATCGGCAAGCAGGTGCGCCTGCCGCTGTGCGACCGCGACATCCCGGTCATCGCCGACGACTATGTGGACCGCGAGTTCGGCACCGGCGTGGTCAAGGTCACGCCCGCCCATGACGCCAACGACTATGCGGTGGGCCAGCGCCACCAATTGCCGATGATAGGCGTGCTGACCCTGCAGGCCACCATCAATGACAACGCGCCCGAGGCCTATCGCGGCCTGGACCGCTTTGTTGCGCGCAAGAAGGTGGTTGCCGACCTGGAGGCCCAGGGCTTTCTGGTCGAGGTGAAGAAGCACAAGCTGACCGTGCCGCGCTGCGAGCGCACCGGCCAGATCATCGAGCCCATGCTGACCGACCAGTGGTTCGTGGCCGTCAGCAAGCCGGGCGCCGACGGCAAGAGCATTGCCGAGAAGGCGATCGGCGTGGTGGCCAGCGGCGAGGTCAAGTTCGTGCCCGAGCAGTGGGTCAACACCTACAACCACTGGATGAACAATCTGCAGGACTGGTGCATCTCGCGCCAGCTGTGGTGGGGCCATCAGATCCCGGCCTGGTATGGCACCGGCGGTGAGCTGTTCGTGGCGCGCAACGAAGCCGAAGCCCAGGCCAAGGCCGCAGCGGCCGGCTACAGCGGTGAACTGAAGCGCGACGAGGACGTGCTGGACACCTGGTACTCGTCGGCACTCGTGCCCTTCTCGACCATGGGCTGGCCCGAGCAGACCAAGGAGATGGACCTGTTCCTGCCCTCGTCGGTGCTGGTGACCGGCTACGACATCATCTTCTTCTGGGTCGCCCGGATGATCATGATGACCAAGCATTTCACCGGCAGGGTACCGTTCAAGCACGTCTACATCCACGGCCTGGTGCTTGATGCGCAGGGCAAGAAGATGAGCAAGAGCGAAGGCAATGTGTTGGACCCGGTGGACCTGATCGACGGCATCGAGCTGGCCCCGCTGCTGGACAAGCGCACCCAGGGTCTGCGCCGACCCGAGACCGCGCCCAAGGTGCGCAAGGCCACCGAGAAGGAATTCCCCGAGGGCATTCCGGGCTACGGTGCCGACGCGCTGCGCTTCACCTTTGCCGCCATGGCCACACTGGGCCGCAGCGTCAACTTCGACAGCAAGCGCTGCGAGGGCTATCGCAATTTCTGCAACAAGCTGTGGAATGCCACCCGCTTCGTGCTGATGAATTGCGAGGGCAAAGACTGCGGGCTGCAGGAGCACAGCAAGGAGCAGTGCGCAACGGGCGCCGAGTTCCACGGCTATCTGAGCTTCAGCCAGGCCGACCGCTGGATCAGCGGTGAACTGCAGCGCGTCGAGGCCGCCGTCGCCCAGGGCTTCGACGAATACCGGCTCGACAATGTGGCCAGCGCCATCTACCAGTTCGTCTGGGACGAGTATTGCGACTGGTACCTCGAAATCGCCAAGGTGCAGATCCAGAACGGCACGGAGGCCCAGCAACGCGCGACCCGCCGCACGCTGATACGCGTGCTCGAAACCACCTTGCGCCTGCTGCACCCGGTCACCCCCTTCATCACCGAGGAGCTGTGGCAGACGGTGGCCGTGGTCGCCGGCCGCAAGACCGCCGGCTCGGACGCCAGCATCGTCACCGCGCCCTACCCCAAGGCTCAGCTGGAAAAGATCGATGCCCAGGCCGATGCCTGGGTGGCGCGCCTGAAGGCCATGGTCGGCAGCTGCCGCAGCCTGCGCAGCGAGATGAGCCTCTCACCGGCCGAGCGGGTGCCGCTGTACACCGCCGGCGACGCCACCTTCATCGCGCAGGCCGCCCCGCTGCTGAAGGCGCTGGCCAAGCTCAGCGAAGTGCAGCAGTTCGGCGATGACGCCAGCTTCGCCGCCGCCACCGGCCACTCGCCGGTGATCATGGAAGGTGAGGCCCGCCTGGCCCTGCACGTGCAGATCGACATCCCGGCCGAGCTGGCCCGCCTGGGCAAGGAGATCACCCGGCTGGAGGGCGAGATCGTCAAGGCCACGGCCAAGCTGGGCAACGAGAGCTTTGTGGCCCGCGCGCCGGCGGCCGTGGTCGAGCAGGAGCGCGCCCGTGTGGCCGAGTTCACCAACACCGTGGCTAGGCTGAAGGATCAGGCAGCTCGTTTGGAAACGTCGCCCTGAAGTCCTCGCTGGGCTCGGCCGGCGTGTTGAGCAGGTCGTCGATGCGCCGCGCCACCGCCCAGGCGGCGCGGGTGCGCGCCTCACGGGTGGTGCTGGCCACGCGGGGGGTGATCTGCAGCGAGCTCACCCCGTAGAGCGCCCGGCCCGGGTCCAGCAGGCCGGGCTCCAGGCTGTCCAGCCACGCGGCGGCCATGCGGCCGCTGTTCAGCGCCTGGGCCAGGGCAATGTCATCGAACAGCGCCGAGTGCGAGATGCTGACCAGCACCTGGCTGGGCCTGCAAAAGCTCAGCACCCTGTCCCCCATCAATCCCCGATAGCGCAGAAAGTAGGCCAGCTGCACGCTGACGCCATCGGCCTGCTCCATCAAGGCCCGAAGCGGCAGCGGTGCAATGCCCCAGCGAGCCCACAGCGGATCGCTGATGTGCAGGGCCGGGTCATAGCCAACCACCTGGGTGCCGAACACCGGCAGCAACTGGGCCAGCAGCCGCGCCGCCGGCGTCATGCCGACCAGTCCTATGGTGGCGCAGCCCAGTTCGCGGCCGACCATCAAACCATCCGAGCCGACCACGGGTACCCGTCGCAGCATCGCCAGCAGCGCGCCGACCACGAACTCGGCCTCGGCGGCAGCGGAGGCCGAAGTGCTGCGCACCACCTGCACATGGGCCAGCTCGCAGGCCTTGGTGTCGATGTTCTCGATGCCGGCGCTCATGCGGCCCAGCACGCGCAGCCGCGGGGCGGCGCGCAGCAGGGCGGCATCCACCGCCACCGAAGCGGGCAGTATCAGTGCACGAGCGTGGTGCAGTGCCTCGCGCAGCGCCTGGGGCTGGCGCACCAGTTCCGGGGCGTACTGAACCGCATGGCGGTCTGCAAGCCATTGCATGACCTCCACTTCCATCGGTTCTACGATCAGCACGCTCATGGCGGGTATTTTTCGTTCATTTGAACAGTCACAGCGCCATGCAACAATGCGCCCATACCCTCAGGAGAGCCCACCGACATGATCGTGACCAAAGCCATTTTTCCTGTTGCCGGACTTGGCACCCGCTTCCTGCCTGCAACCAAGGCTCAGCCCAAGGAGATGCTGCCGGTGGTGGACAAACCCTTGATCCAGTACGCGGTCGAGGAGGCCTATGCGGCCGGCATCCGCGAAATGATTTTCGTCACCGGCCGTCACAAGCGACCGATTGAAGACCACTTTGACACGACCTTCGAGCTGGAGCTAGCCCTCGAACAGGCGGGTAAGGAGGCGCTGCTGGAAGTGGTGCGCGGCGTCAAGCCCGATGACATGGAGTGCGTCTATGTGCGCCAGCCCCGCGCGCTGGGCCTGGGCCACGCGGTGCTCTGCGCCGAACGCCTGGTCGGCAAGGAGCCCTTTGCCGTGCTGCTGGCCGACGACCTGATGGTCGGCAACCCGCCGGTACTCAAGCAGATGGTCGAGCAGTTCGCGGAATGGCGGGTGTCGATACTGGCAGTGCAGGAGGTTCCGGCCGAGCACACGCGCCGCTATGGCATCGTCGCCGGCACGCCGATCAACGAGCGATTGATGGACGTCAGCCGTATTGTCGAGAAGCCCGATCCCGCCGTGGCCCCATCGCGCCTGGGCGTGGCCGGCCGCTACATCCTGACGCCAGGGGTTTTCCATGAAATCGCCAACCAGCCGCGCGGCGTCGGCGGCGAGATCCAGCTGACCGACGGCATTGCCGGCCTGCTGCGCCGCGAAAAGGTGTTTGCCTACAGCTACGAGGGCAAGCGCTATGACTGCGGCAGCAAGGAAGGCTTTCTGGAAGCCAATGTTGAGCTCGCCCTGGCCCACCCGGAGCTGGGCGCGGGTTTTCGTGAGTATCTGCGGGGTGTGGAAATCTAGGAATTCAAAGCCCAGCAAAAAGGCCGTGCACTGCACGGCCTTTTTTGTCGTTCAGCGCGCTTCAGCGGCGCCGCAGCACATGGATGAACTCGTCGGCCTGGGCCTTCTGCTCAACCAGCTCATTGCCGGTCTGGCGGGCAAAGGCCTGGAAGTCGCGCATCGAGCCGGGGTCGGTGGCCACCACCTTTAGCAGCTGGCCCGACTCCATCTCGGCCAGGGCCTTCTTGGCCTTTAGGATGGGCAGCGGGCAGTTCAGTCCGCGGGTGTCGAGTTCTTTGTTGGCGTCCATGGGGGTCTCGGGTAGCTTGGGTCGATTCTAAAGCTTGGCCAGTTCGCGCCACTGCGGCTCGTGCCCCAGCGAGGTCACCCACTTGGCCAGTGCCAGCCCGGTGCTGCTGGGCCAGCACAGCACCTTGTCCGGCGTGAACAGCTTGTACTCGGCCAGTTCGGGTGACAGTGCGATCTCGCCGGTGGCCTCGACGTGGTAAGCAATGATGACCTGGTTCATGCGCTGGAAGTCATAGACGCCGATCAGCGTGATCGCGCCTGCATCCAGCGACGTCTCTTCCTTGACCTCGCGGGCAATGCCCTGCTCGGGCGTCTCGCCGGCCTCCATGAAACCGGTGATGAGCGCGAAGTTGCGGCCCGGCCAGGCGGCGTTGCGCGCCAGCAAGACCTGGCCCTCACGGTCCATGCACTGGACGATGGCGGCCAGCACCGGCGTCGGGTTGTTCCAGTGGGTGAAGTCGCAGGCGGTGCAGCGCAGCCGCTCGGTGGGCCCGCCGTCTTCATCCAGCGTGATCAGCGCCAGCTCGGTGGCGCACTGCGGGCAGAACCGAAAGGGGCTCATGCGGGGAACACGCCGGTCGAGAGATAGCGATCACCGCGGTCGCAGACCACGAACAGGATGGTCGCGTTCTCGACGTGACGCGCAATCTGCAGCGCCACCCAGCAGGCGCCTGCGGCCGAGATGCCACCGAACAGGCCTTCCTCGCGGGCCAGGCGGCGCGCCATGTCCTCGGCATCTGTCTGGCTGACGTAGACCATTTCATCGACCGCCGATGGCTTGTAGATCTTGGGCAGATAGGCCTCGGGCCATTTGCGTATGCCGGGGATGCGCGAGCCTTCCATCGGCTGCGCACCGATGATGCGCACCCCGGGGTTCTGCTCCTTCAAGTATTGCGAGGTGCCGGTGATGGTGCCGGTGGTGCCCATGGCACTGACGAAGTGGGTGATGCGGCCACCGGTGTCGCGCCAGATCTCCGGGCCGGTGGTCTCGTAGTGGATGCGTGGGTTGTCGCCATTGGCGAACTGGTCCAGCACCCGGCCCTTGCCGTCGTTCTGCATCTTCTCGGCCAGGTCGCGGGCGTACTCCATGCCGCCCGAGCGTGGCGTCAGTATCAGCTCGGCGCCGAAGGCCTTCATCGTCTGGGCCCGCTCGATCGACAGGTCCTCCGGCATGATCAGCACCATGCGGTAGCCACGGATCGCGGCGGCCATGGCCAGGGCGATGCCGGTGTTGCCCGAGGTCGCCTCGATCAGGGTGTCACCCGGCTTGATGTCGCCACGCTCCTCGGCGCGGCGGATCATGCTGATGGCGGGCCTGTCCTTGACCGAACCGGCGGGGTTGTTGCCCTCCAGCTTGGCCAGAATCACATTGCCACGGCGGGCATTGTCGGCCCCGGGCGTGCGCATCAGTTGCACCAGCGGCGTATTGCCGATCACATCCTCGAGCGTGAGGTACTTTGTAGCGGTCATGCGGGTCTCCTGATCACATTGTCGCAGCCTCGCTGGCGCCTTGCGTTAGGCCCTTGGCAAGGCGCGGCCGGTGCAGGGCTTTTTGCATGGCATAATCCGCGGCTCACGTAGCGCACTGCTTCGCGCCCTGGCCCGGGTGGCGAAATCGGTAGACGCAGGGGACTCAAAATCCCCCGCCGCAAGGTGTGCCGGTTCGAGTCCGGCCCCGGGCACCAGACAGCGCGATGCAAGCCTGCTGCTGCGTGACCGGGCCGACGAGTTCTCGTCGCCATCAATTCACCGCATACACTCAGCGTTCGCTGCTCGGTGGCCCGAAGCGGCCCCAACCGAGTCGAGATCCATGCCCCATTTGCCCCCTGTGACCAAGGCCTTGATGCTGATCTGCGTCGGCCTGTTCTGCCTGTTCAAGCTGCTGCCCTTCGGTTTCGCCGGCTGGTTCGAGCTGTGGCCGCTGATGACCGGCAACTTCTTCCCCTGGCAGCTGTTCACCTATGCCTTCCTCCATGGCGACACCTGGCACCTGTTCTTCAATATGCTGGGTCTGTGGATGTTCGGCTCGGAGCTGGAGCGGCTGTGGGGCCAGAAGCGCTATCTGCAGATGCTGGGCGCCAGCATCCTGTCGGCGGCCCTGGTCCAGTTGGTGTTCACCTTCCTGATCGGCTCGGGCGCACCGACCGTGGGCGCCTCGGGCGCGCTGTTCGGCCTGCTGCTGTCCTTTGGCATGCTGTTCCCGGACCGCATCATCATGCCGCTGTTCCCGCCGATTCCGATGAAGGCCAAATACTTTGTGGCCATCTTCGGCGGACTGGAGCTGCTGATGGGCATCTTCGGCAGCACCGGCATTGCCCACTTCGCGCATCTGGGCGGCATGCTGGGCGCCTATCTGCTGATTCGCTACTGGCGCAGCGGTGGGCGCACGCGCCGGCGCTGAATCCTCTTCAGGCCAGCAGCCCCTGCTCGGCCAGCGGATAGCGCAGCTTCAGTCGCAGCTCGCGCTTCAGGCGTCCGTTCATCAATCGCCGTGATTCGCCCATGAAGCTCAGCTGCATCGGCGACATCAGCTGCTGCGCCTCGGCCCGGCTGATGCGCGGTGGCCGTGGCAACCCGCACAGATCGGCGGCCAGATCGAAATAGTCGCCCATCAGCAGCTGGCCGTCATCGCAGACATGGACGACCCGCTGCGGCAGGCCCCGGGTCAGCGCCGCCACACAGGCCCGCGCCAGGTCATCGGCATGGATGTGATTGGTATAGACATCGTCCTCGCGCCGCAGCACCGGCGCACCGCGCCGCAGGCGCTCGCGCGGGTGGCCACCCGCGCGGTCACCGGCATAGATGCCGGGGATGCGAAGCAGGCTGACCCTGACATCAAACTGCGCGCCATACCAGCGCAGCCGCGCCTCGGCATCGACGCGGCGCTTGGCCCTCGCCGTGGCCGGCGCCACCGTGCGCGTCTCGTCGAACTGGGCGCCATTGCAATTGCCATAGACCCCGGTCGTGCTGGCATAGACCAGGCGCCGCACGCGGCCCTTGCGCGCCAGCGCACGCAGCAGGGCCAGCGTGCGCAGGTCCTGATCGCCCTCGCCCTGGGGCGGGGCCAGGTGCAGCACATGATCGGCCAGACCGGCCAGGCGGCCCAGGCTGCGCGCATCGTCCAGGTTGCCCAGCAAGGGCACCGCACCGGCGCTGCGCAGCTCGTTCACGCGCGAGGCATTCGAGGTCAGCGCCAGCACCTTCCAACGGCCGGCCAGCAGCTTCAGCACGCGCAGGCCCACATCGCCGCAGCCAATGATCAACAGGGTCGGCCGCTTGAAGCGGGTGGTGTGTGGGGATATGCGTGACATCGACAAGCAAGGGCTCAAGAAAACGCTGGGCCGCCCCAAGTTTTCTTGCTCCCCCTCGGGGGGGCGGACGCCGCGAGGCGGCGGCCTTGGGGGCGGGTCATGCAAAATAGCGCCTCAGTTTACGGCCCCGTGCTTGCGCGAGCACGGGGCCTTGTCTTCTCTCGCGCACCTGATAGCCACCATGAATCTCAACGTCACCGTCCAGCCCGCCAATCGAAGCTTCGCCGTCGAGCGCGACGAGACCATGCTCAGCGCCGCCATCCGCGCCGGCATCGGCATGCCCTATGGCTGCAAGGACGGCGCCTGTGGCACCTGCAAGAGCAGGCTGCTGGAGGGCCGCGTGATCCATGGCGCCCATCAGCACAAGGCACTGTCCGAGGCCGAGGAGGCAGCCGGCATGATCCTGCCCTGCTGCGCCACGCCGCAGACCGACTGCGTGGTCGAGGCCCGCTCGGTGCCCGGTGCGGGTGAGTTCGCCATCCTCAAGCTGCCCAGCCGCGTGATGACCATCGAGCGCCCGGCCCCCGATGTGGCGGTAATCAGGATGCAGCTGCCGGCCACACAGAACTTCCAGTACCACGCCGGCCAGTATGTGGAGTTCATCCTGCGCGACGGCAGCCGCCGCAGCTACAGCATGGCCAATGCGCCTCACCTGCTGGGCAATCCGGCAGCGATCGAGCTGCACATCCGCCACATGCCCGGCGGCAAGTTCACCGACCATGTGTTCAGCGCGCTGAAAGAGAAAGACATCATGCGCATGGAAGGCCCCTACGGCAGCTTCTTCCTGCGCGAGGACAGCGACAAGCCGATGATTCTGCTGGCCAGCGGCACCGGCTTCGCGCCGATCAAGGCCCTGGTCGAGCGCATGCAGCACCTGGGCATGACGCGACAGGCCGTGCTGTACTGGGGCTGCCGCAGCAAGGCCGATCTGTATATGCACGACTGGGCCCTGCAGGCCGCGGCCGCGATGCCGAACCTGCGCTACGAGCCGGTGCTGTCCGAGCCCAAGCCGGAAGATGACTGGACCGGCCGCACCGGCTTCGTCCACCAGGCCGTGCTGGCCGATTTCCCCGATCTGTCCGGCCATCAGGTCTATGCCTGCGGTGCGCCCATCATGGTCGAGTCGGCCCAGCGCGATTTCGTTGCAAAAGCCGGTCTGCCCGAGGACGAGTTCTATGCGGACTCGTTCACGTCTGAAGCGGACAAGCACGGCGACGAGTAGGGAGCCTCACCATGATGTTCGAGCCGCCCTTTGTCGCCGCCGACCAGTTCGACGTCCAGCTGCGAGGGCTGGGCCACACGGTGATCGCACCCGAGACGGTGCAGCAGGTGTTCGGCTGCACGGCGACCGAGCTCGACGCGCTGGCGCCGTTCTGGAACGACCTGCCCCCCGATGGCTATCTGCGCGACGGTGGGCGTTACCGCTTTCGCCGCCACAGCTGCTTTGTCGCCGACGGCCCCAGCCTGACCTTGATGCCGCACCGCGCCCACTGGCAACCGCTGGACTACAACGCGCTGCACGGCGGCATCGAACGCTGGTTTGAGCCGATGGATGCTAGCGCTGTGGCGCAACCGGCCTGGACGCAGCTGATGCAGGGCCTGGCCGGCGTGGCCTCCAAGCTGAAAGGCAAGCGCCCCTGGTTCATCGAGGCCCACCAGTTCCGCATCGACACCACCGACGGCATAGGCCGGCCCACGCCCGAGGGCGCGCACCGCGATGGCGTGGATCTGGTGGCGGTGTTCATGGTCGCCCGCCAGGGCATCAAGGGCGGCGAGTCGCGGGTGTTCGAGGCCCAGGGGCCCAATGGCCAGCGCTTCACGATGAGCCGGCCCTGGACCCTGCTGCTGCTGGACGACGAGCGCGTGATCCACGAGACCACGCCGATACAGCCGGCCGCTGAGCATGGCTATCGGGACACGCTGGTCGTGACCTTGAGGGCCGAAGGATTTCAGGGGCCGTAGCCCGGATGGCAATCCGGGGCCAACGTCGATTCGCGCCACCAACCCCGGATTTCATCCGGGCTACGAAAGCAGTGCAGCAATACGCGAACGGCATGGGCTCATGCCGCAGCGGCAGGCCGGATCCGCAGCACCCGCACTTACACTTGCGCGCCGGGGCCAAAAGCCCTGCACCGCCGGCATCTGCACCCGCAGTGCCCCAACTACTCCCATCACAAGTGCGAGCACCATGAACGCCATCACCGATCTGGCCCGGGCCCTCAAAGACGCCCCCGCCGAACTCTCCTCCTCCTCCCTTTTCGGTCTGCCCGACCAGCCCGCCCACGAGCGCGTGCTGCTGGCCAGCGACGAGGCCACCGGCCTGAAGACCATTCTGGCCGTGCACAGCACCGCCCGTGGCCCGGCCTTCGGCGGCTGCCGCTTCTGGACCTACGGCAATGACCAGGCCGCGCTGACCGACGCGCTGCGACTGGCCCAGGGCATGAGCCTGAAGAACGCCCTGGCCGATCTGCCCTTCGGCGGCGGCAAGGCCGTGATACTGAAGCCCGCCGGTGACTTCGACCGTGCCGCGCTGTTCGCCGCCTTTGGCCGCGCCGTGCAGTCGCTGAACGGCGCCTACATCACCGCCGAAGACGTGGGCACGACCACCGCCGACATGCGCGTGGTGCAGCAGAACACCCCCTTCGTCAGCGGCATCCCGCGTGACGGCGCCTTCGGTGGCGACCCCTCGCCCAAGACCGCCTGGGGCGTGTTCGTCAGCATCGAGGCGGGCGTCAAGCTCCATCTGAAGCGCGAATCGCTGGCCGGCGTGCGCGTGGCCCTGCAGGGCCTCGGTGCTGTGGGCTGGCATCTGGCGGAGTTCCTGCACATGGCCGGAGCCAAGCTGGTCGTTGCCGACGTCGATGCCGCCAAGGTCACCCGCGCGCAAGAGAAATTCGGCGCCACCGCCGTGGGCATCAACGAGATCCTGTCGGCCGATGTCGATGTGCTGGCTCCCTGCGCATTGGGCGCCGTGCTCAATGCGCAGACCGTGCCCCAGGTGCGCGCCCGCCTGATCGCCGGCGCCGCCAACAACCAGCTGGCCACCGTGCAGGACGGCGACGCGCTGCACGCCCGCGGCGTGATGTACCTGCCCGACTATCTGGTCAATGCCGGCGGCATCATCAGCGTGGCCCGCGAGTACCGAAACGAGGGCGAAGAGACGGCCGTGATGGTCGAGGTGACCAAGATCGCCGAGCGCGTGGCCGAGTTGCTGGAGCGCGTGGCGCTGAGCAGCGGCGGCACGCCGGCCCGCGTTGCCGATGCCTGGGCGCGGTCCAAGCTGGTGCGCCCTGTCGTCTGACGACAGGCCTGCGCGTACTGCGCGCAGTGCTTGATGCCCGCAGCCCATGGTGCCCCCATGGGCTGCTACGCTTCAGGCATGAACAAGCCCTCCTCCTCCTCCCTCATCCGCCGCACCCTCATCGTGGCGCTGGCCTCGCTCACACTCTGCGGCACGGCCCTGGCACAAGCCAACCGGCCGATACGCCTGATCGTCCCCTATGCCCCCGGCGGTCCGCTGGACATCATCGCCCGCTCGCTGGCCGAGCGCGTGAAGGACAGCCTGGGCACGGTGATCGTCGAGAACAGGGCCGGCGCCGGCGGCAATCTCGGCGCCGATGCGGTGGCCAAGGCCGCTCCCGATGGCCAGACCATCGTCATGGGCGCGGTCGCCACCCATGCGATCAACCCCTGGCTCTACAGCAAGATCCCCTACGACCCGATCAAGGACTTCACGCCCATCACCCTGGTCGCCAAGGTGCCCAATGTGCTGGTAATGCATGCCGAGACGGCGGGCAAGCTGGGCATTCACACCGTGGCCGACCTGATCGCCTATGCCAAGAAGAATCCCGGCAAGCTGAACTACGGCTCGGGCGGCAACGGCAGCGCGGGCCATCTGGCCGGCGAGATGTTCAAGGCCCAGGCCGGCGTGTTCATGGTCCACATTCCCTATGCAGGCGGCAATCCGGCCCAGCTGGCCCTGGTCTCCGGCCAGGTGGACCTGAACTTCGACAATCTGGCCAGCGCCTCGGCCAATATCAAGGCCGGCAAGCTGAAGGCCCTGGCCGTGACCACCGCCGCCCGCGCAACAGCCCTGCCCGAGCTGCCCACCATCGCCGAGGGCGGCAAGGCCCTGGGCCTGGGCCAATTCGACGTCAACACCTGGTTCGGCCTGTTCGGCCCGGCCAAGCTGCCCGCCGATGTGACGCGCAAGCTCAACAAGGCCTTCACCGATGCGCTGGCCAGCCCCGAAGTGCGCACGCGCATGGCGGTGCTGATGGCGGAGCCGGCCGGCGACACGCCGGAGCAGTTCGCAGCCTTCGTCAAGGCCGAGCTGGGCAAGTACGAGAAGGTCGTCAAGGCCTCGGGCGCGAAGCTCGATTGACGGTACGCCAGCCGGCCAGGCCCGCCATTCCGCCGAGCAGCAGGGTCCAGCTCTGCGGCTCGGGCACCGGGTTCAGCACCACGCCAGGCTGGGTATACAGATAGACGGCCTGGCCAGCCACGAGGTCCATGCTCGTCTCCATGGTGCCGTAGCGGTCCACGCCCCAGGTGTCGAGATCGGCGCGCTGGTAGTCGATCGGCGACAGGGCATTGAGGCTCGCGTCGCCGAAGAACAGGTTGGCGTCGGCATAGGGCCAGACCTGGCCGTAGACGCCGCCTTGCCATAGAAGCTCGGCCGGCGTGGCCGACACATGAGCCTCCATGTCAACGGACACCGTGACACGGCCCGCACCGCTGAGCTGCAGACGGCCGCTTCGCTCGACGCGCGTAGCGCTGGGATCTCCGCCGGAGGAGGCAGCATCGACCTTGAGCTTGGCGGCATCGAAGCTAGTCGTCAGCTGCAGGGTGCTGTCGCCGAAGCTGATGCCGCCCGGCGTCGTCCAATCGGGCTCGAAGGTGAAAGCCAATGAACCGGCCCGAAAGGCGCCGCTGTACGTGGCCTGGCTCAACCAGGTGACCTGCGGCGTGATGCCGTCACTGAGATCGGTATCGACGATCTGGAACTTCAGGGTGTCCCAGTACACGGTCACGCTACCCGTGATGGCCTGGGCAGCGGATGCGCAGGCCAGGCCGGCGGCAAACACCGCAGCACGGCGCAGCGCGTAAACATCGAGATCAGGCGACATGGTGGAGGTCCTTTAGGTTGATGAGCCCGGCACCCACGCCTCCCTGGATTGAGTCTGCTGGAGCGTCAGCTTGCGGGTCGCGCTGAAGCTACAGGGCGCGGCGCCTGAACACCATCACTAGGATCGAAGTAGGCTGGCGTGACACCGGCGTGGCAGACTCCGAGCTGCATTCCGGGCAGCGACAAATGCACCGCCCCCGCTCGCCGCAGCAACGCTCGGTCTGAGTCTCAGGGCAGTATCGGCAAGGCCGGCCTGTTGGCCATGCGGCAGCGCTGAATGTCGCAGGCGGTAGGCAGACTGGCCCGGTACTCAAGCGCGGTCTTCAGCGCGCGCTCGTCCCGCGCATGACACTTCTGCCCCTTGCCATCGTGGTAGTACGAGGTCACGTCGACGCAGCGGCGTGAGTGAGCCATCAAGCCATACAGATGGCCCATCTCGTGCGAGATCACCATCTGCAGCGTCTGGCGGGCGTCGTGGGCCGGGTTGCGCTGGTGCAGCAGCGCAAATGCCGCCGGCCCCAGCGACAGGCTGCGCTGGCCCAGATTTGCCAGGCCGAAATTGCCGATGCTGCCCTGCTCGCTCCACTGCACGCGCACGGCTTCTGCCGGCGCCACCGCATCACCGCTCAGCACCTGACTGGGCACACCGCACTGCGACCAGGCTGCGGCGGCCAGATTCACCAGGGCCAGCACCTCGGCCTCGCTGAACCAGGCCGGGGCACCGCGGTGCTGATAGACAAAGACCAGCGGCGAGGCCAAAGCCGGCCGGTCACGGCCGTCGCCCCAGGTCGATATCTCGCCGGCCCGGCATTCGGCAATCTCCTGATCACGCACCGAGGGCAGCGCGTTCACGGCGAGGGGCGAGACTCCCATCAACAGGGCGAGCCAAGGGCCGGTCGCGGCCTTTTTGGGCCAGAAGCCGGCAAAAAACGGCCGTATGCCCGCTACTTTCCCCAGCAGAGCACAGGCAGGCCGGTCACACTCATATATTGACAGCATATAGACATCCTGACCGCCTCCCCTGGCGCGGTTACGGGTTCCTTCCTCGGAGCAACATCATGTTTTTGAACGGATTCTCTATCGGCAAGCGCCTGACCCTGGTGCTCGGCGCCATTCTGGCCCTGAGCCTGGTCAGCAGCCTTTACGCCATCGTCAAGCTGCGCTCGCTGGGCAGCGAGCTGGACACCATGGTTGCAGACAATCTGAAGGTCGAGCGCGCCGCCACCGACTGGCTGCGCCACACCACCTCGGGTGTGCAGCGCGCCTCGGCCATTGCCAAGAGCAGCGACACCGTCTTGATCGAGTACTTTGCGCCCTTCACGGCCGCGGCCGTCAAGGACACGAACGAGCTGCAGAAGATGATAGAGACGCATATCGACACGCCGGCGGAGCGCACGCTGTTCGACAAGGTGGGCGAATTGCGCAAGACCTATCTCGCCGCCCGCGACGAGATAGGCAAGCTGAAGAAGGCAGGCGACGCCGAGGCCGCCACCAAGGTCTTCAACGAGCGCTTTGAACCGACCGCCCGCGAGTACACCGGCTCGGTCCAGCAGATGGTCGAGCTGCAGCGCAAGCAATTCGATGACGCCGCCCAACGCATACTGTCCATGCGCGCGCAGACCAGCAACCTGCTCGTCATCGTCAGCGTGCTGTCGGTGCTGCTGGGCAGCTTCCTGGCCTGGCGCCTGACACGCAGCATCACCCAGCCGCTGGCCGATGCCGAAATCGCGGCGCAGGCCATCGCAGAGCTGAACCTGACCGGCGCAGCCAGCCAGCGCCAGGGCAATGATGAAACGGGCCGCCTGCTGCGCGCCATCGACACCATGCGCGATGCGCTGCAGGTCTCGCTGCACGAGGTGCGTGGCGTGGTCGACAGCATCTCCACCGCCAGCGCCCAGATCGCCGTGGGCAACCACGACCTCAGCGCCCGCACCGAACAGACCGCCAGCAGCCTGCAGGAGACCGCCAGCTCGATGGAAGAACTGACCAGCACTGTGCGCAACAGCGCCGACTCCGCCGGCCAGGCCAACAAGCTCGCCGCCGCGGCCGCCGAAGTGGCGCAGCGCGGCGGCCGCGTGATCGCCCAGGTCGTCAAGACCATGGACGACATCAACACAAGCTCCAAGCGCATCTCCGACATCATCGGCGTGATCGACGGCATCGCCTTCCAGACCAATATCCTGGCCCTGAATGCCGCCGTCGAGGCGGCACGGGCCGGCGAGCAGGGGCGCGGCTTTGCCGTCGTCGCCAGCGAGGTGCGGTCCCTGGCCGGACGCTCGGCCGAGGCGGCCAAGGAGATCAAGCGCCTGATCAGCGAAAGCGTCGAGAAGGTGGAATCGGGTGCGACCCTGGTCAAGGACGCCGGCGGCACGATGGATGAAATCGTCGGCAGCGTGCAGCGGGTCAGCGACATCATCAGCGAGATCAGCCAGGCTGCCACCGAACAGAGTCAGGGCATAGGCCAGGTCAATGTCGCCGTGGCCCAGCTCGATCAAATGACCCAGCAGAATGCCGCCCTGGTCGAGGAGTCCGCCGCCGCGGCCTCAAGCTTGCAGGACCAGGCCAAGCGCCTGGCCGGCGCGATCGCGGCGTTCAGATTGAAGGGCTGAGCCACCGAAAGCCAGCAGCATATGGGGCCGGCTTTCGTCACTTCAAATTCATCTTCGTTTCACAAATCGCAATGGTGAGTTGAAATTTGACCAGTGTTTACCCTAGGTCAAAGATCCTACAGTTCGGGCCATGGACAACGCAAGAGCGGAGTCCGCAACCCAGCCCAAGGCTGAACTCAAAGGATCTGATCATGAAGAAGCTGACCGTTTTTGCTGCCGCCCTCCTGACCGCCGGCATGGCCATGGCCGACTCCAGCGTCACCCGCCAACACGTGCTGAATGAGCTGGTGCAGGCCCGCAACAGTGGTGAACTGGCGCAGTTCAACAGCGAGGACACGGCCCTGTTCCTGAACAGCAAGGCGGCCCTTGCCTCGAACACCACCCGCGCCCAGGTGCTGGAGGAACTGGCCAAGTCCCGTGCCTCCGGTGAATTCGCCCGCCTGAACAGCGAAGACGGCAGTTTCGACCTGCGCCAGGCATCGACCTCCACGGTGACCCGCGCCCAGGTGCTGGCCGAGTTGAAGAAGGCCCAGGCCAACGGCGAATACACCCGCCTGAACAGCAATGTGAATACGCTGGACATCATCACTGCAACCGCGCGGGCCAGTGACTCGGGTTCGGGCCAGTAAACCGTCCCGCCCCGAACGCAAAACAGGCGGCCTGGCCGCCTGTTTTGCTTTGCCGGCCGATCAACGATCGAAGAGATCCGGCTCATTGCCCATGCGGGCGTTCTCGATCAGCAGCATGCGCTGCTTGGTCGTCACCCCGCCATTGGCCGAGAAGCCGGTCATCTTGCCGCCCGCGCCCAGCACACGGTGGCAAGGCACCACAGGCGCAAACGGGTTGCGGCCCAAGGCCTGACCGACCGCCCGGGACAGGGCCACATCGCCCAGCCGAGTGGCGATGTCGCCATAGCTCAAGGTGCGGCCCGGCGGAACGGCCAGAGCGATCTCGTAGACGCGGCGATGGAAGTCCGGTACCTCGCTCCAATCCAGGCGCACCTGGCTCAGGTCACCGCTGCCCTCGGCCAACAAACGGGTCACACCGTCAACAACCGCCTGCACCTCGGGCGTTGGCGCCCGCTCAGGCACGCCGACGCACAGACGCTGCATCCGGGCACGCGTGTCGGCGGCGCTGGCATCGGGCAGCTGCACACGCGCGATGCCGGCCTCGCCCCAGGCAATGCCGGCCCAACCCAGGGCGGTGTCGAAAAGAGCAAATCCCTGGATCTGTGCCATTGGCAACCCTCGTAGCTCCGCTTACGGGTCATGATTGCCGGTCAGTTTAGACAAGCGCCACGCTTGATGGCAAGCTGGCGCCCGCTCAGCGGGCCTCAAGGATTCATCATGGCAACGAAGGCAGCGATCAGGGTCGGTATCGGAGGCTGGAGTTTCGACGAGTGGCGCGACAACTTCTATCCCAGGGGCCTGGCCAGGACCCAGGAGCTGGCCTATGCCAGCCGCCAACTCAATGCGATCGAGATCAACAGCACTTACCACGGCACGCAAAAGCCCAGCAGCTTTGCCAAGTGGCGGGACGACGCGCCGGAGGATTTTGTGTTCGCGGTCAAGGCCAACCGTTTTGCGACCAACCGCCGGGTCCTGGCCGAGGCCGGCGAGTCGGTGGAAAAGTTCCTGACCAGCGGCCTTGCCGAGCTTGGAGCCAAGCTGGGTCCCATCGTCTGGCAGTTCGCGACCACCAAGAAGTTCGACGCCGCGGACTTCGGCGCGTTTCTCAACCTGCTGCCCACCGCACTGGATGGCCTGCCGCTGCGCCATGTGCTCGATGTGCGGCACGAGAGCTTTATGTGTGACGAGTACCTGGCACTGGCCCGCAAGCACCGGGCCGCCACCGTGTTCACCGACTCACCGGACTACCCATCGTTTGCTAATCTGACCGGCGATTTCGTCTATGCGCGGCTGATGAAAGCGACCTCGGATCAGCCCCTGGGCTACACCGACGCGGCGCTTGACGGCTGGACCGCTGCGGCGCAGACCTGGGCTTCAGGCGCGCAGCCGGCGGGACTGCCCCTGGTCGAGGAGGCCAGGCCGCCCGCCAAGAAGGCCCGCGAGGTACTCGTTTTCTACATCAACGGCGCCAAGGAGCGCGCACCGCACGCCGCCATGGCAATGCTCAAGCGCCTGGGTTGGAAGGCTCCCGTTCACTCGCCCACTCATTCACCCAGGTAAGCAGCCCGCACCTTGGGATCGTTCAGCAACTCCTTGGCATCCCCGC
>JADMJJ010000041.1 GCA_018780645.1 Burkholderiaceae bacterium
CCGGGCGCTTCTTGCTGTACATGTCGGCGACCTTGATCTTGTAGAAGTCGGCCACCGTCTTCTGGATGTTCTCTACCGAAATCTGCCGGTTCTGGATCGACAGCAGGTCTTTCAGCGCCTCGCGGGCCAGGGCGATATTGATTTCCTTGTGGCTGAAGCGGCTGTAGGCCAGCACCTTGCGCAGCGCACCTTCGAGCTCGCGCACATTGGCGCGCACATTCTTGGCGATGAAGAAGGCCACGTCCTCGGGCATGGCCGTGCCCTCGGCATCCGACTTGCGTATCAGGATGGCCACGCGCATTTCCAGCTCGGGCGGCTCGATGGCCACCGTCAGGCCGGCATCGAAGCGGCTGGTCAGGCGCTCGTCGATGTCCACCAACCCCTTGGGATAGGTGTCGCTGGTCATGATGATGTGGGCCTTCTTGGCCAGCAGCGCCTCGAAGGCGTTGAAGAACTCCTCCTGCGTGCGGTCCTTGCCGGCGAAGAACTGGACGTCATCGATCAGCAGCAGGTCCAGCGAGTGGTACTTGGCCTTCAGCTCGTCAAAGGTCTTGCGCTGGTAGTTCTTCACTACGTCGCTGATGAACTGCTCGGCATGCAGGTAGAGCACGCGGGCATCGGGCTTGTCGCGCAGCAGCGCGTTGCCTACAGCGTGTATCAGATGGGTCTTGCCCAGGCCGACGCCGCCATAGATGAACAGCGGGTTGTACATCACGCCCGGCGCGCCGGCCACATGCAGCGCGGCGGTGCGAGCCATCTGGTTGGCCCGGCCCGGCACCAGGGTGTCGAAGGTCAAAGCGGTGTTCAGGCGGTGGCGTGACACCGGCGGCGGCGTCATGCTCGGTGCCGGTGCGCTGATCTGGGGGCTTGCCGACATCGGCCGCAGGCCGTTGCTCAGCACCTGACCGGCCTGCATCGGCTGGCCCGGCAGGATGATGGCGCTGCCCGAACTGCCGGCGCTGGGCGTGTGGGCCAGGGTGTCGCGCGGTGCCAGGGCCAGCTCCAGCCGCACCGGCTTGCCGGCGAGTTCGGTCAGGATGGCCTCGATGCGGCCGGCGTACTGGCTGCGTATCCAGTCCAGCTTGAAACGGTTGGGCACGCGCAGCGACACGACTGCGCCATCGCCGCCGGCATCCGACACCTCTGCAGGGGGCAAAGGACGGATCCAGGTGTTGAATTGTTGTTCGGGCAATTCGGTGGCGAGCCGTTCGCAGCCACGTTGCCAGAGATCTACGCTCATTGTGGAAAACTTGTTCTCAGAGCGGCCGGATTGTACGTTGCCGCGGGACTTGTACGTAAGTTATCCACAGATTTATGCCGGAGGTCAATCCCCCGCAAAGCCTTGGTTTGTGGTGTAAGTCATTGACGGATAAGGAGGTTTTTGGTGTAATGCTCGGTTTCCCGGACGCTTGCATGGCGCCCGGGCAAAGAGTCGATACCCAAGCAAGACCCCCAGCGGCGCTGAAGGCAGGTGTTCTGTCCGGCCACCCGCACCCCGACGAACTCATCATTGTTCTTCGGGTTTTAGACAGGCTCCATAGAGGAACCATCATGAAACGCACCTACCAAGCTTCCAAAGTCCGCCGCGCCCGCACCCATGGCTTCCTGGTCCGCATGAAGACCCGCGGTGGCCGCGCGGTCATCAATGCCCGCCGCGCCAAGGGCCGCAAGCGTCTGGCCGTCTGAGTCGGAACCCGCGTCAAATGATCGGCCGCATCGTGCGATCGGCCGACTTTGAGCGTGTGCTGGGTGCTCCCAGCCGAGCGCGCAGCAGTCATTTCGTGGTCCATCATCTGGCCGCGAATCCCACAACGCCGAAAAAGCCCGCGAAGTGCTCGCCCACTGTTGAGTTATCAACAGGTGCAGGTGACCCGCAGGCGGTGGCTGTGGATGACTCCTCTCCTGCCATGGCAAACACCATCGTCCCGGCCGCTCCGAACGGAGCCTGGCTGGGTACTGTCGTGCCCAAACGGCATGCCAAGCGCTCGGTCACCCGCTCGCTGCTGAAGCGCCACATCCATGCTGCCTTTGCCGGGCAGGAAGCGCTGCTGCCCGCAGGCCTGTGGGTGGTGCGCCTGCGCGCGCCGTTCGACCGCAAGCAGTTCAAGAGCGCCGCGTCCGAGGCCCTGCATCTGGCCGCCCGTGAAGAACTGGCGCTGCTGATGACCCGTGTGCTGGGCGCTGCCCCGCGCCGCTGATCTGCGCCTGCCCGCCATGAATGCCTCCCTGTCTATCGCCCAACGCCTGTTGATGGGTGTGGTGCGTGGCTACCGCCTGCTGCTGAGCCCATGGCTGGGCTCGAGCTGCCGCTTCTACCCGACCTGCTCAGCCTATGCGCTGGACGCGCTGCAGCAGCATGGCGCGGGCGCGGGCAGCTATCTGACTGCAAGAAGAATTTTGCGTTGCCACCCGTTTTGCGCCGGTGGGCATGATCCCGTGCCCGACAATCCGCCTGCCCTGTTCAGCCGCTTGGGCTGCGGGACTACGCCTTCCAGAACCCCTTCTTCGAAATCTTCCCCATGACCGATATGCGCCGCACCCTGATGTGGGTGGTGTTCACGATGTCGCTCGTCCTGCTGTGGGACGCGTGGAACAAGCACAACGGGCAACCGTCGATGTTCAGCCCGACCCCGGCCAAGGTGGCGGCCGCTGGCTCGGCGCCTGGCGCCGCGGCGCTGCCCGGCGCCCTGCCCGCCTCGGGCGCTGCTGCGGCCCTGGCCGCCGTGCCCGGCACGCCGGCCAGCGCGCCGGTGATGGCCGAGAAGGTCACCATCAGCACCGACGTGGTCAAGGCCACGCTGGATTCGCTGGGCGGCAGCCTGGTCCGCGTCGAGCTGCTCAAGCACATCGACGAGACCCATCCCAGCGGTCATGTCGTCGTGCTCGATGCCTCGGCCCAGCACATCTACAAGGCCGAAACTGGCCTGACCGGTGTGGCCGGCGCGCCCAACCACCTCAGCGCCATGACCCTGGTGCCCGGTGAGCGTGAACTGAAGGCCGGCGCCGATGCGGTGTCGGTGCGTTTCGAATCTGCCGAGATGGCCGGCCTGAAGCTGGTCAAGACCTATACCTTCAAGCGCGGCGACTATGTCGTCGGCGTCAAGCACGAGGTGATCAATACCTCGGCCGCGCCGCTGGCTCCGCAGCTGTATGTGCAGCTGGTGCGTGATGGGTTTGTGGCCGCCAACGGCATCTTCATGGCGCCCAACAACTTCTCCGGCCCGGCGCTGTACACCGACAAGACCAAGTTCCACAAGATCGACTTCGCCGACATCGACAAGGGCAAGCTCGAGTACGAGCAGCGCGCCAACGACGGCTGGGTGGCGATGGTTCAGCATCACTTCGCCAGCGCCTGGCTGCGCACCGGGGCCGGTGACCGCGGCTTCCATGTCAATAAGGTGCCCAACACCACGCTGGCGCAGTACGCCGTCGGCATGGTGTTCCCGCTGGGCCAGATCGAGCCCTCGAAGAGCGCCGTCGCCGAAGACCAGCTCTTCATCGGCCCGACCGAAGAAAACATGCTGGCCGCCATCGCCCCCGGCCTGGAGCTGGTGCGCGACTATGGCTACCTGACCATACTGGCCAAGCCGCTGTTCTGGCTGCTGGACCAGCTGCACAAGCTGATCGGCAACTGGGGCTGGGCCATCGTCGCCCTGGTCGTGCTGCTGAAGATCGCCTTCTACTGGCTCAACGCCAGCGCCTATCGCTCGATGGCCAAGATGAAGTCCGTCAACCCCAAGGTGATGGAGATGCGCGAGCGGCTGAAAGACAAGCCGCAGCAGATGCAGCAGGAGATGATGCGCATCTACCGCGAGGAGAAGGTCAACCCGCTGGGCGGCTGCCTGCCGATCTTCGTGCAGATGCCCTTCTTCATCGCGCTGTACTCGGTGCTGCTGTCCAGCGTCGAGATGCGCCACGCACCTTGGCTGGGCTGGATTGTCGACCTCTCGGCCAAAGACCCGTATTTCATCCTGCCGGTGCTGATGACCTTGAGCAGCCTGTTCCAGGTCTGGCTGAACCCGAAGCCGCCGGATCCCATGCAGGCCAAGATGATGTGGATGATGCCGCTGATGTTCTCGGTGATGTTCTTCGTCTTCCCGGCCGGTCTGGTGCTGTACTGGCTGACCAACAACATCCTGTCGATCGCTCAGCAGTGGATGATCAACAAGCAGCTGGGCGTGCAATAGCGCTGCCCCTGCCCCGCACCGAACCCCGCGCATCGAAAGAGCGCGGGGTTTTTTCTTGTCCGCTTCGGTGAGAATCAAACCATGCTGTCACGCCACCTGGACCCCATCGTCGCCATTGCCACCGCGCCAGGCCGCGGCGCCGTCGGTATCGTCCGCGCCTCGGGCAAGGACCTGACCGCGCTGGTGGACGCCCTCTGCGGCCGCTCGCTGCAGGCCCGCGAAGCCACCTACCTGCCCTTTCTGGCCGCCGACGGCCAGGCCATAGACCAGGGCCTGGCCCTGCTGTTCCCGGCCCCGCATTCCTACACCGGCGAGACGGTTCTGGAGCTGCAGGCCCATGGTGGCCCGGTGGTGCTGCAGCTCCTGCTGGCCCGCTGCCTAGAGGTCGGCAAGGACCTGGGCCTGCGCCTGGCCGAGCCCGGCGAGTTCACGCAACGCGCCTTCATGAACGGCAAGCTGGACCTGGCCCAGGCCGAGGCCGTCAGCGACCTGATCGATGCCAGCACCGAGGCGGCCGCCCGCAGCGCCAGCCGCGCGCTGGGCGGCGCCATGTCGGCCGAGGTGGGCGAGTTGCGCGACGCCTTGATCAAGCTGCGCATGCTGGTCGAGGCGACCTTGGACTTCCCCGAGGAAGAGATCGACTTCCTGCAGCAGGCCGATGCACTGGGCCAGCTCGCGCGCCTGATGGCCCGGCTCGACGCCGTGCTCGACCGCACCCGCCAGGGCGCGCTGCTGCGCGAGGGCATCAAGGTCGTGTTGGCCGGCCAGCCGAACGTCGGAAAGAGCTCGCTGCTCAACGCGCTGGCCGGCGCCGAGCTGGCCATCGTCACCGCCATTCCTGGCACGACGCGCGACAAGGTCAGCCAGACGATTCAGATCGAAGGCGTGCCCCTGCATGTGATCGACACCGCCGGTCTGCGCGACGCGCATGACGAGGTCGAGCGCATCGGCGTGGCGCGCAGCTGGGATGCCATTGCCGATGCCGACGTGATCCTGTTCCTGCGCGACCTGACGCGCATTGGCGATGCCGCCTACGACGCCGACGACGAGGCCATCGCCCTGCGCATAGGCCAGGGCTCACGCGTGCTGCAGGTCTTCAACAAGGCCGACGCGGTGCCAGGTCTTGCCTTGCCCGAGGGCGCCTTGAGCCTGTCGGCCAAGACCAGCGCCGGCATCGCCGATCTGCGCCAGCGCCTGCTGCAGCAAGTCGGCTGGCACGCCACGCCCGAGGGCGTCTACATCGCCCGCCAGCGCCATGTGTCGGCACTGCAGCGCACGCGCGAGCATCTGGACCTGGCCCAGGACATGGCCACCTTGCCGGTGCCCGCACTGGACCTGCTGGCCGAGGAACTGCGCCTGGCCCATGACGCGCTGGGCGAGATCACCGGCGCGTTCACGCCCGATGATCTGCTCGGGGAAATCTTCAGCAGGTTTTGCATTGGCAAGTGACGCCGCAGGGCAGCGGTGAGTACTTTCCGCGTCACTGGCCGATCAAAACCCTCTTCATCGCAAGTCCGGGATTGATGAGCTTGTTCAAGCCTTGCGTCGCCGCGCTACGGATACCCCCGGCACCAGCACGAACAGACCGCCCAGGAAAAGGAGGACGGTCGATGCTTCGGGCACTGTGGTGACCATCACGCGGGCGGCGCCGAGAGGCGACACGTTCCCATCTACTGTGTAGACATGCCACTCACCGGCTGGCAACCATGTGGCGCCGCTGAACGCGCGCGTTCCACCAATACTGAGCGCGTTGCTCAACCAAGCACCGGTGGTCAGTGGATGGGCCGAATCGGCCGCCAGAGAGATCCAATACGCATGCCCCTCGGTGATCAGGAGATCAGACGAGAAGCTGGCGGTCGAGATAGTCGTGAGATCCGCAGGAAGGTGAGACACCTGCGCGAGGATGGAGCCCGGGCTACCGTTGTTGTCGTCGCGGATTTGGATGAGCGTGCCGAACTCGATTGAGTTTGCATAGCTCAGAGGGACAGTGATGCTTTGAAGAAGGCCCGATGCCGATGAGACGAACCTTTGCGCAGTCACCCAATTGCCATCCTTTCCGCCTTGGCCAGGTGCTCCGTAGAACCAGGCCGGGCCATTGGATAGTGCGTTTTCCGGCCCCAGGGTGTCATAGGCGACAGTACTCGCTGCGTGGGCCGACATGGTGTTGAGCGTAGAAACGAGAAGGCAAACCTGAATCAGCTTCAGGAACACTGAGCGCATAGAAGTTCTCCCTGTAAAACCACGTGCTCTTGGGACACGTTGGTGATGTTGGCTGACATGGCACACCCAGCAAGGGCGTGTGGTCGCATTTTGTTCTCTGGCTTCACCAGATACACCTAGCAGCAACCCTGGTGAACTCAGGTCGTGGTTGCGGCTCGCCTGCGGCCCAGGTGCATTCTCCGAGACGCGTAGCCTGCCTGCCAGCGCCTCGTCGGACAGGCTAACGGTGATCAGGCGCAGCAGCTGGCATTTGCATTGGCTGGCCATGGCCGCGGTGGTGAATCCCTACCGCGCCAAGGGAGCGGCGGCCTATGCGGGGTACATGGCCAGATGACCTGCGGTGATGGAGATGCCCTGGAAAACATGCCGGGAAGTCGGTAGCGCTCAGCCCGCCACAGCCACCTGCTCATCCAGCCACCCCCGCCGTAGCTCCGGCACCGAGCGGGCCAGCAGCTCGTAGTAGGGGTGGTGCGGGCCCCGCTCGTAGTCGGCGCGGGCCACCTGGGCGAGTTTGCGGCCGTGCTGCATGACGACGATTTCGTCGCAGACGGAGCGGACGGTGTGCAGGTCGTGGCTGATGAACAGGTAGGACAGGCCCAGCCCGCGGCGCAGCTCGGCGATCAGGTCCAGCACGGCGGCGCCGACGACGGTGTCCAGCGCCGAGGTGACCTCGTCGCAGAGGATCAGATCGGGCTCGGCGGCCAGTGCGCGGGCCAGGTTGACGCGTTGCTTCTGCCCACCCGACAGCCCGCCGGGCAGGCGCTGCGCGGCGCTTGCCGGCAGCTTGACCAGGTCCAGCAGCTCGGCGATGCGTTTCTGCAGCGCCGCGCCTGTGAGGCCTTTGTAGAACTGCAGCGGCCGGGCCAGGATGCGCTCGATGCTGTGGCTGGGGTTCAGCGCCGTGTCGGCCATCTGGAACACGATCTGCACCTTGCGCAGTTCGTCCTTGCTGCGTTGGGCCAAGGTGGGCGGCAGGGCTTTGCCGTTGAACAGCATCTGGCCCTTGCTCGGGGCGATCAGGCCGGCGATGGCGCGCGCCAAGGTGGTCTTGCCCGAACCCGACTCGCCGATCACGCCTATGGCCTGGCCGCGGTAGAGCTTCAGATCGATGTCTTCGAGTATCAGGATGGCCGGCTTGCCCTGCTTGTCCACAGGGCCATAACCGGCCGACAGGTTCTTCACCTCCAGCAGCGGCTGGCTCTCGCCGGCCTGGGCCGAGCATTGGCCGCCCTCGCGCTCGCGCGGCCGCGCGGCGGCCAGCAGGCATTGGGTGTAGTCGTTGGCGGGTGCGGTGATGATTTGCTCGGTGGCGCCCAGCTCGCGCATCGTGCCGTCGCGCAGCACCAGGATGTGGTCGGCCATCTGCGCCACCACGGCCAGGTCGTGGCTGACGTAGACGGCCGTGGCACGCCGCTCGCGCACCACGCGGCGGAAGGCGCGCAGCACCTCGATCTGCGTCGTCACGTCCAGCGCCGTGGTCGGCTCGTCGAGTATCACCAGATCGGGGTCGCTGATCAGCGCCATCGCCGCCATCAGCCGTTGCAGCTGGCCGCCGGAGACCTGGTGTGGGTAGCGCGAGCCGATGTGGTCGGGGTCCGGCAGGGCCAGTTCGCGGAACAGCTCGACGGCCTTCACCTCGGCCTGCTCGCGCGGCATCAGCTTGTGTATCAGCGCCGGCTCGATGACCTGGTCCATGATGGTCCGCGAGGGGTTGAACGAGGCGGCGGCGCTCTGCGCGATATAGGCCACCGTGCGGCCGCGCAGCGCGCGTTGCTGCGGCTCGCTCAGTGCCAGCACATCGGTGTCGCCGATGGTGACGCTGCCGCCGGCGATGCGGCAGCCGTGCCGTGCATAACCCATCAAGGCCAGGGCGGTGGTGGTCTTGCCCGAGCCGGACTCGCCGATCAGGGCCAGCACCTCACCGGGGGCGATCGTGAAGTTGAGGTTGTCGACGATGGCCTGCTCGCCGCCGCCGTTGGCCTTGTCGACGACGATGCGCAGACCGCGCACGGTGACCGGCGCGCCCATCAGTGCACCCCGCCTTCACGCGCCGCGCGGCCCGGCAGATTGTCGATCAGCAGATTCACCGCGATCGTCAGGCTGGCGATGGCCAGTGCCGGCGCGATGATGGCGGCGCCGCCGGTGGGCAGGGCGCCGATGTTCTCGCGCACCAGCGAGCCCCAGTCGGCCGCCGGGGGCTGCACGCCCAGACCCAGAAAACTCAGCGAGGCCAAGAGCAGCACAACGTAGACGAAGCGCAGGCCCAGGTCGGCCAGCATCGGGTTGATGATGTTGGGCAGGATCTCCTGCAGCATGATGTACAGCCGGCCCTCGCCGCGCGTGCGGGCCACGACCACATAGTCCATCGCGTTGATGTTGACGGCGAGAGACCGCGCGATGCGGTAGGCGCCGGGCACGTAGATGATCGCGGCCGTCAAGATCAGCATGGGCAGCGAGGAGCCGAAGGCCGCCACCATGATCAGGGCCAGCATCTTCGACGGGATCGAGGTCAGCGTGTCGATGGCGCGGCTCAGGGTGCCGTCCAGCCAGGGCGCGCTGGAGGCCGCCAGAAGGGCCAGCACGGTGCCGGTGCTGCTGGCCGCCAAGGTGGCGATCAGGGCCACGCCCACGGTGTAGCGGGCGCCCTCGATCACGCGGGCCAGCATGTCGCGGCCCAGGTAGTCGGTGCCCAGCCAGTGCTGCGCGCTGATGCGGGCGAAAACATCGCCGGCACCCATATCGCTGCCGCCCTGGTCCATCAGGCTGGGGCCTATCAGCGCCGCCAGCATCCAGGCCAGCAGCATGGCCAGGCCCAGCAGGCCGGGCCAGCTCATCGAAGGCAGGCGTCGCCGCGCACGGGGTGCGGGCTCGGCTGCGGTGGGTGTCAGGGTGGACATGGGTGGATGCCTTGATTCAGCGATGGCGAAGGCGGGGATTGGCGACGATGCTGCAGATGTCGGCCAGCGTCACCAGCAGCAGATAGACGGCGCAGAACAGCATCGCGCAGGTCTGCACCAGGGGCATGTCGCGCTGGCTGACGCCGTCCACCATCAGGCTGGCGATGCCCGGGTAGTTGAAGATGGTCTCGACGATGATCACGCCGCCCAGCAGGTAGGACATCGACAGCGCCACCGCATTGGCGATGGGCCCGATCGCATTGGGCAACGCATGGGCCAGCACCATGCGCGTCGGCGAGGCGCCCTTGAGCCTGACCATCTCGATGTAGGGCGCGCGCAACTGGTCCACCACGGCGGCGCGCGTCATGCGCATCATCTGGGCCATCGTCACGCAGCACAGGCTCAAGACCGGCATGGCGAAGGCGCGCAGCATCTGGCCTATCGAGTCGACACTGCTGCTGTACGACAGCGCCGGCAGCCAGCGTAGCTCCACCGCGAAGATCAGCACCGCCAGGGTGGCGACCAGAAACTCTGGCACCGAGACCACGGCCACCGCGCCCGAGCTGGCGATGCGGTCGAACCAGGAGCCGCGCCACATCGCCGAGGCAATGCCCAGGGCCAAGGCCAGCGGCACGGCAATGGCGGCGGTGACTGCGGCCAGCTTGACCGAGTTGGGCAGGCGGCTGGAGATCATGTCGGCCACCGGCGTGTGCGTGACGACCGACAGGCCCGGGTTGCCCTTGACCATGCCCGACAGCCACTCCCAGTAGCGCAGATGGGCCGGCACGTTCAGGCCCATCTGCTCGCGCAGCGCCTTCAGCGATTCGGCCGTGGCCTCCTGGCCCAGCTGAGCCTGCGCCGCATCGCCGGGCAGCAGCGCCGTGATCGTGAACACGACCGCCGACACCACCAGCAGCGAGACCAGGGCCAGCGCCAGCCGGTTGACGATGAGTCGCAGTATCAGCAGGTTCATGGTGTGCGTGCGCGGTCAGTGCAGATCAGGCGGGGTCAGGCGTTGTCAGGCATCAAGCCAGACATGCTCGCCGAAGGAATAGCCCATCAGCCCGCCCAGCGGAATCGGCGACAGGCCCTTGAGCTTGGTCGAGTGGCCGTCCAGGCTGGCCAGGAACAGCGGGATGCCGATGCCGGCCTCCTGATGGATCATGGTCTGCATATCGGCATACATCTGCTTGCGCTTGGCCAGATCGGTCTCGGCGCGGGCGTTGATCAGCAGCTGGTCGAACTTGTCGCTCTTCCAGCGCGACTCGTTCCAGGCCGCGTCCGACTTGAACAACAGGGTCAGCAGCGTGTCGGCGCTGGGGCGCGGGTTGATGTTGCCAAAGCCCACCGGGCTGTTCAGCCAGTGATTGGCCCAGTAGCCATCGGCCGGCATGCGCTTCACATCGAGGTTCAGGCCGACGCGCTGCGCCGCCTGCTGCAGCACCAGGGCCGTCTCGACCGAGTACATCGCGGCCGGCGACACCACCACCGGAATCGCTGCGCTGCCCAGATTCGCCTTCTTCAGATGGAACTTGGCCTTCTCCGGGTCATAGGGCCGCTGCGGCAAGCCGGCGAAGTGGAAGCGGTTGGTCGGGTCGATCGGCTGGTCGTTGGCCACCACCGCATGGCCCAGCGCGATCGACTTCTTCATCTGCTCGCGGTCGAACAGATGCTTCATCGCCAGCACGAAGTCGGGGTTGGCTCCTGGCCCCATGTCGCGGCGCATGATCAGGTCGGAGTACTGGCCCGACTGGGTGCTGAAGATCGCGAAGCCGGGCGTGTTCTTGACGCGGTCCACCGAACGCGGATTGACCGAGCCGACCATGTCCAGATCACCGGACAGCAGCGCATTGACGCGCGCGCCCTCGTCGCCGATGCCGACGAACTCGATCTCGTCCAGATAGGGGCGGCCGGGCCTCCAGTAGGCCTCGTTGCGCACGGCGATCGAGCGCACACCGGGCTTGAATTCCTTCAGCTTGTAGGGGCCGGTGCCGATGCCGGTGCTGAAGTCGGTCGTGCCGTCCTTGACGATCAGGAAGTGGAAGGTGCCCAGAATCACCGGCAGGTCGGCGTTCGGCGCGCTCAGCGTAATCGTCACCTCGTTGGCGCCGCTGGCCTTGACGGTGTCGATCTGGTCGGCCAGGGCCTTGGCCTTGGAGGCGGTGGCGGCATCCTTGTGGCGCGAGATCGAGAACACCACGTCGGCCGGCGTCAGCGGCTTGCCGTCATGGAACACCACGCCCTTGCGCAGCTTGAAGACCCAGGTCTTGGCATCCTTGGTCGCGAACTCCTCGGCCAGCGACGGCTGGGGCGTCAGGCTGCCGTCCAGCGAGGTCAGGCCGTTGTAGAGCATGGTGCCGCGCGAGTAGTCGGTCTGGTTCGACATCTTGGCCGGGTCCAGCGTGTCGGTGATCGCCGCGGTGGCGCCGGCCACGCGTATCTTGCCGCCGCGCTTCGGTGTCTGCGCATGGGCCGACAGCGCCGTGCCCGCCAGGCCGCCGGCCAGGCCCATCTGCATGCCTCCGGCCATCAGCATGGAGAGAATGTCGCGGCGCGTGGCGCCACGTTTCAGCGCATCCATCATGCGGGTGCTTTCCTGGGGACCGACTAGGTCTAGCAGTTGCTTGCTCTCGTTCATGCTTTTCTCCTGGACAGAGTGATGTACTACAAACAGTGGCGGTTGGCGACTCAGGACACCATGTCCTTGAGGCGGTAATAAAGCCCTACCGCGGGCAAAAACCAGGGGGGGCCGAGGTGGCCGGGAATGGCGGGCCAGGGCCGGTCGCGCCAGGGGTTGGCGGCGGCGTTGCCCAGCATGGTCTCGGCCATGCGCTCGCCCATGTGGACGGACATCTGCGTGCCGTGCCCGCTGTAGCCCAGCGAGTAATAGAGTCCGTCGCGCTCGCCCGCATGGGGCAGGCGGTCCTGGCTCATGTCGACTAGGCCACCCCAGCAATAGTCGATACGCACTTCGGCCAGTTGCGGAAAGATCTCGGCCAGGCCGCGTTTCAGGATCTCGCCGCCTTTCTGGTCCGAGGTGGGGCTGGAGATCGCGAAGCGCGCACGGCCGCCGAACACCAGCCGGTGGTCGGGCGTCATGCGGAAATAGTGGTGGATATTGGCCACCGTCACGTAGGTGCGGCGCCCGGCCAGCAGGGCCTGAGCCCGCTCGGCACCCAGCGGCTCGGTGACGACGATGAAGCTACCGATGCCGACGATGCGCCGGCGCAGCCAGCCAAAGGTGCCGTAGCCGCCATGCAGGCTGGCGCCGGTGGCCAGCAGCACCTGCTTGGCGCGCACCGTGCCACGCGGCGTGTGCACCTGGTGTTCGTGGCCCTGGCCTTGGCGCTGCAGCTTCAGCACCGGCGTGTTCAGGTGGATCTGCGCGCCGCTGCGCTGGGCCGCACTCCCTAAGCCGGCGGCAAAGCGGCCCATATGCATCTGCGCGCTTTTCTTCTGCAGCAGGCCGCCGACGAAACGATCGCTGGCCACCTCGTCGCGCACCTTGCTGGCATCCAGCAGCTCCACATCGGGATCGACCTCGCGCGCCAGGCGCTCGCAGCTGCGGGCCAGCGCTTCAAAATGCGCCGGCTTGGTCGCCAGCTTCAGCTTGCCGTTGCGCTGGAAGTCGCAGTCAATCTGCTCGTCCTGCACCAGCCGGGCGACGGTGTCCACCGCCGCATCGAACTCGCGGTACCAGGCGCGGGCCTTGTCCACACCGTACTGGTCGGCAGCGGCGACATAGTCCACCGCCAGGCCGTTGTTGACATGGCCACCGTTGCGCCCCGAGGCCTCCTTGGCGACGCGGTCGCAGGCCTCCAGCACGACGACCTGCGCACCGCGCTTGGCCAAGGTGCGCGCCGCCGACAGGCCGGTGAAGCCGCCGCCGACGATCACCACATCGGCGCTGGCCGGCAGGTCCGCCGCGGCCGGCGTAAAAGCCGGCGCCGAATCGGTCCAGTAGGAGTCGAGCTTCATGGCCTGTGGCTGTTGGTTCAGAGACCGACCACGCCGGCCAAGCCGCCGATGTCGGCGATCTCGACATAGTTGTAGGCCGGGTTGCCCGGGCCGTGGCCGCGGTTCACGAAGACCTTGTTCTTGATGCCCAGATCGTCGGCCGACATCAGGTCGTAGCGCAGGCTGGACGACACATGCAGCAGGTCTTCCGGGTTGGCGTTCAGCGAGTCCAGCATGAACTCGAAGGCTTTCAGCCGCGGCTTGTAGGCCTGGGCCTGCTGGGCGGTGTAAACGCGGTGGAAGGGCGCGCCGAGCAGGGCCACGTTCTTCTGGATCTGGTCGTCGGCGGCGTTGGACAGGATCACCAAAGGGATCTCGTGGGCGATCTTGCTCAGGCCCGCGGCCACATCGGCGTGTGGGGTCCAGGTCGGCACCGCGTCGTAGTACTGCTGGGCCTCGTGGTCGAAATACTGGATGCCCCATTTCTTGCACAGGCGGCGCACGGCGTTCTTCAGCACATCCTGGTAGGGCTGCCAGTCTCCGAGCACCTCGTCGAAGCGGTAGGCGCTGAAGTCGGCAATGAACTGGTCCATCTGCTCGGGCTTGATTCGGTCGGCAAAGATGTCGCGCGTCATCTCGGTCATGCGAAAGCGCGTCAAGGTGCCGTAGCAGTCGAAGGTGATGAATTTGGGGCGGAAGGTCATGGTGTTGTTCCTCTGATCACGGGGGTCAAAAACAGCCGGTTCACATTGCGCGTCATCAGGATTTCATTGAAGCATGTGAACAAAATAGAAATGCGGGGTATTGGCCGGGGGCCGCACACAAAACTGTGGTTTGGGCCGCCCGCCTCGGCATAGCCTGCGGCGCGCTCTTCGGGGGTGCGGTGGTGCACTTCATTGCGGCGCCGCGAAGTCGATCAGCACGCTTTTGAGGCGCAGATTGGCCTCCACCGCCTGGCGGCCCAGGTCCTTGCCGATGCCGGACTGGTGGTAGCCGCCGGTCGGAATGACGAAGTCGGCCGAGCGCCCGTAGCGGTTGATCCACACTGTGCCGGCCGAGATCCGGCGCATCGCCCGCAGGGCCCGGCCGATGTCCGCCGTGTGCACGCCGGCAGCCAGGCCGTAGTGCTCGTGGGCAGCCAGGGCCAGGCCCTCCTCCTCGGTGTCGAAGGTCTGCACCGTCAGCACCGGGCCGAAGATCTCTTCGACCACGGCCGGGTTGTCGGCGGCCACGTTTTGGATCAGGGTAGGCAGGTAATAGGCCCCGGCGCCGCAGATTGTGCTGCGCAGCCCGCCGCCCAGGATGTGCGCCCCCGCCTGCTCGGCACGCCGCACTATTGCATCGATGCGCCCGGCCTGCAGCGCCGAGATGATGGGCGGCAGCGTGGCGGCCTCATCCCAGGTGGCGCCGGGCCGCTGGGCGGCAAAGCGGGTCAGCAGGCCGTCGATCAAGGCCGGCGCAATGCCCTTCTGCACGATCAGCCGCGAGCCGGCCACACAGACCTGGCCGGCATTGCCGGTGATGGCGCCGGCAATCAGCCCGGTCAGACGCTGCAGGTTCGGCGCGTCGTCGAACACCAGCTGCGGGCTCTTGCCGCCCAGCTCAAGCGTCACCGGCTTGGGCCCGTGCAGCGCGCAGGCGGCCATGATGGCGGCGCCGGTGCGCGTGCTGCCGGTGAACGTCATCTTGGCGATGCGGGGGTGGCGGCTCAGGGCGTCTCCGGTCACCCGGCCGTCGCCCTGCACGATATTGAAGATGCCCGGCGGCACGCCGGCCTGCACGGCCAGCTCGGCCAGGCGCAGCGCCGAGAACGGCGTCAGCTCCGAGGGCTTGAGCACCACCGCATTGCCGGCGGCCATGGCCGCGCCCACCTTCCAAGACACCATCACCAGCGGAAAATTCCAGGGCGTGATCGCCCCCACCACGCCGTAGGGTTCGCTGACCGTCATGCCAAGGTTATCGCTGCGCGTGGCCGCCACCTCGCCGCCCAGCTTGTCGGCATATTCGGCAAAGAAGCGCAGGCCCTCGGCCGTGAAGGGCACATCCCAGGCCAGCACGTCCTTCAGCGGCCGGGTCGAGCCCACGGCCTCCAGCGGGCCCAGCACCGCGCCATCGGCCTCCACCAGATCGGCCCAGCGGCGCAGCACCCGGGCGCGCTCGCGCGGCGGGCGGCCGGCCCAGTCGCTGCTGCGCCAGGCGGCCCAGGCGTTCTGCACCGCGCGGTCCACCCGTTCGGCGTCGCCCAGCGGCAGCGCGGCATAGGCCCGGCCGTCCGACGGGCGCAGCACTTCCAGCGCTTCGCCGGCGCTGCCGGCCAGCAGCTTGCCGCCAATGAAATGCCCGCTGGGCACGGAGATCAGATCGGGATCAAATGTTTGCACGGGCCGCCTTCGCAGATTGGGCTTTCGACACCGCAAATGCTAGGCAGGGTGGGGCGCAATAGGCTGGCGTTGGCGCCCGCCACAGCGCAGTAAATTGCGAGCTGCAGTGTGCGCACAGCCGAAGCTGCGGTATGGTCAAAAGCAGCAAGATCGTCCTAGCGCGCGGCTGGCCAACTTGCAAATATCAAGCAAACACGGTCATCTGGAGAGTGTCTTGAGCTTCGTCGAACCCACTACTGCGCCCGCCTCGGCCGATGGTGTTGCCCTGCGTGCGATGCAAGAAAGCGACCTGGAGGCCGCGCACGCGCTGTCTCTGCAGGTGCACTGGCCCCACCGGCTGGCCGATTGGCAGTTCGCCTTCTCGCTGGGCAGCGGCCTGGTGGCCGAGCGCGACGGCGAGGTCGTCGGCACCACCTTGATCTGGCCCTGGGGCCCGGCCCAGGCCACCGTCGGCCTGGTCATCGTCGATCCGCGCTGCCAGGGCCGGCGCATCGGCTACCGGCTGATGCAGGCCGCGCTGGAGGCTCTTGGCGAGCGCAGCCTGCTGCTGCACGCCACGGCCGAGGGCCGCGGCCTCTACGAGCGCCTAGGCTTTGTGCGCAGCGGCGAGGTGCGCCAGCATCAGGGCACGGCCCTGTCGGCCCCGCTGGTGGCGCTGGACGAAGGCTGGCGCCTGCGCCCCTCGACCCACAACGATGTGTTCGCCCTCTGCCAGCTCGACGCCAAGGCCCGCGGCATGCCCCGCGAAGGGCTCATCACCGGCCTGCTGGCCCAGTCCGACACCGTGGTGCTCGACCACGACGGCGAGGCCCGCGGCTTCGCGATGCTGCGCCGCTTCGGCCGCGGCCTGCAGATCGGCCCCGTTGTCGCCCCCGATGCCGAAGGCGCCAAGGCCCTGATCGCCCACCTGGTGGGCCTGAGCGCCGGCAAGTTCGTGCGCATCGATGTGGACTTCGACGGCGGCCTGACCGAATGGCTGGAGACTCTGGGCCTCCTGCGCGTTGACGCACCCACCGAGATGGTGCGCGGCACGCCGTTGGCCGCCGTGCCCGGCACCCGCCTGTTCGCCATCGCCACCCAGGCCCTGGGCTGAGCGAGCAAGCAAGCATGGCCAGCTTCGTCTACAAGTCCGACCCGGTGCGAGGCCGCGTCTGGGCCGAGATCTTCGCCCGCCAGGCGCCGCAACTCGACTTCCGCATCTGGCCCGATATCGGCGACCCGGCCCAAGTGCGCTTCCTGGCCGCCTGGGAGCCGCCGCCCGACATCCGCGGCCTGTTCCCCAACCTTGAGGTGTTGTTCTCCTCCGGCGCCGGGGTAGACCAGTTCAAGTTCGACGAACTGCCCGCCGACCTGCCCGTGGTCCGCATGGTCGAGCCCGGCATCATCGGCGGCATGGTCGAGTACGTCAGCTGGGCGGTGTTGAGCCTGCACCGCGACATGCCCCAGTACCAGCGCCAGCAGCGCGAAGGCCTGTGGAAAACGATTCAGGTGCAGCCCGCCGCCAAGCGCCGCATCGGCGTGCTGGGCCTGGGCTCGCTGGGCCAGGCGGTGCTCGCTCAGCTGCGCGGCTTCGGCTTTGATTGCGCGGGGTGGAGCCGGTCACGCCATCAGGTCGAGGGCGTGCAGTGCTTTGCCGGCACCGACGAATTGCCCGCCTTTCTGGCCCGCACGCAAATCCTCGTCTGCCTGCTGCCGTTGACCGACGCGACGCGTGGGTTTCTGGATGCGGAGCTGTTCGCGGCACTGCCGGCGGGGGCCAGCCTGGTGCATGTCGGGCGTGGGCCGCATTTGGTTGAGCAAGACTTGCTAGCCGCGCTTGAGAGCGGCTATTTGGCCCAGGCAGTTCTCGATGTGACCAACCCCGAACCCCTGCCCGCCGATCACGCCTTCTGGCGTCACCCCAAGATCTGGCTCACACCGCACATCGCCAGCATGACGCAGCCGGAAACTGCGGCGGAGGTGGTGTTGGAGAACATTCGGCGGTTTGAGGCGGGGGAAGGGATGACGGGGGTGGTGGATCGGGGGTTGGGGTATTGAGGCGGTGGTCTGCGCACGCTACTTAGCCAGTGTCGAGCCTACTCGCCCCACAATCGATGCATTCAGGACGCTGTACTGCACAGGCCACCGGTCACAATCTATACCGACCTGTCACCCGCATTGCCTTCTGGTCCATAGCCAACGCACGTTCCTCCCCCATGCCTTCATCCAAGTCCACCTACGATCTGCGGTCCGGAGCACCGAGCCCCGTCGTCAAAGAAGAGCACATCGAGTACGGCTTCATCGGCAAGCTTCAGAACCTGAAGTACGAATATCGCGCAGACATCCGCGATCGCGCCGCACTGGAAAAAAACTTCCGCGAGAAGTTCGAAGCCCTCAACCGGGTCAGGCTGACCGAAGCCGAGTTCGCCAGGCTCTTGGATGAAATCGTCACCCCGGATGTCTTCACCGCTGCCAAGACCCTGCGCAGCATCAATGCCTTCACCCGCGACGACGGCACGCCGCTGAACTACACCCTGGTGAACATCAAGGACTGGTGCAAGAACCACTTCGAGGTCATCCACCAGTTGCGCATCAACACCGACAACAGCCACCATCGCTACGACGTCATCCTGCTCATCAACGGCGTGCCCTGTGTGCAGATCGAGCTGAAAACCCTGGGCGTGAATCCACGCCGGGCCATGGAGCAGATCGTCGAGTACAAGCACGATCCGGGCAACGGCTACACCAAGACGCTGCTCTGCTTCATGCAGCTCTTCATCGTCAGCAACCGCGACCGCACCTACTACTTCGCCAACAACAACGCCCGTCACTTCGCTTTCAATGCCGACGAGCGCTTCTTGCCCATCTACGAGTTCGCAGGCGAAGACAACCGCAAGATCACCCAGCTCGACGAGTTCGCTGAAGCCTTCCTGAAGAAGTGCGACCTCGGCCGCACCATCAGCCGCTACATGGTGCTGCTCGCGGGTGAGCAGAAGCTCATGATCATGCGGCCGTACCAGGTCTATGCCGTGCAGCACATCGTCCAGTGCATAGCCGAAGACAACGGCAACGGCTACATCTGGCACACCACCGGCAGCGGCAAGACGCTCACCTCCTTCAAGGCCGCCACGCTGCTGAAGGAAAACGAGCACATTCACAAGTGTGTGTTCGTCGTGGACCGCAAAGACCTCGACCGCCAGACGCGGGAGGAATTCAACAAGTTCCAGGAAGGCTGTGTCGAAGAAAACACCAACACCGCCGCACTTGTGCGCCGCCTGCTTTCAGAGGACTACGCCGACAAGGTCATCGTCACCACCATCCAGAAGCTGGGCCTTGCGCTGGACGACAACAGCAAGCGCAACAAGCAGCGCAGCAAGAATGGCCAGACCACCTACAAGGAACAGCTCGAAGCACTGAAAGACAAACGCATCGTCTTCATCTTCGACGAATGCCACCGCTCGCAGTTTGGCGACAACCACAAGGCCATCAAAGCGTTCTTCCCCAAGGCGCAGCTCTTCGGCTTTACCGGCACGCCCATCTTCGAGGCCAATGCTACCTTGCAGAAGATCGAGGACACCCAAGCCTCCATGCGAACCACGGCGGACCTCTTCCAGAAGCAGCTCCACGCCTACACCATCACCCACGCCATCGAGGACGGCAACGTCCTGCGCTTTCACGTCGATTACTTCAAGCCAAAAGAGGAAAAAGGCAAGAAGCCGCCCAAGCCCGGCGAAGCCATCGCCAAGAAGGCCGTCATCGAAGCCATCCTCGCCAAGCACGATGCCGCCACCGGCGGACGCCGCTTCAACGCCATCCTCGCCACCGCGTCTATCAACGACGCCATCGAATACCACGCGCTGTTCAAGACCATGCAGGCGGACAAACTGGCCGCCGACCCCGACTTCAAGCCACTGAACATCGCCTGCGTCTTCTCCCCGCCTGCCGAGGGCGACCCGGATGTGAAGCAGATCCAGGAAGACTTGCCGCAAGAGCAGGCGGACAACGAAGAAGACCCCGAGGGCAAGAAAGCCGCACTCAAGGCCATCCTTGCCGACTACAACGCCCGCTACAGCACCAACCACCGCTTGAGCGAGTTCGACCTCTACTACCAGGATGTGCAAAAGCGCATCAAAGACCAGCAGTGGCCCAATGCAGACTACCCGGCCGCGCAGAAGATCGACATCACCATCGTGGTGGACATGCTGCTCACCGGCTTCGACTCCAAGTTCCTGAACACGCTCTACGTGGACAAGAACCTCAAGCACCACGGCTTGATTCAGGCCTTCTCCCGCACCAACCGCGTGCTCAACGGCGCCAAGCCCTATGGCAACATCCTGGACTTCCGCCAGCAGCAAGACGCAGTCGATGCCGCCATTGCCCTCTTCTCCGGCGAGAAAACCGGCGAGGAGGCCCGGGAAATCTGGCTGGTGGACAAGGCCCCCGTCGTCATCCAGAAGCTGGAGACCGCTGTGCAGAAGCTCGGCGATTTCATGAAGTCCCAGGGCCTGGCCTGCGCGCCATCCGCCGTGGCCAACCTGAAAGGCGACGCGGCCCGCGCCGCCTTTGTCACCCACTTCAAGGAAGTGCAGCGGCTCAAGACCCAGCTGGACCAATACACCGACCTCACCGGGGACAACAGAGCCACCATCGAGCAGGTGCTGCCCGATGAAAGCCTGCGCGGTTTCAAAGGCCAATATCTGCAAACTGCCAAAGAGCTCAGGGCGCAGCAGGGCAAGGGCGGCAAAGCTGCTGACGGACCTGGCGGCGACGTCCCCGTAGACCAACTCGACTTCGAGTTCGTCCTCTTCGCCTCCGCCGTCATCGACTACGACTACATCATGGGCCTCATCGCCAAGTTCTCGGCCAAGGGGTCGGGCAAGGCCAAGATGACCCGCGAGGAACTCATCGGCCTCATCAGCGCCGATGCCAAGTTCATGAATGAGCGCGACGACATTGCCGAATACATCGGCACGCTGAAGGCTGGCGAGGGTCTCAGTGAGGCCGCCATCCGCGACGGCTACACCCGCTTCAAGGCCGAGAAGAACGCCAGGGAACTCGCCGCCATCGCCACACGGCACGGCCTCGCCACCGCCGCCCTTCAAAGCTTCGTGGACGGCATCCTCGACCGCATGATTTTCGATGGCGAGCAGCTCAGCGATCTCATGGCCCCGCTCGACCTCGGCTGGAAAGCCCGCACCCAGGCCGAACTCGCCCTGATGGAAGACCTGCACCCCCTCCTCACCAAACGCGCCGGTGGCCGCGACATCTCGGGACTCAGCGCCTATGAACAGTAAGACGAAGACCTCGGCGATAAAGGAAGAAGCAACGCCCGCGGTGGTGCCGAGGCTTCGGTTTCCGGAGTTTCGGCGGGCGAAGGGGTGGAAGGAAGTGGCCTTGGGAGAGATCGCTGACGTCAAACTTGGCAAGATGCTCGACAAACAAAAGCACACAACGGGGCTTCTTCTTCCATACCTCAACAATATCTCGGTGCGCTGGAATGAAGTGGACACCTCAAACCTGCCGCAGATGTATTTCGACGACGACGAACTGGATCGCTTCGGATTGAGGGCCGGAGATGTCGTTGTCTGCGAGGGCGGAGAGCCTGGACGTTCAGCCGTCTGGGACGGTCGCTTGCCAGACCTCAAGTTTCAGAAGGCTATTCACCGGGTTCGGTTCAAAATACCGTTCCAGCCCCGCTTGCTCGTCCTTCACCTTGAAAATCTGGCAGGCACAACGCGATTCGAAAAACTATTCACCGGCGGCGGTATCAAGCACCTCACCGGCGAGACTTTTGCCCGACTCAAAATCCCCCTGATACCCTGCGGCGAACAACAAAAAATCGCCGAGTGCTTGAGTTCCGTGGACGAATTGATGGCCGCGCAAGTGCGAAAAGTGGATGTCCTGAAGACACATAAGAAAGGGCTGATGCAGCAGCTTTTCCCCAGCGAAGGAGTAACTCAACCGCGTCTCCGCTTCCCTGAGTTCCAAAAGGCAGGGGAGTGGGTAAAGATGACATTTGGCCAAGCCGCGACATTCTACAATGGTCGAGCCTACAAGCAGGAAGAACTGCTCGAATCTGGGAAATACCCAGTTCTTCGCGTCGGCAACTTCTTCACCAGCAACACGTGGTATTACTCAGACCTTGAGCTGGATGAAACGAAGTATTGTGGCAGTGGTGATTTGCTCTACGCATGGTCAGCGTCCTTCGGACCTCGGGTTTGGCGCGGCGAAAAATCTATTTATCACTACCACATTTGGAAAGTCGTTGAGCAGCCTGGAATCGACAGGCAGTTCCTCTTCATGGCACTTGAAAATGAAACTGAAAACATGAAGGCCAAGACCACAAACGGGCTTGGCATCATGCATATTACAAAGGGGGCAATCGAGAGCTGGGAAAGCAGCTTCCCGACGATGGCCGAACAGAGAAAAATTTCAGACTGCCTTACGAGCCTCGACAACACGATCATCGCTGAAATCGAAAAGCTCGATACCCTCAAGACTCAAAAGGATGGTCTGATGCAGCAGCTATTCCCATCCTCTGATGCCATCCAATTATGAGCAAGGCAGCAACCATCGCCAAATTCAGGTCACTTGAATCCCTTGCGAGAAAGTTCCGCAGGGATTTGAAGGGAGTTATAAAACGCAAGAAGACTGCCAATCGGAAGGGCACCACACCGGTTTCAGGAAGTGATTTCGTTCTGGTTTTCGCGCACAATGGCGTGGGGAAAACTCGCCTATCGATGGAATTTAAAGATCTCGGCAAACAGGAAGAGAAACGGGATACTCTATATTTCAATGCCTTTACTGAAGACCTCTTTGATTGGGACAATGACCTCAACGAGGACCGGGAACGAAAAATTAAGTTTAAAGCTCAGTCTCGCTTCTTTGATGGCCTTGACGGAATGGGTATTGAAGACCTCATCCGGCCACTTCTTCATCAGCACGTTGATTTTGATTTCAGAATTGACTACGCTGCGGCGGAGATACGCTTTTATCGTGATGTGACAGTAGCTGGAAATCGCAGGCGGCTTGAGGACATAAAAATATCCCGAGGCGAGGAAAATATTTTTATCTGGTGCTTTTTTTTAGCCATTCTTCAGCTCGCCATCGAGGCCGAAAAGGGAGCGCCGTACGATTGGGTAAAGTATGTTTACATCGACGACCCAATTTCTTCGCTGGATGAACAAAACACAATTGCCGTTGCGGCTGGGCTCGGTGCATTGCTAAAGAATGAAACCAACAAGCTGAAGGTCGTAATCTCTACGCACCATGGTTTGTTTTTCAACGTGATGTTCAATGAACTCACAGGCAAGAGAGCCCCTGGGGGCAAAGACAATATCAAGAAGAAGGCATACATTCTGCATCGGTTGAACGAGGCGCAGACATACGCTCTCGAAGATACAGGCGAATCACCATTCCTGCATCATGTCGCTGCCTTGGACGAGCTGCAAGCGGTAGCGAAATCTGGACGGATTTCACAATATCACTTCAACTCGCTCCGAAGTATTCTTGAAAAGACCGCCATTTTCTTTGGCCGACAACACATCTCTACATGTTTTGACGGGCATGCCAAAAAGGCCCTCTATGCGCGCTTTTTGAATGTCAGAAGTCACGCAAAGTACTCGGTTTTCGAATCTGAATCGATCACTTCCACAGACAAGAAGATGTTCCGTGAGATTCTTAACGTCTTCCTGGATCGCTATTCGTTTCGCCTGGCAGTGGCAGGCTCATCCATCGCACCTGCATCCCACCCAGCACCACCGCCGAAGTCATGAACGACCTGATTCTCTACACCACGGAAGACGGGCGCAGCCAGATCAAGCTGCGGGCGCAGGAGCAGACCGTCTGGCTGACGCAGTTGGAGATGGCGGAACTCTTTGATGCCACCAAGCAGAACATCTCCCTGCACCTGAAGAACGTCTTCGAGGACGGGGAGCTGGACGCGGCGGCAACGGTCAAGGAATCCTTGACAGTTCAAGTTGAACCAGGCCGCGTGCCCACTACCGAGATGTGCTCGGTAGGTCAGAAGGGGCAGCCATGATTGGGCGGGGTAAGTGGCGGGCAGGCCATCGATTTGCTACACGCTGTGTGGCAAATGCAGTCGTCGCGCCTCTTGCCGCAAACACCGATGAGTTTGCAGGGGGTCAAGCGTGCCGGCGAGGTGAGCCATGACACCCAAAAAACAAAAGCAAGCAGGCGGTGTCCGTGCGGCCAAGGCCACCCCAGCCGATGGCTTCGCCCCCTTGCTGGGCGCCCTGCGTCAGCTCATTGCCGATTCGCGACAGCAGGCGTTGCGGGCGGTGGATGTGGTGCAGGTGCAGACCTATTGGCAGGTCGGGCGGCACATCGTGGAGTTCGAACAGGGCGGGGCGCAGCGGGCTGCCTACGGGCAACGTTTGCTGCCGCAGCTGGGGCAGGCGCTGTCGGCAGAGTTTGGGCGGGGCTTCGATGCCACCAACCTGCGCCACATGCGGGGGTTTTACCAAGCCTTTCCGATTCGCGACGCACTGCGTCGCGAATTGAGTTGGACGCACTACCGCTTGCTGCTGCGGGTGGACAGCGCCGAGGCGCGGCAGTGGTACGTGCAGGAAGCAGCCGCCCAGAACTGGAGCACACGGGCGCTGGAGCGGCAGATCGGCAGCTTGTATTACGAACGCCTGCTGCTGAGTCAGGACAAGGCCGCAGTGAGCACCCAAGCGCAGGCGAACCTGGCTGCGCTGAAAGACTCACCACGCGCTTTCGTGCGTGACCCGGTGATGCTGGAGTTTCTGGGGCTGCCCGGCACGGGCCGCATGCTGGAAGCCACGCTGGAGGCGGCGCTGATGGACAAGCTGCAGCAGTTCCTGATGGAGCTGGGCAAGGGCTTTGCCTTCGTGGCCCGGCAGCAGCGCATCAGCACCGAGACGCATGACTTCTACATCGATCTGGTGTTCTACAACTACCTGCTCAAGTGCTTTGTGTTGATCGACCTGAAAACCGGGCCGCTCACGCATCAGGACGTGGGGCAGATGGACATGTATGTGCGCATGTACGACGAGCTGCGCCGGGGCGAGGGTGACAACCCCACGGTAGGCATCTTGCTATGCGGCAGCAAGGACAAATCGATAGCGCGCTACTCCGTGCTCAACGGCAGCGAGCAACTGTTTGCCAGCAAGTACCGCCTGATCCTTCCCAGCGAGGAAGAGCTGCGGCTGGAACTGCAGCGCGACCGCGAAGACATTGAAACCCAGCAAGACCTGGGCAAAGAAGAACACACACCATGACCGAACAAAACCAGAAACAACTGGGCAACACCCTGTGGAGTATCGCCGACCAACTGCGCGGGGCGATGGATGCGGACGACTTCCGCGACTACATGCTGTCCTTCCTCTTCCTGCGCTACCTGTCTGACAACTACGAGACGGCGGCGAAGAAGGAACTTGGCAAGGACTACCCCGATGTGGGTGGCGACGCGCGCAAGGTTCCGTTGGCACTCTGGTATGCGAACAACGTGGACGACATCCCGGCGTTCGAGAAGCAGATGCGCCGCAAGGTCCACTACGTCATCCAGCCCGCGCACCTGTGGAATAGCATTGCCAACCTGGCGCGCACCCAGAACGCGGACCTGTTGAACACGCTGCAAGCGGGCTTCAAGTACATCGAGACGGAATCCTTCGAGAGCACCTTCCAGGGCCTGTTCTCCGAGATCGATCTGAGTTCCCCCAAGCTCGGCAAAACCTACCCCGATCGCAACACCAAGCTCTGCACCATCATCCAGAAGATCGCCGAAGGGTTGGCAGAGTTCTCCACCAATATCGACGCGCTGGGCGATGCCTACGAGTACCTGATCGGCCAGTTTGCCGCCGGGTCAGGCAAGAAGGCGGGCGAGTTCTACACCCCGCAGCAGATTTCCGACATCCTCTCCGCCATCGTCACGCTAGACAGCCAGGAACCGAAAACCGGCACCAAGAAGCGCCTGGAAAGCGTGCTGGACTTTGCCTGTGGTTCAGGCTCGCTGTTGCTCAATGTGCGCAAGAAGGTAGCCAAGGCTGGCGGCACCATCGGCAAGATCCATGGCCAGGAAAAGAACATCACGACCTACAATCTGGCGCGCATGAACATGCTGCTGCACGGCGTGAAGGACACGGAGTTCGAGATCTTCCACGGCGACACCCTGCTCAACGAGTGGGACATGATGCGCGAGCAGAACCCGGCCAAGAAGCCGAGCTTTGATGCCATCGTCGCCAACCCGCCCTTCAGCTACCGCTGGGAACCGACGGACGCGCTGGCCGACGACGTGCGCTTCAAGAGCCACGGCCTCGCGCCCAAGTCCGCCGCCGACTTCGCCTTCCTGCTGCACGGCTTTCACTACCTCAAAGACGAGGGCGTGATGGCCATCATCCTGCCGCACGGCGTGCTGTTCCGGGGCGGGGCGGAAGAACGCATCCGCACCAAGCTGCTGAAGGACGGGCACATCGACACGGTGATCGGCCTGCCCGCCAATCTGTTCTATTCGACCGGCATACCCGTGTGCATCCTGGTGTTGAAGAAATGCAAGAAGCCGGACGACGTGTTGTTCATCAACGCGGCGGAGCACTTCGTCAAAGGCAAGCGCCAGAATCAGCTGACCGACGAGCACATCGCCAAGATCATCAAGACCTACCAGTTCCGTGAGGAAGAGGCACGCTACTCACGCCGAGTGGAGATGGCCGAGATCGAGAAGAACGATTTCAACCTGAACATCTCGCGCTATATCAGCACGGCGGTGAGCGAGGTGGAGATTGATCTGGATGAGACGCACCAAGAGCTGGTGGCGATTGAAAAGGCGATTGCGGCAGCGAAGGACAAGCACAACGCTTTCCTGAGAGAACTGGGTTTGAAGCTGTTGCCATAGTGGTGAACAAGTGCGCCATCCGGCGCACGCTGGGGCGGCCGGCCGATGGATTGCACGCAGGGCTCCGGAAGCTGTGAGCCGGCACGGTCTCAAGTCTCGTCTCGCGAGGCGCATCCCTCCCGCCGCTCCGCCACAACGATCACATACTCCGCCGGCACCCGGTAGCCCAACCCCTCGCGCCACGGCGCAACGGCTTCGAGGTAATGCGCCTGCACCCGCGCCCGCACCGCCGCATCGAAGCGAGACCAGGCCAGCGCGACGGGCCCGCCCGCAAAGGCCGCGGCGCAGGCCGCTTCTGCGTCTTCGTAGTGCAGCGTGTCGCTGCGCCGCCGCTGCAGGGTGACACGCAGGCCCGCCGAGGCGCAGCTGCGGGCCAGCGCATCGCCTTGGCCGAGGCCGAAGAACAGCGGGCAGACCTCGCTGTGCACCTCGGCGTCGACGATGCCGAACAGTGGCGCCCAGCCGCATTGCGCGCGTTCGCCCCACACCGCCAGCACCGCGCGGCCGCCCGGGCGCAGCACGCGGTGCAGTTCGCGCAGCGCGGCCTCGGGGTCGGGCATATACATCAGGCCCAGCACGCACAGCGCGAGGTCGAAGCTGGCGTCGGGCAGGGCCAGCTGTTCGGCGTCCATGCGTGTGAAGCTCGCCTGGGCGAGGCCGAGTTGCTGCGCATGCTGGCCGGAGGCCTGCACCATCGCCTCCGCGAGGTCGACGCCCAGCACGCGCCCGGCCGGGCCGACGGCCTGCGCCGCGGCGGCCGAGACGACGCCGGCGCCGCAGGCCACGTCGAGCACCGCCTCTCCGGGGGCCGGCGCGGCCAGTGCCAGCAGCTCGGCCTGCAGGCCGGCCAGCGGCCCGTGCCAGTGGCGTGCGTAGGCGTAGGCGGCGCGCTCCCAGCCGTAACGCTGGATGCGGCGCTGCAGGCGGGCGTCCATGTGCAGCCCGCTCAGGCGCGGGTGATGACGACTTCGAGGTATTCGCTCGGCACGACCAACGAGCCGGGGCCGGCGCGGTTCAGGCTGTCCAGCAGGCCGGTCAGCTCGGCGGCCAGCGCCTCGGCCTGCTCGGGCGTTTGCGCGGCAAAGGCCTTGTTGACCGGGCCGTACCAGGTGCGGAAGACCTCGATGAAGTGGGCCGCCGAACGGTAGCGGAAGGCAAAGTGGCGCGGGGTGGCCTGCACGGCCGCCGCGCCTTCGCCGAACAGCGTGCGCAGATGGGCCTCGATGCCCCACAGCGAGGGCGGCTGCACGCCGGCCGGCGGGGGCACATAGCGGCCCAGCACCTTGAACATGCGGCCGATCAGGCTGTCGGGCGTCCAGCTGGCCAGGCCGATGCGGCCGCCGGGGCGCACCACGCGGGCCAGCTCGGCGGCCGACCTGGCATGGTCGGGGGCGAACATCACGCCGAAGGTCGAAAGGGCTGCGTCGAAGCTGGCGTCGGCGAAGGGCAGGGCCTCGGCGTCCGCCGTCTGGAACGTGACCTCCAGGCGCTCGGCGCGCGCCCGTTCGGCGCCGCGTTCGAGCAGGCTGCCGACATAGTCGGTCGAGGTGACCCGGCAGCCGCGGCGGGCCGCCGCCAGCGTGGCATTGCCGTTGCCGGCGGCCACGTCGAGCACGCGCTCGTCGGTCTTCAGGTCACAGGCCTCGGCCAGCGTCTCGCCGACGATCTGCAGCGTGGTGCCGATCACGGCGTAGTCGCCCGTGCCCCAGGCGGCTTGCTGGCGGGTCTTCAGGGCGGTGAAGTCGACGGGTGCATTCATGAGCGTGTCTCCGGTGTTGGGTGGCCGGCCTTGCGGCGCGAGGCTTCAATGTCGCGGCGGCGGCGCGGGGCGTCCTGCCCGAGCGTCCGCACCTCCCGTCCGAGCGTCCGCCATCGGCCCGCGGCGGGGCCAGCCCGCTGGTGGTTCGGCCGCCGCGCCCTCAGAATCGGCGCACGGCATCAAGATCAAGGAGCCAGGCCATGGGCACGGAACAGATTGCTGCGGCGATGGAGCGGGTGGCCTCGGTGCTGCGCCGCAAGCCGCAGGCGGGGCTGAGCGACGATTCGGTGGCCACCGCGCACTGGGCCGGGGGCCTGCGCGCCAGCGTGCACAGCGACACGGGCAGCTCGGTGCAGACCGACATGCCCGTCGAGATCGGCGGCGAGGCCAGCGCGGTGACGCCGGGCTGGCTGCTGCGCGCCGGCCTGGCCTCCTGCGCGGTGACGCGCATCGCCATGGCCGCCGCCGCCGAGGGCATCACGCTGCAGACGCTGGAGGCGCGCGCGACCAGCCACTCCGATGCGCGTGGCCTGCTCGGCATTGCCGAACCCGATGGCCGCGCGGTGCCCGCCGGGCCGCTGGCGATGGCGCTGCATGTGCGCATCGCCGCCAGCGGCGTGCCGGCCGAGCGCCTGCGCGCGCTGGTTGAATCGACCACCGGCTGCTCGCCGGTGACCAGCGCCGTCGAGCAGCCCCTGCCGGTGGCGCTGCATGTCGATGTGCTGACGTGATGGACGCGCTGTCGCAGACGCTGCGGGTGGTGCGCCTGGTGGGCGCGATCTTTCTGCATGGCCGCTTCACGGCGCCCTGGTGCTACCAGTCGCCGCAGGCCGATGCCGCGGCGCCTTTTCTGGAGCCCAGCGCCGAGCGGGTGGTGATCTTCCACCTGATCACCGAGGGCGAATGCTGGGTCGAGCTGGGCGACCAGCCACCCCTGCGCCTGGTGGCCGGCGACGCGGTGATCTTCCCCCAGGGCGATGCCCACCGCATGGGCTCGCAGCCGGGCCTGCCGCCGGCCTCGGGCGCACGGCTGCACGAGGTGCTGGCGCGGCGGCCGCGGCTGCTGGCCTATGGCGGCGGCGGCGCCACCACCAAGCTGGTCTGCGGCTATCTGGCCTGCGATGCGCGCCTGGCCCGCATGCTGCTGGCGGGGCTGCCACCCATCGTCAAGGTCGGCGTGCGGGGCTCCAACGCCGGTGTCTGGCTCGAAGCCTCGCTGCGCTACGCGCTCGCCGAGGCACGCTCGCCGCGGCCCGGCGGCCAGGGCGTGCTGGCCAAGCTGGCCGAGGTGCTGTTCATCGAGGTGCTGCGCATCCACATGAACGAGCAGGCCGAGGGCCGCACGGGCTGGCTGGCCGGCGTGAACGACCGCATCGTCGGCGCCGCGCTGCGCGCGCTGCACGCGGAGCCGGCAAAGCCCTGGACGCTGGAGGAGCTGGCCCGCGTGGCGGGCACCTCGCGCTCGGTGCTGGCCGAACGCTTTCAGCAACTCGTCGGCCAGGCGCCGATGCAATACCTGGCGCAGTGGCGCATGCTGCTGGCGTCCAATCTGCTGGCGCGCAGCAATGCCCCGCTGGCACGCATTGCCGAGGAAGTGGGCTACCAGACCGACACCGCCTTCAGCCGCGCGTTCCGGCGCGAATACGGCATGCCGCCGGCGGCCTGGCGGCGCCGCCAGGCTGTTCACATGGCCGCTGCTGCACCTGCGACGACTGCAGCGTAGTGGGTTATGGGGGCTCGCCGCCGCGCCAAGCCGGGAGCACAATCCGGCCGGCAGGCAGGCGCAGCTGATCGCCGGCGCTCCCCTTCGTTGAGGATGCCAGCGGCTGCCATTGCGCATACGTTTGCGATTGTCCGACCGAGAGCTCGACTCAATAGGAGTGCAGACATGACCACATCGTCAAGCCATGCCGTGCTGGCCACGGCGCTCGCCGCAGCGATCGCCTGTTCCGGCTGCGCCACCCCCTATGTCGTCAAGACGCCCGAAGGCCCTGCGCCGCTGGACGCCCGCTCGATCGAAAAGGCGCTCAAGCACCTGGACGATACGCGCAGGGTGTTCCGCTCGGCGGCGGTGGCGCAGATCGGCGACGAACACAATGCCAGCAACATCTTCCTCGGCGCTGGCGCGCTGGTGACCGGCCTGGCGCTGGGCAAGGTGCACCGCGACGGGGTGCTGGGCGTTGCCGCGATTGCCGGCACCGGCTATGCGCTGGCCAACAACAACCTGCCGCGCACGCGGCTGCAACTCCATCTGGAGGCGGTGAAGGCGCTCAGCTGCGCCGAGCGCGCTGCGTTGCCGCTGGCCATCAGCGATGCTGAGGCCCGGATGCTGTCGACCGATATCGACGCGCTGCGCGCGGGCCGGCAGGTTCTGGAGCTGGCGCTGGAGAGGGCCCGCGCCGCGAATGCCACGACCGACCCCCTCAACAAGGCATTCGTCGGCGTCGAGCCGCTGGTCGTCGCCGCGCTGGCGCAGTCGGCGCAGAGCGCGAAGGCCGGCGATGACTTCCTGGATGCCGCTGCCCGCGCCGCGCCCCGGCTCAATATCGCCGTGGGCGAGATCCGCGACGGCGCCCTCAGCCAGCTGGCCGCCGCCACGCCGCCGCTGTCCGCCGTGCCGCAGCTGGTGCAGGGCCTGGCCAAGGACATGGGCGCGTTTGCCCCTGGCTCCGGCATCGAGACCTCGGTGGCCGACGCGATGACGAAATCCATGGGTGGAATCACCAAATCGAGTGTGAAGGTTGAATCGGCGCTGAAAGAACCTCTGGAGGCGATGGAGGCGGCCCTGCGCGACCTCGCCCCCAAGCAGGCCAAGGTCAACGCCGCGCTGCGCGGGCGCAATGGCACCTTCGCCGACGATGCGTTCAAGGACTGCAATGTGGCCCAGGTCATCACCACGCTGGCCGTGACGCCCGCGTCGCCGCTGAAGTTCTCGGCCCAGGCCGGCGGCCAGCGGGTGCTGGAGCTCAAGGGCGGGGTCAAGCCCTATTTCCTGCAGCTCGACGGCGAGCCGGTGGCGGGGCTCACCTACCCCACCGGCCCGATCCGTGGCGGCGAGGCCGAGATCGCCTTCAAGCCGGGCGCCGTCACCAGCGGTGTCAAGACCGGCCTGCGCGCCAGTGACAGCTCGGCCGCCGGCCAGGGCGTGCGCATCGAGATCGAGGTGGTGGCCGCGGCGGCCTCGGCGCCACCGGCGGCTCCGGCTTCGGCCCCGCTCGGCGTCGCGGCGGTCGCTTCCGTTGATGCCGCACTGGCGGCGCTGAAGAAGGTGAGCAAGTTCAACTCCGGCTCGGCGACCTTCCAGCGCAAGGGCATGCCGGTCAAGGTGGGCGACAAGATACAGGCGACCCTGCTGTGCCCGCCGAACAACGTCGCCGTGTTCACCCGCGCAGAGCTGGCCAAGGCCTACCTGGCTGCGGCCGACGTCAAGGACTTCCCGCCCGACAAACTCACGCTGACCACCGAGCCGGCGGCCTGCGCGCCGTCATGAGCGGCGACAAGCGCCGAGCCGCACGGGCGGCCTGGGTGCGCGACACCGAGGCCGCCTCGCTGCAGCGCAACTCAGCGCTGGAGCAGGCCGCCGCGCAGCGCTGGGCGGCGCTGGAGCTGCCCTCGCAGCGCATGGCCCTGGTGCGCGAGATCGTGGCCACCCGGGCGCCCGAGCTGACGCTGGCCTACCGCAATGTGGTGGCCGTGGTGGCGGGCTACAAGTCGCGCCAGGGCGCGTCCGGGGCCGAGGAGCTGCACCCCGAGCCCTGCGTGATCTTCATCACCAAGCGCAAGTGGAAACCCGGCGAGGCGGGCGACCCCGAACAACGCCTGCCCACTCAGCTGCTCACCTACGGGCCCGCGCAGCCCGGCCAGACCCCGGCCCGCTGCCTGTATGCCGTGCCCACCGACGTGCAGCTGGCCGCCCGCCACGCAGGCGCGCGGGCCAGTGCCAGCGCTGCGGTGCGGGTGGCCGACCCGACGCCCGCCTTCTGCCTGCCTGGCACCCTGACCTGCGGCGTGCGCCTGCAGGGCGCGGCGCCGGCCGAGTCGGCCTACGCGCTGAGTGCCATGCATGTGTTGAGCCCCGTGGCCAGCCAGGTCGATGCCATCGGCGGCGCTGGTTTCAGCGCCCTGCTGCCGCCCGGTGCGGTGCAAGGCACCTCGTCCACCTGGGGCGGCCACCTCGACGGCCTGGCGGGCCAGGGCTTCGACGCCCAGCTGGCAGCACTGAAGGATCGCGCCTGGTTCAACGCCGCATTCGCGCCGTATCGGCTTTCGACCCGCCTGCCCTATGTGCCGGCGGCCGATCAGTTCGATGATCTGGCCGCCACGCATACGCTGAACATCCTGGTGCAGACCGGCCAGCCGAATGCGCCGGCCGGCCCCCGCGGCGAGGTGCTGGCGCAGTTTTCAAAATACGTGGGCCTGGAGTGGCGCATCTTCTACGAGCTGCGCGTTGGCGGCGTGGCCCGGCCGCTGGGTATTGCGCAGCCCGAGCTGCTGCTGCTGGCGGTGCATCCGTCCTGCCCCGCGCCGGTCAGCGGCGACAGCGGCTCGGCCGTGGTCTGCGAGAACGACGACGGCAGCTTCACCCTCGTGGGCATGTACATCGCCAGCGGCCCCGAGGGCGCCGAGCGCGACGCCTATGTGCTGCCGGCCTGGCAGCTGTTCGACCCCGCCAACTGGCGCCACCTGCCCGCCGGCACGGTGGCCTTGAACCCGACCTTTGCGCTGCCCTGAGGGTGGCGCCAGCTCACTTGCCCGCCATCTTGAAGCCGACATAGGCCGAGCCACTGATGCCCATCAGTGCCAGCATCGTGGAGGGCAGCGTGGGCATCGAGCCCTCGTGGAAGGCCAGCCACACGTAGGCGATGCCCAGACCGATCGTGAACATCACGTTCTGCAGCCGGTGCAGGCCCGCGCCTTGATCGACGTCCGACAGAAGGTCTTTCAGCGGTCCGCCGGTCTTGAGCTGCGGGTCGCCGCTGATGGCGGCTTCGGCCGCTGCCAGGGCTGTCGCCGCGGCGGGGTCCGCAGGCGCGCTTGCAACTGCCGCCTGGGCCTCATTGAGCTTGCGCACAAGCTCGACCACCCGTGGCGGTGAGGCCTGCACCGCACCCACTGCCGTGCCCACGCTGATGCCCATCAGTATCAGCGCCGAGTCATTGATGCTGAACCAGTTGCCGGTGGCGTGAGCAATCGTGCCCCAGGCAACAAGAATCACCAGCGTCCACCAGAACATCTGGCAGCGCCCCAGGCTGAGCGTGCGCTGATGGGCAGGCAGCAGCGCCTCGGGAATGTCGTAGGAGTCGCGCAGCCAGCTCCAGCCCCTTGCGCTGCCAATGGCCCACACCATCGCGGCAACGATGAAGATGACCAGCAGGGTTGCGAAGGCGCGCTTGGGCGCGGCAAGCACTTCAAAGCTATTCGTCACCCCGGCCGTCGCCAGCTCGCCCTTGTCGTCGGCCAGCCCTGCGTGGAACTGCGAGTTGCCGCCCAGCGCGCGCTTGATGATCGCGGCCCAGGCGGCCTCGTTGTCTGAATTGCCGGTCACACGCCGCAAGCGGTAGGTGAGCGTGCCATCCACCCCGCTGGCGGCCACTTCGGGCGGCACGCCGGCCAGCTTGATGCCCGACACCGTCAGCGCCAGCTTGGCCGGGTCGCCCTTGGTGGCCTGCTTCCAGTTCGCGAGGTTGGGCACGGTGAGCTTCACCTCGCCGTCAAAAGTGCAGGGTTCGCATTGCGGCGCGGGCACCTGCAGCTGTAGCGTGCCGGCGGTCCACAGGCTCGTCAGGTCGATCGAGAAGGGCGCGTTGTAGCTGCGGTTCTTGTCGGTCAGCACCGCCGTCAGGAACAGCCGCCCGCCCTTTGCCGCGGGCAGCTCGGGCCCCAAGGCCGGGTCGCGCTGCCAGGCGTGCAAGCGGGGCGCGAGCGCATAGGTCAGTGGCACGGCCGAGGCCGCGTCGGGGTAGGTGTCGAGCTTGTCCGCGGCCGCCGGGCCGGCACCGTCCACGCGCAGGCACACCGCCGTCAGCGGCGGGGCGCTCGCCTCCAGTGGTTTGATCTCCAGCACATCATTGGCCTGGCACTCGCTCTTGCCGCCGCAGGCCACGCTGTAGCGTGGTTTGTCCTTGTTGGCGGCCGGCTTGCAACTGATGTCTTTGGCCTGGGCCGAGCCGAAGCCCAGCCAGACGAATGCGCACCACCCCAGTTGGCGGCACAGCGCCGCAGCTGATTTCGACCGGTTCGCAGCCATACCCGTGCTCCTTGCCGGACCCCTTTTCCGACAGAGCAGCAAGTATTCGCGGGCGAGCGATCCCTGCCCTCCTCAGAATTGGTGAAGGCGGCTACCCCAAGGGGCCAGCCGACCCACCCTGACGCTGCGCCCATACTCGACGCCTGCCGAACCTTCTTCACCCTCTGACCGCCTCTTCCATGCGCCTGTCCGTGATTGCCCTGCTGTGCGGCCTTGCCGCTGCTGCGGCCCTGCTCGTCTGGCAAGGAGGGGGCGAACAGGTGCAGCCCCCCGCGCCCGCGGCAGCGGCACCCGCCAGCGCCGCCATGCCGGAGGTGAGCCCGCGGCTGGACTTGCCAGCGCCGGCCACACAGGCGCCCAGCGCGGCATCGGCCGCCTCGGCAGCGGCCGTGGCGATGTTGAAACCCGCAGCGCTGGCGGCGAGCCCTGCGCACTCGGCGTTTGCGCTGTCGAGCGATCACCAGGCCCTCATTCATGAAACCGTGCTCGCCTCTGCCGACCATGAACGGCTGGAGCAGGAGCCACGCGACGATGCCTGGGCGACCGCAGCCGAGCGCTTGATACGCCAGGAGCTGGCACGCCATGCCAGGGCCGGGGACTTTGACCTCGTCGCCGTCGATTGCCGCCAGACCCTGTGCGCCATCCAGGCCTTCAGCTACGGCGAGAACGGCCATCGCGAATGGGTCAAGGCCGTGGACGAGCTGTACAAGGAAACGCTGGCCGATCTGTTCGACTCGGTCAACACGGCCTTCCCGACCCAGGGCAGCCGCTCTCCGGTGCTGACCTTTCTGCACCGCAAGCCGGTGGCGGCCAGGCCCTGAGCCTGGATCCGGAGTTCGACGCATGAACAAGGTCTCAAGTATTTTTCCTCAACCCGGCTGGCTTCGGCGGGCGCTGCCCATCGCGGCGGTCGCGGCCTGCGCCGCCCTGTGCGCGCAGCCTTTGCTCGCGCAGCCCAAGGAGGCGCTGCCGCAAGTCACCATCACCGGAACGTCCAGCGGACCGGTGGAAAAGTCCTACCGAAAGATGGTCCGGGGCATGGACTATTTCGAGCGGGAGCGGGCGGCTCTCGCGCCCGATGCCTCGCTGCGCTTCAAGCTGCTGCCGCGAAAGCCGGGCACCGATGTGGACCACATCATCCTGGAGCTCATAGCGACCACGTTCGATTACCGGGTGCCTGTCGCCGCCGATCACACCTTCGTGCTGGCGCGCGACCCCAGGGCCCTGCAGGAAGATGCCGTGGTCTCGCCCAATCGCAAGCGGCTGACCATGACCTGGCGCACCGAGATCCGCACCCCGGGGCTGCCACCCGGCACCCGGCGGCTGGGCGATCTGCGCCTGGAATGCCTGGTGGGTCTGGAAGCCGGCCTGGTGTCCAACCTCAGCCTCGTCGCCCGGCTGGCCGACGTGTTCACCGACAGCCGGAGCTATTGCGGTCGCAAGGAAGCGCGGTATCTGTACTTCGCCGAGCGGCCCCTGTTCAGCGTGACGCTGGTGGCAGGTGCGCGCCGGGAAGTGCTGCCCATTGACCGGCTCTACGCGGCGGCCAGCGACGATCCGGACTTCAAGTCCGACCTGCCGTTTTGCGATTGCGAGGTGCTGGTCGATCGCACCTATTTTCTGCCGCTGGGCGACCCCGGCTGGCCGGACGACACGCAGGTGGAGTTCGAGTACATGGACGACAGCCCCGGCGGGCCCGCGCCGGCCGGCGAGGCCCTCACGCCGCTGGCGGCGCTGGAGCTGATCGCCATCGGCAGGAGCGGCAGGGCCGAGGTCGCCGCCGCGCTCGGCAGCAAGGCCATCGTCATACCGTTCGACAGCGGCTACGAGGTCTGGGTCTATCGATGGCCGGGCCCGGACAAGACGAGCCGCGCCGCCACCGAGCTGGTGCTGCTGTTCGAGCCGTCCGGCCTGCTGAAGAAGCTGCGCCTGCGGCCCGGCTAGGTCTCGGGCAGCTAGCCCATGCCCGAATGGGTATCCTGTGAGGACTGACCCAACGCTGGAGAGACTTGATGAGCGAACTGGACAAGGACATTGCGCGGATTCTTGGCGTCTATGAATCCGCCGTGTACAAGAAGGATGTCGAGGCGCTGATGCGGCTCTATGACCCGGACGTCCGGGTCTTCGATGCCTGGGGCGTCTGGTCTTACGAGGGCGCGGAGGCATGGCAGCGAACGGTGGAGGGCTGGTTCACCTCGCTGGGCACCGAGCGGGTCAAGGTCACGTTTGCCGATGTCCAGGCCTTTGCCGGGAAGGACATGGCCTCGGTCAGCGCCATCGTCAGCTACGCCGGTGTCTCGGCCGAGGGCCAGCCGCTGCGCGCGATGCACAACCGTATCACCTGGGTGCTGCGCACGATTGGGCATGTACCTCGAATAGTGCATGAGCACACCTCGGCGCCGATAGGCTTCGACGACTCGAAGGCGATACTGGTGCGTGACAAGGCCTGACCGGGGCGCAGCAGAATCTTCTGCCGAGAAGCCCGCGAGAACAGCCACAGCGCGCCGGCAGGCGCCCCCATTGCAGCACCACCCGCTGCGCCCTCCGCCCTAAGCTGGAGCCGTCTTCACGATGATGAATGAGCGGCCCCATGCAGTCCCCAGCGCACCCCCATCTCGACGCCCTTGTCTCGCTCGATCGCGAGCATCTGATACACCCGGTGGCGCCCTGGCGCAAGCATGAGCAGCGGGGCGTCACGGTGCTGGAGTCGGGGCAGGGCGCCTGGCTGACGGACGCCAGCGGCCACCGGCTGCTCGATGCCTTTGCCGGCCTGTGGTGCGTCAATGTCGGCTACGGGCAGGAGAGCGTGGTGCAGGCGGCCGCCGAGCAGATGCGCAAGCTGCCCTACGCCACCGGCTATTTCCATTTCGGCAGCGAGCCGGCTATCCGCCTGGCGGCCAAGCTGGTGGAGATCACGCCGGCCTCGCTGACCCGCGTCTATCTGACACTGGGCGGCTCGGAGGCCATCGACGCGGCGATACGGCTGATCACGCAGTTCTACAACAACACCGGCCGACCGGCGAAGAAGAACTTCATTTCGCTGGAGCGGGGCTATCACGGCTCCTCGTCCACCGGCTCTGGGCTGACGGCGCTGCCGGCCTTCCACCGCGGCTTCGACATGCCGCTGGCCACCCAGCACTACATCGCCTCGCCCTACAGCTACCGCACCGGCCTCGATGACGCGGCCCAGATCGCCGCCTCGGTGGCGGCGCTGCGTGCCAAGGTCGCCCAGCTCGGTGCCGAGAACGTCGCCGCCTTCTTCTGCGAGCCGATTCAGGGCTCGGGCGGCGTGATCGTGCCGCCCGAGGGCTGGCTGAAGGCGATGAGCCTGGCGGCGCGCGAGCTGGACATCCTCTTCGTCGTCGACGAGGTCATCACCGGCTTCGGCCGCACCGGGCCCATGTTCGCCTGCGACGCCGAGGGCGTGCAGCCCGATCTGATGACACTGGCCAAGGGCCTGACCTCGGGCTATGCGCCGATGGGGGCGATGCTGATGTCCGAGGCGGTTTACGCCGGCATCGCCGACGGCGCACCCGCCGGTGCGCCGATAGGTCATGGCGCGACCTACTCGGCCCACCCGGTCAGCGCGGCGGTTGCACTTGAAGTGCTGCGGCTGTATGACGAAGGCGGGGTGCTCGCCAACGGGCAAGAGGTGGCCCCGTGTTTCGCGGCCGTGCTCGATGGCCTGCGTGAGCATCCGCTGGTCGGCGACTCGCGCCACCGCGGCCTGCTCGGTGCGCTGGAGCTGGTCAGCGACAAGGCCAGCAAGCGGGGCTTCGACGCCTCGCTGGGCCTGTCGGACCGCATCTTCGACGCGGGCTACCGCAATGGCCTGGTGTTCCGCTCGTTCGGCGACCACATCCTCGGTTTCGCCCCGGCGCTGTGCTTCACCGAGGACGAGTTCGCGGTCATGGGCACGCGGCTGAAGAAGACGCTGGACGAGATCCTGGCCGCACCCGATGTGCGTGCCGCAATGGAATAGCAGCAGCTTTCACGGCGCAGAATCAAATCCTCTGAACTACAAGCGAGTGACGCACCGTGGTAGGCCCCCTCAAGCTTGATCGTCTCGACCTGCGCATCCTCAGCCAGCTGCAGAAGAATGGCCGCATCACCAATGTCGATCTGGCCGACGCGGTGGGCCTGTCGCCCAGCCCCTGCCTGATACGCGTGAAGCGCCTGGAGCAGGCCGGCTACATCGCAGGCTACGGCGCGCAGCTGCGGCTGGAGAAGCTCGGTGACACCTTGACCGTGTTCACCGAGGTGACCCTGTCAGACCACCACCGCGAAGACTTCGTGCGCTTCGAGACGGCGATACGCGAGATCGACGAGATCATCGAATGTCATCTGGTCAGCGGCGGCTATGACTATCTCTTGAAGTTCACGACCCGCGGCGTCAACCACTACCAGTCCATCGTCGAAGACCTGCTGGAACGCAATATCGGCATCGAGAAGTACTTCAGCTTCATCGTCATCAAGTCGCCGTTCATCAAGAACCACTACCCGATCGAGCGGCTGTTCCCACCGACGCTCTGATCCTCCTTTTTCCTCCTGATTCGCATGACAGCTTCCAACCCTGCAGCGCCCGATGCGCGTTTTGTGCGCCTGGCCGAAACCGGCCGCCCGGCCTTGCGGCTGAGCATTGATGGCCGGCCCGTCACCGCGATGCAGGGCGACACCCTGCTGGTGGCCGTGCTGAGCCACCAGCGCAGCCTGCGCCGGTCGGAGTTCGGCGACGGCGCGCGGGCGGGCTTCTGCCTGATGGGCGCCTGCCAGGACTGCTGGGTCTGGACCGAAGCGGGTCAGCGTCTGCGCGCCTGCTCGACGCCGGTGGCCGAGGGCATGGCCGTGCGCACCAGGCCGCCGGCCAGCCACTGGCCGGTGACGCCTGATCTGCAGATCGTCCAGGAGCGCCAGCTGTGAGCGGCCCGCGGGTGGTCGTCGTCGGCACCGGTCCGGCCGGTGTGCGGGCGGCGCAGGCCCTGGTCGAGGCGGGGCTCAAGCCCATCGTCATTGACGAGGGCAATCGTGCCGGCGGCCAGATCTACCGCCGCCAGCCCGAGGGCTTCAAGCGCGACTACGCGACGCTGTACGGCAGCGAGGCGGCCAAGGCGCAGGCGCTGCACAGCGATTTCGATGCGCTGCTTGATCGCATCGACTATCGGGGCGACACGCTGGCCTGGAACGTCAGCGCGAAACAGCTGCACACGGTGTACCCGGCCAGCGGCGAGACGCATGACATCGACTTCGACGCGCTGATCGTCTGCGCCGGCGCCACCGACCGGTTGATGCCGGTCACCGGCTGGAACCAGGCTGGCTGCTACAGCCTGGGTGCCTCGCAGATCGCGCTGAAGGCGCAGGCCTGCGCGATCGGCTCGCGAGTGGTGTTCATGGGCAGCGGGCCGCTGCTCTATCTGGTGGCTTCGCAGTATGTGAAGGCCGGTGCCACGGTCGAGGCGGTGCTGGACACCTCGCCGGCCATGCCTCCTCTTGCCGCCCTGCGCGGCCTGCTCAGCCGCCCGCAGCTGCTGTGGCGCGGGCTGCAGCTGCAGGCGATGCTCAAGCGCGCCGGCGTCACGCTGCTGAAGGGCATCACTCCGGTGCGGATCGATGGCGCGCCGGAACAAGGTGTGGCAGGCGTGACCGTCCGCGACGCCGGTGGCCGCACGCGGCAGTTTGCGGCCGACGCTGTGGGTCTGGGTTGGCATCTGCGCGCCGAGTCACAGCTCGCCGATCTGGCGCGCTGCGAGTTCGAGTTCGAGCCGCTGAGCCGCCAGTGGCTGCCCCGCATCGATGAAGACGGCCGCAGCAGCACGGCGGGCGTCTATCTGGCCGGCGACGGCGTGCGCATTCTCGGGGCCGATGGCGCCGAGGCCGCCGGCCGTCTGGCCGCACTGGCCGCGCTGCATGATCTGCAGCAGGGCAGCGAACGCTACCAGGCCGAGCAGGGACCGCTGCGCGCCACGTTGGCGACGATGGACCGCTTCCGTCAGGGGCTGTTGCTGGCCTTTCCCTGGCCGCACCAACAGGCCGCCGCGCTGCCCGACGAGGCGGTGGTCTGCCGCTGCGAGGCCGTCAGCGCCGGCGAGCTGCGCCGCTGCGTGCGCGAGCTCGGCAGCCAGGAGGTGAACCGCGCCAAGGCCTTCAGCCGCGTCGGCATGGGCCGCTGCCAGGGGCGCTTCTGCGGCCATGGGGCGGCCGAGGTGATCGCCGCCGAGGCGCGCATACCGATAGCATCGGTGGGCCGCATTCGCGGCCAGGCGCCGGTCAAGCCCATCATGATGAGTACGCAAGAGGTGGCGCAATGATTGGCGTCCAACGCAGCGATGTGCTGATCATCGGCGGCGGCCTGATGGGCACGACCACCGCCTTCTTTCTGCGCCAGCAGCATGGCTTGAGCGTCACCCTGCTGGAGCGCGAGCTGATCGGCCGCCAGGCCAGCGGCACCAACTTCGGCAATGTGCGCCGCCAGGGCCGTGATCTGGCGCAGATGCCGCTGGCCAACCGCGCCCGGGCCGTCTGGGGCCGGGTCAAGGAGCTGCTGGGCGAGGACCTGGAGTTCAAGCCCTACGGCCACTTGCGCGTCTGCTACACCGAAAAGCAGGCGGCCATCCTGGAGCAGCATGCGCGCGACGCGCGGCCGCTGGGCCTGGAGCTGGAGCTGTTCAGCGCCGAGGCGCTGCGCAGGCGCTGGGGCATCTTCAGCAACGAGGTGGTTGCCGGTTCGCTGTCGCCCGTCGACGGCCATGCCAATCCGCGGCTGGCCGGGCCGGCCTTCGGCCGCGCCGCACGCCGCGCCGGTGCCGCCATCCACGAGCACAGCGAGGTCGCCCATGTCGAACGCGATGGCGCCGACTTCGTCGCCCACACCACCGATGGCCGCCGGTTCCGCGCCGCGCAGCTGCTGGTCACCAGCGGCGCCTGGTCGGGCCAATTCGCGGCCGGCTTCGGCGAGCCGGTGCCGCTGGAGGCCCGTGGTCCGCAGATGGGCGTGACCGAACCGCTGCCCTATGCCATCGGCCCGTCGATAGGCGTGTCAACACCGATCGAGACCGAGGGCCTTTACTGGCGCCAGATCGAGCGGGGCAACATCGTCTTCGGCGGCGGGCTGAAGGGCCCGGCGCTGGCCGATCAGATTCGCGCCTACGTCAAGCCCGACAACGTCTTGCGCCAGCTGCGCGAGATGCGCCGCTTTGTGCCGGCCTTCGAGCAGGTGCAGCTGCTGCGCGTCTGGAGCGGCATCGAGGGATACACCGCCGACTGGGCGCCGGTGCTGGGACCCAGCGCGCGAATTCCCGGGCTGCACTACGCCTTCGGCTTCAACGGCGAGGGCTTTGCGATCAGCCCCGGCGTCGGCGAGGTGATGGCCGAGCTGCTGGCCACCGGCCAAACCTCGACGCCGATCGCGCCGTTTGCCATCGCGCGCTTCGCCTGAGCGGCGCAAGCGCGCTCAGGCGCTCAGTCCTGCGCCATCACCACATAGACCTTTGTCAAGGTCTGTTTGATGTCCCACACGCCCGTCGTGTGGGCCGGGAAGAACAGCGTGTCGCCCGCGCTGATCTCCAGCATTTCGCCGCCGATGGGGGTGAAGGTGCAGGTGCCGGCCAGGATGTGCATCACCTCGGCATTGGCCAGCTGGCGCTCGAAGCGGCCGGGCGTGCATTCCCAGATGCCGCTGCGGTTGTTGCCCGAGCCCTCCAGTTCGACCGGGCGGCCGCGGGTGGTGGCGGTGGGCGCGCTCAAGGGGCGGGCAACGGCGCCCTCGTCTTGCAGGCCGGCGAGGGCGTGGGATTGCTTCAGGATGGTGATGGGCATGGGGCGTCCAAGGTGAGTGAAGCGGCCAGACTAGCCACGCGGCGGGCGTGCAGATAGGACGCTCTTGTCACCCGGCATGATCTGCGCGGCCGGCCCCCGGATACGCAATTCGCTACCGCGTGGCGCCGGGTTTACGGGCACATCGTCGGCGGCATCGCACTTAAGCTTTGGCTCATGGCCACCGCATCTCCGCTTACAGAATCCGGGCGCCGCCGCTCGCTGGAGCCGGTGCTGGCGCATATCCGCGCTCACCTCAGCGAGCCGCTGCGGCTGGAGGCGCTGGCCGGGCTGTGTGGCCTGAGCGTCTGGCGCTTCGCCACCGTGTTCCGCGAGCGGGTGGGCATGTCGCCCTACCGCTATGTCAATGTGCTGCGCGTCCAGCACGCCCAGGCGCTGCTGAGCCAGGGTGTGCCGGCGGCGCGGGCGGCCAGCGAGTCCGGCTTCTACGACCAGAGCCATCTGTCGCGCCGCTTCAAGCGCCTGTGCGGCATGACGCCGGGCCAGTATCAATCCGCTACCCAATCCACCACCTCTTCGTGAAGGCACCACCATGGCCCTGCAAGACTTCAAAGTTCTGACCTTCGACGTCGTCGGCACGCTGATCGACTTCGAACGCGGCATGCTCAACTATCTGCACGAGGCGCTGCCTGACTCACCCGTTGGCGACGAGGACTTCCTGGCCGCCTACCGCCGCGCCCGCGCCAGCAAGGAAGTCATCGCCTATCCGGACGACCTGGTGCGCTGCTGGCACCAGATTGCCGCCGAGCTGGGCATGCCGGACACGCCGGCCCTGGCCCAGGGCCTGCGCGATTCGGTGCCGCGCTGGCCGGCCTTCGCCGACTCGGTGGCGGCGCTGAAGCGCCTGCGCACCCGCTTCAAGCTGGTGGCCATGACCAATGCGCAGCGCTGGGCGCTCGCCCACTTCGAGAAGACCCTGGACATGCCCTTCGACGACAGCGTCACCAGCGACGATGCGCTGTGCGAGAAGCCGGACGTCAAGTTCTTCGCCTTCACCCGCGGCCGGCTGAGCACCCGCGGCTACAGCCAGGCCGACAATCTGCATGTGGCGCAAAGCCAGTACCACGACATCGGCGTGGCCCGCGGCCTGGGCTTGAAGACCTGCTGGATCGAGCGGCGCCATGGCCAGCCCGGCTTTGGCGGCACGCTGGAGGTCAAGCAGATCACCACGCCGGACTATCACTTCCACACCCTGGCCCAGCTGGCCGATGCCGTTGATGCCGGCAAGTGAGGCAGACTGATGGAATGAACGACGACATCAGCGACCTGCTGCCCGCCCTGGTGGCCCTGCGCCACGACCTGCATGCCCATCCGGAGCTGGCCTTTGCCGAGCACCGCACGGCCGGCATCGTGGCAGCGGCGCTGCGCGAGCTGGGCCTGGAGGTGCACGAGGGCGTGGGCGGCACCGGCGTGGTCGGCATTCTGCGCAACGGCCCCGGCCGCAGCGTCGGCCTTCGTGCCGACATGGACGCCCTGCCCATGGTCGAGCAGAGCGGCCTGCCCCACGCCAGCCTTTTCAGCGGTGTGCACCATGGCTGCGGCCATGACGGCCACACCAGCATGCTGCTCGGCGCGGCCCGCCAGCTGACGCGCACACGGCGCTTCGCCGGCACCGTGGTGTTCATCTTCCAGCCGGCCGAGGAGGGCCGGGGTGGCGCCAAGGCGATGGTGGAGGACGGGCTGTTCGAGCGCTTTCCCTGCGACAGCGTCTATGCGCAGCACAACTGGCCCGATCTGCCACTGGGCCATGCCCAGACAAGGCCCGGGCCCATCATGGCCGCGGCCGACCGATTCGACATCAGCGTGCGCGGCCGCGGCGGCCATGCCGCCCAGCCCCATCACACGCCCGATGCCATCCTGGCCGCCAGCCAGCTGGTGACCCAGCGCAACACCATCGTTGCCCGCCGCATCGATCCCGGCGAGTCGGCCGTGCTGTCAGTGACGCGCATCGAAGGCGGCCACTCGCACAATGTGCTGCCGGCCGAGGTGCAGATCACCGGCACCGTGCGCAGCTTCGACCCAGCCTCGCAGGACCGCATCGAGGCCGCCCTGCACGACACCGCCCAGGGCGTGGCCCTGGCCAGCGGCACCGAGGTCGAGGTCAAGTACACCCGCTACTACCCGGCCACCATCAACAGCGCCGCCGAGGCCGAACTGGCGCTGGCCGCCGCCGCCGATGCGGGCCTGCAGGCCGCCGTGGCGCCGCTGCCGGCCTTCACCTCGGAAGACTTCGCCTTCATGCTGCAGCAGCGCCCCGGCGCCTATCTGTGGCTGGGCCAGCGCCGCCTGGGCGCCGATGCAGGCCTGCACCGGCCGCTGCACCACCCCTGCTATGACTTCAATGACGCCGCCCTGCCGCTGGGCATCGCCTGGTTCACGGCGGTGGCGCAGCGGGCACTGCGATAAGCTGCGGCGTGTCGAAGCCTGGGAGCCGCCATGACCGCGATCTCGCTCAGCATCCATGACAGCTATCCGCCGGACGAGACGGCGCTGATCGACCAGGGTCTGGGCGACGCCAACGACCTGGCCGCCCCGCTGCACGAGGTACGGCCCATCTCCTGTTTTGCACGGTCAGATGCCGGGCAGGTCATAGGCGGTGCGGTGGGGCGCTGGTGGGGCACCTGCTGCGAGCTGCAGCAGCTGTGGGTCGAACCTGCGCACCGCCGCCAGGGCATTGGCCGGCAGCTGATCCAGGCCTTCGAGGCCCATGGGCGAGCGCAGGGCTGCTCGGTGTTCTACCTGGAAACCTTCAACTTTCAGGCACCCGATCTGTACCGATCACTGGGCTATGAGATTGCCTACCGGCACGATGTCTACCCGCACGGCATCGTCAAGTTCGTGATGGTCAAGCGGGTGCGGGCCTGACCACAGGATGGCAAAGCCATGATACTGTCTAGAAGCGTTCCAATACACGGTTAGGCTTGGTGGCGGCCATCACCAGACTTTGCATGCACATGAAGACAGAATTGTTGAGAACGGCCATTGAGCTTGCCCAGGAAGCGGGCCGGTCCCTGCTCGAAACCTTTGGCACTTCGGAGGTCATTGACAGGAAGGGCGACTACAGCAACGTCGTCACTGCCGCAGATACCCGCTCCGAGGAACTCATTGTTCGCGGGATCAGGAAAGCCTTTCCAGGCCATTCGATCATTGCCGAAGAAACCGGCTGCGACCTCCGGGCGTCGCCATTCACCTGGGTGGTGGACCCGCTCGATGGAACTTCGAATTACGCCGCCGGAGTGCCCTGGTTCGGTGTGCTCATCAGCGTACTCAAAGACAAGGTGCCGGTCGTCGGCGTGATGTACCTGCCCGTCACCGGCGATCTTTACTCAGCAGAGTCCGGCGCCGGCGCGTTCAGGAACGGACAGCGAATTTCGGTCACCCGCGAGACCAGGCTGGAGAACGTCTTGTGGGCCTATGGGATGGACGGAGGTGGCAGTGAAGAGCAGGCGATTCGCAACACACTTCTGCTGGCCAAGCTGCTGGGCCGGGTCAGGAACATCAGAGCAACCAACAGCCTGGTTGACCCCGCCTACACCTCGGACGGCCGCCTGGGCGGCATGCTGAATCAAAGCACGCGTCTTTGGGACATCGCGGCGCCCATGCTGATCGTGCAGGAGGCCGGCGGCCTGTACACAGACCTCGCTGGCCAGCCCCTCGATCTGGATGTTTCGCGCACCGCCGCCGACAGAGAGTACGCCATTCTTGCTGGCGCGCCCGAGTTGCATGGATCTATTGCCGCGATCGTGCGAGAGTCACTTCCAACAGACCCAATCGGAGACTGAGCATGGCCAAGTTCTTCCGGGTGTTCATGTCGGTGCTGCTGGGCCTGGTGATTGGCAGCGCGATCAATATGGCGCTGATTACGGTCAGCGGCAAGGTCATTCCGCCTCCGGCAGGGGCCGACGTGACGACGATGGAGGGCCTGAAGGCCTCGCTGCCGCTCTTTGAAGCCCGGCACTTTGTGTTTCCCTTCCTGGCCCATGCCCTGGGCACCCTGGCCGGCGCCTTCGTTGCCAGCCTGCTGGTGCCTGGCAAGCCGCCCGTTGCGGCCTGGGCCGTCGGTGGCTTCTTCCTGCTGGGCGGCATCGCCAACGTGATCCTGCTGCCGGCGCCGGTCTGGTTCAGTGCCCTCGATCTGATACTCGCTTATCTGCCTATGGCCTGGCTGGGTGATGTGTTGGCCACTCGTGTGCGATCGCGGGCGGGCGTGTGATCACGCGCGGCACAATTCAGCGCATGCTAAATCTTCCTTCTCGCATCAGACAGTCCGCTCGCCTGACCGGTAGCTTCAAGCTCCGCTCCGGCAAGATCAGCGACACCTATTTCGACAAGTATCGGTTCGAGGCCGATCCCGTCCTCCTGCTGGCCATCACCACGGAGATGGCTGCCCTTGTGCCGCCGGGCACCGAGGTGCTGGCCGGCCTGGAGATGGGTGGCATTCCCATCGTCACCATGCTCAGTCAGGTGACTGGCCTGCCAGCCGCCTTCATCCGAAAAGAGCCCAAGGACTACGGAACCTGCCTCTATGCCGAGGGAACCCCGCTCCAGGGTCGCAGCTTTGTGCTGGTTGAGGATGTCGTGTCTAGTGGCGGTGCCATCATTGACGCGCTTGCGAAGCTCAGGGCCGATGGCTTGATGCCGACCGCAGCGTTGTGCGTCATCGATCGCGAAACCGGTGGCAGCGAGGCCTTGGCCGCCGCCGGCCTGCCGCTGAAGGCGCTGTTCACTTTTTCGCAGGT
>JADMJJ010000105.1 GCA_018780645.1 Burkholderiaceae bacterium
ACGGCACCCATGCTGGTGCCCACCACCAGGTCCACCGGCACGCGCATCGCCTCCAGCTCGCGCAGCACGCCGATATGGGCCAGGCCCCGCGCGCCGCCGCCGGACAGCACCAGGGCCACGCGGGGGCGCAGCGGTGCTGCTTCCGGGGCAGGCACCTGAGCCCGAGCAGGCAGGGGCAGACCGAGGGCGCAGGCTGCGAGCGTGAGGCTCAGAAAGCGGGCGGCGAGGTGTTCGAACATGGTCTTCTTCGGTGTCGACGGTGCTGCGCAAAGCCGCGACCATAACCGATGCGCTACGCTGTCGTCATGACACACGCACCGTTTCGCATCGGCGAGGGCTGGGACACCCATGCACTCGTCACCGGCCGCCCCCTGGTTCTGGGCGGCATCACCATCCCCCACACCCACGGCCTGCTGGGTCATTCGGACGCCGACGCGCTGGCCCACGCCATCACCGACGCGCTGCTGGGCGCGGCCGCCCTGGGCGACATCGGTCGCCATTTCCCGGACACCGCAGCCGAGTTCAAGGGCGCCGACTCGATGGTCTTGCTGGCCGAGGCCCAGGCCCGGGTTGCCGCCGCCGGCTGGGTGGTGGGCAATATCGATGCCACCATCGTCGCCCAGGCGCCGAAGATGGCGCCGCACATCCCGGCCATGGTGGCTCGCCTGGCGGAGGTGCTGCAGCTGCAGCCGGGCCAGCTCAATGTGAAGGCCAAGACGGCCGAGAAAATGGGGCCGGTGGGCGAGGGCAGGGCGATCGAGACGCGGGCCGTGTGCCTGCTGGTGCCCCGGCCGGTGAGCGACTCGGCTTAAGCGGCGGTGCGCCGCATCTGCACAATGGCCAAGAGGCCGCCGCCCGGCGCGTTCTGCAGCTCCAGGCTGCCGCCCATGCGCTGCAAAGCCTTTTCGACGATGGCCAGGCCCAGGCCGGCGCCGGTGGCGGCGGTGCGGGCGGTGTCACCTCGGAAGAAGGGCGTGGTCAGCTGGGCCAGCTTTTCCGGCGGCACGCCGGCACCATGGTCGCGTACTCGGATGTTGACAAAGGCGCCGGCGCGCTCGGCGCTGACCTCGACCTCGGCCATGCCGCTGCTGGCGCTCAAGCCATAGCGGCGCGCATTCTCGAACAGGTTCTGCAGCACCCGGCCCAGCTCGGTGTCGTCGGCCAGCACCATGATGTCGCCCGGCACCTGGGCCTGGATGCGTATCTGCTCCGGGTTGCGAAAGGCATTGATCTCGCGCTCGACCAGCAGGGCCAGCGGCACCGGCTCCAGCATCACCTCGCCGGGGCGCGAGTAGTCGAGGAATTTGTCGATGATGGCGTCGAGCTGGTCGATGTCCAGCGCCATATTGCGCCGCGCCTCCTCGTCGTGCACGCTCATCTCGGCCTCGAGCCGCAGGCGGGCCAGCGGGGTGCGCAGGTCGTGCGAGATGCCGGCCAGCATCACGGCGCGGTCCTCATCCACCTTGGCCAGTTCGCGGGCCATGCGGTTGAAGCCCATATTGACCTCGCGGATCTCGCTGGTGCGGGTGTTCTCGTCCAGGCGCGAGTCGTACTCGCCGTCGCGGATGCGGCTGGCGGCCGAGCTGAGCTCGCGCAGCGGCTCGTTGATCAGCCGGGCAATGCCCACCGAGCCGAGAATGGTGGCGATCAGCGCGATCGCCACCCAGGGCCCCCATATCTCCAGGCTCACCGGCTGCACACGGGCCAGGTCGGTGCGCAGCCAGAACGGGTCGGTGTCGATATTGAATCCCACCCACAGGCCGGGCTGGTCATTGACGTTCTTGGCCACCACGGTGCCCGGGCCCAGCTGGGCGCGCAGGCCGTCGGCAATGCTGCGGGTGAAGGTGTCGGACTCATAGGCGATCCAGCGGTCGCCCTTTTCGCGCGGCAGCACCTTGACCGTGTCCTCGTCCGACATCGTCTTGACCATGGCGATGCGGTTGATGCCGTCTGTCTGCAGCAGGGCGCCGCGGGTCAGATTGACCAGGCTGGCCAGCTGCTGGGCCGACTGCAAGGCACGCGGCTCGGCTTCCAGGGCACGAAAGGTCTGCACCCAGGCGAACACGCCACCGGCCAGCAGCATGGCCAGCAGGAAGAAGGTGCGCCAGAACAGACTGAGGGCGAGTTTGCTCACGGACATCGGAGCGATGATGCCTCAAGCCTGGCCGCGTGCGCGGCCACCGCGGGGGTCAGGACGTACCATCCGGCACGAAGACATAGCCCACGCCCCAGACGGTTTGGATATAGCGCGGCTGGGTCGGGTCGGGCTCCAGCATCTTGCGCAGGCGCGAGATCTGCACGTCCAGGCTGCGGTCGAAGGGCTCGAACTCGCGGCCCCGCGCCAGCTGGGCAAGCTTGTCGCGCGAGAGCGGCTGGCGCGGGTGACGAACCAGGGCCTTGAGCATGGAGAACTCGCCGGTGGTCAGCTGCAGCTGCTCGCCATCCTTGGTCAGGCGGCGTTGGGCCAGATCGAACTCGAAGGGGCCGAAGCTGACCGTCATCGCCTCCTTGGTCGGCGCGCCGGGGGCCTCCAGCGTGGGGCGGCGGCGCAGCACGGCGTGTATGCGGGCCAGCAGTTCGCGCGGGTTGAAGGGCTTGGGCATATAGTCGTCGGCACCGACCTCGAGGCCGACGATGCGGTCCACCTCCTCGACCTTGGCGGTGAGCATGATGATGGGCGTCAGGTCATTGGCAGCGCGCAGGCGGCGGCAGATCGACAGGCCGTCTTCGCCGGGGAGCATCAGGTCGAGGACGATCAGATCGACGTTCTCGCGGGTCAGCAGCTTGTTCAGCGATTTGCCGTCCTCGGCCAGCAGGACCTCGAAGCCTTCCTGCGTCAGATAGCGGCGCAGCAGGTCGCGGATGCGCGCATCGTCATCGACGACGGCAATGCGGTTAGGGCGGGCGGGTGCAGCGGTGCTCATGGCAGGCCTCGGAATTTGTAACAGCGCCATTGTGGCGAGCTTTGCCGGTCTTGAGTTTGTAACTGACCTCCGGTTACAAATCTTGCGCTTTGAGCGTTACCCTCGGGGGCCAAACTGCGTTGTTACGGATTTCAGGGAGTTTTGACGATGAAAAAGACGGTTGCCTTGCTTTCGATGGCGCTGTGCGCCGCTGCCCAGGCCGCCGAGCCGCCGCGCCGCGATCTGCTGAGTCTCACCGCCAGCGCCTCGGTGGAGGTGACCCGCGATGTGCTGGCCGTGGCCTTCAGCACCACCCGCGAGGGCGCGGATGCGGCCACCGTCCAGTCAGGCCTGAAGCAGGCGCTGGATGCGGCCCTGGCCGAGGCCAAGAAGGCCGCCAAGCCGGGCCTGGTGGAGGTGCAGACCGGCAATTTCTCGCTCTATCCGCGCTACAGCAGCAAGGGCGGCATCACCGGCTGGCAGGGCACGGCCGAGCTCTTGGTCGAGGGCAAGGATGCCCCGGCCATCGCCCAGCTGACCGGGCGCATCAACACGATGACGATTGCACGCGTGGGCTACAACCTGTCGCGCGAGCAGCGCGAGCGCGCCGAGGCCGAAGTCTCGGCCCAGGCGATTGCCCGCTACCGCGCCAAGGCGGCCGACTACGCGAAACAGTTCGGCTACACCGGCTATGGCATCGCCGAGATCAGCATCAGCGGCGACGAGCCGATGCGCTACGCGGCCATGGCCTCGCCCCGCATGAAGACCATGGGGGCATCGGCCGACGAGGCTTTGCCGGTGGAGGCTGGCAAGGCCACGGTCACGGTGTCTGTCAACGGCACGGTCCAGATGACCAAGTAACCCAGGTTACTGGGCGGTCCAGCCGCCATCCATCGCCCAGGCCTGGCCGCGGACGTTGTTGGCGGCTGCGGAGCACAGGAACACGCTCAGTTCACCGAGCTCATCGGGCGTGGTGAACTGCAGCGAGGGCTGCTTCTCGGCCAGCATGCGCTTCTTGGCCTCCTCGCCATCAACGCCCTCGGCGGCGGCGCGGGCGTCCACCTGCTTTTGCACCAGCGGCGTCAGCACCCAGCCGGGGCAGATGGCGTTGACGGTGATGCCGCTGGTGGCCGTCTCCAGCGCCACCGACTTGGTGAAACCCACCAGGCCATGCTTGGCGGCCACATAGGCCGACTTCTGCGCCGAGGCCACCAGGCCATGGGCCGAGGCGACGTTGATGATGCGACCCCAGCCCTTGGCCAGCATGCCCGGCACGGCGAGGCGGGTGGTGTGGAAGGCCGAGCTCAGGTTGATGGCGATGATGGCGTCCCAGCGCTCCACCGGAAAGTCCTCCACCGGCGCCACATACTGGATGCCGGCGTTGTTGACCAGGATGTCCACACCGCCGAATTCGGCCTGGGCATAGGCCATCAAGGCCTCGATCTCGGCCGGCTTGCTCATGTCGGCGCTGTGGTAGCCCACCCGAATTCCATGATCTTTGCCCAGCGCAGCGACCTCGGCCTTGGGCGCCTCGACGTCACCAAAACCGTTGAGCACGACGTTCGCGCCCTGGCGGGCCAGGCTCAAAGCGATGCCCAGGCCGATGCCGCTGGTCGAGCCGGTCACCAAGGCGCATTTACCTTTCAACATGTCAGTACTCCTAAGGGTTGCTACGATCCATTATCAAAGAAGGATCACATCATGGCGGAACCGAGGCTGAACAATGTGCAATGTCTGGGTGCTTCCGGCCTGCACCGCATGGCGTACTGGGAGTGGGGCGAGCGCGGCAACCCGAGGGTGTTGGTCTGTGTGCACGGCCTGGCCCGGCAGGGGCGCGATTTCGACACCCTGGCTCAGCGCCTGAGCGGTCGCTACCGGGTGGTCTGCCCCGATGTGGTCGGGCGCGGCCAGTCGGACTGGCTGGCCCATCCGCAGGGCTACCAGATCCCGGCCTATGTGGCCGATATGGTGACCCTGCTGGCGCGGCTCGATGTGGCCCAGGTGGACTGGCTGGGCACCTCGATGGGCGGGCTGATCGGCCTGGGCCTCGCGGCACTGCCGCAGTCCCCGGTGCGCCGGCTGGTGCTCAATGATGTCGGCCCGGCGATCCAGTACCAGGCCTTGCAGCGCATCGGCACCTATCTGGGCATGCCGCTGCAGGTGGACTCGATTGAGCAGGGCGCTGCCTATCTGTGGACAATCTCGCAGAGCTTCGGCCCGCACACGCCCGAGCAGTGGCTGGCCCTGTCAAAGCCCATGTTCAGGGCGGAAGGGACAGGTCTGAAGCTGCACTACGACCCGCAGATCGCCGTGCCCTTTCGCGGCGTCACGCCGGAGCTGGCGGCGGCCGGCGAGGCGGCGCTGTGGCAGGCCTATGACGCGCTGCGCCAGCCGACCCTGCTGCTGCGTGGCGCAGACTCCGATCTGTTGTCCGCGGTCACCGCCCAGGCGATGACGCAGCGCGGTCCCAGGGTGCGGCTGCACGAGTTTGCCGGCGTGGGCCATGCGCCGACGCTGGTGGCCGACGAACAAATCCAAGTGGTGCAAGATTTCCTGAATGAAGACTGAACTTGCGGCACGTCCCGAGACTGCCGCCCCCATCGTTGCGCTGCTGGAGGCCAGCGGCCCCGGGCCTGCCGGCGAAGCCTCACCGCTGGAGCGCGCGCGTGCCTTTGCCGAGCCTCTGCTAGGTGGCGAGATGCTGGACACCGGCGAGGAGGCCCTGTCCCATGCCGATGGCGTGTCCGAGATACTGCTGTCCATAGGCGCGGCGCCGTCGATGCGCGCTGCCTCCTACCTGGTCTATGCGGGCGACTATCTGGCCAAGCCGGAAGAGGTGGTCAGCAAGGCCTTCGGCGAGTCCTATGCCAGCCTGGTGACGCACACGCGCAAGCTGGTGCAGATCCAGCGCGCCGCGCGCGAGGCCCAGGTCGGCGAGGAACAGAAGGCGGTGCAGACCGAGCGCGTGCGCAAGATGCTGCTGGCCTTCTCACGGGATCTGCGCGTGGTGCTGCTGCGCCTGGCCTCGCGGCTGCAGACGCTTCGCTTCTTTGCCGCCACCAAGACCGAATGCCCGAAGGCGCTGGCGCGTGAATCGCTGCAGGTGTTCGCACCGCTGGCCAACCGCCTGGGCATCTGGCAGATCAAGTGGGAGATCGAGGACCTGTCCTTCCGCTTCCTCGACCCGGAGAACTACCGCCGCGTCGCCGGTTCGCTGGACGAGAAGCGCATCGAGCGCGCGCAGGGGGTGGAGGGCGCGCGCTGCGCCTTGCAGGACGAGCTGAAGGCCCAGGGCATTGCCGCTGAGGTGCAGGGCCGGCCCAAGCATCTGTACAGCATCTGGAAGAAGATGCAGGGCAAGGGCCTGAACATCGAGCGCGTGTTCGACCTGCGCGCGCTGCGTGTGATCGTGCCAGAGCTGCGCGACTGCTATGCCGTGCTGAGCCATCTGCACGAGCACTACAAGCCGGTGGCCGGCGAGTTCGACGACTACATTGCCAAGCCCAAGCCCAACGGCTATCAGTCGCTGCACACGGTGGTGCTGGACGCCCAGGAGCGGCCGATGGAGGTGCAGATCCGCACCCGCGCGATGCACGAACACGCGGAACACGGCGTGGCCGCGCACTGGGCCTACAAGGAGGCGGGCGCCAAGGGGTACGCCGGCGTCAGCGCGGTGGGCGACTTCGAGGAGCAGGTGGCCCAGGCGCGCAAGGCCGTGCTGCGCCAGCTGCTGGCCTGGGAGCGGGACTTCGTCGAGTCCGACGCCGGACAGACCGGCGGCGCACCGGCGGTGTTCGATGAGCGCATCTACGTGTTCACGCCGCAGGCCACCATCGTCGAACTGGCCGCCAACGCCACGCCTATCGACTTCGCCTACGCGCTGCACACCGATCTGGGCCACCGCTGCCGCGGCGCCAAGGTCGATGGCGCGATGGTGCCGCTGAACACACCATTGAAAAGTGGCCAGACGGTGGAGGTCATCGCCATCAAGGAGGGCGGCCCGTCGCTGGACTGGCTCAATGCCGAGCTGGGCTATCTGCAGAGCCAGCGTTCCAAGGCCAAGGTGCGGGCCTGGTTCAATGCGCTGGCCCAGGCGCAGACGGTGGCCAAGGGCCGCGAGCTGGTCGAGAAGCTGCTGCAGCGCGAGGGCAAGACTGCAGTCAAGCTCGAAGACCTGGCCTCGCAGCTGGGCTTCAAGAGCGCCGACGCGCTGTTCGAGGTCGTCGGCAAGGACGAGTTCTCGCTGCGCAATATCGAGACCCTGTTGCGCCCGGTCGAGCCGGTGCAGCCGGAGGACGAGTGGCTGGCCAAGCGCTACTCAAGGCCCGGCACCGGTGGCGCTGCGCCCAAGGGCGGCGTGCTGGTGGTCGGCGTCGATTCGCTGCTGACGAGTCTCGCGCGCTGCTGCCGGCCGGCACCGCCCGATGCGATCGGCGGCTATGTGACCCGCGGCAAGGGTGTGGCCATACACCGCATCGACTGCAGCAACTTCCGCCAGATGGCGCGCACAGCGCCCGAGCGGCAGATCCCCGTCACCTGGGGCGCGAACAATGCCGCGGCGCCCAGCGTCTATCCGGTCGACGTGATGGTCGAGTCCACCGACCGCCAGGGCCTGTTGCGCGATGTGCTCGATGTCTTCGCCAAGGAGAAGATGAACGTCACCAGCGTCAACACCCAGTCGATGAAGGCCACGCGCGGCGCCAAGGGCGACACCGCCTGGATGACCTTCACCGTCGAGGTCGCCGACTCGGCCCGGCTGCAGCAGGTGCTGCGCGTCGTCTGCCAGGTCAATGGCGTGCGCGGCGCCCGCCGAAAATGATTTCGCGACAAGCTTGCGCAGCTGCAGAAATTCGATATATACTGCGAGGCTCTTAGGCGCGTAGCTCAGCTGGTTAGAGCACCACCTTGACATGGTGGGGGTCGTTGGTTCGAGTCCAATCGCGCCTACCAAAATCGGTAGGAAAATCAAGCACTTAGCGGAAACGCTAGGTGCTTTTTTTTCGGCGGTACGGAAAAAGTACGGAAATCTTGGCTGGACGACGCGAGATTTTCTGGGCCGATTTGGCATCGATCGCTGAAACAAAAAAGAGACGTATCGAATTGATGGGCGGTGACTGGCGACGGAGATGTCGCCTGCTGCCCGCAGCGACTTTCTTGCCGGCAAACATCGTTCCGCTTGAGCGAAAGCTTGACTGCAGCAGCACATGCTTGTTCATCCGGTCCGAGGCATTGCAGGGACACCCGCATCGATCCAACCATCTCCTGCATACGGGTCCGCGCGGCAGGAAAAGGCAAACCTGATATCAGCTTGCGCTGGATGACAGCTCGGCGAAGAGCTGAGTGACGAGTTTGTCCAATAGTGCGATTGTCAGAAACGTGCCCTGGTCAATCCGCATCC